>NZ_JABEQF010000009.1 GCF_014174355.1 Gluconacetobacter azotocaptans
CACCGCCAAGGCCGGTCTCCAGTTCCGCTTCGCTCCACCTCCGACCGACCTTGGCGACGGAGGTGCTTATGCACTAACAGTCACAGCGGACTACCCGGTGGGGGCTGCTCACTCCGCGACCGGCTTTTACGACCCCGAACGCATATGTCGTGCTTTCTCGTGCGCCTTCGGTCAGTGCCGCGGGCGATGCGGCGCAACGTGGTTAAAGTGGAACGATCTTCCTGGCTCAAAGGCTGTTGCCAGGAAACGGGTAGTATGGATTCGGTCTTGCAGCAGTCCCAGCTTCGTCCATATGTTGATATTATGTTGAAGAAAAGTGACTCTCTGGTGCTGTGGGGTCGGTAATAGCGCTGGCCCAAACAGCCTTCTTCTCCTTCTTGCGTAACGGTTATATAGATGGCAAAGATAATTGATTTTGTGAACTACGGGGTGCCTTTGGAACTCGCTGAGAGGGCCAAAAGGTTGAATCTAACAAAAGCGAAAATCCAGGCTTTTAGGCGCCCTGAATTGATGCAGATGGGCTTGTCTGAAGAGGACGTAAAATGTCTGAAGGACTGCCTGGTCAGAGTGCCAATTCCGGATGAAACAGTATATTTGTTGCTGGGAAACTCGAATTCCACATGTTGCGTATGTAAGGGGCAAAAGGGCCAAACCTATATCATCCATCATATCAAGCCCTATGCGACATCTCAGGATAATAAATACGAAAATCTCATTGTTCTTTGCCCGTCTTGCCACGATATAGCCCACCATCCAAGCGGATTGACTCTCGGCATCAGCGCTAAAAATTTACGTAAGCGTAAAGCAGATTGGGAAAATGAGGTTGCTCTCGCTAACAGCCATCGTGCCGCGGCTCAATTCAAAATTACTAGCCTCGGCGTAGACTACGCAAATATCACGCGGCTTGAGCAGGCGTGTAGAGGCTTGCTCGGTGAAATCCCCGCATTATCAGGTGCCAAGAATTTGAGGAATTTCGGCGTACGATTTCATGCCGATGGCACAATGAATATTGACGATATCCTGGAAAGGTTATCCAATGGGAGGTTCCTGTTTAATTTTCCAGGCAGTGCGTCTTCGCTGTATTGGATCGAGCTTGTCGAGCAGTTAGGCAGCGTCGTACCCTTTCATGATATCAACGCCGCTGACACAGCCGGCGTCACAGCACTCCATAGTCTGAGCGGCCAATTTGCATTCTACACGGGTTTTTGCCAAGGCGAGCGTGTCCCGGAACCTATCCGGTGGCCTTCCGATCCGATCAATGTTAGTGCGGAACTGGATAATGTAGTAATAAATTTCGCTGTTGATCCGCTTTATTTGCTATCGGCTACGGCGATTAGCAGAATTAGGGAACGAAATCGTTACGCGGTCTATTTCTGGATCCGCTCTGTCGATACTGAGCCGGCCATGACGAAGACTACAATCTCCGCCATCCCACTGCTGATAGCTGCACCTGCAGGCTTTAACGGATTTTCCAATATTCCGTGGATACCGACAAATGAATATGAACGACACATGATGGACAGAGAGTCACGAAAAAAGGATGACGATAATGAATTACTATGAGATCAAATCTCATGACATCGCGGTTGAGAGTGGTAGCTTGACGCGTCTATCCATTATTCGGAAGACTACCGAAGCCGCCCGGATTGCTCTTGGTTAACCGTGAACTGCCGAGTGAGTGAATGCTGGCTCTTCGCCCTTGACCGTCCGAATGTGGACCCTCGCCTCTTCAACTCGGTGATTCGAAAAATTTGATGGCCCTGATTGGATCATCGATCCCGCCATCTCCCGCTAATCCTGCGCATGCCTACGAAGCCTGTCGATTGTTGTTGCAGCGGCTGAATTCCGGCCTTTCTTATTTGTCCCGTTCTGCGACGACGGACGGGATCGATGACCGGAAGCCGGATTCTCTGGGGCCAGATGCTGGGGGCATTGTTCGCGGTGCTGGCCGGGCTGTGGGGTGCCACCGAATGGACCGCCTGGCGGCTGAGCTTCGCCCCGGCACTGGGCCGGCCCTGGCTCCAGGTGCAGGGGCTGCCGGTCTATCCCCCGCATGCCTTCTTCCCCTGGTGGTTGCATTTCGATCGCTACGCCCCGCGGGTGTTTGCGATCGGCGCCATGATCGCCACATTCGGCGGCATCGGCGCCATGCTGATCGCCCTGCTGGGTTCGCTGCTGCGCGCCCGCCAGGCGGCGATTGTCACCACCTACGGTTCAGCGCGCTGGGCGGTCCGTGACGATCTGCGCCATTCCGGCCTGTTCGAACCTGCCGGCGTGCCGATCGGTCGCGATGGTCGGGAGATCCTGCGCCATGAGGGGCCGGAACATGTGCTGGTGTTCGCCCCCACCCGCTCCGGCAAAGGCGTCGGCCTGGTGGTGCCGACGCTGCTGTCCTGGTGCGACAGCGTCATCGTCCATGACATCAAGGGCGAGAACTGGACCCTGACCGCGGGCTGGCGGGCGCAGTTCTCGCACGCGCTGCTGTTCGATCCCACCGATCCGCGCTCGGCCGCCTACAACCCGCTGCTCGAGGTGCGGCGCGGGATCTGGGAAGTCCGCGACGTGCAGAACATCGCCGACGTGCTGGTCGATCCCGAGGGCGCGCTGGAGCGCCGCAACCATTGGGAGAAGACCAGCCACGCGCTGCTGGTCGGCGCGATCCTGCACGTCCTCTATGCCGAGCCGGACAAGACGCTGGCCGGCGTTGCGACCTTCCTGTCCGACCCGTCGCGCGCGATCGAAAGCACCCTGCGCATCATGATGACCACCCAGCATCGCGGCGCGCAGGGCGTGCATCCGGTGGTCGCCCAGGCGGCGCGCGAGCTGCTGAACAAGTCCGACAACGAGCGCTCCGGCGTGCTGTCGACCGCGATGTCGTTCCTCGGCCTGTATCGCGACCCGGTCGTTGCTGGCGTCACCAGCCGCTGCGACTGGCGCATCGCCGATCTGGTCGAGGCGGAGCGGCCGGTGTCGCTCTATCTGGTGGTACCGCCCTCGGACATCAGCCGCACCAAGCCTTTGATCCGCCTGGTGCTGAATCAGATCGGCCGCCGCCTGACCGAAAAACTCGACAATTCCGCCCGCCGCCACCGCCTGCTGATGATGCTCGACGAGTTCCCAGCCCTGGGGCGTCTCGACTTTTTCGAGAGCGCGCTGGCATTCCAGGCCGGCTACGGCATCCGCGCCTTCCTGATCGCGCAGTCCCTGAACCAGATCCAGAAAGCCTATGGCGAGCACGACGCCATTCTCGACAATTGCCATGTGCGGATCTGCTTCGCGACCAATGACGAGCGCACCGCGCGGCGGATCTCCGATGCACTCGGCACCGCCACCGAATTGCGCAACATGAAGAACTATGCCGGCCACCGGCTGGCCCCGTGGCTGCCGCATCTGATGGTCAGCCGTCAGGAGACGCCGCGCCCGCTGCTGACCCCCGGCGAGGTGATGCAACTGCCGGCCAGCGACGAGATCGTCATGATCGCCGGCCTCCCGCCGATCCGGGCGCGCAAGCTGCGCTACTACGACGATCGCGCCTTCGCCGGACGGGTGCTGTCGCCACCCGTGCTGTCGGCGCAGGGCTACGCCGATCGCCCGCCGGGGCAGGGGGACGATTGGACCGGACTGGCGCCGGTTGCTGCACCCGCAGATAGGGCAACGGATCCCGCCGCGCCCGCGCCGGGCGGCAATGGCGGCCTGCGCCAGGAACCGGAGCTGCCCGCGCATGAGGAATCTGTTCCCGCGCCAGCGCCCGCCAACGAATTCGCCTTCGTCGAAGACGAGCCCGACGACGACGCCCAGCGCGCCCGCTTCGCGCGACAGACCACGCGAACGGCGGCGATGGATCGTGACGACGGGCTCGGGATGGAGATGACACCATGAAATCCCGCTTCAACTGCTATTTCGATCCGAAGCTCGCCGACCGGCTCACCGAGCTGTCGCTGCGCCAGGGGGTGCATCGCTCGCAGATCGTCGAGGCCGCCGTGGCCTCGTTCCTGTCGCCGGACGCGCTGGACCGCCAGGAGGCCGCCTATGTGCGGCGGCTGGACCGGCTATCGCGGCAGTTGGAGCGGATCGAGCGCGATCTGACCATTGCCATCGAAGCGCAGGCGCTGTTCGTGCGCTTCTGGCTGTCGGTCACCGCCCCGCTGGCGCCCAGTCAGCAGGCCGCCGCCAAGGCGCAGGGCGCGCAGCGCTACCAATCCTATATCGAGACGCTCGGTCGCCGCCTGCAACGCGGCGACAGTCTGGTGCGGGAAATCAGTGAGGAAATCTGGCCGGAGCGGCGCCACGCGGCGGCCATGCCGACAGCCGATTTCACGCCGGACGATCCGGACCCTTCCGGCGATGAGGGGGAGACGGCATGACCGGACCTGACCGTTTCTCCGCACAGACCTCTCGCACCGTCCGCATGCTGCGCACCGCGATCGGCCCGGCCGTGGGCGACTATCTCGACGATCCCGACATCGTCGAGGTGATGCTCAATCCCGACGGCAGGATCTGGGTCGACCGTCTCGGCACCGGCCTGGCCGATACCGGCCATCGCCTGTCCCCCGCCGATGGCGAGAGGATCATCCGCCTGGTCGCCTCCCATGTCGGTGCCGAGGTCCATGCGGCCAGCCCCCGCATTTCCGCCGAACTGCCGGAACTGGGCGAGCGGTTCGAGGGCTTGCTGCCACCGGTGGTCACCGCGCCGGCCTTTGCCATCCGCAAGCCGGCGGTCGCGGTGTTCACCCTCGCCGATTACGTCGCGCACGGCATTATGACGGACGCGCAGGCAGCACTGTTGCGCACCGCCGTTCACGAGCGCCGCAACATCCTGATCGCCGGCGGCACCTCCACCGGTAAGACCACGCTCGCCAACGCGCTGCTGGCCGAGATCGCCGGCTCCGGCGACCGGGTGATCGTGATCGAGGACACCCGCGAACTGCGCTGCACCGTGCCCAACGTCGTCGCCATGCGCACCAAGGACGGCGTGGTCACCCTGTCCGACCTGGTGCGCTCGGCCCTGCGGCTGCGCCCGGATCGGATCCCGATCGGCGAGGTGCGCGGCCGCGAGGCGCTCGATCTGCTCAAGGCGTGGGGCACCGGCCATCCCGGCGGCATCGGCACCATCCATGCCGGCTCCGCCAGCGGCGCGCTGCACCGGCTGGAGCAGTTGATCCAGGAAGCGGTGGTCACCGTGCCGCGCGCCCTGATCGCCGAGACCATCGACGTCATCGCCATGCTCACCGGCCGTGGCCGCGGCCGCCGCCTGTCCGGCATCTGGGCCGTCGACGGGCTCGCGCCCGACGGCAGCTACACCCTGACCGTCTTGGGCGAGGCGCCCGGCGAGACCGTCATCCCCTTCATCTCCACATCCTTCCAAGGACCGGCGTCATGATCGCTTCGAGAGTTTATCGTCATCTTTCCCGTCTGCGCATCCTGCCGCTGCTGGTCGGCATCGCCCTGCTTGCCCCCTCGGCGTCCTATGCCGCCGGGTCGAACATGCCGTGGGAGCAGCCGTTGCAGCAGATCCTGGATTCCGTGCAGGGGCCGGTGGCCAAGATCATCGCGGTGCTGATCATCATCGGCACCGGGTTGGGGCTCGCCTTCGGCGAGAGTTCCGGCGGCATGCGACGACTGATCCAGATCGTGTTCGGTCTGTCCATCGCCTTTGCCGCCGCCAGTTTCTTCCTGACCTTCTTCAACTTCGCCGGCGGTGCGCTGGCATGAGCGCACTCGACGACATCCCCGGCTGGTCGGTGCCGCTGCATCGCTCGCTGTCCGAGCCGATCCTGCTCGCCGGCATTCCGCGCGGGGCGGCCATCGCGCTCGGCACCTTCGCCGCCGCCATCGGGCTTGGCCTGCAGCTCTGGCTGGCCGGCATCGCGCTCTACCTGATCGGCCATGCCGCCGCCCTGTTCCTGATCAGGCAGGATCCGCAGTTCGGCGCGGTGTTCGCGTGCCATCTGCGCGTCGCCCGCCACCATCTGGACGTCTGACCATGCTGGATTTGCGCGAATACCGCACCAGGCGGCGGGAACTGGCGGACTATCTGCCTTGGGCCGGGCTGGTCGGCCCCGGCATCGTGTTGAACAAGGACGGCAGCCTGCAACGCACCGCCCGTTTCCGCGGACCGGACCTCGATGCCGCGACGCCCGCCGAGTTGATCGCGGTCACCGCGCGGGTCAACAACGCGCTGCGCCGGTTGGGGGCGGGCTGGGCACTGTTCGTCGAAGCCGCGCGCCATGAGGCGCCCGGCTATCCGAACGGCGATTTCCCCGACCCGCTGTCCTGGCTGGTCGATGAGGAACGCCGCGCCGGCTTCGAGCAGCAGGGCGCGCAGTTCGAGACCACGCAATATCTCACGTTCTGCTATCTCGCCCCGCCCGAGCGCGCGGCCAAAGCCAGCCGGGTGCTGTATGAGCGCGACGGCGAGAGCGGCGTCGACTGGTCGGAGGTGCTGGCAGCCTTCCGCGACGAGACCGATCGCGTGCTCGATCTGCTGGCGACCCTGATGCCGGACTGTGTCTGGCTCGATGACGCCGGCACGCTGGCCTATCTGCATGGCACCATCTCCACCCATGATCATCATCCGGTCGCGGTGCCGGAAATGCCGTTCTATCTCGACGGCCTGCTGCCCGATTGCGACCTGATGCCGGGTATCGCGCCGATGCTCGGGCGCTGCCATTTGCGCACCGTGACCCTGCGCGGCCTGCCGGACAGCACCTGGCCGCTGCTGCTCGACGAGCTGAACCGCTTGCCTCTGGCCAGCCGCTGGGTGGTGCGCTGGCTACCGCTCGACAAGGCCGAGGCGCAGAAGGAACTGGGCAAGAAGCGCCGGCACTGGTGGGCCAAGCGCAAGGGCATCGCCGCCCTGCTACGCGAGGTGATCTGGCAGCAGGAAACCCGGCTGGTTGACAGTGACGCGGAGAACCAGTCCAGGGACGCCGACGCGGCCCTGCAGGAACTGGGCTCGGACGCGGTCAGTTTTGGTTATTTCACCGCCACCGTCACGGTGTGGGACGAACGGGAATCCCAGGTGGCCGAGAAGGTCAAGCACATCGGCCGCGTCGTGCGCGGCAAGGGCTTCGTCGCGGTGGAGGAAACCCTGAACGCCGTCGAGGCGTGGCTGAGCAGCCTGCCGGGTCAATGCTACGCCAATGTCCGCCAACCGCCGGTGTCCTCGCTCAATCTCGTGCATATGCTGCCGCTCTCCGCCGTGTGGGCGGGGCCGGATAGGAATACCCATCTCGACGGGCTGCCGCTGCTGGTCGCGCGCACCGACGGCGCCACGCCGTTCCGGCTGGTGCTGCACCAGGGCGATGTCGGGCACACGCTGATTGTGGGGCCGACCGGGGCGGGCAAGTCGGTATTACTGGCGCTGATTGCACTGCAATTTCGGCGTTATTCCGGCGCGCGCATCGTGCTGTTCGACAAGGGGCGGTCGTCGAAGGTAGCGGTGCTTGCGACCGGCGGCAGCTTTCACGATCTCGCCTTGGGCGACGACACGCGCCATGCCGTGGCCTTCCAGCCGCTGGCCCGGATCGACGATCCGTCCGAGCGCGCCTGGGCGGCGGAGTGGCTCGCCACCTTGCTGACGCAGGAAGGGATCGACCTGACCCCGGACGTGCGCGGCGCGGTGTGGTCGGCGCTGGGCAGTCTGGCGACCGCCCCACGCGTCGAGCGCACGCTGACCGGGTTTTCCGCCCTGCTGCAATCCAACTGGCTCAAGGCGGCGCTGGAACCGTACACGCTGGCCGGTCCGTTCGGGCGCCTGCTCGATGCCGAGCATGAGGAACTGGGCGACGCCAGCATGATGGCGTTCGAGACCGAGGATTTGCTGGGGTCGAAACACGCGGCGCGGGCGGTGCTGCTCTATCTGTTCCATCGCATCGAGCAGGGGCTGGACGGGCGGCCGACCCTGATTGGCGTCGACGAGGCATGGTTCGCGCTCGACGATCCGGTGTTCGCGCCGAAACTACGCGAATGGCCCAAGACCCTACGCCGCAAGAACGCCAGCGTGCTGTTCTCCACCCAGAGCCTGGCCGACATCACCAACTCGGCGGTGGCGCCGGCAGTGATCGAGAGCTGCCTGTCGCGGATCTTCCTGCCCAACGCGCGGGTGATCGAGCCGGAGAGCCGCGCCGCCTACGCGCGGCTGGGACTGAACGCACGGCAGATCGAGACGATCGCCCGCGCGGTGCCGAAACGCGATTACTTGTTCCAGTCCGTCGCCGGGTGCCGGCTGTTCGAGCTGGCGCTGGGGCCGGTGGCGCTCGCCGTGTGCGGCGCCTCGCGCGCCGAGGATCTGATGGCAATCGACCGGGTGCTGGCCGAAGCGGGGCGCGAGCGTTTCGCGGCGGCGTGGCTGCGGGAGCGTAGTCTGCCGTGGGCGTCGGACTTGATCGAGGCCCAATCGATTCATTTCAAGAGTGAAGGAGACGCGACATGAGAAAGTTGCGGTCCCTCGCGGTTGTGATGGCAATCTCGGTCGGCGCGGGAGTGGTTGCGCCGCCGGCCCATGCCCAATGGGCGGTGATCGACAGCGCCAATCTGGGGCAGAACATCCTGACGGCGGCGCGCTCGTTGCAGGAGGTGAACAATCAGATCACCCAGATCCAGCAATTCGTGCAGATGCTGGAGAATCAGGCACGCAATCTGACCAGCCTGCCATTCTCGACGCTGGCGCAGTTGCAGTCGTCGATGACCCAACTCACCGGCCTGATGCAGCAGGCGCAGGTGCTGTCCTACAGCGTGACGCAGCTCCAGCAGCAATTCCAGACCCTGTATCCAACCTATTCGGGCGGCAACGTCACCCAGGCCGGGCTGCTGGCCGACGCGCAGGCGCGCTGGACCGCCTCGGTTGCGAGCTATCAGCACAGCATGGCGGTGCAGAGTCAGATCGTACAGGCCATGCCGGGCGACCAGGCGCAGATCACCGCCCTCATGGGCCAGAGTCGGGGCGCGGTGGGGTCGTTGCAGGCGATCCAGTCCGGCAACCAGTTGCTCGCCTTGCAGGCGCGCCAGATGGCCGCGACCCAGGATCTGCTGGCGGCCTCCGGCCGGGCCAGTGAGGCGGATGCGATGCGCCGCGCGGAAGTGGAAAATGCCGCCCAGGCCGAATGGAAACGATTCTATGGCAATGGTGTCGGCTACACGCCTGATAGCGTCACCGTTTTCACGGGCACGACGCCATGAACACCGATACGGCCGTCATCGATCATTTCCTTGACGTGTTCAGCCGTTATATCGACAGCGGCTTCGGCCTGATCGCGGGCGACGTACATTTTATCGTCGCCGTGCTGATCGGCGTCGATGGCACATTGGCCGCGCTGGTCTGGGCGCTCGGCGAGGAGGACGTGCTGCAGGCCTTCGCCAAGAAGATCCTCTATGTCGGGCTCTTCGCGTTCTTTCTGAACAACTGGAATCACCTCGCTGGTCTGGTGTTCAACAGTTTCGCGGCGCTCGGCCTCAAGGCCACCGGTTCGACACTGAGCTATGCGGATTTCCTGAAACCCGGCCTTCTCGCTCATGCCGGTGTGCAGGGCGCCGACGTGCTGCTGGCGCAGATCCAGCGACTGGCCGGATTTCCGAACGTCTTCTGGCACATCGGCGAGATTCTCGTCATGACCCTGTCCTGGGTGGTGACGCTGATCGCGTTCTTCGTGCTGGCGATCATGCTGTTTCTCGCCATCATCGAATTCAAGCTCACCACGCTGAAGGGCTTCATTCTGGTGCCGTTCGCGCTGTGGCGTGGCACCGCCTTCATCGCGGAGCCGGTGCTGGGGCAGGTGGTCACCTCGGGCGTGCGCATCCTGACCTATGCCGTGGTGACGGGCATCGGCACGCAGCTCTTCACCCAGATCCTGCCGACCGATCCGGCAACGGAATTGTCGATGCAGGATGCCATCACCATTCTGCTCGCCGCCATGACCATCGCGGGGCTGGCCTTTTCCGCCAATCGCATCGCCAGCGGAATCGTCTCCGGTGCGCCACAGCTTGGGCTGGGCGCTGCGGCCGCACCAGCCGGTGTGGCGGCCGGGACGGTCATGCTGGCAGCGACCGGGGCTGGCGCAGTGGCAGGGGCGGCCGTCTCCGGTGTCGGCGCGGCCGCCTCGCTCGCCGGCGGCGCCCGCATGGCCTACACGCTCGGCAGCGCCGCCGAAGGGGGATCAGTCGCCGGTGGTGTCGCCGGAATGGCCCGCGCGGCGGGCGGTGCCGCGAGCGGCGGTCTGCGCGGCATGGCCGAGGAAGCCGTCTCCGCGCTGAAGGAACGCTACGCTGCCGGTCAACGCGGCGCCTGGACCGCAACCGGCGGGGAACCGACGTCCGGCATGGGTGAGGACGCGGCCGGCGAGGGGTTGGGCTCGTCGGCATCCTCTCCATCGTCCCAATCGTCCGATGCGCCGCCGGGCAAATCGCCGCCCGCCTGGGCCGAGCGGCTGCGTGGCCGCACCGTGCGCAATGCCGCCGGCCGCGTCGTTCGCGAAGGCGAGGGCGGTGGTGCCGGCATGAAGCCGAACCTCAAGGGAGATAAGCCATGAGATGGCGACGCAGCGCTGCGCGCTATGGCGACACGCCGGTGCCGGTCACCCCTTATCAACGTGCCGCCCAGCTCTGGGACGAACGCGTCGGCACGGCCCGCGTCCAGGCCGCTAACTGGCGCCTGATGGCCTTCGGCTGCCTGGCGCTGGCGGCGATCGCACTGGGCGACGACATCCGTGCCCGCTCGCGCTCCAGCGTCACGCCGTTCGTGGTGGAAGTGGACCGGCTCGGTGCGGTGCAGGCGGTGGCACCCGCTGCCGCCGAGGTCACGCCGGGCGACCGGCAGATCGCCGCTGCGTTGGGGCGTTTCATCACCGAGCTGCGGTCGCTGTCGATCGACCCCGTGGTGGTGCGTCAGGCGTGGCTGGCCGCGTACGCCCAGATCACCAGCCACGCCAAGCCGGCGCTGGATGCGTTTGCGCAATCCTCCGATCCGTTCGGCTCGATTGGCAAGCGGGCGGTCACCGTCGAGGTGACCAGCGTGGTGCGGGCTTCCGACCGCTCCTTCCGGGTGGAATGGATCGAGCATCCGTTTCAGGACGGCGCGCCGCTGCCGACGCAGCGCTGGTCCGCCATCCTGACCATCGTCATCCAGACGCCGCATACCGAGGCGACGCTGCGGGCCAACCCGCTCGGCATCTATGTCGATGCGATTTCCTGGGCGCGCGAACTCAGCACCGGAGAAACCCCATGATCCGTGCAATCTTTCTGTCCGCCCTTGGCGCCCTGACCCTGTCCGCCTGCGCCGAACGGCCGCCGCGCATCACCTATGACGATCCGCGCCCGGCGCACCTGCTGTCCGACCCGCCGAGGCCGGTGCAGGTGGTGACCGTGCCGGAGCTGCTGCCCTTGCCGGGGCAGTTGAAACCGCTGCCGCCGCGCGGACGCGTGGCCAGCGGACGCGACGCCCGGGACCCGGCCGAACGGGTGCGGGTGGCCAACGCCGCCGCCGCGGTCAATCCGACCCGGGCGGGCTACATCAATGCCATGCAGGTCTTTCCCTATGACGAGGGGGCGCTGTATCAGATCTATGCCGCACCGGTGCATGTCACTGACATCGCGCTGGAGCCGGGCGAAGCGTTGCGTTCGGTCGCCGCTGGCGACACTGTGCAGTGGAAGATCGGCGACACCAGAAGCGGGGCAGGGGCGTCGCAGCAGGCACATGTGCTGATCAAGCCGGTCTCGGCCGATCTGCCGATGAACAATCTCGTCATCCTCACCGACCGACGCACCTATCATCTGGAGGTGCATCCCACCGTCGCGACCTATATGGCCGCAGTGGCCTGGCGCTATCCGCAGGACCAGTTGTTAGCATTGCAGGTTCGCAACGAACAGGCGAGTGCGCAAGCCGACAGCGTCGCCGCCGAGGGCGTCGATCTGGCGGCGCTGCGCTTTCGTTACCGGATCGCGGGGGATAACCCACCCTGGCGGCCGGCACAGGTCTTCGATGACGGCGCCAAGGTCTATATCCAGTTCCCGGCCGGGATCGCCGAGGGCGAAATGCCCCCGCTGTTCGTGGTGGGCACGTCCGGGCAGCGGGGCGAACTGGTCAATTACCGCGTGCGCGGCACCACCATGATCGTCGATCGGCTGTTCGCGATGGCGGAGCTGCGGCTGGGGCAGGGGGCGCAGCAGATGGTGACGATCCTTCGCACGGATGGCGTCCGTGGCTGAGGGCGAAAATCCCGACGGCCGGCACAATGTGCCTCCGCCGCCGCCGAAGGCCGATCCGGCGCAATTCGCCCTGCGCGCGATGCCGCGACGGGTGACGCGCCTGTCGCGCCGAGTGCTGGTGCTTGGCGTGGCGGCATTGGCGATCACCACCACGGGCGCGATATGGTGGGCGCTGACCATGCACGGGATCCAGGTCGCCGGTCCGGAACTCTACAACACCGACACCAAGCCGGGAGACGCGGTGACCGGCCTGCCGGCGGGCTATGCCGGGCTGACCCGACCGCCGCCGAAGCCCGCGTCGCAACCGGTCCTGCCGACATCGATAACTCCCCCGCCGCTGCCGGGCGTGCCGGTCCAGCCCGACGCGGCGGCACAGGAACAGGCGCGGCTGAAGGCGCAGGCGGCGGGGGCCGGGGTGTTCTTCAGCGTGGCGGCGCGGCGGGACGGTGCAGCTTCGCCAGCCGGCATTCCCGGAAATGGAGAACCGCATGACGGGGAGAGCGTCGAGCCCGCGCCCGGTAACCAGGATTGCAAGGAGGCGTTTCTTGCGGGGCGGCCCAATACCGCGGTCTATGCCAGCCAGACGCTGCAGACGCCGCGCTCGCCCTATGAAGTGCTGGCCGGCAGTGTGATCGCCGCTGCCATGGTGACGGGCCTGGATTCCGATCTGCCGGGCCAGGTGATCGCGCAAGTCACAGAGGATGTGCGTGACAGCGTCACCGGCAACACCCTGCTGATCCCGCAGGGGGCGCGGCTGCTGGGCAAATATGACAGCGCCGTCGTCTATGGCCAGCAGCGGATCCTGCTGGTCTGGACCCGGCTGATCATGCCCGACGGCAGTTCGATCGTGCTCGACAACCAGCCGGCGGCGGACCCGCAGGGTTATGCCGGGCTGAAGGACGGGGTCGATTTTCACACCTGGCGGCTGCTGCGCGGCGTCGCGCTGGCAACGCTGCTCAACGCCAGCGGTAGCATGGGCACCGCCGGCGCGGTGTCGGGTAGTGGCAATGTCGTCGTCGCCATGCGCCAGTCCGGCGACAATGCGGCCGAGCAGGCCGGATCGCAGATCGTGTCACGCGATCTGAGCGTCCAGCCGACCCTGACCGTGCGGCCGGGCTTTCCGGTGCGGGTGATCGTGACCAGGGATTTGATTCTCAAGCCGTACAGGAGATGAGCATGGCGAAGCTGCGTCTTGGGCCGCTGCCCGACGAGAAGCCGGTGACCCGGACGGTCCGTCTGCCCTCAGCGCTGGATGCGGAGCTGCGTGCCTACGCGGAGATCCATGCCGCGCAGTTCGGGGTGGTGAGCGTCGAGCGGCTGATCCCGGCGATGCTGGAGCGGTTCATCTGGGCAGATCGCGGGTTTCGGTCGGAGGTAAAAAAGAACAAGTAGAAGGGGAGATGACTGGCTAGGTCGTAGTAACGATTTTATCGGAGTATGATGGCAACGGCTGCGAGGATGACGAAGCCTCGATAGTTTGCGAGTAATTTGTCGTATCGGGTTGCGATGCGCCGGAAATGTTTGATCTTGTTGAAGAAGCGTTCGACGAGATTACGTTCTTTGTAGAGCGCCCGGTCGTAATCTCTTGGCATCTTGCGGTTCGATTTCGGCGGGATGACGGGTTCGGCTTCGATCTGGTCGATCGCGGCGCGCAGGTGATCGGCGTCATATCCCTTGTCGGCCATCACCGCGTCCGGCTCGAACCCTTCGATCAGGGCATGTGCCTGGGTGATGTCATTACGTTGTCCGGGGCTGAACAGCACACGCACCGGATTGCCCAGCGCGTCGGTGGCAACGTGGATTTTGGTGCTCAACCCGCCCCGAGATCGGCCCAGACCTTGGGCATCCACCCCCCTTTTGCGACGCGCGCCCCGGCAGCGTGCTGATGCGCGCGAACGATCGTGCTGTCGATCATCAGCCATTCCAGATCGGCTTCTTTCGTCAGGGCTTCAAGAAAGCCATCCAGCGCGCCACGCTCGATCCAACGGTAATAGCGCCTCTTTACAGTGTCGTAGCTGCCAAACCGCTCAGGAAGATCGCGCCAGCGTCCGCCGGAACGCGCCATCCAGAGCAGGGCGTCCACAAAACGGCGATTGTCGCAACGAGGGCCGCGCTGCCCAGCTCGGCCACCAGGGATCATATCGCGTAGCCGGTCCCACTGATCGTCACGAAGAGCGTCAATATCCTGTGCCATCAAGCCTGATCCTAAAAATCAGTCTTGAATCACATCCAACGCCACGGTGAGAATCCCTCATCCGCAGAAATCGTCACTACGACCTAGTGAATCACGCGTTCTTATAAAAATTCTGATATTTTATTCTTCGTATCGTTGCTAACCTCTTCGAGAAAACGACGTAGGGCGGGATTGGCGTTTTCTGGAAGCCAGACGGCGGTGATGTCTACGGATGCACCTTTTCCTTCTAGCAGACGATACGATACTCCGTCCGATTGAAGATTAATGGCACTTGATTCCATCATGATCGTAATACCAAAACCTTTTTTTACAAGGAATGGTAAGGTCTCTCGGGATACGCGCATTTCGACCATTGTCAACGCGCAGGCGGCCTGGGCGGCTCGTTCTCGAAGAGAATCACTGATCCAGTTATCGCCAAAAGAACGTCGCACGAGGATTTTTTCTTTTGAAATTTCTGGCCATGAGACACGTTCTCGAAGCAGGAGCGGATGTGCGTGAGGTAGGATCACGGCGAGATTTTCTTTCCAGATATGCTCGGTATTAAATGTCAAATCATCGACCGATCCCATGGCAAGTGCAACGTCAAGCATATGACGGCGTAGCCAAATTAATAATTGGGGAACGGATCCCTCATGGAAATTCAATTCTAATTCGGTGGAATCAGCAATTCGTGTGATCGCCCCATCTATCGGATCTGAGGTTGGGGGGGTAAAAAAACCTATATCGAGTCGTCCTCTTTTCCCGATTCTTCTTGCATTTATATCGTGGTGAAGCTGATCGATGTTTCGTCTTATAAAATCGGCTTGCCGAATTATAAGTTCTCCGGCTCCGGTCAATCGGATTCCATGTGTCCCGCGTTCGATCAGGTGGATTCTAAATTGTTCTTCAAGTCGCTGTACTAAGCGTGTCAGACTGGGTTGGCTAAGCCCAACTTGTTGCGCCGCTTGATGAAGATTCAGATTTTGACCTAAAGAGGCGAAGCGAAGCAAATCGTGGAGATGCTTTGCCAGTTTCATGTTGTTGGCGTAATTTTTTCTTCGAGGTTTGATGTTTGCTATCCTCTGCCTAGAGCCCCGAATGAACCCAATGGCGCATTCGCGTCATTCGATCGGTTGAGCGCAAACTGGTCCAAAGTGGCTAGTTTGCCGATCGGCATAAATTGCGTCGGTCAGCGGAATTATGCCGGATCGTAAGGACTATTGTGGATGGTCACCTGTTCAAGGTGGCGAGGTGACTTTGGTCCGCAATTTTCTGGTGCGAGGCTTCGTATGTTCAAGTATTTCTAAGTAATTTATGACATCTCTTGGTCTGGCGCCTCTTTACTATTGCACGTTACGTCTATCAGGGCACGCGCCGCAGTCCAGGCAGCGGGGAAACCGGCATAGGGTGCTGTCTGCACGATGGCTTCTTCGATCTCGGCCTGAGTCAGGCCGTTCGTGAGGCCGATGCGAAAATGGTTTTGCAATTCAGCTGTCTGGCGAAGAGCGACCAGAACGGCGATCGTCACAAGGCTTCGTTGCTTGCGATCCAGCCCACCACGACTCCACACTTTGCCGAAGATGAACTCCAGCGACAGGCCGGCGATGACAGCCTCTGCGCCGATTCCGTGAGCCAGTTCCTGCATTTCTGCCGCTCTGGCCTTCCCCCTCAACTCGGCGTAGACGCGGGCGCCTTCCGCATGCTCCACTCTCATGCCGAAGCCGCGCCCAGGAGGGCCTTCGGCTCCAAATAGGCTTGGAGTCCAAAGACGCCGTACTCGCGGCCGATGCCCGACTGTTTGAACCCGCCGAACGGTACGGTGGGATCGTGTGGTGCGCCGTTGATAACAATACGCCCTGCCTGGATCTGGCCGGCTACTGCCGTCGCCCGATCTAGGTCGGAGGAGATGACATAGGCCTGTAACCCATAGCGCGTGTCGTTGGCGATTGAGATTGCTTCTGCCTCATTCTTATAGGTCAGGATGCACAGCACCGGTCCGAAAATTTCCTCCCTGGCGATTGTCATGTCATTGGTGACGTTGGCGAAGATTGTCGGCCTCACGAAGTAGCCGCCGAGGCCGTCGGGGTGCCCTTCGCCACCGGCGACGATGGTGGCGCCTTCCTCGATGCCGAGCCGAATGTAGTGCTGGACCCGCTCGTACTGAGTCTGACTTACCATTGGCCCAATGGTCGTACCGGCGTCGCGCGGGTTGCCTGCTTTTATTTTTTCAAGGGCGATCTGCGTCTCCGCGAGCGCTTCATCAAGCCGCGAGGCAGGGACGAGGATACGGCTGCCGGCAATGCAGGCCTGGCCACTGTTCGCGAAGCCTGCCTCAAGCGCCAGCGGAATTGCCTTGGCGAAGTCGGCGTCGTCAAGGATCACCGTGGGCGATTTGCCGCCGAGTTCCAAGGTCACGCGCTTCAGGGTGTCGGCGGCGGCACACAAGATCGACTTCCCAACCGCGGTGGAGCCAGTGAATGAGATTTTTGATATGTCAGGATTTGCGGAGATTTCAGCGCCCACCACGTCGCCTCGTCCATTGACGATATTGAACAGGCCGGCAGGCGCGCCTGCCTCATGCAATGCCTCAAGCACGACCTGCGTTTGAGCAGCGCTCATCTCGCTAGGCTTAATGACGGCAGTGCATCCAGCAGCCAGCGCATAGGCAAGCTTGTTGCAAATGAAGCCGGCATTGCTGTTCCAAGGCGTGATCAGCCCGCTCACGCCGACGGGCTCCATTATGAGTTCGGCGGTACCAATCCGTTGAGTCAGATCGAAACCTTCCAGGGTGCGCGCTGCATCCAGGAAGCTGCTTGACGCGTAAGCGGCCATCCAGGTCGATCGAGAGATCGGTGCGCCATACTCAAGAATAATCGCATCCAGCAGAGCGTCCTTCTTGGCCTCCATCGCGTCGTGAAGACGATGCAGAAGGGAAATCCGTTCCGCCTTCGTAGTTCGCGACCATTCCGGAAACGCGCGCTTCGCTGCTGCAATGGCGGCTCTCGTGTCATGCACATCTCCCAGCCTGACGTGGCCGAATACTTCTCCGGTTGTTGGGTTGTGCAAATCGAATAGCTCGGTTCCATGTGGCTCGATGAACTGGCCATCAATGTAGACGTGAGTAATCTCTTGCATCTCAATTTTTCCTGACGGGAGCGACTACGCAAGATATAGGGCTTACGAATGTTCATTATAATCCGTATTATCGTTCATGAAGTGATGCAGGAATCTGGATAATGCGGAAAATCGGAATCGTGGAGCTTGAGGCGGCAATGGCAGTCGCCAGGCGACGAAGTTTCCGCGCGGCGTCCTCTGACCTTGGCGTTTCCCCAACGGCACTTAGCCAGACGATCGCGGGGCTCGAAGCAAGGTTGGGCGTTCGCCTGTTCAACCGGACGACGCGTAGCGTCTCTCCGACACATGCCGGAGAGCAATTCCTCGCGGAAATCGAACCGGCTGTGGGTGTGATCAATCATGCGATGGAGACTGTCAATAACCATCGGGATAGACCTGCCGGCATATTGCGAATCAATAGTTCCGTTGGAGCAGCACGACGTATTCTGTCCCCCATTATTTTGGAGTTTGTGCGTCTTTATCCCGAGATGCAGGTGGATCTCGTGACGGAAGACCGCCCGATCGACATAGTGGCTGAGGGTTTCGATGCGGGCGTGAGACCGGGTGACGCGGTGCCTGGCGATATGATTGCCGTCCATCTGGAGCCAATACAGGGATCCGCCGTGGTTGGGTCGCCAGCTTATTTCGAGGGTAAGGCAGCGCCTGAGACGCCTCAGGACCTGCTGCGCCATACCTGCATTCGTGCGAGGATGCCCAGCGGGAGCATGTATCGCTGGGAGTTCGAGCAGGATGGCCGGATTATCACGCTCGATGTGCCGGGAAGGCTTACCCTTGATGACGCAAGCTTGACGCTGGAGGCTGCGCTGGCTGGGGCGGGCCTAGCCTATTTGGCCGAATGGTGGATCGGTGAGAGCGTTCGTGACGGAAAACTCCGCCGGGTTCTAGATGGCTTTGTTCCCACATCAGCCGGGCTGTGTCTCTATTATCCAAGCCGCCGATTTCAATCCGCCGGATTGCGCGCCTTGATCTCGTTTATCGAAGAAGCGCGTCGCAAGAGGACATCTGACCATGTGGCTTCCATCCGTCGGCGCAGCCGGTAGCGATTATCTTCATTGAGCGCGCGCGGCGTCGAGGGTGCGAAGTTCCGAGAGGGCATCGGCTAACGTACGCTTGCTCAACAGGTCTAATACCGACTCATCGACCTCGTCGGCCAAGTTTCCAAAGAAGCGTTCGACATTGCAGCTGACAAGGCAACGATGGGGGATGTCGCTACGTCCGGTCCACAGCTTCTTGTTCCCCATAGTGACCTTATAGATGTCGCCAAGCGTAATCATGGCCGCGTCGGTGCTTAGACTTACACCCCCATCTCGTCCCATGGTGGAATGAACAAGACCTGCCTGGATCAGGGGGACCAGCAATCGCCTGACAAAGGTCGGGTTGGAGTCAATCCCCTCAGCCAACTGGGCGGAGCTCAATCGTTCGACGCCTGCGGTCTGGGCTAGCGCGAGGCTAAGCATCATCTGCAAGGCCGTTGGGAAACGGACATCGATCATCATCTGCTCCTTGCCGATCAATATGTATCTTTTATCATTGCATATCAAGCGCGAAATATGAACCTATGATAGGATCACTTTTCTTCAAGGAAACTTACCATGTCCGATGAACGTGAAATTCAGCAGTTGATGGCTCGATATGTTCGGGCAGCCGATCACCGAGACGGAGCGGCAATGGCCGAACTCTTCGTGCCAGAAGGCAAGGTGGAGATATTTTATAACAATGCAGGGACGCCCGAGCCGCTTGGCGAGTTGATCGGGTCGGAAGCCGTTGGCGCGGCCGTGGCCACGATGATGAAGCCACATCCGCCGCGTGGATGGAGCCATCACACCACCCATGACCCGATCATCGAAGTGAATGGTGACACCGGGATGCTTGACGCCCAGTTCGTAGTGTTCAACGTCGTTGGTGCGGAAAAGCCTGAAGGGGGTTGGCCGGAAGGAGCCTATGGTGCGCAAGGAACGGTCACCCCGATAGAGACCGGTTATTATCGTCCGATTCTAAAAAAAATCGATGGACATTGGATGATAACGCACCATCGTATCTATCTCGACCTTCCGATGGCCTTCTAGGAGAAGCGACATGAAGGGCGTTTCTTATAAGAGATTCGGCGGATCTGAAGTCCTCGAATACGGCGAATTGCCAGAGCCGAAGCTGTCGCAGAATGCCGTGATTGTCCGCATGATGGCCGCAGCAATCAATCCGGCCGATGTCGCATTGCAGGCCGGCTTTGGTGAGAATTTTATGGAGACATGGTTTCCCGTCGTGCCCGGATGGGACCTCGCCGGAATCGTCGAACGCGTAGGAGCCGGCGTCGTCGAATTCCAGCCGGGCGATGAAGTCATTGCTTATACGCATCAGGAAATCCTGCACAGTGGTACTTATGCGGAACTGGTGAGTGTGCCTGTAGAGCGCTTATGGCGAAAGCCAAGGAATGCTTCATGGGGCGAAGCGGCTGGGCTCCCACTCGCCGGGTTAACGGCCTATCGTGCGGTTGTTGACACCCTGCGTGTATCCGACGCGGATGTCGTTCTCATACTCGGTGCGTCAGGAGCCGTCGGCTCGTTGGCGACACAGTTGGCGGTGGGGTCAGGCGCCACCGTAATTGGAAGTGCCTCTGTCTCACACCAAAACTATGTGACGTCGATCGGAGCGCTACCCATCCAGTACGGCGACGACGTCGCTGAACAGGTTAGAAAGCACGCCCCCGCTGGCGTGACGGCTATCGTGGATTGCGCGGGCCATGGCTCGTTGGCGACAGCTATGGCTGTAGCAATCCCAGGCACGAGAGTCTGTTCGATAGCGGATGGCGGCCCTGGGGTAACAACCGTGTTTGCCCGACCAGATTCCCGAATTCTCGCCCGGCTCGTTGATCTGGCTGAATCCGGGTCACTCAGGGTCACAGTTGCTGCGTTGTTTGCTTTGGCGGACGCCGCGATAGCTCAAGACGCGCTGAAGGCAAGGTCCTACGGGCCTGGAAAGATCGTCCTCGTTCCCGACGTTGCCTAGTGGCATCGATTCTTATCGGATATCACTCGCGGGAAAGAGTCCACATTCACAGCCGGAGCGATGATGGGGGTCTTCCTTGCCTCTCCGGTTGATCGACCAGTGGCCGGATATCCGTGTGGCGGAAGAAGCTTTGCGCGCTGCAAGTGCCCAGATCGACGTGCCATAACGCGTTCATGTTCGATACCCGGCATCGATACCCGAACATGCTCAGGCCGAAAATATTGTTGTTTATGCTATCGTTCGGAATAGAAAGTCATGATGACTGCGTGCCCCCGCAACCATATCAGATAAAAAATTATCAATTAAATCAGTTTGTTGCGGGCGTCCTCTCAAGGGCATATCCCAGAACCGCTGAAGAAATCTCATGGTTTCAACCGGTTGACATAAACAGGTTCAAATCGGGGTCTAAACACCCGCAACCAGATACGTTGAGACCATAGAACCGGCGCTTGTCAGCACGAAGAGCGCTACGGCAGCGAAGCGGTCTCAATGTAAAAGTTCGAATCCCTTCCGATCCGCCGATTGCCCTCCATAGCCCGATATTGCCGCCGATCACCGCATGCCATCGTGCGGTATAGAAGGCCGCCGTCTCCACGCTATTGCCAGACACTTGCGCCCCCGAGCCGGCAGTGCGGCAACTTTCGACCACATCCGGACATTCGCGCATCAAACTTTAAATGGCCGCTTACGACAGCAGTCATTCGGGTCGCGCCGAGCGGACAACCTGCCTCGCGCCCGATCTCGGCCGCATCTCGTTTGAAGCGTATACCCCGGAACCCGTCATCCGTTCACGATATGTAGCGGATGGCCACGATGTCCGAGTTGCGGAGTTTCAGCGTGTTCACGTATCATCCGTGCTCTCCAGGCCTTCTATCTCCTTCTGCAAATCTGTGCGGAGCGCAGAGGCCAAGTCTAAAAAAGCCTCCAGCTTTTCGACACGTCGCTTCAAGTCTCGAACTTGCCGTTCCTTACCCTGCATGCTTTCATTCAATCGGCTGTCCAGAAAATCGCTGATCTGAACATCGAAATCTAACCCTAATCCGGCTTTGGAGGCCGCATCTGCCCACTCTAAAGCATCGTCACCAGCATGCTCAGAGGCTTTGTCGATCCCTATATTTATCAACATCCGCGCGATGACATCGCAATTTTCTGCGAAGTTCAACCACCTCTTCGTTTCCTCATTCGCTTTCCCTACGGTGTTCGGGATCATGCGGCGGTAGAAGAGATTTTCACCCTCAGGGTTGAGTGTTCGTAACGTTTCAAGGATCGGAGCAAGCTCCTGAAATGGCTTCGAGGTGCTTGTCAGCGAAGCCCGATGCGCCCAGAGGTCAAGAATGGCAGTGGTGCATCTTTCTTTTGCAGCGTTGCTTGCGGCAGCATCTACCGTTTCGCAGTCAGTTATTAGCTCCGCGATGTGGTGCGCCATCCAGTTTGATAGGAGATCGTCATCGTCGGCCTTTAGAGCGGCGACGAGCTTGCGGCCTAGGTTTAGGATCGGATCGCACGCTGACGGGTTCTTTGTCTTCTTCGAAGAGGATGATTTGCGTGGTTGATCTGGCATCGCGCCCTTCTCTTTCTTTCCAACGGTCATATCGCGAATAGGCCATCTGCCGTTCTGCTCTTACCTCAACAATGAGGCTCATGCCGGTCTTTTTGAGAAGGCCATCAATGAGAGGAGGGTGAATTAGCAATCGTCGCCCGTGACTGTGTTGTCCATCTTCATCAGGCGATCCCTCGCTCCAAATTTCGGAAGAGAAAGCTGCCGTGCCATTCATCTGCCAAGTTCTGTCTGTTGCGTCGGGTTCCAAGCCCATCTGAGCGACAATGTTTTGAGATGGAGCAAGTGTGCGATGCCCGACGTTGGCCGCCCAAGCGTCGAATTTATCGAGCCCCTCTTCGTCACGACCAAACTCAGAAACCCATCCTTTGAGAAGGTAGTTTCCTTTCGAAAGCTCGCCGTCTTCCTCATCGGAATAGGGAAGTCGGTGGAAATATCGGTCTTCACTGTTCTGCAACGCGCGGACCAGGGCTGGAGCAGTTTCCTTTGAGACGAAAGCACTTCTGACCGATATCTCCTGCCGCCGCCTGCTTGCGTAGGCCGTCCATCGCCCTGACGCGACAACTCTCGCATCAGGGAGAAGGGAAAACCTATCCACTCGCTCATCGTCCAACGACGATGGCCAATCTTCGTCCTTCGTCGCCGATAAGGAAACGCATTCTTTGGGAGAAACATCGCGACGATCCGCCAACCAAAGTCCATCGCTTCGGGTAAGGCCTTGCGAGCGCAACCAGCGCCGGAACGTGCGCCAATCATCGTCTGGCTCTTGGAGGTTTTCATGTAACGGATGCTCGTCGAGAAGCTTCCCTGCCAACGTCATTGTCGCGTGATAAGATAGATAAAATTGAAGGTCATCGACGGCGCTAGCCTCTCCTCGCATACGCCTATCATTGTCTCTGAAATATTTTCGCGTGGCGCGGACATCCTTATCGTAACGACCGTTGTCCGCGAGTCCCCAATCGTCTCTGATTATTTTTTCTGCTTCAATTTCCATCTCTGCATCAGAGATTGCAAAGGCATTGCCCAACGGGCTCAGGAAATATTTCGGAAAATCGAGACCAAAATGAAAGCGAGAGTCATCCCATTTTCTTTCTGTTGGGCGCCCCTTGCGCGCTCTGCCAAAGCTCTTGGAGTCGACAACAGGAAGCTTGGATTTGTTGATTGCTGACAGCGCATCGACTTGTTCCTGCTCTAGCAAGATTGCTTCGCTTTGATGCAGGGTCAACAGTGCCTCGGCGGCAAACGAGCGGGTTAGTACGTGCTGATTGTTTGGGGACGTTTGGTTCAGAAGGTAAGTCTTGCAGCGAGCGATGGTCGCCGGACTTTCCTGAGCTGCTCTTGCAAGGCTGATCGCAAACCACTGTACGGCATGAAGATCATAGAAGCGGAGTTCTACGTCGGCAAATGGCCCGGCCGATCTCTGGCTTGCAAACTTCATTAGATGGTCAATGACGACAGTGCGGTCGAGCGACGCCAGCATTCGTATAGAGTGAGCTGCGTTCCATCTTCTTTCTGCTGCCGGCGACCCAAGCGCCGCCCAAAGGTAGCCAGCTATCGAAGCCTCGACGGTTGATGGAGGGACGAGGTCAATCGACCAAGGACCGTCCCCATCCGATGCTTCATGTAGTGGCTCTAACAGGTTGAGTGCGTAGCTAAGAGCTTCTCTTGCCTGTTCAACTGACAGGAATGTTGCGAGTACCCCTACAAGTTGGAATAGGTCGTCTGCTCCCGAAGGCACCGTTGTCTGACCAATCGCATCGACGGCTTCTGCTAAAAGCTCCCGCACGGTGAGGCCGCTTGCTTCGCTAGCAAGTTTATGCGGAAGAGACTGGTAGTAGCGGCTCGCAGTGATGCTGAAACACTCCAAGCGATATACCTGCTTAACAAGTGCCTGAATAGCTGGGGCAACAGAGACACGGGACTCCCAGGTCGTTGGAATTGCATCCAGAAGGCCCCTAAGCTCATAGCGCTCGACTGTCCCGGAGCGAGCTAGTGACTCAAGGAAATTGGCTTCTGAGCCTGCCTTCAGCCTATCGATTGCGGCTTCATAAAACCGACTTGGATAAAACCCTCCCTCCAACTTCTTGTATCGAGCGAGGGCGTCATTCATGCTCACGGGATCGAGTAGATCGGTTTCATTGAAGACCGTGTCCCAGTCGATTGCCTCCGTTTCTGTTGAATAGTAGGTTGTCTTGCTTCGTTGCTCCCGTTCTTCAGAGCGAGAGGCCGCCTCGATCATTTCATGCGCGATGGCCGAAGGAAATTCCAATGCGTCCAGAATTTTTCCTATTTCCCGCCAATCTGAGGCGCTTCCTCCTTTAAAGCGTGCATAGCGGAGAAACGCTGTAGCTATCGAAGTTCGCTCGGTTTTACCGTCCGCGCCATTGAGTGCGGCTTTGAGAACTGTAAGTAAGTTCCACCAACCTCTCATCGGCAGCAAACAAAGCGAGGCAATCGGGTCTAGGTGTCCACCATCTCGCAAGGCTTCGACAAGCTCTGGAAGAATGCGAAATTCATTTCCAAAATGTCTATCCAGCCAACGACTTATAATCGCTGGACCGGATCGGTGGGAAAGCCCTGTTAGGGCCTCGACGGTGTGGTCCCAAGGAAAGTGTCTATCCCGTGCAACGTATTCATATGTGAGTTCAGCGGCTCGCGCGAACCGGTAAGCTGTTTCTGGATCATCCATCGGTGCCGCCGCGCTGGCACTTGCGAGATGGAGAATGGCCTCCCAGCGATGGAGGTTTTCGGAGCCAATGCGGCTCGCCACAACGATAGCCTCATTGAAATATTGTCCGGCTTCTGCTTCGCTTGATGTCAGCACGGCGCGGCAGACCGAAATTAGGCCATCGGCCTTGCTATCTGCTTCGTCTCGCTCGCCCGCGCTGAGCTTGTGGGCCTCTGCAGCGATGTCCAGAGCAAAGCCATGTTGGCCTAAAAAAGCCGCGCGCCTCGCAATTGCGGTGAGCGTAGGGGTGAAGAGCGGGTGCTTGAGCTCTTTGCGCCAGGCGTCGAGTTTCAGCCATTCTGCTTCTGGGGCAGCTACAGCAACGAGAATTTGGCTCCAGATGTGCGCAATCTCGTCTCCGGTTGCCGAATACTCTTCGTAAGATCGAGCCTCAGCCTGATTGGCTCGATCACGGGCCTGATCTATGGCCGCAGAAAGGTCGATGGGAATAATCTTTTTAAGTAGCCCCCCTGCCCACAGATCATGCCATGGCAATAATACGCCAATATCACGCTTATATCTTTCAGCGTCAGAGCCGTAACCACCATGCTTGCTCTTTAGCGCCTTCTTAATTTCCGGCTCTGCGGGTTCGGTGAGGTGCACCGACCTTCCACGCAGTTTCGCCCTCAGCGAGTAAGCCCGGAGATAAGCAAGGCGCCGATCATGTTCGTGTGGAAAGCGCGTAGCTAATCCTCTGGGGGCTTCCTTTGGTATATACCGATCAAGAACCCTTGCTAGGTCTCGTCTAGGGGCGATGCGAAGCTTGGTAGCCGCAGCGACCAACTCAGAAACCGCAATCAAGCGCGTGTCCTCTCCACGCCAATCGTTCGGGGCATCTATTTTTACGTGTTTGCTCGCGAGTAAGGCCGCTGCTCGTTGAACTGCTTCTCGGGGCGGGACGCGACCAATCCCACCAAGCTCCATGGTTATTGCTAGGATGAGGCCCAAATCATTGCCGGCTTCATGCGCTAGTTCGTCAAGTTCCGTGAACCTGCCTGCATCGACCAGCCTACGAGCTAGAAGCCGCCCAACGCGAAAGGATACCTCTCTCGGCGTCCATCGTCTCAACTGCTGGGCGCATATGGCAGCGCCGTGAAGGTTTAGCTCGGCAAGCTGCAATGCCGCGATGTCTTCGTCGTCTATCGAGGTCCGGTCGAAATGATCTTCCTCTTGGCTCTTTCGCGAGCGGCTCCAATGCCCCACCCACTCGTAAGCGAACCTAAGGCGGGAGCGAGCATCTCCAACGAGTTGCGGGCTACTCGACAGCAAGGCGGCTTCGTAGGCATGCTCGGACCCCGTCCATGAGCCGCCAGTGATCAGCCGTCGCGAGACCTGTTCAAGGATTTGATTGGGCTCGAGGAAGCGGGCCGCGAGATCGGTATTCTGGTTTAACAGGTTTTGCTGACGTTCGTCCGTCGCTGCTTCGCCACCAGCTTTCATCGCCAACTTGATGGCTTCGAAATAGCGCTTGCTTCTTAGGGCTGCCTTGAGAGCAAATTGCAATCGTTGAAGTTCGACATCTCGTTTCGCGATTGCGCTTCCCTGAGGAAGTGCCTCACTGGTAAGCGCCAGCGCGACGAGTTCGTCAAACAGACCCGCTTCCAACATCAAAGCAGGAAGGACAGCGGCTACGTAAGCACTCTCAACCGCGAGGGGCTTTAGTCTGGAAATGAAGGCATTCAGTTCAGTTCCAGATGGTCGGAAGCGCTGCCTGAACCAAGTTTCAGTTGGCTCATCCCTAAACTGAACCGCATCTTCACGAACGATCAAAGGTCGTTGCAAATCGTTCGCAATGCTGCGGACAAGCTCAACGCCGACGCCTGCCGTGGCTGCAACGATTTCGAGCGGTACAAATGGTCGCAATGTCGCTAGTGCGGTACAGACAAGGTCGATTTGCTGCTGCTCATATGCAGAAACGTCCCGCGCTTTTGCTATTGCCTTCTCAAGCAATTCCTTGATGGTGTCTTCTACCGTACGAGGGGTTGGCCCGAGCTGGGCTAGAACCTCTTGGACTGTATCTCCTACGGCTAGCGCGGCGCTTTGTACTCGAGGGTTGTGGGAGGTTAGGCGATGGAATTCCCGCACATCAGCAGGCGCTACATCAGAAAAATGGGCACGTAATTTTGCTGCGGTTTCTGACTCTGAAAACGGCTGCAAGGTTGTCAGCTTCACCTCGGGGGGCGGCGCGAGGCTTCCCACCCTATAGGGACGCGCAGTGAGCACCAAGCGGACGTTGGCAGGCAATTTTTCGCGTAATAGCAGGCGCGGAAAGCTCGGCCCGTCAGAAGCCTCCTGAGAAGCAGTTTCCGCGTTATCAGCAGCATCAATGACGATGAGGAGCAATCCGTCGCCGCTCTTGGTCAGTTGGTCAGCGGCTTGGCGAACGCGGCTTAAGAACGCACGCACATAAGCGCTATCATCAGCCTTATTGGACGGTAGGAGCGGGTCACACAGCCCTGCGGACGCCATCTCGTTGACTAGCTGTACTAGGCCATCTTGGGGCCTGTGGCGATACTCACTAGCGCTCCTGTAGCCGCCATTCCCAAAGCAGTCATATACGAAGCCGAAGCTGCCGGACGGTAGTTGTCTGGCGAGCGTTGTGGCCGTGACGGACTTGCCTACGCCTCCTTCGGCTTGGATGATTATCGGATCAGCGGAAGCGATGATTGCTGCCGCGATCGAAGGCAGTTGCTCTCGCGCTACGATTTGCTGAGGGATCTCTATAAGCGAAGGGGCGGGGAAAAGGCTATGTTCTCGTGCGTCTATGGCATCCAGAACGTCTTGGCGTCTGATTTGCGGATTACGTTCAAATTCTGTCGTAGCCTTCCGAGTCACCAAGTCTTTGAGTTTGAGCGGCGCATCCTTGTCGCTGTCTGGGAGGTATGTTCCAAGGCCCTGTTCCAGCAGCGAGCGCTGCGTAAGATAATCGGGAACGCTCGGCATGAGGTGCACAAGCTTTGCGAAGTTCTGAAGGGCCGATCCCGTTAGGGGCAACTCCCGCCGAAAATACGCTGAACGCTTACTTTCTTGACCCTCCGCTAGATCGGAAAGGGCCTCAAATACCGTCGCAGCTATCGGCCGATTTGTCTCGAATTCGAAACTAAAGCGCTTGCCAACATCCTCAGCTCCATAGGATTCTACTAACTTTTCGTAGCGTGCCGCAAAACCTTTGAGAGTCTTCTTAAACCCGCTATCTGTCCATTCCTCAGCAGCATGCAGCGTCGAATGTTTGAACTGGCGATAGGCGATTTGGGATGCTGAGCCTGGGGCCGTGCTTCCATGATAAAGCGCGAGATCAATAACATTGAGTCCATCGGTGATTTCCTCGTCAGGCGATGTTCCCTCTATAGTAATTGCTACGAGAGAGGTTCCGAACCGTAAAATCTCAAGGCATAAACGTGCTGCGCGGAGATAATGAAATTGGTCACCATCTCTACTAGTTCGCACCAAATCCGCTTGTGATATATTTTTGACTGACGAAATCATGCGATATTTCAGACCTTATACGTAAAAACCTTCGCGCAACTAGCCATTTTCAGTGGCGTGATTGGGACCTCAACGCGCTCGATTAAGCAGCTTGCATGCCATCACGAGATAGTCTGACGCAACCAAAGATTTAATGCGAAACGCCGCCGTGGCAATTGGCTAGGATTGAGCGATATCGCTGGGAGCTAAGGCCGTAATATCTGCTCTCTTGGCAAAACAGACCCGAAGATGTCTGTCGGCAATCAGTCAGCTTTCCTCGTGCCTACCTTCCTCGCGGCTGTGCAACTTATCTCCGCTATCATCGGACTTAACTGACGACACGCCCTAAACTGCTGATATGCCGTAATTATATTGCTGTCTGAAGTGAATGTGGGCATCGGTGCTTGCGTGCCCCCGCAACCATGGTTCAAGTGATTGATATCACACATTAAAACCCGCCCTCACCGGCGGGTTTTTTGTTGCCCAAAATTCCGCTCAGGAAACACATAGGAAACACACGGAAAGGTATTCAGGCGTAAAATTGTCGGTTCTCACTTCTGCGTGATGTGTCGGAGCAAGGTAAATTTTCCCGAGATCCCGGCGAGACGCATCCTCAGGCAAATTTCAATCCACATTGATGAATTCGAGATCTCCCTTGATTCTAGTCCACATATCGGAATATGTGGATATATGGAAAACGAAGCAGCCCTCCAGGCGCTGAGCGCTCTGGCTCATTCTAGCCGCCTCGATGCCTTTCGGCTGCTGGTGCGTCATGAGCCGGAAGGGCTACCGGCCGGCGAGGTCGCGCGCCGGGTGGGCGTGCCACAGAACACGCTGTCCACACATCTGGCGATCCTCGCGCGCTCCGGTCTGGTCCACGCGACCCGGCAGAGCCGTTTGATCATCTATCGCGCCGATCTCTCAGCGCTTCGCGCGCTGGTTCTCTTTCTGGTCAAGGATTGCTGCGAAGGGCGCATCGATCTGTGCGCGCCGCTCATCGCTGAACTCGTTCCCTGCTGCCCGGTAGAAAAGGTGTCGTCATGACCGTCACGATCTACCACAATCCCGCCTGCGGCACGTCACGCAACACACTCGCGATGATTCGAAACGCCGGGATCGAACCCACGATCATCGAATATCTGAAGACCCCACCGTCGCGCGACGAACTGGTCAGCCTGATCGCGCGCATGGGGAGGCCGGCGCGCGACCTGCTGCGGAGCAAGGGTACACCCTATGAGGAACTGGGTCTCGATAATCCGGCCCTGACCGACGACCAGTTGATCGACGCCATGATGGCGCACCCGATTCTGATCAACCGTCCGATCGTCGTGACCCCGTTGGGTGTCAAACTCTGCCGTCCGTCTGAAACCGTCCTCGACATCCTTCCGAAACAGCAGAAAGGCGCTTTCGCGAAGGAGGACGGCGAACAGGTTATCGACCAGAGCGGCAAGCAGGTCGTCTGATGCTCGCTCTTGTCATTTTCGTCGTCACCCTCGTCTTCGTCATATGGCAGCCCAAGGGATTAGGGATCGGCTGGAGTGCCTTGGCCGGTGCTGCCGTTGCCCTGGCAACCGGTGTCATCCACTGGCACGATATCCCGGTCGTCTGGCACATCGTCTGGGACGCCACCTTCACCTTCATCGCCCTGATCATCATCTCGCTCCTGTTGGATGAGGCGGGGTTTTTCCACTGGGCTGCACTGTATGTCGCCCGTTGGGGGCGGGGGAAAGCGCATGTATTATTCCCGCTGATCGTCGTGCTGGGGGCGGCAATCGCCGCGATCTTTGCCAATGATGGGGCGGCTCTGCTGCTGACGCCGATCGTGATCGCGATCCTGGCGCAACTGCGTTTGTCCCATACGGCGGCGCTGGCATTCGTGATCGCGACGGGATTCGTCGCCGATACCACCAGTCTTCCGCTGGTGATTTCCAACCTGGTGAACATCGTCAGCGCGAATTTCTTCGCGGTGCCGTTCGACCGCTATGCCGTCGTGATGGTGCCGGTGGATCTGGTCTCGCTGGCCGCGACATTGGGCGTGCTGGGGCTGTATTACCGGCGCGACGTGCCGGCCTCGTATCCCGTCGCAACTTTGCCCGAGCCCGCGAGCGCCATCCGTGACCCGCTGGTGTTCCGGGCGGCGTTCCCGCTGCTGGTGGCGCTGCTGCTCGCCTATTTCCTGACCGCGCCGTTCCATCTCCCGGTCGCAACCGTCGCCGGCATCGCCGCCTCGATTCTGTTCGCTCTCGCGGTGAAAAGTCCGGTCATTCGGGTGCGCAAGGTGCTGCATGGCGCACCGTGGCAGATCGTCATCTTCAGCCTGGGCATGTATCTGGTGGTCTACGGGCTCAAAAACGCCGGCCTGACCAATCATGTGGCGGACGCGCTGGTCTGGCTTGGCCATCGGGGCACGATTGTCGCCACGGTGGGGACGGGCTTCCTGGCGGCCCTGCTGTCGTCGGTGCTGAACAACATGCCCAGCGTGCTTGTCGGCGCGCTGTCGATCCAGCAGGCGCAGGACATCGCGCCGCTCACGCGCGACCTGATGGTCTATGCCAACGTCATCGGCTGCGATCTGGGGCCGAAATTCACGCCGATCGGCAGCTTGGCGACCCTGCTGTGGCTGCACGTGCTGGCCGGCAAGAACTACCGCATCACCTGGGGCCAATACATGAAGGTCGGACTGGTCATCACCCCACCGGTGCTTCTGGTCGTGCTGTTGGCGCTCGCCTTCTGGTTGCCCGCAATCAGTTGATCTCCGCAATGCGAAGGGAGTTCCGATGTCGCTTGACACGCCGATGCCCGCGATGCACCTGGAATTTCTGAAGTTGCCCGATCCGACGTGACCTGTCCCTGTGGTCCGAGGGGCAGGTGTGGTGCAGTCCAGAGCGTCGCTGGTCGTTGTCGTTTCTTCAGTATCGCATTTCCGGTCATATCGGACGGTGATCGGCTACACCTGAGCGCCGAATAGTTTCCCGATTATTACCGTCACTATCATGGCGACAACGCCCCAGAATGTGACACGGATCGCCGCGCGCAGAGGCCGGGCACCTCCCGCACGGGCGCCCACAACGCCAAGGACAGCGAGACAGATCAGGGAGGTCAGCGAAACGGCCCACGGTGCCAGTGCCACCTTCGGGGGCTGGTCAGGAAATGAGTCTTTTGGGCCTCCTGATCCCGTCGCCGTTTCAGGCTTTTTCGCACGGTGCAGTCGCCACTCTTGAGCGACTTCACGACTGGAGTGCCCGGCTCTCGTTATCGGCCTCGCTGCCGGTCATGCGAGTACAGCGCTGGTTCACCGTTTCATCCTTCGTGACAATGTGCTCAACCGGATGGCCCTTGGGCGGGCGGCCCGAACCTGAGTGGGTCAGGGGCAGCAGATATGCAGCAGATAAAAGAAGGCGTTGCCGAAGCAGCCGCTGAAAGGCTGTCTAGCAGCCTATTGGCTTGGCGCTTGCAGCGTAGGGTAACCGGGTCGCTTGGGGTGACCGGCTTTGGCCCAGTCTACTCTGCCAAGCTGTCCCTTCACACACTTGAACCAGGTAGATGTGGGGTCTAATTCGACGGGGGATAGCGCCGCATCAATCGCAACTGTCGCCACCACGCGCGGAAAAGAGCCGCCGCGCCGATCGGGATCCGGCCGGTGGCCCGCATCTCGGCGGCCAGCGCGAACAATGTCTTCTGCTTGGCGAAGACGCCGCGATATGCCTCCGGCAGGCTCAGTGTCGGGTCCCAGAACTGAATGGCTTCCGATCCGGCACCGTTGACCTCGATGATCTGGAATTGTCCCCGTCGCAGGGCGTCTTCGCTGCTGAACCGCACGTCAAGGCGACCGAAATAAAAGCCGTTCATCGACCGGGCAATGGCGTCGACGGCGTCCTCAAGGTTGGGGGTGTTCAGCCTCATGGCGTTTTCATAGCGCCCCCCGACCCGCAGGGAAGCGACCGTGCCGAGGATGACACTTTCACCGCATGCCGGGGTTTGTTCCAGGCGGCCGACGGGTAGAGCCGTCCTGTAGTGCGTCATCAAGGGAAAGAGCCGTGGATTTGCGATGATCAACTCGGCAATGGAGCGAACGCCGTCGCCGATGACCTGCGGCGAATGACGAACCGCAAGTCCGATAAGGCGGCCGTGGGCTTCGGTGGGCCTGCGCATGTAGAAGAGGCCGGCTTCGTAGGGTCCGGGAACAAATTCCTGCAACAGGAAACCGGCGCGGGATGGAAAGGCGGCGATGTATTGTGCCAGCTTACCAGCAGTGTTGATCCGCCTGACGCCATAGCCGCACCAGCCAATGTCGGGTTTGGCGATCAGCGGGAAGCCCAATGTGCCCGCGATGGAGCCCACCCCACGGACGTCATCGGGGGAGATGAGAAGGGTCCGAGCGACCCATGGCGAATATTCCGGGCTGATCCGGGCCAGACAGGCATGTTTGGATTCCCCCGCCAGTCCTCCGGTCTCGATCGCCGGATTGACGACCGATGGTAGCGTCAGGCTGCGGTAACGAAGTCCCAGCCACAGCCACTGCATGATGAGGGGTATGCATAATATCGGCTTCGGCAGCCGTTCTATGGCACCGAAGCTGGGCGGACCGGCGGGACGGCAGGAACAAGCGCCCATTATGCTGCGTTGTGACCTCATCATGGAACAGCGTATCTCCTGCACCTCGAACCCGGATCAGGCAATGCGACAGGTGGGGATCACGCTGTTGCGGGCGGGATACAGGTTTGTTTGTCCAACGCCCGAAACCCAGCGCCGTGTGAACGCACGGCCGGGCAACGAGTGGGCTGGAAATCTTGTCGATATCTTTGGCTGGAGCCGGCCGTTCCGGCGGGATGTGCTGCCCGCACCGCTCTTCGAACAGGCGATGGCGGCGGGCATGCTGGTCGCGGACAGTGGGGCCTGGCGCAGTTGTTTCCGGTTCTCGACGCTGGGGCACAACAGCTTCTTTCACTCATCCTTTCCGACCGAGGCGGCGGACGCCGTGTTCTTCGGTCCCGACAGCTATCGGTTTGCGGCCGTGCTGACGGCCTTTCTTCGTGATGTTCCACCGACCGCGCGGGCGGTCGATATCGGTTGTGGCACGGGACTGGGCGCGATCCTGATCGCGCAGCATGACCCGACAACCGAAACCGTGATGGTCGACATCAACGAGGCTGCGCTGCGGCTGGCGCGCGTCAATGCCGAACTGGCCGGCGTCGACGGCATTCTGGCGCGGCAGAGCGATCTTCTTTCGGATGTTTCGGGGGCAGTCGATCTGATCGTGTCCAACCCGCCCTATCTGCCCGATCCTCGACGCCGGCTCTACCGAAACGGTGGCGGCCGGCTGGGAGAGGGGCTGTCATTGGCGATCGTCAGGACTGCCATGGAGCGGCTCGCGCCCGGGGGGACGTTACTCCTTTACACGGGGACCGCGATCATCGGTGGAGACAATCCATTTCTGCAGGAGGTAGCGTCGCTGCTGAGGAATGCGGATTTCGTCTGGAAGGCCATCGAACTCGATCCGGATGTGTTCGGGGAGGAACTGGAGGACGGCCCCCTGTCCGTCGCCGAGCGTATCGCGGTGATCTGCCTGACGGTGACACGACGAAGGTAGGAGAGAGCGCCGATGAACGACAGCCTGTCGGGACGTGCCGTGGAGCACACGCAACGGAGCCTCCATCTGGATCTTGCGAGGCTGAATCATGTGCGTCTGACGCCGTGCCTGCCCGAGGACGATGATAGCGTCGGACCGGACCTCGGCCCCCTGCTGGAGAACGAGGCGCGCTTTCTGCACGCGATGCGCGCACGGGTCGCGCCGGCCGCCGCGCGTGCGCCGGCGGACCCGGTGGCATTCGTGTTATGGTTCGAGGAACTGGAGCGGACCGGCCCCGGTCAGGGGGACAGGCTTTTCACCTGGCTGGCACATGAGGCGCCTCGTGAGGCCATGTGCTGGTTCCTTGAACAGGAAGCCGCGGGCGAGGCTGGTTTCGAGGATCTGACGGCCCTGGTCCAGGTGCGTATGCCGACGCGGCCCAAGCTTGAACTGGCGCGGAATTACTGGGACGAGATGGGCCATGGCCGCGAACCCGGCATGCACGGGCTGATTCTGGAGCATCTGGTCCACGCTCTGGGCCTGCAGCCCCGGCCGGAGACGACGGTGTGGCAATCGCTAGCCCTCGCCAATACCATGACAGGTCTGGCGTCTCACCGGCATCTGGCGTTTCACGCGATCGGCGCGCTGGGCGTGATTGAGTTGACCGCGCCGGGCAGGGCGACAAGGGTCGCCGCCGGGCTGAAGCGACTGGGCGTGGGACCGGATGACCGGCATTATTTCGACCTGCACGCCGTCCTGGATGTGCGCCATTCCGCGACGTGGAACACGGAGATTATCGGTCCACTCGTCGCGGAAGATCCGCGGCGCGCGACGGCGATCGCCGAGGGTGCCTTGATGCGGCTCGAATGTGGTGCCGCATGTTTTCGTCGCTATCGGGATCATTTCGGCTTGTAGTGGACATAAGGCGGAGTTCGACGCTGGGAAGGCGCCATGGAAAGATTGGCAGCATCATGACGCTGGGTCGCCGCTCTCTTCTCAAGCTGGCTGGGTCAACCACGCTGACGGCCACGGTGCCAGGCTGGGCCTGGGGCGCGGGTCCCGCCCCGGGCGAAAATTCCGATCATACGCTGCGTATCGCCACGGGACTCGTGGAGCTTGCACCCGATCGCATCATCTCAACCACGCTCTATAACGGCCAGTTTCCCGGCCCCCTGCTGCGCCTCACCGAAGGCACGCGGGTCATCGTCGATATCTTCAATGATACCGATACGCCGGAACTGGTGCACTGGCACGGGCAGATGATCCCGAGTGCTGTGGATGGCGCGGCGGAGGAAGGCACACCCACTATACCGCCGCACGGCATGCGCCGGATCGCCTTTGTGCCAAGGCCGTCGGGCTTTCGCTTCTATCATACGCATGTCGCGGCGGGCGGCGATCTCAATCGCGGCACATATACCGGTCAGGTCGGGCCGCTCTATATCGAGCCAAAGGATAATCCCGGCGCCTATGATCGCGAGATATTCCTGGTGTTGAAGGAGTTCGAACCGTCTTTCAGCCGTGGCGGCGACATGGCGATGGCCGCCCTGGCCGGCGATCCGGTCGCCGAACTTGTGCAGATGGGCAAGGCCGCGGACGCGGCGGCCAGGGAGAAGACCAAGGGCTTCGAAGTCGGTTACGAATCGTTTGGGATCAACGGAAAAATGCTGGGGCATGGTGAACCCATCCGTGTGAAGCAAGGTGAGCGCGTGCTGTTCCACGTCCTGAACGGCAGCGCCGGTGAAATCCGAAGCCTTGCTCTACCTGGCCATGTTTTCAGGGTCGTGGCCCTCGATGGCAATCCGGTGCCGATGCAGGCGGAAGTACCGGTGCTGTGGCTGGGCACGGCAGAACGGATCTCGGCTATCGTCCGGATGGATCACCCGGGCATCTGGGTCATGGGAGACCTGGCCGACGACGACCGCCGGCGCGGAATGGGTATCGTCGTTGCGTATGAGCGGCAAAGCGGCAAGCCGCTCTGGATCGAGCCCAAACCGGCGCGCTGGGATTATGCGCGGTTCGGCAGGCCACAGTCTGCGATCGCGCCCGATGAGACGATCGAGATGACCATCGTCAAGCACAACGCCGCCCTCAATGGCTTCAACCAGTGGACTCTTAATGGAGAAGCTTTCTCGATGGAGACGATGCGGCCGCGCTATACGCTGCATCGGGGACGACGCTACCGGTTCAGAATCCGCAACGCCAGCGACGATATCCACCCGCTGCACCTGCACCGACACAGCTTCGAACTGACCCGGATCGGCGGCAAGCCGACTGGCGGCGTGATCAAGGATGTCGTGATGCTGGGCGGATTTCAGGAACTTGAATTCGACTTCGTCGCCGACAATCCAGGGCCAACGCTCTTTCATTGTCACCAGCAGTTGCACATGGATTTCGGGTTCATGGCGCTCTTCGACTACGCGTGACGGGCGGTTTCCAGATATCGAACAGGAAGACAAGGGAAACGATCCGATGACCACCATGCCGCGTGGCGTGGAGCCAAATGGACAGCGGACAGGCTCGCTACGCGAGGTCCTTTTCATCTTCCTCAGACTGGGTGTCACCTGCTTCGGTGGGCCGATTGCGCATATCGGGTATTTTCGCGACGAATTTGTCGTCCGGCGACAATGGCTCGATGAGCATGCCTATGCGGATGTCGTCGCGCTATGCCAGTTTTTGCCTGGGCCGGCGAGCAGCCAGGTGGGATTTTCTCTTGGCCTCATGCGGGCGGGCTATCTCGGCGGCCTCGCCGCGTGGACCGGGTTCACTCTGCCCTCGGCGCTCGCACTCGTTCTCTTCGCCTATAGCGCGAGCGCGCTCGGCGGCCCAAGCGGCATCGGGCTTTTGCATGGATTGAAACTCGTCGCCGTGGCAATCGTAGCACATGCCGTGTGGGGCATGGCACGAACGCTATGCCCGGACCGGACGCGTGCTTCCATCGCGGTGGTGACCGCGCTCATCGTCCTGTTTTCCACCTCACCGTTTGCCCAGGTCGCAGCCATTGCGGTGGAGGGCGTTGCCGGCCTGTGGTTTTGTCGCGCTGTTCCACCGTCGGCCAGCGGACATGTCACAGTGCCTGTATCGCGCCGCGCAGGGGTGATCGCGCTTGCCCTCTTTCTGGCATTGCTCGTCGGTCTTCCATTCTCCGTCGTCATGGAGCACCAGAGGGAATTTCATTGTTCGATGCCTTCTATCGGTCGGGTGCGCTCGTGTTCGGCGGTGGCCATGTGGTACTGCCATTGCTGCGCGAGGCCTTCGTGACCCCGGGTTGGGTGAGCGACAGCTCCTTTCTCGCCGGTTATGGCGCGGCACAGGCGGTTCCCGGGCCGCTCTTTACGTTTGCGGCTTATCTCGGCGTGATCGTCAAACAATCGCTCCATGGTGTGCCCGGCGCTACCCTGGGTCTGCTCGGCATCTTTCTGCCGGGCGTCCTGATCCTGATCGGTGCGTTGCCTTTCTGGGACGCATTCCGCAGCCGACCCATCGCTCAGGCGATCATGCGTGGCGTCAACGCGGCGGTCGTCGGCCTGTTGGGGGCCGCGCTTTACACGCCGGTTTGGACGAGTGCGGTCAAATCGGCGGGGGATTTCGGAATCGTGCTCGTCGGTTTCGTTCTACTGACAGTCTGGCGGGCGCCCCCGCTGGTGGTGGTCGGTATCAGCGCGCTGGGAGGAATCGTTCTGGAGCCAACGGCATAGCGCTGTATCGTCGCCGATATTACCTTCTCATGCTCTGAACTCCTGATAGACAAAGGCACCCGCGATCAGGGCACAGTCCTTATCGTTGACACCGCATCCGCGCGCCGTCTCGTACTAGGCCGATCAAACACGCGCCAGCGACGGCCGCGTCGACCGCGAGATCGAATGCGACGACCAGGCGGAAATCGACCGGCTCTGGGAGGCACTATCGAGCTGACGTGCTTCCCGATATTCGGATCACTTTGAGCTGGAATTTTCCAATTATGATCCCGTTGACGGGAGAAGGAGAGTTCCATGAAGAAGTCGAAGTTTTACGAGGCGCAGATCGCGTTCATTTTGTGCCAGGCAGATGAAGGAACGCCGGTCGCGGAGGTGTGCTGCAAGGCAGGCATCAGCGACGCGACCTTTTACAACTGGCGCAATCGCTATGGCGGCATGACGCCGTCGGAGGTCAAACGCATGCGCCAGTTCGAGGACGAAAACAACCGGCTGAAGAAGATCGTCGCCGACCTGACACTCGACAAGGCCATGCAGGATGTCCTGTCAAAAAAGCTCTGAAGCCTGCTCGCCGGCGCCGTCTTGTCGATGAGGTCCGCGAGGATTGGAAAGTCTCGATCAGGCGAGCCTGTGCCTGCCTGCGGGTCGATACCTCGCTCTATCACTACAAGTCGAAGCGCGGCGATCAGGCTGCCTTGAAGGCCAGGATCAAGGGGATCACTGCGACGCGTGTGCGCTACGGCTACCGGCGCGTCCATGTGTTACTGCGCCGGGAGGGATGGTCCGTGAATGCCAAGCGAATCTATCGCCTTTACAAAGAGTTGGACCTCTGAATCCGCAACAAGACACCGAAGCGGCGGGTGAAGGCGAAGCTGCGCGAAGACCGGACAGAGGCCGTGCACTCCAACGATATCTTGGCCATGGATTTTGTTCACGACCAGTTGGCGACCGGCCGCAAGATCCGCATACTGACCGTCATCGACACCTTCCCGCGCTTCTCGCCCGCGGTCGATCCGAGGTTCAGCTACCGGGGAGAAGACGTCGTGGCGGCACTTGAGCGGGCCTGCCGATCAGTCGGCTATCCGAAGACGATCCGGGTCGACCAGGGATCGGAGTTCATCTCCCGGGATCTTGACCTTTGGGCCTATCAGCGCGGTGTTGAGCTGGACTTCTCCCGGCCGGGCAAGCCAACGGATAACGCCTTCATCGAGTCCTTCAACGGCAAGTTCCGCAGCGAATGCCTCGACGCCCACTGGTTCCTGACGCTTGAAGACGCCCGCTTGAAAATGGAGGAATGGCGCAAGGACTGCAATACCGTCCGTCCCCACAGCGCCATCGGCAACAAGCCGCCGATATCGCTCATGAAAGGCTCATCGGCGCCTTCCGCCACCTGAGCCGAAACCCCGGAAGTCCCAGCCCAGGGCGATCCAAAGAAGGGGAGCACTTCAATAAGGCCAGACTCTAACTCAGAAGGAAGGAAAGTTCCGGAGGCAGGTCACTAGCAATCGAGGGTAACGGTGCGTTCCCATTCTGACAGATATCCACAATGGGTATTCCATTCGGCTGTCTTGAGGGCCAGATACGGATCAATCAACCCGTCGCCGAGCATGCCACGCAGAGCGTCCGATTTATCCAAAGCGCGCAGGGCGTCCAGAAGATTCAATGGAAGACGCTTGGCGTCCGTCACCTTGTGACCGTCGGTATACATATTGACGAAGAGCGGGGCGCCGGGATCGCGTTTCTGTTCAACGCCATCCAGTCCGGCAGCAAGAATGGCGGCCTGCATCAGATAGGGGTTGGCGGCACCGTCCGGCAGGCGGATCTCGAAACGACCCCCCCCCGGTACGCGGATCATATGGGTGCGATTGTCGTCGGAATAAGTCACGGTGTTCGGGGACCAGGTCGCGCCGGATACGGTGCGGGGCGCATTGATTCGCTTGTATGAATTGACAACAGGATTCAGCATGGCACACAGCGCATCCGCGTTGTGGATCAGGCCGCCCACAAAATGGTAGCCCGTGGGTGAAAGTTCCAGTCGGTCGCCGGGATCACCACAGACGTTCTCGTTGTCTTTCCACAGCGAGATGTGGGCGTGGCAACCGCTACCGGTCAGATGCATGAAGGGTTTAGGCATGAACGTTGCCCGCAGCCCATGCCGTTCGGCGATCGAACGCGCCATGAACTTGAAGAAGACATGGCGGTCGGCAGTGAGGAGTATATCGGCATATTTCCAGTTCATTTCGAACTGGCCGTTGGCGTCCTCGTGATCGCTCTGATAGGGCTCCCAACCGAGTGTCTGCATGGCGTCCGACAGTTCGGCGATAATATCGTAGCGACGCATAAGGGCGGACGCATCATAACAGGGTTTGTTCGAGGCGTCGAACGGGTCAGACACAGCCTGACCGTCTGGAGTAATAAGGAAGAATTCGCATTCCACGCCGGTTTTGACATCGATCCCGTGTTCCATTGCGCGGGCGATCAGGCGTTTGAGCGCATTGCGTGGCCCCTGTGAAACGGGCTTGCCATGCATTACAAGATCGGAGGCCAGCCAGCCGACCTCGGGTTTCCACGGAAGTTGAATCAGAGAATTCGGGTCGGGAATGGCCAGCAGATCGGGATCGGCGGGCGACATGATGAAGGACGCCGCGAAACCCGCGAAGCCTGCGCCATTTTTCTGGACACCGGTTATGGCCGAGGCGGGAACAAGCTTGGCGCGCTGCGTGCCGGCAAGATCGACAAAAGAAATCATGAAGTAACGGATATTCTTTTCGCGGGCGATTTCCGCAAGATCGCCCATGCTGTGTCGGATGCTGACCATAAATCCGTGTCCATTTCGTGTCGTAAGCCGGCTGCTTGCAGAAACAGACGCCGGAACCTGTTGAGGGTGACGCCGTCAGTATCCGGGCTTGCCCGGATACCAGTTGGTCCCGGCAAGCGGCAATTGTGTCATGGCGGCGGCTTCGAGGGTGAGGGCGACAAGGTCTTCGGGTTCCAGATTATGGACGTGACTTTTACCGCAGGCGCGGGCAAGGGTTTGTGCTTCCATCGTCAGCACGGAAAGATAGTTTGCCAACCGGCGGCCGCCGAGGATCGGATCAAGGCGTTGGGCCAGTTCCGGATCCTGCGTGGTGATGCCTGCCGGATCGTGACCATCCTGCCAGTCGTCGTACGTGCCTGGCTTCGCGCCCAGATTCGCATATTCGGAGGCGAGATCCGGGCTCTGGTCTCCAAGTGCGATCAGTGCGGCCGTGCCGATGGCGACGGCGTCGGCGCCGAGGGCCAGTGCCTTGGCCACGTCCGCGCCCGTGCGAATACCGCCCGAGACCACGAGTTGAACCTTGCGATGCATGCCGAGATCCTGAAGCGCCTGCACGGCGGGGCGGATCGCCGCGAGAATAGGGATACCGACATGTTCGATGAATACTTCCTGCGTCGCGGCCGTCCCTCCTTGCATGCCGTCAAGCACTACGACGTCGGCGCCTGCCTTCACGGCAAGGGAAATGTCGTAATACGGACGACTGGCGCCAACCTTTATGTAGATCGGCTTTTCATGGTTCGTGATTTCACGAAGTTCTTCGATCTTGATTTCAAGATCATCCGGGCCCGTCCAGTCCGGATGGCGGCAGGCGGAGCGCTGATCGATACCCACGGGGAGGTCGCGCATTTTTGCCACGCGTTCGGAAATTTTCTGGCCCAGCAGCATCCCGCCACCACCGGGCTTGGCCCCTTGTCCGATCACGATTTCAATCGCGTCGGCCTTGCGCAGATCGTCCGGATTCATGCCGTAGCGCGACGGAAGATACTGGTAGACGAGCGTGGCGGAATGGCGCCGTTCCTCCGGCGTCATGCCCCCGTCGCCTGTGGTGGTGGATGTGCCGGCGGCCGTGGCGCCACGGCCAAGCGCTTCCTTTGCCTGGGCCGACAGCGCGCCGAAGGACATCCCCGCAATGGTGACGGGCGTTTTCAGGTAGATGGGTTTCTTGGCGAAGCGAGTCCCCAGGACGACATCCGTGCCGCAGCGTTCGCGATAGCCTTCAAGCGGATAACGCGACATCGACGCGCCGAGGAACAGAAGATCATCAAAGTGAGGAAGCTTCCGCTTCGTGCCGCCACCCCGGATATCATAGATACCCGTCGCCGCCGCGCGCTGAATCTGCGAGATCGTAAATTCATCGAACGTCGCTGAATAACGGGGGAAAGTCTTCGTCACGTCGTGGTGGTTCTTGGTCATCACGGCCTCAGTATGCGGATGCATTGTCGACGTGAAAATGATAGAGAGTCCGGGCGGAACCGTAGACATGGAACCCGCTGGCCGAAATATCGTGAATGCCGGCATCATTCAGCAGAGATGACAGGATTTCCAGATCCTGGGGCGTCATTTCTTTTTCTTCACAGTCCGCCCCGAGGCTCCTGACCTTTCCTTTCACGAAGATGCGCGTCTCGTACAAGGAATCACCCAGCGCGTCCCCGGCGTCGCCGCAGATGACAAGGTTGCCGCTTTGCGCCATGAACGCGCTCATATGGCCAACGGAGCCTCGCACGACGATATTCGCGCCCTTGAGGGAAATGCCGCAGCGTGCGCCGGCGTCGCCATCGATGACCAGAAGACCGCCCTGAGCGGTCGCTCCTGCGCTGGAACTGGCGCAGCCTTTCACATGCACGCTGCCGCTCATCATATTTTCGGCGACGCCCTGCCCGACATTGCCATTGATGATGATCCTGGCGTTCTGGTTCATGCCGGCAGCATAATATCCGGCGTGACCGTCAATCGTGACGCTAAGCGGCGCCGTCAACCCGACGGCCAGGGCGTGCTGTCCGCTCGAATTGCGGATTTCGTAGAAACCTTCATGCTCATTCTGAAGTATTCGGTTGATTTCACGTAGCGGGGCGGTTCTGAGATCCAGAGTTTTCATGCCGCGTGCTCCCAGTGATACACTTTCTGGGGCTCCGGCTCGAGCACTTTTGCGTTCTGAATGGCCGGAAGTTCCGCAAGCGCGCGATATTCGGACGCGAACGCGACGTAATCATCCGTCTCCGCGATCACGGCCGGCTTGCACGCCACCGGATCACGCAGGACGGCGAAGCCATCGCGGGTACCGACGACGAAAGTATAAAACCCGTCGAGAACGTCGATGGATGATTCAAGTGCCTGGTCGAGCTTGTCGCCCCGTGAAAGACGCCAGGAAAGGTAACCCGCGGCGACCTCTGAGTCGTTCTCGGTATCGAAGGCGAGGCCCTCCCTTACCAGCATGCGACGCAGGCTGTTATGGTTGGAGAGCGAACCGTTGTGGACGAGGCACTGGTCCGGGCCCGTCGAAAACGGATGCGCGCCGGCGATGGTGACCGCCGATTCCGTCGCCATGCGTGTGTGGCCGATCGCATGGGTGCCGCGCATGGTTTTCAGTTCGAAACGAGTGGCGACATGTTCGGGCAGTCCGACGCCTTTATAGAGCTCGATACTATCGCCGCAGGACGCGATGTGCACGCCCCTTCCGAATTCATTCATATAGGCGCGCAACGGGGTTTCATGTTCTTCGGCATACGTCAGAACAAGATGGTCGCAGCGCTGATGAACATTGCCGTTATTCCCAGTAATTTGCAGAAACCCGGATTCAAGGTCACCGGCATTGGAGGAGGAAATTCCACGAACCGTCATCTTGCGGTGGCCTGCGGCGGCGCCATCATAGACAGCAAAACCCGCGCTGTCCGGACCACGTTCGGTCATGGTTTCCAGCATGAGAGACGTGAGGCGTCCCAATTCGGGCTGAAGCGCCCGGTTTTTCAGAAAGAGACCAACGATGCCGCACATCGTGCAACCCCCGCAGAGCATTTGGCAGTGAGGGCATGCTAATCAGGCTGATCGACGCGCGTCAACTTGAAAGAATAAAAATTTCCTGACAGGAAAGGTTGATCCTGTTCGGTCTGCCGCTGACTGGGGATCGACGGGGAGTGTTGTCTTTCAATGTACGGCTCGGGACGGGGCGGAGTGACTGCCAGACATCAGCGCGGCTGGGTCCAGGGCCGCCAGTGCAGGGGGCAGTCCTATCAGCGGACGGCTGCAGGCCGGCGGTCATGGGCCTGGGGGCCGGTATGACCCATCGGTAAGCGTCTTCATGTGAGCGATCAGGGCGGGGACTTCGCTGTCCGGCAGGAATTCCGATGGCTTGGCGATTGTCAAAGCCGCGCGACAGCGTCCATTGTCCTCATGCAGCGGCACCGATATGCCCGATATTCCCTCAATGAACGTGTCGCGCCTGTAGTCGTATCCAAGCGTTCGTACGGTCGGCAGATAGGCGCGAAGCGCGCCGACATCGACGTCTAATGTAGTATAGCGTTCCAGATTGGCCTGCAGGATGGCGCACTGGTCATCCTCGTCCTGTTCGGCCAGAATCGCCGTGCTGCCGAGGCCGTAGCCCAGCGGTAGACGCCCCCCGATCCCGCCGCCGCCCAACACTTTCAGGGACGGGTCCGTCATATACATATCCGTGATGATCGCATCGAGACCCGACCGTTCGAGCAGAAACGCGGAGGCCTGATAGGTTTTTGCCAGTTCGGCGATCGCGGGCTTCCACTGCTCGATCCGCTCGATGGGCGTCGTCCGGCGTTGGCCGAGTGCCAGCGCCGCCGGACCGAGGCGATATCGTCCCCGCAACTCGTTCTGCACCACCATGCCATGACGCTTCAGCGCCAGAAGGGTCCGGTGGGTCGCGGGTTTTTCCGCCCCCACTCGTTCGGCGATTTCCTTGAGACTGAGGCCGCGCCATGTGGCCTGGCCAAGACTTATGAGGATAAGGGCGGCACGTTCCGAGTTTTGCGAGTGCTGGCTACCGCTGGTCTGCCCCATCGACTGTCCTACTCCTCCAGATGCAGCGGGCGTTCCGAATGCGTGCCCAGGCAGCACAGGGCGCCCACGATGCCGGCAAATGTGAGCACAAGCGCCGCAAGCGGCCAACTCCCTGTCCTGCCCTGTATGTAGGTCATGGCAATCGGAGCAAGGCCGCTTGCGGTATTCCCCAGAAACGTCGTCCAACCCGCGACAAGACCGGTATGGCGCCGTGTCAGTTCCTGAACCGACGACCAGATCGAGATCTGGCTGAGACCGGTAAGGCCAAGCGCCAGGCAGAATAGAAAAATCGAGATATTCGTGCTCGGTGCCAGACAGCCGATCTCGACAAGCAGGCCGCAGAGCCCGGTACCGAAGACACCCATGGGGGTGCGGGCCAGCCAGACGGATCGTGTTTTCCGTTGAATGGTGTCGGATATCATGCCGCCGGCGACGACTGCGAGATACAGGACGAGCCAGGGCATCCCGTATAGCCATCCCATCGACAGATAGGACACGTGCCGTGCCCCCATGAGGTAGAATGGCATGTTGACCAGAAAGAAGGACTGGACCGTCAGAAGGCACATATAATGCAGCCCGAGGGACCAGAATTGCCACGACCGCAATGCGCGCCTGAGATGCGCTGTCTCCACCTTCGCCGTCGCGTCGTCCCGTGCCGTATCGATGCCGCCCCCATCGCCGCGCGGAGGAGTATCGCGAAAGAAAACCAGCCACAGAATGCTCAGGACGAGGCCGATGACACCGTAGATGTAGAAATTCGACCGCCAGTTCCATTGCTTCGTAATATGCGTCGTGAGAGGGCCGCCGATGACCGAGCCCATATAGAGAAATCCAAGCAGGACCGAGTTTGCCCGCCCGCGTTTTTCCGGTGAAAACCAGTTGCGGATACTGACGATGCTCGACGACCAGTCGGGGGCCTGTCCCACGCCCATTGCCATGCGCAAGGCGAGGAACGACAGAAATCCGCCCGCTCCGGGCGTGATGATCGTCATGAAGGACCAGAAGAAACATGCGCCGAACAAGGTTCGTCGCGGCCCGAGCGTATTGACGATGGTGCCCGACGGAATCTGGAAAAAAGCGTATGTCCACAACACGCAGGCGATGATGGCCGACATCTGGATCGTCGAAAAGCCGAACTCGTGCTGGATGACGGGGGCGGACAGCGTCATCGCCTGCCGGTCAAGGGACATTAACAGATTGATCGGCGCGATCAGGGCAAACAGGACGATCCAGGGCATGTCGAGCTTTCTGAAAGGGCTGTTTATCCGGGCATACTATCCATACCCCATGTCAGGGCGCCTGGACGCGGACGCTTCACGTCATGAACGCACGGATATCGGATCAGGCGCTTCGTGGAAAGATAGCCAATTTTTTGTATGGAAACATGTGTTTCCCCACATATCAGATATGGACCGGCCGGTGCATCCGGCATGTTCAAACATGCATCGCCGCGACCGGCATGGTCACCCGCTTCGGGAGAAACGGCCGGAGGGGCGCGGTCTCACGGACATGGGGCCAGGAAAAATCATCCGCCAGAGAATCGATATTTTTTTTGATATGGTCGATGATCGTTACGTTTACTGGTCTGTTCGGCGATGTCACCAGGGCGATGCTGCGACACAAGGTCGGCCGGGTGATGAGCCGAGCCCTGTAATGCGCGGACATGATCTCCCGCTTCACCGCGGATGCCGGCAGGACGGTCGCCGCCATCCCGCTTGAGACGATTTGCAGCATCGACGCGTAGGTGTCGCAATTGAATTGCACGTTCAGATTGATCCCGTTCCGTCCTGCCCAGCTTTCGACAATCTGCCGCAACCCGTGCCGGCGGCCTGGCAGGACCAGCGGACGTTCCGCCAGGCCGGACGCGTCAATCGTGCCATGAATGTCGGCGGGCCCGTCGGCCGGGTTTGCCAGTTCTATCAGGTACAGCGGTTGCGAGAGCACCGTCTCCATGTTCGGGTTGGCGCATACCTGGGCATCATAGACGAGCGCCACATCCAAGGCACCATTATTGAGCGCCTGGAAAAGATCGCCATTGCATCCATCGATGAATCGCAGGTCGGCATGCCGGTAGGCCTCGCGCAACGAACGCGCAAGCGGTGAGAGCAGAATGGTACTGACGCTCGCCGGCATGCCGATGGCCGCGGAACCTAGTCGGTCGGAGGAATAATGACGAATCTGTTCCTGCGTCTCGCGGATCTGGCGGATAATCTTTGTGCCCAGCAGCCTTAATTGTTTTCCGGCCTCGGTCAATACCACGCCACGTCCGTTTCGATACAGTAATTGAACGCGCAGGTCCGTCTCCAGATCGCGGATATGACGGCTCAGTGCCGGCTGGGGGCGGCCAAGCTGGGCCGAAGCCTTCGAGAAGGAACCACATTCCGAAACGGCAATGAAATGTTCAAGATCCCTGATATTCATTTCGTGATCCTGCTTTATGTGGCGAATCAGCCTGCGCCGCCATCGTGGCGGGAGCGGCGCTCCTTCCGCGCTCCGAGCCTTATAAAGCAAAATATCAGAAATGAGAGTCAACAGAATTTCACAATGAAGAACTGCATTCCATTTCGTTCTGATTATCAGAACGAAATGGAATGGCAAACCTGTTCTTCATCCGAAATAACATATTGAAATTAAAGAAATGTTATGGAGATTGGCCTCAAGATCCGCCCCCCCGGTGCGCATTTCCGGTCAGTCTCCTAGAGACCCGTGTCGATGATCAAATTGAGATGTGGTTCGACTTCCGCCACCGTACCCGGCGGAAGCACCGTGGTCGCGTCCATCTGCTCGATGATCGCGGGACCCGTGATGCGGTTGCCGGACCTGAGACGGTCCCGCTCGTAAATCGGGCAAGGCATGAAGCCTTTAGTTTCCCGGAACCAGACCTCACGAGAGCCCGTGATCGCCGCCGACGCGTCGGGCCCTGCCGTCTCATGGGCCACGAACGACGCTTTCTCCACCCTGCCGACCGCTTCGGCCCGCAAGGTCACGAACTGAACCGGATCGGTCCGCGAGGCGAAGCCGTACTGCGCTTCATGGAGAGTCATGAAATTCTCCACCATCGTCGTGATGATCCCGGCGGTGACCGCCGCCGTCGCGCCGGGCATCTCGATCGAGAGCTCATAATTCTGTCCCGCGTAGCGCATGTCCGCGCTCAGGCGCAGGCTCCTGTCCTCTGGTGCCACGTCTTCCTCGGTAAACCAGCGTTCCGCCTGATCGAGCAGCCCGGCGAACAGGACACCGAGGCGCCCAGCAGCGTCCGCGTCGGCCAGCATGATCTGCGTGGTCGAGAAATCGGCCCGAAGATCCGTCAGCAACAGGCCCAGCGCGCACATCACCCCCGGCGTCAGGGGGACGATCACCTTTTTCATGTCGAGTTCCTGCGCCAGGCGCACCGCATGAAGCGGGCCCGCTCCCCCCAGCGCCATCAGCGCATAGTCGCGCGGATCGTGCCCTTTCTGGACGCTGATGACCCGCACGGCCCGCGCCATGTTGGCCGTGACGACCGAAATGATGCCCTGGGCCGTTTCCATCACGTCCATGCCCAGTTCGTCGGCAAGCGCCTGGATCCGCGCGAGGGCCAGGTCGCGCCGGATCGGCATGCGTCCGCCCAGCAGGAATTCGGGGTTGAGCGTCTGCAGAACGACGTTGGCATCGGTCGTGGACGGCGTCAGGTTTCCCCTGTCGTAGCAGACGGGGCCGGGATGGGCGCCGCAGCTCTGGGGCCCGACCTTGAGCAGGCCGCCATTGTCCCGATGGGCCAGCGATCCGCCGCCGGCGCCGACTGTGTGAATGTCGAGCATGGGCGCCTTGACGGGATAGCCGTGGACCTCGGCCTCTCCCGTCAGCCGGCATGCCCCGTCCTTGAGCAAGGCGACATCGGTGCTGGTGCCGCCCATGTCGAAGGTGATGATGTTGGGCATGGCAATGGCCTGCCCGATGGCCTGCGCGGCCACGACACCCGTCGAAGGACCGGACAGAACGGTGCGCACCGGCAACGCCCTTGCCAGGTCGAAGCTGATGACCCCGCCGTTGGACTGCGTGATCCGTGGCGCGACGGGCAGGCCCAGTTGCTCCAGCCGCGCCCCCAGACGCGCGATATACGCCTCCATGACCGGTCCGAGGTAGGCATTCACGACCGCGGTCGAGAACCGTTCGTACTCGCGGAATTCGGGCGCCACCTCATGGCTTGCGCAGACGAACAGGTCGGGCAGTTCCTCCCGCACGATCTCCAGCGCCCTGCGTTCATGTTCGGGCCGGACGAACGCGTAGAGGAAGCCGATCGCGACCGCCTTCACCCCGGCGTTGCCCAGGGCTCTGGCCGCCTCGCGGACGACCTGCTCGTCCAGCGCCGTCTCGATCGTCCCGTCATGGCGGATTCGTTCTGGGACTTCGAAGCGGAGATGTCTGGCGACAAGGGTCAGGGGCTTGTCGACCTGCGTATCATAGAGGCTGGGGCGCTTCTGCCGGCCGATCTCCAGCAGGTCGCGAAACCCGTCCGTCGTGATGAATCCCGTCAGCGCGCCCTTATGCTGGATCACGGCATTCGTGCCGACCGTGGTGCCGTGCCCGAGAAACCGCACATCGCGCGGGCCGGCCGATACCGTGCCCAGCCCTTCGGTAATGCCGGATAGAATGCCCCGTGACGGGTCGTCCGGCGTGGAAGAAACCTTCCAGATGGCGAACTGTTTCGTATCCGTGTCGTAGAGGCAGACGTCGCAGAACGTGCCGCCGGAATCCACGCCAAGCCTCCAGGCCATGTCTCTCTCTCCGCCATTCATGCGTCGGTGTATGGGCAGAGACTAGAGGTCCCGCATCCCGCAAAATAAGAGCGTGTTTCGAAATAACAGCTATATCGGGACATGGCGGATCATTTGTGCCACCGATCGACTCGCCGGCCAGTACGATGGCACTCTTCTGCAGGGACGGGATGATAATGGCACCGAAGGTCGACCGTGTTCGCTCGGACGAACACATGCCGGACTCTGCCCACGTCGTGATCATTGGCGGCGGCGTGATCGGTGTGACGACCGCCTTTTTCCTGGCGCGCGCCGGTGTAAGCGTCGTGCTGTGCGAGAAGGGCGAGATCGCCGCGGAACAATCGAGCCGGAACTGGGGCTGGACGCGCGTCATGGGGCGGGACGAGCGCGAGCTCCCCCTTGGCCAGCTCAGTCTCGAACTCTGGCGGAACCTGAGCGGCCTGACGGGCCGCGAGACCGGCTTTCGCCAGTGCGGTATTCTTTACGCCTGCGACGACCAGAAGCAGCTCGACGAGTTCCTCGCCTGGAAAGGCATCGCCGATCGCTATCAGATCAGAACCTCCATCCTTGACGGAGCTCGAACCGCCGAGATGGCGGGTGGCGCGCAGCGCCCCTTCAAAGGCGGGCTGTATTGCCCGACGGACGGCCGCGCGGAACCCACCATGGCCGTGCCGGCCATCGCCGAGGCGGCGCGCGGAGAAGGCGCGGCCATCCTGACGCACTGCGCCGTTCGCACGCTCGACCGCCAGGGCGGTAGAGTGTCCGGCGTCGTAACCGAGCGCGGCACCATCAGGTGCGATACCGTCGTGCTCGCCGGGGGGGCCTGGTCGCGCCTGTTCGCCGGCAATGAGGGAATCGACCTTCCCGCGCTGAATGTGCTCGGCAGCGTCATGCGCGTGGACAATGTCGAGGGCGCGCCCGAGGAGAGTGTCGGGGGCAGCGATTTCGCCTTTCGCCGCAACCTCCAGGGCGGCTACAATATCAGCCGCCGCAATGCCAGCGTGTCCGAGATCACACCCGACACGTTCAGGCAGTTCCATAAATTTATCGGATCGTACATGCGAGGCAGAAAGGAGCTGCGCCTGCGTCTCGGCCGGCGTTTCCTCGACGAACTGCGGATGCGCCGCCGCTGGTCCGCCGATAGCGTGACCCCATTCGAGCAGATCCGCATTCTCGACCCGGAACCCACGCACGACCTGCTCGAGGAGGCCGCGCGCGTTCTCAAGCGCGATTTCCCCCCTTTTCGCACCATGCGCGAGGTCGAACGCTGGGGCGGCATGATCGATGTGACGCCCGATGCGGTGCCCATCATCGGCGAGGTCGGTTCCCTGCCTGGCCTGGTGCTCGGCACGGGCTTTTCGGGCCACGGGTTCGGCATCGGGCCCGGAGCGGGCAAGCTGCTGTCGGAAATCGTTACCGGTGCCCGGCCCTCCGTCGATCTCGCGCCCTTCCGTTATGATCGCTTCTAGCGTGTTACAGCAGGGAGAACTGAAGTCATGAACACCGTCAATCGCGTGTCCCTCGATCCCGTGACCATCGAGATCATCGGCAGCGCCCTGTCGTCCATCGTGGACGAAATGGGGGAAGCGCTGATCCGCACAAGCTATTCCACCAATATCAAGGAACGGCGCGACTGCTCGACCGCTCTTTTCGATCAGTTCGGGCACACGCTTTGCCAGGCCGAACATATCCCGATGCATCTCGGTTCGTTCATCGAGTTCATTCCGCTCATCACCGCGCGGTACCAGCCCGAAGAGATCGAACCGGGAGATGTCTTCATCGGCAATGACGCCTATCTGGGCGGTGGCACCCATCTGCCGGACATTGTGCTCGCGGAGCCGATCTTCGTCGGGGGCGGCATCGTCGCCTGGGCCATCAACACCGCCCATCATTCGGATTTCGCCGATCGCGGGGACGCCCATATCTTCCAGGAAGGCATCCGCATTCCCCCCATCAAGCTGTACCGGCGCGGCGTGCTGCAGCAGGACGTGCAGGATCTCATTCTCCTGAACTGCCAGGTCCCCGGGGAACGGATTTCGGACCTCCGGGCCCAGATGGCGGCCAACCGTCTCGGGGTGAACCGTTTCGCCGCGCTGTGCGGGAAATACGGCGTCGACGTCATCATCAGCGCCGGGCTCGCGCTGCAGGATTATGCCGAGCGAAAGATGCGCGCCGGCATCGCCGCGATCCCCGACGGGACCTATACCGCCGAAGACATGTTCGAGACGATCGACTATCCCGAACCGATGCTCATCTCCTGCGCGATTACGGTCAGCGGGCAGGAAATGACGCTGAAATTCGAATGCCCCAAGCAGGTCCGCGCGAATTTCAACATGACCCGCTCGGCCCTGCTGGCCACGGTCTATTACGCCATCAAATCCATCGTCGACCCTACCATCCCGCCCAATGCCGGCCTTACCCGCCCCCTGCATGTCGAGGCGGAAGAGGGCACCATTCTGTGCTGCGCCCCGCCGGCCGCCGTGATGGGGCGCATCTCGACCTGCCAGCGTGTCGTCGATGTCATCAATGCCGCCCTTGCCCCCGTCTGTCCCAAAAGCATCACCGCGGCATCCAACGGCTCGGTCGTCGCGGCGACCTTCAGCGGAACACGCGAAGGCAGCAACCGCTTCTGGATCTATCTTGAAACGATCGGCGGCGGTTCCGGCGCCCGCTACAACAAGGATGGACTCGACGGCGTGCAGGTCTATCTGACCAACACCTCCAACCTGCCTGTCGAGGCGCTGGAGATCGAATATCCGCTGACCCTCTTGCGTTATGAACTGGTGGATGGTTCGGGCGGCGCGGGCCGGTTCCGCGGCGGGATGGGGCTGCGGCGCGTCTATCGCGCCGAGGAAAACTGCGATGTCGATATCAGCATGTCGCGGATGTCGACAGCGCCCTGGGGCCTCGATGGCGGCGGGGAAGGCGGCATGGCGACGGTCCGGTGCACGGCCCCCATTGCGCGCGGCAGGGCATCCCTGGCGCCTGCGGACGTGGTGGAAATCGTGACCCCCGGGGCCGGCGGCTACGGCCGTCCCGACGAGGCCTGAAACATGCAGCCCCCGCCTGACACCGCAACCCGGCGTGTCGCCATGATCTCCGGCGCCTCGCGCGGGATCGGCGCGGCGATCGCGGAGAGGCTGGTCTCCGACGGCTGGCTGATCAGCGCCGGCCTGAGGGATCCCGGCCGGCCGCCGTTCTCCGCCCCGCATCTGGTCCATGCTTACGACGCGACCGATCCCGGCGCGGAACGGCAATGGACCGAGGCGACCCTCGCGCGTTTCGGCCGGATCGACGCGGTGATCGCCTCGGCCGGCATCATGATCCCGGGATCGCTGCTCGAACTCGAGGACAGCGACCTGGACCGGATGTTCCAGGTCAACGTCCGCGCGCCCGCGCGCCTGATCAAGGCTGCATGGCCCGCGCTCAGGGCCACGGGACACGGCCGTATCGTCATCCTGTCGTCCATGTCGGGGAAACGGGTGAAATCGCCCCGCTCCGGCCTCTACGCCGTGACGAAGTTCGCGGCGACCGGCCTGGCTGCCGCGGTCCGACGCACCGGCTGGGCGGACGGAATCCGTTCCATCGTCGTCTGCCCCAGCTTCGTCTCGACCGACATGACCCGGGATAACAAGAGCTGGAAGCCCGAAGACATGACGCAGCCCGCCGACATCGCCTCCATGATCTCCCACGCGCTCGACCTGCCCAATACCGCCAGTGTCTCGGAATTGTGCTTCACCTGCCAGGATGAAGACCTCGCCTGAACGCGACGCATGCGGCCGGGTCGCGACGTCCGCCGTCGCGGACGGCGCTCCGTGGCGCCGGTTCCGGTGTCCCCGCTTGTGCCATGCGTGATCCGGCTGCGTTCCTTCGGGTTCATCCGGACCAGGTCGCCGTGATCTCCGGGCGTGGGGTTGTCGTGCCGAAATCGGCGGTCGCGAGGTCATGGGCGGAGATGTCCGCGGCGATCAGGACAAGGCCCAGGGGCAGGCTCCGGTCCGTCGCCATCCGCCTTGGCGTGGAAAAGACCGTGCCGACCGCTTCAACCAGTATGGGCTCGTCGCATTCGGCGACGGCGACGAAGCCCTTGATCCGCAGAAGCCGCGAACCCAGGAACGCCGCCGTGGCGTCGAGCCACGCCTGGATAGCGGACCAGCTCATGCCCTCCGGCCATTCGGCTTTCATGACGCGGATCGCCGGATGTGCGGGGGCGCCGTCGTGGCAGGCCAGGCGCGGGACGGACGGCGATATCGCGGGGGCGCTGGAAAAGGCGCGTGCCGCCCGCGCCGGCAGGGTGTCTTCCCAGATCGTCCTGGCCAGCGGGTTCACGGCATGGATCCGGGCGCGCATCATCTCACGGAACGCGGCGTCCCTGCCTTCCGGCTTGGTGAAGGCGACGACATGTGCCATCGCCGCCGGCTCGGGCTCGGCCAGATAGGGGGCGGGGGATGCGGCCTGAAGGGCGCAATCGGCCGTCGCTACGACCGTGAAGCCGGCGATGATCCCGTCCCACGACGATAATTCGCGGATCACTTCACCGGGGCGTGCCAGGCCGCTGAGTTCGATGACGAGCCGCCGGGCCGGGGGCAGGCCGCGTTCGTGGCGTGTCCTGAGCACCCGCTCGACCGCCTCGCCCAGCGATCCGCGTACCGAGCAGCACACACAGCCATTGCCGATGAGCGTGACGGGCGCGTTGCGCGCGACATCATGCAGAAGATGGGCATCGATGCCGACCTCGCCGACCTCGTTGACGACGACCGCTGTGTCGCGTCCTTCCGGCAGGGCGAGGAAATGTTTCAGCAGCGTGGTCTTGCCGCTGCCCAGGCTGCCGCACAGCAGCCAGGTCGACAGTCCCATGCGCCGCGTCATGCCTGGGCGCGGCGCGCGCGGACCTGCCGCGCGATATCGGCCAGCAACGCATCGGTGTCGTAGATGATGCCGTCCTTGATCACCAGCTTCAGGCCGCGGACGAAGCCCGCATCCTCCGTGTGGTCGGCCAGGCGGAGCGCGCCGGTGCCGTACAGCAGCTTGAAATCCTCCATCGGGTTGTGATCATGAACCAGGATGTCGCCGCGCTTGCCCACCTCCAGCGTGCCGACGTCCGCGTCGATTCCCAGCAGTTCCGCCCCCTGCGCCGTCGCGGCCCGGATGGTTTCGAGCGGCGTGAATCCCGCTTCCAGCAGCAATTCCAGCTCGCGCACATAGCCGAAGCCGTAGAGCTGGAACATGAAGCCGGAATCGCTGCCGACGCAGACGCGGCCGCCGCGCGCCTTGAATGCGTTGACGAACGTCATCCAGTCGCGGAACGCGTTCCGCCACGCCACTTCGTCGCGGGTGGACCAGCGATGCCAATAGGCGCCATGGCCGCCGCGCTGGGGCTGGAAATAGCGCCACAGGTTCGGGTCGGTATAGACCGCGTGCCAGTCGGCGCCGCGCATGCGCATGAGGTCGCGGTTCGTGTCGTAGACATTGAAAGTCGGCACGAATGTGTGGCCGGCGGCGATGAACGCGTCCAGCGCAGCTTCCCATTTCGGACTGCCTGGCCGGGCCGCCTGGTCGAAGGTCGTGCCGGCGGTAGAGAAGCGTCGATATTCGTCGCTGTAATTATAGTCGACGGGAAAATCCTGGACCGTGTTCCTTTCCAGCAAGGCTTCGGGAATGCCGTAGAAATGTTCGGTACTGGTCAGTCCCCACTGCGCCGTGTCGCGCGCGTTCATGCGGCCGACGGCAAGCTGGGAATGGTGGCAGCAACTGCGTAGCCCCAGCCTCCGGCACTCGGCCAGCGCTGCCTGCATGACATGCGGTGGCGCGCCGAAGAATTTCACCCCTTCGGCGCCGTTGTCCCGCGCCCTCGCGACCCAATCCCGTGCCGCGTCGGGCGTGTGCAGGATGTTGACATAATCGTTGGTTGCCGGAAACGCGGCATAGGGATGGATCCGGGGGGCGGCGATGCGTCCGGCCGCCGCCGCCGCCTGCTGGTCTTTCGTCCAGGTCAGGCCATTGAAGCAACCGGCCTCGCGGATCGTCGTCACGCCATGAGCGAGCCACAGCGCATAGACATAGTCCGCGTGCGGCATCGTGCCGTTCGCCGCATGGAACGGCGCGCCGATATGTGCGTGGCAGTCGATGAAGCCGGGGGTCAGCACCTGTCCATGGCATTCGATCACCCTGGCGCCTTCCCGCGGCGGTGGCGCGTGGTGGCTTTTCGTCAGGCTGGTGATCATCCCCTTCTGGACGACGATCGTCACCGGCCCCCACATCGGCGCGCCCGTGCCGTCTATCAACAGGCCGTTCTGGAAGACGATGCAGTCGTGCGGCCCTTCTCCCGCCGTTCGGGCGGTGGCCGGCTGGACGACGGGCAAGCCGGAGCGGATGAAGGCCGCCGCGAATTCATCGCCGGCCGGGGTAGGAAGGATCTCATGCGGCATCCTGCGGGGGTCCTTTGCTGGTTTCGCGATGAGGGCACTCCCGGCGTCAGGCCGGCTCGGCGGGGGACGGCAGGGGGACGCGTCCGTCCGGGTTGCCGTCCGGCGCGGCCAGTGTGTCGTGCAGGCGCTGTCCCGCGGTTTCCAGGCCCAGCCACCATACAGCGGCGGCACCCAGCAGCAGCACACTTCCCAGCATGGCGAACACCCCTGCGAAGCCGGTTCGCGGCAACATGAAACCGACCAGCATCGGCGAGGCGATCGCGCCCAGCCGGCCGACCGCCGAGGCCAGGCCCTGCCCAGTGGTCCGGACCACGGTGGGGAAGAGTTCCGGCGTATAGACATACAATCCGGCAAAGCAGCCATTCAGGAAGAAGGACAGCAGCAGGCCGCATAGATTCGTCTCGACGCTGCCGTGCGCCAGGCCGAAGGCCAGGGCGCTCAGGCCGCCGAAACCCAGGCAGAGGCCGAGGGCGCGCTTGCGCCCGATCCGGTCGATGACCGCCGCGACCACGAAATAGCCGGGAATTTGCGCCGAGTAGATAAGGAGCGAGCGGTTGTAGCCCGTCTGCATCGAAGCACCCCCTGCCAGCAGGAGCGACGGCAGCCAGGTGAAATAGGCATAATAGGTCCAGTTGACCGTGAACCACAGCGCCGACGCCAGGATCGTGGCGCGTCGCTGCGGTGCCCGCCACAGGTCGCGCAGGCCATCTGTCCGCCCGCTGCCGGCTGTCCTTTCGGGTGGCGGGGGCGTGTCCCGCCGCCCTGGGATTTCGTGTTCCATCGTGGCGAGAATATGGGCCGCTTCCGCGTGGCGGCCCTGGCTTTCCAGCCATTTCGGGGATTCCGGCAGGGACCGTCGCCAGACCAGCAACATGACGACCGGCAGGGCCGTCAGGCCGATCGCCACACGCCAGCCCGACGGCCATGATGGAACGATCGCGACGCCGATCAGCGCCGCGCCGATGAAGCCGAACGAGAAGAACCCCGCCAGCGCCCCGGTGAAGCGGCCCCGATAGCGGCTGGCCACGAATTCCGCGAGGAACGGCGCGATGACGACGCTTTCCGCCCCCACGCCGTATCCTGCCACGATCCGTAGCATGAAGAATGCCGGCCAGCTTTCCACCATCGCGCTGGCGGCCGAAGCCGCGGCATAGATGGCAAGCGCCGTCATCATGATGAATTTGCGGCCCCAGCGGTCCGCCGCCAGCCCCGCGTTGAGCGCGCCGAAGAAGAAGCCGATATATGTGGCGCTTCCGAGCGTGCCCGTCTGTACGGACGTCAGATGCCACAGGCGCGAGACAACGGGCAGCACGAATGCGATACTGGCCTGGTCCATGGCGTCGAACGCATAGCCCAGGCCGCCAAGAAGCAGCAGGCGCCGGTGAAAGCGCGAGAACGGCAGGCGTTCAAGCCGGTCGGTGATGGAGGACATGCGCCTTCTCCGATCCGCGAGAGAAATGATCTGATCGGATAACGTTCGGCGAAACGGCAGGCTCGCGCCATGTCCATGGATCAGCGCGAACGCATCCGGCCATTACACCAAAGGCTGGCGCATTTCATCCGATTCCACCAGATGGCAATTACTTCATGACTGCGCCGCGCATTCCCTCTTATGCGCCTCGACCAGTTCGCCCATGCTGCGAAAATGGAAGTCGAGATGCGGGAGCGTTTCCGGCTCCATGGTCGCGCCCCATCCCTCGGTGGCGTGGCGACGGTCGATCCATGCCGATGCGATGCCGATCCGGTTCGCCTGCACATGGTCGTGGAACAGGCTCTGCGCCGTCATCAGGATGTCCGGCTTGGCGAAGCCCATGGCCCCGACATGGCTGACAAGAAACGCGAAATTACGCGGTGAAGGTTTATAAGAACCGATATCCTGCGCCGTGTAGATGGCATCGAATTCCACCTGGAGCCGGCGGTTGCTCGCCCGGAAACTCTCGCGGTCCACATTCGAGAGAATCACGAGCTTGTAATATCGTTTCAGGTAATCCAGGGCCTCGACCGAGTCCGGAAAAGCCGGCCAGTCGGCCACCGATCCGCCAAAGGTAAGGGCTTCCGCCTCGGTCACCGCGACATTCCATTCCGCGGCCAGGCGGCGATAGACCACGCCGAGAAGGTCAGAATAGATCATCTCGGGCGTCTGCTCTTCCTGGTCGGATTCATGGCGGGCGAAGATCTCGAGCGCCTGGTCACGCGACATGGGGTTGCCCAGCTTCGCCAGAAGCGGCTGGAGTGCGGTGTAAATTCCGGTTTCCCAATCGATCAGCGTGCCGTAGCAGTCGAAAGCGAGTACCTTGAAATCGGTCAGATGCATTTTGAACCCCCTGGCGAAACAGCCGGCCACGGCCCTTTCAGCGTCTGATCATCATAGCCCAGGATGCCGCCGCCGTTCTTGACCGTGTCTCCATTTGTTTTGACCTGCTATCGACAGCAGGCGGGGAGTGTTCGGGGCCTTGACGCCGGGCGGGCGTCGAATTGCCTTGCGGCCGCCATTTCGTCTAGCGTGTCGTACCGTTTCGTAAACCGGGAAGCGACGGAATGTCCGCTCAAAACCTGAAACTGAGCTTTCGCAGCTATCACCATGAAACGGATAGCCATTCCCATCGGCATGCTCAATTGGTACTGCCGCTGGCCGGCAGGCTTGAGATCGAAATCGGCGGCCGGGGCGGGTGGGTTCATCACGCATGTGCGGCCTTCGTGCCGCCCGGTGTCACGCACGCGCAGTCGGGCCGGGGGGAAAATCTCTTTCTGGTCGTCGATCTCGACAGCGAGACGCTGGAGGGCGCGCATATCGAGCAGATGGCCCAGCTGATCTACGTGCCCGTCTCGCCTGCGGCGCGCCGTCTGATCGAATTTGCCGAGACCTCGCGCCATGGAGGGCAATGGGGGGAGGCGCTGGCGCGCAACTGGGTGCCGCTGCTGTTCGATACGCTGTTGCTCGACCTGCGCAGGCCGGCCTCGCGTCTAGCCGGACTGCTCGCCGCAATCGAGGCGCAGCTCGATTACGCCTGGACAACGTCCGAGATGGCCATGCGCTGTGGCATCAGCGTGAGCCAACTGCATCAACTGTTCCAGAAGGAACTGGCACAGAGTCCGGCGGCCTATCTCGCGGCACGGCGGATCGGCCGGGCGTGTGAGGAACTGGCCTGGACGAGCGAGAGCATTGCGGAGATCGCCTGCCGCGTGGGGTATTCGGACCAGACCGCGCTGACACGGGCGATGCGGCAGGCGACGGGCACGACGCCGGCGGCGTGGCGGCGGTCCAGCCATGCCGTCGCTGGAAAGCCGTAGAGGCGCCGTTTCAAAAACGCGCGGCGGGGGGAAAGCGCCGAAGATTCAGGAAAAACCACGGCGTGTGCCGCAACTGGTCCACGCGTTTCGCGTGAACTGGACCTTGTTGCCTTGGGGCAATGATCCAGAATGGCCGGAACGCAACCTGGCAAGCCGGCAGCGGTAATGCCACGGGGAACGAGAGCGAAACAATGCCTGACATAGTGGTCGTCGGCGCGGGCATCATGGGTCTCGCGGCGGCTTACGAATTGGTGTCGGTGGGGTGCTCGGTCACAGTCTTCGACACCTATGCCCGCGCCGCCATGGCTTCGGGCTGGACGTTGGGCGGCGTGCGCCAGTCCGGCCGCGACGCGGCGGAACTGCCTCTGGCGCGGGCGGCGGTGGCGCTGTGGTCCGACCTCGGCGAACGGCTCGACGCGTCCATCGGCTACCGGCAGGACGGCAACCTGCGTGTCGCCCGCACGGTCGAGGAGATGGAGATCATCCGCCGGCTGGTCGACAGTCAGCGGGCCAGCGGCCTCGATCTGAGGCTGCTCGATACTGGACAGGTGCGCGATATCGCGCCAGCCGTCTCGGATGCTGTGCTGGGCGCGTCGTTCTGCCCGACGGACGGATATGCGGACCCTCTGGCCACCTGCCAGGCTTATCTCTCCGCGGCGCGGCGCCAGGGCGCCGACTACCGCCCCGGTACGACCGTCGAGCGGATCGAGTGCCGTGACGGGCGCGTCCAGGGGGTGTGGGCGAACGGGACGTTCGTCCCGGCCTCCCACGTCATTGTGGCCGCGGGGCTGCAAGGGAATGCCCTGCTCGCGCCCCTGAATCTGGCGGTGCCGATCAATCCGCACATGGTGTCCGTGCTGCGCGGCATGCCGGGGCGGCAGATCCTGTCGCAGGTGATCGGTGTCGCCAATGCGGACTGTGCGGGGCGTCAGGAACCGGACGGGCGTTTCCGGGTGACCAGCGGCGTTCTGCCGTGGCACGGCGTGCTGAGTGGCGGCACGCGCCCGGTCGTGCCGACCCCGGCATCATCCTTCGGCAGGATCGTGGAGCGTTTCACGACGGTTGTCCCGTCATTCGCCGATGCCCTGATCGAGGAATGCTGGAGCGGCCTGATCGATCTGACGCCCGACGCGCTGCCGGTTATCGACGCGCCCCCCGAAATCGACGGCCTTGTCATCGCGATGGGGTTCTCGGGCCATGGGTTCTGCCTGGGGCCGGTCGTGGGGCAGGTCCTGCGTGACCTGGTGATCGGCAACGGGAGGCAATGGACGCTCGATCCGTTCCGCCACGGCCGCTTCGAAGGGACGACGGGTGACGCGGGGGCATCCCTGACCCTGCACGGATGACGCCGCCAACCTCTGCGTGAAAATGGAGAAACCGATGTCCTGGCGAATTGGGGTCGATTCCGGAGGCACGTTCTGCGATATCTGCCTTTACGATCAGGAGGGCGGACAGCTCGCCATCTGGAAGGTCTCCTCGACCCCCGACGACCCGTCCCGGGGCATCGCGGCGGGCGTCTCCGAGGGGCTGGAAACCGTTGGTGCGGCCATGAGCCAGGTCGGATTCCTGGGTCATGGCACGACAGTCGGCACCAACGCGCTGATCCAGCACAAGGGCGCGCGCACGGGCCTGATCACGACACGCGGTTTTCGTGACCTGATCGAGATCGGTCGGCAGCGGCGTCCCAGCCTGTACGACCTGAATGCCGACAAGACGCCGGTGCTGGTGGACCGTGACCTGCGCCTCGAAGTGTCCGAACGGGTGCGCTCGGACGGAAGCGTGGCGGTGCCGTTGAACGAGGCGGAGCTGCGCGAGGCCGTGCGTGCCCTGCGCGACGCGGGCGTCGCGGCGATCGCGATCGGATTTCTCTATGCCTTCCTGAATCCGGAAAACGAACGGCGCGCGCGCGAGATCGTGGAGCAGACATTCCCCGGCGTCTTCATCTCGGCGAGCTACGTCGTGGCGCCCGAGTTTCGGGAATACGAACGGTTTTCCACGACTGTCGTCAACGCCTATCTGGGCCCGGTCATGGAGAACTATATCAACCGGCTGGAAACGCGGCTACAGGAACAGGGGCTGAAGGTCGCGCCGGGTATCACGCAGTCGAACGGCGGTGTCATCAGCTTCGAGGCGGCGCGGACGCTGCCGGTTCGCACCGTGCTGTCAGGTCCTTCGACCGGCGTCGTCGCGGCGCAGAAGATCGGCATGACGATCGGCGAGCCAAACCTGATCACCTTCGACATGGGTGGCACCAGTTCGGACGTCGCCCTGCTCAAGGAAGGCAAATGCCGCCTGATGGGCGAGGCGAACGTGCATGGCTATCCGATCAAGGCGCCGATGCTCGACATCCACACGGTCGGCGCGGGCGGCGGCTCGCTTGCCTTTCGCGACGCCGGGGGGCTGCTGAAAGTCGGCCCGCAGAGCTGCGGGGCCGATCCGGGGCCTGTCTGTTACGACAAGGGCAACAAAACGCCCTCGACGACCGACGCGAACGTGGTGCTGCACACGCTCAATCCGGAATTTCTTCTGGGTGGGCGTATGAAGATCAACCATGACGGCGCCTATTCCCAGATCGCGCTGCTGGCAGAGACGCTGGGGCTGGATGTCATGGAAGCCGCCCAGGGCATCATTTCGGTCGTTACGGCCAACATGGCCAGGGCGGTGCGCGTCATCAGCGTGCAGAAAGGCCATGATCCCCGCGATTACGCGTTGATGGCCTTCGGGGGCGCCGGCCCGTTGCACGCGGCGCGCCTGGCGCTGGAACTGGAGATGAAGCGCGTCATCATCCCGCTGACCCCTGGGGTGATGTGCGCCCTGGGCCTGCTGCTGACCGACCTGAGGGCCGATTTCTCGGTAACCCGGATCCTCCCCGCGCAGGACGATTCCGTGGCGGTGATCGCGGAACTCGTTGGGAGCCTGCGCCGGCAGGCGGATGCATGGTTCCTGGCGGAGAACGTGGAGGAGGGCGCGCGCAGCCTGACCTTTACGGCGGACATGCGCTATGCCGGGCAGAACTACGAACTGCCGGTGGCAATCGGCGAGCTGGACGGGGTGACGGCGGAGACGATCGGGCATTTCGTCACCGCCTTCCGCCAGGTCCACACCGAGCAGTACGGATTCGCCTCGACCACGGATCCTATCCAGTTCGTGACCTTTCGCGTCCAGGCCGGAGGACGGATCGAAAGCGCCAACTTCCCCGCCCATGACGACGCAGGACCGGACGCCGGCACGGCACTGCTCGGCACCCGGGAAATCTGGTTTCCCGAAACAGGGGGCTTTACCGCATGCCCGGTCTATGACCGGTCGCGCCTGCGGGCGGGCAACGTCCTGCATGGGCCGGCCGTCGTGGAACAGATGGATGCGACCACAGTCATTCTTCCCGGCATGACAGCCCATGTCGAGCCGCATCTGAACATCATTATCGAAACAGGCTTGTAGGGCGGCGTGCCGGCCGCCCGCACTGGAACACGGTGGGAACTGCGATGATTTCTGGGGATCTTTTCCGACGCGGCATGTCCCGTCTGGCGGGGGCCGTCTGCCTGATCACCACCAGCGACGCCGGCGGGTATCATGGCTTCACCGCATCGTCCGTCTGCAGCGTGACGGACGATCCGCCGACATTGCTGGTCTGCATGAACCGAAACGTGCGTTCACGGGAGACGTTGCTGGCCAGCAAGGTCGTCGGCGTGAACGTGCTGGCGGGGCATCAGCATGAACTCGCGAATGCGTTCGCCTCGGCGAGCATGACGATGGAACAGCGTTTCGCCGGTGGAGGCTGGCAGCCGGGGGCGACGGGGGCGCCGCTCCTTGCGGGCGCGGCAGTGTCCTTCGACTGCCGCCTGTCCGAAAGCGCCGAAGTGGGAACGCATAGCGTGCTGTTCTGCGAGATCATGCAGGTGGCGTTCGGTGCGGTCGACGAGACGCTTCTGTGGCTCGACCGGAATTATCATCGTCTTCCGTTGCGGCGTGTCCAGATTTAACGCGTGCCGCATGCGCAGGGGAGCCGGGCGGCGGCCCTGACAGATGCCCCACGGCCCGGCCACGAAACGATCAGGATCGGCATAAGGACGGAGCAAGCGAGATGACGCAGCCGAGTAAGACGACGCCAATAAGCCCCGTGACCGTCGAAGTCATCGGTAGTGCGCTGGCATCGATTGCCGAGGAAATGGGGGAAGCTCTGGTTCGGTCGAGCATTTCGACGAACATCAAGGAGCGGCGCGACTGCTCTACGGCGATCTGCGACGCGGCCGGGCTTATCCTGAGCCAGGCCGAGCATATTCCTATGCATCTCGGCAGCTTCGTGGCCTTCATCCCGGCCATATTGGACCGGTACGCCGTGGCCGATATCCATCCAGGCGATATTTTCATCGGCAACGACGCCTATGAAGGCGGTGGAACACATCTGCCCGATTTCGTCCTGGCCGAGCCCGTCTTCTGCGAGAACATATTGAGCGCCTGGGTTATCAACACGGCCCATCATGCCGATTTCGCCGATCGCGGGCATGCGCATATCTTCCAGGAAGGCATCCGGATTCCCCCGGTCCGGCTGGTCAGGCAGGGCGTCACCGAGGATGCCGTGCAGTCGATGATCCTGCTGAACTGCCAGTCTCCGACCGAGCGCCTGTCGGACCTTCGGGCCCAGCGTGCCGCGTGCCGCCTCGGCGTGGTGCGCCTGAAGGACCTGTTCAGGAAATATGGCGCGCCGACCGTCGCGGCAGCGGGGCAGGCGCTGCTCGACCATGCGGAACGCCGGTTGCGGGCAGCGATCGCCACCGTGCCCGACGGACGATATGATTTCGACGACGTGTTCGAAAGCCCGGAAACGCCGCAGCCGCTGCCCATCGGTGTGACGGTGTCGGTCAAGGCCGACGAGATGACGTTGGCATTCCGGGCGCCGGCGCAGGTCAGGTCCAGCGTCAACATGACCTATACCGCCTTGTTCGCGACGGTGTGCTATGCCGTCAAGGCGGCTCTGGATCCCGATGCGCCGCCCAATTCCGGCCTGGCACGTCCGCTGCATATCGAGGCGCCGGCGGGCTCCCTGCTGAACTGTGTTTCGCCGGCGGCGGTGAACGGACGCATCAATACCTGCCAGCGCGTGGTGGACCTGATTCACGGTGCCCTGGCACGGGCGCTGCCGGCGCGGCTGCCCGCGGCCGGATGCGGGGCCGCGGTATCGGCGCTGTTTTCCAGCGACAACATGGCCGACCACTGGATCTACCTCGATGTTCTGGGCGGCGGTGGTGGGGCCCGTCCCGCCAAATCCGGCATGGACGGCGTCCAGCAGCATATGACGAACACGTCGAATCTTCCGATCGAGGCGTTGGAGATGGAATATCCGTTGGAGGTCGTCAATTACGCCTTCAGAGACGGTTCGGCCGGCGAAGGGCGCCATCGTGGCGGAATGGGGCTGTCGCGCATCTACAAGGTGCTGAAACCCTGCTGGCTGGAACTGGATGGCTCACGTCTCGCGACCCGGCCCTGGGGATTGGATGGCGGTGGGGAGGGGATGAATTGTGTCATCCGGGTGGACGGCCAGGTGCTGGATCCCGTGCCGCCTATCCTGCATCTCGACGCCGCGCAGCAGATCGAGATCCATACGGCTGGCGGCGGCGGATATGACGCGTGGGGCTGAGATCTCCCCGCCGCCCGGTGGAACCTGTGGGACATAGGTCCATGACGCGCTTTTTTGAGTATCACGGCACTCAGTCCTTGCGTTTTATTTCTTTGAAGGAATATGATCTTCCTGCGAGGAATATTTCCGGTGCGGCGCCACGCGTCATGAAGAGGTGATCGCTGGCGCGTTATATGGCCCCGTAGACAACGGGGAAAGGCGATGTGCCCGTCGCCGGCTGCGGCAGGCGCGCCGTTTTTTTCGCGCCAGAAGGGTTCGAGGCATCGTCGTCGACCGGTGTCCGGCGGAATGCCGTGTCCTGAAGTCTGCTCGTTTCAGGTCAAACCGATCCGAGGCGTGAGCACATGCGGACTCATTCTCCTCTTGCGTGGAGGTCTCTTCTTGAGTGACGTTTTGGCCATAGACCACGAACCGTCGGATACCTCCGCCCGCGCGCGACCGCAAAGATGGTGGGTGCTGTTCTGCCTGATTGTTCCATTCGGCGTTTTCATGACCATGGACAAGGAGGTGCTCGTCGTCCTGGCGCCGGCGATTCATGATGAATTTGCCATATCATATCTGTCCCTGTCGAAAATCCTGTCCGCCGTCGCCTGGGGGTACGCCATCTGTCAGATTCCTTCGGGCATCCTGGTGGATTTATGCGGCGCGCGCCTTGTTCTGGCGGCATCCTGTGTCATCTGGTCGACGATTGTGTTCGTGACGCCGTTCTGCCGGGAGCCGTCCAGTCTGACGATCGCGCGATTTCTGCTGGGGTGCGTCCAGGCGCCGGTGATTGCGGCCAGTGTCCTCGCGCTCCGTCACTGGTTCGACGTTCGCGAACGCGCCACGACCAGTGCGGCGGTCATCGGCGGCACATATGTCGGTTCCGCCCTGGGTGGGCCGCTGACAAGCTTCATCGCCTCACAGGCCCGGTGGCAGACCTGCTTCTTTGTCTATGGCGTCCTGGGCCTTCTGTTTACGATGGTTTTTCTGTCCCTGTATCCCAATTTTAAAATAATCCGCCCTGTCGGCGACGGGCGAGGAAAACAGGGATTGCGCGCGGCGAATCTTGCGATCCTCAGGAAAAGCCAGTTCTGGGCGATCGGGATGATGTATTTCAGCCTGGTGGCTGTTGAAAGCTTCTTTCAATCCCTGATGCCTATCTTTCTTAATCTGCGCTGGCATGTCAGTGTCGCCAACAGTGGCTGGCTGTTCGCCTTTCCCTGGATCACCCTGTGTGTGTCCGTCGCCGTCAATGGCGCCCTGTCAGACTATATCGCGAAGCGGTGGCGCTCGATCCGCCTGGCCCGGACACCGCTGGCGGTCTGCGGATTTCTGCTGGGAACCGCCTCGCTCTCGGTCGCACTGGTTTCGCAGAATTTCATTCTGTCCATCGTCCTGCTTTGCGTCTCGCTTTTCGGCGTCGGAATGGCGCAGGTTTCGATCTGGTCGTCGATTCAGGATATTGGCGACCGTACGCTCGCCTTCCTGACGGGCTGGGTGCAGTTTGCTGGAAATTCGGCGTCTGGGTTCGTGCCCATTGTCATGATGGGACAGGTTCATCCGCATTCGGGCTGGGGCACCGCCGCCGCCCTGGTCGTGCCCTTCGGCGTGTTCGGCGTCATCATGACGTTTTTTGTAAGGCCCCATAGAAAACTTCACCAATCCGATGGTACGCGAGCTCGTATCGTGAATTGACGTCGTGAACTAACTCGATTTTCGCGCATTTTATTGTGATGGACTGAAAATTCTTTCAATCGTCCATCATCGGACTGATCACCGGCGCTTCATGGCTGCCCTCCTGTAGCGGGAGGGGGTAGTATCCGCGAACGCATGGCCGGATTGCGTGCGGTAATCTTCAAACTTATTCGTAACGATGTGTCACGGGTGCCATGTCCGATATCATCAAATATTTGAAGGATTTCTTGAAAGATCGCGGATCGGCGGCGAGGCCGGTCGACGTGCCATCCGTACCAGGCACGTGCGTTGAGGGTGTTTCCTGACACGAAAATAACATCCCCATAAGGAAATATTTTATTTACAGGCGCAGGAAATGTGGTTCAATGCGTTCGGAATGCATTCGCAAATCGATGGCGGCTCCTCATGGTAAAAAAAATTCGCGTCGCATCGGACGTTGGCGGTACCTTCACTGACAGTATTGCTTATGATGAGGTCAGCGGAACGATCACGGTATCCAAAGTTTCCACCACGCCGGAAAATCGGGCGAAGGGAACCGTGGAGGGACTGAAACGTGCCATCGATCAGCATGGTGCCAGCGGAAATGAAGTGGACTATGTCGGACACGGCATGACCACGGCAACAAATGCGGTCATTCAACGGAATGGCGCGTTGACGGCCTTCCTGACCAATCACGGCTTCAAGGATCTTCTTGAGATCGGACGGCAGAACCGTCCGACGCTTTTCGATATTTCCATTGTCAAGCCAGGTGCGCTGGTGGACCCGGAATTGTGCTTTACCGCGCGCGGCCGGATCGACGCCTCCGGCCTTGAGGTCGAGCCGTTGAACGAAGCCGATGTCATACAGGCGGCACAGGCCATGCATCGTGCCGGTGTAAAGGCTGTCGGGGTCCTCTTCCTCCATTCCTATGCGAATCCTGGGCATGAACAGCGGGCCCGTGCGTTGCTGGAGCAGCATCTGCCGGGCGTGCATGTCTGCGCGTCCACCGATGTCAGCAGGGAATTTCGTGAATATGAGCGTGCGAGCACCACGGTTCTGAATGCCTACCTGCGCCCGGTGATGGATCGCTATCTCCGTTCCCTGTACGGCATGCTGGTCGACGAAACCGACGGGCTTGCTCTGAGGAATGATGTTCCGGTCATGGTGATGGACGCCGCGGGCGGCCTGATGAGCCTGGAGAGCGCGCGATCGCGACCTGTGAGCACGGTATTGTCCGGCCCGGCGGGCGGTGTCGTCGCAAGCGCGCATGTGGCGCGGCGCGCGGGGATCGATCACATCATTACCATGGACATCGGCGGGACCAGTACGGACATCAGTCTGATCCGCAAGGGCCGTCCGGAAATCACCCGCTCCGCCGTACTGGAAACGGTCCCCATCAGAATTCCGGTGATCGATATCAATGCCATCGGGGCCGGCGGCGGCTCGATCGCCTGGATCGACGAAGGCGGCGCGCTGCGTGTCGGCCCCATGAGCGCGGAGGCTGTTCCCGGCCCGGCCTGTTACGGCCGTGGCGGAGAGCGGCCGACCGTCACGGACGCGAACCTCGTGCTCGGCCGGTTTGATGGCAAATCGCGTCTGGGCGGTAGCCTGAGCCTGAACGTGGAAGCGGCATTCAGGGTGATCCGCGATGCGATTGCCGAGCCGCTGGACATAACGGTGTATGAAGCGGCAGCGGGCATTCTCCGCGTGGCGCATTCGAATATCGTGCGTGGTATCCGCGTTGTTTCGGTCGAGCGAGGATATGATCCGCGCGATTTCGCGTTGGTGCCGTTTGGCGGGGCCGGGCCCATGCACGGCAGTCCGGTCGCGCGCGAACTGCGTATGCCGCGGGTGATGATTCCGCCGACTCCCGGAATCCTGTGCGCCATGGGGCAGTTGATCTCGGACCTGCGGCATGATTTTGTCGCCACCCATATCGCCGCTTACGCGGACCAGACGGAAGAGGACATGTCCGAACTGGTCCTCCCGCTGGTTCAGCAGGGTCTCGCCCGGCTCGAGCGCGAGGGCATTGCGCCGGAGCAGAGACAGATCGAGGTCAGGCTTGAGGTCCGCTATGTGGGGCAGAGCTATGACCTTCCGATATTGGTTGATTTCGACGCCAGGGATTACTGGAAAACCCTGCCGGTGCTGTTCCATGAGGCCCATCAGGTCCGGTTCGGCTATGCCGACCCGTCCGCCCCGATCGAGATCGTCGGCATCAATGTGACCGCGATCGGCCGGATCGATACCCCGGTCCTGCCCTCCCTGGCGCATGGCGGATCGACGCCGCCGTCCCAGGCCCATGCCGGCCGCAGGAAAATCTATTTCGAGCCGCTGGACGCCCACGCCAAGGGGCAGCTTTTCAATACGCCCGTCTATCGCAGATCGGAACTGATGGCGGGTAATGTCATAACCGGACCCGCCATCATAGAAGAAGTCTCCGCTACGACGGTGCTGTATCCCGGAGACGTGCTGACTGCCCACGAATCGGGAAACCTCATTGTGGAGGTGGCACAATGAAGACGTTCGATCCGATTACCCTGGAAGTGTTGCGCAACGCCCTGGAGGCGACGTCGCAGGAAATGGGTATCGTCCTGAAGCTGACGTCGTTTTCGCCCAATATCAAGGAGCGGATGGATGCATCATGCGCTCTCTTCGATGCGAATTCTCAACTCATCGCGCAAGCCGAGCATGTTCCCGTTCACCTTGGCTCCATGCAGCGTGCGGTGGGTCCGACGCTTGCGACCCTGGACCCGCTTGAACCGGGCGACGTCGTCATCGTCAACGATCCGTTTGTCGGGGGTGCCCACCTGCCGGATATTACGCTGATCGCACCGGTATTCATCGGGGATGACTGCATCGCCTATGTCGCGTCCAGGGCGCATCACTCCGATGTCGGCGGCATCGAGCCGGGTTCGATGCCCGGCAATTCCACCAGCATTTTCCAGGAAGGCATCATTATTCCACCCATCAGGCTTTATCGCCGGGGTGTCGAACAGACCGATATCATGAAGATGATCCTGGCGAATGTCAGGACGCAGGAGGAACGGAAGGGCGACCTGAATGCCCAGCTGGCGGCTCTTCGCGTCGGTATCGTCCGGCTGCAGGAGCTGGCGGAGCGATTCGGCGTGGCGACGCTGCGCGACGGCATGGCGGCCATTCTCGATTATTCCGAAAGAAGAATGATACGCCGGCTCGCTGAACTGCCCCGTGGCACGTGGGAGAGCGAGGATTGCCTGGATGATGACGGAAGCAGTGACGAACCCGTCAGGATCAAGCTGCGCGTGGATGTAACGCCGGAATGCATGGGCTTTGATTTCGAAGGCACGTCGGCCCAGCGTCCGGGCAATGTCAACGCGGTCGCGGGCATGACATTCTCGGCCGTTTTCTACTGCATGAAGATCCTGATGGATGCTTCGCTGCCGCCCAATGCCGGGGTCATGCGGCGCGTCGATATTCGGATTCCTCCGGGCTGTTTTCTCGATGCCGTGCGGCCGGCTGCGGTGTGCGCCGGCAACACGGAAACAACCCAGAGACTCGCCGACACGATCCTGCGCGCCTTCGCGCAGTTCGCGCCCGAGCGCATCGCGGCGGCGAGCCAGGGGACGATGAACCTGATCGGGATCGGGGGCACGGATCCGCGCAACGGCAAGCCCTATACCTATATCGAGACGATTGGCGGTGGACAGGGCGGCCGGCCGATGGGGCCGGGAATGAGCGCGGTGCATGCGAATATGTCCAACACGCTCAATACGCCGATCGAGGCATTGGAAATCAGCTATCCGCTGCGCGTCGAGCGCTATGAACTGCGCGGCGGTTCAGGGGGAAAGGGGCATCATGACGGGGGAGAGGGCGTCATTCGCGCCCTCAAGGTTCTGGATCACGAGGCGCGGGTGTCCCTGTCGAGCGACCGGCGCCGCTTTGCCCCTTATGGGCTTCATGGCGGTGGCGAAGGCTGCGTGGGCCGCAACGGCCTGCAAGCCGTCGACGGTGAAAAACAACCTCTCAAGGGTAAATGCTCCGTGACCCTCGCCGCCGGGGAGACGGTCATTGTCGAGACGCCCGGCGGCGGCGGATGGGGCCGCGCGGAGGCGGGGGCGCTCGGTCCGAAAAGCCGGCAAGGGAAGGGATGACGATGAAGGCTCGGCTCCGCGTGGCCGCGGACATCGGCGGCACGTTCACGGATATCGCTCTGATCCGGTGGGACGAAACGATCGCGACCCGGAAAGTACCCTCGACGCCCGATGATTACGGACGTGGCGTTGTAAGCGGGATCATGGAGCTTCTGCAGGCGGAAGGATTGTCCGTTCAGGATGTGGGCGAGGTCATGCATGCCTGCACGGTCGCGACCAACGTCATTCTCGAGGGGAAGGGCGCACGGACGGCCCTGATCACTACGGCGGGATTTCGTGACGTGCTGGAAATGCGGCGCATCCGTGTCCCTCGCCTGTACGAACCCTTGTATTGCAAGCCCCCTCCGCTGTCTCCACGGCGGCTACGCCTGGAGGTGGGAGAACGGGTCGATTTCCGCGGCAATGTACTGGTGCCGTTGGACGAGGCCTCGGTACTCCGTGCCCTCGATACGCTGGATAGGGAAAATGTCGAAGCGGTTGCGGTATGCCTGCTTCATTCCTATGCGAACGATTTTCATGAGCGGCGTATCGGTGAGATGATCGCGGCGCGCTTTCCGGACATGTTCGTCTCGCTCTCGGTCGATGTCCTGCCTGAGATGCGTGAATATGAACGCACCAGCACGACTGTGATCAATTCCTATGTCGGGCCACCGGTTCGGGGCTATCTTGCCTCCCTTACGGCGCAACTGGCAGATGCCGGGCTGCCGTCGCGCTTTTTCATGATGCATTCCGCCGGCGGCATTGTCGCCGCGACTTCGGTTGTCGCCCGGCCGGCCCAGATCGTTGAATGCGGGCCGGCCGCCGGCGTGCTGGGCGCGCTGCGCACCATGGTCGAGGCGGGACATCTCGACGTGATTTCCTTCGACATGGGTGGGACGACGGCAAAGGCGTCCTTGATCGAAAAGGGCGCCCTGGTGCGCACCGACGATTATGAAGTCGGCGGTGGAATTTCCATTTCGTCCAAATTGGCGAAAGGCGGCGGTTATGCCCTGAAACTTCCTGTCATTGACATATCGGAGGTCGGGGCAGGGGGCGGTTCGATCGTCTGGATGGATCCAGCCGGAGGGCTGAAAGTCGGGCCGCACAGCGCGGGCGCCTCTCCCGGGCCGGCATGTTATGGCCGGGGTGGAACCGAACCGACGGTCACGGATGCCAATGTCGTACTGGGGTTTCTCAATCCGAAGGCCCTGGCCGGCGGGAGCGTGCCGATCGAGGCGCAGCGCAGCGTGGAGGCCCTGTGCCGCGTCGTCGCGACGCCGCTGGGCATGGACATGGACCGGGCTGCGCATGGTGTCCATCAGCTGGTCAGCACCATCATGACCCGCGCGGTGAAATCGGTCACGACGTTCCGGGGACGGGATCCGCGCGAATTTGCCATGATCGCTTTCGGAGGCAATGGCGGGATCCACGCCATTTCACTGGCCAGGGCCCTGGGGATCAGAACGGTCTACGTGCCTCCTGGCGCGGGGGTCTTCAGCGCGCTGGGCCTGTTGTACGCGGATATCGAGACCAGCAAGTCGGCGGCCTTTCTCAAACGCCTGGATGAGGACTGCACCGTGGCCCTGACGGGTTTCTATGCAATGCTCCTCGATCGCGTGCGTGCGGAGCTGGCACGGCCGGTCGGGGCGCTGATGATCGAGCGCGCCGCCGACCTGCGCTATGTGGGACAGGCATTTGAAATCACCATTCCATTTTCCGCGGAAGGCGCGCTCGACGACAGGGCCAGGCGCGGATTGAGGCAGCGTTTCGAGAGCGAGTACGAACGTATCTACGGCTATCGCCTGGCAGAAACGGCGGTGGAAATCGTGACCTTGCGCCTGACGGCCAGGGTGCCGAAAGGAAACCGGAAATTGCCCGGATATGTTTTCCCCCAATCGACGCCGGCCACCACGCGGGACGTCTATTTCGGTCCGGAATTTGGCCGAGTGGCCACGATGGTCGTCGGGCGTGAGGCGCTGACGGCGAAGCCGGGGCCCGGGCCGATGATCATCGAGGAATATGAAGGAACCACGATCGTGCCGCCGGACTGCCACGTCCGCGTTGACGATCACGCGAACATTGTCATTACGTTACCATAGGCTCCTGGACAGACAGGAAAAACCATGAAAACTTTCGATCCCATCCGTCTCGAGGTCCTGAAGAACGCGTTCGATACCATCGCCGACGAAATGGCATTGATCCTGATGAGGGCGGCATATTCTCCGATCGTTCGGGATTCTATGGATTTCTCGACGGCGCTTTGCGACGCATTCGGGCAGACCCTGGCCCAGGGTGTGACGACACCCATGCATCTGGGCAGCTTCTACGATGCGATGCGGCATCTGCTCAGTCATTACGAAGGAAATATTTTCGAAGGCGATGTCTTCATCGGTAACGATCCCTATGCCGCCGCTGGCCAGCATCTGCCGGACATCTATATCATCCAGCCGATTTTTTTCGACGGCAGGCTGGTTGCCTGGACCACTACGCTTGCCCACCACGCCGACGTGGGCGGCATCGTCCCGGGCAGCAACGCGCTGGGGGCGACGGAGATCTATCAAGAGGGAATCAGGCTGCCATTCCTGAAACTTTACGAGCGCGGTGCGAGGAATGCCTCGATCTGGGATATCCTGATGCTGAATGTCCGGGTGCCGAGCCTGGTTGCGGGTGACCTGTTCGCGCAGATGGCGGCATGTCATGCCGGCCAGAGGTCATTCGTCGATCTGCTCGAACGATATGGTGCCGATGAAGTCCTCAGCTATGCCGAGGAGCTTCATAATTATGCCGAACGACTGACAAGGGCTGAAATTGCTCAATTCCCCGACGGAACATTCGCCTTTACCGATTACCTCGATGGACTGGGTAAAAATCCCGTTCCCATCCCCATTACGCTCGCGGTTTCGATCAGGGGGGACGAGCTGGAGGTCGATTTCACCGGCACATCGGCCCAGGTAAAGGGAGGGGTGAACACGCCGCTTCCGTTCACGAAGGCGGCAGTGTTTACCGCCCTTCGTTCGGTCATGAAGTCCGATATTCCGAATTGTCGCGGATTTGAACGCGCCATCCGGGTTCAGGCTCCGCTCGGGACAGTTGTAAATTCGGTGCATCCGGCGCCTTGCGGCGCGCGCGGCATTACCGGATACCGGATTATCGACGCCATGCTCGGCGCGCTGTCGATTCCGTTGCCTGACCGCGTGACGGCCGACGGCATGGGCGGGGCGAGTGTTCCGGCCTTTGGCGGATGGCATGACGGAAAGCCGTTCGTCTTCAGTGAAACGGTCATGGGAACGTGGGGCGGCGCGCCGACTCATGATGGTCAGGTCGGCGTTCCCCACATGGGCGCCAATCAGGCAAATATTCCGGTCGAAATGATCGAGACCAACTATCCCCTTCGGATCGTCCGCTACGAAATCGTGCCCGACAGCGGCGGTGCGGGGCGATATCGGGGTGGCAATGCATTCGTGCGGGAATATGAATTTCTTGGCGATGAGGCCGTGCTGACCTTGCGGTCCGACAAGCACGATTTTCCGCCCTACGGCCTGTTCGGTGGGAAGGCGGGGTCAGGTCCCGTGAGCGTGCTGCGGCAGAAAGAGGGACATGAGGTGACATTGCCAGTGCTTGTCACGGAACCTTACGTCATGAAGAAGGGGGACGTGTTCCGCCACAGGTCGCCGGCAGGCGGCGGTTACGGAGATGCGCTGGATCGGCCGGAGGGCATGGTGCTGGATGACGTGCTGGACGGGTTGATCAGTGAAGCACATGCCGCCGAGGCATTCGGGGTCGTGATCGAGGCAGGACATGTGAATCACGCGGCAACCGCGGTGCGACGCGATGCGATGAAATGCCGATCGCCCGCGTGCGACAGTTAGGCGGGTTTGCCGGTCAGAATATCGGGGGTTCGTGAACGGTGTTCTTGTCAAAAGCCCTTTCTACCGACGCCGTGATTTCGCGGTACGATCCGACTTCCGCTTCCGACAGGCCGTGCCAGTTTGTGGTAATCGATGGGTCCAGGCGCATTTACATTGCGGTAACGGAACAGTGCCGATAGCGTTCGTCATGTAGGCTAAGGTTCTTCGCGAGATCGAGCGTTATTGAAATTGCGTTTCTCATCCGGATGTTTTGCGCGATCGAAAGAGGCCATGCCAGCGGCAAACATAAATCGAGGTTTGAGTCACATGTGGAAACCAATTTTCAGGACGCTCCTGGCTTCGACCACATGTCTGGGGATGTCCCAACTCGCCGCTCCGCGAGTCAAGGCGGCCTCCGCGGACTCCAAGACGTCCTTACGCACAGGCAGTCACGGACATGTCTCGAAACCGACGGTGCAGTCGAATGCCGCCCCGGTGAAGGTGGCAGCGGGGCAACCGCAGGCACCGCATGCGATGCCGATCAATGAGCCCGAGGAAATTCACGTCACGCGGGGGCGTCCGATCGGCGGCGGCCTGATGAAGCGCCAGACTGCGCCGGAGGCCGTGAATTCGATAACTGCCGCCGCGATCGCCCAGCGCACAGCCGCCGCCAGTCCGCTCCAGTTGATTGCGTCCATGCCGGGGGTCAATTTCGGTTCGAGCGACGCGCTCGGCTTGACGATCCGTAACAATCTCGCTGTTCGCGGCCTGGCGGAAAGCGAAATGGGATGGGTGATCAACGGGGCCCCTGGTATCGACCAGGCCTATTATTACCCCTACACTGAAAGCTGGGCGGATAACGAGAATATCGCCGACGTCACGCTCATTCCCGGCACGTCGCGTATCAACGACCCCGTCCAGTCCGCCACAGGCGGGGAGTTCATCGAGACGACGCGCGATCCATCCGACAAATATGGCGGGTTGTTGTCGTACAGTGCCGGGTCGTACCAGGCCCAGCGTGTCTTTGCCCGGGCGGATAGCGGCTATATCGGCCATTCCGGCATCAAGATGTACGCATCCTATTCCTATACTGCCGAGAACAATTTTTACGGTCCGGGAAGAAGCCATCGCACACACGTGGATTTCGACGTCCAGAAGGATTGGGGCGACATCGGCACCAGCAAGCTGTTTATTTCCTACAATGATCTGGTGAACGCGCGGCAGAATTTCATGACGCTGTCGCAGTGGGAGAAGAACAACGCCGTCGACAATAACTTCTCCGAGAGCGATTATGCCGGCACCTATATTCCGGGCAAGACGACAAATTACTGGAAATCATATATTTATAAAAGAACAAATGTTCTTCTGTCCCTCCAGAACGAATTTCATCTGACCGACCGTCTGGCGCTGCACTTCACCCCCTATTTCCATTATGCTGACGTGAACAGTCCCGGCCAGACAAGTATCAACCCGGCCAGCGTTTATAACGGCGATCAGAAGATCGCGATCGATACCAACGGGCTGGATCTCGTCAACGGCCAGCTTAATGTGATGTCCAATTCGAACCAGTTAATGTACTCCACGGGGGTCAACACGTATCTTCAATATCGTGTTTCAAAGACGAACCATCTTCTTTTCGGATACTGGTATGATAACTGGACGATGACGCAGCTGAATGGTCTTTCTCCGATGGATTATCAGGGGAATACCGCAAACGATGATGGCAAGTATATTCTCCGCTCGGCGTCCGGGGTTCCGGTCGCCGGCACGCATTTCCAGGAGAGCTCGCAGATCAACGAGTTCTATCTTTCGGATACGCAGAGTTTCCTCAACGATCGTCTTGAGCTGAGCGCCGGGATCAAGCTCATGATGGATTACGTTTCGGGAACCAACATGGTCTCGGGACCGCAGTACCATTATTCCCAGGCCATGTTCCAGCCGATGCCGCGAGTGACCGTTTCTTATAAAATCAACAAGGATATGCAGATTTATGCCAATGGCATGACCAATATGCGCCCGCCTGTACCGCTGAGCACCTATCCCACGTCCTATGGCGTCGGGACCGGAAAGGTCGTCCAGCAGGGTGCGACAGGCGTGCAGCCGGAATATTCGATCGGTGAGGAGCTGGGTTTTCGTTACCATGGGCTGTTCACATTCGACCTCGCGTTGTTCAATATGAACATGACCAATCATCAGGTCGCGACCACCCAGATCCTGAACGGCGCCAATGTGCAGTCGGCGATTTCGGTTGGCGGGGAAACCATGCGCGGCGTGACGGTCGAATTGGCCGCCCCGACCTTTCATGGCCTGTCGCCCTATGTAAACGGGCAGTATCTGCATGCGACGACCGACAACAATTTCCGGGTCGGAAATGATTCCTTGCCGACCGCGGGAAAAATCGCCGTGATGAGTCCAAAATTCATGGCGACGGTGGGAATCAACTATACGAAGGGGCCGTTCTTCGCGAACCTTGGATTCAAGTGGGTGGATTCCCAGTATTCCACCTTCATGAATGACCAGTCCATGCCCGCATACAAGACGGTTGATCTGGGATTCGGTTACCACTTCCCGAGCTTCCATATGCTCAGTGGGCCTACGCTGCGGCTGAACTTCACCAACCTGACGAATGTCAAATATATCTCCAGCGTTGCCGGCGTGGCCGCGAACGCCCAGACCATGCGTGGATTGGGGGGAACCCTTATCAGCGGGTCAACGCCCAGTTATTATATCGGGGCGCCGATGACGGTGATGATGACGGCGACGGCCGGCTTCTGAAGCGGAGGGTAATCGACATGCGTCGGGCCGGTTTCATGGGGCCGTGGGCACCCGGGCTGATGCATGTTACGGTTTGTGCCTGATCTCCTGTCTCTCAAATCCGCTAGCGGATTTGAGGGACAGGAGACTAGCTTCCATCTGATGCCGGTCTGTATAGTCGTGACAGGCCGGGGCTTTCTCTGTCCATGCGTTCGTGGAGAGAATTCAGCCGGGTTGTTCCGGTAGGCAGGTTGGCTGCCGCGCCGGAGGCATCAGCACTTTAGGAAGCTGTCACGCCATGGACGATGATTGCGAGATCAAGAATCTGCCCGCCGACAGTCCGGAAGCCTACGGCTACTGGCGCCGCCTCATCGGTCCGTTGCATCATGCCGAAGAAGGCACGCTGAAAATCATGCTGCACAAGCAGCTGGTCTCGGCCATCTGCTCGGGGCGGCTGGCAGCCGGAACGGCATTGCCATCGCAGCGTGCCCTCGCGCGTGCGCTGAGTATCTCCCGGAACACGGTCATCCAGGCTTATCTGCTTCTTGCCACCGAAGGGCTGGTCGATACACGAGATCGCTCCCGCCATCGGGTGTCCAACATCGCGCACGACGTATCGCAGGCCCGGACGTCCGCACCCTGCGGGCAGGAGCGCCCGGCACATCCTGTGTCATGGTCCGAACGCCTGATCGGATCGGTGTCAAAACAAAGGCCACTTCAGCGCGACCCTCGCTGGCGCGAGAGCCGGTACGCCTTCATATATGGACAGTGTGATCAGGAACTGTTTCCCCTCGCGCAATGGCGCGAGGTGCAGCGGGACACATTGAGCGCCACGGCCTTGCGCCGCTGGGCGGGCGATCCCTATGACGAGGACAATGCTTATCTGGTCAAGCAGATCTGCTCCACTTTGCTGCCCCGGCGCGGGCTCTGGGCCGTACCCGAGGAGATTCTCATTACCAGCGGTATCCAGAACGCGCTTGCCATCCTCAGCCTGCTGCTGCTCGGCCCCGACTATCGCTGCGCGTTCGAAGATCCCGGCCACCCGGACCTGCGCGCCGTCCTGCGGCTGCGCAGCGCGAATATCCAGAACGTCCTGGTGGATGAAGAAGGGCTGCGTGTTGCCGATCTCACACCGGGCATCTCAATGCTCTATTGCTCGCCCGTCATGCAGTTTCCGACGACCGCACCCATGTCAGCCAGCCGGCGCGCGCAACTTTATTATTATGCCCGCCAGAACGATACGATCATTGTCGAGGACGACGTGGATTCCGAAGCCTGGTTCGCCGGCGACGCGCCCTATGCGCTCAAGGCCGACGACCCTGATGGTCGTGTCATCTATCTGGGGACCTTTTCGAAAGCTCTGGCGCCCGGATTGCGGCTGGGTTTCATGGTCGCGCCGCCGCACGTGATCCATGAAGCGCGGTTGATCCGCCGCCTGCTGATGCGTAGCCCACCGACCAACAATCAGGCGACATTGGGTGAATTCATAGGAAGAGGATATTATTCCGGCCTGGTCTGCAGGGCTCGCCAGACATGGGAAAAGCGCGCGCGGATCCTGTCCGACAGCGTGGCCCGCCATATGCCGGACACGGTGCTCGCGCCCATCCATGGCGGATCGGCCGGATGGCTGACATTGCCCGACGGGGTGCGTTCGGATCAGTTTTGCCGTTCACTGGCGGCACACAGCATCTATGCCGACGACGGCGGTATGTTCTACCGTCACCGCGATGTCCCGCAGGCGCTCAGGTTGGGATTTACCTCGATGTCGACAGGAATAATCGAAGACGGTATCGAACGCATGGGACATATTCTGCAGACGGCGGCGCGTGACGTCTGAATGGCGGGCGAATGGAAGTGGCTCTTGCCTTCCTGGGGATCTGGACCTTGGCCGGCCCGGTCGATCTTCCTATACTCGGACGATACGCAGGATTTCGGTGGCCGCACCGAAAGATCCGGAAGGAGATACCTTCTTGGCAACTTATGTGATCTCAGAACGTCACGATGAAGTAACCGATGAAGCCGCGTTCGCGACGTATCGCGAGGTGACGGGTCGGATGGTCAAGCGCCACGGTGGCGTCTATCTGACCGTCAGCCGTGACGCAAGCCTTCTCGAGGGCGACAAGCCGCCTCTGGTGGTCGGCATCATACGTTTCCCGTCGCTGGAACATGTCCGTGCGTGGTGGGATTCTCCGGAATATCAGGCCATAGCGCCCCTGCGACGTACCGTGCCCATGCGTGTCTATGCCGTTTCCGGCACGATTCCCTCGCACGCCGTAACGGACGATCATGTGAAGGAAGATGTATGATGTCGAAAAGAAACGATAAAATTCGTCTTGCTGCATTTAATTTTTCCGGAATGTACAGCCAGGGCTGGCGTCATCCCGACGTCCAGTCGGATGGTGAGAATGATTTCGACTGGCAGGTGACGTTCGCCCGGACCGCCGAGCGCGGCCTTTTCGACATGATTTTCATGGCCGACGAGAGTTCGCTTGCCCGTCCGATCTCGGACAGGGACATGCTCTCGCGCCTGTCCAGCGTGGCGGGTTTCGAGCCCGCGACCCTGATGGCGGCGTTGGCGGCCTGCACGCAGCATGTCGGGCTCGTCCACACTATGAGCACGACATACGAGCAGCCCTATTATCTGGCGCGCCAGCTCGCCTCGATCGACAAGATCAGCAAAGGTCGGGCGGGGTGGAATCTCGTCACGTCGGGCAACCCGAACGAGGCCGCCAATTTCGGCGTCAAGGGCGGCACGACGCTGCATGCCGACCGCTATCGCCGTGCAGCCGAGTTCCATCACGTCGTGACCGGTCTGTGGGACAGTATCGAGGACGATGCTTTCCTGCTGGACAAGGAAGGCGGCCGATATCTCGATCCGGAAAAAATACACGCCCTGGCCCATGAAGGAGAGTTTTTCAGCGTCAAGGGGCCCTTGCGCGGTGGCAGGTCGCCGCAGGGCCATCCGATCATCGCGCAGGCCGGCGCCTCGGGAGAAGGACGCGACCTTGGTTCGCGCACCGCGGACGTGGTGTTCTGCAGCACCCATTTCATCGAAGATGCGCAGGCCTTCTACGCGGACATGAAGCAGCGTACCGTCGCGCATGGCCGCCAAGCGTCCGATCTGAAGATCTTTCCCGGCACTTCCATCGTATGGGGCGAGACGCAGAGCCAGGCGGAGGATCGGTTCGATGAGATCAGCCGCCTCTACCCGGACGAGATCGCGCTGGAGAACATCACCGGCGCCGTGCAGCTCGATGTCAGCAATTATGATCTCGATGGGCCGTTTCCCGACCTGCCCCCGACACGCGGCATGCAGGGGCACCAGAGGGCGATTTCCGCCTTCGCCAAGCACAACAACCTCAGCATCCGTCAGACTGCCCAGCGCCTTGCATCCTCCAGCAAGCATCGGGTGCTTGTGGGCACGACGCAGAGCATCGTCGATAATCTGGAAGAATGGTTCATGGGATACGCGGCCGATGGCTTCGTCATCATGAATCCCTACCGGTTGCGCAGCCTGGAAGACGTGGTGACGCATATCGTTCCTGAACTACAGCGGCGCGGCCTGTTCCGCACCGCCTATGAAGGAAAGACGCTGCGGGAAAATCTCGGCCTGTCGCGGCCCGAGAGCCGATTCGCCGCGACGCGGGCCGTGCGATCGCCGGATGTGGGCTAGCGTGACGAGAGGATTCTTTCATGTCTGATCGTCTTCCCTTGCCGGCCGGCGCGTCGACGGTTCATCTTCAGATCGCCGAGGTCGAGGATCTGGCATTTCGTGCCTTGCATGCGTCAGGCCTGGCCGAAGACCATGCGCGGGCGGTGGCTGCCCAGTTCGCCGCGGCGGAGGCCGATGGCATCCCCAGCCATGGCTTGGCGCGTGTTCCGTCCAATTGCCAGATTCTGGCCTATGGCAAGATCGCGAAGGACGCCCGTCCGGTCGTCACGAGCCCGAGGTCCGGAATCGTGCATCTCGACGCCGGCGACGGTTTCCCGCATCTGGGCATCGCAATGGCTCGGCCGATCCTGTCGGAGGCGGTGCGCGAGAACGGCATCGCCTCGCTGGTCGTCACCAACGCCTATGCCTGCGGTGTGCTTGGCTATCACACGGAAAATCTGGCGCGTGAGGGGCTGGTCATCCTTGGCTTTACCCACGCGCCGGCCTCCATGGCGCCGGCAGGCGGGCGCCGTCCGGTTGTCGGTACCAACCCGATGTCGCTTGCCGTGCCCTCGGATGACGGCGTAGTGCTCCTGATCGACCAGTCATCTTCGGTCGTGGCGAAGAGCGAGGTCATGGACCGGCATATGCGCGGTGAAGGCATCCCGGACAATTGGGCCTTCGACCAGGACGGACGGCCCACCACCTCCGCCGCTGCGGCCTTGCAAGGCGGGACCATGGCGCCATTCGGCGGCTACAAGGGCTTTGGTATCGGCTTGATCGTGGAAGTCTTTTCCGCGTTGCTGACCAACAGCAATCTTGGCGTCGTCGCCCCTGGCCTGATCGATACCAGCAACGGGCCGCCGCGTGTGGGTGCCTATTTCATTGCGGTCGATCCCGCCGTGACCGGCGGAGGCGACTTCAACCGCAAGATGGAAACCCTGCTCGGTGCGATCGGCACGCAGCCGGGAACCCGCATTCCGGGCAGCCGCCGTCATGTATGGCGCCGTCAGACCGCCGCCGAGGGGGTGGAAATTCCGCGCCCGCTTTATCAACAGATCAAGGCAATTATCGGATCATGACGGATGGCCCAAGAGAGCGTGACGTTACCGCGACTTCGTGACATCGGCCGCAGCGAGCATGCGCGACGGCATGACAATTCGCTGCGAGGGGCCGCGCATGTCATCGCCGCCGCGACCGTCGGCAGCGTGCTGGACTGGTACGATTTCGGCATCTTCGCGTTTTTTTCCAACGCGATTTCCCATAATTTCTTCGCACAGGACGGGCGGAATACCGGCCTGTTCCTGACATTCCTGATTTTCGGCTGCGGCTTTACGGCGCGCCCGATCGGCGGGCTCATCATCGGTCGGATTGGCGACCGGATCAGCCGGCGTACCGCCCTGATCGTCTCCATCATCGTCATGGGCGGCGGTACGCTCGGTTTGGCCGTGCTTCCAGGTCGTTCGACCATAGGAGAGGCCGCGCCGTTTCTTCTTCTGATCGCGCGGTTGATGCAGGGTCTGGCCGCGGGTGGAGAATGGGGCGGGGCGGCCACCTTCATCGTCGAGGCCGCCCCCCTCGGCAAGCGCGGGCTGTATGGCGGCATACACGAGGTCAGCGCCATTCTCGGGCCCGTGCTGGCGCTTGGTGTCGCGTCGATGGTTGCCTCCATCTACTCTGCCGAGGCGATCAACAGTTGGGCCTGGCGTCTGCCGTTCCTGATCGGCGCGCTGCTGATTCCCGTCGGCTTCTATTGCCGGTTGCGCATCATGGAAACGCCCGTGCCCCATGCCGATGTGGCAGAAGAGGTACGGATGGTGCATGACGTCACCGGTCCTTTTTTTCGGGCGTTCTCGCTGGTCGCTCCAATATTCGCGGTATTCTATACGCTGTTCTATTTTCCGACATTGACGCAGACCTATCTGGGACTGTCGGCACGCGCCTCTTTGTGGGCCAACACGGCGGCCTGTATCGGCATGATGAGCGTCATTCTGCCCGCGGCGGTCCTCTCCGACCGTGTGGGCCGGCGTCCGATGACGATTTGCGCCTATATACTGATCGCCCTGGCCACACCCGTGCTGTTCTGGGAGATCGCCCACACCACCAGTGTTGCCGGCGTCACGATCATCGAACTACTTTATGCGCTCGCGGCTGGACTGCTGGCGGGTCCTTTCCCGGCAACCCTGTGCGAGCTGTTTCCCGCCCGTTCGCGACTGACCGGGATCGCCCTGGCTTATAACGTCGCCGGTGCCTTGTTCGGTGGCTTTACACCGCTGATTCTGACCGCAACGATCAATTATTTTCACACGGTTACCGTTGCCTGCGCGGTCTCCGTCTTCTCGGTTATTCTTGGGCTGGCTGTCATGTTGAAGGCAAAGGAAACCGCTTTTACGTCGCTTCCGTGACGTTCGCCTTCATGGCATTGTGCCCCCCCGTATTGAATGCCCTACCCGATATGGAAACGCGACAATTCCGGGGGCGGCGCGACATCCGGCAGATTGCGCGGATCGGGTTCGGGGGGCAGGATCTGCATGCGCACCGGAACCACGCCCGCCCAGACCGGAAAGGTGTAATCCTCTTCGTTGTCTTCGGGTTGGCCCGTACGAATCTTGGCCGACGCCTCGGTGATGGGCATGGTTAAAACGGTGGTTGCCTTGAGTTCGTTGGTCGTCACTGGACGCAGGCGCGCCCACTGGCCTGGGATTGTCTTGTCCACCATAGTCCGTAACTGATGTTCCTTTTCATCGTCGGCAAGTTTTTCCGGGCGACCAAAGATCATGACCGAGCGATGGTTGATATTGTAGTTGAACGCCGAACGCGCCATCACCAGTCCGTCATAGATGGACACGGTGAGGCAGACATCCTGTTCCTGCGTCGTTCGGATCATGCGGCTGGCGGATGATCCGTGCCAGAACACGCGGTTTCCGTCACGCCACTGCAGGGTCGGCGTGACGAAAGGCGTTCCGTTATGGATGTAGCCAACATGGCAGAGCGGCATGGCATCAAGAATGGCATGGACGACCTCCAGATCGTAGGACGCGATATGATGGTAGCGCTTCACGCGCGCGCGGTCGCTCGGGGCGGAGGAATTTTCTGTCTGGGCCATGGCATGTAGGACTTTCGGTTCTGGATGTGGGTTTGGACAGTCAGACAATCATGCGACGACACATCAAAAAATTGCAGGCCGATAGAAATCGGCTGGGAAAAGCGCCCGATTACGACAGAATGAGTGGATGAACCGGGTCTGTGCAAGTGAAAATCGAACCCTGCGGGAATTTCTGAAGACCTTCCAGCTTGTCGCGTCGTGCTCCGGGATCGCGCGGTGCCGGACGGGCTCAGTGCATAAAGATGATTGTCTTGTTGCCGTTCAGGATCACTCGTTGTTCGACGTAGTAGCGCACGGCGCGGGCCAGGACGCGGCGTTCGATATCACGGCCCTTGCGGATCAGATCGTCCGGGGCGTCGGCGTGGGAGATCCGCTCCACGTCCTGTTCGATGATCGGCCCCTCGTCGAGGTCCCTGGTCACGAAATGTGCCGTAGCGCCAATCAGTTTCACGCCCCGGTCAAATGCCTGGTGATAAGGGCGGGCTCCCTTGAAGCCGGGCAGGAAAGAATGGTGGATATTGATGCAGCGTCCGGACAGCGCGGCGGCCATGTTATTGGAGAGGATCTGCATATAGCGTGCCAGCACGACCAGGTCCGCGCCGGTCGCGTCGACCAGTTCGAGGATTCGTGCCTCCTGCTCCGCCTTCGTTTCCCTGGTGACCGGCAGATAATGGAACGGGATGGCATGGAGATCGATATGCTCGTAGGTGTCCGCCGGATGGTTGGAGATGATGCCCACCGGGTTGATCACGAGTTCGCCGATGCGCCAGCGATAGAGAAGATCGACGAGACAATGGTCGAATTTCGAGACCAGGAGAATTACTTTTGGACGGATGCTCGTGTCGTGCAATGTCCATTTCATCGCGAACCGCGTGGCCAGCGCGCCCAGCGCCGTTTCCGGCGCGGTGGCCTCCCCGATGGCGGCGGAGAAGACGATCCGCATGAAGAACTGCTTGCTGTCGGGCTCGTCGAACTGCTGAGCTTCGGTGATGTTGTAGCCGAGCTCGAAGAGAAGCTGTCCGATCGCCGCCACCAGGCCCGGCCGGTTCGGGCAGGACAGAGTCAGGATGTAGGAATAGCCCATCGTCGTATCGGGGCATGTCGTGACCATGTTCGTTGTTCCTGATCCAGGTCCGTCAGTCGACGACGAACATCGCCGCGGCTTCAGCCAGGTCATGGTGGAAGGCGTTGGCGAGACTTCGGAACACCAGGCATTCGAAGGTATCGTCGCGGTCTTTCCAGAACAGGACGCCGATATGCCTGATGAGGCCGGACGCCACGTCGCCGGTGGCGAAGGCATGCGGATGAAGATCGATGCCCGACAGGCCGGCCAGAAACGCCGCGCTTCGTTCACCGGTGATCCGAAAGGCGCTGCGGCCGTCGCCCTGCGTCGTGATCGCCGCCCGTCCCGCGCAGGGTGGGCGGAGCCGTTGCGCGGGATCGGGCGCGCCGGCCGGGGCAATGACGAGATACTGCCCGCGACCGGCCCAGACGACGCGGCCGGTTGAGTTTGCCGTCATGCGTCGCGCTTCGGGCGCTGGAAAACCGGCTGAGGTCAGGATCGTCGCCAATGCCGGGACATCCTGGCGAAAGGGCGCGACGCTTGCGATCTGCCATCCCTCGACGGGATGGATTGAAAGGGGGGGCATGGCGGAATCAGGCATGCAGGCGTCCTCCATCGGGATCGACGAAGACGGGCGGACAGACCCGCGCGCGGACGATATTGCCACGTACCGGATCATGCACAGCCACGATCTCGCGGTGACGGTGCGCGCCGTCGGCGAGAAAGCCGAGGCCGATCCACGAGCCGCAGGTCGGCGACCAGGCGGAAGACGATACCCAGCCCTGGTCGTTCGCCGCCGTCGCCGCCGCGTGGTCGGGCAGCAGATGCGCGCCCGCGCCCAGCACGGCGTCCGGGGCGAGGGGCATGAGCCCTACCAGGGTCTGGCGCCCCGGATCGGTCAGCGCCGGACGCTGCGCCATGCGGGCACCGATATAATCCTTCTTGCGGGACAGGAGCTTTCCGAAACCCAGGTCGTGCGCCGTCGTCTGCCCGTTCAGTTCCGATCCGGCTGGATGGCCTTTTTCGATACGCAGGACGCCCAGAGCCTCCGTGCCGTAGGGGGCGATGCTGAACGGCGCGCCTGCCCGCATCAAGGCATCCGCCAGCACGGCGCCATGGCGCGCCGGAACGGCGATTTCATAAGCCAGTTCGCCCGAGAAGGAGATTCGGAACAGTCGCGCGGGGATGCTGCCGCACACTGTCGTTTCCACCGTCGCCATGAAGGGAAGCGCGGCGTTGCCGACATCGAAACCCGGATCGACGATGGCCGCCAGCACCTCGCGCGATTTCGGTCCGGCGAGGGCGATCTGTGCCCATTCGTCGGTGACCGAGATCATCTGCACATCATCCTCCGGGAACAGCCATTGCCTGCAATATTCGAGATGTTCCATAATTTTTGCGGCGTTGGCCGTGGTTGTGGTCATGAGGTAATGGGTTTCGCCAAGCCGCGCGGTGGTACCATCATCGAAGGCGAAGCCGTCCTCGCGCAGCATCAGGCCGTACCGGACGCGCCCGACGGCGAGCCGGGCGAAATTGTTGCAGTAGATGCGTTCGAGAAAACGCGTGGCGTCCGGACCCTGGATGTCGATCTTGCCCAGCGTGGTGACGTCGCAGAATCCTACGGCGCGGCGTACCGTCATGACCTCGCGGTTGACCGTCTCCTGCCAGGTCGGGTCGCTGGGACGGGCGAACCATTGCGCGCGCATCCACAGGCCCGCGGTGGTGAAATGCGCGCCATGCGCGCGCGCCCAGTCATGGGTAGGCGTCAGGCGCTCGGGCCGGAAATGGCGACCGCGATGCGGGCCTGCGAGCGCACCGATGGCGATGGGCTGGACGGGCGGACGTGTCGTTGTGGTGCCGGTCTCGGCGATGGAACGCCCTGTCATCGCCGCCAGAAGGGCCAGGCCGTTGACGTTCGATGTCTTGCCCTGATCGGTGGCCATGCCGAGGGTGGTATAGCGCTTCAGATGCTCGACGCTGACATAGCCTTCCCGTGTCGCGCCGCGAATGTCCTTAGCCATCACGTCGTTCTGGAAATCGACGAAGGCGGCGCCGGAGGGGGCCTCCAGGTCCTCAAGCGTGTGCCACAGGGCGCCCGGTCTGTCCGGCAGGTCCTGTGTCACCGGCATGTCGAGCGTCGCGGGGGTCAGGCCGCAGGTGGCGACCGCCGCCGCCCCCACCGCGTGGCCGCTGGCCAGCGCCGCACCCGTTCCGGACAGGCCGGTCACGCTTCCCGCGACGAACATGCCGGGCGGCAGATCCCCTGGGATGAAGGCGCAGAGCGTTTCGTCCCAGACCGGCCGGCCGTTTTGATGGGTGGCAAGCCCCAGCGCGGGCGACCAGCCGCCGGAGAGGGCAAGCAGGTCGCAACGGATACGGCGCGTCTCACCCGCCCGGTCCGCGATGGTGACGCCGGTCAGCGATGTGGTGCCGTGTGTCCGGGTGACCCGGGCGCCGGCACTGTAGGGAATGCCAAGCCGCTCGCCGAGCGCGCGGATTTGCAGCGATTCCTCATGGCGGGAATCGATGATCGCATGGACCCGTATGCCTGCCCGGGCCAGATCATCCGCCGTGGCAAGCGCGCTGTCGGTATTGCCGAACACCACGGCCTCGCGTCCCGGTGCGACGGCAAATCGGTTGAGATAGCTCCTGACCGCGCCTGCCAGCATCACGCCGGGACGATCGTTTCCTTCGAGGATGACGGGCCGTTCCACGGCGCCCGAGGCCAGCACGCAGCATGTCGCCGTGATTCGCACGAGACGCTGGCGCGGCTGGTTGGTGCCCGGCACGGGAAGATGATCCGCGACCCGCTGCAGGGCGGCATAGACCCCACCGTCATATGCGCTGTTGACGCAGGTGCGCAGGAGGAGCGTGGCCTTGTCGCAGGATTCGAATTCACGCAGGGCCTGGTCCACCCACGTCATGGCCGGGTGGTCGTCGAGTTCGACCCGATCGGACAGCAGGCGGCCGCCGGGGCGGAAATCCTCGTCGCATAGAATCACGCGCGCGCCGCTGCGCGCCGCGGTCAGTGCCGCGGCGAGTCCGGCCGGGCCGGCCCCGACCACAAGGATGTCGCAAAATAGCGAGACCTTGTCATAACGATCCGGGTCGGCATCGGCGGCGGCGCGTCCAAGGCCCGCCGCCCGGCGGATCAGGGGCTCGTACAGCTTCTCCCAGAACGCGACCGGGAACATGAAGGTCTTGTAATAGAACCCGGCCGAAAGCAGAGGTGCCGCGAGGGCGCTGGCGGCCATCAGATCGAAGGCGAGGGAGGGAAAGCGGTTCTGGCTCCGTGCCACCAGCCCGTCAAACATCTCCACGATCGTGGCCCGCGTGTTGGGTTCCCGGCGCGCGCCTTCCCGCAGTTCGACCAGGGCGTTCGGCTCCTCCGACCCGGCGGTGAGGATGCCGCGTGGACGGTGGTATTTGAAGGACCGCCCAACAAGCCGGATGCCGTTGGCCAGCAGGGCGGAGGCGAGCGTGTCGCCGGGGAAAGCAGTGCCGACCTGGCCATCGAAGCGGAATTGCAGCGGGCGGCCACGGTCGATCAGGCCGCCGGAGGGAAGGCGGCCGGACAGCTTGCGGCCCGAAGCGGCGCGGGGGGAACGGTCGGACGCGGAATGGCGGTTCATCGTGCCTCCGGGCCTGCCTGGACAGCGCGCGCCACGGCCTCCGCGGCCTCGGCGGCGAGAATCGCGTGGCTGCGGGTATCGCGGGTGATCACCAGCCAACTCCGGCATGGCTGGTGGTACCACAACTCGCGATGCGGGCCGGCGGGGTTATCGCGCAGATAGACATAATCCGCCCAGTGCGTCTCTGGCGCGTCGGGGGGCGGCCGACGCAGGGTTGCGTCGCCGCGATAGACGAACTCGCCGCTGTCTCGCGGGCCGCAGCAGGAACAGGGAAGGCGCATCGTGATCTTTCCTCGCTACGGATCGGGCTCAATGCAGATTGGGCTGTGCGCCCATGCCTTTTTCGTCGATCACCGCCCCGCGTGCGAAGCGGTCGAGACGGAAGGCCGTGCCGACCGGATGGGGTTCGTCACGGGCGATGAGATGGGCGAAGCAGAGGCCCGAGGCAGGCGTCGCCTTGAAGCCGCCATAGCACCAGCCGGCGTTGAGATAGAGCCCATCCACCGGCGTGCGGTCGATGATCGGGCTGCCGTCCATCGACATGTCCATGATCCCGCCCCATTGCCGCAGAAGCCGCACGCGGCCGATGCGCGGCATCAGCGCCATGGCGCCTTCGCAGACATCTTCGATCAGCGGCAGGTTGCCGCGCTGGGCGTAGGAATTATAGCCGTCGATGTCGCCGCCGAAGACGAGACCGCCCTTGTCGGACTGGCTGACATAGAAATGGCCCGCGCCGAACGTCACGACGCAGTCGATGAAGGGTTTCAATCCTTCGGAAACGAAAGCCTGCAGCACATGGCTTTCGATCGGCAGGCGCAGGCCTGCCATGGCAGCGACCTGCGAGGAACGTCCCGCGCAGGCCATGCCGACCTTGCCGGCGGCGATGATGCCGCGCGTGGTCTCCACACCGCTGATTTTTCCACCCTCGATGCGCAGGCCCGTGACCTCGCAGTTCTCGATGATGTCCACCCCCAGCCGGTCGGCCGCGCGGGCATAACCCCAGGCGACGGCGTCGTGGCGCACCGTCCCGCCACGGGCCTGCAGCAGGCCGCCCAGAATCGGAAAACGCGCGTTGTCGAAATCGAGAAACGGAAGTTTCTCCCGTACCGCCCGCGCATCGAGCAATTCGGCATCGATACCGTGCAGCCGCATGGCGTTGCCGCGCCGGGCGTAGGCGTTGCGCTGGGCGTCGGAATGAATCAGATTCAGTACGCCGCGCTGGCTGACCATTGCATTGAAATTGATGTCCTGTTCAAGACCCTCCCACAACATCATCGATTTTTCGTAGAACGGGAGGTTTCCGGGCAGGAGATAGTTCGAGCGGATGATGGTGGTGTTGCGCCCGATATTGCCGTTGCCGAGCCAGCCGCGCTCGACCACCGCGATATTGCGCATGCCGTAGTGCCGGGCAAGGTAATAGGCGGTGGCGAGGCCGTGACCACCGCCGCCGATGATGACGACGTCGTAGCGTGGCGCGGGCGTTGCCTTGCGCCAGGCCGGTGTCCAGCCGCGATTGTCGCGAACGGCATTGCGGAGCAACGAAAAGATTGAATATTGAACCGACGACATCTCTATCCTCTGGCTTGCCATCAGATATACGACGCTTTTCGCTCGACGTTACCATAAGATTCTCTTATAGTTCCAGTTCCGCTGGCCCGCATGAACGGATGGAGAGGCCGGGACCATGGCACGATCGCCCGGACATCAGCCGCTTCCTTTCGACTTGCAGTCGCTCGCCGTTTTCGTCGCCGTCTGCGAACATGGCAGCATGGCGTCGGCGGCGCGTCATCTCGGGGTCAGCCAGCCTGCGGTCTCGCAGGCGATCGGCGAGATCGAGGCAAAGGCCGGCGTGATGCTGTTCGACCGTGGCGTCCGGCCGCTGGCGGTGACGGCAGCGGGGGCCGTGCTGCGGCAGAGCGCGCTCACCCTGACTTCCGAAGCCCGCCAGACCGCCAACCGGTTGAGGGAGGTCCATGCCGGGCGGGTCGGGTTGATCCGGGTGGGCGTGGTCGACAGTCTCATGCGTGCGACGCTTCCCGCACTGTCGAGGTTTCTTTCGGAGCGCACCAGCCACGCCATTGTTTATTCCGGACTGACGGAAAGCCACGCCTCGGCGCTCTTCAGCCGTCAGCTCGACATCATCGTCGGCGTGAGCGATTTCGAGGATGTCAACGGGCTGGACCGCTTTCCTCTCGCGCGCGAGCCCTATCTCCTGCTGCTGCCCGAGTCCCAGAAGGTGCCGAAGACGCCGCAGGACATGCTGCTCCTCAGTCGGGCATGTCCGTTCGTACGGTTCTCGCTGCGCTCGCGGACGGGCCAGGAAATCGAGCGTTATCTGCGCCGTATCAAGCTCGATTTTCCGCCGGGCCTCGAATTCGACGCGCCCTATGGCGTTTTTGCCGCCTGTCGCCAGGGGGCGATGGCCATCACGACCCCGCTCTGCCTGTTCGAATGCGCCCTGGACCTTGCGGGATTGCGCTGCGTGCCTCTGCCCGGACCGAAGATGGGGCGCCATCTTACGATTGTCGCGCGGGAACGGGAATTCGGCTCCCTGCCGCGCGATCTTTCCAGCGTATTGGGCGCGACGCTGCGTACCGAGGTCATCCCGGTGCTGAACCAGGCCCTGGACCGGATCGAGCCGGTGATAAACATGGCTTCCCGTGCCGGCGGCGAGGGCACATGATGACCCCGCAAGGCCGCCGGGCGGCTCCTGACAGCTCACCTAGCAGGATCAAGGACTTGATGAAAACAGACAGACCTGCCCGCTCCGCTCGCGGGCCGTTACGGGAAGATATTCCCCAGGCGATGCCGGAGAGGGAAGAGGCGGTGGATCTTGCCACGGGTTCCACCGCGCCGCCCGTGCGCGAGATGACGCTGGAAGAGTCGTTGGGTAGCCAGATCCGGCTTCTGCGTCGCAAGGCGGAACTGCGCGGGGGGGATGTCGCCCAGGCGGCGGGCGTGTCCCTGAGCATGCTGTCGAAGATCGAGAACGGCCAGATTTCCCCCTCTCTCTCGACGTTGCAGGCGGTGTGCCGGGCGCTCAACGTCCCGCTCAGCCAGCTCTTCTCGACCTTCGAGGAGCAGCGCGACTGTTCCTATGTCAAGGCCGGAGAGGGGGTCGTGATCGAACGACGTGGCACGAAGGCTGGGCATGAATACAGGCTGCTCGGCCATCTGCTCGGGGGTGACGTGGTGCTGGAGCCGTACCTCATCACGCTCCACGAAGAAGCCCGTCCCTACACGAATTTTCGTCACTCCGGCGTAGAGCTGATCTACATGCTTACCGGGCGTGTCCTTTATCGCCACGGTTCGGAGACATATGAGCTTGGTGTCGGCGATTCGTTGCTGTTCGATAGTGGAGCCCCCCACGGACCCGAAATGCTGCTTGAAAAGCCGATGACCTATCTCTCGGTCATTGTTCACCCGCGGATGGAGACCTGACCGCCGGTGAACCGCCGAACCAGATCCTGCGCAAGGCGTCGGCGTATTTTGCGATGGCGGAGTTCGACCGCCGATCCGGGTCATGATCGCCTTCATCGACGCACACCGGGACGTCTACGGGCCGAGCCGATCGCGCACCTGCTGCCGATCGCCTCGTCGGCCTGCCATGAACATGCCCGCGGGGTCCGTGATCGGCAAAGAGCCCATGCGCGGCAGAAGCGCGATGCCGGGCTCTGCCGGGAGATGCGGTAACTGGGGCTGAAGGGCGTCGTCCGGGGCAAGGCGATCAGGACCACGACCTCCGACAAGGCCGCGCTCTGTCCGCTGGAGCAGGCGCGGCGAACGGCGCCCCTTGGCCGGAGCCGGCCTCGTGCATCATTCGGACAGGGGCGTTCACTATGTGAGCATTCGCTATTCCTGGCGGCGGATCGAAGGCATCGAACTCGCTACTCTTCACTGGGTGGACTGGTTCAACCATCGGTGGATCCTCGCGCCGCGTAGAGACTCACCATCAGTCTCCGCCAAACCCGGGAGGGTTCAGGTCAGGGCGATGCGAGGCCGTCGAGGGTGGCCGGGGTTTCGTCCTTCAGCATGATGCCGCTGCGCCCGATCCGGCGTGCGCCCGCCAGCAGCCCTGCCAGTTTGGCGGCGGCGGCCCCGGTGGACAGACCGCCCTGGTCGTGGATGTTGGAAATGCAGTTGCGTTCGGAATCCAGCCGGCCGGGGCGCGGGTCCCAGGTCATGTACAGGCTCAGGCTGTCCGAAACGCTCAGGCCCGGCCGTTCGCCGATCATCATGACGACGCATCCGGCCCCCAGACGATGCGCGATGTCGTCACCCAGGGCGACGCGCGCGTTGTGCGCCACCACCACGGGCGCGATCCGCCAGCCCGGCAGCAGCGCGTGGCACGCGGCCAGGAGCGGCGGAGCCTGCCGTTCCGCCGCCAGGGCCGACAGGCCGTCGGCGATTACGAACGCCACGTCATAGGACCCGCGCGTCAGGCACGCGGCGCTGTCGGCCGACAGGCGGCGGCCCAGATCGGGACGGCGGATGAATGTCGCCCGATCGGCGGCCTGGCTGCGCACGGACAGGACTGCGCCGTCCAGCCGCAGGGCCTCCTGCCGCAGGGGGGCCATGACCGCCCGGCGCGCCCGCGCATGGGCCAGCTGGAAGGCCAGGACCTCGCCCCCCGCCACGGTGTCGCCGGCGCGGGGCTGGCCCACCCGGGCGCGGGTCAGGCCCCGCAGCGGTGCCCACGGATCGGTTTCCGTGCTCGGGTCGATGAGCGGGTCGTGGGCGCTGTCCGGAGGGGATTTCGTCATGACGTCAGCCCTCGGGGGCGATGATGCGGCCCAGGGCCTGCGGCGCGTTCAGGCGCAGCCGCCCGCGCGTGTCCAGCAATTCCATGCCTTCCAGCCACGCTTCGAATTCCGGCGCGGCGCGGACGCCGAAGCTGGAGCGCAGGGTCAGCATGTCGTGGTAGGACAGGCTCTGGTAGCTGAGCATCACGTCGTCGCCGCCGGGCACGGCGATCAGGAAATTCACCCCGGCCACCGTCAGCAGCATCATCAGGTTGTCCATGTCGTCCTGATCGGCCTCGGCATGGTTGGTGTAGCAGACGTCGCATCCCATCGGCAGGCCCATCAGCTTGCCGCAGAAATGGTCCTCCAGCCCCGCGCGGATGATCTGCTTGCCGTCATACAGATATTCCGGCCCGATGAAGCCGACCACGGTGTTGACCAGAAAGGGTGAAAAGGCCCGCGCCACGGCATAGGCGCGGACTTCGGCCGTCTGCTGGTCCATGCCGTGATGGGCGTTGGCCGACAGGGCCGCGCCCTGTCCGGTCTCGAAATACATCACGTCCTGGCCGACCGTGCCGCGATTCAGCGACAGGGCGGCATCCCGGGCCTCGGCCAGCAGCGCCAGCGACACGCCGAAGCCGGTATTGGCGGCCTCGGTCCCCGCGATGGACTGGAACACCAGGTCGACCGGTGCGCCGCGTTCGATCATCGCGATGGAATTGGTGACGTGCGTCAGCACGCAGCTTTGCGTGGGAATGGCGTAGCGGGTGCGCACGGCCTCCAGCATGTCCAGCAGGACGATGCCGTTGGCGATGTTGTCGGTGGCCGGGTTGATCCCGATCACCGCATCGCCGACCCCCAGCAGCAACCCGTCCAGAAGCGAGGCCGCGATGCCCCTTGGGTCGTCGGTGGGGTGGTTGGGCTGCAGGCGGGTGCCCAGCCGCCCCGGCAGGCCCTGCGTGTTGCGAAAGGCGGTGCGGACCCGGATCTTGCGTGCCGCCGCGATCAGGTCCTGGTTGCGCATCAGCTTGCTGACGGCCGCCACCATTTCCGGCGTCAGCCCCGGCGACAGGGCGGCGATCGCCTCTGCGTCGGCCGGGTGCGACAGCAGCCAGTCGCGGAACTGCCCCACTGTCATATGCGCCACCGGGGCGAAGGCCGCGGCGTCGTGCGTATCGACGATCAGGCGCGTGACCTCGTCGGTTTCGTAGGGGACCGGCAGATCCTCCAGGAACGCCGCCAGCGGGACGTCGGCCAGGGCATGGCGCGCGGCGATGCGCTCGACCGGGTCGGCGGCCGCGACGCCGGCCAGTTCGTCACCGGACCGCTGGGGCGACGCACGGGCCAGGACCTGTCGCAGGTCGGCAAACCGGTAGAGTTCCCCGTCCAGGGTCGCACGATATGTCACGATCCAGCTTGTCCCTCAGGCCCTGGGCGCGGGGCCTGACCCGGCGCATGGCGGGCATGATGGCAAATGCATGTGGCGGCCCGTCAAGTCGTTTCGAACGTGTGGCCCGGATTTTTCGAACGGGTCACACGATGCCAGGGGAATTTCCTGAAGGCGACACCGGTGATGTCGCGTTATGAATACTTAAATTAAAGCTTCCAGAATCGTAACGGATACCGGTATATCGGGGTGGTATACGACGCGACTCGCCCTCTTGACTTGGAAAGACAGAAACCGTTTCGACCTGTCATAAAATCATCACGAGACCCAACGCCATGGCGCTCATATAGCGGTGTCGGCAACCTGCCGTTCGATCAAAGGGCAGGAACGGCTAAGGAACTGCGCGATATGAACAAGACGATATCCCTATGCCTGACGACGTGCCTGAGCGCCCTGCTGGTTCATCAGGCTGCTGCCGCCACGACGACAAGGAAGCAGCACAAGTCCGGTCGCGCGGTGCAGGCGCAGGCTGCCTCCGACGCGAAAGGCCCCAGCGTCGCGGCCGTCGCCCCTGCCGCCCCCGTCCGGATGGCCCGCCCGCCCGCCGCCCTTCCCCCGCGTTCGTCCGAGGCGATCGTGGTGTTCGGCGCCGGCGCGTCCCGCGAGACCCAGACCGTCTCGCGCACGGCCATCAGCCAGTATGTCCCGGGCACGAGTCCCTTCAAGGCGCTTTCCAAGCTGCCGGGCGTGATGTTCACGACGTCGGACCCGCTCGGTTCCTATGAATGGTCGCAGCAGATCATCATCCGTGGCTTCGACCAGAGCCGTCTCGGCTTCACGATGGACGGGGTTCCGCTGGGCAACCTGGCGTACGGCAACGACAACGGTCTTTCGATCGGTCGCGCGCTTCAGACCGAGAATAACGGCGCGGCCACGCTGACGCAGGGGGCCGGATCGGTCGGCGTCTCCGCGTCCAACGATCTGGGCGGCGCGCTGGAATTCACCTCGATCAACCCGACGAACAGGTTCGGCGTGGACGTCGCGGGGACGGTCGGCTCCGCCGCCACATGGCGCACCTTCATGCGCGTCAATTCCGGCCTGCTGCCCACCGGCGGCAAGTTCTATGTGTCCTACGATTATCAGGACGCCAACAAATGGAAGGGCGACGGCCAGCAGCGTCAGCAGCAGGCCAATGCGAAATTCGTCCAGCCCCTGGGCGAGAACGTGAAGCTGACCCTGTATGGCGACTGGTCGATGCGTCAGGAGAACGATTATCAGGATCTCTCGCTCGCGACGATTCAGAAATACGGCTATAACGTCGACAATATTACGGGAAATTACGCGCTGGCCAAGCAGATCGGCTCGGCTTATCAGAATGGCACGCCTTATCCCGCCGGCATCGGCTCGACCAATTACGACAGCCCGCCCGATTTCGTCTATTACAACGCGGCCGGGCTGCGCCAGGATGCGCTGGGCTACGGCAAGCTCGATTTCCGCCTCTCGGACCGGCTGAAGGGCTTCGCCACGGTTTACGGCCATACCAACAGCGGCGAAGGTGTGTGGGTGACGCCCTATGTGCCCACGCCCACGGCACTGGGCGGTTCGCCGCTTTCTACCCGGACCACCGAGTACGGCATCCATCGCGAAGGGTTCATCGGCAGCCTGTCCTACCAGGCCGGGCATCACACCATCGAAGGCGGCTTCTGGTTCGAGAACAACGATTTCGAACAGGCGCGCCGGTACTACCCGCTGTCGATCGACGGCACGCCGGACAGCCTGCATTGGTACAAGGACAACTCATTCTATACCCAGTGGCAGGCAGCCTTCAACACGAAGACCTATCAGGTCCATCTGCAGGATACGTGGCGGGTTACGAAGGCCCTGAAGCTGAATTACGGCTTCAAGTCGCTGATCGTGGACAATACCGCCACCCAGATCGGCTCCAACCTGATGGGCGTGCAGGGGCCGGACGGCTATCCGTCCGGTTCCATCCAGTCGTCCAACGGGTTCCTGCCCCAGGTCGGCCTGAATTACCGGGTGAACCGCCACAACGAGATCTTCGCCGATTTCGCCCGCAACATGGCGGCCTTCGACAATTCGCAGACCGGCGCCACAAGCCCCTTCGCGACCACCATCGCTGGCTATAATACCATCAAGGACAAGATCAGGCCGGAGATGTCCTATACCGAGGAACTCGGCTATCGCTATCACGACAACAATATCCAGGCATCGCTCACCGGCTATTATGTCGAATTCGAAAACCGTCTGCTGTCCATTACGCAGGGGACGGGTATCCAGGGCAATGCCTCGGCCCTGGCCAATGTCGGCGGCGTGACGGCCCGTGGTGTCGACGCGGCCTTCAATTACCAGTTCGCGCCGCACTGGTCGATCTACGCCTCGTATGCGTTCAACGATTCCTATTACAACGACAACGTCAATTCCGGTGGTACGATCTACAATATCAAGGGCAAGAACGTCGTGGCCATGCCACGCAACCTGGCCAACGTGCAGCTGGGCTACGATGACGGCACGATCTGGGGCAATGTGCTGATGCAGTTCCAAGACCGGCGCACCTATACGTACACCAATGACGCGTGGGTTCCGGCGAACGACGTGTTCAACCTCAATATCGGCTACCGCTTCCACAGCCAGAACATCGTGCTGCGCGGAGTGGACGCGCAGATCAACGTCAGCAACCTGTTCGACAAACGCTATGTCGCGACCGTGGGCAGCAACGGCTTCCAGTTCAGCGACCCGGACCGCACCTTCGCCACCCTCCAGGCCGGTTCGCCGCGCATGGTGTTTTTTACCTTGCGCAAGCATTTCTAAGGGGAAGGAAGGTCGGGCGCTGCCCGAATCCGGCAAGGGCCTCGGCCTTTGCATCCCATTCGTTTTATGAAGCCCTGGGTTTCCAAAGGTCTTGGCCCTTTGGCGGGTAAAGGGCGACGCCCTGCATGCAGCATGCCGCTACATCAACGGACAGGATGATCCCGGACATGGCGCTTCCCTCCGACCAGGGCCGACGGCAGTTCCTGAAATTCAGTGCCGCCGCGGCGGCAGTGGCCTCGGGCCTGGTTCCGGACAATGTCCGCCGCGCGCTGGCGATTCCGCCGCGACGGATGACCGGCACGCTGCATGATGTCGAACATGTCGTCATCCTGATGCAGGAAAACCGGTCGTTCGACCATTATTTCGGGACCTTGCGCGGGGTGCGCGGCTACGGCGATCCGCGGGCGGTGACCCTGCCGGACGGGTCGTCGGCCTTCCGTCAGCCGAGGGACGGCGGCGGGGCGGTCCTGCCGTTCCGCTTCAATACCGAAAAGACCAGCGCCGAATGCCTGCCCAGCCTGAACCATGACTGGAAGGGGTCGCAGGCCGACTGGAACAATTGGGATGTCTGGATCCGTCACAAGACAGACATGACGATGGGATATTTCACCCGTCAGGACATTCCCTATTATTACGCGCTGGCCGACGCCTTCACCATCTGCGACGCCTATCATGCGTCGATCTTCGGCCCGACCAACCCGAACCGGCTGTTCCTGTTCTCGGGCACCAGTGGCCTTGCCGTGGGTCATGACGGCAAGCAGGTCATCGAGAACGTCGACGACGGCAACTGGTCGGCCGACATGGCGCATGACCGCAAGGATTTCGCCCCCTTCCGCTGGACGACCTATGCCGATCGCCTGACGGAACATGGGGTGTCGTGGAAGATCTATCAGGAATACGACAATTTCGGCGACAACCCGCTGGCCTCGTTCGCGCAGTTCCGCAACCTCGACCGCGCGTCGCACCGCTTTGCCAACGCCCGGGCCATCGTCCCGGGTTCCACCGCCGAGAACAAGGACAATTCCGAAGGCCGCTTCCTGATCGAGGCGTTCGAACGCGACGTGGCGTCGGGGCGCCTGCCGCAGGTCTCGTGGATCGTGCCGCCGACCGCGCTGTCGGAACATCCGAACGCCCCACCGGGATATGGCGAATTCCTGATCTCGCGCATGATGGATGTGCTGGTGCGGCATCCGGATGTGTGGGCCAGGACGGTCTTCATCCTCAATTACGATGAAAATGACGGGTTCTTCGACCATGTTCCGGCCCCGGTGCCGGCGCTGGACCCCTCGCAGGGGGAAAGCACGGTCCCGGTGACGGGCGAGAGCTTCCACGGCGTGCCGGTAGGGCTGGGGCCGCGGGTGCCGATGATCGTGGTGTCGCCCTGGACCAAAGGCGGCTGGGTCAATTCGGAACTGTTCGATCATACCTCCGTCCTGCGGTTCCTGGAACGGCGGTTTGGCGTGTCCGAACCCAACATCACCCCCTGGCGGCGGGCGGTGGCGGGGGACCTGACCTCGATCTTCGATTTCGCCCAGACCGACCGGTCGTGGCCCGGCCCCTTGCCGGATACCGACGCCTATCCGGCGGCCACGCGGGGGTCCTGCATGCTGCCCGACAGGCCCGTCGTGCCGGCCGACCAGGCGATGCCCGCGCAGGAACCCGGTCAGCGCCCGGCCCGGCCGCTGCCCTACGACCTGACCGCGACGGCTGAGCCGGGGCCGGGTTCGATCAGTCTGACCTTCGCCAGCGCCGGCGCTGCGGGCGCCGTCTTCAGCCTGTATGACGGGGATGCCGCCGGGCCGCGTCATTATACCGTGGGCGCCCGAAGTCGACTGACGACGCATGTGGTCGCGGGCGACGCACCGTTGCGCATTCAGGGGCCGAACGGCTTCCTGCGGGAATTCCGGATGGCGGGGGCGGCGACGCTGCCCGTGGTGGCCGAACGCTATGAGCCGGCACGGGATTGCATCGTCCTGACCGTCCGCAATCCCGACGTGGCACCGATGGATGTGCGGATTGCCGCCGCCGACGGCGCGGCGGGGCAGCAGTACACCATTCCGGCGGGCGGGCAGATCGACAGCGTGTGGCCGATCGCCGCAACCGACCATTGGTACGACCTGTCCGTCCATCTGGACGGGCGAGCGCAGCCGGTGGCGCGGCTGGCCGGACATATGGAAACCGGGCGGCCCAGCCGCAGCGATCCGATGATCGGACGCGCGGGCGTCTGATCATCCCGGCCGGCGTTTCGGCCGGTACGGGCGAGGGGTAGGGAGAGGTGGCGGCCTTCGCGCCGTCGCCATGCGGGCGGCCCCGTGCGGAAATGCGCCTGTCCGTGATCGTGAATGGGGTGCTGCGCTGAATCGTCAGCCGGCGGAGGGGGCATCCGGCCGTTTCCGTCGCCTTCCGGCGTGCGCGCGGATGCCTGCCCGTGCCACGGCGGAATCGAGCATGGACCGGCCCGTCCGAAAACCAGATGACCGTTCAATGACCGTTCTTCGGGGTGCCGCGCGCGAAAATCGGCATTGAAAGGCCGGTCAAGTCGTCTTGGTTCAAAATTACGACGAAAAAATAATATTAATTTCGGATACGCAAGAAAAAGATAACCCCATGCGGCCGACGTTCGGGTCGCTGGCGGATCGACTTTGAATGACCATGCAACGTCGGGTTCCGGCGTCCGGCCGGGCAGGCTGGCGGCGGCGGGATGGCGGCATGGCCCGGACAGGTTCACCCCGCCCGAATTCCGGATGGTTGCCGGATAATCGACTGCACGGAAGGATCGCGACGGTGATGATACGCCCCTGTCTTCTGACAGTATTGATGGCCGGTTCGGCCTTGTCGGCCCTGTCGGCCGCGGCCTGGGGGCGGCCGGTCGTCCCGCCGTCACATGGCGGGCGGCATCCCGCCCATGTCGCAGCCCGCCCGGCGGCGCCCTATCGCGCGTCGTCCGACGAGGCGATCGCGGTGATGGGGACGCATGCGGTGTCCCACGGCGCGGTCCAGGCCATGTCGCGTGGCGTGATGGAGCAGTTCGTCCAGGGCACCAGCCCGATGAAGATGCTGTCGCGCCTGCCCGGCATCAATTTCGTCTCCAACGATCCCCTGGGCGTCGATACGTGGGGGTCCAGCCTGTACATGCGCGGCTTCATGCAGCAGCAGCTGGGCGTGACCCTGGACGGCGTGCCGCTGGGCGCGCAGGACTATTACACCTACAATGGACAGAGCATCAATTTCGCGATCCTGTCGGACAATATCGACCATATGGACATCTCGCAGGGCGGCGGAGCGGTCGATGTGCCTGCCACCACCAACCTGGGCGGTGCGATCCAGATCTATTCCGCCGACCCCTCCGACCGGATGGGGGGCAAGGTCGCGCAGATGTTCGGCAGCAACAAGGCATTCCGGACCTATGTGCGCTTCGACAGCGGCAAGCTGAACCGGTCGGGTACCAAATTCACCGTGTCGTACGCGCGGTCCGACGGGCAGAAATGGAAAGGGGCGGGCAGCCAGTTCGACCAGCAGGTCAATGCCAAGATCGTCCAGCCCCTGGCGGCGGAAAGCCGGATCACCGCGTTCTTCAACTGGAACGACGCGACGCAGTTCAACTATGCCGACCAGTCGCTGGACATGCTGCGCACGCTGGGGCACCGCAACGATTATTACTATCCCGACTATACGCGCGCCTATCTGGCGGCCAAGGGTCAGTTCAGCGGTGAAATCGCCAATTATCCCGACGCGCTGGATGTCTCGTACTATGACGGGGTGACGCATGCCTCGGATTATCTCGGCGGGCTGAATCTACATCTGACCCTGACCGATCGGCTGGAATGGAATTCGGTCGTCTATGGCCAGGCGGAAAACCACTGGGGCACCTGGACCAGTCCCTATACTCCGTCGCCCAATGGCGCGCCCCTGTCCGAACAGCTGATCGTCGCCGGCAACCAGCGTTTCGGCCTGACCTCGGCGCTGCGCTACAGCCTGGGGCATCACACGATCGAGGGCGGCGTGTGGTACGAGAACAATCGCTATGACATCGACGAATTCCAGTACGCCGAACCGCTGCTGGGCCAGGGCGTACCCGTCAGCGGCGTGCTGGGCAATTTCGGGACGCCGTTCCAGCATAACTGGGGCATGGGCTACAGCACCAACACCTTCCAGTTCCATCTGCAGGATTCCTATCGCGTGCTGCCGAACCTGACCCTGCGGGCCGGCTTCAAATCCCTGCTGGTGACGACGGCGGGCGGCGAGACCGCGAACGATGCCGCCTATAACGGGCAGGATAACCTGCCGAACGGCAGCCTGACCACCGCCAACGGATTCCTGCCGCATTTCAACGCCGAATGGCGTTTCCTGCCGAATCACGAACTCTATTTCGATATTCCAAGAACATGCGGGCCTACAGCTATGGCGGGTATCAGCTGGGCTCGGCCTGGGGCGTGTCGAACCAGGCGACGTTCGACCAGTTGAAGAAGACGATCAAGCCGGAAAGCGACTGGGTCTATGACGTGGGCTACCGCTACACGACGCCGCTGATCGTGGGCTCGCTCAATCTCTATCACGCCGATTTCTCGAACCGGCTGCAATCGCTGACGGCGGGCACGATCATCCAGCCGGTCTCGACCGTGGTGAATGTCGGCGGCGTCAGCATGTATGGCGTCGACGCTGCCCTGACCGTCAACCCCATCCGCAACCTGTCGATTTCGAACAGCGTCAGCTACAACCATTCGACCTATGGAAACGACATCGTCAGCCAGGGCACGACCTATGCCCTGAAGGGCAAGAAGGTCATCGACTATCCGCAGTTCATGTACAAGGCCAACCTGACCTATCGCTTCCATGGGGCGGAAGCGCATTTCGATGCGAATTACAGCTCCAAGCGCTATTTCAGCTACGTCAACGATATGTCGGTGGCCGGATACTGGATGACCAGCATGGGTGCGCGGTACCGCTTCGGCAATTACGGGGTTCTGCGGAACCTGACGGTCGATTTCAATGTCTATAACCTGTTCAACACCAGCTACATCTCGCAGATCGGCGAAAACGGCTTTCCCCTGACGGGCGATTTCCAGTCGGCCCTCGCAGGGCCGCCGCGCCAGTATTTCGGCACCATCAGCGCTGAGTTCTGAGGCACTCGGTTATTTGGGGAAAGGAAAGTCGGGCTCCGCCCGAGCCCGGCAAGGGCCTCGACCCTTGCATCCTGTTCGTTTCATGAAGCCCATCTGTTTATTCATGATCGGGGTCCAGGGCCTCAGGCCCTGGTGGGTTCGGGCAAAGCCCGACCTCCCGTGCGCTAAGCCAAAGAAGAAGCGTTACCTTCGCGCATATCGGGCAATGCCCTTGCCTTTCAGGGCACGGCGGCGCGGGGTATGCCGATCATCGCGCCGATCATGTCGGTGTCGTCGCACAGCCCGGCCAGCGTATCCCCGTTTTCGATCAGCACCGGCATGCCGCTGCGCTGGCGCAGTATGGCGATCGTCTGCAACGAGCACGCGACAGGCGCGCGATAGATCGTGCCCGGCTGGATCGGCGCGGTGGCCGCATCGTCGGCCGTCATGCGTTCGACCGGAACCGGGGTGCCGTCGCGCCGGGTCACCTGCTGTGTCGCGGGGTTCAGGCCGTAAGTTCCGGCCGCATCCAGCGCCACGCGCCCGTCGTCGAGGCGGGCGACGTGCTCCAGCCGCTGCATGACGGTACCGGCGTTCAGCACCGGCAGCGGGTTCATGTGCCGCACGAAGGCGCCGACATAGTCGTTGACGGGGCGGATGACGATATCGTCGGGGCGGCCGGTCTGCACGATCCGGCCCTCGCGCATGATCGTGATCTGGTTGCCGATTTTCAGCGCCTCGTCGATATCGTGGCTGACGAACAGGATGGTTTTCTTCAGCCGCCGTTGCAGGTCCAGCAGCTCGTCCTGCAACTTGCGGCGGATCAGCGGATCGAGCGCCGAGAACGGTTCGTCCATCAGCAGGATGTCGGCGTCGGTGGCGAAGGCGCGTGCCAGGCCGACGCGCTGCTGCATGCCGCCCGACAGTTCGCTGACATGCGCGTCCGCCCAGCGCGTCAGCCCCACCAGTTCCAGCTTTTCGTCCACGACCGTGCGCCGGATGGCGGGCGCCATGCCGCGCAGTTCCAGGCCGAAGCCCACATTGTCGCGCACCGTGCGCCAGGGCAGCAGGCCGAATTGCTGGAACACCATGGCGATACGGGTCTTGCGCAGGTCACGCAGGGTCTCGGCGTCGCAACTGGCGATGTCGACATGGGCCAGCCCATTGCCGATCCGCACCTCGCCGCGCGCGACCTTGTTCAGGCCGTTGGCCGCGCGGAGCAGGGTGGATTTGCCCGACCCCGACAGGCCCATCAGCACGCTGATCTCGCCGCGTTCGATATCCAGGCTGGCGTCGGCGACGCCGACCGTCACCCCCAGTTCGCGGGCGATGTCCTCGCGCGTGCCGCCGCCATCCAGCCGGCGCAACGCCTCGGCCAGCGGGCCGGGGGCGTTGGTGCGGTGGAACAGGATGTCGACATGGTGGAAGGCAAGCGCCGTTGTCATCGCGAAGAGCCTTTCGGCCGGCACAGCCGGTCCAGCATGATGGCCAGCAGGACGATGGCGAAGCCGGATTCGAAACCGGTATCGACCTGCACCGTGTTCAGGGCGCGCACCACCGGCACGCCCAGGCCACCGGCGCCGACCAGGGCGGCGATCACCACCATCGACAGGCTGAGCATGATGCACTGCGTCAGCCCCGCCTGGATCATCGGCAGGGCCGCCGGCAATTCCACCTTCCACAGCAGTTGCGACGGCGTGGCGCCGAAGGATTCGCCGGCCTCGATCAGCCCGCGCGGGACCGACGCGATGCCCATCTGCGTCATGCGGATAGGGGCGGGAATGGCGAAGACGATGGTGGAGATCATGCCCGGCACGGTGCCCAGCCCGAACAGGATCAGGGTCGGGATCAGATAGACGAAGGTCGGCAGCGTCTGCATCAGGTCCAGCACCGGGTGCAGAGCCCGGCCCAGCCACGGGCGATGGGCGGCGGCGATGCCCACCGGCACGCCGATCAGCATGCATGCCAGGGTCGAGAACAGGATCAGCGACAGGGTCGCCATCGTGTCCTGCCAGTAACCCTGGTTGATGATGAACAGCAGCCCCAGCGCGATCAGCGCCGCCAGGCCGATCGAACGCCGCCACCCGTAGGCGCCGGCCGCGCACAGCGCCACCAGCAGCAGCGCCGGCACGTCCAGCAGCAGATTGGTCAGCCCGTCGGCGCAGAACCCCACGACATCGCTGATGGCGTTGAAGACGCCCAGGCAATGCGTGCGGATCAGTTCCACCACCCCTGCCATGACCATGCCGACGGGGATCTTGTGGGCTGTAATCCAGTGTTCGAGACCGTCCATGTCTGTCTTTTCGCTATCTGTGGGCGCTTCGCGACCTATGGACGCTGCGCGGTCTGGGGCACGGAGAGGGCGGACAGGACGGCCGGCAGCCCGGGGCGGCCGTCCAGGGTGGTCACGCCGTCCAACCAGGGGCCCAGCACCTCGGGGTGGTCGTGCAGCCAGCGGCGGGCCTCGTCCCGGGGGTGTGTGTGTTCGTCCTGGATGGCCTTCATCATCACGTTCTCGCCGGCGATGGAAAAGCGGATCTGGCGCAGCAGGCGCGTGGCGTTGGGGCAGGCGGCGTCGTACCCCGTCCGGATCACGGTATGCACGCTGGCCCCGGCGTCGGGGCCGAAGATCTCATCCCCGCCGGTCAGGTAGCGCAGGTGGAAGCGCATGTTCATCGGATGCGGCTCCCACGCCAGGAAAACGATGGGCCGGTGGCTTTCGATCGACCGGGAGACCTGGCTCAGCATGCCCTGCTCGCTGCTTTCGACCAGGCGGAACCGGCCCAGCCCGAACCGGTCGTCGCGGATCATGTCCAGCACCAGCGCATTGCCGTCGTTGCCGGCCTCCAGCCCGTAGATGACGTGGCCCAGCTTCGATCCCCAGCCCGCGATATCGCGGAAATCATGCAATCCGGCCTGCCAGACCTCCTCGGGTACCGCCAGGGTGTAGTGCGCGCCCGACAGGTTGGTCGCGATCTGCCGCACGGTGCCGTTCTTCAGGAACGGGGCGATGGCGGCGGCGCCCGACGGTTCCCAGTTGCTCAGGAAGCCGTCCACCTGCCCGGTACTCATGGTCAGGTAGGCGACGGTCAGGGCCAGCATCGGCGTGCGCGTCTGGTAGCCCAGCGCGTCGAACAGGGTTGCGCCGACCGCGGTCACCGCGGCCGCATCCGTCCACCCGACATCGGCCAGGCGCACGGTCCGGCAGGCGGCGGGGTCCTGGGCGCGGGCGGCCGGGCAGGCGGCGCACAGCATCAGGGCGGACAGAAGGACGATCGCACGGCGCATCGCGGGCAGCATATCCTTTCGACAGGGAAACGGGAAATCATTGTGGAAGGCGATTGAATGGTTATGCAAGAAAGAGGGTGGATGACGTTTCGACGGCAAGGCTACACCGAAGGAAACGGACCTGCCAACCGGAGTTTTTTCCTTTAAAATTCATGATTTTGTCGGAATAAGACAAGAAAATGGGGCAGTTTTGCGCTTTCATACAAGGCTGGATTTGTCATTGAACAATCGTTCAAGAATGTGCAGGATATCCGGCATGTCTTCGTCCAGCATTCCCTCCGTCTCCCGCCCCGATGACGAACGCTGCCGGCGTTTCGCCGCCATGACCATCGAAGTTCTGGCCGACTGCGGCTATGTCGGCACCACGCTGGCCCGGATTGCCGAGCGGGCGGAGGTCTCGCCCGGCCTGCTGGTCCATTATTTCGGGGACAAGGAATCCCTGATGGGCGCGGCCTTCCGCCAGTTGTCGGACGCGTTGCGCCAGGAAATCGTGCGTCGCTTCGCCGAGGCCCGCGGCCCGCGCGCCCGCCTGCAGGCGGTCATCGACGGCTGCCTGGGCGCGCGTCAGTTCCAGCCCCGGGTGGGGGCGGTCTGGCTGGCCTTCTGGGGGCAGGTGCCGCACAACCCGACCCTGCGCCGGGTGCAGCGCGTCTATCAGGGGCGCATGCTGTCCAACCTGCGCTATGACCTGGCCTGCCTGGTACCGGAGCCCGAGGCCCGGTCCCTGGCTTCGGCCATCGCGGCGCTGATCGACGGGACGTGGCTGCGCGCCGCCCTGTCCGGCTGGCAGGAGGCCGACAGCGCCGCCGCGCGCAGCCAGGTCACCGCCTTCCTCGACAGCCAGGTGGAACGGTTCCGGCAGCAGGCCCCGGCGGCGCCGGCCATCGTCTCGGGCGCCCGCGCGACCTGCCGAAGCTGGATCGACGGGCGCTACGTGTCCTCGGACGGCGCGCGGTTCGAGACCGTGAACCCCGCCACCGGCGACATCCTGGCCGAGGTCGAAAGTGCGGGCGAGGCCGAAATCGTGCTGGCGATCGACAGCGCCGCGCGCGGGCAGAAGGTCTGGGCGCGCATGACGGGGACCGAACGCGGGCGCATCCTGCGCCGGGCGGCGGACCTGCTGCGGCGCGACAACGACATGCTCGCCCGGCTGGAAACGCTGGATACCGGCAAGCCAATCGCCGAAACGGCAGCGGTGGACATCCTGTCGGGCGCCGATGCGCTGGAATATTTCGGCTCGCTGGCTGTCGCCATCAATGGCGAGGCCATGGATCTGGGCGAGGCCGCGTTCGGCTACACCCGCCGCGAACCGCTGGGCATCACCGCCGGCATCGGGGCCTGGAATTACCCGATCCAGATCGCGTGCTGGAAGTCCGCCCCGGCGCTGGCCTGCGGCAATGCGATGATCTTCAAGCCCGCCGAACTGACGCCCCTGACGGCGGTGAAGCTGGCCGAGATCTACCGCGAGGCCGGGGTGCCGGACGGCGTGTTCAACGTGGTGCAGGGCGCGCGCGACACCGGCCGGCTGCTGACGGCGGCGCCGCAGATCCGCAAGATTTCCCTGACCGGCGAAATCGGGACCGGCCGTGCGGTGATGGCCGACGCGGCGCGGACCCTGAAATACGTAACGCTGGAACTGGGCGGCAAATCGCCTCTGATCATCTTCGACGATGCCGACCTGGACAATGCGGTGTCGGCGGCGCTGCTGGCCAATTTCTATTCGGGCGGCGAAATCTGTTCCAACGGCACGCGCGTGTTCGTGCAGGCGGGTATCCGCGACCGTTTCCTGGCGGCCCTGGCCGAACGGGTGGGCCGGATGACGATCGGCGACCCGCTGTCGCCCGACACCCATGTCGGCGCCCTGATCAGCCGGGCGCATATGGACAAGGTGCTGTCCTATATCGAACTGGGGCGGCAGGAGGGCGCGCGGGTGCTGGTCGGTGGCCATCGCGTGACCGAGGGCGCCCTGGCGCGGGGCGCGTTCGTGGCCCCCACCGTTTTCGTCGATTGCCACGACGACATGCGCATCGTGCGCGAGGAAATCTTCGGACCCGTCATGGCGGTGCTGGGGTTCGAGACCGAGGACGAGGTTGTGGCCCGGGCCAACGCTACCGAATTCGGCCTGGCCGCCGGCGTGTTCACCCGCGACCTGCCCCGCGCGCATCGCGTGGTGGCGGCGCTGGAGGCCGGGTCGTGCTGGATCAACCAGTACAACATCACGCCGATCGAAATGCCGTTCGGCGGCTACAAGCAATCCGGCCTGGGGCGCGAGAACAGCCGCGCCGCGCTGGAACATTACACCCAGATCAAGAGTGTCTACGTGGCGCTGGGCGATGTCGAGTCGCCTTATTGATTGCATCAGGCCGGGCTTTGCCCGAACCCACCAGGGCCTGAGGCCCTGGACCCTGATCATGGATAAAACGAATGGGTTTCCAAAGGGCGCTGTCCTTTGGCGGGTTTCAGGGCAGAGCCCTGAAGCGTGCCGCCAAAGTGTCATTCATCACGCGGAATGGTATCATGAACGAATTCGACTACATCGTCGTCGGTGCCGGTTCGGCCGGATGCGTGCTGGCCAACCGATTGACGGAATCGGGTGCGGACAGCGTGCTGCTGCTGGAATTCGGCGGCAGCGACAAATCGATCATCGTGCAGATGCCCAGCGCCCTGGCGATGCCGATGCACAGCAAACGCTTCAACTGGTTCTATGACAGCGAACCCGAGCCCCATCTGGGCGGGCGGCGCATGCACACGCCGCGCGGCAAGGGGCTGGGCGGGTCGTCCTCGATCAACGGCATGGTCTATGTCCGGGGCAACGCCCTCGATTTCCAGCAGTGGGAGGACGACGGGGCGACCGGCTGGGGCTATCGCCACGTGCTGCCCTATTTCCGCCGTGCCGAATCCTGCGCCGAGGGCGAGGACCTGTACCGCGGGCGCAGCGGGCCGCTGCACACCCAGTATGGCACCGTCGAAAACCCGCTGCATCACGCCTGGCTGACGGCAGGGCAGCAGGCGGGCTACCCGATGACGTCGGACTATAACGGCTTCCAGCAGGACGGCTTCGACAAGATGAGCATGACCGTGAAGAACGGTCGCCGCTGGAGCACCGCGAACGCCTACCTGCGTCCTGCCTTGCAGCGTCGGAACCTGGAACTGCACACGCATGCCCGGGTGACCCGCATCCTCTTCGAGGGCCGGCGCGCCGTGGGGGTGGCCTATCGCCGCCATGGGGTAGAGCATGTGGCCCGCGCCCGGCGCGAAGTGATTCTCTCCGGCGGGCCGATCAATTCGCCGCAGCTTCTGAAACTGTCGGGAATCGGGCCGGCGGCCGAACTGCGCGACCACGGGATTGCGGTGCTGGCCGATCGCCCCGGCGTGGGCGAGAATTTGCAGGACCATCTGGAGTTTTACTTCCAGGTGGCGTGCAGCCAGCCGGTCACGCTCTATTCGGCGATGAGTCCCCTGGCCAAGGCGCGGATCGGCCTGCGCTGGCTGCTGCGCAAGGACGGGCTGGGGGCGACCAACCATTTCGAAAGCTGCGCCTTCATCCGCAGCCGCGCCGGCATCCGCTATCCCGACATCCAGTTCCATTTCCTGCCACTGGCCGTGACGTATGACGGCAAGGGGCTGGCATCCGGCCACGGCTATCAGGCGCATGTGGGGCCGATGCGCTCGAAAAGCCGGGGCTGGGTGCGGTTGCGCTCGGCCGACCCCGAGGACAAGCCCCGTATCTTCTTCAACTACATGAGCCATGTGGAAGACTGGGTGGACATGCGGGCCTGCGTCCGCCTGACGCGCGAGATCTTCTCTCAGGCCGCATTCGACCCGTTCCGCGGCCGCGAAATCCAGCCCGGTGCCGAGTGCGTGACCGACGCGCAGATCGACGCCTTCATCCGCGACAAAGTCGAAAGCGCGCTGCACCCATCGTGCACCTGCAAGATGGGCCGGGCGGACGACCCGATGGCCGTCGTCGACCCCGAAACGCGGGTAATCGGGGTCGAGGGGCTGCGCGTGGTCGATTCCTCGATCATGCCGCGCGTCACCAACGGCAATCTCAACGGCCCCACGGTGATGATGGGCGAAAAGGCGGCGGACCACATCATGGACCGCCCGCTGCTGCCGGCTTCCAACGCGCCGTCCTACGAAGATCCGCACTGGCAGGACCGCCAACGCTGAAACCCGGCCGGAAGACGCGGTTTGCCGGCGATCCGGCGCGCGGTCGGGCGTTGCCCCGAACCCACCAGGGCCTGAGGCCCTGGACCCCGATCATTAAACAGATTGGTTTCCAAAGGCCGATGGCCTTTGGCGGGTTCAGGGCAGCGCCCTGAGGCAAGTCGCATGACGTTTTTAGAAAAAAATGACATGTCGTTTTTATTCAAGCCGCGCGTCCGATCCATGCGAGCGGACAGGGGAGGGGCGGCGCATTGTCCCGGGACTGGTCTTGCAGCACGCGGGATGAACATGCAGAAATTTTCAGCGCTTTCGCTGGCACGGAAGGCACTGGGCGGTCATCTCGGCTGGACGCCGCAGTGGCGGTCGGTGGAACCGAAGCCGGCTTATGACATCGTGATCGTCGGCGGCGGTGGCCACGGCCTCGGCACCGCGTACTATCTGGCCAAACAGCACGGGCTGCGCAATATCGCGGTGATCGAACGCGGCTGGCTGGCCGGCGGCAATACCGCGCGGAACACGACGATCATCCGGTCGAACTACCTGTTCAACGAAAGTTCGTCCTATTACGAGCATTCCCTGAAATTATGGGAAACCCTCTCGCAGGAACTGAACTACAACGTCATGTTCAGCCAGCGCGGCTGCCTGATGGTGGCGCACACGGTCCATGACGTGCAGGTGTTCAAGCGCCATGTGCACGCCAACCGCCTGAACGGAATCGACAACGAATGGCTGTCGGCGGAGGAAGCGAAGGCATTCTGTCCGCCGCTGAATATTTCGCCGAACATCCGCTATCCGGTTCTGGGCGCGTCCTTGCAGCGCCGTGCCGGCACCGCGCGGCATGACGCCGTGGCGTGGGGCTTCGCCCGGGCAGCCAGCGACATGGGCGTCGATATCATCGAGAATTGCGAAGTCACCGGCATCCTGCGCGGGCCGGGCGGCGAGGTCCGGGGCGTGGAGACCACGCGCGGTACCATCCGTGCCGGCAAGGTCGGGGTATCGGCGGCGGGGCACAGTTCGGTGGTCCTTGGCATGGCGGGCGTCCGCCTGCCGCTGCAGAGCAACCCGTTGCAGGCCCTGGTGTCGGAACCGGTCAAGCCGGCCTTTCCCACCATCGTCATGTCCAACACCATCCACGCCTATATCAGCCAGTCCGACAAGGGCGAGATGGTGATCGGCGCAGGCACGGATTCCTACGTTTCGTACACCCAGCGCGGCGGGCTGCACATTCCCGCCCACACGCTGGAGGCGATCTGCGAACTGTTCCCGATGTTCCGCCGCCTGCGCATGCTGCGTTCGTGGGGCGGGATCACCGACAACACCCCCGACCGGTCGCCCATCACGGCAAAGACGCCGGTGCCGGGCCTGTACGTCAATTGCGGCTGGGGCACCGGCGGGTTCAAGGCCACGCCGGGGGCGGCGAACCTGTTCGCCTGGACCATCGCGAAGAACGAGCCGCATCCGATCAACGCGCCTTTCACCATCGAACGGTTCCGCGACGGGGTGATGATCGACGAGGCCGCCGCCGCGGCCGTCGCCCATTAAGGAGGGCATCATGCTTCTGATCCGTTGTCCCTATTGTGGCGAACGTTCGGAAATCGAGTTCGCGAACGGCGGCGAGGCCCATATCGCCCGTCCGGCCGACCCGATGAGCCAGACCGACGAGGAATGGGCCCAGTATCTGTACATGCGCGACAACCCCAAGGGGCTGATCGCCGAACGCTGGCGCCACGCCCATGGCTGCAACCGGTTTTTCAACGCCCTGCGCGACACCCGGACCGATCGTTTCGTCATGACCTATGAAATGGGCCGGCCCCGGCCCGAAATCGACGCCGCGACGCTGGCGGAGGCCGCACGATGAGCCAGGCCTTCCGCGTTCCCGGCCGCGGCCGGGTCGACTCCGCCCGGACCGTGACCTTCACCTTCGACGGCCGCCGCTTCCAGGGCCAGGCCGGCGACACGCTGGCGTCCGCCCTGCTGGCGAACGGCCATCACCTGATGGGCCGGTCGTTCAAATACCATCGCGCGCGCGGCGTGGTCTCGGCCGGGTCGGACGAGCCGAACGCCCTGGTCGCCGTCGGCAGCGGCCCCGCCCTGCAGACGCCCAACCTGCGCGCGACGCAGGTCGAGGTGTACGAGGGCCTGACGGCCGTCAGCCAGAACCGCTTCCCGTGCCTGCAGTTCGATCTCGGCGCGGTCAATACGCTGGCGGCGCCGCTGCTGCCGGCGGGGTTCTACTACAAGACGTTCATGTGGCCGCGCAGCTTCTGGGACCGGGTCTACGAACCCGTCATCCGCCGCGCCGCCGGCCTGGGCGTGGCCCCGACCGCGCCCGATCCGGACCATTACGCCTTCCAGTACGCCCATTGCGACGTGCTGGTGGCCGGCGCCGGCCCGGCGGGTCTGGCAGCGGCGCTGGCGGCCGGCCGGTCGGGCGCGCAGGTGATCCTGGCCGATGAAACCGCCGAAGTCGGCGGATCGCTGCTGTCCGACCGCACGTCGCGGATCGACGGCCGCCCGGCCGCGCTGTGGGTCGCCGACATCCTGGCCGAACTGGCGGCCCTGCCGAACGTGCGGGTGCTGACGCGCTGCACCGCGTTCAACTACGGGCCGCACAACATGGTGGCGCTGAACCAGCGCCTGACCGAACATCTGGCCGACCCGGCGCCGGACATGCCGCGCGAACGCCTGTGGCAGGTCCGCGCCAAGGAGGTCGTACTGGCCGCGGGCGCGCTGGAACGCCCGCTGGTGTTCGAGGGCAACGACCGCCCCGGCGTGATGCTGGCCAGCGCCGCGCAGACTTATCTGAATCGCTACGGCGTAGCCTGCGGCAAGCGGGCGGTGATCGTGACGGCGGACGATTCCGCCTATCGCGTGGCGCTGGACCTGCACGCGGCCGGGGTGACGGTGGCGGCCATCGCCGACCTGCGCCCGGCCCCGGATTCGGCGCTGATGCGCGCGGCCCAGGGGGCGGGGCTGACGGTCCTGCCCGGCACCACCATCCAGCGCGCGCATGGCAGCACCCGCGTCCACAGCGTGGAACTGGCGCGCCTGCTGCCGGATGGATCGGTGGGCAAGGGGCAGCACTGGCGGGCCGACCTGGTGCTGATGTCCGGCGGGTACACGCCCAGCGTGCATCTGTTCTCGCAATCGCGGGGCAAGCTGGCGTTCGACGAGAGGCTGGGCGTCTACATCCCCGGCGAATCGGCCGAGCGCGAGCGTTCGGCAGGCGCCTGCCGGGGTGTGTATGCCCTGGCCGACGTACTGGCCGACGGTGCGGCCGCCGGGGTCGCGGCTGCCGGAGCCGCGGGCTTCGCGGCCGACGCCCCCTCATGGGCGGTCGATGCGGCGGATGCGCCGGGGCGCGGCGGCTATGCCGGCGCCCTGCCGCGTCGCGGCAAGGGCCTGCTGGCCATGGCCTTCGTCGATTTCCAGAACGACGTGACGGCCAAGGACGTCAAGCTGGCGGTGCGTGAGGGCTTCCGCTCGATCGAGCATATCAAGCGCTACACCACCACCGGCATGGCGACCGACCAGGGCAAGATGTCCAATGTCAACGCGCTGGGGATTGCGGCCGACGCGCTGGGCCGCCCGGTGGAAAAGGTGGGGCTGACCACCTTCCGCCCGCCCTTTACCCCGGTCACGTTCGGCGCCTTCGCCAGCCATGCGCGCGGCGACCTGTTCGACCCGGACCGCCGGACCCCGATCGACCCCTGGGCGCGCGCGCAGGGCGCGGTGTTCGAGGACGTCAGCCTGTGGCGGCGCGCGCGCTATTTCCCGCGCGGCAGCGAGGACATGGAGGCCGCCGTCCGGCGCGAATGCCTGGCGGTGCGGGGCGGCGTGGGCATCTTCGACGCCTCGACCCTGGGCAAGATCGAGGTCGTCGGCCCCGACGCCGCGACCTTCATGAACCGCATGTACGTCAATGCCTGGACCAAGCTGGGCGTCGGCAAGTGCCGCTATGGCCTGATGTGCCGGGAAAACGGCTTCGTCTACGATGACGGCGTGGTCGGCCGGATCGCCCAGGACCGCTTCCATGTCACCACCACGACCGGCGGCGCGCCTGGCGTGCTGGCGATGATGGAGGACTATCTGCAGACCGAATGGCCGGACCTGGATGTCTGGCTGACCTCGACGACCGAGGAATGGGCGGTGATCGCCCTGCAGGGCCCTTCGGCGCGCGCGGTGCTGGCGCCGCTGGTCGACGGGCTGGACATCTCGGCCGAGGCCCTGCCGCACATGAGCCTGGTCGAGGGCACCATCGGCGGCGTGCCGATGCGGCTGTTCCGCGTCAGCTTCACCGGCGAACTGGGCTTCGAGATCAACGTGCCCGCCCGCCAGGGCCGCGCGGTGTGGGAGGCGATCTGGGACGCCGGGCAGGCGGCGGGGATCACCCCCTACGGCACCGAGACCATGCATGTGCTGCGGGCCGAGAAGGGCTACATCATCGTCGGCCAGGAAACCGACGGCACCGCGACGCCCGACGACGCGGGCTGCGGCTGGGCGGTCAGCAAGGTGAAGGCCGATTTCGTGGGCAAGCGCTCGCTGGTGCTGCCCGCGATGCAGGCCCCGGACCGCAGGCAGCTTGTCGGCCTGCTGACCGAGGCGCCGTGGGAGGTGCTGGAAGAAGGCGCACAACTGGTCGCCCGTCCCGACGAGGCGATCCCGATGCACGTGCTGGGCCATGTGACCTCGTCCTATTTCAGCGCCACCCTGGGGCGTTCGATCGCGCTGGCGATGGTGTCCGGCGGCCGCGCACGGGTGGGCGAGACGCTGCACGTGCCCATGGAGGGCCGCACCATCGCGGTGACGGTGACCAAACCGGTGTTCTACGATGTCGAAGGGGCACGTCTGAATGTCTGACACCATGCAGGTTTCCCGCAACGGGTTCACCCTGGTACCGGCCGCCGACCGGCGCCGTTTCGTGTTGCAGGCCCGGCCCGGAACCCTGGACGCCGCGGTCCGCGCGCTGGGGCTGGCGGAGACGCCCGCCATGCTGGCGGCCGCCACCGGCGGGGCGGTGACGGCCCTGCGTCTGGGGCCGCAGGAGTTCCTGCTGCTGCTGGACCCGGCGGGGGCGGAAGACAGCCTGTCGGCGCTGCGGGCGGGGCTGGAGGGCGTGGCGCACAGCCTGGTGGAGGTCAGCGACCGGCAGGTGGGGCTGGACCTGTCCGGCGCGCTGGTCGAGCCGGCGCTGGCGTCCCTGACGTCGATCGACGTCGCGGGGCCAGCCTTTCCGGTCGGCATGGCCACCCGGACCCTGCTGGGCAAGGCCGACGGGGTTCTGTGGCGCACCGGTCCGGACCGGTTCCGGCTGGAAATCTGGCGGTCGTTCGCGCCCTATATGTCCGGCCTCCTGAACGAGGCGGCGCGCGACGCCGTATTCTGACGGCAGGGCGGCCGGGCCGGGAGGCGGCAGGATGATCAGTCTTTTCGACCTGTTCAAGATCGGGATCGGCCCGTCCTCGTCGCACACGATGGGGCCGATGCGCGCCGCCCACGATTTCGCGGCGGCGCTGCCGGGGCCGGACCATGCGCTGGCCGATGTCGCGCGGCTGCGGGTGACGCTGTACGGCTCGCTGGCCTGGACCGGCGTGGGACATGCGACGGACAAGGCCGTGATCCTGGGCCTGGCCGGGCTGCTGCCCGATGGGGTCGACCCCGACGCCGCCGACCGGCTGGCGGACACGGTTCGCGCGGCCCGCATGCTGGATGTGCGCGGGGTGCCGGTCGCGTTCGATCCCGCGACCGACATCGTTTTCGACCGCGACAGCGTGCCCCCTGTCCATCCCAATACCTTGCAGTTCGAGGCGCTGGATGCGGCGGGCGAGGCGCTGCTGGTCGGGCGTTTCTGTTCCATCGGCGGCGGCTTCGTGGTGCCCGAGGACCAGCCTGCGACCGTCGCGGCGCTGTCCGAGCCCGTGCCGTTCGATTTCGTCTCGGGCCGGGACCTGCTGGATCGTGCCCGGCGCACCGGCCTGACCATCGCCGAGATCGTCCTGGCGAACGAGGCCACGCTGCGCCCGATGGCCGAGGTCACGGCCTATCTGGACAGGATCGTGGCCGCGATGATGGCCAGCGTCGATCGGGGCATGGCGCAGGACGGCGTGCTGCCCGGCCGGCTGGCCGTCCGCCGGCGGGCGCCGGCCATCCGCGCGCGGATGGAGGCCGACCGCTTCCGCAACGTCCGCGCGGCGCACGAAGTGATGGACTGGGTCAGCCTGTTCGCCATCGCGGTGAACGAGGAAAACGCCGCCGGCGGCCGGATCGTGACGGCGCCGACCAACGGGGCGGCGGGCGTCGTGCCCGCCGTGCTGCGCTATTATCGCGATTTCTGCCCCGGTGCGTCGCAGGCGGGCCTGCGCGATTTCCTGCTGACGGCGTCGGCGGTGGGGGGACTGTTCAAGCGCAACGCCTCGATTTCCGGGGCCGAGGTCGGCTGCCAGGGCGAAGTCGGGGTGGCGTGTTCGATGGCAGCGGCGGGGCTGGCGGCGGCGCTGGGCGCCGATGCGGCGCAGATCGAGAACGCGGCCGAGATCGGCATGGAACATCATCTGGGCATGACCTGCGACCCGGTCGGCGGGCTGGTGCAGATCCCGTGCATCGAACGCAACGCCTTCGGCGCGGTGAAGGCGATCAACGCAGCCTCCCTGGCCATGCGCGGCGACGGCGCGCACCATGTCTCGCTGGATCAGGTGATCGTGACGATGCGCGAGACCGGCGCGGACATGAGCAGCCGCTACAAGGAAACCTCGCTGGGGGGACTGGCCGTAGGATTCCCCGAATGCTGAGAGGTCGAGCCTGTCATCGAAAGTCGTTACGTATTAAAAATATGTCGTTCTGCGGCAATTAAACCTTCGTCAACGCGGCACAGTGAGGCATCCGCGCGGGCGGTGTGCTCAGCAGGGAAGGGCGGTCGGGATGTCGGAACAGAGCAGGCTATCGGTGAAGGATCTGGTTGCGCGCCGCAAGGCCGGCTACGCGCTGGAGGCCCCGTTCTACACCAGCCCGAAGATCTTTCGCGTCGATATGGACGTGATCTTCGGCCGGCACTGGATCTATGTCGGCGTCGAGCCCGACGTGCCCGAGGCCGGCGACGCGATGGCGGTCAATATCGGCCCGTCCTCGATCATCATCGTGCGCGGCGACGATGAAGAAGTCCGCGCCTTCCACAATGTCTGCCGCCATCGCGGCGCGCGCATCCTGCCGGAAGGCAAGGCGATCATCGGCAATGTCGTCTGCCCCTACCATTCCTGGACCTACGGCCTGGACGGCGACCTGAAGTTCGCCGAGCACATGGGGCCGGGTTTCGATCCCAAATGCCACGGGCTGAAGCCCGTCGCCCTGCGGTCGGTGTCCGGGCTGCTGTTCATCTGCCTGTCCGACAATCCGCCCGCCGATATCGACGACATGGCGGCGGCGATGGCACCCTACCTGGCGCCGCACGACATCCGCAATACCCGCGTCGCCTTCCAGTCCGACCTGATCGAGGACGGGAACTGGAAGCTGACGATGGAAAACAATCGCGAATGCTATCACTGCGCGCCCAACCATCCGGAACTGACGATCCCGCTGTTCGCCTACGGGTTCGGCTTCGCACCCGACGCGCTGGACGAGGACGGGCGGCGCGAGGCCGAGCGCTACGCCGAACTGATGCGCGCCTCGCACGCGCGGTGGGAGGCCGGCGGCCTGCCGTCGCGCGAAATCGAACATCTGGCCGACCGGACGACGGGCTTCAGGACCGAACGCCTGCCCATCGACCAGTCGGGCGAAAGCCAGACCATGGACACCCGCGCGGCCTGCCGCCTGGCGCTGGGCGGTCTGACGGACAAGTCGGTCGGCGGCCTGTCGTTCTGGACGCAGCCCAATTCCTGGCATCATTTCATGGGCGATCATATCGTCACCTTCTCGGCGATCCCCATCGACGAATCCCATACGCTGGTCCGCACCAAATGGCTGGTGCACAAGGACGCGGTCGAAGGCGTGGACTACGACCTGCAACGTCTGACCGAAGTGTGGGACGCCACCAACCGCCAGGACGCCGACCTGGTCGCCATCGGCCAGCAGGGGGCCACCGACCCGGCGTATGAAGCCGGGCCCTATTCCCCCTACACCGAAGGACTGGTCGAGAAATTCGCCGCCTGGTACATCGACCGCCTGGCCGCGTCCCTGCCGTGAGCGGCGGTCCGGACATCGTGGCGCGGCCGCCGCGCCACGCCGTGCCCTACTGGGACCCCGAAACGGACGAGGTTCTGGTCTGCCGGCAGGTGCGCGACGAGACGCATGACGTCAAGACCTTCGTCTTCACCGCTCCGGAACCCCGCCGGTTCGCCTATCGCCCCGGGCAGTTCATGACCCTGACCCTGCCCATCGGGGACGGGGGAAATGAAATCAATCGCTGCTACACCCTCTCGTCGTCGCCGACGCGGCCGGATGCGCTGGCCATCACGGTCAAGCGCGTGCCGGGCGGGGCCGTGTCCAACTGGCTGCACGACACGCTGCGCCCGGGGATGGAGATCCGCGCGCTGGGCCCGATGGGCGATTTCACCTGCGACGGGCTGGCGGCGCGCAAATACCTGTTCCTGTCGGGCGGCAGCGGCGTCACGCCGATGATGTCGATGGCGCGGACGTTCCACGACCTGGGCGGGCAGGAGGACGTGCTGTTCCTGCACAGCGCGCGCAGCCCCGTCGACGTGGTGTTCGCGCGCGAACTGGCGCTGATGGAACAGAACTGGCCGGCTTTCCGCGCCGTCGCGGTGTGCGAGCACGATACCCCGTCGGCGCGGTGGAACGGCCATCGCGGGCGCCTGACGCCGGCGATGCTGGCGATGATCGCCCCCGATTTCCATGACCGCGAAATCTTCGTCTGCGGGCCGGCCCCCTATATGGCGGCGGTGCGCGACATGCTGCGCGGGGCAGGTTTCGACATGGCCCGACACCACGAGGAAAGTTTCGATTTCGCTACCCTGTCGGCGGCCGAGCCCGAGGTGGGCGAGGCGATTGCGGAACTGGAAGCCGCGCGCCACGCCGTGACCTTCACCAAAAGCCGTCGCGAGATCGAATGCGGCGCCGACACCACCATCCTGTCGGCGGCGCGCGCGGCGGGCATGCGCCTGCCGGCCTCGTGCGCCAAGGGCATGTGCGGCACGTGCAAATGCCGGCTGGTGTCCGGCACGGTGGAGATGAAGCATGACGGCGGCATCCGCCAGCGCGAGATCGACCAGGGCATGATCCTGATCTGCTGCGCCCGGCCGACCAGCGACCTGGTGGTCGAACGCTGACGATGTCGCGGCCGCTCGATCTTGCCGGGTTGCGTCGCTTCGGGTTCCTGACCCTGGCCGGCTATTCGATGATCGCCGTCAGCAACGCGATCGAGGCCCTGCGCATGGCCAACCGGGTAAGCGACGCGCCGGTCTATGAGTGGGAGATCGTGACGATGGACGGCGCGGGGATGCCCGCCAGCAACGGGCTGGCGCTGCATCCCACCGTGGCGGCGGCGGATGCGCGGCCGTTCGACGTCCTGTTCGTCTGCGGCGGCGTCGATGTCCGCACGGCCACCGGGCGGACGCTGCTGGCATGGCTGCGGCGCCAGGCGCGCGAAGGGGTTGCGCTGGGCGCGCTGTGTACCGGCACTTTTGCCCTGGCCGAGGCCGGTCTGCTGCGCGGCTACCGCTGCGCGATCCATTGGGAAAACCTGTCCTCGATCCGCGAGGAATTTCCCGAGATCGACATTTCCGACGATCTGTTCGTGATCGACCGCGACCGGCTGACCTGCACCGGGGGGTCGGTGCCGCTGGACATGATGCTGCGGATCATCGAGGCCCGGTTCGGGCCGGCCCGTGCCCGCGCGGTGTCGGCGCAGTTCATCCTGGACCGCAGCCGCACCGGCGACGAGGTGCAGCCGGTGCCGGCCCTGGCCGACGCCCCGCCGGCCATGGCGCGGGCGCTGCGCCTGATCGAAAAGGACATCGACCGGCCGCTGCGCATTGCCGACATCGCGGCGGCGGCGCGCCTGTCGGTCCGCCAGTTGGAGCGGCTGTTCCGCCGCCATACCGGCGCCACCCCCGCCGCCTATCTGGTGGCGGCCCGGCTGGACCGGGCGCGGCGGCTGCTGCGGCAGACGGTGATGCCGGTGACCGACGTCGGCATCGCCTGCGGCTTTGTCTCCGCCGCGCATTTCAGCACCGCCTATCGCAGCCGCTTCGGCTGCGCCCCGCGCGAGGAACGCAAGATGCGGGCCTCCCCGGCGCTCCTTCACCCCCATCCGTCGCCTGGCTGACGGTGCCCATGGATAATCCTGCATGATCACGAATGCCGAGGCGCTCTTCAAACCCCTGCGGATCAAGAACCTGGTCATCCGCAACCGGGTGATGAGCACCAGTCACGCCCCCGGCTACGGCAAGGACGGCAAGCCGCAGGAACGCTACCAGCTCTATCACGCCGAAAAGGCGAAGGGCGGGATCGGCCTGACCATGTTCGGCGGCTCGTCCTCGGTCGAATGCGACAGCCCGGCCACGCCGTGGAACCAGATCGCGGTGTCCGACGACAGCGTGGTGCCCTATTTCCGCGAATTCGCCGACCGGGTGCACCAGCACGGTGCGCGGCTGATGATCCAGTTGACCCACATGGGGCGCCGCACCCGCTGGGATACCGATGCCTGGCTGCCGGTGATCGCCCCGTCGGTCCGGCGCGAACCCGCGTCGCGTTCAATCCCCAAGGAAATGGAGCCCGAGGACATCGCCCGCGTCGTCCGCGCCTTTGCCGACGCGGCGCGGCGCTGCCGCGACGGCGGGCTGGACGGGCTGGAAATCTCGGCCGCGCACGGGCACCTGGTGGACCAGTTCTGGAGCCCCTCGGCCAACACGCGGCGCGACGCCTACGGCGGGTCGCTGGAGCATCGCATGCGCTTCGGCATCGAGGTGCTGACCGCGATCCGCGAGGCCGTGGGCGACGATTATGTCGTGGGCATGCGCATGTCGGGCGACGAACTGTTGAAAGGCGGGCTGACGCAGGACGAATGCGTCACCATCGCCGCCGATTATGCCGGGCGCGGGCTGGTGGATTTCGTCAATATCGTTGGCGGCCAGGCTCGCGACGACATGGCCCATGCCGTCAGCCTGCCGAACATGTCCTTTCCCGTCGCCCCGTTTCTGCATCTGGCCAGCGCGATCAAGCGCGAGGTGGACGTGCCGGTCTTCCACGCCCAGCGGATTACCGACCTGGCCTCGGCCGCGCGCGCGGTGGCCGAGGGACATGTCGACATGGTGGCGATGACCCGCGCGCACATTGCCGACCCGCATCTGGTGAACAAGCTGGCCGAGGGCCGGGACGACGATATCCGGCAATGCGTCGGCGCGGGCTATTGCATCGACCGGATCTATGTCGGCGGCGACGCGCTGTGCCTGCAGAACGCGGCCACCGGACGCGAGGCGACGATGCCGCACGATATCCGCCCCGGCGATATCCGGCGGCGGGTGGTCGTCGTGGGCGGCGGCGTCGCCGGGCTGGAGGCCGCGCGGGTCTGCGCGCTGCGCGGGCACGCGGTGGTGCTGTTCGAACGCGAGGGTGCGACCGGCGGCCAGGTGAATGTGGCGGCCAAGGCCGGCTGGCGCGAGGCCCTGTCGGGCATCGTCCGCTGGCTGGACGCGCAGGTGCGCAAGCTGGGCGTGGAGGTCCGTACCGGGGTCGAGGCGACGGCGGCGCTGGTGGCGGCGGAAAAGCCCGATATCGTGATCGTGGCGACCGGCGGCGCGCCATCGCTGGGCGAACTGCCGGGGTCGGACCTGACATCGTCCACCCACGCCGTGCTGGACGGCACCGTCAGCCCGACCGGCAGCGTGCTGCTGTATGACGAGATGGGGCAGCACAACGCGGCCTCGGTGGCCGAAGTGCTGGCCACGCGCGGCTGCCTGGTCGAACTGGCGACCCACGACCGGCTGATCGCGCAGGAGGTGGGCACCACCAACCAGCCGGTGCATCTGCGCGAACTGTACCGGCTGGGCCTGATCCTGACCCCCAATGCCGAACTGATCGAGACCTACCGCGAGGGCAATCGCCTGGTCGCCGTGCTGCGCAACACCATGACCGGGGCCGAGGAGGAGCGCGTGGTCGACCATGTGGTGGTCGAATGCGGCACCCTGCCGCGCGACGCGCTGTATTTCGCGCTCAAGGACGGTTCGGTCAATCGCGGCCAGACCGACCTGCCGGCGCTACTGGAGGGCCGGGCCCAACCCGCGCTGGCCGGGTGCGGCGCGGGAGAGTACGCGCTGTTTCGCATCGGCGACGCGGTGGCCGGCCGCAACATCCACGCGGCGCTGTATGACGCGCTGCGCCTGTGCAAGGACTTCTGAGCCCCGTGGGACTGGTTCTGGTCTGTCTGGCCTGGGGGCTGGCGGCGTGCGTGCTGCTGGCGGCCCTGGGCCTCGCGCGACGCTGGCGGCAGGGGCGGCCCGTCCGGGTCGCGTGGATCGCGGGCCTGGCCGCCGTGCCGCGCCGCTATCTGGTCGATGTCCATCATGTCGTCGAACGCCGGCCCGAGGCCGCGCGGATGCATGTGCCCGCGGCCGGCGGCCTGCTGGGCGGCAGCGTCGCGCTGATGCTGGCCGCCCTGCCGGCGCTGCGCGGCAGCCGGGCCTGGTGGGCGGTGGTGGCGGTGCTGTTCGCCGCCGCCCTCTGGGGGGCCATCCTGGTTCGGCGGCGGCGGCGGCCGGCGGTGCCCTCCTTCCTGTCGGCGGGGATGTTCCTTTGGCTGCCCGGCGCGCTGGGGGCCTATGCCGGCGGGGGGCTGCTGCTGGCGCTGGGCATGCTGGCGGCCCCGGATGGCGGGTCGCCTGTGCTGCTGGCGCCCCTGCTTCTTGCGATAGGCGGGGCGGTGGGCCTGCTGGTGCAGTTCGCGCGGGGGCCGATGCGCCATGCCTTCGCCGGCACCGTCTGGCTGGCCGCCCATGCGCGGCCGGGCCGGTTTGGTGGCGGGCGGGATACCGCATTGCGGCCGCTGGATCTGGACGCTGCGCGTCTGGGCGCGATGGCGCCGTCCGATTTCGCCTGGACCGCGCTGGCCAGTTTCGACGCCTGCATCCAGTGCGGCCGGTGCGAACAGGCCTGCCCTGCCTTCGCGGCCGGGCAGCGGCTGAACCCCAAGGCGCTGATCCAGGATCTGGTCGCGGCGACGCGCGGCAGCGGACATTCCTACAGCGGCAGCCCGACCCCCAACGCCCCCCCGGTGGCGTGCCGGGGCGGCATGGACGCGCCGATCATCGGCGCCGGTGCGATGATCCATCCCGACACGCTGTGGGCCTGCACCACCTGCCGCGCCTGCGTCGAGGAATGCCCGATGATGATCGAGCATGTCGATGCCATCGTGGATCTGCGGCGCGGGCAGGCGCTGATGCTGGGGCAGGTGCGTCCGGGCGCGGCACAGGCGCTGCGCCGGATGCGCGACAGCGCCGAACCCGGCGGCCGCCCGCTGGCCGCCCGTGCCGACGGGCTGGCGGCGCTGGATGTGCCTGTGCTGCCCGGGGGAGGCGAAACCGACATCCTGCTGTGGCTGGGCGAGGGCGCGTTCGACCTGCGCTATGGCCGCACCTTGCAGGCGCTGGTACGGCTGATGCGGCTGGCGGGCCTGCGTTTCGCCATCCTGGGCGAAGCCGAACCCGATTGCGGCGACCTGGCCCGCCGCCTGGGGGACGAGGCGACCTTCCGCCTGCTGGCCGACGAGGCCATCGCGACGCTGAACGCGCGGCGCTTCCGGCGCATCGTCACCGCCGACCCGCATGCGCTGCATGTGTTGCGCAACGAATATCCGGCGCTGGGCGGCCACTGGACGGTGCAGCACCACACGGCGCTGCTGGACGAGTTGGTGAGTAGCGGAGCCCTGCGTCTGACGCCGCGCGACCTGCCGCCGGTCGCCTATCACGATCCCTGCTATCTGGGCCGCTACAATGGCGAGGTCGAGGCCCCGCGCCGCCTGCTGGACGCGGCCTGCGGCACGCGGGTGGAAATGGCGCGCCACGGCCTGCGCGCGATGTGCTGCGGCGGGGGCGGCGGCAACCCGATCAGCGATGTCGACGGGGCGGCGCGGATCCCCGACCTGCGCATGGCGCAGGCGGGGGCTGTGGGCGCGGCGATCGTGGCCGTGGGCTGTCCGGGTTGCACCGCCATGCTGGAGGGCGTGCCCGCCCCCCGGCCCGAGGTCCGCGATATCGCGGAACTGGTGCTCGACGCCGTGGTGACGGCATGACCGGTCGTCCGCGCCGCGATCCGCGCGCCGAACGGGCAGCGCGGCAGGTCGGGCTCGGCGCACGGCCGCGCTTCGATCTGGCGCAACCGCCGGGTGGGCTGTCGGGTATCGGGCCGTCGGGCCGCCCGCGACGCGATCCGCGTGCCGAACAGGCGGCGCTGCTGGTGCCCGGCGGGGACCGGCCGCGCCTGGCGCGCGGCGGCACGGGGGGCATTGGCCCGGCGCGCGCGTCCGCGCCGGCCCCGGTGGCGCGGGTGATCCGCATGGACGATCCGGCCTGCCTGGTCGTGGTCGTCCCCGATCTGCCGGACGGGCGGCTGGACCGGCTGGACCGGCAGGTGCTGGGGGCGGCGCGCGTGCTGGCCGACGCGGCTTCCGGTGCCGTGGTGCTGCTGGGCGGCGCGGGTACGCCCGATCTGATGGCGGATGTCGGACCGGCGGGGGCCGACCGTCTGGCGCTGGTCGATTTGGCCTCCGACGATCCGGAATATCGGGCCGCCACCGTCTGTGCCGCGCTGGCCGCGCTGTCGCCCCGGCACGTCCTGTTTCCCGACAGCGACGACGGCGCGGACCTGGCGCGCCGCGTCGCCGCCCACACGGGGCAGGGGCTGATGACGGGGGTGGAGGTCCTGACCGCGCGGCAGGCCATCCGCCCCAGCCGGGCCGGCCGGCGCGAACAAATCTCGGCCCCGCCGATGCTGCTGACACTGGCGCCCGACCGGGTCGCGCCCTATGCGGGCGAGGCGCGCGAGGGCCGGCCGCTGCCGGTCGATGCGCCCCCGGTTCCGCCAGGTGCGGGGCGCATTCGCGCCTCGGCGCTCCGCGCCGCCGATCCCGCTACGATGAATTTGGCCGAGGCCCCATTTGTGGTGGCGGCGGGCAATGGCGTGACCGATTTCGCCCTGTTCCGGTCGGTGGTGGCCGGCCTGCACGCCACGCCGGGGGCCAGCCGCGTGGTCTGCGATGCCGGGTCCATGCCGCGCGCGGCCCAGGTGGGGGCATCCGGCACCGTGCTGGATGCCGTGTGCTATCTGGCCTTCGGCATCGCGGGCGCGCCGCAGCACCTGCAGGGGCTGGGGCGGGTAGAACATGTGGTGGCCGTCAACACCGACCTGCACGCTGCGATGGTGGCGCGCGCCGGCCTGTCGGTCATCGCGGACGCGCAGCGCGTGATGCCGGCTCTCCGCGATGCGCTGGCGGCGGAGGACGGATGATGGCGACGGCGTTGCGGGCGGTGGTGCTTCTGTCGGCGGGGATCGACCCGGTGTCGGGCCGTCCCGCCCCAGTGGGGACCGAAATCCGCGCCATCGGCCTGGCGCGGGCGCTGGGCGCGCGGGCGATCGGGCTGCATGCCGGCCTGCCTGTCCCGGTCCTGCGCGAGTACGCCGGCTACGGCCTGGCGGACATCGTCTGTCTGGACGGGGCCGGGGCGGATCCGGTCACCGCGCTGGCGCGGGCCATCCTGTCGGGCGGGCTGTTCGCCGAGGGGCCGGTGGATCTGGTGCTGGCGGGCCGGCGCGCCTCGGGCGGCGCGGACAGCGGCCTGCTGCCCTATGCGGTGGCCGAACGGCTGGGCTGGCCGATCGTGGCGGACGTCGCCGCGGCGCAACGGGCCACCCCGGCCGGGCCGTCGCCGGAACTTGAGATTGAACAGGCGCGCCCGCGCGGCGCCCGGCGCACGGCGCGGGTTGCCGGGCCCTGCGTGCTGAGCGTGCACGAAGTCGCGGCATGCGTGCCGGATTTCGTCTTCGCGCAGGCCCGCGCGGCGGTCCTGCGCACGATGCCGGCCGGTATCGACGGATCGCCGCCCTTGGCCGGGGGGGCGGAGGAACGCGCCTATCGCCGCCGGCCGCGCCTGATCGCGGCGGCGGCGCAGGCGTCGGGCGGCCGGGTGCTGGTCGACCCCGCGCCGCAGGATGCCGCGCGGGCCATCATCGACCATCTGCGGGCGCTGGGCGTGCTGCCCCCGCCCGCCGGGTCCTGACGGAAAGAGAGAAACATCATGGACGCAACATCATCGGTCGAGGATCGGGTTACCGGCGTGCCGGCCCAGCTACAGGCCTTGTTGGCGCGTCTGGATATCGACCCGCCATCGGTAGCGCACCCCGCCGTCCACAGCGTGGAGGACGCGCTGCCCTACTGGGCGGCGCTGGAGGGCGCGCATACCAAGAACCTGTTCCTGAAGGACGCCAAGGGCGCGCTGTTCCTGGTGACGCTGCCGATGGACCGCAAGGTGGACATGAAGGCGCTGGCCCCGATGATCGGGGCCAAGCGCCTGTCCTTCGGCAGCGCGGAGCTGATGGAATCATGCCTGGGCACCCGGCCGGGGGCGCTGGGGCCGCTCAGCCTCGTCGCCGACCCCGGCCACGCGGTGCGCTTCGCCATCGACGCCGCCCTGCTGGCGGCCGGGCGCGTGACCTGCCACCCGATGGACAATACCGCTACCCTGTCCCTGTCGGTCGAAGAGCTGAAGCGCGTCCTGGCGGCCATCGGGGTGGAACCGCTGATGATTACGTTTCCGGACTGAGGGGCGTCTGCCTCAGGGCGCTGCCCTGAAACCCGCCAAAGGGCATCGCCCTTTGGAAACCCAGTCGTTTCATTCAGGATCGGGGGCAGGGCGGTACGTGCCGCGTAGGATTGAAACTGTTGGAGTATATGTGTGCGAGCTCCACCCCGGCCAATCGGGGTTCGCCGTTCCGCACGAACCAGTCCCTGAATATCGAAAAATCGGCGGGTTGCAGCATTCCGCCGGGGTACCCGACCGTCGTGGACTTCCAGTAATCCAGCGGCATGATATTTCCGTTTCGCCCGCGCCGATTCGATCGCCCTCCGGTCTTTGAACCAATCTGTTATCCATCGTTCAGCGGCTCAGTTTCCGATCCGAATAATGGATATTCTATAAAGTTCCTGATTGCCCACTATGTCGGCAAGGCGGTCGTGTCCGGGATCATCTACGCAACAGTTTCTGGTAGATAGATTGTGGCTTGCATGAAGGTTACGGCATTTCCGACCAAAAGGACGCGATCTTCGGTCAGTTCGCAATCAAGCCATCCGCCGCGTGCTGATGCCTGAAAGGCCATGAGTCTTTTTCTTCCCAGATGCTCGGCCCAGTACGGGACAAGTGTAGCGTGGATCGAACCTGTGACCGGATCCTCCGGAATGCCGGCTCCGGGAACAAAATAACGGGATACAAAGTGTGCCTTGCCTCCGTTGCCCTCCTGCGCGGTCACGACAAGGCCCACAGATCCGAGCCGGGCAATCGCTGCAAGGTCAGGCACAAAATTGCGCACGGCATCTGCGCTACCGAGGTCGACGAAGATGTTTTCGAAGTTGCGGAAGATGCGGACGGGAGGATGGGCGAAAATAGTGGCGATCTCGGTCGGAAGCGCCTCCAGCGCCACTGGCGGAAGGCGAGGAATGTCCAGCCGATAGCCGCACCGGTTTTTGGAGACCCGTAATTCGCCAACGCGCGTGTGAAAGGTAAGCGGGGCTTGCGCTCCGATTTCCGTCAGCAGCACATGTGCCGTTGCAAGGGTGGCGTGGCCACAGAAATCGACTTCATGCACCGGGGCAAACCAACGCAAATCCCATGCACCATCGGACCGTGCTTTGACAAAAGCAGTTTCGGCGAGGTTGTTCTCCTGGGTGATCGCAAGCATACAATCATCCGGCAGCCAGTCGTCGAGGACGAGAACAGCAGCAGGGTTTCCCGCAAAAAGCCGCTCCGTAAAAGCATCTACCTGATACATGCGCATGGGGCGTCTCCTGGCCGTGGAAGGCCGACCTTAACCTTGGCGGGCGCTCCGCGGCCAACTGCCCAATAGCATCTCCCGGCGCAACGCAATCGAAGCGGCTGCTTTTGGCTCATCTGTCCTCAGAAGGGATAACCTGAGCCTACGTGCCGCGCAATCCGATGTCCGATTCCGGGGTATAGACAACCCCGCCCGAGTCAGTCGGGAAACACCACCGTCCGCAGGCCGTTGCGGATTACCCGGTCTTCCAGATGGTAGTGGACGGCGCGCGACAGGACGCGGCGTTCGACGTCGCGTCCTTTGCGGATCAGGTCTTCGGCGGTGTCCGAGTGGCTGATCCGTTCGGCGTCCTGTTCGATGATCGGGCCTTCGTCCAGGTCGGTGGTGACGTAATGCGCCGTGGCCCCGATCAGCTTCACCCCGCGGGCATGGGCCTGGTGGTAGGGGCGTGCGCCCTTGAAGCTGGGCAGGAAGGAATGGTGGATGTTGATGCAGCGTCCGGCCAGCCGCGCCGACATGTCGTCCGACAGGACCTGCATGTAGCGCGCCAGCACCACCAGTTCGGCCCCCGTGTCCTGGATCAGCGACCACAGGCGCGCTTCTTGCGCGGGTTTGGCGGCGGGGGTAATCGGCAGATGGTAGAAGGGAATGTCGCCGGTGTCCACCGACGCATTGGCCGAGCGCGGGTGGTTCGAAACGATGGCGACCGGCTCCATCGCCAGTTCGCCGATGCGCCAGCGATAGAGCAGGTCGGCCAGGCAGTGATCGAAGCGCGAAACCATGATCAGCACCCGGCGGCGCGTCGCCTGGTCGCGCAGGGACCAGTCGGCGTCGAACTGGTCCGCCAGCGCCGACAATGCCGCGTGATGGTGGGCGGGGTCATGTTCGCCGTCGGGCAGGCTGAAGGCGATCCGTATGAAGAAGCGGCCGCTGGCCAGGTCGTTATGCTGGTTGATTTCCAGGATATTGCCGCCGACCTCGAACAGATAGCGGGAATAGGCCGCGACGATGCCGGTCTGGCTGACGCAGGTGACGATCAGGACCAGCCTGCCGGGTGCGGACATGCTTCAGCGTTCCTCGAACAGGCGCACGCCCGCGCGCTCGCTGGGGCGTTCGGGCAGCAGGATCGGCGCCCCCGCGGCCAGCCGGCCCCGGCTGGTGCGCAGGTCGCTGGGGCTGTGGCCGAACATCGACTTGAACTGGCGCGAGAAATGGGCGCAGTCGGAAAACCCGGTCTCGACCGCGACCTCGGTCACCGACAATTCGCCCTGTTGCAGCAGCGCGCGCGCATAACGCAGGCGGATCAGACGGTAGAAATTGGTGGGCTTGACCCCCAGCACCGTGTGGAACAGCCGTTCCAGCTGGCGTGACGAAATGCCCAGCCGGCCGGCGAGGTCGGCGATGGGGATGGGTTCGGCCATGTTCTGCTCCATCTCCAGCACCGCGCGGCGGACGCGCGGATCGGCGATGTGGCTGATTTCGTCGATGACCGGGGGGTGGGGCTGCAACGGCGCGCGGCTGCTGCGGGCGGGGCGGTCCAGCAGCAGCACATGGCTGGCCTTCTTGGCTACCGGCCGGCCTAGATGCCGTTCGATCAGATGCAGCGCCAGGTCGGCGGCCCCGCCCCCGCCCGAACAGGTGATGCGGTCGCCGTCGACCAGGAACATATGGTCGCTGACCACGTGATGGTCGGGAAATTCCTCGGCGAAATCCTGGCGGTGATACCAGCTGACGCAGGACGAGCGGTCGCGCATCACGCCGGCGCGGCACAGCACGAAGACGCCGGTGCAGATGCCGATCAGCGATACGCCGGTATCCGCCGCCCGGCGCAGATAGCGGATGGTCGCGTCGTCCACCTGCCGCCGGCCGTGCAGCAGGCCGCCGACGACGGCGATGTAATCGAATTCGGTCGGGTCGCAGAAATCGGAATTGCGCGCCACCGCGACCCCGCAACTGGAACGCACCGGATCGGGCCGGCTGCTCATGATCTGCCAGCGGCACAGGATGGGGCGACTGTTGTCGTTCTTGTCGGCGGCCAGACGCAGATGGTCGATGAACAGCGAAAAGGCCGAGAGCGTGAAATTTTCCGCCAGGATCACGCCCACCCGCAGGCAGGGGCGTCCGGCGGCTTCGGCGGGTCTGAAACGCATCATGTCATGCTCCCGTGCAGCCGACACCTCGTTGCGAGGCAGGATCGAGCCTAGGGAGCGTGTCGGATCCCTACTTGTCCCCTGGCGACATATTCTGGTCTAGGACCGGCATGCGCTCAATTTGGCGCCGGGTCGTTTCGAACCCGGCCCCAAGGCGGCGTCAGGCGTCGCCGGTCACCTGTCGTGTCCAGTCCGGCAGATTGTAGAAATTGGAGATCCGCGCGACCTTGCCGTCGCGGATGGTGAAGAACGCGCCCGCCGGCAGTACGTAGGTCTGGCCCGATGCCGGGGGCAGGCCGTCGTCGGTGGCCAGGTACGTGCCATGCACCACGAATTCGGCGGCGGCGCGGGTGCCGTCGGCGTTCACCATCACCACCACATCGGTGATGGTCTCGCGATAGCAGCGGTCCATCCGGGCCAGGAAGGTGCGGAACAGGTCCCGCCCGACCTCGCGCCCGCCCTGGTTGATGTCGTGCGCTACCTCGTCGTCCAGCAGGGCCAGGAAGGCGTCGCGGTCGCCGGCGTTGAAGGTGGCGTAATAGGTTTCGATCAGGGCGCGGGTCGTGTCAATCGACATGGGGGGCCTCGTGTGGTCAGGGGAAAGAGGTCAGGCGGAAAAGCCATTGGCGGCGGCGGGGGGCACATGGCGGGGCCAGTCGCGGCAGTTGCGCACCGCCCCGTCCTGGCGCACCGCCTCCAGCGTCGCGGGGTCGAGGGTGGCGAAGACCCAGCCCCCCGTATCGTTCGGGCCTTCGGCCACGATGCCGTCGGCGGCGAAGCCGCGATCCATCGGGCCGTAGATGCCGGCCGCGCCATGGTTGTCGTCCAGTGTCGCCAGCCACGGCGCCGCGCCGATGGTGGGCGACACCGCGACGAAGCACTGGTTTTCCAGCGCCCGCGCGCGGGCCGAGATCCGCACGCGGTTGAAGCCGTGCATGGTATCGGTGCAGGTCGGCACCAGGATCAGCCAGGCCCCGGCCTCGATCTGTGCGCGGGTGAGGGTGGGAAATTCGGAATCGTAGCAGACCGCCGCCCCGATGCGGCCCCACGGGGTTTCGAAGACGCCGGGCGGATCGCCGGCCTGCACGCCCCAGGATTCGGTTTCGAACCGGGTCATGACGTGCTTGTCCTGGAAGGCGACGCGCCCGTCCGGCGCAATCAGCGGTGCGCGGTTGCGAATGCGGCCGGGTTCGGGCCGCGGCAGGGTGCCGGGCATCAGCCAGACGCCGTGGCGACGGGCGGCGTCGCGCATGATGGCCAGCACGTCGTCGCTGTGGCGGCAGAACGCCTGCAACTCCGCCGTCGGGTCGGGCTGCGTCGTCAGGGCGCCGGCGGCCTCCATGCAGGCATATTCCGGCATCAGCAGCAGGTCGGCCCCGGCCGCGCCCTCGGCCACCAGCCGGTCGAGATGGACGGCATAGGCGTCGAGCGAGGCGACGCGCTCGACCTGCCAGGCCAGCACGCCCAGGCGCAGGGGACGGGTCATGGGCAAAGTCCTTCCGGGTCGTGGTCAGGCGGGGCGGGGTCCAGCAGGCGGGCGGGCACCGGTGCGTCCCGCAAGGGCTTGATCCAGAAATCCAGCGCATGCGCGCGCTCGGCCGTATCGCCCGGTTCCCGCCAGTCCAGCATGCAGGATATGCCGGGCAGCGGGCGAAAGCCCCGGCGCCCCCAGAACCCGTGCAGCGAGGGCGCGTCCGACGGGCGGCCGGGGTGGGTGTCGGGGCGGCGCACGGCGCAGAACACCGCAAATTCCGCCGTGCCGGTGCGGGCATGGCGTTCGCGTTCGGCAAAGAAGCGCACGCCCAGCCCCTGACCCCGCCAGGCCGGCAGCAGGACCGATTCGCCGAAATAGAAGAAGCGGTCGAGATCCAGCCCCCGTACTTCGAACGGCGCGCGGATGCACGCCATCTCGTCGCGCAGGGGCAGGCAGGACGACGCGCCGACGATCCGGCCCCCATCGGCGGCGGTGACGATGGCGGCGGCCGGGCTGCGGACATAGACGTCCAGATAGCGTTCCTCGTACGCCGGGTCGCCGCCGTCATACAGGTACGGCCATTCGCGAAACACCGCGATGCGCAGGCGCGCCAGGTCGGGCAGGATCGCCGCGATGCCCGCGCCACTCCGGGTTTGGATCACGACTGGCATTGCGGTCCTGCCTGGCCTGCCTGCCCCAGAGGGACGCTCAGCGGTAGATGGGGAAGCGGGCGCACAGGGCCTTGACCTTGTGATGAACGGCGGCCTCGATGTCGGCGCAGCCGTCCTCGCCGCGTTCGGCCAGGGCGGTCAGCACCTCGTCGATCATCAGCCCGGTCTGGCGGAACTCGTCGGCGCCGAAGCCGCGCGCGGTGGCCGCCGGGCTGCCCAGGCGGATGCCCGAGGTGATCGCCGGCTTTTCCGGGTCGAAGGGCACCGCGTTCTTGTTCGC
>NZ_JABEQF010000010.1 GCF_014174355.1 Gluconacetobacter azotocaptans
ATCGGCACCGCCTTCGGGCCGCTGGCCGGGCGGATCTGGCGCATCGGCGCCATGGGCTACAACGCCATGAAGCACAAGGTGCTGCTGACCTTGGGCGCGCTGGAGGCCGTGTTGCGCCAGGAAGGCCACGCCCTGGCCTCCGGCGCCGCCGTCGATGCCGCACGCGCTGCGTACGAGGATTTGTGACGGATATGGCCCCCACCGATACCTATCCGCGCGACCTGATCGGCTATGCCGGCCGGCCGCCGGACCCGCACTGGCCCGGCGCGGCGCGGGTCGCCGTCCAGTTCGTCATCAATTACGAGGAAGGGGCCGAAAATTCGGTCCTGCACGGCGACAGGGGGTCGGAAGCCTTCCTGTCCGAGATGGTGGGCGCGCAATCCGTCCCGGGCGCGCGGGCCATCGCGATGGAAAGCCTGTATGAATACGGCGCCCGCGCCGGGTTCTGGCGCCTGCACCGGCTGTTCACCGAACGGTCTCTGCCCGTCACAATCTTCGGCGTCGCGGCGGCGATGGCGCGCAATCCGGGTGCGGTGGCGGCGATGCAGGACGCGGGATGGGAAATCGCCAGCCACGGCCTGCGCTGGATCGACTACCAGCATGTGCCCGAGGAACTGGAGCGCGAGCATATCCGCCAATGCATCGCCCTGCATGCCGAACTGACCGGGTCGCGCCCGCTGGGCTGGTACCAGGGACGCACCAGCCCGAACACCGCCCGTCTGGTCGCCGAGGAAGGGGGGTTCGTCTATGATGCGGATTCCTATGCCGACGACCTGCCCTATTACGACCGCCGGCACGGACGGGCGCAGTTGATCGTGCCCTATACGCTGGATGCGAACGACATGCGCTTCGTCGCGCTGAACGGCTTCACCGAGGGCGAGCAGTTCTTCCGCTACCTGCGCGATACGTTCGACGCGCTGTATGAAGAAGGCGCCGCGTCGCCCAAGATGATGTCCATCGGACTGCATTGCCGTGTTGCCGGCCGGCCGGGCCGGGCCCGCGCGGTCGCCCGTTTCCTGGACCATGTCCTGGCGCAGGACGGCGTATGGATCGCCACCCGCCTGGATATCGCACGCCACTGGCTGAAGGTGCACCCCACATGACCCCCCGGACGACCGACATCATGGATCGGGTCAACACGCTGGATGCCGAAGGATTCGTGACCCTGTTCGGGCCGTTGTTCGAGCATTCGCCCTGGGTGGCGGAACGCGCCGCGTCCCTGCGGCCCTTCGCCGGGCCGGAGGCGATGCTGGCGACGATGAAGGCGTTGGTGGATGGCGCGACCGAGGCCGAGAAACTGGCGCTGGTGCGCGCGCATCCGGAACTGGCGCGCCGGGCCGGGCTCGATCCGACATTGACGCAGGCTTCCGCCACCGAACAGGCATCGGCCGGGCTGGACCGGTTGAGCACGCAGGAATATGGCCGGTTCAACCAGCTGAACGACGCCTATGCCGCGCGGTTCGCCATGCCGTTCGTCATCTGTGTCCGCCTGTCGGACAAGGCTTTCATCCTGTCGGAAATGGAACGCCGCGTCGCCCATACGCCCGAGCAGGAACTGGACACCGCGCTGGTCGAGATCGGCAAGATCGCCGGCTTGCGGCTGGTGGACATTCTGGCGAAACTGGAGCGTACGGCATGATGACCCTGTCCAGCCACGTTCTGGATCTGGTGTCCGGCCGCCCCGCGGCCGGCATGGACATCGCCCTGTGGCAGGGCGAGCGCTGCCTGTTCAGCGGCCGCACGAACGCGGACGGACGCTGCCCGGATCTGGCGACGCTGGGCGGGCTGGCGCCGGGCCGCTATCGGCTGGAATTTTCGGTGGCAGCCTATTTCCAGGGGCAGGGCGTCGCCCAGAGCGACCCGCCTTTCCTGGATATCGTGCCGATCGCCTTCGGGATCGCGGTACCGGGCGCCGACGGGAAGGGGGGGCACTACCATGTGCCGCTGCTGGTTTCGCCCTACGGGTTTTCGACCTACCGGGGAAGTTGAGCCGGCCCTGAAACGCCAAAACGCGCGACGGGAGTAATTCCCGTCGCGCGTTTCGATATCCCTATCCCGCCGGCCTTTCAGGCCGGCGGAATGGATCAGACCAGCTTCTGCTTCAGCGCGGCCGTCAGTTCCCGCGTTCCGGCGGTGCCGCCCAGGTCGCGGGTCCGGACCTCGCCGGTGGTGATGACGGCTTCGATCGCGCCCTCGATACGGGAGGCCAGGTCCTGGCGGCCCACATGCTGCAGCATCATGTTCGCAGCCATCAGCAGGGCCAGCGGGTTGGCCAGGTTCTTGCCGGCGATATCCGGAGCGGAACCATGGACGGCTTCGAACACCGCCGCCTTCTCGCCGATATTGGCACCCGGGGCCATACCCAGGCCGCCGACCAGGCCGGCCGTCAGGTCGGACAAGATGTCGCCGAACAGGTTGGTGGTGACGATCACGTCGAACTGCCACGGGTCGATGACCAGTTGCATGGCGCAGGCGTCGACGATCCGCTCGTTCACCTCGACGCGGCCCTCGTATTCCTTCGCGACCTTGCGGCCCTCTTCAAGGAACAGGCCCGTCAGCAGCTTCAGGATGTTGGCCTTGTGGACCAGCGTCACCTTCTTGCGGTTGTTCTTGACCGCGTATTCGAAGGCGAAGCGGACGATGCGGTTGCATTCGGCGCGCGAGTTGTAGCCGGCGCCGGTGGCGATGCCATGCGGGTCGTCACCGACGGGGATGTAGCTTTCCATCGCCGCGTAATACCCCTCGAGGTTTTCACGGACGATGACGAGGTCGATCTTGTCGAAGCGGCCGCCCGGCACGATCGTGTGGGTCGGACGAAGATTGGCGTAGAGACCGAACTCCTGCCGCAATGTGACGTTGATCGACTTGAAGCCGCCGCCGACGGGCGTGGTCAGCGGCCCCTTGAGCGCGAGGCCGGTGCGATGGATGCTCTCGATCGTCTGGGCAGGCAGCGGATTGCCGGTGGCGTCGACGGCCGCCATGCCGGCAAGCTGGCGGTCCCAGTCGAACGGGGCGCCGACCGCGTCCAGGATCTCGATGACGGATTCGACGATCTCGGGGCCAATCCCGTCGCCGGGAATCAGGGTGGCCGGGATGTTTTTTTCTGCAGCGGACATTATGGAACGTCTCCCTCTGTGCAGGGTCTTTGACAGGGTGCGCGCCGGCGTCGGACTACCTGGTCGCGAGGCAGAGCAGCCGTGTCGGAACCCGTATGGTCCTAGGCCCGTGACCGGCATGTGACAATTCCACAGCCCCCCGGCAGGGCCGCTTTCACGGTCACATTATCCGGCGCTATCCCCCCGCCAGCGGGGCACAGGCTGCCCGCAGCCACGTCTGCCCGGCACTGTCCAGATGCGGCGCGATGTCTTCACAAACCCGTGCATGATAGGCGTCCAGCCATGATCGCTCGCCCTCGGTCAGAAGCGCGACGTCGATCAGCCGGCGGTCGAAGGGCGCCAGTGTCAGCGTTTCGAATTCCAGAAAAGCCCGGCCGGGGGCGCCCACCGGGGCCGGACGCACCAGCAGCAGGTTTTCCAGCCGGATCCCGAACGCGCCGGGACGATAGTATCCGGGTTCGTTCGACAGGATCATCCCGGCCTCGATCGCCACCGGGCGGTACACCGCCGAGATCGAGGCCGGCCCTTCGTGAACCGACAGGTAGCTGCCGATGCCGTGACCGGTCCCGTGATCGTAATCCAGCCCCGCCTGCCACAGGGCGTAGCGGGCCAGGGCATCCAGCGCATGCCCCGTGACCCCGGCCGGGAAGCGGGCTTGCGCCAGCGCGATATGCCCCTTCAGCACCCGGGTGAACGGTCCGCGCACATGATCGGGGCCCGCGTCGGGGCCGGTCCAGATCGTGCGCGTGACGTCGGTGGTGCCGAACGGGTACTGACCGCCGCTGTCGATCAGATAGACCTCGTTCGCGCCGAGCCTGCGATTGCTCTCCGGCGTGACGCGGTAGTGGATGACCGCCCCGTTGGGGCCGGCGCCCGAAATGGCGGGAAAGCTTTCCTCGCGATAATCGGGGCTGCCGGCGCGGCACGAATCCAGCCGGCCGGCGGCCTCCAGTTCGCCCTGGCCCACGCCCGCCTCATCCAGCCAGTGCAGAAAACGGCACAACGCCACGCCGTCCTGCATATGGGCGCGCCGCGCGCCGTCCTGCTCGACCTCGTTCTTGACGGCTTTCGGCACCACGCACGGATCGCTGCCCCGCACCACCGTGGCGCCCGCCGCCTGAACCGTCTGGATGAACCAGATGGCGGTGCCGACGGGATCGATCCGCACCCGCTGGCCGGTCAGCGCCGCCAGCGCCGCCTCCAGCCGGTCCGGGGGCGTGATGGAGACCTGCGGCCCCAGCCAGGTGCCGGTGTCGGCCGGCACGCGCGCGGGGTCGATGAACAGGTCCAGCCGTGCATCGGCATGCAGGATGGCAAACGCCAGGCAGACCGGAATGTAGGGTATATCGCCGCCCCGGATATTCAGCAGCCACGCGATCGAGGTCGGATCGCCAAGGATGACCGCGTCCTGGCCCTCGGCCTTCAGTGTGTCGGCAATCCGCTCCCGCTTCGCGGCGCTGTCGACCCCGGCATAGGTCAGCGGGTGGGGCAGGCAGGGCGTGGCCGGGGCGGCGGGGCGGTCGGTCCAGACCTGGTCCACCGGGTTGGCGGCCAGCGGAACCAGCGTCAGGCCGGCATCCAGAAAGGGCTGGAGCCCTGCCTCGCCGACCAGCCGGGGATCGTAGCCGATGCGCTTGCCCGCGCCGCCGTTGGCCGCCAGCCAGTGGGCCGGGGGCGTGTCGCGGATATGCAGGCGGGACCACAGCGCGCCGTCGATCTGCTGGTCCATCTGCGTGATGTAGCGGCCGTCGGAAAATACGGCCGACGGTCCATCCCGCTGGACCACGGTCATGCCGGCACTGCCGGTGAAGCCGGTCAGCCACGCCAGACGCTCGGCGCATGGCGCGACATATTCGCCCAGATGTTCGTCGCCGCGCGGCAGGACGAAGCCATCGACATTCATCTGGCCCAACGCCGCGCGTAGGGCCGCCAGGCGGGATGCAGAATCGGTCATGTCATCGTCCTTTATCTTTTAAAGACAGATTTTTATCCGGATATGTTCGTAAATCAGATGACCGCGCCGGACGGTTTGCGCAGGACCAGCGTCGTCCAGTCGCCCTCGCGCAGGCGGCGTTCCAGAACCAGGCCCTGCCGCCGGTGAGCCGCCAGGACCATGCCGGCCTGGCTGTTCAGCAATCCGGCCAGGATTGCCGTCCCGCCGGGCGACAGATGCAGCGCCAGATCCTGCGCCATGAGGCACAGCGGGCGGGCCAGGATATTGGCGAAGACCAGGTCGAACGGCGCGCGGCGGGACAGTCCGGGCGTCCGCCAGCCATTGCCCAGGCGGGCGTCGATCAGGGGCCCCAGCCCGTTCAGTTCCGTGTTCCGTGCCGTGGTGCGGACGGACCAGGGCTCGATATCGATCGCCAGGACCGGACGATGCAGCAGGGCCGCCGCCGCCATGGCCAGGATGCCCGAACCGCAGCCCATGTCCAGAATCCGGCGGGGGCGGCGATGGGCGACTGCCTCAAGCGCGCGAAGGCAGCCGCGGGTCGATCCGTGTTCGCCCGATCCGAAGGCGACGCCGGCATCCAGCGTGATGGTGATGCGACGCGAACGCTCCGACGGGGCCAGATGCGTGCCGCGCACGGCGAAACGCTGCCCGACCGTCTGTTCGGGGAAGGATTCGTAGGTGCGGGCCAGCCAGCCCTCGGCCTCGGTGCGGGTGCGGTCCAGCGTGGCCTCATGCCCGGTCACGGCGGCGGCTATGGCCAAAGCGCCGGTCAGTTCCACCTCGCCATGGCCGGCGTCGCGGACGCCCTCGACCCGCCAGAAGAGCTGGCTGTCATCCATTTCGAATATGCCGATCGTCGTGCAGACGACGGCCAGGGCGTCTTCGTATGCCTCGACGGCCTCGGCCGGTACGGTGACGGAAATGGTTTCCAGTTCCGTCGCGTGTCGACGGGTCAGTCTTGTCATGATGTTTTCTCAACGAAGGTATCGAGGACACGCTTCAGGCCGGCTTTCTCGAAAGCGACCTCCAAACGGTTTCCGTCCTTGGACGAGACCGTTCCGTATCCGAATTTCTGGTGGAACACCCGGCTGCCCACGGCGATGCCCCGTTCGGGGCTGGTGGTGCCGCCATCGGGCACATCCGTCACGCGCGGACGGCGCGCCATCACCGGGAAGGCGGTGGCGAAGATGGGGGCATGCCCATGCCCCCGCTGGCGGGCCTGCGACGCGGCGCCGGTCACGGTGACATGTTCGGGCGGCAGTTCGTCGATGAACCGGCTGGGAATCGCCGACTGCCAGTTGCCGTAGATCCGGCGGTTGGCGGCGTGGCTGATGATGGCGCGGTGCCGGGCACGGGTGATGCCGACGTACGCCAGGCGCCGTTCCTCCTCCAGCCCCTTCAGGCCGCCCTCATCCAGGGTGCGCTGCGAGGGGAAGACGCCTTCCTCCCACCCCGGCAGGAAGACGGTATCGAATTCCAGGCCCTTCGCCCCGTGCAGGGTCATGATGCTAGCCCGCTCGGCGCCGGCATTCTCCTCGTTCTCCATGACCAGGGCGACATGTTCCAGGAACCCGGCCAGGCTTTCGAAATCGGCCAGCGCGCGGACCAGTTCCTTCAAATTGTCCAGCCGGCCGGGGGCCTCGGGCGAGGTGTCGGCCTTCCACATGTCGATATAGCCGCTTTCCTCCAGCAGGGTTTCGACCACCACTACGTGGCCCTCGCGCGGCAGGGCCTCGCGGCCCCGGGCCAGGCACGACATCAGGGCGGTCATCTGTTCGCGCGCGCGGCCCTTGAGTTCGTTGCGCGCGATCAGATCCATGACCGCGGCGGCCAGGGGCATCTGCCGCTCGCGCGCAGCCAGGTGGAATTTCTGCATCGCGGCGGCGCCGATGCCGCGTCGGGGCACGTTGATGATCCGCTCGAACGCCAGATCGTCCGCCGGCTGGTTCATGACCCGCATATAGGCCAGCGCGTCGCGGATTTCGGCGCGTTCGTAAAAGCGCAATCCGCCCACCACCCGATAGGGAATGCCCAGGGTGATCAGCCGTTCCTCGAACGCGCGGGTCTGGAAACCGGCGCGGACCAGGATCGCGATTTCCGACAGCGAATGCCCGCCGGCGCGCACGCGCTCGATCTCCTCGCCGACCAGGCGGGCCTCGTCGTCCGAATCCCAGACCGAAACCACCCGCACCTTCTCGCCCGTCGCATCGTCGCGTCCGGGGCGCAGCGTCTTGCCCAGCCGCCCGTCGTTATGCGCGATCAGCCCGGATGCTGCGCCCAGGATCTGCACGGTCGAACGGTAGTTGCGTTCCAGCCGGACGACCGCAGCCCCGGGGAAATCTCGTTCGAAGCGCAGGATGTTCTCGACCTCGGCCCCGCGCCAGGAATAGATCGACTGGTCGTCGTCCCCCACGCAGCAGATATTGGCGGGCTGGCCGTCGCGCTGGGCCAGCAGGCGCAGCCACAGGTACTGGATGGTGTTCGTGTCCTGATATTCGTCCACCAGGATATAGCGGAAGAACCGGTGGTATTGCGCCAGCACGTCCGGATGGGTGCGCATGATCTCGGTCATATGCAGCATCAGGTCGCCGAAGTCGCAGGCGTTGAGCTGCGCCAGCCGGGTCTGGTAGTCGGTATAGATCGCGCAGCATTTTCCGCCGGCGAAATCGCTGTCCTCGGCCGGGGTGACGCGCGCGGGCGTCAGGCCGCGATCCTTCCAACGCTGGATCACGCCCAGGATGCCCTGGGGCGGCCAGCGCTTGGTGTCGATGCGATAGGGTTCCATCACCTGCTTCAGCAGGCGAAGCTGGTCGTCGGTGTCCAGGATGGAAAAGCCGCTGGTCAGCCCGACATATTCCGCGTGCCGGCGCAGCATGCGCGCGCACAGCGCATGGAACGTCCCCAGCCACAGCCCCTCGACCGGGGTACCCAGCAGGGCGCCGACGCGCTCGCGCATTTCGCGCGCGGCCTTGTTGGTGAACGTGACGGCCAGGATCTGGTTCGGCCGCGCCCGGCCCGATAGCAGGATATGGGCAAATCGCGTGGTCAGGACGCGCGTCTTGCCTGTCCCGGCGCCGGCAAGCACCAGCAGCGGGCCATCCGTCGTCTCGATCGCCGTCCGCTGTTCGGGATTGAGTCGCTGGAGGTAATCGGGACTGTCGGAAAGGGGGGGCGAAATCTGGGTCACGGTTTCCGTATAGGGCGTCCCGGGGCTATGACCAAGCATCTGGGGGCGCGCCGCGCACGAAACAGGGGGCCGGATGGCACGACAGGGCGGGAAGGGGGCGGCGACGCCCTCGCGGAATGCTCCGTTCAAGGACACCGGGCCGCAGGGGCACCGGGCCCGCATGCGTGCACGGGTGCTGACGGCGGGCGCGCACGCGCTGGCCGACTACGAAATCGTCGAGATGCTGCTGTTCCCGGGGATTCCGCGACGCGATACCAAGCCCATGGCCAAGGCGCTGATCAACCGGTTCGGCAGCTTGGCGGCCCTGCTGTCGGCCTCGTCCGACGACCTGCGCGGGGCGGGCCTGTCCGATGGGGTCGCGCTGCCCCTGATGCTGCCCGCGTGCGCCGCCACCCGCCTGTCGCGGCCCGAGCCGGTGACGCGCGCGCATGTCGGGGACTGGGACGCCGTGATGACCTATTGCGACACGGTGCTGGCCGACGCCCCGCCAGGGCAGTTGCGGATCCTGTTCCTGGACAGCGGCAACCACGTCATCGCCGACGATACGGTGTCGGCGACGCTGGATGGCGGCGAACTTGACGCCCTTCAGCGCCATATCCTGCTGCGGGCGCTGGACGTCCACGCCACCGCGTTCGTCGGCGTCCGCATTGCCGCGTCCTGGCCGCCGTCGGCAGCACAGATCGATCGCGACACCGTCCTGATGCAGGCGATATCCCATCATGCCCAGGCACTGTCCCTGACCGTGCAGGACCATCTTCTGCTCGGCCGGGGACGGTGGATCAGCCTGCGGCAGGAACGACGGCTCTAGCGCCTCAGATCTTACCCTGTTCGTCGGCCTGGGGCATGGCGTGCACGACCTCGGCGTGCAGATGCGCCGCCGCCAGTTGTTCGCGGATCGCAAGCAGCAATTCGCCGGGGTCGTTGACCAGCCCATCCGCGCCGGCTTCGGTCAGTTCGGTCTCGCCGCCATAACCCCACAGCACGCCCAGGGCGCGGATATGGTTCGCATGCGCGCCGCTGATGTCGAACCGGCGGTCGCCGATCATGACCGCGCGATTGGTCGGGATGGCGTGTTCGCGCAAAAGATCCGCGATCAGCTCCGGCTTCTCGGCACCGCTGTCGTCGGGGCGGGCGCCGTACAACGCCGTGAAATATTTCGTCAGCCCCCGCAGGTCGAGAATCGCACGCGCGAGGTGAACGGGCTTCGAGGTGGCAAGGAACAGCCGCGCGCCGGATGCCACCACGCTCTCGATGACCTCCTGCATGCCCGTGAAGACCGGGCTGCGGTGCATGCCGTGCCGCTCGTAATGATAGCGGTACAGCTTTACGGCTTCTTCGGCGCGATCGTCGCCGTAATGCTCCAGGACCCGGGCGACCAGATCGTGCAATGGAGGACCGACCACCCAGGTCAGGTCTTCCTTCGGATCGGGTTCATGGCCAAGATCACGCAGCGAATCGTGTAGAGAGCCAATAATTCCGGCCCGCGAATCAACGATGGTGCCATCAAGGTCGAGAAGAACAGCGTCATGATGGCTCAGAAACGACTGGAAATTCATTCGGATTATGGTCCTTCAGGCTCCATGAATCCCACGTATAGCAACGATGGTACGCCGATGCGACCTGTCCCGCGCCACGATCCCGTGTCCTGCCGAGATAGCGGGTGACGGCCGGGCCTGCCGCCCCGGGGGCGGCCGATTCTGCCCGCGCCGCGATCCTGTCGGGGGCGGGGGACGAACTGGACGACCGGGCGCTGATGACCGCGATCCTGTCCCTGGCCCTGCCGGCCAGCGCCGATCTCTCCGGCATCGCCGGCCGGCTGCTGGCCCGTTTCGGAACGGTTGGCGGCGTGCTGTCGGCCGAGGCGGACGATCTGGCGGTGGCGGTCGAGGGCAGGGCGCCGGTCGGCGTTGCCATCCTGTTGCTGCGCGAGGCCGCGATCCGCCTGATGCGGGCACGGATCAGGCAGGGGAACGTGCTGTCGTGCCATACGGACCTGATGGCCTATCTTCAGGCCGCCCTCGCGCGGGACGATGTGGAACAGTTCCGGGTGCTGTTTCTGGACCATCATGCGCGGCTGATCTCGGACGAGGTGCTGGCGCGCGGGACTGTCGATCACACCCCGGTCTACCCGCGCGAGGTCATGCGCCGCGCCATCCGGCTGAAGGCGCGCGAACTGATTCTGGTGCATAACCACCCGGGATGGAACCCGATGCCGTCGCGCGAGGACGTCGCGATGACGCGCCGCCTGGAACAGATCGCGACCGTACTGGGACTGTCCATCCGCGACCACATCATCGTCGGCAACGGGGCGTCCACCAGTTTCCGGCAATCCGGGCTGCTCTGAACCCGGGGGCGGGTTTCAGGACAGGACCTGGTCGGAGGGCATGGGTGCCTCCTCGAGACGATTGCGCCCTGTGCGCTTGGCGGCATAGAGCGCCTGGTCCGCCCGGGAAATCAGCATGTCCCGGTCCTCGTGATCCGTGCGGGTGGCAAGCCCCATGCTGATGGTGACATGGATCGTCGGGCCATCGGGCAGGACGATCGGAGCCGCCGAGACGGCGCGCAGGGTCCGGCGCGCCATAGCCACCGCCTGCGCGTAGCTTTCGCCCACGATCAGGATGGCAAATTCCTCCCCGCCGATCCGTGCGACCATGTCGCACTCGCGCATCGTCGCGCGGACGGTCTGGGCGACATGGCGCAGCACGACATCGCCGGCCGGGTGACCGTACTGATCGTTGACGCGCTTGAAATGATCGAGGTCGAACAGCGCGACGGTCAGGTTGTCGGACGGCGTGGCGTCCGACAGATGGACGCCGAGCACCTGGAAGAACGCGCGGCGATTGGGCAATGACGTCAGTTCGTCGGTATTGGCGGCGGTTTCGTAGGCGGCGGCGATCTGCCGGTTCTGCGCCTCCAGCGTCATCTGGTCCGTCACATCGCGGATCAGGCCTCCGAATCCGTCCCCCTCGTCCAGCCGGTAGGCCAGGATTTCGACATGACGGACGGTGCCGTCGCGGCGATGAATGCTGACGACCAGCCTGATCTCGTCGCGCGTGCCGTTGGTCAGTTCCGCCTGGGCCTGGGTCAGGGCCGGCCGGTCCTCGGGCACCACGTCGTCCAGGATGAGCTGACCCAGCTTGCTGTTGACGTCGAAGCCGGACATCCGCGCGTAGGCAGGGTTCAGGTAGCGCCACCGACCGGCGCCATCGGCACGGAACAGCACGTCGCCGACCCGGTCGGCCAGATGCCGGAAATCCTGGAAGCGCTGTTCCGCCAGGCTGGTCTTCTGGTCGCGCTGGGTCAGCACGGCGCCCAGGGGCAGCGCGCAGAAGAAGATGGTCACCAGGTAAAGCTGGAAAAGATAGATCTTCACCGCGGCGGGACCGTGAACCTGCATCAGCGGCCCGGTTTTGGTCAGGATGAAGAAACTGCCGATCACGGCGACGATGGCCACCGACAGTGCGGCCCCCTTGGCGTTGAGATGATACGTCGCCAGCAAAAGCGAGGGCAGGATCAGGAACTGGATCGGATAGCGGGATTGCGAGAATATAACGACCGATGTCGCAGCGACGAAGGCCATCAGGAACAATGTCGTTGTCATGTGCGGTTCGGCGGTGGCAAGGCGATGCCTGTCGCCTTGGGGATACAGCGCCAGAAGCATGGGGACGATGATCAGCAGGCCGGGCAGGTGCGACATCGTCCAGAATTCGCTGCCGGCGATCCATGGATGATGTTCGCTGAGCGAGAGTGCCCCGCCCGCTATCATGGCGGATACGACGACCGAGGCGAAGATCGCCACCGCGAAACGAAAGGCCCACCCCGGCTGTTCGAAGGAATGCGCGATCGGGCTGATCCGCCGGACCAGCAGGGCCGCCATGGTGACTTCGGCCATGTTGGCCACGGCAAACCCCAGGACGACACCCCAGGGGCGGTGGTCGCCGAGATTGATCAGGACCGTCATGACGCACAGCGCCATGACGTAAAGCCAGCCGTCCGATCGGGACGACCGCAGCATCGCAACGACAATGATCGCGTTGGCAGGCCAGATGGTGGCGACCCCGCCCGCATGCTTGGTCCATGTGACGCTGACGAACGCGCAGACCGCCGCCAGCACGAAGACCAGCACATGCGCCATTTTTCTGTTTTCAAATAATATGTCAGTCATTGCCCATGACCTGCCGGCGCCGTTTCCGTCGTAACAGGAAACACGCGACCCGAGAACCGGGGGAGAGGCGCGTTGGCCGAAAATCGGAACCAGCGACGCCGGGACTTTGGAATGTCGATGGTCTGGTGCCGGGTGAGGGATTTGAACCCCCGGCCTTCGGTTTACAAAACCGCTGCACTACCGCTGTGCTAACCCGGCAACGCCATGATAAAGCGTGGCTTTTATCATGAGAGAAAAGCCCGGCCGATCGTTCCGGCACGTGTCCGGCATCGGTCGGCCTTGCGCGCCTTTCTGCCTTTCCCGCCCGTCCCGGTCAAGGGCCGAGTGCGCTCCTGCCGGAAGGACGGTTTTCGCATCAGATCCATCGCCCGCACATCACCGTGACGACCCGGGACGCGCCACATTCATGCCGTCATTATCTCGTTGAACTGCCGCGCGCCGATGACATTCGTTTGAAAATATGCCCCGGGACGAAACCCGGATCGCCCTCTAACCGTTTGTTTCTGGAAAAAAGAGGGGGGCAATTCGCCCTCTCCACATTGCTGTAGGTATCTTGAGGTTTTTGATGATGCTGGAGTCCACGATTATCGAAATCGATGGCGTTTTCCTGGGTACGGCTGTCCTGTTTACCAGCGGCCTGCTGCGGTTCCACGCGGTGCATGACAGCGTCCGTGCCCTGCACAACCAGCTTCTGCCGGATCTGGACTCGCTGCGTCACAAGGTCGGCCTGCATTTCCGCAAGGTGAGGCATCCCCCCGTTGCGCGCGAGCTGAAACGGAGGGGGCCTCGGAAGGGTCGGGCCGGTCAGGACTGCTGATACAGCAGCCTGGCCCGGATCGTGCCCTTGAGGTCGCGCAGGCGCGCAAGGATGCGATTGTCCTTTTCGATGTCGCGCCCGGTGTCGGCCTCGACGACTACATAGCCCAGTTCGCCGTCGGTCTGCAGGTACTGGGCGGTGATGTTGCTGTTCTCGGACATGAAGATCTCGTTGATCTGCAGCATGATGCCGGGAACATTGCTGTGGACATGCATGAATCGCGTGCCCCGCGGGCTTTCGGGCAACTGCACGGTGGGGAAATTGACCGCCCCCAACGTCGAACCGATGTCCGAATATTCGATCAGCTTGCGCGCGACCTCGACACCGATGCGCTCCTGCGCCTCGGCGGTGGAGCCGCCGATATGCGGGGTGAGGATGACGTTATCCAGTTCCTGCAGCGGCGAGGAGAACCGGTCGCCCGCGCCCTTGGGCTCGGTCGGGAACACGTCGATCGCGGCGCCCAGCAGGTGCCCGTCACGCAGGGCCGCGGCCAGCGCGTCCAGGTCCACGACATTGCCGCGCGCGTTGTTGATCAGGAAGGACCCCGGCTTCATCGCGCGGATCTGCGCCTCGCCGATCAGATTGGCGGTGCTGGCCACCTGCGGCACGTGCAGGCTGACCACATCGCTCTGCGCCAGCAGGTCGTTCAATGTATCGACCGGGGCGGCGTTGCCGTGCACCAGCTTGTCGATGACGTCGAAATAGACCACCCGCATGCCGAACGCTTCGGCCAGAACCGAGAGTTGCGAGCCGATCGAGCCGTAGCCGACGATGCCCAGCGTCTTGCCGCGCACTTCCCAGCTGTTGGCGGCGGATTTGGTCCATCCCCCCGCGTGACACTGCACGGATTTGGGGAAAATCTGACGCATCAGCATCACGATTTCGCCCATCACCAGCTCGGCGACCGAGCGCGTGTTGCTGAACGGCGCGTTGAACACCGGAATACCGTGGTGCCGCGCCGCCTGAAGGTTGACCTGGTTGGTCCCTATGCAGAAACAGCCGATGGCGATCAGGCGATCGGCGGCCGCGATCATCTCCTCGGTCAACTGGGTACGTGACCGGATGCCGACGATATGCACGCCTTCCAGGGCCTCGCGCAACGCCGGGCCTTCCAGCGCCTTGGTCAGCCGGGTGACATTCTCGTAGCCGTTGTTCTTCAGCAGGGCCACCGCACTGTCGTGAATGCCTTCGAGCAGCAGGATACGGATCTTGTCCTTGGATAGGGAAAGCTGGCTGGTGGTCTCGCTGCTCATGTCGAATACTCGCGCCTATTCGAAGAAGATGTCGCTCCTATCCGATCGACGGATAAATGCCTAGGGGCCACACCGACATCGGAGGTATGTCGTCTCTGTTCAAGAGCGCGTCGGACGCCCCTCGCACAGCAGCGCCGACGCCGTGGCCAGCAACGTCGGGTCACCGACCGCCAGCACCGTTCCATCGCCGTCGGCCCGCAGGGGGCGGCCGCTCCAGTCGGTGACGCGGCCCCCGGCGCCCTCGATGACCGGCACCAGCGCCGCCCAGTCCCAGATTTTCATCGTGCATTCAGCGACGACGTCGATCTGACCCAGCGCCAGCAACCCGTAGGCGTAGCAGTCCCCGCCCCAGCTGACGCGCTTCGCGCTGCGCCGCAGGGCGTCCCAATGTGGCGTAGGGGCGCCCTCGATCATCTCGGGCGCGGTGCAGGACAGTTCGGCCTGTCCGATATCCGGGCAGGGGCGGGTGCGGATCGCGCCAGGCCAGCGGGACTCGTAGCGGGTCGGGCGCCCCCGCACGCCGATCCAGCGTTCGCCGGTCACCGGCTGGTCGATCACGCCCAGGACGGGAACCCCGTCCTCCAGCAATGCGATCAGGGTGCCGAAGGTCGGCCGTCCGGTCAGGAAGGCCCGGGTGCCGTCCACCGGGTCGATGACCCAGCAATAGCGCCCGCCGGGGCGTTCCTGCCCGAATTCCTCGCCCAGCACCCCGTGGTCGGGCAGGCGTTCGGCCAGCACGGCGCGGATGGCGCGTTCGGCCGTGCGGTCAGCGATGGTGACGGGGCTGCGGTCGTCCTTGTCGTCGGCGCCGATGCCCTGGCGAAAGAAGGGGCGGATCACACAGCCGGCGACGTCCGCCGCGGCCGTCGCCGCCGCGACCAGCCGGTCGCTGTCATGCAGGGTCATGGTCATTTTCCGCCGTCCGACAGGCTGCGCAGGAAGGCGATGATGGCGGCACGATCATTTTCGTCCGACACGCCGGGAAAGGCCATTCTGGTGCCGGCGGCGAAAGCCGACGGGCTCTGCAACCAGGCCGACAGGTTGTCGTCGGTCCAGCTTTCGGCCTTATGCGCGGCAAGGGCCGGTGAGAATTCATAGCCGGGAAGGTCGCCGATGTGTGTACCCACGACACCATACAGCGCCGGGCCGATCACGGCCGGCCCGTCCTTGGCGAAGCTGTGGCACATGGCGCACATACGCTCCGCCAGCGCCTGTCCGGCCTTGGGGTCGGCATGGGCGACCGCGTCGGCGATGGAATACGGGGCCACGGCCGTCGCCGGCGACGCGGGTGCCGATACAGGGGTGGGCAGGACGAAGGCCGGACGTGCCGGGGCGGCGGCGGGCACCGCCAGATATCCGGCGCCCCAGCTGCCGCCCAGGGCCAGGGCGGCCACCAGGACGGCTGCTGCGATACGGTTGGCGTCCTTGCTGTCCAATACGATGCTCCAGCTGGGGTACGGTTGCATGAGGGCGGGTCCTTACCTAGACTGCCGCCCGCCTTGTGTGAAGCATTGCCGGATTGTCCCGTAAAGGCGGGATTCCCATGTCCGCACCGGCAGTTCCATCATCCGGATCGTTTCCGTCGCTTCCGACCTGAGGCCCCGCTTCCCGCATGAACCCGATCGTTGTCATCCCCGCCCGCATGGCCTCGACGCGGCTGCCGGGCAAGCCTCTGGCCGTGATCGGCGATCGCCCCATGATCCTTCATGTGCTGGACCGTGCCCGGGCGGCGGATATCGGCCCCGTCGTCGTTGCGGTGGCGGACGCCGAACTGGCCCGGATCGTCGAGGCGGCGGGGGGCACGGCCGTCATGACCGACCCGGCGCTGCCGTCCGGGTCGGACCGCGTGTGGCAGGCGCTGGGCCAGGTCGACCCGCAGGCGCGCCATGATGTCGTGGTCAATCTGCAAGGCGACCTGCCGGGGCTGGACCCGCGCGCCCTGGGCGCGGCACTGCGTCCCCTGGCCGACCCGGTGGTCGATATCGGCACGCTGGTTGCCCCCATGACCGACCCCGAGGAATCGGGGCGCGAGTCGGTGGTCAAGGCAGCCTGCGCCTTCGACGACGACGACGCGGGGACGGTTGCCCGGGCGTTGTATTTTTCGCGTGCTTCGGTGCCCTGGGGGCACGGGCCGTTATGGCATCATGTGGGGATCTATGCCTATCGCCGGCAGGCGCTGGCCCGCTTCGTCGGTCTGGCGGAGTCGCCGCTGGAGAGGAGGGAGAGGCTGGAACAGCTCAGGGCCCTGGAGGCCGGAATGACGATCGGATGCTGCCGCGTCGCCACCGCGCCCTTCGGGGTGGACACGCCGGACGATCTGGAACGCGCCCGTCGCCTGCTGGCAGGTGCACGATGACCGCTGCGCCTCCCACCTCGTCTGCGGGCACGATCGCGTTCCAGGGGCAGCCCGGCGCCTATTCGGACCTGGCCTGCCGCCAGGCGCGGCCGGGCTGGACGACGCTGCCGTGCGCGACGTTCGCCGACGCGATCGCCGCCGTGCACGACGGCCGGGCGGAACTGGCGATGCTGGCCTGCGAAAACAGCCTGGCGGGGCGGGTGCCGGACATCCATGCGCTGTTGCCGCAGGCCGGCCTGTATATTGTGGGCGAGCACTTCCAGCGGGTCGAACATTGTCTGATGGGGGTGCCGGGCGCCCGCCTGTCCGATGCGCGGCGGGTCCACACGCACCCCGTCGCCATGGCCCAGATCAGGGGGATCATCCGCGAGTTGGACCTGACCCCGGTCGTGGAATTCGACACCGCCGGGGCCGCCGAACTGGTGGCGCAGTGGGGCAATCCCGAGGACGTGGCCGTGGCTTCGTCCCTGGCGGCGGAACTGAATAATCTGACGATCCTGCGCCGCAACGTCGAGGACGCGGCCCACAACACCACCCGATTCTACATCGCATCGCGCGAGGCGCTGCGTCCCGCCCCGGGGCAGGCCGACACGATCACGACCGTGCTGTTCCGCGTCCGCAATGCGGCGGGCGCGCTGTACAAGGTCCTGGGCGGCTTCGCGACCAATGGCGTCAACATGACGCGACTGGAAAGCTACATGCTCGACGGGTCGTTCGCCGCCACCCAGTTCCTGCTGGACGTCGAGGGCCATCCCGACGACCCGGCGCTGGGCCGCGCGCTGGCCGAATTAGCGTTCTTTTCCGAAGTGTCGACGATCCTGGGCGTCTATCCCGGATCACCGTTCCGCCGGACGGTGGAACAGGGCACGGCCGGCTAGGCTGCCCCCAACGGAGGGTGGTTGGCCCGCGCCGCTGCGGGCTTTATGATGCGGATGGGGTGGGACAGTTGTCTTCCCGGGCCGTCCCGCATTAACAGGACAGGCAGGATTGCCGTTCATTCCGCTGCATCGGGCAACGGATGGACGGCGCATTTTTCAGAACGTACGACATCAAATGGAAACGACCATGTTCAAGGGTTCCCTCACCGCCCTGATTACGCCGATGAACGATGACGGATCGCTGGATCTCCCGGCATTCGGCCGATTTGTCGACTGGCAGGTCAAAGAGGGATCGTCGGGCGTGGTTCCCGTCGGCACGACGGGCGAAAGCCCGACCCTGACGCATGACGAACATGCGCGCGTGGTCGAATACACGGTCGAGACCGTGGCCGGGCGCGTCCCGGTGATCGCCGGCGCCGGCTCGAACAGCACCGCCGAGGCCGTGGGCATGGCGCGGCACGCGAAGCAGGTCGGGGCGGATGCGGTTCTGGTCGTGACCCCCTATTACAACAAGCCGACGCAGGAAGGGCTGTACCGCCATTTCATGGCGGTCGCCGACGCGACGGACCTGCCGCTGGTCCTGTATAACATTCCCGGGCGTTCGGTGATCGAGATCACGGTCGACACCATCGCGCGGCTGGCCCGGCATGCCAATATCGTGGGCATCAAGGACGCCACGGCCAATCTGCTGCGCCCGCTTCAGGTTCGCCAGGCGATCGGGCACAAGCCGTTCAACCAACTGTCCGGCGAAGACGGTACGGCGGTGTCGTTCCTGGCGGCCGGCGGCGACGGCTGCATCAGCGTCACCTCCAACGTCGCGCCGCGCCTCTGCGCGGAAATGCAGCTTGCCTGGCAGGATGGACGGGTGGCGGAGGCAATGGCGATCCAGGACCGGCTGCTGCCGCTGCATGATGCGCTGTTCTGCGAAAGCAGCCCCGGCCCGGTGAAATATGCGGCAAGCCTGCTGGGTCTGGCCAACGAGACCTGCCGCCTGCCTCTGGCGCCTCTGGCCGAGGAGTCGCGCGCACGGGTGCGGAACGCCCTGCAGCTTGTCGGCCTGCTGGACTAGGGTCATGGCCGAAAAACGCAAGAGCGGCATGATCTCGACCGGGATTGCGGCCCAGAACCGCAAGGGCCGTTTCAACTATACGATCCTGGAGACGATCGAGGCCGGGCTGGTGCTGAAAGGCCCCGAGGTCAAGAGCCTGCGGCTGGGCAGGGCCACGATCAACGAGGCCTATGCCGGCGATCGGGACGGCGAGATCTGGCTGTTCAACAGCTATATCCCCGAATATCAGGGCGGCGTCCTGTCGCGCTTCGAGACGCGCGCGCCGCGCAAGCTGTTGCTGCACGGCAAACAGGTAGACAAGCTGCTGGGGGCCGTGGCGCGTGAGGGTGTCACGCTGGTACCGCTGGACATCCATTTCAACGCGCGTGGCTTGGCCAAGGTGACGCTGGGCATCGGCGAGGGCCGCAAGAAAGCGGACAAGCGGCAGGCGATCGCCGATCGCGACTGGCAGCGCGACAAGGCGCGGCTGATGCGGAACAAGGGCAGGGGCGATTAAAGAGGCCCGCATCAGGGCGTTGCCCTGAACCCCGCCAAAGGGCATCGCCCATCCAGGATCGGGGTCCAGGGCCTCAGGCCCTGGTGGGTTCGGGCAAAGCCCGACTTTTGTCGGTCGGATATGGACCCGGCGCGGGCGGTTCCTCCAAACGCAGACAGGGCCGCCCGAGAGCGGCCCTGTCCTGTATTCACCGGTAAACCGGGGTGTGTCAGTCGACGCTGACGGACGCGGCCTCGGGGCCCTTCTGGCCCTGAACGACCTGAACGTTCGCCGTCTGGCCCTCGGTCAGGCCCGTCAGGCCCGAACGCTCCAGAGCGGATGCATGGACGAAGATGTCCTTGCCGCCGGTTTCCGGCGTGATGAAGCCGAAGCCCTTGGTGGCGTTGTACCACTTGACCACGCCGCGCATCTCCTGCGCATGCGACAGGTCAGGGGCGGGGCGCGACGGACGGGCGCCGCCGAAGCCACCGGGGGCACGCGGGGCGCCGAAACCACGGGGACGTTCCGGCTGGGCCGTGCTCTCGTCCACCGAAACGACGGCGGCGACCTGGCGGCCCTTGGGGCCCTGGCCGATCCGCACAACCAGAGTCGTGCCGGGGGACACGGAGTCATGGCCGCTCTGCGTCAGCGCGTTGGCGTGGAGGAACACATCCCCCGAACCATCGGCCAGCTCGACGAAGCCGAAGCCCTTTTCGCCGTTGAACCACTTGACGGATGCACCAATTTCCGGCCCCGAGGCGAGGACCTGAGAAGGGCTGCTCCCCATCGGACGACGAGGTGCGCCGCCGCGATCGCCAAACGAAGGCGACGGCATGAAATCGTCATCAAATCCGCCGCGGCGCGGGGAGCGGGGGCTGCGGTCGGTCCTGTTACTTCTCAACGGTCGTAATCCCGAGGTCTAGATGGCGGGTCCCTGTCCCAGGAAACCACCGGATGAAAAACTTTTTACGGAACAAGGCGTCCTGTCCCCATGTCCCTGCCGTGACGGACGACCGGGCCGGAAAGCATCCTGTTCCGCGCGGACCCTAGCACGAAAGCGCCGGTGTCCGATATAGATAAGCATATAGGCCGCCCCGGGTTCCATCATGATTTGGCCTCGCTGACCGGTTCGTGAGCACAAGAATTATGTCAGCTCTGCGTTCACGATGTCCGTTCCGGGCTTTCTCGGAAAGGCCGAACGATTTAGAGAGGTCAAAACAGATCTTTAGGAGCCAGGAGCCCATGAGTCAGCCGAGGATTTCGACAATGACCGACCGGCTGCTGCGGATGGGCGCGCTGGCGGCGGGTTTCGGCGGCCTGGCGACATGGGCAGCCCCGGCCGGCGCGACGCCGTTGCAGGATCCGTACGGCACCTGGACCCTTCAGGGCGAGAACGACGCGGTCAGCACCCTCAAGGGCACGTCGGACCAGAATTATACCAGCGGCCTGCGCCTGAACTGGACATCGGGCACCGACAACCAGCCCGCGCCGATCGAGACGATCAACCACGCCATCATGGGCCGCGGCGTCACCCGCATCAGCCTGGGCGTCCAGCAGCTGATCTTCACGCCGCAGAATACCCAGACCCCGCTGGCCCAGCCGCACGACCGTCCCTATTCCAGCCTGCTGCTGGGCACCGTCAACCTGATCAACGACACGGATCTGTCGCGGACGGTGTTCGGTATCCAGTTCGGCGTCATGGGCCCTGCGGGCCTCGGGCGGCAGTTGCAGAACGGTTTCCATGGCGCGATCGGCGATACCAAGAATCTGGGCTGGAACCATCAGTTGCAGAACCAGCCGATCTTCCAGGTCCAGATGGGCCGCACTTGGCGCCTGCCGCTGGCCGAGGTGTTCGGTATCTCGATGGACATGCTGCCGGCGGCCTCGGCGGCGGTGGGCGATTACCGGATCTACGGATCGGTGGCCGACACGTTTCGGATCGGGCAGGGGCTGAACAGCGATTTCGGTACCCCGACCATCGGGCCGGGCGTCGATGGAACGGATGCCTATACCCTGACACGCCCCGTTGCCTGGTACGCGTTCGGCAACGTCACGGGCAGCGCCGTGGGGTATGACGCCACGTTGCAGGGCAACACCGTGCGCAACAATTCGCCGCATGTGCCCGTCAACTGGGATGTCGGCGAGATCCATGCCGGTGTGGCGATCATGTGGCACGGCATGCGCCTGTCCTACAGCCAGGTCTGGCAGACCCAGCAGTTCCGTGGGCAGCGCAGCGGCCTGTTCAACTACGGATCGCTGGCGCTGTCGGCGAAATTCTGACCTGACAGCCGGGCAGTGCCGCGACGGGAGCGTTCGCGGCACGCTCCCATGCCGGTGGGGTCATCCGGACCGCAGGATGCGGGCCGCGTCGTTCCTGGCGAACAATTCCAGCAGTACGGCCAGCGCATCGCGCCGAGGGCCGGTGATCCGGCCGTCCGGCGCCACCACCCGTTCCGCGTCCTGCGCCGCCAGCGTGACCAGCAGGTCGAGGCGCGCGCCTGTCGCCAGCCGCAGATCCGGCAGGCCGGACTGGCGCCGGCCCGTCAGGTCACCACCGCCACGCAGGCGGAAATCCTCATCCGCGATCAGGAAGCCGTCGTCGGTATCGCGCAGCAGGGCCAGCCTGCGCCGCGCCGTCTGTCCCAGCCCGTCATCATGCAGCAGCAGGCAGAACGATTCGTCGGCTCCGCGCCCGACACGCCCGCGTAGCTGGTGCAACTGGGCCAGGCCGAAACGCTCGGCATGTTCGATGACCATGACCGTGGCGGCCGGAATATCCACCCCGACCTCGATGACCGTCGTCGCCACCAGCAGGCGGGTCCGCCCCGCCGCGAAATCGGCGATCGCGGCCTCGCGCACCGCGATGTCCTGCTGGCCGTGCGCCAGGCCGACGATGGGGCCGAAACGTTCGGTCAGGGCGGCGAAGCGGGCCTCGGCCGCCGCGATGTCCACCGATTCGCTTTCGGTGACCAACGGGCAGACCCAGAAGATCCGCGCGCCCCGCCCGATCGCGCGACTGACGCCGTCCAGCAGGTCGGCAATGGACGCCATGCCGTGCAGCGAGGTGCGCACCGGTTGCCGTCCGGACGGTTTCTGGTCCAGGCGGCTGACCTGCATTTCCCCCCATTGGGTCAGCAGCAAGGTGCGGGGAATCGGGGTGGCGGTCATGACCAGGACGTCGGTCAGATGACCCTTTTCGCCCAGCAGCAGGCGTTGCTCGACGCCGAAGCGATGCTGTTCGTCGATGACGGCCAGCGCCAGGTCGTCGAACACCACCTTGTCCTGAAACAGCGCGTGGGTGCCGATCACCAGGGGGGCCGTGCCTTGGGCGATCTCCTCCAGCACCGTCTTGCGGGCGCGTCCCTTGATGCTGCCGCTGAGGAAGGTCACGGGTACCGGGGCCAGTTTCTGGAACGTTGCGTAATGCTGCCGCGCCAGGATCTCGGTCGGCGCCATCAGCACGGCCTGGTGCCCGGCCTCCGCCACGCCCAGCATCGCCATCAGCGCGACCAGTGTCTTGCCCGCTCCGACATCACCCTGCAGCAACCGCATCATCGGGTTCGGGGCGGCCAGATCCTGGTCGATATCGCGCAGCGCGCGGATCTGCGCGCCGGTCGGGGCATGGCCGAAACGCGCCAGGGCGGTATTGCGCAACATGCCGGTTCCCGCGATCGCGCGGCCGGGCCGGTTGCGGTTGCGCCGCCGCGCCTCGACCATCGCGATCTGCCCCGCCAGCAATTCGTCACAGGCCAGGCGCAGGCGCGCGCGTTCGGCGGCGGCCGTATAGGCGTCATCGCGCAGCAGTTCGTCGAAGGCGGCCGGGCAATGCAGATGGCGCAGCGCCGTTTCGAAATCCGGCCATTGCCGTTGCGCCACCAGCGCGGGGTCCAACCATTCCGGCAACGCCGGAAACCGCAGGAACGCCTGGTGCAACGCCCCGCGCACATGCCGGGGAAACAGGCCCGCCGTCAGCGGCCAGACCGGTTCCAGGGCGGGAATCGAGTCGGCGCGGTCCTGCGGGACGATATGGTCGGGATGGGCCATCGACAGGCGGTCACCGAATTTCTCCAGCATACCGGACACCGCGATGGCCGAACCCACGACCATCTGCCGCGCCTGATAGGGCGAGAAGAACACCAGGTCGGCCACGCCGCTGTCGTCCGCCACCTGCACCCGCCAGGGCTGGCGTGTCCCCCGCGCGGGGGCGTCAATCCGCCGGACGGTGACCGCCAGCGTGCAGATCCGCCCCGGAATCGCGTCGCGCAGAAGGGGGCGGTAGCGGCGGTCGATGACCGATTCCGGAAGATGGAACAGCAGGTCCATCACCCGCTCGCCCCGCACGGCCCGCGCCAGCAGCCGCGCGACCGCCGGCCCCACGCCCGGCAGGCTGCCAAGCGGGGCAAGCAGCGGGGCGAGGTTGTTCCCCCGGCCGTCCTGAAGGATGATGCCCGACACGCGTTCCTTGTCCGCTTTCTTTCCTGATGCCCCAGCCGGGCTGACAGAACCCTGTCGCAGGGCTATAGGACAGCGACGCCGGGGAACAAAACGAAACCATATCTGGGCAGGGTACTATGGCTGTCGATATTTCCGATCTCGCGACCCTCGATCCGCGCCGCCGCCGGATCTATTACCGCGCCACCCATCGCGGCACGCATGAGACCGATATCCTGATCGGCGGCTTCGTCGCCCCGCGCCTTGCCGGCATGACCGACGCCGAGCTGGACGCGCTGGAGGCGGTCATGGACCTGCCGGATGCCGACCTCGCCGACTGGCTGAGCGGCCGCCGTCCGGTCCCGACGGAAGTGGATGGACCGATGATGCGGGCCATCATCGCCGATGCGAACGACCCCGCCCGCCAGGCCGCGATCCGGGGAGTGCGATGACCGCGGTGGCCGGATCGCCGTCCCCCGCCATCGCCGCCATATGGGGCGTGCCGGACGGCTATGACGCCTTCCTGCTGGCCCGCCGTCTGGGCGAGCATGGCGGCCCCGTCCTGCATGTGGCGCGGGACGATGCCGGAATGGCGCGGATCGGCGACCAGTTGGCCCTGGTCGCCCCGAACGCCGAAATCCTGCGTTTTCCGGCCTGGGACTGTCTGCCTTACGACCGGGTGTCGCCCAACCCCGCCATCGTCGCCGAGCGCGTGGCGACCCTGACCCGGCTTCTGGAGCCCACGACGGCGCCCCGGGTGGTCCTGACCACGGTGGGTGGACTGGTGCAGCGCGTGGCCCCCCGCGCGGCGTTCCAGGGCCAATCCCTGACGCTTGCCGCCGGCGAAAGCCTGGACCAGGCTTTCCTGGTCGAATTGCTGGTCGCCAACGGCTACAACCGCACCGATACGGTCATGGAGCCCGGCGAATTCGCGACCCGGGGCGGCATCTTCGACATTTTTCCCGCCGGCGAGGCCGAGCCTGTGCGCCTGGACCTGTTCGGCGACGAGGTCGAGAACATCCGCCGCTTCGACCCCGCCACCCAGCGATCCACCGAACGACTGGACCGGTTCGTCATGCGGCCGGTGGCGGATTTCTCGCTGGACCAGGCCTGCGTGTCGCGCTTCCGGACCGGATGGCGCGACCTGTTCGGCCCGGCGGCAGCGGCCGATCCGATCTATCAGCATGTGTCCGACGGGCGGCGCCATCCCGGGCTGGAGCATTGGCTGCCGCTGTTCCACGAGCATCTGGAAACGCTGATCGACTATCTGCCTGGTGCGTCGATCATTCTGGCGCATCAGGCGCAGGACGTGCTGACCGCGCGGCTGGAGATGATCGCCGATCATTTCGAGGCCCGCCGCCAGCCGGTGCGCGAGGGCGAGGTGCCCTACCGCCCCCTGCCGCCGCACCTGATGTATCTGGACCGCAAGGGCTGGGATGGAATCCTGTCCGGCCGCCCGGTCATGGCCTTCAGCCCCTTCGCCCGCCCCGACGACGGCCCTGGCATCGATGCCGGGGGCAGGCCGGGCATTCTGTTCGCACGCGGTACCGGCACCGAATCCCGGGAAAACGTGTTCGCGCTGCTGGAGACGCAGGTGCGGCAGTGGGCCGAGGTCGGGCGTCGTACCTACGTCACGGCCTGGAGCCGTGGCTCGCGCGAGCGGATCGCGACGCTGCTGCGCGAACATGGGATGGCGGTCGAGACCTACGAGGGCTGGACGCGTGCCCGCGACCTGAAGCCCGGGGCGATCGGCCTGCTGACGATGGGGCTGGAACGCGGATTCATCGCCGATAACCTGGCCTTCGTGTCCGAGCAGGATCTGCTGGGCGAGCGGATATCGCGTCCGCCCCGCCGCCGGAAGAAGGCCGACCAGTTCATTGCCGAGGCGTCGGAAATCGCCGAGGGCGATCTGGTCGTCCATCAGGATTACGGAATCGGCCGCTATGACGGGCTGGAGACGATCGGCGTGGGCAGCGCGCCGCACGACTGCCTGCGCCTGGTCTATGACGGCAATGAAAAACTGTTCCTGCCGGTCGAGAATATCGAACTGCTGAGCCGCTTCGGTTCGGACCAGGCCGGGGTGGCGCTGGACAAGCTGGGCGGGGCCTCGTGGCAGAGCCGCAAGGCCCGGATGAAGCAGCGCATCCGCGACATGGCGGGCGAGCTGATCCGCACCGCCGCCCTGCGGGCCCTGCGCGAGGCGCCCAGCCTGACGCCCGCCGAAGGGCTGTGGGACGAATTCTGCGCCCGCTTCCCCTTCGTCGAGACCGAGGACCAGTCGCGCGCCATCGCCGACGTGCTGGAAGACATGGGATCGGGTCGCCCGATGGACCGCCTGGTCTGTGGCGACGTGGGGTTCGGCAAGACCGAGGTCGCGCTGCGCGCCGCCTTCGTCGCCGCCATGTCCGGCGCGCAGGTGGCGGTGGTGGTGCCGACGACCCTGCTGGCGCGCCAGCATTTCCGTACGTTCTCGGCCCGGTTCGCAGGCCTGCCGGTCACGGTCGCGCAATTGTCGCGCATGGTCACCGCCAAGGACGCCACCGCCGTGCGCAAGGGCCTGACCGACGGGACGGTCAACATCGTCATCGGCACCCATGCGCTGCTGGCCAAGACGGTGCAGTTCGCCGACCTGGAACTGCTGATCATCGACGAGGAGCAGCATTTCGGCGTCGCCCACAAGGAGAAGCTGAAGGCCCTGCGCGAGGACGTGCACGTCCTGACCCTGTCGGCGACACCGCTGCCCCGTACCTTGCAACTGGCGCTGACGGGGGTGCGGGAAATGAGCCTGATCGCCACCCCGCCGACCGATCGCCTGGCGGTACGCACCTTCATCATGCCGTTCGACAGTGTGGTGATCCGCGAGGCGATCCAGCGCGAACGGTTCCGGGGCGGGCAGATCTTCTGCGTCGTGCCCCGGATCGAGGATCTGGACCGGATGGCCACCCGTCTGCACGACATCGTGCCGGACGCCCGGATGGTCCAGGCCCACGGACGCCTGTCGCCGACCGACCTGGAACGGGTCATGACCGAATTCAGTGACGGCAAATACGACATCCTGCTGTCGACCAACATCGTCGAGAGCGGGCTGGACATGCCGGCGGTGAATACGCTGATCATCCATCGCGCCGACATGTTCGGGCTGGGGCAATTATACCAGTTGCGCGGCCGGGTGGGGCGCGGCAAGCAGCGCGGTTATGCCTATCTGACCTGGCCGCAGACCCATGTCCTGTCCGCCGCCGCCGAAAAGCGGCTGGAGGTCATGCAGACACTGGACACGCTGGGCGCGGGCTTCACCCTGGCCTCGCACGATCTGGACCTGCGCGGCGCGGGCAACCTCCTGGGTGACGAGCAGTCGGGACATATCCGCGAGGTCGGGATCGAACTCTACCAGCAGATGCTGGAAGACGCGGTCGCCGAGATGCGGGCCGAGAAGGGACGCCGCAAGATCCAGGACCGCGACTGGACGCCCAACATCATCCTGGGCCTGCCTGTCCTGATCCCCGAAACCTACGTGACCGACCTGCCGGTGCGGCTGGGCCTGTATCGGCGGATCGCCGCCCTGGCGGGCGACGCGGAAATCGAGGCGATGGAGGCCGAACTGGTTGATCGCTTCGGCACCCTGCCGGACGAGGTCCGGAACCTTCTGGACGTGGTCGCGATCAAGCGACTGTGCCGCGAGGCCGGTGTGGAACGGCTGGAAGCCGGGCCGAAGGGCATGGTCATCCAGTTCCGGGGCAATCATTTCGCCAACCCGGGCGGGCTGGTGACGTGGATCGCGACGCAGAAGGACGGCAATGTCCGCCTGCGCCCGGACCACAAGCTGGCCCTGGTGCGCGAGATGACGAACGCGCAGCGCATTCGTCTGGCCAAGGACACGGTGCTGACTCTCGGCCGGCTGGCGGGCCAGGAGAAGGCGGCCTGAGGACGACAGCACGAAAGGAACAGGCGACATGAAGATCGATCTGACGGGCAGGACGGCCATCGTCACGGGCTCGACAGCGGGAATCGGGCTGGCCATCGTGATGGCCCTGGCCGAAACCGGGGCGGAAGTCATCGTGAACGGTCGCGGCCAGGACCGGGTGGACGAGGCCCTGGCCCATGTCCGCGCCCGTGTGCCGACGGCGCGGCTGCGCGGGGTCGCGGGCGACCTGGGGACCGAGGCGGGGGTCGACGCCTTCATCCAGGCGGTGCCGCGGGCCGATATTCTGGTCAATAATCTGGGCATCTTCGAGCAGGTCGAATTTCTGCAGACGCCCGATTCCACCTGGCAGCATTTCTTCGACGTCAACGTCATGAGCGGCGTCCGCCTGACCCGCCACTATCTGCCGGGGATGGTGGAGGAAAAATGGGGGCGGGTGGTCTTCATCTCCAGCGAATCCGCGCTGAACATTCCGGCGGACATGATCGCGTACGGCTTCAGCAAGGCTGCCCAGGTCGCCATCGCCCGTGGACTCGCGGAAAGCGTTCCCGGCACCGGGGTCACCGTCAATTCGGTCCTGCCCGGCCCGACCCGGACCGAGGGCGTGATGGCGATGTTCGAGCACGCCGCCCGCGAGAGCGGCCGTCCGGTCGCCGAGATCGAGGCCGAGTTCATCCCCGCGCACCGTCCGACCTCGCTGATCCGCCGCCTGGCCGAGCCGGAGGAGATCGCCAGCATGGTGGCCTATGTCTGTTCGCCGCAGGCGTCGGCGACGACCGGGGCCACGTTGCGGGTCGAGGGCGGGCTGCTGCGCCACCCCGGCTGAGGGAACTCAGCCCCGGAGACTCAACGCAGGGGCAGGGGGATCCGGTTGACGGTCAAAATTCCTCCCTGCCACGCCACATCCCACGAGGTGTCGTCGGCATCGGCATGATGCCCCACCAGATTGGCCAGGATCAGCGCGGTGGCCACGCGGGTCTGGCCCATGGCGCGCACGGCCGCGATCAGGTCGGGCAGGTTGCGCATGCTCATGTGCCCGCTTGCCGACGCGGCGTCGGGATTGCCGGTCAGGACCGCCGACCCGCTGCCATCCAGGCGCATGTCCGAACGCTGGGCCGACAGGCTGCGAATGGTGACGGGCACGGCGACACCCTGTGTCGGCCGTCCACTGATGGCCGCCAGAAGCGGGCCGAGGGACCGGGCCGGAATCGAAAAGACCGAACGTGCCTGCTGCGGCAGCAGGGATGACAGGTCGGCCTGACCGTCCGTGGCTGCATCCTGAATATCGAGGGAGGCCACCACCGGCATGTCCGGCCCGGCGCCCGTCAGGTGCAGATGGATGGCCCGGAACGAAATCCGGGTCGATCCATTGACGATCGTCGGGTTGGACCAGGCCAGGTCGTAGGACCGGTCTGCCCCCAGCCCGCGCAGGACGGGACGGACGGTGTCGGCGAAATAGCCCGGCGTGCAGCCCGGGGCATGGTGGTTGGTCAGCGCCCCCAGCAGCACCACGGATGCCGCATCAAGGATATCGCGGCCGGGCGTGGCAGCCTCGCCGCCCTTGACACTGACGGTGGCGGCGTGAAGAGAAGGGGGCGCCATGCCGCCGGAAAAGCGCAGGCGATAGCCATGGGCCGTGGCGGCGCTTCCGCCCCCCGCCGGGCTGTCGGCCCCTGCGACCGCGCAATCGGCCGGCAGCGGCGCGGCCCTGGCGGATGGAAATATCGCGACGGCGGCGGCCAGAACGACGGCAGGGGAAAGGATTCGCATCTTCATCATCTCGGCCAGACAGTGACGCGACCGCGTCCATAAGGCAATTTGGCATGAGAGTATGGCGGCCCGGAGGCGATAGCCCGTCGGCCAGCCGATGTTCCAACGTGCTTTCTTCTACTGCCCCGGGGCCCCCATCGATGCTCAAGCCGGATCCGTTTCTGCTCAGCCTTATCTGCACCGTCATTCTGGCAACGATCGTGCCGTGTCATGGCGCCGCCGTGCCGGTATTCCAGGATCTGGCGATCGCGGTCATCGCGCTGATGTTCTTCATGCAGGGCGCCCGCCTGTCGCGCGACGCGGTGCTGGGCGGCATCGTGAACTGGCGGCTGCATCTGGCGATACTGCTGTGCACGTTCGCCGTGTTTCCCGTGCTGGGGCTGGGACTGCACGCGCTGTTCCCCAACCTGCTGGAACCTTCGGTCTGGCTGGGCATCCTGTTTCTGTGCTGCCTGCCGTCCACCGTGCAGTCGTCCATCGCGTTCACCTCCATCGCCCGTGGCAATGTCCCGGCGGCGGTCTGCGCGGCCACCACATCCAATATCGTCGGAATTTTCATCACCCCGGTGCTGACGGGGCTGGTGCTTGCCCGGCATGGCGCCTCGGCCGGGCATGGCGGCGTGCTGGCGATCATGACGCAGTTGCTGCTGCCCTTCATCCTGGGGCAGGTGCTCCAGCCCTGGCTGGGGGCGTGGGCGCACCGCAACAAGAAGCTGCTGTCGATGAGCGACCGCGGATCGATCCTGATCGTGGTCTACACCGCGTTCAGCGAGGCCGTGGTCCAGGGCCTGTGGCACACGCTGCCGCTGTCGCAGATCGGCCTGGTGCTGGTCGTCGACGGCGTCCTGCTGGCACTGGTGCTGCTGGCGACCACGCTGGGCAGCCGCGTGCTGGGCTTTCCCAAGGATGACGAGATCGCCATCGTCTTCTGCGGGTCGAAAAAGACGCTGGCATCGGGCGTGCCGATGGCCAACGTGCTGTTCGCACCGAGCACCGTCGGCCTGGTGGTGCTGCCCCTGATGATCTACCACCAGATCCAGCTTTTCGTCTGCGCGATGCTGGCACGGCGCTACGCGGCGGCGCAGGACGCGGCCGGAAGCGCGGGTCGCGCCACGCCCCCGCTGACGTCGCGATAGGCCCGGCGCGCGGTCAGGCCGGTCCGAAGAAGCCGGCCAATGCGCCGGCCAGGGCCTGCGGCGCCTCCTCGGGGACGTAGTAGCCGCAGTCCAGTTCCAGGCCCGTCACGCTGCCGCCCATATAGGGACGCCAGAGATCGCAGGGATCGTACCAGCCGCCGATCCGGCCATGGCGCGACCACACCACCAGCACCGGGCACTGGATCCGCATGGTGCCCGGATAGGGCGGAAAGTGGGAATGTCCCGTGCTTCCCGGGGCCTGCCCTGGGGAGGCCTCCAGATAGTCCGCCACCGCCGAGGGGTTGAACGGCCCCGGCGCATCACCGTCCGGCTGCGTCCATTCGTCGGGAATCGCAACCGTCGTTGATTCCGGCTTGGGATGAAGCTGGGCGAACCAGCACGCCTGATAGCGCGAGAGTTCGAACGCCAGATCGGCACGGCCGTGATGGCCGGGCGAGGGGATGCATTCGATTTCCGCCAGGCGGCTGATCCGGTCGGGCGCGGCGGCGGCGGCATAGGCGCCGACATGCCCACCCGTACCGTGCCCCGCGATGGACAGGGTCTGGTGCCCCAGCGCGGTGGCCAGGGCCAGCAGATGGCGCGCCTGGGCGGCGAAATCGCTGTCCGAGGGCAGGTCGGGACAGACCACCGTGTGCGTGGCGGCCAGCAGGGGCGCCACCTCATGCCATGCGGCGTGGCTCTGCATCCGTCCGTGCAGCAGCACCAGCAGGGGGCCGCTGCCGCCGATCCGCGCGCGGCAGCGGGTGGTGCCCCACGCCAGTTCCGTCAGTTCGAGTTGGCCAAAAAACATGGAAGATCCACAAAAGACACGGGCCGATTATAAGGGCATTATCCGACAATGGACAGAACCGGGTGCGTCGCCCGGATCGCATAGCCTGTCACTCAGGCAAAAGGATGGCGGGAGCGCATGACCGGACTGGACCCCGAGAACTGGGACGAACTGCGGGGCCTGGGGCACCGGATGCTGGACGACATGATCGACCGGCTGGCGACGCAGCGGGACCGGCCAGTCTGGCGCCCCATGCCCGACGCCGCCCGCGCGGCGCTGCGGACCGGCCTGCCGGTCGAGCCGACCCCGCCCGAGGCCCTGTACGATCGTTTCAGCGACCTGATCGCGCCCTATGCCACCGGCAACACCCATCCCGGCTTCATGGGGTGGGTGCATGGGGGTGGTACTGCGGTCGGCATGCTGGCCGAACTGCTGGCCGGCGGCCTGAACGCGAATTGCGGCGGCCGCGACCATGCGCCGATCGAAGTTGAGCGCGAGGTGATCCGCTGGGCCGCCGACATGCTGGGCTTCCCCCCGGACTGCTCCGGCCTGCTGGTCACGGGGTCGTCGATGGCGAACATGATCGCCGTCATCACCGCCAGCCGGGCCACACCCGACGGACAGGCGCTGCGCCGGACGGGAGTCGGTGGACGCCGGCTGGTCGGATATGCCGCCGCCACCGCCCATGGCTGCATCGCCCGCGCGTTCGACCTTGCCGGGCTGGGGACCGACGCCCTGCGGATCATCCCCGTGGACGATCGTCATCGCATGGACCTGCCCGCGCTACGCGCCGCGATCCGGTCGGACCGCGACAGCGGGGCCGAACCGTTCATCGTGATCGGCACGGCCGGAACCGTCGATACCGGCGCGATCGACGATCTGGACGGGATCGCCGACATCGCCCGGCGGGATGGGCTGTGGTTTCACGTCGACGGCGCCTTCGGCGCGCTGGCCATGCTGTCGCCGGACCTGCGCCCGGCCCTGTGTGGGCTGGAACGTGCCGACAGCGTGGCGTTCGATTTCCATAAATGGGCGCAGGTGCCCTACGACGCCGGCTGCATCCTGGTGCGCGAACCGGGGCGGCAGGCGGCGGCCTTCGCACAGTCCCTGGCCTATCTGTCGCGCGAGGACCGGGGCCTGGCGGGAAACGCGCCATGGTTCTGCGACCTGGGGCCCGACCTGTCGCGTGGCTTTCGCGCCTTGAAGGTCTGGATGACGCTGGGCACCTACGGCACGGCCCGCATGGGGCGCATGGTCGATGCCTGCTGCGCCGTGGCGCGTCACCTTGCCGAGCGGGTGGAACGCGAACCCATGCTGGAACTGCTGGCCCCGGTCACTCTGAACATCGTCTGCTTCCGGGTTCGCGTGGCAGGTACGGACCTGGACGCGCTGAACGGCGAACTGGTCAAGGATCTGCATGAATCCGGTGTCGCCGCACCATCGACCACCATGGTCGGCGGGGTGAAGGCGATCCGTGCCGCGATCGTCAACCACAGGACCGTGCCGGGAGATGTCGACCGGATGGTGGATGAAGTGCTGCGCCTGACCGGGCTGCGGCACGAGGCGATCTAGGCCCGCAGGACAGGTCGGGCGTTGCCCGAACCCACCAGGGCCTGAGGCCCTGGACCCCGGTCATGGACAACAGATGGGTTGCCACTGGCCGGTGGCCTTTGGCGGGTTTCAGGCCACGCGCCGCCGCCCCGCCGCCGCCGCTTTTTCGTCGAACAGTTCGGACAGTTTCTGCATCATCGTGCCGCCCAGTTCCTCGGCGTCGGTGATCGTCACCGCCCGCCGGTAATAGCGGGTCACGTCGTGGCCGATGCCGATGGCCACCAGTTCGATGGCGCTGCGTCCCTCGATCTGCGCGATGACCTCGCGCAGGTGGGATTCGAGATATGACCCCGGATTGACCGACAGCGTGCTGTCGTCCACCGGCGCTCCGTCGGAAATGACCATCAGGATCTTGCGGCTTTCGGGCCGCCCCTGAAGCCGCCGCCACGCCCACAGCAGGGCTTCGCCGTCGATATTTTCCTTCAGCAGCCCTTCGCGCAGCATCAGGCCCAGATTCTTCCGCGCCCGCCGCCAGGGCATGTCGGCCGCCTTGTAGACGATGTGCCGCAGGTCGTTCAGCCGCCCCGGATTGCGTGGCTTGCCGTTCGCGACCCAGCGCTCGCGGCTCTGCCCGCCTTTCCAGGCGCGGGTGGTGAATCCCAGCACTTCGACCTTCACGGCGCAGCGTTCCAGCGTCCGGGCCATGATATCGCCGCACATCGCGGCGACCGAAATCGGCCGCCCGCGCATCGAACCCGAATTGTCGATCAGCAGCGTGACGACGGTATCCCGGAAATCGGTATCCCGTTCATGCTTGTAGGACAGCGACAGAGTGGGATTGACCACCACCCGCGACAGCCGGCCCGCATCGAGGATGCCTTCTTCAAGGTCGAATTCCCATGCCCGCGTCTGCTGGGCCAGCAGGCGCCGCTGCAACCGGTTGGCCAGCCGCGACACCACGCCCTGCAGGCTGACCAGCTGCTGGTCCAACTGCTGCCGCAGGCGCGACAATTCATCGGCGTCGCACAGATCCTCGGCTCCGACTTCCTCGTCGAAGGCGGTGGTGTAGGCGTGATAGGCCAGGGCCGGGTCGGGGCCCTCATGGTCCTCGCCCGCACGTGGCCCACCGGCCTGGTCGGACCCGGACGCCGTACCGGATTCCGACTCGTCCGCGTCATCGTCGCCCACCCCGGCGCCCTGCGCCATCTGGGGTTGCAGGCCGGTTTCGTCCTCTTCCTGGCCGGTGCCGTCTTCATCTTGTTGCTGTGGCTTTTCGGGGGCCTCGCCCGGTTCTTCCTCGGCCTGGTCGGAGGGGGCGCTGTCGTCGCCTTCGGGGCTGTCCTCGATTTCGGCCTCGCCCTCGATCAACTCGCAGGCCACCAGCAGGCGCCGCGCGGCACGGGCGAACGCCGCCTGGTCATCCTGGGTCGCGGCCATGTCGTCCAGCGCACGGCGGGCCGCCGCGCCCAGATGGTCACGCCATTTGTCGGCGATGCCCCGCATGAAATCGGGGACCGGCTCGCCCGACAGGCGCTCGCGGGCCAGAAGACCCAACGCCGTCTGGACCGGCAGCTGGTCGATCGACTGCGCCTTGTCGTAGCCGCTGTCGCGATAGTCCTGCGCCAGCCGCTCGCGCAGGTTGGCGGCGACGCCGGCCATGTAGCGCGCGCCGACGCTTTCCACCCGCGCCTGTTCCAACACGTCGTACGCAACACGCGCGTCACCCGGGTCGGGGCGGACGGAATCGTGGATGGCCTGGTTGTGGTGACGCAGTTGCAAGGCCGCAGCGTCGGCCGCGCCCCGCAGCCGGCGGACATCGGCCTCGGGCAGTTGCAGGCCCGGCTGGGGCAGTCGGACATGATCGCCGGTCAGCGCCCCCGTCGGCGGGATAGGCCCGCTTTGGAACGTGACTTCAGTGGTGGGCCGGCCGCCCATGGCCCGGACTGCGCCGACGGTGGCGCGCTTGAAGGCATCGGCGCGCTCCGTCGTCGCGTTGACGTACCTGTGACGGTTGTTGTCTTTCCTGTCCGGCATGCGTCCGCCCTGCTCGGTCAGCGCGCCCGCAACGCCGTCCCGACCGGATCGACGTTGAAGCAGCGCTGGTAATATTCGGCCACGATGGGGCGTTCCGCTTCGTCGCACTTGTTCAGAAACGACACGCGGAATGCGAATTCCAGATCTTGGAAGATCCGGTAATTTTCCGCCCAACTGATGACGGTGCGGGGGGACATGACGGTGGAAATATCCCCGGCGATGAAGCCCGAGCGCGTCAGGTCGGCCAGCGCCACCATGCTTTCGATCCGCTTGCGGCCCGGGGCGTCGCTGGCATCGACAGCCATCTTGGCCATGATGATCGCGGTTTCCTCGGCATGGGGCAGGTAATTCAGGGTGGTCACGATGTTCCAGCGGTCCATCTGGCCCTGATTGATCTGCTGGGTGCCGTGATACAGGCCCGTGGTATCCCCCAGGCCGACCGTGTTGGCCGTGGCGAACAGCCGGAAGAAGGGATGGGGCCGGATGACGCGGTTCTGGTCCAGCAGGGTCAGGTGGCCTTCGATTTCCAGCACGCGCTGGATGACGAACATGACGTCCGGCCGACCGGCGTCGTATTCGTCGAAGACCAGCGCGCAGGGGTGCTGCAGGCCCCAGGGCAGCAGGCCCTCGCGGAATTCCGTCACCTGCATGCCGTCGCGCAGGACGATGGCGTCCTTCCCGATCAGGTCGATGCGCGAGATATGGCTGTCAAGGTTGATGCGCACGCACGGCCAGTTCAGCCGCGACGCCACCTGTTCGATATGCGACGACTTGCCCGTGCCATGATACCCCTGGATCATGACCCGCCGGTTGAACGCGAACCCGGCCAGGATGGCCAGCGTGGTGTCATGGTCGAACCGGTAGGTCGGATCGGCGTCGGGCACATGATCGGTCCGTACCGAAAAGGCGGGCACCTGCAGGTCGCTGTCGATGCCGAAGACATCGCGCGCCGAAACCATGCGATCGGGGGCGGACAGGACCGAGATCGGCGGAAGCGTGTCTCCGTTCTCGGCTACGGATCCGGCGGTCAGGGTGGCTAAATCATTCATCAGGATGGCATCCGTCACGGCTGGTTCGTCCCGGCGGCGTCGCAATGCGGGGAATGCGACGGGACGCTTCATCTTCTCGGGGGAGTATAGACCGGATCGGCCGCGTGGCCATGCTTATGCGGTCTTTTCCAGATCAGCCTGCCGCGAGGACGCAAGATGAGTCCGCACGGTGGTGTAGGCGACGTTGATGATCTTCAGCCGCTCCTCGGCGTGCCGGTCGCCCCCGTTGGCGTCGGGGTGATGGCGGCGCGCCAGATCCTTGTAACGGACCTTGAGTTCGTCCATCGACAGCGGCCAGTCCAGACCCAGCGTGCTCAACGGCTGTCGCAGGGCCTCGGGCGCTTCGGGGCGCGTGGGGGGCGCGCCGCGCGCGCCCGGACGACGCGCGCCGTTCAGCAGGTCCAGCGGATCGAGCACGTCTTCTTCAGTGAAGTAGGCGCCACGCTGTCCCAGCCGCCAGGACGGCCGGTTCCACGAGACGTCGTCACGGATGTGCGCCTCGATCTGGCCGGGGGACATGCCCTTATAATAGTCCCACTTGGCATTATATTCCCGCACGTGGGGCAGGCAGAACCAGAAATATTCGTTCAGGGTCTCACGCGATCGGGGCGCACGGTATCCGGCGGGCTCGTCGCAGCCGGCCATGTCGCAGCACCGCCCCGGCGCGTCCGGATCGGGATCGAAAGCCCTGTGTCGTGTGTTCCTTCTGTTCATCATCTGGCGTTATGTGCGCCCGAACCGTATTCGTGCAAGTGAGAAGCGCACGTTGAAACAGGAAGGCAGATCAGTGACCCAGACAGGACAGGACCGCGCGACCCGGATCGAACGCGCCATTCGCGACCGCCTTGCGCCAGCTACGCTGGACATCGTCGATGACAGCGCCCGCCATGCTCACCATGCGGGCGCGCGCGAGGCGGGCAGGGCGGGCGAGACGCATTACAACGTCCTGGTTGTCAGCGCAGGGTTCGATGGCATGGGGCGGGTCCAGCGGTCGCGGCTGGTGCACGATCTGCTGGGCGGCGAGTTCTCCTCGGGTCTCCATGCCTTGTCCCTGACCCTGCGCACGCCCGAAGAACATGACCGGATGCCCCGCGGATGAACGCGCGGCCCGTGACCCGCCGCCTTCTACTGGGGGCGCCCCTGGCGCTCGCGGCCTGTCAGGCCATGCCCAGAACGGGGGGCGGGCATGACGTCGCGCGGATCGCACATTATCTGAACACCACCCGGGGGCTGACCGCGCGGATGGTCCAGACCTGGCCGGACGGCGGCACCGGCGAAGGACGGCTCTCGTACGATCCGGGATATCTGCGCCTCGACTACGATACGCCCCATCCCATGAAACTGGTGGCGGCCGGCGGCCATCTGGTCTTCCGCGATTCGCTGCGTCAGTCGGTCACGCGCATGACGCTGTCGCGCCAGCCGCTTGGCCTGCTGCTGGCCACCCCCGTACAGCTTGGCGGGGCCATTACGGTGACATCGGTGCAGCATGGCAGCAACGTCGTGCAGATCTCGCTGGCCCGGACCTCCAACCCGTCGCAGGGCCTGCTGACGCTGGGGTTTTCCGACTTCGCAGGCCAGCTCTCGCTGGTCGCGATCGAGATTCTGGATGAGCGGCGGAACCGCACGCGCCTGCACCTGACGGACGTGCAAACGGGCGCCACGTTCCCCGACGGCTATTTCTCGTTGTCCACCGGAGAATAGGGGACGCTGCCGAACAGTTCCTGCCAGCATGCGCGCAATGCCGCGTCGGCCTCGGCCATCGTGACGGTTCGCCCCAGCGCATGAAGGCTGGTGACGCCATGTTCGCGAATGCCGCAGGGTACGATCCCGCCGAAATCGTCCAGGCGCGGCGCGACATTCAGCGCGACGCCATGCCAGCTTGTCCAGCGGGACACCCGGACCCCCAGGGCCGCAATCTTGTTTTCCGTCCCGGTGCGGGGATCGGCAACCCATACGCCGATGCGGCCGTCGCGCCGCTCCCCCGTTACGTCGAAGCGCCGCAAGGTCCGGATCAGCCATTCTTCCAGCGTCTGGACATAGTCCCGCAAATCACGCGCGGGAACGACGCCGTGCGGCCGGGTCAGGTCCAGCATCACATAGGCGACCCGCTGACCCGGCCCATGATAGGTCCATTGGCCGCCGCGGCCGGCGGCATAAGTCGGGAAACCCTGGGGATTGAACAGATCTTCGTCCCGGGCCGATGTTCCGGCCGTGAAGGTGGGCGGATGTTCCAGCAGCCAGACCCGTTCGGGGGCGGTGCCGCCGCGGATTCCCGCCACCTGGCGCTCCATCTCGGCAATGGCATCGGGATAGGGCACGAGGCCGGCGCTGGAATTCCAGAGAATCGTGTTTTCGGTCATTGCCCGTCGGTCATGCATCAGTTATACGGCCTCCGTCACACGGTATCGCCCAGGCGGTGACCGTTGTCACGGTGCGGTCGTGGCGGAATGGTAGACGCGCAAGCTTGAGGTGCTTGTGGGGGAAACCCCGTGGAAGTTCGAGTCTTCTCGACCGCACCAATATCCTGTCCCGTCCGGGGCGGTCGATAAAAATCCCTGCTTGAAAATTCGTGGGGGATGGTCGGCGGATCATCTCGCCTCATGCTGTCCCGGGAATCCCCGATCCGGGCAGTCGCGCACTTATTTTTTCGCCTTCCCGCAACGCTGGAACACGTTCCATCGTTAACCCCGACGGCGGGAAACAGCAGTTCGGATGCGCTTGAAATCAGGCATGGTGACCGGAAAATCGGATCAACTGTGCAATGATGCCTTACATAAGTCATTTTTTTCTCAAAATTTGCGGATAGAAGAATTTCACGAGCAACCGGTTAACGGCTGTTGTTTCCCTCCGACGGAAGCGATTGAATGTTCTGGATTCATAACGCGAATAGAAGGTGACGTTTGTGATAAAGCCCTTGCGAAAAGCCGTCCTTCCGGTGGCGGGCCTTGGCACGCGATTCCTGCCGGCGACCAAAGCAATGCCAAAGGAAATGCTGCCTGTCGTCGACAAGCCGCTGATCCAGTATGCGATCGACGAGGCACGCGCCGCCGGGATCGATCAGTTCTGCCTGATCACGGGACGCGGCAAGGATTCGCTGATCGATTATTTCGACGTTGCCTTCGAACTGGAAACGACACTCCGCGAGCGCAACAAGATCGAGGCGCTGGAGGCACTCGCCCCGACCAGTATCGAAGCCGGGGCGCTGAGCGCCGTCCGCCAGCAGGAGCCGCTGGGCCTGGGCCACGCCATCTGGTGCGCCCGCAGCTTCATCGGGGACGATCCGTTCGCGATCCTGCTGCCCGACGATATCGTCAAGAGCGATGTGCCGTGCCTGAAGCAGTTGGTGGACGCCTACAACCAGACCGGCGGCAACGTGGTGGCGGTGACCGAGGTGCCGCGCGAACACACCAACCGTTACGGCATCCTCAAGACCGGCCAGGATGACGGCAAGCTGGTCGAGGTCGCGGGACTGGTCGAGAAACCGAAGCCCGAGGATGCGCCGTCGAACCTGTCCATCATCGGACGCTACATCCTGACCGCCGACGTCATGCCCCATCTGGCGAAGCTGGAGCGCGGCGCGGGTGGCGAAGTCCAGTTGACCGACGCGATGGCCAAGGTCATAGGACATGTGCCGTTCCACGGCCTGCGCTACGAGGGACGCCGCTTTGACTGCGGCAACAAGATCGGTTTCCTCGAAGCCCAGATCGCGTTTTCGATCGACCGCCCTGACCTGGGGTCGGCCGTGCGCGAATTCCTGAAAACCTATACCGGTGAAATTTGATGTCTTTCACGCATAAGTTCGATCCGACCAGCCTGCGCGAATACGATATCCGTGGAATCGTGGGCAAGACCCTGCATCTCGAGGACGCTTTCGCGATCGGCCGGACGTTCGGCAGCATCGTGGCCCGCAAGGGCGGCCGGACGGTCGTGATCGGATATGACGGCCGCCTGTCGTCTCCGTCGCTGGAAGAGGCTCTGGTGCAGGGCGCCCTGGCCTCGGGGGTCGAGGTCGTGCGCGTGGGGCGCGGCCCGACACCGATGCTCTATTTCGCCTCCGTGACGCTGAAGGCCGACGGCGCGATCATGGTGACGGGCAGCCATAATCCGCCGAACTACAACGGCTTCAAGATGATGCTGTCCGGCAAGCCGTTCTTCGGCGAGCAGATCAAGGAACTGGGCGCGCTGTCGGCCGCCGGCGACGTCGTGCCGGAAGCCGCGGGGACCGTCCGCAGCATCGACATCAAGGACGATTACATTGCCCGCCTGATCCAGGACTGGGACGGCGGCACGCGTAAGCTGAAGGTCGTCTGGGATAACGGCAACTCGGTCGCGGGCGAGGTCCTGGCCGAACTGGTCAAGAAGATCCCGGGCGAGCACACCATCCTGAATGGCGAGATCGATGGAACCTTCCCGGCCCATCATCCGGACCCGACGGTTGCCAAGAATCTGGAACAGATGATCGCCAAGGTGGGCGAGATCCATGCCGACATCGGCATCGCCTTTGACGGCGACGCGGATCGCATCGGGATTGTCGACGACAAGGGACAGATCCTGTGGGGCGACCAGATCCTGGTCATCCTGGCGCGTGACGTCCTGCGCGAACGGCCGGGTGCGACGATCATCGCCGACGTGAAGGCCAGCCAGGTCCTGTTCGATGAAATCGCCAAGGCCGGGGGTACGCCGCTGATGTGGCGTACCGGTCATTCGCTCATCAAATCGAAGATGGCCGAAACCTCCTCGCCGTTGGCGGGCGAAATGTCGGGCCACATCTTCTTCGCCGACAAATGGTACGGCTTCGATGATGCGCTGTATGCCGCGATCCGGCTGCTGGGCATCGTCGCCCGTCTGGACGTGCCGCTGTCGGCGGTGCGCGACGCCCTGCCCGAAACGATCTCCACCCCCGAATTGCGGTTCGACTGCGACGATACCCGCAAATTCGCGGTGATCGAGGAGGTAGCGGCCCGCCTGAAGGAAAGCGGCGCCGACGTCTCGCTGATTGACGGGGTCCGCGTCAACACGAAGGACGGCTGGTGGTTGCTGCGGGCCTCCAACACCCAGGCGGTGCTGGTGGCGCGGGCCGAGGGCAACACCGAAGCCGGCCTGGAGCATCTGAAAAGCGCGCTGACCGAACAGTTGGAGAAATCGGGCATCGCCGCGCCGGATTTCTCCGGGGAAAATGCCGGCCACTGATCGCTGCCTTTCATAGGCTTTGAATATTCGGAGACGGCTTGGTATCCTGCCAAGCCGTTTTTCGTTATGGCCGATGGGGCGCGTGCACCCCATGCGATCGCCGCCAGCGCGGCGCGTCCCGGTCCGGAGTTCCGTGATCTCATGCCCGCTCCCTCAGCCTTCCGGTCGTTCCTGGAACCCGGACAGTCCGTTATCCATCCCGATCATCCGGAATGGGGACGAGGACAGGTGCAGTCGGCCGTCGCCCACCGCGTGACGGTCAATTTCGAGAATCAGGGAAAGGTGCTGATCGACGCCTCCGTGATCACGCTGACCCTCCTGTCCTGAGATCCATGCAGTGATGACGCCGTTCCAGGATTCCTTCGGTCGATCGGTGACCTATCTGCGCGTGTCGGTGACCGACCGGTGCGACATGCGCTGTGTCTATTGCATGTCGGAAAACATGGTGTTTCTGCCGAAGGCGGAGATCCTGTCTTTCGAGGAGCTGGAGCGCATTTGTGGGGCATTCATCCGCACTGGCGTGACACGGATCCGTATTACCGGGGGCGAACCCTTGGTGCGTCGGGATATTGATTCATTTTTCAACGCCTTGGGGAAATATATTCATAAACCGGGTGATGATGGCCATCTGGACGAACTGACCCTCACCACCAATGGCTCCCGCCTGTCGGTCCACGCGGAGATGTTGCGACGGGCAGGGGTTCGACGGGTGAATGTCAGCCTGGATTCCCTTGATTTTGAACGATTCGGCCGCATTACCCGCCGCGGGCGCCTTGATCAGACACTGGAGGGCATTCGCGCCGCGCGCGACGCCGGCCTTGCGGTGCGGATCAATACCGTTGCCATGGCCGGCGTAAACGACGACGAATTCGACACCCTGCTGTCCTGGTGTGGTGAGATCGGCGCCGATCTGTGCCTGATCGAGACGATGCCGATGGGCGAGACCGGCGAGGACAGGACCGACCGCTATCTCCCGCTCTCGACGGTCCGGGCCGATCTGGAACGGCGTTGGACCCTGGAGCCCCTGTCCCTTCGGACAGGAGGGCCGGCCCGCTATCTGCGGGTTGCCGAAACGGGCCGGCTTCTGGGCCTGATCACGCCGATGACCCATAATTTCTGCGAAAGCTGCAATCGGGTCCGGCTGTCTTGCACCGGGCAGTTCTATACCTGCCTGGGGCACGAGGGAGCGACCGACCTTCGTCAACCGGTGCGGGACGGGGCCAGCGACGCGGAATTGCTGGCTCTGGTCCGGGACGCCATCGGCCGCAAGCCGAAGGGTCATGATTTCGTAATCGGCCGTCGGCCGGATGACCCCGCGGCCATCAGGCGGCACATGAGCGTGACCGGGGGATAATATTTATTCTATTATCATATAGTTATTTTATATTCTTCAGGGCGTCTTCCAGCGGCGTCGTAAATTGCCCGGGACGTAACGGCTTCGGCTGAGCCGCATCGGGGGCCCAGCCGGTCATGATCGCAAGGCGCAAGGGCACCGCCAGACTCTCGCCTTCGGACGACGCCAGATCGGCCAGCGCCGCCGGAAACAGGCTGATGGGGGCGAAGCGGCGGCTGCGCAGGGTCAGGGCGTTGGTTTCCCCGGCGGCCCGCAAATCCCGCAGCAGGCCCATGGGCGTGCGATAGTCCAGCAGGATCGTGTCCGCATCCGCGACGGGCAGCGCGAATCCCGCCCGTTGCAGCAGTGACGCGCAATCCCGCAGGTCGGGGAACGGCGATACGCGCGGCGAGGCGCCGCCCAGCAGGGCGCATTCGGCGTCGGTCAGCGCATGTCGCAGGCCCGACAGGCTGGGCAGCACCGGCAGGCTGGCCAGGAACAACCCGTCCGGTTTCAGCGCGTGACGGATCTGCGCCAGGGCGCCGGGCAGGTCGTTGACCCAATGCAGCGACAGGTTGGCGACCACCAGGTCGAACGCGCCCGGTCCGAACGGCAGCCATTCCTCGTCGGCGCACAGGCAGGGCGTGCCGTTCAGCCGGGCCATCTCGGGCGCCAGATCGCACGAAATCACGCTGTCGATGCCCCGGCCGCGCAGGCGCGGGGCCACGACGCCGCGCCCCCCGATATCCAGCGCCGCGGCGAAACGGTAGGTCGTATCGTCCAGGCGATCGAGCAGGCGCTCGGCGACCTCGTCCAGGATCGCGGTGACGCTGCCCACCTGCCGTGCGGCGCGATCGCGATGCTGGCGCACGGCGCGGCGATCGAAAATCACGGAATCGTTCATAGGGAGGATGTGCTCTTTCGACCCGGCGCCGCCAATGGCACCTTTGCGTGATGAGTCTGTATCGCGACACCGGGGCAGTCGTCGCCCGGGGAATCATTCCCGGCGCGACACGCGCGCTGCTCCGGGCGGGATCGTTGCTGCTCGATACCCTTCTGCCGCCCGATTGCCCGTCCTGCCACGGCGACGTGGATCGGGCCGGACATTTCTGCCCGACCTGTTTCAGGCAACTGACCTTCATCGCCGACCCGTGCTGCGCGCGGTGCGGGCAGCCCTTCGTCTCGGCATCGTTCGGCGGTGCGCGGATGATATGCGCCCCGTGCGAGGAAACGCCGCCCCCCTGGCACGCCGGGCGGGCCGCGCTGGTCTATGACGAGTGGTCGCGTCGCCTGATCCTGGGACTGAAATACGGCGACCGCACCGAACTGGCGCCGATTCTGGCGGCCCATATGGGCCGGATCGGGCGATCCATGCTGGACCGTGCGGACATCGTGGTGCCGGTTCCACTGCACCGGCGGCGGCTGTTCGGGCGACGCTACAACCAGGCGGCCCTGCTGGTTTGGGCGCTGGCCCGGCAGGCGCGCATTGCCGTGGGTCCCGACACGCTGGTTCGTGTCCGGGCCACCGCGCCGCTGGCGCGGCTGGGCCGTGCGGCGCGGCGCGATATCCTGCGTGGCGTCATTGCGATTCGACCCAGGCGGCGTGACGCCATCGCGAATCGGCGCGTCGTTCTGGTGGACGACGTCATGACGACAGGTGCGACTCTGGGGGAATGCACGCGCGTCCTGCTGGCGGCCGGGGCGGCGTCGGTCGATGTGCTGGTCGCGGCCCGCGCGCCCGCGCCGGACGAACCTCGCCATTCCGAGAAAAGCGCCGTATCGCGAGAACGGTATGCCGTGGCGAGATGAATGCGCTATGTTTATCATGCCGTGTCTGACATTCCCCCTGCTGCCCAACAGAGGACGAGCATGCCCAAGATCGAGATCTATACCCAGCCGGGTTGCCCCTATTGCGTCCGCGCTGTGCGCCTGCTCGAGCAGAAGGGCATGAAATTCAACGAGATCCGCGCCCTGCACGGCACGCCTGAACGCAAGGAGGCCCAGGAGCGTTCGGGCGGCCGCACGACGGTGCCGCAGATCTTCATCGACGGACGGCATATTGGCGGGTGCGACGACCTGATGGCACTGGAACGCAGCGGCAAACTCGATCCGCTTCTGTCCGTCGCCTGACAACCCCCGGGAGGTCGTGTGATCCGCTATCAGTTGCGTTGCGGGGACGGGCACGGGTTCGAGGGCTGGTTTCCCAGCAGCCACGCATTCGACACCCAGGCCCAACGCGGGTTGCTGTCCTGCCCGCAATGTGGCGCCTCCGACGTGACCCGTGCGCTGATGGCCCCGGCGGTACGCACCGTGCCAGCAACGCCGCCGGCGCCGGCCGGAGACCACGCGGCACCGACCGAACGCGACGCGGCGATGCCGGCCACCATGCGGGCCGCATTGCAGCGGTTGCGACAGGAGGTGGAACAGCGATGCGAGGATGTCGGTGATCGTTTCGCCGAGGAAGCACTGAGGATCCATCGGGGCGAAACCGAAGAGCATGGCATTTACGGCAACGCCACGGAGGAGGAGAGGGAACGCCTGGCCGACGAGGGCGTGGACATCATATCGGTGCCCTGGGTCAGGCGTGCCGACAGCTGAGAAACGTCGGGGATGAATGTGTGTGACGGTGCGGCCTGATGCAGGACCGGGAAAAATGGTGCGTATGCAGGACAGAAAAGACAGGCCGGACGCGGCTTTCCCTGCCTGGAACCGACTGATGCGGGGATGGCTGCCTCATCCGGTCGCGGCGGCCGGCATTGTTGCCGTGGTCGCTGCCCTGAGCGGACCTCCGGCGATGCCCGCGTGGGCGGACGAGCCGGGCAACACGGTAACGTTATCCGCCCTGGGGTTGTGGGAAACCCAGGAACACGATGGTGTATTCGAAGTAAAATCCTGTGGGGACGGACAAATCTGCGGCCGCCTGGTGGGCATGCGCTATACCGGCGAGGTCCCGAAGGCCAAGGATGGTGGCTCGGAATGCGGTTTGCTGATGCTGACCGGATTCACGCCCGATTCGGACAAGGCCGGGCGGTGGAACGGACATATTCTCGATCCCGATACGGGTCGGGTCTATCACGCGCAGATCTGGTCCCCGCGGGAAGGCGTGCTGAAGCTGCGCGGTTATATCGGTATTCCCCTGTTCGGCGAGACCCATACGTGGACGCGCTATACGGGAACGATCGGGCCGCGCTGCCAGATGCCCTGACTTGTCCTTCCTGTGAGCCGAGACCGCCGATTCATGAGCCCGACCCTTTCGCGACGCGCCCTTCTTCTCTCGCTTGCAGCGTCCGGCGCGGCGCCGCTGCTTCGGCCGGCACCGGCCCGGGCCGCCATACCGGGCGGATCGCGCACGATCTGCTATATCGGCGGCTATAACAAGCATGCGCCGCCGGGCGGCGCCGGCAACGGGCAGGGCATAGCGGTATTCGAGATGAACCGGGAGACGGGTGCGCTGACCCCGCTCACCACCTATGTCGACATCGCCAGCCCCTCGTTCATCACGCTGTCGGCCGATACGCGCTTCCTCTACGCCCTGAGCGAGATCGACGATTTCAACGCCGCCCGAGACGGGTGCGTCACGGCGTTTTCGGTCGATCGGACGTCGGGCGAACTGACCATGCTGAACCGGGCCAGTTCGGGCGGCTCCATCCCGGCGCATCTCAGCCTGGATCATTCCGGGCGCTATGTCCTTGTCGCCAACTATGTCGGCGGCAGCATCGGGGTCCTGCCCATCCGGCCCGACGGCAGCCTGGGGGACCCGACGGACGTGGTGCACAATACCGGCCCCAGGATGCCGGAGCGCGCGGAGGACAATCCGCCTGGCAATTACGCCGTCAGCGATCATTCCGGACCCCATCCGCATATGGTGGCCTGCGATCCGTCCGGCCGGTACGTGCTGGCCTGCGACGCCGGGCTGGATCGTGTGTATGTCTGGACGCTGGACCTCGCCACGGGAAAATTGCGGCCGGCCGCGACGCCATACATCGCCCTGATGCCGGGGTCGGCCCCCCGTCATTTCGCCTTCGGCCATGACGGACGGATCGTCTACATCCTGTGCGAACAAAATTCGAAGGTGATCGTGGCGACCTTCGATCCCCGAACCGGCGCGTTGGTCCCGCAGCAGAAGGTCAGCACCGTGACCCCCTATTTCCAGGGAAGCTCGCTTGCGGCGGAAATCCTGGTGTCGCCGAACGGTCGCTATGTCTATGCGTCCAACCGGCTGGGCGATTCGCTGGCAATTTTCCGAGTCAGTCCCGACGGCTCGCTGACCCTGATCGACGAAGTCTGGATGCACGCCGATTACGGACGCGCGATGATGTTCGATCCCAGCGGAAAATTCCTGTTCTGTGCCAACCAGCGCAGCGACTCCGTGACGTCCTTCAGGGTCAATCCGGAAACCGGCGCCCTGGATTTCACCTGGCATTTCACCCCGGTCGGCAGCCCGACGACCTTCGCTTTCATGCACACCGCCTGAACCCTCCGAAAACGCCCGCAGGGGCGTTGCCGGGGAGCGCGGCGGGCCTCTTCAGTCCGCTACCATGCAGGCGATGTAGTTCACGCTCAGATCGTGACTTTCGCGCCAGCCGCGAATGGCGGGCACCATACCGGCGATGTCGGACACGCGCAGGCCCGCCTGGCCGGCGAGGCCGCCCAGTTCGACCGGGGTGATGAATTTCCGCCATTCGTGCGTCCCCGGCGGCAGCAGGCGCAGGATGTATTCCGCCCCGATCTTGGCCGTTGCCAGCGCGCGCAGCGAGCGGTTGAGCGTTGACAGGATGAGGGTGCCGCCGGGGCGCAGCATGCCGGACAGCAGGCGCAGGAAGGCCGCGGGATCGGTCACGTGCTCGATCACCTCCAGCGCCGTGATGACGTCGAAGCGCGCCCCTTCGGCCTGGAGATCCTCGGCGCTGCCGACCCGATAGGCCAGGGGGCCGCTGCCCGGGGGCAGGGGGTTGCGTTCCAGATGCATCCGCCCCGCGGAAATCGCCGCGGCCGCCGCATCCAGGCCCAGCACGTCATATCCCAGCCGGGCCAGCCCCTCGCTGGCCAGGCCGGCGCCGCACCCGATATCCAGCACCTGCCGCAGCCGTCCGCTATCGTCGCGGGGCGCGGGAAGGTGCCGGCGCGCCCAGTCGATCCGCAGGCCGTTCATGGCATGCAGGGGCCGCATCGGGCCGGACGGATCCCACCACCGGTCGGCCAGGGCGCTGAAGCGCGCGATTTCGTCCGGTGCGACGGACAATCCTGCCGGAAGGGACGAATCGTTGACCTGCATGGCGCCACTACCTTTCCACTTGCCATCTCCCGCTGGACGGCGCAGCGGGGGAAGGCTATGTGACGCGCCTTACAGATAACCGCAATGCCCCGGCTGCCGCCCAGGCGGCGCCCGTCGGGCTGGATCGGCCGTCACGCCGAGCTGGAGAGCCTCGTCCATGTTTCCTACCGTACCGCGGATCGTGATGAAATTCGGTGGCACTTCGGTGGCCGATATAGATCGCATTCGCGCCGTAGCGGAAAAAGTGCGCAAGCAGGTCGCGTCCGGCTGCGAGGTCGCGGTCGTCGTCTCGGCGATGTCCGGAGTCACGAACCGCCTGGTCGGCTATTGCCAGTCGCTGTCGGCGTTGCACGATGCGCGCGAATATGATGCCGTCGTCGCGACGGGCGAACAGGTTACCAGCGGCCTGCTGGCCATCGCCCTGCAGGCGATCGGGGTGGACGCGCGATCCTGGCAGGGATGGCAGATTGCCCTGAATACGGACGACGCGCACGGCAAGGCCCGGATCGCGTCGATCAATGGCGCGGCGCTGATCGAACGGATGCAGGCGGGGCAGGTGCCCATCATTGCCGGCTTCCAGGGGGTCACCCCCGACGGGCGGATCACGACGCTGGGCCGGGGCGGGTCGGATACCTCGGCGGTCGCGCTGGCGGCGGCGCTGAAGGCCGATCGCTGTGACATCTACACGGACGTTGACGGCATCTACACCACCGACCCGCGCATTGTTGCGAGGGCGCGGAAGCTGGATAAGATCACGTACGAGGAAATGCTCGAACTGGCGTCGGTCGGGGCCAAGGTGCTTCAGACCCGCAGTGTCGAACTGGCGATGAAGGAACGGGTGCGTGTGCAGGTGCTGTCAAGCTTTGTCGACGGCCCGGCGCCCACGGAAGGCAGCCTGCCGGGTTCATTAGTGGTGGATGAGGACGAAATAGTGGAAAAGGAACTGGTCGCCGGCATCGCCTATTCCCGCGACGAAGCCAAGATTTCCGTCAGAAGGGTGCCCGATCGGCCGGGGATCGCGGCGGCGATTTTCGGGCCGCTGACGGCCGCGAACGTCAATGTCGACATGATCGTGCAAAGCACCGGTGCCGACGGCCTGACGAACATGACGTTCACCACCAGCAAGTCGGACCTCGCCCGCGCCATCCAGTCGCTGGAACAGGCCCGCGACATCATCCAGTACGGCGAACTGGTCACGGACGATGACGTGGTGAAGATCAGCGTCGTCGGCGTCGGCATGCGCTCGCATGCGGGGGTGGCCAACACGATGTTCCGGACCCTGTCGGATCGCAACATCAACATCCAGGTCATCTCCACCAGCGAGATCAAGGTTTCGGTCCTGATCGCGGCGGAATATGCCGAACTGGCGGTTCGTGCCCTGCACACCGCCTATGGCCTCGACGCTGCCTGACATGGTGATGGACAACATGATCGTGGCACCGACCGAGGATACGGCGCAGCGCGCCGCCGCCCGCGCCAGGCTGGACCGGCTGTGGGCCGCCGGCACCGCCTTCCTCGGCACCGAGTTCGCCATCCTGGCCGGCGCGATGTCGTGGGTCAGCGAACGGAACCTGGTGTCGGCGATCTCCAACGCCGGGGGGTTCGGAGTGCTGGCCTGCGGGGCGATGGAGCCCGACCGGCTGGCCGAGGAAATCGCCGCCACGCAGGCCCTGACCAGCCGCCCGTTCGGCGTCAACCTGATTACGATGCATCCGCGGCTGGACGATCTGGTCCGCGTCTGTATCGAGGCGGGGGTGGCGCATGTGGTGCTAGCCGGCGGCATTCCGCCGGGGCCGGCGATCCGCGCCATCAAGGATGGCGGGGCGAAGGTGATGGCGTTCGCGCCCGCCTTGGTCCTGGCCAAGCGTCTGGTCCGCATGGGCGTCGACGCCCTGGTCATCGAAGGGGCCGAGGCCGGCGGCCATGTCGGCCCGGTGTCGCTGACGGTCCTGGCGCAGGAAGTCCTGCCGTTCATCCGCACGGTTCCGGTCTTCGTGGCCGGCGGGCTGGGGCGGGGTGAGGCCATCCTGTCCTATCTGGAACAGGGCGCGGCCGGCGCGCAGTTGGGGACCCGCTTCGCGGCTTCGGAAGAAAGCATCGCGCACGAACGCTTCAAGGCCGCGTTCGTCCGCGCGAACGCGCGTGACGCGGTGACGTCGGTGCAACTGGACGAGCGCTTCCCCGTCATCCCGGTGCGGGGCTTGTCGAACGCCGGCGGCCGGCGGTTCCTGCAGCACCAGGCGGATACCATCCAGCGGTTCCTGAGCGGCGAACTGACGCGGGAAGAGGCACAGCTGGATATCGAACATTTCTGGGCGGGCTCGCTGCGCCGGGCGGTCGTCGAGGGGGATGTGGAAAACGGATCGGTCATGGCCGGGCAATCGGTGGGCATGATTTCAGCCGTGCAGCCGGTCGCGTCCATCATTGCCGAACTGGTCGACCAGGCCGTCGAGGCGCTGGTGCGGCGCGAGGCGCCGGCGGGGGAATCGTGACCGACGGCGGCGACGCGCCGGAACCGGCTGCCGGGACCAGGGCGGCCGACACCCCGCAAGGGGTCGGGCCCACGCTGCGCGCGCGACGCGAACAACTGGGCTGGGGGCTGCCCGACGTGGCCACTTGGCTGCGCCTCCGCCTGTCTTTTCTCGAGGCCCTGGAAGAAGGCCGCCTGAAAGATCTGCCGGGCAACGTCTATACCGTGGGCTTCCTGCGCACCTATGCGACGGCGCTGGGGCTGGACGGCGAGGCGATGGTCCATCGTTTCAAGGCCGAGGCCCGGGGCAGCATCGACTACCGGCCGGAACTGTCGTTTCCGGCCCCTGTGCCCGACCGGAGTGTGCCGGCCGGCGTCATCGCATTGCTGGGTGGCCTGGTCGTCATCGGGGCCTATGTCGGCTGGTATCGGATGACGGGGTTCCAGACCACGCCGCCGCAGCAGGTGCCGTCCGTCTCGTCGGCCATTCCGGGGATGGCCCGTCAGGCCGCGACCTCGCCACAGGTGGCCTCGGTCCTGCCGCCGCCGGATCAGGCGCCGGTTCGTCCGCCGCAGCCTTTGTCCAGCGCCGAAAAATCGGCCCTCACCGGGGACGGCGCGTCATCCGCGCCCGCCATGCCAGCGCCGACGCCGCCGCCCACCTCGGCCCCTGTCCCGGCCCCGGTTCCCGCCGCCGGACCTGCGGGCACATCGCTCGCCGCTGCTTCGCCGGCCCAAACGGCCGACGCGCCGGCCGCGCCCCAGGCATCCGCTCCGGGCCAGATGACCCTGAGCGCATCGGCCCAGACCTGGGTGCAGGTCAGGGTTGCGGGTGGTCCGGTCATCTACGATCATATCCTGCAAGCTGGCGAAAGCTGGTCCCCGCCGGTGGACAAGGACAATCTGCTGCTGACGGTCGGCAATGCCGGCGGACTGGTATTGAGCAGCGGAGGCGTAACCACCCAGCCGCTGGGCCGGAACGGCGCTGTCCGCCGCAACCTGCCGCTGACGCCCGATGCGATCCGAAGCGGGGCCATCGTTGCAGCCCCATCGGCGCCCCCCGCGGCACGCCAGGTCGCGAACCCGCAGGCGCCGACCGGCGGGGCAGGGCATGGCCCGGCGGTTGCGCCGCCGGCCGTGTCTGCACCGCCTCCGAACGTTCCGCCTGCCGTCCCGTCAGGGGGCGGTCACTAATCTTGTGCCGGTGCGGGCTGGTCAAGAGAGGCGCTTTTTGGCAGGAAGCACCGACGGGAAGGCACCTGGCCGTCAGGCCGTCGGATAGAACCGTGTTACCATCGCCTCATCCGGAGGGCAGACCATGAGCAGCTATCGTCCGTATCAGCATATCGAACGTCGCAAGTCGCGGCAGATCCATGTTGGCAAGGTCCCTGTCGGCGGCGACGCACCGGTGTCGGTGCAGACGATGACCAACACCCTGACCACGGACGCCGAGGCGACGATCGCCCAGATCCGCCGGGCCGAGCTGGCGGGCGTCGACATCGTGCGCGTGTCATGCCCCGACGAGGAAAGCACCGCCGCCCTGGCCGAGATCGTGCGCGAAGTGAACGTGCCGATCGTCGCCGACATCCATTTCCACTACAAGCGCGCGATCGAAGCCGCCCAGGCTGGCGCCGCCTGCCTGCGGATCAACCCGGGCAATATCGGCAGCCCCGAGCGCGTGCGCGAGGTCGTGAGGGCGGCGAAGGATCATGGCTGCTCGATCCGGATCGGCGTGAATGCCGGGTCGCTGGAAAAGCACCTGCTGGAAAAATACGGCGAGCCGAACCCCGACGCGCTGGTCGAAAGCGCGCTGGAACATGCCAAGATCCTGCAAGATCACGATTTTCACGAATTCAAGATCAGCGTGAAGGCGTCCGATGTCTTCCTGGCGGTTGCCGCCTACCAGCAACTGGCCGAAGTCTGCGACCACCCGCTGCATATTGGCATCACCGAGGCGGGCAGCCGGCGCGCCGGCACCGTCAAATCCTCGATCGGCCTGGGCAATCTGCTGTGGGCGGGCGTCGGTGATACGATGCGCGTGTCCCTGTCGGCCGAGCCCGAAGAGGAAGTCCTGGTCGGGTGGGACATCCTCAAATCGCTGGGCCTGCGCCATCGCGGGGTGAAGATCATTTCCTGCCCGTCCTGCGCGCGCCAGGGTTTCAATGTCATCCAGACCGTGCAGACGCTGGAAGACCGGCTGGCGCACATCCAGACGCCGCTGACGCTGTCGATCATCGGCTGCGTGGTCAACGGCCCCGGCGAGGCCCTGATGACCGATATCGGCCTGACCGGCGGCGGATCGGGCCGCCACATGGTCTATTCCGCCGGCCGTCAGGACCACACCATCCCGGCCGACGACATGATCGAGCACATCGTCGACCTGGTCGAAAAGAAGGTCGAAGTCCTGCAGGCCGAGGATGCCGCCCGCAAGGCGGAAGCCGAGGCCCAGGCCGTCCTGTCCACCGCGCTCTAACGACCCAGGCCGTCCGAAGACGGCATCGGCGGTCGCGCCTAGTATCTTGGGGTCCCGCCTTTGAAATTCGTTTGCGAATTCAGAAGCAGGACCCTGGTCCATGTCAGGAATTCCATTCGTGAGCAGCTTGCAACCCGTCCGTGGCACCCATGACCTGATCGGCGAGACGCAGCGGCGCCATGCCCATGTGGTCGAGACCGCGCGGCGGATTGCCGGCCTGTACGGGTTCGACGAATGGGCGACGCCGATCTTCGAGGATACGCGCGTCTTCGCCCGGTCCCTGGGTGACACTTCGGATGTCGTGTCCAAGGAGATGTATTCGTTCGAGGATCGCGGCGGCGAATCCCTGACGCTGCGGCCCGAGGGTACGGCAGGGGTATGCCGGGCTCTGGTGACCAACGGCCTGACGCAGTCGCTGCCCCAGAAAATATTCTATGCGGGGCCGATGTTCCGCTACGAACGTCCGCAGAAGGGGCGCTACCGCCAGTTCCACCAGATCGGGGTGGAACTGATCGGCGCGGCCGAACCCCTGGCGGACGCCGAGACGATTGCGATGGGCCGCGACATCCTGCGGGCGCTGGGCATCGCCGATGAAACGGTGCTGGAGCTGAATACGCTGGGCGATGCCGAAAGCCGCACCGCATGGCGTGCCGCGCTGGTCGCCTATTTCACCGAGGTCAAGGACCAACTGTCCGAGGACAGCCGCAACCGCCTGGAACGCAATCCGTTGCGCATCCTCGACAGCAAGGCGCCGCAGGACCGGGCGCTGGTCGCCGATGCGCCGATGATCGGCGCGTTCCTGACCGACGACGCGCGCGCCTTCTGGGACGGGCTGCGGTCGGCGCTGGACCTGCTGGGAGTGCCGTTCCGCGAAAATCCGGGCATCGTGCGCGGGCTGGATTATTACGGCCATACCGCCTTCGAATTCGTGACCGAACGCCTGGGCGCGCAGGGTACCGTGCTGGCGGGCGGCCGCTATGACGGGCTGGTGGCCGAGATGGGCGGGCCGCGCACGCCGGCCATCGGCTGGGCCGGCGGCATTGAGCGGCTGTCGATGCTGCTGGAGGCGACGCCGCCCGCGCCGCGTCCCGTGGCGATCGTACCCATGGGCGATGCGGCCGGCGGTGTTTCCGTCATGCTGCTGCAGGCCCTGCGCGCCAGCGGAATCCGGGCCGAGATCGCCTATCGCGGCAATGCCAAGCGCCGGCTGGAACGGGCGAACCGGATCGGGGCAACCCATGCCGTCCTGATCGGCGAGGACGAGATCGCGCGCGGTGTGGCGCAGGTCAAGGCGCTGGACGAAGGAAGCCAGGGCGAAATCGCGCTGGACGCGGTGGTCGCCTATCTTGCCGGGGCGATGCGCGGGTAACGATCATGGGGCTCGACGACAGGCTGGACAGGATCGTCGCACGGTCCGAGGAATTGCAGGCGATGCTGTCCCAGGGGCTGGATGGCGAAGCCTTCAGCAAGGCCTCGCGCGAATATGCCGAGCTCGAGCCGATCGTGACGAGGATCGGCGAACTGCGCCAGGCCGAGCAGGAGGAACGTCAGTCGCAGGCCCTGCTGTCCGACCCCGAAATGCGGGAGTTGGCGGAGATGGAATTGCAGGCGCTGCGCGCGCGCATTCCCGATATCCGGCAGGATATCCGCATCGCCATGCTGCCGCGCGACGAGGCCGACGAACGCAGCGCGATCCTGGAAATCCGCCCGGCGGCCGGCGGGGACGAGGCTGCCTTGTTCGCGGCGGCCCTGTTCGACGCCTATCGCCGCTATGCCGCGCTGCGGGGGTGGCGGTTCGAGGTCATGGAATTCGACGAATCCGAACTGGGCGGCCTGCGCGAAGGCATCGCCAACATCACCGGGCGTGGCGTCTTCGCGCGGCTGAAATACGAATCGGGCGTGCATCGGGTCCAGCGCGTGCCGGCGACCGAAAGTCAGGGGCGCATCCATACTTCGACCGTGACCGTGGCCGTCCTGCCAGAGGCCGGCGACGTCGACGTGCAGATCAATGATGGCGACCTGCGGATTGATGTCTATCGCGCGTCCGGTGCGGGCGGCCAGCATGTCAACAAGACCGAAAGCGCGGTGCGCATCACCCATCTGCCCACGGGGCTGGTGGTGGCCATGCAGGAAGAAAAGAGCCAGCACAAGAACCGCGCCAAGGCGATGAAGATCCTGATGGCCCGCCTGTACGAACGCGAACGTGCCGCCGCCCACGCCACCCGCGCCGCCGATCGCAAGTCGCAGGTGGGAACGGGCGACCGGTCGGAACGGATCAGGACCTACAATTTTCCGCAGGGGCGGGTGACCGACCACCGCATCAATCTGACCGCCTACAAGATCGATCGGGTCATGGCCGGCGAATTCGATGAATTCGTCGATGCGCTGACCCAGGACGAGCAGGCGACCCTGCTGGCGGCGGAAGGGCTGTAGCAGGCCGGTCCCACCGTTACGAGGATGGCGCGGCGCATAGGCTGGACCGCCCGGTGTGGCGTTCCACCACGGTGGGGTCTTCAGGGTCGGACAGGTAGAATTCGGTGAAATTCCGCGTGCCCAGGGCGTCCAGCGTGTGCCCGTCGGGGTGATGCAGGACGCCTTCGCCGTTGACCTCGTGCATTTCGGTGCGCCCATCGGGCAGGCGCAGGGTAATCTCGCCACACAGCACATAGCTGTGGTTCATGCGCTCGGCCGGGGTTTCGATCCGGGCGATCTGATGTGGGTGGTCGGCGTCCAGGCGGAACGTGGCGGCAAGCTGGTCATCGACATAGAGTCGGGATATTTCCGACACTTCAGACTGGGCCCGCATATCGACCACGACGAACGACCCGGCACGGGCCTGCCGCAGCGGTGCCGCCAGGGCCAGGCCGGCCAACACGACGCAAACGCATATCCGTGGACGGACGGGAACGTTCATGGAGGCAAGATTAGGATGGATCATCGTTGAAATGAAAGGGGCGGATACAGCAGGCCATCAGGTGCCGGGGCCGCTTCTGGCCGAAGGGACCGAACGGCTGCGGGCGGCCGGGCTGGACAATCCACGGCGCGAGGCGCGGCTGCTGATGGCCCATGTCCTGCGGACCGACCTTGCGGGCCTGCTGGCGCGGCAAAATGTGGACATGGCGGCAAGCCGGGCGTTCTTCGATGCGGTCGGCCGCCGCGCGGCGCATGAACCGATCGCCTATATTACCGGTCATGCCGGTTTCTGGTCCCTGGATCTGGAAACCTCGCCGGCCACCCTCATTCCGCGTCCCGACAGCGAAACGCTGATCGAGGCCCTGCTGCACCACCGCCCGGATCGCGCATCGGTTCGCAGCGTGCTGGACCTGGGAACGGGCACGGGCTGCCTGTTGCTGGCCGCCTTGTCCGAATATGACGACGCCTGGGGGCTCGGGGTCGATATCGCGCCTGACGCCGCCCGTCTGGCCGCCCGTAATGCCCGCCGTACAGGGCTGGGGGCGCGATGTGCCATGATCAACGGCAGTTGGACGTCGGCGATCCAGGACAGGTTCGACGTCGTATTCAGCAACCCACCCTACATTCCGCACGGGGATCTGCCTGGGCTGATGCCCGACGTGCGCGACCACGAACCCCCACGGGCGCTGGATGGCGGGATGGACGGGCTGGACGCCTACCGTATTCTGACGGCTGCCTTACCGTCGCTTCTGGCGCATGGCGGCATTGCGATTTTCGAAATCGGGATCGGTCAGGAACGCGACATGCCGATGCTGGCGCGGCAGGCGGGGCTGGAAATCCTGGACGTCCGTGCCGATCTGGGCGGTATTCCGCGTGCAGTCCTGATGCAGAATTGCAGGTGTTGAACAAAAAACCATTTGGCAGAGCGTGTATAAGGGAATAAATTGCCCGTGGAATGCCGGCAGGGGGCGTATGGCTCCTCATAGCTGCCGCGTCCCGATCCTGAACGCATGACAATGGATCTGACCGCAAAGGCGGCAGAAAACTGCGATCGTTGCGTAGGGCGATGGGATCACATGCCGGGTGGTATGCCGGGCACCCAAAATGGCAATAGGGGACAGGTGGTCCCGACGGTTCCCCGATGGCGACCGTTAACAGGAAAGTGCTGCGACAGCTTATGAACATGAAACGCATGCGAGGCCGTCACCATCGTACGGGCGGCAGCAGTGGCGGCGGTGGCGGTAGTGTACGCCAGCAGAACGGCCAGATCCCGCTGAACCGGAACCATGTGTTCGACAGCAATGGCCCTGATCTGCGTATTCGCGGAACGGCCCAGCAGTTGTTTGAAAAATATCTGCAACTGGGCCGCGACGCCAGCGGTTCGGGCGACCGGGTCATGGCGGAAGCCTACTTCCAGCATGCCGAACATTATTTCCGCATTCTCAACGCCATGACCCAGGCGGCGCAGCAGAACCAGCAGGAACGCCAGGCGCGTCAGCGTCCCGCCGCCGCCGCCGCCAGCGATGACAGCGAGGGCGACGTGCCTGCGCCGGCCGAAGACGTGTCGAATGACAAGGGCAAGCCGCAGGCCGACGTGGAACTGGCTTCGGCCGAGGTCTGACCTTCCCCCGCAAGGCCTGCCCGGAACATATGCTCCGGGCAGGCCCGATCGCGGATCAGGCGGGATCGGACAATACGGTCCGGATGGCGCGGGTTAGCTGCGCCAGTTCCACCGGTACGATGGTAAAGGATGGCGTCAGATAGACGATCGTCCGGAATGGGCGGATCCAGACGCCCTGGCCGACAAGGCGCGCCTTCAGGCGATTCATATCCTCGATCCGGTCCAGTTCCACGACGCCGATGGCCCCCATGACCCGCACATCCCGGACGCCCGGCAGGCTGCGACACGGCTCCAGTTCCGTGCGCATCTGCGTGCCGATCGCCGCGATCTGTTCCAGGCGCGGTTCGCGCTCGAACAGGTCCAGCGACGCGTTGGCGCAGGCGCAGGCCAGTGGGTTGGCCATGAAGGTCGGACCGTGCATCAGGGCATGGAGCGGATCGTCGGACAGAAATGCCTCATGGACATGCCGCCGGGCGACGGTCGCGGCCAGGGGAACGGTGCCGCCCGACAGCGCCTTCGACAGCGTCACGATATCGGGCACCACCCCGGCCTGCTGGCAGGCGAAGAATGTACCTGTGCGTCCGAACCCGGTGAAGATTTCGTCGAAGATCAACAGGATGCCATGGCGATCGGCGAGGGTGCGCAGACGGCGCAGGGTCGCCGGATCGTGGAAGACCATTCCGCCCGCGCCCTGAACCAATGGTTCGACCAGGATCGCCGCCACATTCTCACCTTCGGTGGTCAGCAGCGCGTCCAGCGCCGCCCGCGATGCGTCGTCGCGGGGCAGGTCGGCGATGAAGTGGGTCGGCAGGACCCCTGAAAACAGGCTGTGCATCCCTTCCTCGGGGTCGCAGACGGCCATCGTTGCCAGCGTGTCCCCATGGTAGCCGCCACGAAACGCCACCAGGCGGGTGCGCCGGCTTTCGCCCCGGTTCAGCCAGTACTGGATCGCCATCTTGATGGCGACCTCGACGGCGACCGAACCGGAATCGGTGAAGAACACGCGCTCCAGGTCGCCCGGCAGCAGGTCGGCCAGGCGACGCGCCAGACGCAGCGCCGGTTCATGCACCAGTCCGCCGAACATGACATGCGGCATGCGCGCCAACTGTTCGATGGCGGCCTGCCGGATGTAGGGGTGGTTATACCCGTGGCAGGCCGTCCACCAGGACGCGATACCGTCGATCAGTTCGCGACCATCGGCCAGGCGGATCCGGCAGCCGTCGGTCGCGACGGCGGCCAGCGGGGGCGATGCCGTTTGCATCTGCGTGTAGGGCAGCCAGATATGGGGCAATCCGGCCTCGAACCAGTCCGGCGCGGTCATCGCTGCGTCCTCCGACATCATAGACGGGAATTGACCGGCACCCTGGGGTCCGGCAGAAAACGTCGCTTCATGACCCGTTTCGATCCTTTTTTCCAGAGCGCCCTGGACGACCTGTCCCGACGACAGGTGCGTCGCAGCCTGTCGCCGGTCGAGCGGGAGGGGCCGGTGGTCGTCCGCAGGGACGGCGCAAGGCTGCTGAATTTTTCGTCGAACGATTATCTGGGCCTGTCCTGGCATCCTGCCCTGCGCCAGCGCGCTGCGGAATGGACCGACCGGTTCGGAACCGGCAGCGGTGCGTCGCGGCTGGTGACGGGCACCAGCGCGCAGCATCTGGCGGTCGAGGACAAGCTGGCCCGTTTCAAGGGCACGGAGGCCGCCCTGCTGCTGGCGTCGGGCTGGCAGGCTAATGCCGCCGTCCTGCCGGCCTTGTTCCGCCTGTCGGTCGAGCAGACCGGTGCCCCGGCCCTGGTCTTTACCGACCGGCTGAACCACGCCAGCCTGCATCACGGCTGCCTGGCCGCCGGCGTAAGGCAGATCCGCTTCGCGCATAACGATCTCGACCATCTTCAACGGCTTCTGGAACAGAGGCGCACCGAGGCCGGCCTGCGCTTCTTCGTGACCGAAAGCGTGTTCAGCATGGATGGCGACCGTGCGGACGTCGCGGCCCTGCGCGCTCTGGCCGATCGGCACGACGCCTTCGTGTATCTGGACGAGGCCCATGCGACCGGCGTCCTGGGGCCCGGCGGCCGGGGATTGTCCGTCGCGGCCGGCGGCGTCGACCTGACCATGGGAACGTTCAGCAAGGCCCTGGGCGGGTTCGGCGCCTATATCGCGGGGTCACGGGCGCTGTGCGACTGGCTGATCAGCACCTGTTCGGGATTCATCTATACGACGTCCCTGCCGCCGGGGGTACTGGGCGCGATCGACGCGGCGCTCGACCTCGTGCCCAGTCTGGACCATGAACGCCGCCGTCTGGCCGACATGGCTGACCGGGTGCGGTCGAGCGTCGCGGCGCTGGGGCTGTCCACGGGGGCGTCCAGCACCCAGATCGTCCCGATCATGGTAGGGCAGTCCGGAGCGGCGCTGGCCCTGGCAGAGGCAATGGCGGCGCGCGGCATCGTCGGCACGGCGATCCGACCACCGACGGTACCAGCGGGCGGCGCCCGCATCCGCCTCGCGCTCAGCGCTGCACATGAGGACGACATGATCGACAGCCTGCTGCATGCGCTGGGCGCCGCCGTGAAGGAGCTCGGCCTTGGCATCTGATGCGCCGGATGGGGCCGGAACGGCATCCGTGCCCGGCCTCCTGTTCGTGCATGGGTGGGGATTTGACCCCGATTTCTGGACCCCCGTGCGCTCCGCTTTGGGCAGGGCAGACGGAATCGACCTCGATTTCGGATTTTTCGGGCCGGAACGGATGGCGGCGCGCCCGGCACGCCCCTTCGTGGCCGTCGGTCATTCGCTGGGGGCGTTGTGGCTGCTGCGCCATCGCCCCGAAAGGTGCATCGGGATGGTGCTGATCAACGGCTTTGCCCGCTTCAGCGCGGCAGCGGATTTTCCCCCGGGTGTACCGCCCCGCGTCGTCGGGCGCATGATCCAGGGGCTGGAACAGAATCCCGACGACGTTGTCCTGACATTCCGCCGTCGCGCGGGAATCGCCGCCGGCCTGCCGGGTCCGGCGCAGGCCGGGCGACTGGCGGCCGGACTGGCGATGCTGCGTGACGAAGACGCCCGCCCTGCACTGGACGAGAGAGCGAGCAGCGCGATTCTGCCGCCCATGACCGTTCTTGCCGGGCAGGACGATCCGATCGTGACGGCCGACATGACACGGGCCAGTTTCAGCACAGGCATGCCGATCGAATGGGTGGCGGATGGCGGACATCTTCTGCCGTTGACCCACCCGGACATCTGCGCCGCCACCATATCGCGGATGACGCAACGGAGCAGGGCCGCATGACGACACGCCGCCAAGCCATCGCCGCACGATTCGGCGGTGCCGAATCGTACGATGCCGCCGCCCGTGTCCAGTTTCTGGTGGCGCGCCGGCTGGCCGACCGCATTGCATCGGCGTATCCCGCCACCCGCCCGCCGGCCCGCATCCTGGAAATCGGATGCGGCACCGGCTTCCTGAGCGACATGCTGCGCCGGATGTTCCCCGATGCCGCCCTGACGGTAACCGACCTGGCCCCCGCGATGGTTGAACGCGCGCGGCGGCGGCTGGCCCCGCTGGGGGGCGATACCCGTTTCCTGGCGATGGACGCGGAAGACCCCGCCCTGGCGGGGGAGAGCTTCGACCTGGTCTGTTCCAGCCTGGCGATGCAATGGTTCGCGGACCGCGCGGGGACGTTAAGCCGGTTGTCCGACCTGCTGGCGCCGGGGGGTACCCTGGCGCTGTCCACCCTGTGCGCCGGCAGTTTCGCCGAATGGCGCGCGGCCTACACCCGGCGGGGCCTGGATTGCCCGATGGCATCCTATCCGGACGTGCGCCATCTGGATGCGGACAGGCCCTGGCCGCTTCAGGGCGGATGGGACAGAGAGACCATCCTCGATCGGCCGGCCACGGCCCTCGGTTTCGTGCGGGAACTGCGCCAGATCGGCGCCTCGCTCCCGCGCGAGGGGGCACGGCCCGCCGACCCGGGCACGTTACGGCGCCTCCTCGGCGATCTGGGGCAGGGCGGAGCGATCACCGCGACCTATGAAATCGGCTACGGGCTTTTTCGCAGGCCGGTGCGGCAGGGTGTTTTCGTCACCGGCACGGATACCGGCGTCGGCAAGACGCTGGTGTCGGCGTGCCTGCTGCGGGCGTGGGATGCGTCCTACTGGAAACCGCTGCAAACCGGCATTGCCGAGGAGACCGCCGACAGCGACACGGTCACGGCGCTGGCCGGCCTGGACGCCGCGCGACTGCACGCGCCTGCGGCAGTCCTGGCGGCGCCCCTGTCGCCCTTCGATGCAGCCGAACGGGAAGGAACTGCGATCAAGGCCGAGGCCATCGCCCTGCCGCCCGCGATCGACGACAGGCCGTTGGTCGTCGAGGGGGCAGGGGGGGTCATGGTTCCCGTCAGCGCCGACTGCATGATGATCGATCTGATCGCCCGCTTCGCGCTGCCGGTGGTGCTGGTCGCGCGCAGCCAGTTGGGCACGATCAACCATACGTTGATGAGTTTGTCGGCCCTGCGGCAAAAGGGGATCGCGGTGGCCGGCGTGATCCTGAACGGACCGCCGTCCCCCGAGGCCCGGCGGGCGATTACTTTATTCGGCGAGGCCCGAATCCTGGCGGAATTTCCGCATCTGGACAGAATCGGACCGGAACAGATCGGACACCTGGCCGGGATGCTGCCATCCTTCGACGCCCTGTGGCAGGAACGCGTTTAAGCGGTCGTTTCTAATACTGCCGCAGCAGGCCGACCAGCAGGCCCTGGATACGCACGCGATCCGATGGAACGATGCGGGATTCATAGCGCGCATTGGCCGGTTCCAGGGCAATCGTGCTGCCGCGCCGGCGCAACCGCTTCAGCGTGACCTCAAGATCGTCGATCAGCGCAACGACGATCTGCCCGTTGTCGGCCGTATCGCTTTGCCGGATGATGACCGTGTCGCCATCCAGGATCCCGGCTTCAATCATCGAATCGCCCGCAACCTCAAGCGCGTAATGGTCGCCCTGGCTCAGCAGGGTCAGCGGGACCTCGATCTGCGCACCGGTGTCGCGCATGGCTTCGATCGGCTGGCCGGCCGCGATCCGCCCATAGAACGGCAGATTGATGGCCCCGGCTTCGGTCGCGACATGGGCTCCGGTCAGGCGGCCGGCGAAATCGCCCTTGATGACGTTGGGCACGAAGGCCTCGGCCGGCAGCGGGGCAGGCGGGTCTTCCTGCGGTGGCGGCGCGATTTCAGGCAAGCGCAGTACCTCCAGTGCGCGGGCACGGTGGTGGCGCCGTTTCAGGAAGTCGCGTTCCTCCAGTGCAGAAATCAGGCGATGGATTCCGGATTTGGAACGCAGGTTCAGCGCATCCTTCATTTCGTCGAAGGATGGGGAAAAACCCGTCTGCTTCAGGTGCCGGTCGATGAACAGCAGGAGTTCATGTTGCTTGCGCGTCAGCATTGGGGGCCCCCGTGATCGTGCCGTTCCGATGGTTGACCGTTCCGTTGCCAGAATTTGGAACAAACAGGAAACCTCTTTTAAATGTTCTATATTGGTTCCTGCCTGCCCGTCAACATCACGGCCTGCCCGAATATCAGATGAACAGATGGTCCAGCCGGATGATCCGGCACATTTCGCCCTGTTCCGCCGCCGGGGCATGGGGCGGGCGGACAAGCAGCGCCTGGCTGTCGGCCAGGGTCCGCAACATGGCCGAATCCTGCCGGGAAAACGCCGTCGCGATCAGGCCGCCGTCGTCCGCGCGGGTCACGCTGGCGCGCAAATGGTCCAGCCGCAGGTCATTGGCGGGCAACGCGCCACCCAGACGCGCCATATCATGTTCCGCCATCAGGTCCGACCGGCCGGACATCGCCCGAATCGCGGGCAGGATGAACAGAATGCCGCAGACCAGGGCCGCCACCGGATTGCCAGGCAGGCCCAGGACGGGCAGCCGGCCGATCCGGCCATGCATCAGGGGCTTGCCCGGGCGCATGGCGATCTTCCAGAAATCGACTTTGAGCCCGATCCGGCCCAACCCCTCCTGCACCAGGTCATAACGCCCCACACTGGCGCCCCCCGCGGTCAGCAGCAGGTCGGCGGTCTCGAGCCCGCCGGCCAGGCGCGCGATCTCGGCTGCGTCGTCGCGGGCGGTCGGCAGGATCAGCGGCGTCCCCCCGCAGGCCCGTACCAGCGTGGCCAGCATGGGCGCATTGGAATTGACGATGCCACCCGGGGGTATGTCCCCCCCTGGCAGGGTGATCTCGTCCCCGGCCGACAGGATCGCGACGACGGGGCGCCGGTGAACCGGCACCCAGGCATGGTTCGCCGCCGCGATCAGCCCGACCTCGCGCGCCAGGATGTGGCGCCCCGCCGGCACGACCGTCTGCCCCAGCCCGAAATCCTGTCCGCGCTTCCGGATATGCCGGCCCGCCACCACGTCGGACAGCACGGTGATCCGCTGGTCCGCCTCCACCAGCGCGTTCTCCTGGATCAGGATACTGTCCGCCCCGGTCGGCACGAGGCTGCCGGTATACAGGCGCACACAGGTGCCGGGTTCCACCCCGCCGTCGAAGGGGTGGCCCGCCGGGCTTTCGCCGATGACGCGCAGCGTGTCGCCTGACCGGCAGTCCGTCGCGCGGACGGCATAGCCATCCATGGCCGATACATCCGCCGGCGGGTTGTCCAGCCGGGCGCCGATGTCGGTCGCGGCGACCCGTCTCCAGGATTCGGCCAGCGGGACCAGCTCGGCTCCCGTCGGCGCAAGGTTCGCCAGAATCCGTTCCTGGGCCTCGGAGACACTCAGCATCTGTCGGATTTTCCCTGTTTCCTGGCGGGATCGGCATATATCTTGCCGATTCGCGCGACTAACGCTTGACCTGAGGGCTGTGTATGCGCATTTTCCGCCGACTTGAACCACTGCTGCACCTGATTGTTCCAGCAGCGGCGGAGCAGTGCTGAGGATTCCATGGCCAAGACCAACACCATCCAGATCAAGCTCGTCTCGACGGCGGACACCGGATACTTCTACGTCACGAAGAAGAACGCCCGTGCCCAGACCGGCAAGCTCGAGATGCGGAAATACGATCCCGTCGCGCGGAAGCATGTCGCCTTCCGTGAAGCGAAGATCAAATAACCCGCTGACGTGTCCACGGGGGGACCTTCCCCCCAAAGGGCATGTCATAAAAAAACCGGGCGGTCCGTTATCGGACCGCCCGGTTTTTTTTGTTCGGCACGCTGTCCCGCGTATCAGTACAGGTGGTCGTGCGGCCCGTAAGGAACGATCAGCTCGTCCGGCCGCGCCAGGTTCAGCATCGCCCGCGACCGCTCGTCCAGCGTGTCGGTGTCCAGCGCGCTTTCCTTCAGGCCCCGTACCCGCCGGCCCCATGCCGCCTGTTCCGACATCGCGTCCTGCTGGGCGGCCCTGGCTTCGTCCAGCAGGCGAAGCTGGGCGGCGTAGCTGTGCAGCCCATGGTCGCCCTGCATGACGTTCCAGCCGAAATAGGCGGTGAGGCCGATGAAAAGGGCAGGGGGAACGACCATGCGGGCCACCCGTCGGATCATCCGGCCGATCTGCATGGGCGATCTTCCCTTTCATCTGTCCCGAACATGCGGGCGGGGCGGTTTTCGGTGGAAATTATTCCCGATCCGGCATGAGGAGGAAACTGTTTTTCTTCCATTTCCCACCGGATCGGGGCGTATTTTTTGGGAAATCAGGCCGATTTCAGGATCGTACGACCCGCGTAGCGGGCCGCCGTGGCCAGTTCGTTCTCGATGCGGATCAGCTGGTTGTACTTGGCTGTCCGGTCTGAACGCGACAGCGAACCCGTCTTGATCTGCCCGCAATTGGTGGCAACGGCCAGGTCGGCGATCGTCGAATCCTCGGTCTCGCCGGACCGATGGCTCATGACGGCGGTGTAGCCGGCGCGATGGGCCATCTCGACCGCCTCCAGCGTCTCGCTCAACGTGCCGATCTGGTTGACCTTTACCAGCAGCGAATTCGCCACCCCGGCCTGGATCCCGCGACGCAGGCGATCGGGGTTGGTGACGAACAGATCGTCCCCGACGAGCTGGACCGTCTTGCCCAGGGTCGCGGTCAGCGTCGCCCAACCTTCCCAATCGTCCTCGGCCAGGCCGTCCTCGATCGACACGATCGGATAGCGGCTGGCCAGGTCGGCCAGATAGGCGACCATGCCGGCCGAATCCAGGGTCTTGCCTTCGCCCTCCATCACGTAGCGACCGTCGCGATAGAATTCGGTCGAAGCGCAGTCCAGAGCGAAGGTCACGTCGTCGCCGGGGCGATAGCCGGCGGCTTCGACCGCCTTGGTGATGAAGCCCAGCGCTTCGTCGGCCGATTTCAGGCCGGGGGCGAAGCCGCCTTCGTCACCGACATTGGTGTTATGGCCGGCGGCCGACAGGCTCTTCTTCAGTTGCGCAAAGATCTCGGACCCGACGCGGACCGCATCGGCAATCGTGGGCGCCCCGACCGGCTGGATCATGAATTCCTGGATGTCGATCGGGTTGTCGGCATGCTGCCCGCCATTGACGATGTTCATCATCGGGACGGGAAGGGTGCGGGCATAGACCCCGCCGACATAGCGATAGAGCGGGACCTGCAGTTCCTCGGCCGACGCCTTGGCTACCGCCAGCGACACGGCCAGGATCGCATTGGCGCCCAGGCGGGCCTTGTTGGGCGTGCCGTCCAGATCGATCATCGCCTCGTCGATCGCGACCTGATCCATCGATTCGGCGCCCTGCAGGGCTTCCAGGATCTCTTTCTCGACGTGTTCGACGGCCTTCAGCACGCCCTTGCCGCCATAGCGCGACTTGTCGCCGTCCCGCAGTTCGACGGCCTCATGGGCGCCGGTCGACGCACCCGAAGGCACGGCGGCGCGGCCCTTGGCGCCCGACGCCAGTTCGACATCGACCTCGACGGTCGGGTTGCCGCGGCTGTCCAGGATCTCACGCGCGATGATATCGACGATAGCACTCATGGATCTGCTTCCTCGTTATGTGGATATTGGGCCCGTTGCTGGTTTGGCCGGAAGACGCAACGGCGACCGGCTCGCCCCACGAAGACCGGAGAGGACGAGGCGGATGTCCCATCGTCCGTCACGATCCGGCATGATGGGGCGCCCCCGTCACGGTGGGAACCATAGCAGGAGGTGATGGAGAAGAACATGAAACGCCTGCCCCTTCTGGCGATCATAATGGGGATCGTCAGCCTGTTTCCAGTCATCGTCTGTTCGGCAGGGGTGATCTTTTTCCCGGCGGATCGTCCGGTGCCCGGCCCCATGATGGCGCTGGTGGAATATTCCGCCCTTCTGCTGGCCTTTAGCGGGGCGATCCATTGGGGGCTGGCGCTGGAGTCGCCGGCAATCCTGTCCGCGCCGGGAACGGCGCGGACCGATAACCGGCGGCTGCTGCTGGGCGGACTGCCCGTTCTGATCGGCTGGCTGGCCATCCACGTGACCTTTCTGGGTCACATGACGACAGGCCTTGCCGTCCTGCTGGCCGGATTCGGAGGTGTTTTTCTGGCGGAGCGGGCTGCATGGCGCAGGGGAGACCTACCCTCAGGCTACCTCGCCCTGCGCCTGTGCGTCACCGTCGTCGTGCTGACGTGCCTTGCGGCCGTCCTTCTGAGCCGGCTTATATAAGCCCGGCCGTCAGGCGTCGGCGCCCTTCGTCAGGCGGTCATAGGCCGCCAGACGCGTGACCAGATCCTTCATTTCTCGGATCGGGATCATGTTGGGGCCGTCGCTGGGCGCGCTGTCCGGATCCTGGTGGGTTTCGATGAATACCGCCGCCACGCCGATCGCCAGCGCGGCCCGAGCCAGAATGGGCGCGAATTCCCGCTGCCCGCCCGACGCGCCGCCCAGGCCGCCCGGCTGCTGGACCGAATGGGTAGCGTCGTAGACGACCGGATAGCCCGTCGTGGCCATGATCGGCAGGCCGCGCATGTCATTGACCAGGGTATTGTAGCCGAAGGTGGTGCCCCGCTCGCACAGCATGATGCGGCTGTTGCCGGTCGATGCGATCTTGGCCGCGACGTTGGCCATGTCCCAGGGGGCCAGGAACTGCCCCTTCTTGACGTTGATCGCAGCTCCGGTCTCGCCGGCGGCCAGCAGCAGGTCGGTCTGCCGGCACAGGAAGGCCGGGATCTGCAGCACGTCCACGGCCTGGGCCGTGGGGGCGCATTGCTCGGCCGTATGCACGTCCGTCAGGACCGGAATGGCAAATCGTTCGCGCACGCGGGCCAGGATTTCCAGCCCCGCGCCCATGCCGACGCCGCGCGCGGCCCCCAGGCTGGTGCGGTTGGCCTTGTCGAACGAACTTTTATAGATCAGCCCGACCCCGGTTTCCTGCGCGATCGCGTGCAGGGCCTCGGCCATCTCCATCGCATGCGATTCGGATTCGATCTGGCACGGCCCCGCGATCAGGGTGAAGGGCCGGTCGTTGGCGACGAGCAGGCCGCCGACGGGAACAGCTACAGGAGCGGTCATACCAGGCGCATCTTCTTGACCGCCGCCTCGACGAAGCCGGAGAACAGCGGATGCGGATCGAACGGCTTGGACAGCAGTTCGGGATGGTACTGCACGGCGATGAACCAGGGGTGGTCCGGATATTCCACGACTTCGGGCAGGACATCGTCGGGGGACATGCCGGAGAATCGCAGCCCCGCCTTCTCCAGGATGTCGCGGTAATGGACGTTCACCTCGTAGCGATGACGATGCCGCTCGCGCACCTCGGTCTCGCCATAGATGTCAGCCACCCGCGACCCGGGGGCCAGCTTGGCCGAGTAGGCGCCGAGCCGCATGGTGCCGCCCAGTTCGCCGCCTTCGCGCCGGCGCAGCCAGTCGTTGCCGCGCGCCCATTCGGTCATGAGCCCGACCAGCGGCTCGTCCGTCGGGCCGAATTCGGTTGAGGAGGCGTTCGGCAGGCCGGCCAGGTTGCGAGCACATTCGATGACCGCCATCTGCATGCCGAAGCAGATGCCGAGGAACGGGATATTATGTTCCCGTGCGAAACGGACGGCCTGGATCTTGCCTTCGGCACCGCGTTCGCCGAATCCGCCGGGAACCAGGATGGCATGCGCGTCCTGCAGGGCTTCGATGGCGGTTTCCGATTTCTCGAAAATCTCCGACTCCACCCAGTCCAGCTTGACCCGCACGCGATTGGCGATGCCGCCATGCAGCAGTGCCTCGATCAGCGATTTATAGGCGTCCAGCAGGGCCGTGTACTTCCCCACGACCGCGATCCGGACCTCGCCCTCGGGGTGGCGTATGGCCTCCAGCACCCGGTTCCACGCCGTAAGGTCGGGTTCCTGGTCGAAGGGCAGGCCGAAATGGCGCAGGACCTCGGTATCCATGCCCTCGGCATGGTACGAGATGGGGCAGGCATAGATGGTGTCGACATCCAGGGCGGCGACCACGGCTTCGGGCCGTACGTTGCAGAAATTGGCGATCTTCCGCCGCTCGTTATCGGGAATCGGGCGGTCGGACCGGCAGAGCAGCATCTGGGGCTGGATGCCCACGTTCTGCAGCTCCTTGACGGAATGCTGCGTCGGCTTCGTCTTCAGTTCGCCGGCCGAGGGAATCCAGGGCAGCAGCGTCAAATGGACGAACATCGTCCGCGCCGCACCCAGATCGTTGCGCAGCTGCCGGATCGCTTCCAGGAAAGGAAGGCTTTCGATGTCGCCCACCGTTCCGCCGATTTCGACCAGGACGAAATCCAGGTCGTCCGTGCCGGCCACCACGGCTTCCTTGATGGCATCGGTGATGTGGGGGATGACCTGGACGGTCGCGCCCAGATAATCGCCGCGCCGTTCGCGGGCGATCACATCCGAATAGATCTGCCCGGTGGTGGCGTTATCGGCCCGGGTGGCATGAACGCCGGTGAAGCGTTCATAATGCCCAAGGTCCAGGTCGGTCTCGGCACCGTCATCGGTAACGAAGACCTCGCCGTGCTGATACGGGCTCATGGTGCCCGGATCGACGTTGAGATAGGGATCGAGCTTGCGTAGCCGGACCCGGTAGCCGCGTGCCTGCAGCAGCGCCGCGAGGGCTGCAGAGGCAATGCCTTTACCGAGGGAGGACACCACGCCGCCAGTGATGAATACAAACCGCGTCATGGACGGCCTCCCTACACCGTTTCGCCCCGCCATGGAAAGCCCATAGTCGACTATATCGACCGGCGGGGAGTGATAAAAATCCGTGTCCCGCGTCAGGGCGCGGGACGACCGGATGTCTTCAGTGGGAGGGTGGGGCCGTCGGCGCCGGAGGCTGCGCCAGGATATCGTGCCCGGCACCGGTCGAGGCGCCGCGATTCAGCACCGCCAGCGTCAGCGACAGCGCCATGAAGATCGCCGCCAGGATCGAGGTGGTGCGCGTCAGCAGATTGGCGGTGCCGCGGCCGGACATGAAGGTCCCCATGCCCTGGCTGCTGCCGATTCCCAGACCACCGCCCTCGCTGCGCTGGATCAGGACCGTGCCGATCAGTGCAAGGGTAACGAACAGATGCAAAAAGAGAAGGACGGTAATCATACTCGCTTCCAGATGAGACGCCGCGTGACGGACCGTTTACAGATCGACGGCGGCCCGGACAATCGGCAGAAATGTATCGGCCCGCAGGCTGGCGCTGCCGACAAGCGCGCCCCCGACTTCGGCGATGGGCAGGATGGTCGCGGCGTCGCGCGCGTTTACCGACCCACCATAGAGGATCCGAATCGTTTTTCCAGTCGCGCCGAACTGCCGCACCAGTTCGGCGCGAATGAACGCCATCATGTCGGCGATATCCTGACTGGATGCCGGGACGCCCGAACCGATAGCCCAGATCGGTTCATAGGCCACGATCCCGGAAAACCCATCGGGCAGCGACCCCTTGATCTGCCAGCCGATCGCATCCTGGCATTCGCCCGAAGCCCTCTGGTCCTCGCTTTCGCCCACGCAGACGATGGGCGTCAGTCCGGCCGCCGCTGCGGCGGTCGCCTTTTCCCGCACCGTCTCATCCAGTTCGCCATGATCGCGGCGGCGCTCGGAATGGCCGAGAATGACGTATTCGACGCCCACGTCCGCCAGCATGGCGGCGGAAATGTCGCCGGTATGCGCGCCGGACACCGACTGGTGGCAATCCTGCGCGCCAAGAAGAATGCCTGTTCCCTTCAGCATCGGCGCCAGCTGCGCCAGCAGTGTGAAAGGCGGGCAGATCACGATCTGGGGTGGGGACGGCATGGCGGCCAGCCCCTGCGCCACCTCGGTGACCAGATCGCGCGACGCGGCGCCCAGCCCGTTCATTTTCCAGTTGCCGACAATCATCTGCATCATATGTCTCGATCCCTCTGCCTGCGTGCCGCCGTTTCGCCCGGTCTGCGACGGTCTTTTCTTTTCCAGGGGGAGTACCGACCGGATAGGGCACCCTACACCATGCGCGCCATCGCATGGCAATGCCGCAACGCCTCTAAATCCCCGTAATGGCGTGAACAGGGTTCTGGTCAAGCAGCGGTCGTGTCCCTATGGTGCGCGGCCGAAAAGGTGGCCGCCTGCCGGCCGCGACGCTTCCGCCGCTTATGTTCGGATCCTGCACTTCATGATTTCCTTTCTGCGCCATGCCTTCGTCGATTCCTGGCTGGGCCGTGTCATCGCCGGCCTGCTGTTTCTTGCCTTTGTCGGCTGGGGGGTCGGCGACGTGCTGTCGAACATGGGGAGCGAACGCGCGGACGTCGTGGCGCATGTAGGCCCCAACACCATCACGACCGATGCGTTCATGGGGGCGGTGCAGAACGAAATGCCCCAGGTGGCGCGGCAGATGGGACTTGCCGATGCGTCGCAGATTCCAGCCGCGACCCGCCGGGAAGCGGCCCGGCAGGTCCTGCAGCGCCTTGTCATGCAGTCCGAGATCGCCTTGTCGGCCGAACGGCATGGCCTGATCGTTCCCGACGACGTGCTGCGCGACGAAGTCTTCGGCCTGCGTGACTTCAAGGGGCCCGACGGGCGTTTCGACCGCAAGCTGTTCGACGCGCGCCTGCGGCAGATCGGCATGACCGAAGGCCGCCTTCTGGACCTTGTCAGGATGGACATCTCATCCCGCGCCCTGATGGAACCGATTCGGAACAGCGTACGCGCGCCCGAGACGATGGTACGCCGGGCCTTCGACTTCGACGCCCAGACCCGGACGCTCGATCTGGTCCGCATCGCCCCAGGCGACCAGTCCGCCCCCACGCCGGAGCCTGCGCAGATGCGGCGGTTCTACGACAATCATCCTTGGCTGTTCCAGACGCCGGAATACCGCCACGCGCGGATCGTGGTCCTGTCGCCCGAGACGATCGCCCGTTCGATGGAGGTTCCCGAGGTGGAACTGCATCGCCTGTATGACGCCGAGCAGGCGAAATATCATCTGCCGGAAACCCGGACCGTACAGATCGTGACGGCTCCCGACGAGGCCCGGGCCCGTGCGATCGCGACCCAGTGGCAGGCCGGTGCGACCTGGGCACAGGTCCAGGCCGCCGCGAAGGATAGCGCGTCGGTGCAGATGGACGGGGTCCGGGCCGTGTCCATTCCCTCGGCGCCGCTGTCCAAGATGGTCTTCGCCGCCCCGGTGGACAGCCTGCAGGGCCCCGCGCAGACCGATACCGGCTGGGTCGTGTTCAAGGTGACGCAGATCCTGCCGCCACACGATACGGACTTTGCCGCCGCCCGGCAGGAACTGCACGACCAGATCGCCCAGGCCCACGCCGGCGAACAGATCGGCGGCCGTGTCCAGCAGTTGCAGGACGCCATTGCCGGCAGCGGCCTGGACCGGATCCCCGATACGCTCGGCGCCAGTGCCACCAGCGGGACACTGGATGCCCAGGGCCGGACGCAAGCCGGCGAGCCGGCGCCTATCCCCGCCTCGGGCGAGGCCCGCCAGGCAATTCTTGCGCGGATCTTCAGCCAGGCGAAAGGGGCGAATCCCTCCCTGATCCAGGGCCCGGACCAGACCTGGTACGCGGTATCGGTCGACAGCGTGACGCCCGGCCAGGTGCAGCCCTTTTCGGCCATTTCGGATCAGGCGGGCGCAGCGTGGCAGGACGAGGCCCGTCGCCATGCGGCAAACATTCAGGCGACGGATCTGTATCTGGCGGCGAAGACCAAGGGCGGGGTGGCGCAGGCTGCGCCGGCCGGCCAGGTGGTGCACAGCGCGCCGTTGGCGCGCGGCCGCCAGACGACGGGCGTCCCCGACGGCCTGGCGCAGCTGGCGTTCCGGATCGGGTCGATCGGCCAGTCGGTGATGGTCGAGGAGTCCGACGGGTTCTACGTCGCGACCCTGACCGCCATCACCCAGCCCGATCCCTCCACGCAGCGGATGCTGATCGGCCGGATCCGGACGGGCCTGAGCCAATCCATGGCCGAGGATATCGAAATGTCCTACGCCATGGCACTGCAGAATGACGTGAAGCCCAAGACCAACATGGCCGCAGTCCAGTCGGTCCTGTCATCCGTGACCGGCCCCGATGGCGCGGAAGGCGGTGCCCGGTGACCCTCTTTGCCGATTCGTCCCGTCCGACCCCGCCTGAACGCGAGGACGTCCTGGCGGCCCTGGAACAGGGACGCGCCAGCGTTGTGTGGAGCATCGAAGTCGCCGATCTGCTGACTCCGGTTTCGGCATTCATGCGCCTGTCCCGCCTGGCCGGCGCCAGTGATTCGTCTCCCCCGTGCAATGCCTTCCTTCTGGAAAGCGTCGAGGGCGGCGTGGCGCGCGGGCGCTATTCCGTCATCGGCCTGCTGCCCGACCTAATCTGGCGCTGCCATGACGGCCAGGCCGCCGTCAACCACGCCCCCGACGATGCGGCCGCGCCTTATGAACCCGTGGCGGGCCAGCCGCTGGAATCGCTGCGGACGATCATCCGGGATAGCCAGATGGCGCTTCCTGACGGACTGCCGCCGATGACGGGCGGCATATTCGGCTACCTGGGCTATGACATGGTAAGGCAGATGGAATATCTGCCCAACATGCCGCCCGATGATCTCGGCCTGCCGGAAGGGATCATGATCCGGCCGGGGCTGTTCGCGATCTTCGACACCGTCCGTGACGAATTGACCCTGGCCGTCCCGATCCGTCCCCGGGGCGACCGGTCGCCTGAAGAGGCATGGCAGCGCGCGCAGGACCTTCTGGCGCTGGCGCGCCGGACCCTGTCCGAGCCCCTGGCGTTGCAGGAGATCATGCCGGCTTACACCGGGCCGGTCGATCCGCCGCGCTCGACCTTCACCCGCGAGGCATTCTGCGACGCCGTGCGGCGGATCCAGGAGTATATCGCCGCAGGCGACGCGTTCCAGGTGGTGCCCAGCCAGCGGTTCTCGACCCCGTTCACGTTGCCGGCGCTGGCCCTGTACCGGGCGCTGCGCCGCATCAATCCGGCGCCGTTCCTGTTCTATCTGGCGCTCGACGGCTTCAGCCTGGTGGGTTCGTCGCCCGAAATCCTGGTGCGCCTGCGCGACGGCCAGGTAACGGTGCGCCCGCTGGCCGGCACCCGTCCGCGTGGCCGGACCGCCGCCGAAGACCGCGCGCTGGAGGAGGAGCTGCTGGCCGATCCCAAGGAACGCGCGGAACATCTGATGCTGATCGACCTGGGCCGCAACGATGTCGGGCGCGTGTGCGAAATCGGCTCGGTCCGCGTCACGGAAAAATTCGTGATCGAGCGGTTCAGCCACGTGATGCACATTTCGTCGAACGTCGAGGGCCGGCTTCGTCCGGGACTGGAAGCGCTGGACGCCCTGATCGCCGGCTTTCCGGCCGGCACATTGACCGGCGCCCCGAAGATCCGGGCAATGGAAATCATCGACGAGGTCGAACCGACGCGCCGCGCCGCCTATGCCGGCTGCATCGGCTATTTCGGGGCCAGCGGCGAGATGGACACCTGCATCGGACTGCGCATGGCGGTGGTGAAGGGCGGAGAGATGCACGTCCAGGCCGGATGCGGCGTCGTTGCCGACAGCGTCCCCCAGGCCGAGTATGAGGAAACCCAACACAAGGCGCGGGCACTGTTCCGTGCGGCCGAGGCTGCCGCACAGTTCACGCGGGGCCGGAACGAAGGGTAGGCGGCAGGGACGCCTCCTTGCCGCCCGCGTCATAAAATTGCGTCGGTCTTGCTGATCGGCGCAATAAGATGCCTGTTTTCTGTAGATAAACATTATTTCGATCAATTCCCGATCTGCTGTTTGACCGGGCCGAAACGGGAGGTCATCATATTGCCATGATCCTGCTGATCGACAATTACGACAGCTTCACCTTCAACCTCGTCCATTACCTGGGCGACCTTGGAGAGAGGTGCGACGTCCGTCGCAACGACGCCCTGACGGCCGACGAGGCCCTGGCGCTGAACCCCGAGGCCATCGTGCTTTCGCCCGGCCCCTGCTCGCCGAACGAGGCGGGGATCTGCTGCGAACTGATCCGCAAGGCCGCGGGCCAGGTTCCCATCTTCGGCGTCTGCCTGGGACATCAGGCGATCGGCCAGGTCTTCGGCGGCACGGTCGTCCGGTCCGCCACGCCGATGCACGGCAAGGTCAGCCTCGTCATGCATGACGGGACGGACGTGTTCGAAGGACTGCCCAACCCTTTCCGCGCCACGCGCTATCACAGCCTGACGGTCGATCCGGCAAGCGTGCCGGCCGACCTGATCCCGACCGCGTGGACGGCGGACGGGGTCATCATGGGGCTGCGGCATCGCGTCCTGCCCATCTTCGGTGTGCAGTTCCATCCCGAAAGCATCGCGTCCGAACATGGGCACGATATCCTGGCTAATTTCATGGCGATCGCGCGGGGCCGTAACACGCCGCGGAAAGCGGCCTGACCCGATCATGGAAGGTGTGCCGTCCCCGTCCATCGATCCAGTCGGAGCGTTTCGGGCCGTCCTGGGCCGCCTGGCACAGGGCGAATGCCTGACCGAGCGTGAGGCCGAACAGGCGTTCGGCCTGATCATGGATGGCGGCGTACCCGACACGCTGATCGCGGCCTTCCTGATGGGTCTGCGGGTGCGGGGCGAGCGGCATGCGGAATTGCTCGGCGCGGTGCGGGCCGTCCGGGCCCGCATGCGCAGCGTGGCACCTGTGCCGGCGGGCACGATCGACGTCTGCGGGACCGGTGGCGACGGGCTGGGCACCCTCAATATCTCGACAGCCGTAGCCTTCGTCCTGGCCGCGCTGGGGGTGCCGGTGGCCAAGCATGGCAATCGCGCCCTGTCGTCCCGGTCGGGCGCCACGGATGTGCTTGGGGAACTGGGCGTGCCGCTGTCGGGCGACCCGGCGGTCATCAGCGACAGGCTCGCCCGGCTGAATCTGGCGTTCATGGCGGCGCCCGCCCATCATCCGGCCATGCGGCACGCGGCCCCGGCGCGGGTGGCCCTGGGTATCAGGACCTTGTTCAACCTGGTCGGGCCGCTGTGCAACCCGGCCAACGTGACGCGGCAACTGGTGGGCGTAGCCGATTCCGTCTGGCTGCGGCCGGTCATCGAGACATTGCAGCTTCTGGGCAGCGAACGGGTCTGGGCGGTCCATGGCCGGTGCGGCGCGGGGCGCGGGATTGACGAGCTGACGCTGGCCGGAACGACCGACATCGTGGCGCTTCAGGGCGGACAGGTCTACGAACTGACGCTGGAGCCCGAGGATGCGGGCCTCCGCACCACGCCGATCGAAGCGATTGCCGGCGGCAGCCCCAGGGAAAATGCCGAGGCCCTGGCGGCCATGCTGGCCGGCTCCCATGGCGCCTATCGCGACACGGTCCTGCTGAATGCCGCCGCCGCACTTCATGTTGCGGGACGCGGGGAGGTGCTTCACGATGGGGCCATCCGACCGTCGGCGTTGCGGGTGCTGGTCGCCGATGCCGCCCGGGTTCTGGATAACGGAGCGGCGCTGGCCGTGCTGAACACCATGCGCGACCACGGTGCCGATACCGTAGAGGGGATTGTGCAGGCTATATGATGAACGACACGCCGATGAATCAGACCGAGGCCGATGGCGGAAACGCACCGGACCCGGACGACATTCCGGACGTTTTGGCACGGATCTGCGCCAGGACACGGGTCGATGTCGCCCAGCGTGCTACGATCATGCCGCTGAAGGACATCACGGCCCGCGCACGCGAGGTCGACACGCCCACCCGTGGTTTCGGACAGGCGCTGAAGCAGCGGACGGCAGACCGGCAGATCGGGCTGATCGCTGAAATCAAGAAGGCGTCCCCGTCGGCGGGCATCCTGCGCCCCGACTACAAGCCGGCGGCAATCGCCGCGCAATACGAGCAGGCCGGGGCGGCCTGTATATCGGTCCTGACCGAAGGATCGTGCTTCCATGGCTGCACCGAGGATCTGAAACGGGTCCGCGATGCGTGCAGCCTGCCGATCCTGCGGAAGGATTTCATCCTGGACCCATGGCAGGTCCATGAAAGCCGCCTGATCGGCGCGGATTGCATCCTGCTGATCCTGGCGGCATTGACCGACGCCGAGGCGTCGGAACTTCTGGATGTCGCGCGGGGCCTGGACATGGACGTTCTGGTCGAGGTGCATGACGAGGGGGAACTGAACCGCGCGCTGGCTCTCGATACCGCGTTGATCGGGATCAACAACCGCAACCTCAGGACGTTGAAGACCGATCTTGAGACAACGATCCAACTGACGCCTCTGGTGCCCCCCGACCGGATCGTCGTATCCGAAAGCGGCATCCGGACGCATGACGACGTTGTCCGCCTCAGCACCATCGGGGCCAGCGGTTTCCTGGTCGGGGAAAGCCTGCTTCGTCACGATAGCCCCGGCGACGCCGCCCGCGCGTTGCTCGGCCTGTCATAAGATGACGGGCGGCGGGAAACTGTCCCACCTCGACGCGGCCGGCCATGCCGTGATGGTCGACGTGTCCGACAAGCCGACCACGGCGCGGCAGGCCGTGGCGCGGGGCCGGGTTTCCATGCGCGCCGAAACACTGGAAATGATCCTGTCCGGTGGCATGCCCAAAGGGGACGTTCTGGCGGTGTCGCGGATCGCCGGCATCATGGCGGCCAAGAAGACGGCCGACCTCATACCGCTGTGCCATCCGCTGCCGCTGTCGTCGGTGCGCGTGGGGCTGGTGGTTGCCCAGGACGGAGCTGGGATTGACATCGAGGCCTACGTCGGGACCGCCGGACCGACGGGGGTGGAAATGGAGGCCCTGACGGCGGTCAGCGTGGCGGCGCTGACGCTGTACGACATGTGCAAGGCCGTCGATCGCGGCATGACGATCGAAGCCATCTATCTGGAGCGCAAATCGGGCGGGCGGTCGGGCCTGTACGAACGACCCGGGGCAGGGGAACGATCACCAGGATCGTAGGAGATTGCGGCAGTTATGCCCGCCCGGGGGCAACCGCATGTGGTCATATCTGTTATAACAATAACAAGGGAGCGTTCAGAATGAGCGGGAACCAAGACCCCAAAACAGAGGCCGGACGCAACAGTCCGTCGATGAGCGCGGAAGACCTGGCACGCGCGTTTTATGACATGGTCCTGATCCGACGGTTCGAGGAACGGGCCGGGCAGCTTTACGGCATGGGACTGATCGGCGGATTCTGCCACCTGTACATCGGGCAGGAAGCCGTGGTCGTCGGCCTGCAGATGGAACTGAAGCAGGGTGACAAGATCATCACCTCGTACCGCGACCATGGGCAGATGCTGGCGGCCGGCATGGACCCGCGCGGGGTCATGGCCGAGCTGACCGGGCGCGAGGGGGGATATTCCCGCGGCAAGGGCGGCTCCATGCACATGTTCTCGTCCGAAAAGCATTTTTATGGCGGGCATGGGATCGTCGGCGCCCAGGTGTCGCTGGGCATCGGCCTGGCCTTCGCCAACAAATATCGTGGAACGGACGAAGTCTCGCTCGCCTATTTCGGCGAGGGAGCGTCGAGCCAGGGACAGGTCTACGAAAGCTTCAACCTGGCTGCCCTGCACAAGCTGCCCTGCGTGTTCGTGCTGGAAAACAACCACTACGGCATGGGCACCAGCGTCGAGCGCTCCTCGGCTTCGAAGGAACTGTGGCGCAATGGCGAGCCCTGGGGCATCCCGGGGCGTAAGGTCGACGGCATGGACGTCGAGGCCGTGCGTGAGGCGGCGCGGGAGGCGATCACGCACTGCCGCCAGGGCAAGGGGCCGTTCCTGCTGGAGATGGCGACCTATCGCTATCGCGGCCACTCGATGTCCGACCCGGCGAAATATCGCCCACGGAGCGAAGTGGACGAAATGCGGAAGAATCACGACCCGATCGACCGGGTACGCAAGGAACTGCTGAGCATGGGCGTCGAAGAGGCCGAACTGAAAGCCATGGAGGACAAGGTCCGGGCCGTCGTGGTGGACGCCGCCGACTTCGCGCAGACCAGTCCGGAGCCCGACCCGTCGGAACTCTGGACCGACGTGCTGGTGGAGGGCTGAACGGTCATGAGCACGCAGATCCTGATGCCGGCGCTGTCGCCGACGATGACCGAGGGCAAGCTGGCCCGCTGGCTGAAGAAGACGGGCGATCATGTGGCGGCCGGCGACGTGATCGCCGAGATCGAGACCGACAAGGCCACGATGGAAGTGGAAGCCGTTGACGAGGGGACGCTGGGCGACATCCTGATCGCCGAGGGGACGGAAAACGTCGCCGTCAACACACCGATCGCGAACCTGCAGTCCGAAGGCGGCGCCGCCGCGCCGGCATCCGCACCGGCCGCTGCCGCCCAGCCTGAGGCCCCGCAGGAACTAGCACCCCAGGCGTCGGCCCCCAAGCCACCCGCCGCACCCATGGCCGCGCCCGAGAAGGAATGGGGCGAGACCGTGGAGATCACCGTCCGCGAAGCCCTGCGCGACGCCATGGCGGCCGAACTGCGCCGTGACGAGGACGTCTTCCTGATCGGCGAGGAGGTCGCGCAGTACCAGGGCGCCTACAAGGTGTCGCAGGGGCTGCTGGACGAGTTCGGCGAGAAGCGGGTGATCGACACCCCCATCACCGAGCACGGCTTCACCGGCATGGCCGTCGGCGCGGCGCTGACCGGGCTGAAACCGATCGTGGAATTCATGACCATGAATTTCGCGATGCAGGCCATCGACCAGATCATCAATTCGGCAGCCAAGACCCGCTATATGTCCGGCGGCCAGATGTCGTGCCCCATCGTCTTCCGCGGCCCCAACGGGGCGGCGTCGCGCGTGGGGGCGCAGCATTCGCAATGCTATGCCAGTTGGTACGGCCATATTCCCGGCCTGAAGGTCGTGGCGCCGTGGTCATCGGCCGACGCGAAGGGCCTGCTGCGCGCCGCGATCCGCGACCCCAACCCGGTGATCGTGCTGGAGAACGAAATTCTCTACGGGCACAAATTCCCGTGCCCGGTCGCTGAGGATTTCATCCTGCCGATCGGCCAAGCGAAGATCGAGCGCGAGGGCAGCGACGTCACAATCGTTGCGTTCTCGATCATGGTCGGCACCGCGCTGGAAGCGGCGGCGATCCTGGCTGAACAGGGGATCGAGGCCGAAGTCATTAATCTGCGGACGATCCGTCCCCTGGATACCGAGACGATCGTCGCCAGCGTCAAGAAGACCAGCCGCCTGGTCTGCGTCGAGGAAGGCTGGCCGTTTGCCGGCATCGGGGCCGAAATCTCGATGCAGGTCATCGAACATGCGTTCGATTATCTCGACGCCCCGCCCGCGCGGGTGGCCGGCGCCGACGTGCCGATGCCCTTCGCCGCCAATCTTGAAAAGCTGGCCCTTCCCAACCCGACCTGGGTGGTGGATGCGGTCCGCAAGCTGGTCTGAGGGGGCGTCGCGATGTCTGTGAATATCCTGATGCCGGCGCTGTCGCCGACGATGACCGAGGGCAAGCTGGCCCGCTGGCTGAAGAAGGAAGGCGAGCACATCCAGTCCGGCGACGTGATCGCCGAGATCGAGACCGACAAGGCCACGATGGAAGTCGAAGCGGTCGATGAAGGTACCCTGGGACGCATCCTGGTCACCGAGGGCACCGAAGGGGTGAAGGTCAACGCGCCGATCGCCATCCTGGTGGCCGAGGGCGAAACCGTGCCCGAAGGCGGGGCGTCCGCGCCGGCACCCGAAGCGCCGGTCCAGGTTTCGGCCCCGGCCAAAGCCGCGCCGGCCCCTGCGGCGGCACCGGCACCCACCCCGGCGGCGTCGGCTCCGGCCCCGGCCCCGGCCCCAAGCGGTGCGCGCATCTTTGCGTCACCGCTGGCGCGCCGGATCGCGAAGCTGAAGGGCATCGACCTGGCAGGCGTGAAGGGGTCCGGCCCCAACGGCCGCATCGTCCGGCGCGATGTCGAGGGTGCGTCGGCCGCACCGGCGCCGACCCGGCCGGCCGTGCTTGCGGCGCCCGTGACTATCGAGGCCCCGCACAAGGCGGTCCCGAACTCCATGATCCGCAAGGTCATCGCCAGGCGCCTGACCGAGGCCAAATCGACCATCCCGCATTTCTACGTGGCGGTCGATGTCGAACTCGACGCCCTTCTGGCGCTGCGGACGCAGTTGAATGCCGCATCCCCGGCCGAGGGACCGGACGCCTACAAGCTGTCGGTCAATGACATGCTGATCAAGGCCGCCGCGGTGACGCTGCGCCGGGTGCCCGGCGTCAATGCGTCGTACACCGAGGACGCGACGATCCTGTACGACGACGTGGACATTTCCATCGCCGTGTCGATCCCCGACGGGCTGATCACGCCGATCGTGCGCAATGCCGACAGCAAGTCGCTGCGCCAGATCAGCCAGGATGCCAAGGACCTGATCGCCCGCGCGCGGGCGGGAAAGCTGAAGCCACAGGAATTCCAGGGGGGATCGTTCTCGATCTCCAACATGGGGATGTATGGGGTGAAGGAGTTCTCGGCCATCATCAACCCGCCGCAGGCGGCGATCCTGGCCATTGCGGCCGGCGAGAAGCGCGCCGTCGTCAAGGATGACGCGATCAAGGTCGCGACCGTCATGACGGTGACGCTGTCGGTCGATCACCGCGTCGTCGACGGGGCCTTGGCCGCCGAATGGGTGTCGACCTTCCGTTCGGTGGTCGAATCGCCGTTCAGCCTGGTGGTCTGAGGACATAATTCATGAGCAAGACAGAGTTCGACATCGTCATTGTCGGCGGTGGCCCCGGCGGCTATGTCGCCGCCATTCGCGGGGCGCAACTGGGACTGAGCGTCGCCGTGGTCGAGGCAGCCCAACTGGGCGGCATCTGCCTCAACTGGGGGTGCATCCCCACCAAGGCGCTGCTGCGGTCATCCGAGATCAACCATCTTCTGCACCATCTGGGCGAATTCGGCTTCGCGGCGGATAACATCCGATTCGACCTCGACAAGGTGGTCAAACGCTCGCGCAAGGTGGCAGGGCAACTGTCGTCCGGGGTGGCGCACCTGTTGAAGAAGAACAAGGTGACGGTCTTCGACGGGTTCGCCAAGCTGGCTGGCAAGGACGGCGCGCGCCGCAAGGTCGACGTCAGCAAGGACGGCAAATCCGTGGCGACCCTGACGGCGCCCCACGTCATCCTGGCCACGGGTGCGCGGGCGCGCGTCCTGCCGGGGCTGGAACCCGACGGCAAGCTGATCTGGTCGTACCGCGAGGCCATGGTGCCGACCGAACTGCCGAAGCGGCTGATGGTCATCGGATCCGGGGCCATCGGCGTGGAATTCGCGTCCTTCTACCGCAACATGGGGGCCGAGGTCACACTGGTGGAGGTCCTGGACCGGATCCTGCCGGTCGAGGACGAGGAGATCAGCGCCCTGGCCCATAAGGCCTTCCTGAAGCAGGGAATGACCATCCTGACCGGGGCGAAGATCGGTGCCATCCGCAAGAATGGGGACAGCGTGACCGTCCCGGTCGAGGCCGGCGGCAAGAGCCAGGAGATTGCGGTCGATCGGGTCATCTCGGCGGTAGGCATCGTCGGCAACGTGGAAAATATCGGCCTGGAAGGCACCGCGATCGAGGTCGACCGGACCCATATCAAGGTCGATCCGTATTGCCGCACCGGCGAAGCCGGGGTCTATGCCATCGGCGATATCGCCGGTCCGCCGTGGCTGGCGCACAAGGCCAGCCACGAGGGCGTGCTGTGCGTCGAGGCGATCGCAGGCCACACGGTCCATCCGATCGATCCCACGAACATCCCCGGGTGTACCTACTGCCGGCCGCAGATCGCCTCGGTCGGCCTGACCGAAGCCCGGGCCAAGGAAGCCGGTCATAAAATCCGCGTCGGGCGCTTCCCCTTCATCGGCAACGGCAAGGCCATTGCGGCCGGCGAGCCCGAGGGCATGGTCAAGACCATCTTCGACGCCTCCACCGGCGAATTGCTGGGCGCGCACATGATCGGCGCCGAAGTGACCGAGATGATCCAGGGCTACGTCATCGCCAGGACGTCCGAGCTGACCGAGGCCGAACTCAAGGAAACGGTGTTCCCGCATCCGACGATTTCGGAGACGATGCACGAGGCCGTCCTGGCCGCTTATGACGGCGCCCTGCATATCTGAAGATCGGGCTGTCGCGGTCCCGGCAGGGGGGGCGGATTTCTTTCCAAAGGGGCCGCCTCCGCTGCTTGTGATCGTCGCCGCCGCAGGGCCGGGGATGTTTGCTTGACGCGTTCCCCGCGCCGTTCCACTTGTGAGTGTCTATTGTCCTGCTGGGTTTGCCACCATGTCCACGCGCCTGTTGATCGACCATAGAAAAGGCGGGGTGTCCGTCCGCCATCCGGAAAAGGCGCACCGGCCCGATAACCCGATCGCGCGCAAGCCCGACTGGATTCGCGTCAAGGCCCCCACGCATCCGATCTATCACGAGACCCGGACGCTGATGCGCGAGCAGAAGCTGGTGACGGTCTGCGAGGAAGCGGCCTGCCCGAATATCGGCGAATGCTGGTCGCAGCGGCACGCCACCATGATGATCATGGGCGAGATCTGCACCCGGGCCTGCGCGTTCTGCAACGTGACCACCGGCATGCCCAACCCGCTGGACGACGACGAACCCGGCCGGGTAGGGGATGCGGTGGCGAAACTGGGCCTGCGTCACGTAGTCATCACGTCGGTTGACCGCGACGACCTGACGGATGGCGGCGCCCACCATTTCGCACGGGTCATTTCCGCGATCCGGGCGGCCGCACCCGAGACGACGATCGAAATCCTGACCCCCGATTTCCTGCGCAAGCCGGGCGCGCTGGAGGTTGTGGTGGCGGCGCGGCCGGATGTCTTCAACCACAATCTGGAAACCGTGCCCCGCCGGTATCCGGCAATTCGACCCGGCGCGCGCTATTATCAGTCGCTGCGCCTGCTGGACGACGTGAAGCGCCTGGACCCGTCGATCTTCACCAAGTCGGGCCTGATGGTCGGCCTGGGCGAGGAACGGCCCGAGATCCTGCAGGTCATGGACGACCTGCGCGTCGCCGACGTCGATTTCATCACCCTGGGCCAATATCTGCAGCCGACCGTCAAGCATGCGGCGGTCCAGCATTTCGTGACGCCCGACGAATTCGCCGATTACGCGGCGATGGCCCGTGCCAAGGGCTTCCTGCAGGTCAGCGCCTCGCCGCTGACGCGGTCGTCCTATCACGCCGATTCCGATTTCGCGGAACTTCGCGCCACGCGGGAGGCAAAGCTCGCGGCCGCGCGGATCGTGGTGGAGGCTCCCTGATGCCGACCCATGCCGAACGTCGCATGATCGCCTATTCGTCGGAGCAACTGTTCGATCTGGTCGCCGACGTGGGCAAGTATCCGCAATTCCTGCCGTGGTGCACCAATGCCCGCGTCCGCACGCGCACCGCAACCGAACTGGTCGCCGACCTGACCATCGGGTTCGGGCCGTTCCGCGAGACGTTCACCAGCAGGGTATCCCTGGAACGGCCGTCGCGGATCCGCGTGCAGTACGAAAAGGGGCCGTTCCGCTACCTGAACAATGTCTGGACCTTCACGCCGGACCAGCAGTGGTGCCTGATCGACTTCTTCGTCGAATTCGAATTCCGTTCCCGCCTGCTGCAGGCCGCGATCGGGGTCGTCTTCAACGAGGCCGTGCGCCTGATGGTGTCGGCCTTCATCCGTCGCGCCAGGGAAATCTACGGCCCGCCTGTCGGCACACCGCCGGTAAGCACCCAGCCGCCCGGCCGCATCCAGCCCGCCGGAACCGGAGGCGTCTGACGGGCGTTCCCCCCATGTCCGGGCGTACAGGTGGCTCCGCCACCGATCCGTCGCGCGTCATGGACGGATACGACCCAGTTGAAGGAGCCCCTCCGATGAAATTGTCTTTTGGCGCGATCCTTGTCGCCACAGCGATCGTCTCGACCGCCCCGGCACTTGTTGCCGCGCCGCCGGCCCATGCGGCCCGGCACAAGCATCATATGGCCAAGGGGACCGAAAAGAAGTCCCAAGTCAGCGCGACGGAAGACCTGAACGCCAAGAGCCTCGCCGCCGCCCGCGCCGGTACGACGACGCCCACCGCGCCGTCGATGGAATCTCCCTCATCCATGACGCCGCCGGCTGTCGTGCCGTCGGGGACCGGGGTCACGACCCCTCCGACCGCCCCGTCGCCGTCGATGCCCGGAAACGCTCCCGACGGCAACTGATCCCACAGCCGTTCGCAATGACCGATATCCTGAGCCCGAAGGTCGAGCATGACCTTCAGGCTCAGGATATTTTTATTCCCGGTCGCTGAAATCATGGGGTGAAACTCTGAACGTATTGGGACGATATGACCGCGCGGTGATCCCGCCGCATCGGCAGGACACATCCCATGCCCCGCAAACTTGCCGCCGAGTTCTTCGGTACATTCTGGCTGGTGCTGGGAGGGTGCGGCAGCGCTGTCCTGGCTGCCGCGTTTCCCGAACATGGGATCGGCTTCCTTGGCGTCGCGCTCGCCTTCGGCCTGACGGTCCTGACGATGGCCTATGCGGTAGGCGGCATCTCGGGCGGGCATTTCAACCCCGCGGTGACGCTGGGCCTTGCCGTCGCGGGCCGGATCTCATGGAAGGATGTTCCGTCCTACTGGGTCGCGCAGATCCTGGGCGGGGTGGGGGCCGCTGTAATTCTTTACATCATCGCCTCCGGGGTGCCCGGTTTCGCGGCCGGAGGATTCGCCTCCAACGGGTATGGAGACCTGTCCCCCGGGCATTACGGGTTGCTGTCCGCCCTGGTCTGCGAAGTGACGCTGACCGCATTCTTTCTTCTGGTCATCCTCGGATCGACCTCATCGGCCGCGCCGGCAGGATTCGCGCCGCTCGCGATCGGGCTTGCGCTGACCCTGATCCACCTGATCTCGATCCCGGTGACCAACACGTCGGTCAATCCGGCCCGTTCCACCGCCGTGGCCTTCTTCGCGCAGACCGCCGCCCTGGGCCAGCTCTGGCTGTTCTGGCTGGCGCCGCTTGCCGGCGGCGCGATCGGGGCGCTGATCTGGCGGCATCTCCTGTCCCCCGGAGAATCGCCCGGCCTGATCGGTCGGGAGCCCAGATAGGGAACGACAGGACACTCAGGATCGGACGCGCTGCCCGACCAGATCCAGCGCCTGTGCCACCGCCTGTTGCCGGACCGACGCGCGATCTCCGTCGAACACCCGCGACAACGTGACCGTTTCTCCGCTCCGGCGCGCCGTCGCGAACCAGACCAGCCCGACCGGCTTGGCGGCCGATCCTCCCCCCGGTCCCGCGATGCCCGTGATGGACACGGCGATGTCGGTACGGGGCGCATGGGCCAGCGCGCCGTCCGCCATTGCAGCGGCGACTTCGGCGCTGACCGCGCCATGGCGGGCCAGCAAGGCCGAATCGACGCCCAGCAGGGCAGTCTTCATGACGTTGGAATAGGTCACGAACCCGCCTTCCACCACGTCGGACGATCCGGCGTGGTGGGTCAGGGACGCGGCGACCAGACCGCCGGTGCAGCTTTCGGCGGTAACGACCCGCAGCCCGGCTCCACGCAGCAGGACCAGCAGCGTGCCCGCATGGTCGAGCGTCGGGTCATCCAGCAGGAAAGGGGGCATGGGCGGCCTCGCGGGTCAGGACAGGACGGGCAGGTAACGGAGGGCAAACAGGATCGCCGCGGCAAGCAGCCCGGCGACGACATCGTCGCCCATGATCCCCAGCGAATCGTGACGCCGGTCGAACCAGCCCACCGGCCCGGGCTTGGTGATGTCGAACAGGCGGAACAGCGCGAACGCCAGCAGCAGCAACAGCACGTGCCGCCCCGACAGATACAGGGGATCCATAGGTGCCACGGGCAGCATGGCGATCCACATGCCCGCGACTTCGTCAATCACGATCCATCCATGGTCCTCGCCACCGCTGACCCGTTCGGTCGCGGCATATCCGATCCAGCAGCACAACAGGATCGCCATCCCCATCAGGACCGGGCTGGACAGCAGCGGCACCCCGCACACAAGGGCGGCGAACGACCCCACCGTGCCGGGAGCCTTCGGGGAAAAGCCGCAGCCGCCGAAACTGGCGATCAGACGGGCAGGGGTCATGGTGTCGCCTCCGGCCGGGGATTGGAGGCCATGGCCTGGTAGATGGCCATGCTTTCCTCCACGCGCTGGATATATCCCCGGGTCTCGGCGAACGGAATGCTCTCGATCCAGTCCAGCATGGCGTCGGATGTCGGCGTGCCCCCGGTCGGATTGCCCTTGGCCGGATCGCCCAGTTGGGCCAGCCACTGGTCCGCCCGGTGGGGCCCGGCATTATAGGCGGCCAGCACGTAGGGAATCGCGCCACCGAATTTCTGCATCAGACGGGACAGGTAGGCCGTGCCGATCCGCATGTTCAGAACCGGGTCGATCAGGGTCGCGCCGGTGACCGGACCGCCGGCCATGCGGGTCTGTCGCGTCACGTCCCGCGCCGCCCCGGGCAGAAGCTGCATCAGGCCATAGGCCCCCGCCGGACTGACGATGGCGGGATCGAACCCGCTTTCCTGTCGGATGACCGCCATGACGAAGCCGGGCGGCAGGGTGTCCCCCGACGGTGGCAGGAACGGGTCGGGGAAAGTGGGGCTGGGCCATCCCGATTGCAGCAGCGCGATCCCCTCGCGCCCGGCCCGGCGCGCGATGGCGACCGCGACGTCGGGCATGCCCAGCCTGAGCGCAAGCATCGCGGCCAGGGCATGCCCCGCGGGCGTATCGGTCCGTGCGTCCTGCAACAGGATGAAGTCACGCGCATGCCCCGTATCCTGACGCGCCGCCAGAAGCCGCGCGGCCTGGATCAGGTCGCTGCCTTCAAAGCGCGCCATGTCGGCGCGGGTCCAGACCGGCCCGGCCTGTTGCCGCAACAGGTCGCGCACCCCTTCGCCGGATCTTTCGGGAAACAGCAGGGGGTTGAATGTATCGCCAGCCAGCCTGGACAGGGCCATCTGGCCGTAGAACGTGCCGGGCATGTGCGAGGCCTCGGTCCAGGCGGCGCGCGCGGCAGGCAGGTTGCCGGCGGCCTCCAGCGCGCGGCCGGTCCAGTAGAATCCCCGGCTGCGGGAAATTAGGGCCCGGGCATCGCACAGACGCTGGAACTGCGCTTCGGCGGCTTGCGGGTCATGCTGCCGCTGCAACAGGATCCAGCCCGTCAGGAAATGCGCTTCATCCCGGCCGGCGGGGGTCATGTCGTCCGTGGCCACTGCCAGGGCCAGCGCCGCCCCGTCATTGCCGGCCAGCAGCATGTCATGGGCCAGCGCCTCGCGCTCGGCCCAGAAGGCGGGCAGGCGGGCGCGCTGTTCCACCGCCAGGCCGGCGTGGGTCCAGACGGCGTAGGCATCGTCGAATTGCCCGGCCCGGCGGAACCATCTGGCCTGGTCCAGGATCAGCACCGGGTCGTCTGACAGGCTGGGGGGCAAGGCACGCAGCATATCCGGCGCGTCCGCACGCCCGCGCCGCAACGCAAGCCGCGCCTGTGCCAGAGCCTGGCACCCGGCATCCAGGCGCCCGGCCTGCCGGGCCGCGTCATCCAGACGTCCGGCCAGTTCCTGCCGCCCGAAGCGCGCCCATTGGTCATCGGCCGTCAGGGACGTGCCGAAAACGGCTAGGAAAAGTGCCTCGTCCCGGGGCGAATCAATGCCGGCGATCCAGGCCCGCCGCGCGCGGGCCGTCAGATTGGGCGCCGGTACCGGGCGACCCGCACACGCGACCAAGGCTGGTGCCGAGGTCAATGTCATCGATGCGCAGGCATCGTCCATGCCGGGGACGGGTAATCCGGCTGCCATCAGCGCCTGAAGGCGCGTCACCATCAGTTGACGTCGTGGCCATGCCGGTGTCTGGGCCAGAAAGGCCACGTACTCCGCGACCGTACCGCCCTCCGGCGACAGCAGGTGCAGATACAGCTCCAGCCGCGCCGCGACGTCGGCGCTTTCAGTTGCGATCGGGGGCGGGGTTGGAGCGGAGGCAGCATAACCCCCAGCCTGGAACACGGCGAAAGCCGCGACGCCCAGCCATGCCAGGCGCCGGCAGCGGGACGGCCGATCACCTCGGATTCGGGCGGCCCGGGATGTGATGGACGGATGTCGTACGCGCTGCATGGGCCGGCATGACCTGATGGCGGGAAAACCCGATCATGCCACGGAATGCCAGATTTCGCCGCCCCCCTTTACGATCAATTCGATCGCGACGCCCAGCACGATCAGCAGGCCCACCCAGGCGATCCAGCGATAGCGTTCCAGCAGGCGCGCGATCAGCGCAGCGGCAACCGCCATCATCAACACCGACACCGCCAGGCCGATGATCAGGACCCAGACATGCTCGCCCGCCGCGCCCGCAACCGCCAGCACATTGTCCAGGCTCATCGAAAGGTCGGCGATCACGATCCTGATGATTGCGGTGCGCAGCGAGGTCGGCGGTCGGGATGCCCCCCCCGCATCCCCGTCATGCGGGCCGTGCAGTTCGCGATACATCCGCCAGCAGACCCACAGCAGCAGCAGTCCGCCCGCCAGGGTCAGGCCGATGATCGCCAGAAGCCTGACCGCGACGATGGCAAGCCCGACCCGGATCAGAGCCGCCGCCAGCACACCGGACAGGATGGCCTTTCGGCGATGATCGGCCGGCAGCCCCCGCACGGCCATTCCGATGACGACGGCATTATCCCCGGCGAGGGTCAGGTCGATCAGGATAACCTGCAGGAGCGAGGCGAGGGCGGAGAGCGAAAAAATATCGCTCATGGAAAGACGATCATCGGCAAAAGGATCTCGACGGCTTCATGAAGACAGGCTTGGGATAGGCTGCGATCTTGCCCGTCACCGCCGGGCTTCCGCAAGTGCCGCCATTTTCGGCAGGAGACGCGGCGGCCGAAATCGGATAAAGGGGCGGCCGCCGCATCTGCCGACAAGAGGAAGCTGAACACGATGGTTCCGCGTTATACCCGTCCCGCCATGGCCGCCATCTGGGCCCCCGAGAACCGGTATCGCATCTGGTTCGAGATCGAGGCCCTGGCATGCGAAGCCATGGCGCAGTACGGCGCTGTACCCGCCGAAGCCGCGCAGGTGGTGCGGGAAAAGGGCGATGCCGCGATGGCCGCGTTCTCGCAGGCCGACCTGGACCGGATCGACGAGATCGAGGCCGAGACCCGGCATGACGTCATCGCGTTCCTGACGTGGCTTGCGGAAAAGATCGGGCCGGAAAGCCGCTTCGTGCATCTGGGCATGACGTCGTCCGACGTGCTCGACACCTGCCTGTCCGTCCAGTTGACGCAGGCCACGGACATTCTGCTGGCCGATCTCGACGCCGTGCTGGATGCGCTGAGGCGCCGCGCGTTCGAACATAAATATACGATCACCATCGGCCGCAGCCACGCGATCCATGCCGAACCGACCTCGTTCGGGCTGAAGCTGGCGGGGCATTACGCCGAATTCGCCCGCAATCGCGAACGCCTGCTGCAGGCGCGGGCCGAGATCGCCACGTGCGCGATTTCGGGCGCGGTGGGGACCTACGCTCATGTCGACCCGCGGGTCGAGGAATTCGTGGCGGCACGGCTGGGCCTGGCGCCCGAGGGCGTATCGACCCAGGTCATTCCCCGCGATCGTCACGCGGCCTATTTCTGCGCGCTGGCCGTGATCGCAAGCGGGATCGAGCGCCTGGCAGTCGAGGTGCGGCACCTGCAGCGGTCCGAGGTGCGGGAGGCGGAAGAATTCTTCCATCCCGGCCAGAAGGGATCGTCGGCGATGCCGCACAAGCGCAACCCGGTCCTGTCGGAGAATCTGACCGGTCTGGCCCGCCTGGTACGGGCCCACGTCATCCCGGCGCTGGAGAACGTGGCCCTGTGGCACGAGCGCGACATCAGCCATTCGGCCGTCGAACGCAACATCTGCCCCGACGGCACCATCGGCCTGGATTTCGCGCTGGCCCGGCTGGCCGGCATGATGGACAAGCTGGTGATCTACCCGGACCGCATGATCGCCAACCTGGAAAGCCTGGGCGGCGTCGTCCATTCGGGCGAGGTCCTGCTGGCCCTGGCGCGCGCGGGCATCCTGCGCGAGGATGCTTACCGCATCGTCCAGCGCAACGCGATGGCGACCTGGACCCTGCTGGGCAAACCCGAGGGGCGCAGCTTCCGCGAAAACCTCGCGGCCGACCCCGAGGTGGCCGGGCGCGTGGAGCCCGCGATCCTGGACGCCGCGATGAACAGCGACGCCCATCTGGGGGCGCTTGACCATACTTATGCCCGCGTGTTCGGCGAAGCCGGACCGTCCCGCGCGGGCTGACCCGACCGCAACCCACGGCCGCAACCGGGGCCGGGATCCAGGATAGAAGAGAGAGCCGTGTGTACCATCGTCCTGTCCTTTGCCCCCGATTCCGCATGGCCGCTTCTGGTGGCCGCGAACCGTGACGAACGCCTGGACCGCCCCTGGGACGCGCCAGGGCGGCACTGGCCGGATCGGCCGGCGATCGTGGGTGGGCGCGATCATGTCGCCGGCGGGTCGTGGCTGGCCCTGAACGACAGCGGCGTCGTCGCCGGCGTCATGAACAGAGTCGGCAGCCTGGGCCCGGCGCCGGGCAAGCGCTCGCGCGGCGAACTGCCGCTGATCGCGCTGGAGCACGACAATGCGACCGCTGCTATGCGGACCATCGCCGCCCTGGATGCGGGGGCCTGGCGGTCGTTCAACATGCTCATCGCCGACCGCCACGCGGCATATTATATTTCGGGACTGGGCTACGCGACGCCCGAAATCATGATGCTGGAACCCGGCGTCCACATGGCCGCCACGACCGGGCCGGACGACATGGCCATTCCGCGCATCGGCCGCCATCTTCCCCGTTTCCGCGAGGCCGTCCGCCCCGTTCCGCCGGACTGGACGTCCTGGACGCAGCTGTTGTCCGACCGGTCGCTGCCCGCGGGCAGCGAACTCAACATCCCGCCGCGATCGGGATTCGGGACGTGCAGTTCCTCGGCCATCGGGGTTCCTGCGGACCGGAACGCGCCCGCGTCCTGGTATTTTGCCGCCGGCGCGCCTGATCGCGTCGGCTACCGCCCCATCGACCTGGGTGGCCCCGGGGCCTGAAGGGCGCCCGTTGCATGAAAGGGAGTGGTATCTTCCGCGTGCAATCATTGCTATGAGGCTCTCGCATTACCGAGACCTCGTTGCACGTCTCATCGGGAGGATGCCCGGGCATGCCTCCCCCAGCCGTATGAAGGACGAGTATGGCCCGCCGCCGTCAGCTCTATGAAGGAAAAGCCAAGATCCTCTTCGAGGGTCCGGAACCGGGAACGCTGGTCCAGTATTTCAAGGACGACGCGACCGCCGGCAACGGCGCCAAGAAGGGGATCATCACCGGCAAGGGTGTCCTGAACAACCGGATCAGCGAGCATCTGATGCTGCGCCTCCACGACATCGGGATTCCCACCCATTTCATCCGTCGGCTGAACATGCGCGAGCAGCTGATCCGCGAGGTGGAGATCATCCCGCTTGAGGTCGTGGTCCGCAACGTGGCGGCGGGCAGCCTGGCCAAGCGCCTGGGCATCCCCGAGGGCACGCGTCTGCCCCGGACGATCATCGAATATTACTACAAGAACGACAGCCTGAACGACCCGATGGTGAGCGAAGAGCACATCACGGCATTCGGCTGGGCCTGCACGAACGACCTGGACGACATGGTCACACTGACGATGCGGGTGAATGATTTCCTGTCCGGCCTGTTTGTCGGCATCGGCATCACGCTGGTCGATTTCAAGCTGGAATTCGGCCGGCTGTGGGAAGGCGAGGACATGCGTATCGTCCTGGCGGACGAGATCTCGCCGGATAATTGCCGCCTGTGGGATGCGAAGACCAGCGAAAAGCTGGACAAGGACCGCTTCCGTCGCGATCTGGGACGGGTCGAGGAAGCCTATCAGGAAGTGGCGTGGCGGCTGGGCATCCTGCCCGAAGCCACGAATTCCGACATGAAGGGACCGGAGGTGATGCAATGAAGGTGCGCGTGACGGTCATGCTGAAGGACGGCGTGCTGGACCCGCAGGGCAAGGCCGTGGCCCATGCGCTGCACGTCCTGGGGTTCGGCGGTGTCGGCGAGGTCCGCATCGGCCGAGTCATCGAACTGGAACTGGACGAGACCGATCCCGTCCAGGCCCGTGAGAAGGCCGACGCCATGGCGCGCGGCCTGCTGGCCAATCTGGTCATCGAGGATTTCGTGACGGAGGTCATGGCATGACGACGGGACGTTCGATGCTTCTGCTTGCCGCCGGCCTGACGTTCGGCCTGCCGGCCAGTTCGGCGCTGGCCCAGCGCGTATCCCCCCTGCAGGGCGGACGCTTCCTTCAGCTTTGCTCGCGCGCACCCAGCATCGGGATCTGCGACGCCTATATTTCCGGCGTGGCGGACGCGGTGGCGCTGACGCACGTGTATGACAAGAACGAAGGCGACAAGGCCGCGCCGACCGGTTTCTGCGTGGCGTCCGGCGTCACCAGCGCGGACATGCGGAGCAAGGTGGTGGCCTGGCTGAAAGGCCATACGGACAAGCTGACCAGCCCGGTCGGCGGGCTGGTGTTCACCGCCCTGCATGAATCCTACCCCTGCGGCGGTAGCAAATGAAGGCGGGGATCGTCGTTTTTCCCGGGACGAACCGGGAACGGGACATGGCGATCGCCCTGCGGACCGTGACCGGACGCGCGCCGGCGATGATCTGGCATCGTGAGACCGACCTGCCGGACCTCGACCTGGTGGTGCTGGCCGGGGGGTTCAGCTACGGCGATTATCTGCGCTGCGGCGCGATGGCGGCCCATGCCCCGATCATGGCGGCCATCCGGCGGTTCGCCGAGGCCGGCGGCCATGTGCTGGGCGTCTGCAACGGGTTCCAGATCCTGACGGAAACCGGCCTGCTGCCCGGCGCGCTGCTGCGCAACGCGGCGCTGCGCTTCCTGTCGCAGGATTGCCACCTGCGGGTCGAACGCAACGACACGCCCTTTACCCGCCACTGGGCCACGGGCGACGTGTTCCGCACGCCGATGGCCCATGGCGATGGCAACTACATCGCCGATGCCGACACGATCAAGGCGCTGGAGGGCGAAGGCCGCGTGGCGTTCCGCTACGCCCGCCCCGACGGCCGGGTCGATCCCGGCGACAGGCTGAGCAACCCGAACGGCAGCGTGAATGCGATCGCGGGCGTGCTGAGCCCCAACCTGCGCATTTGCGGCATGATGCCGCATCCCGAAGACCTGGTTGATCCGCTGATGGGCGGGGAAGATGGAAAGCCCCTGTTCGAAGGGCTGGTGGAGGCTCTGGTCCGATGAGCAGCGGTAGCGCGGGGCAGAAGCCCGTCGATCAAGCCCTGGCACAGGAATTCGGCCTGACCGCCGAAGAATACGGCAATGTGCTGTCGATCATGCGGCGCGCGCCGACCCTAACCGAACTGGGCATCTTTTCGGTGATGTGGTCGGAACATTGTTCCTACAAATCATCGCGCGTGTGGCTGAAGACCCTGCCGACCACGGCGCCGTGGGTGATCCACGGCCCCGGCGAGAACGCGGGCGTCGTCGATATCGGGCAGGGCCTGGCCGCCATCTTCAAGATGGAAAGCCATAACCACCCTTCCTTCATCGAACCCTACCAGGGGGCGGCCACCGGCGTCGGCGGCATATTGCGCGATGTCTTTACCATGGGCGCGCGTCCGGTCGCCAACCTCAACGCCCTGCGTTTCGGCAGCCCGGATAATCCGCAGACCCGCCGCATCGTCGACGGCGTGGTGCGCGGCGTCGGCGGCTACGGCAATTGCGTCGGCGTGCCCACCGTGGGCGGCGAGGTCAATTTCCACCCGGCCTATGACGGCAATCCGCTGGTCAACGCCATGACGGTGGGCGTCGCGCGCCAGGACCGGATCTTCCTGTCCGCCGCGGCGGGCATCGGCAATCCGGTCGTCTATGTCGGGTCCAAGACCGGACGCGACGGCATTCACGGCGCGACCATGTCGTCGTCCGAATTCGACGAGGACGCGCTGGCCAAGCGCCCGACCGTGCAGGTCGGCGACCCGTTCGTGGAAAAGCTGCTGATCGAGGCTTGCCTCGAACTGATGGCGACGGACGCGATCGTGGCCATCCAGGACATGGGGGCCGCCGGACTGACGTCCTCGTCCGTCGAGATGGCGGGCAAGGGCGGGGTGGGGATCGACCTCGACCTCGACGCCGTGCCGCAGCGCGAACGCGGCATGACCGCCTACGAAATGATGCTCTCGGAAAGTCAGGAGCGCATGCTGATCGTGATCCGGCCCGACCGGACCGACGTGGCGCGCGCGATCTTCGACAAATGGGAACTCGATTTCGCGGTGATCGGCCATCTGACCGATACCGGTCATATCGTGGTCCGTCACCATGGACAGGTCGAGGCCGACATTCCGCTGGATCCGCTGGCCGACCAGGCGCCGATCTATCGCCGGCCGACCGTGCCGTCGCCCGCGCCGGCGCCGCTCGGCCCCATCACCGACCCGCTCGGGATCGAGCAGGCGCTGATCCGCCTGATCGGCTGCCCCGACCTGGCGTCGCGCGCCTGGGTGTGGAACCAGTACGACAGCACGGTCGGCGGGCAGACGGTCAAGCGCCCCGGCGCTGCGGATGCCGCGATCGTCAAGATTGAGGACACGTCCATCGGCCTGGCGCTGACCACGGACTGCACGCCGCGCTATTGCCGTGCCGACGCCCGCCTGGGCGGGGCCCAGGCGGTGGCCGAGGCGTGGCGCAACATCGTCGCGACCGGTGCGCGTCCGCTGGCGGTGACCGACAACCTCAATTTCGGATCGCCGGAAAAGCCCGAGGTGATGGGCCAGTTCGTCTCGGCCATCGAAGGCATGGGCGAGGCCTGCCGCGCGCTGGATTTCCCGGTCGTCAGCGGCAATGTCTCGCTGTACAACGAAACGCGGGCGCCGGACGGATCGTCGGTGTCGATCCTGCCGACGCCGGCCATCGGCGGCCTGGGCGTGCTGGATGATGTCACCGCGGCCATCGGCCTGTCCATGCCGGCCGACTGCACGCTCGTCCTCGTAGGGGCGACGAGCGGGGAGCTGGGGCAGTCTCTGTGGCTGCGCGAGGTTCACGGGCGCGAAGACGGACCGCCGCCGACACTGGATCTGGCGGCCGAACGCCGGAATGGCGATTTCATCCGGGAACAGATCCTGTCTGGCGCGGTCGTGGCGTGCCATGACATCGCCGACGGCGGCCTGCTGGTCACTCTGGCGGAAATGGTCATGGCCGGGGATGTCGGCTGCGTTCTGCTGGCCCCGCAATCGGGCATGCGGCCCGAGGCCTTCTGGTTCGGCGAGGATCAGTCACGATATGTTGTAGCAGTCCGTGATGCGGACGCCTTTACCCTGGCGGCCACGCAGGCCGGCGTCGATACCCGGGTTCTGGGCCATTCGGGCGGCAACGGTTTGACATTGCCCAGCGGCGCTACAATATCGATAGCACGGTTGAATGCGGTCAATTCGGCGTTTTTCCCCGCCCTGATGGACCAGTAGGCGTAACGCGCCGGAAAGAGGAGTTTTGCGCCGATGGCAATGACGGCACAGGAAATTGAAGACTATATCCGCACCGCATTGCCGGACGCTTCGATCAGCATCGAGGATCTGGCCGGCGACGGCGATCATTATGCCTGCACGGTGGTCTGCGAATCCTTTCGCGGGTTGTCGCGCGTGCGCCAGCATCAGATCGTCTATGCGGCGTTGCAGGGCCATATGGGGGGCAAGCTCCATGCCCTGGCGCTGCAGACCAGTGCTCCGGACCGATAAGACGACCCGTCAAGACAGCAATCGTGCGGCCGCACCGGCCGCCCTTCGGACAGGACCGAACCATGGCTGACACCATTACCCAGCGTATCCAGAACGAGATCGATACCAACCCGATCATGCTGTACATGAAGGGCAACGCCCTGTTCCCGCAGTGCGGCTTCTCGGCCCGGGTGGTGCAGGTCCTGACCCATATGGGCGTCCCGTTCCAGACCGCCAACGTTCTGGAAGACCCCGAACTGCGCCAGGGGATCAAGGATTTCTCGAACTGGCCGACGGTGCCGCAGCTCTACGTGAAGGGCGAATTCATCGGCGGCTGCGACATCGTGACCGAGATGTTCCAGTCCGGCGAACTGGAAAAGCTGTTCGAGGAAAAGGGCATCGTTGCCGCATCGGCGTAAGAGTACACCTCGCCTCGAAGCCGGAAAGGACGGATCGGATATTCATCCGGTCCGTTTTTTTGTACCATCCCCCAACGAGCCTCTTGTCGCCGCCCCGGGCTTTCGCTTAGCCTTGAAAGACCGGTTGGTGATGAGGACAATGATGCTTCAGGTCGTGATCAGGAAAGTCGCCCTGTGCGTGCTCGGAACGGGGACCCTGCTGCTGGCGGTCGGAACCCATTCGGCGCAGGCGCAGCATCTGGTCACAGATTATGAAGCAGGCCGCCTGACGCTTGATGCCCTGACGGCCGCGCCCCCGCCGCCGGTGCGGCATGTCGTCTATCGCCAGTCCGTTCACGCCATGCCCGCCCTGGTCCATCGCGCTTCGGCCACGTCGACCGTCCGCAGCAGGGGACTGGTGCATAATATCGTCTACCATCCGCGTGCGACCGCCCATCATGCGACGCGCAAGGGACATCATCGGACCTGATCCGTTTTCTCCCTATTCCAGCCTGAATGCGTCCGCGATCTGATGCGCGGCGTTGTCCGCCGTCACCACGATGACATCGAAACGCATTTCGTTATAAACCCATCCGGGGTTTTCGGCGCACAGCATGGATGCGGCGTCGATCAGACGGCGAATCTGGCGGGTGCCGAGGCTGGACGCGGCCTGCGAGAATGTCGGGCGGCATTTGACCTCGACAAAGATCATCATCCCATCCCGCGCGGCAATCAGGTCGATTTCGCCCCAGGGGGTGCGCGCCCGATGTTTCAGGATCGTCCAGCCGTCACCCGCCAGTTTTTCCATCGCGACCTGTTCGGCGTGGCGACCGCGCCGGTACGAGGCCGCGCCTGCAAGACGCCGTGAATTTACCATGCCCTGTTCTTGCCGCCTGAACGCCATCGGGTGATGACGGTGGCCCATCCGGGGGGATTCGGCAATCCTGTCGAGCTGCATCTTGGATCGAAGTGGTTTCATGTTTCCCTTGTACTGGCGGACGTTCCTGTATGTTGTCCTGGTGGCCCGGGTGGTCGTTGCGGGAACGGTCAGCCTGCATGTTCTGCTGACGAAACGTGACGTCGGGGCGTCCATCGGCTGGATCGGGATCGCGGTGCTGATGCCGTTCACCGGCGGCGTGCTCTACACGATGTTCGGGATCAATCGAGTCCATCGGCGGGCGCGCAAGCTGATCGGGCGGCAATCCTGGCATAGTCGCACCCTGACATCGCGCTGGAAGCGGGCCGAACAGGGCAGCTTCGCGCCGCTGGCGGACATGGTCAGCAAGCTGACCGGACGCCCGCTGATGACGGGAAACAGCATCCGCGTGCTGCATGACGGGGACGAAGCCTACCCCCAGATGCTCGATGCCATCGCCAACGCCACCACCACCATATTGCTGTGTTCCTATATCTTTCGGAACGACAACGTGGGCGGCCGGTTCGTGACAGCACTGGTCGATGCCCATCGGCGGGGCGTCGCCGTTCGCGTGTTGGTGGATGGCATCGGCAGCGGCTACTTCCGCTGTCCCGTCGCCCACGCGCTGCACGCGGCAGGTGTGCCGGTCGGGCGTTTCATGCATTCGATGCTGCCGTGGCGCATGCCGTTCATCAACATGCGCAACCACAAGAAGATCCTGGTGGTGGACGGGCGCGTGGGGTTTCTGGGCGGCCTGAATATCGGGCAGGAAAATCTGGTCGCAAGCCGGCCCGTCCATCCGGTCTCGGACACGCATTTCCATGTCGAAGGGCCGGTCATCCACCAGTTGACCGAGGCGTTCGCACAGGACTGGTCTTTCGTGTCGGGCGAGGACCTGCATGCCGCCCTGTTCTTTCCCGACGTCAGCCAGCGCGGCGAGACCCTGACGCGCATCGTCACGGCCGGCCCGGATTCCGACCTCGAGAAAATCGAATATACGATGCTGCAGGCCATCACCCTGGCCCGGCGTTCCGTGCGCCTGATGACCCCCTATTTCCTGCCCGGCGAGCGTTTCCTGACGGAACTGGCCCTGGCAGCACTGCGGGGGGTCGAGGTGGACATCGTCGTTCCGCGCCACAGCAACCACACCCTGATCGACTGGGCGCGGGCGGCCAACCTGCCGCGTTTCCTGGATTCGGGCTGTCGGGTCTGGCAGGCGAGCCCGCCGTTCAATCATTCGAAACTGATGGTGGTGGACCGGCACTGGACGTTCGTCGGCAGTTCCAATCTGGACGTCCGGAGCCTGCGGCTGAATTTCGAAATCAACCTGGAGGCCTATGACGACGCGCTTGCCAACATGCTGGACGATTTCGTCGTCCGTCACCGGCATGATCGCCTGACCCATCATGACCTGGACCGACGTCGCCTGCCGATCCGGATCCGCGATGCCGGGGCGCGGCTGCTGCTGCCTTATTTGTAGCCGGACAATTCCAGCCGGACGGTAATGGGGCGATGATCGGACACATAATTGTCCAGCACGCGGGCCTCGGTGCAGCTCAGTCCCCGGACCAGGCAGCGGTCGATACGGATCGGCACCATATCGGCCATGCGATGGGTCGGCGCCCGTGGGCCGACATCGCGGAAGTGGGGCATCATGGTCGGCCCGACCAGGTTGAAATCGCCCAGGACGGCGGCGTGCGGCGGCAGGAGCTCGGCGATGCGGCGCAACTGCCGCCGGTTCATGATCTGGCCGTGCGACAGATGGACGTTCGCAACCGTAAATGTGAACGGCGTGCATTCGATCATCTGAGCGACACGCCTGACCAGCGGGCCTGACGGCAGCGTGCAACTCAGGGGCGGACGGCGAAAGGGCCACGGGCTCCAGCATGCGACGCCATGGATCCTGCCGGGCAACGGGGCGCGGGCATAGTAGCCGCCGATCAGGTCGGGCAGGGCATCGAAGTCGGACGTCGCCTCCTGCATCAGCAGCAGGTCGGGTGTCTCTTTCTCGATCAGATGGATGACGTCGCGCGGCGTGGCGCCCACCCGTCGCAGCAGGTTCCAGCTGACGATCTTGCGTTCGGACCCGCTTGCCGTCGCGGGCAGGTGAATCGGGCGCGGCCGCGTGCCTGGGGGCAATGGCACGGCAACATGCGAAAAAGGGTGGGCGCGGGTCATGATTCGAAGAAAGGCTCCTGTAACGGGGCGCCGTGTCGGGCGCGGCCGGATCCATTGGCGGCGAATTCCGCCGTCAGCGTGTAGCCGACGCCCAACAGCACCGGCCCGAGGAAGATTCCCAGCCCCCCGAACGTCCACACCCCGCCCAGGACACCCAGAACCGTCAGCAGATAGGGCAATTGCGCGCCGCGCGAGATGAACATGGGGCGGATGATATGATCCGCACCGGAGATAATGGCGATGCCATAGACGATCAGGAAGACGCCCCAGCCGACATGGTGGGACAGAAGCAGCGCGACAGCCCCTGGAATCCAGATCAGCGGTGCGCCGATGGGCAACACGGCGACGAACGCCGCAATCCCGCCGAACAGGACGGGATAGGGCAGGCCCGTGATCGCGAAGCCGATGCCCGTCAGAATTCCCTGGACGATGGCGGTTCCCAGGATCCCGTAGACCGTGCCCCTGATCGTGCGGCCGATGATGTTCAGGATGCGGTCGGCATAGGGCCCGGCAATCCGCCGGATGATCGCGGCGAAGGTCGCCCCGAGCGAATCCCCGCCCAGCCAGAAGAAAAATGCGATGAACAGCGCCATGCCCAGATGGGCCAGGCCGCTTGCGATCAGCATCAGCCCGGCAAGCATGGACTGCGCGATGCTGCCGGCATAGGGTCGGATCATGCGTTCGGCATGCCCCAGGTCGGTCCCCCACTGGGTCCAGGTATCGGCCAGATCGTGGCCGAAATGCGGGATACGCGACAGCCAGAGTGGCGGCGGGGGCAAATGGACCGATTGGGTCACCGTGGCCACCAGATTCTCGATGGTGCCCGGCAGGTCGGCGATGCTGCTGGACACGACCAGGCCGAAAGGCAGCACCACGACCAGCGCCGACAGGATGGTCATGCCCAGCGCCGCCAGGACGGGGCTGGAGCGCTGGCGCAGCCGGACATGGATCGGCCAGGTCGAGAAGGTCAGGATCGCCGCCCACAGCAGCGCGGACATGAACGGATAGAGAATGGCGCCGCACCCGAAGGCCACCCCGCCCAGCAACAATCCCATCATGATGCGTTCGGCCATGCGCTCCCGCCATTCCGTCCGGTGCCGGACGGCATCCGGCATGGCGTGATGATGTGGCAGACCGGCAGGGCGGTAAAGACCCGGTCATGCTGCCTCCGTCGTTCGTGCGCGATCGCGATGCCTCTGGCCCCATATCGGGCGCCCGACGCCTGTTGATCGGGGCACGTACGCTCCGGTAAGGACATGGGAAGACCGGTCGATGGTGCGTGTCTGTCGCGCGCCGGACCGGCGAGGGACCCGCGCATGCATCCTCTGATTTCGCCGGCCCAGCTTCTGGACGGCCTGTCCTTGCCCAGCCTGGTCATCCTGGATGCCACGCTCGCCTTGCCGGGCGAGAATTTCGACCCCGTGCAGCGATTCGCCCAGGCCCGGATCCCCGGCGCCAGGTATTTCGACATCGAGCTGTTCTCGGATCCGGAATCGACCCTGCCGCACATGATCCCGTCGCAGGCCCGATTCGAACGGCTGGCGCGGGGTCTGGGAATCGACGCCGACTCCCCCATCATCTTCTACGATCAGGGCAATGCGGCGTCGGCGGCCCGCGCATGGTGGCTGGCCGGACTGTTCGGGCTGGATCGCGTGCAGGTGCTCGATGGCGGCCTGCCGGCATGGCTGCGCGCCGGGGGGCCGGTGCAGGCGGAAACGGCGACGAAAGAGGCCAGCCCCGCCGACACGACCGCCGCCTTCCGGACCGCCCCCCGGTTCGGAAGGGTACGGGGCCTGGGGGACATGAAGAACCTCGTCGGACGGGACGACGTGCTGATCCTGGACGCGCGCTCGCGGGGCCGGTTCGAGGGCACGGCGGCCGAACCGCGCGCCGGCCTGCCATCGGGCCATATGCCCGGCGCGGCCAGCCTTCCATACGGCGACCTGCTGGATGAAAACCGGGCGTTCCTGCCAGGCCCGGCGCTGCGGGAGCGTTTCATCCGCACGGGCGTCGCCGACGATCGGCCGGTGATCACGACATGCGGGTCGGGTTTGTCGGCGTCCGTCCTCTCGCTGGGTCTTGCGGCATGCGGCTGGACGTCGCATGCGCTCTATGACGGGTCGTGGGCCGAATGGGCCTCGACGCCGGGCGTGCCGATCGAGACGGGGCCGGGACGGAGTGAAATGGCGTGACATTCGACCGGGATACATTGCACCGAAAGGTCTCGCGCGGATGGCGCGAGATGGCGACGCTGCTGGTCCAGGTGGCCCGCGACCAGCCGACGGACCAGGCCGGCGTATTGGTGAACCCGGCGGTAACCCGGGGATCCACGGTCCTGTTTCCCACCGTCGACGCCATGCAGCGCAACGGCCAGCGGCGTTATGACCACGAGATGATCTATGGCGCGATGGGAACGCCGATCCAGCATCAGCTGGAAACGGCGATCGCCGCCATCGAAGGCGCGCGCCATACCCAGATCGTGTCGTCGGGCCTGGCGGCCTGTACGACCCCGCTTCTGGCTTTCCTGAGCAAGAATGGCCATTGCCTGATCCCGGATTCGGTCTACGGCCCGACGCGACGCTTCGCGAACACAGTGCTGCGCCGCTTTGGGGTGGAGACGACCTATTATCCGCCGACGATCGACGCGGCGGGCCTGCATGCGGCAATGCGCCCCAATACCCAGATCGTGTTCACCGAAAGCCCGGGCAGCCATACGTTCGAGGTCCAGGACATCCGCATGATCGCCGACGTGGCCCACGAGCATGGCGCGCGCGTCATGCTGGACAACACCTGGGGCATCGGCGTGTTCCAGCCATTCCGGCACGGCGTCGACATCTCGATCCAGGCCCTGACCAAATATCCATCCGGCCATTCCGACACCATCGTCGGCGCGGTGTCCGTGGCCGATGAACAGGATTGGCATGTGCTGCGCGACACCTGCATCCAGATCGGGCAACTGGCGGGACCGGACGATTGCTGGCTGACCCTTCGGGGCCTGCGCACCATGGGCGCCCGCCTGGAAAAGCAGTCGTGCGCGGCCATTGATATCGCCTTGTGGCTGGCCGAGCGGCCGGAAGTCAGCCGCGTGCTGCACCCGGCGCTGCCGTCCTGTCCGGGACATGCCTTGTGGGAGCGTGATTTTACCGGTGCGTCGGCGTTGTTCGGTGTGGTGTTCAAACCGGAATACGGGGTGGCGGACATGACCGCCATGATCGATTCCCTGACCATGTTCGGGCTGGGGGCATCATGGGGCGGTTACGAAAGCCTGGTCCTGCCCACGACCCATGGCATTACCCGCTCATGCCCGGCGCCGGCCGACGATGGCCCGGCCTTGCGCCTGCATATCGGCCTGGAAAACCCGAACGACTTGATTGCCGACCTGTCTGCCGGGCTGGATGTCCTGTCGCGCAGGACCATGCCTCAGGACTGACCGCAAGGAAATCAGGCGTCGCCCAGGCCCGACAAGCCTGACACCAGGGTCGATAGCTGGCTCTGGCTTGCGATGTTCAGTTTCCTGAAGACGACCTTCAGCAGGGAACGCGCATATTGGTCGGAAATACCCAGCGATTTTGCCGCGTCCTTCGGGGATACGCCGCTTCCGATTTTCTGGGCGAGCCGGATCTCGGCCGCCGTCAGCCCCAGCGGGCGCAGCGCGGCGGAAACGTCCGTCTCTCTTGACCCGGTTTTATATGCCAGGATCAGCATGGCCGACTGGCGCGCCTCATGGACATGAAACATGCTTTCGCGCGGAAGCCTGACAGCTCTGACGATCAAATTTTGTCCTGACGGGCAGTTCAGCACGATGAATCCCTTATGGGCGGATTGTACCTCTCCGCAGGCGGTTGCCTTCAGAAGGGCGTCCAGGCGGTTCTGATTGTCCCGATTGCCGGAAATGATCCGGCCGTTCAGGTAATCGACGCCGTCCCCCAGCATGCCCCTGAGTTTCTGATTGATGAGTACGACGCCGCCGTCTCCGTTCAACAGGGCGGCGCCACACTGAAGACGATGGCAAAGATCTGCAAAGCCCTCGGCCAGAAGACGTGTCTTTCCGATTTCGGCGGACAGGCTCAACGATCTGGAGATATGGCGCGCAAGAATGCCACGTACCCGTCGCTCGTCGGGCGTCTCGGGTTCCGCATTCAGGGCCCTTTGGACCGCGAAGACGAATTCAGGGGCGCTTGGCTCCGCAAAACCAAAGCGACACGTCCGTCCACGGTCGAATTTTCTTAGGAAATCCTGATAGAACGGATGGCGTTTCATTTCATCGTCGCTGATGAATTCGATGTCGGACACGTCTCCTACCAATCTGTCGGGACAGTATGTTTTGTAAGGATTATATCGCCACCAATATTCATAATACAATAAATCGGAAACGCGGTCCTCTGATGAACTGAATCGCAGTTCCTTATTCAAGTGATCGCTCGGAATGATCGCAGCCCCAGCCGCACCCACGCATTCTGCTATAGCTTTGAGGGTAGGCTGCCAGTTTTCTTCGTGCGAAGAACATTTATATATATCTTCAATTATCGAATTTATTCTTTCGATATACATAAAAATTCCTCCGAAATGAGCATCATCGCCGGTCCGGCCGCCGCAGGCGATATCCCGCGGCCTCGGCCACGTGGGGTTGCGCGATTTCCTCTTGGCCCGCCAGATCGGCGATCGTCCGGGCAACCCGCAGCAGCCGTGTGAAGCCACGGGCCGACAGGCGCAGCCGCTCGGCCACCAGCACGGCATAATCGCGCGCGGCAGGGGCGGTCGGAAACTGGTCCGGCGCGACTTCGGCATTGCACAGGCCGTTCTGGCGCGCCTTTTGCCGCGCACGGGCCGCCGCGACCCGCGCCGCCACCACCGCGCTGGTTTCGCCCGTCGGCAGGCCGGCCAGTTGCGACGGCGGCACGGGTTCGACATGCACGGTCATGTCCATCCGGTCCAGCATCGGGCCCGAGATCCGCGACACGTAATCCTCGCCGCAGCGGGGTGCCTTCCGGCATTCCTGCGCGGCATCGCCCAGATAGCCGCACCGGCAGGGATTCATCGCGGCGATCAATTGGAAGCGGGCAGGGAAGGTCACATGGGCGGAGGCGCGTGCGATGGTGATCGTGCCCGTTTCGATGGGCTGCCGCAGGGCCTCGAGCGCCGGACGCGAGAATTCGGGCAATTCGTCCAGAAACAGAACGCCGCGATGGGCCAGGCTGACCTCGCCGGGCCGGACACGGCTGCTGCCGCCCACCAGGGCGACCTGGCTGGTCGAATGATGCGGATCGCGAAAAGGCGGACGAAAGATCGGCATCCCCATGGGCAGTTGCCCCGCGACACTGTGGATGCGGCTGATCTCCAGGATTTCCTCGGCGTCCAGGTCCGGGAGCAGCGAGGGCAGCCGGGCGGCCAGCATCGATTTGCCGGCCCCCGGCGGCCCGGTCATCAGCAGGGAATGGCCCCCGGCCGCCGCGATTTCCAAGGCGCGCTTGGCGGTTTCCATGCCACGCACGTCGGCCAGGTCGGTCCGTGGCCCATCCGGATCGTCGGGCAGGCGCTGGGGCAGTTCCACGGATGGAAGAACCTGCTCGCCATTGAAATGATTGACCAGCGCCAGCAGGGATTCGGCAGCCAGGATATCCAGGGCATCGCCCGCCCAGCGCGCCTCGCGCCCTTGGGCGGCGGCACACACCAGCCCCATGGACTGCTCTACCGCGCAGATGGCGGCGGGCAGAACGCCCGGCACCGGGTTGATCCGGCCGTCCAGCGACAATTCGCCGATCGCCCCGAAACGTCCGCTATCCTCGGGGGGTACCAGCTTCATGGCCGTCAGCAGCGCCATCGCGATCGGCAGATCGAAATGCGAGCCTTCCTTGACGATATTGGCCGGGGCCAGATTGACCACGATGCGTTTGGGCGGCAACGCCAGCCCCATGGCCGACAGCGCCGCGCGAACGCGCTCGCGCGCTTCGGCGACGGCCTTGTCCGCCAGGCCGACGATCAGGAAGGATGGCAGACCCGACGCCAGTTGCACTTCCACCCGCACGGGGATCGCCTCTATGCCCGAAAAGGCAAAGCCCAACACAGTGGAGATGCTCATAAGGTCCCGATCGTCAGACAATGCGCCAGAATGATCATTTTTAACCGAGAAACCGGAATTCGGAAGCCCGGCCCGTCCGGCGGTGATAACGGCAATATGAGTTGGCATAATATATCTTATGCGACTTTTGGCGCAAACGATGGCTGGCGAGCGGGAACGATAACGTCGTGTCCTGACGTCGGGCGCGCGGCAACCGGACCCGATCCGTTCGCCGCGCGCCTGAGGTTTCGACCCGAGCGTGAGCCGGTCTTACAGCCGCGTTCCCTTCGGTTCGTCAGGAACCGAGACGGTCCCTATCCCTTCGATCTCTTTCGTCAGGGACGCCGGCCGCCTTGTCAGTTCGACCGCGCCGACACCGCTGAGATGAACCCCTGCGTGCCCTGTCGGACCGACGCTGACATGACCGGCCCCCTGGATGTCTATGTCCGCGTCCGTCACGATCATGTCGGAAAGGTCCGCATTCGCCGCTCCCGCGACCGACAGCGAGATCTTGTCCGCCCGGCCGTGGCCCACGACGTCCGCCGCCCCTTCCACCGTCAGCTTGAGGTGATCCACCGCAAGGTCCTGCAGGGTCAGTTTCCCCGCCGAACGGACGGTGATGGCCTTCAGCGCCGGCGCCGTCACGACGATACGCAGCCGCCCGGAATGCCAATGGTGATGATGGCCATTGTCGTCCATGTCGAGCGTATTGTCCTGAAGGCTGACCCGATCGACCAGCTTGCCGGGACCGCTGACGGTAATGCCTGCCGCCGGCCCCTGCGTATAGACGATCGTGGCCGGCACGGCGAAGGTCAGGTTCTCGGCCCCTGCCCAGGGGATGGCGCGCGTTGCCGAGGGCGCCCCCTTTCCCGCGTCGTCATCGTCGTCGGTCCATATCATGTCCGGAAAATGCCAGTTCATCGGCCCCCGGACGGCCGCGACGCTGAAACATGCCACCGAAAGCGCCGCCCCACCGACGGCCACAAGTGCGATCCCGCGAATCATGGGACAATTCTCCTATTGTCAGACGGACGGCTGGGGGGCGATCAGGCGGTAATGCGCGCGGCCGTAGCGGGCGAGCACATTGACCAGCCCGATCGTGAAGAGGATGCACACGGCGACCAGCGACGCCCCGCCGCTGGCCAGGCCCAGGCTGAGCAGACCCGCCTGAAGACGGTCGCCGGCAAAGCCCGGCAGGTTGGTGATCAGCGCGAACGGCAGCATCACGCTGCCGCTGAGACAGATCGCCAGGCCCGCGACGAAGAACGAAAAGACAGACGCCACCGCGGCGGTCAGCAGCGGCAGGACGATGAACAAATCCAGCGCCGCCAGCCCCAGCACGCCGACGATCACCCCCAGCGCAGCGGCCATGCTGCGTTCGTCTTCCCACCGGCGCAGGCCGGCCTCGGCCTGCAGTTCCCGCGCCAGGCGCGTCGGGTCTCCCAAACGGGCGGCGACCTCGGCCTCGCTTCGGCCGGCCGCCTGCCCTGCCTCGAAATGGCTGTCGTAATCGGCGACGATGTCCGCGACGGCCGATCGCGGCATCCCCTTCAGTCCGGCCTTCAGCCGCCGAAGGAAGGTCTGTCGCTCGTTCATGGCGTTTTCTCCTGATGCTGCTCCAGAACGGCGGCGACAGAGCGTGTGAAATCGGTCCATGCGGCCTTTTGGGCATTGAGGCTGTCCCGACCGCTCGCGGTCAGGCGGTAATATTTCCTGGGGGGGCCTGAGGCGGATTCGACCAGATAGGTCGAGACCATCCCGTCCTTCTGCATCCTGCGCATCAGCGGGTAGATCGTGCCCTCGCCCATGTCGATCGCATCGGCCAACCGGCTGGCGATGTCGTAGCCGTACGAGTCGGCCTGGGACAGAAGCGCCAGGACACAGAGTTCCAGCACCCCTTTTTTGAACTGGACAAGATTAGGGTCCACGGCGTGTCGATCCTCGGGGCGGTGCCGCACCGACGCGGAACCGTTCTATGCAAGATAGCCATCATTCACCGGTTCCTTGCAATAGTCTTGTCGATGTCGGCGTGAAAAATCAGTACAAGCGGGTATCCGTCCGCTCTGGCGGGTCGCCGGCGTGTGGCGCATGGTCCCTGCCCGCGCCCCGTCTGGGGGCAGTTCTGAGCGGCCACGGCGCGATTTTCAGGCGGATGACCGGGCGGCAGCGGCGCTCCGTCCGCACCAAAGGGCATCACGCAGCCTATGGCTTCGCCGCGGAGATTGTAATAATATTACAAAAATATGCATCAAAACGCCTCATTTATATCAATAATTTACTTGAACACATTATATTTAGACGGTATCTCTCCCGACCTCCCCTTTCTATGCGTTTCATGCATAACTATCCGCCTCCGACGCATGGACATGACATTCAGGAGTTACGGTCTTGCCCGCTCTGCATCGAATCCGACGCCGCTGTGACGGTCCCTTCCAATGCAGATGAATCCTGTCCTGGCCGAAGTGACGGCCCGCGTGATCCGCCGTTCCGCGCCGACACGCGCAGCCTATCTCGACCTGATCGCCCGTCAGCGCGACCGTGGCGTCGCCCGTCCCCGCCTGGCGTGCGGAAACCTGGCCCATGGCTTCGCCGCGTCGGGCGAGGACAAGGCCGCCATCCGCGCGGGCGGCGGGATGAATATCGGCATCGTCACCGCCTATAACGACATGCTGTCCGCCCATCAGCCCTATGCCCGCTATCCCGACCAGATGCGTCTGTTCGCGCGCGAAAAGGGGGCGACGGCCCAGGTGGCCGGGGGCGTGCCGGCCATGTGCGACGGCGTGACCCAGGGCCAGCCGGGCATGGAACTGTCGCTGTTCAGCCGCGACACGATCGCGCTGTCGACGGCGGTGGCCCTCAGCCACGGCATGTTCGAAGGGGCCGCATTGCTGGGCATCTGCGACAAGATCGTCCCCGGCCTGCTGATGGGCGCCCTGCGTTTTGGCCACCTGCCGATGGTGCTGGTGCCGGCCGGTCCGATGTCGTCCGGCCTGCCGAACAAGACGAAGCAGCAGGTCCGCCAGCTTTATTCGGAAGGCAAGGTCGGCCGGGACGAATTGCTGGAGGCCGAGGCCGCGTCCTATCACGGCGCCGGGACCTGTACCTTCTACGGCACGGCCAACACCAACCAGATGATGATGGAGGTGATGGGCCTGCACATTCCGGGTGCGGCTTTCGTCCCCCCCCATGCCCGGCTGCGCCAGGAACTGACGCGGGCGGCCGTGCACCGCATTCTGGCGATGGGCATGAACAGCGACGATTACCGCCCCCTGGGGCACTGCATCGACGAAAAGGCGATCGTCAACGCGGCGGTGGGACTGCTGGCGACGGGTGGATCGACGAACCTGGCCATCCATCTGCCGGCGATCGCGCGGGCCGCCGGCATCGTCATCGACTGGGAGGACCTGGACCGGCTGTCCAGCGCCGTGCCGCTGCTGGCGCGCGTCTATCCGAACGGCGCGGCGGACGTGAACGGGTTCCACGCGGCGGGGGGCATGGGCTTCGTTATTGCGACGCTGCTGGAGGCCGGGCTGCTGCATGGCGACATCCTGACCGTGGCCCCCGACGGCTTCCGGGCCTACACGCGAACGCCCGAACTGCGCGACGACCATCTGGTCTGGACGGATACGCCGCCTGTCCCGGCTGACGAGACGATCCTGCGCCCGGCCACGGCCCCCTTCAGCACCGACGGCGGCATGCGCCTGGTCCAGGGCAATCTCGGCCGCGGCATCTTCAAGACCAGCGCGGTGTCCCGCGACCGCTGGACCATCGAGGCCCCGGCTGCCGTCTTCAACGACCAGGAAGACGTCCTGACCGCCTATCGGGCCGGCGAACTCGATCGTGACGTGATCGTCGTCGTGCGTTTCCAGGGACCGGCCGCAAACGGCATGCCGGAACTGCATAAGCTGACGCCGGCACTGAGCGTGCTTCAGGACCGGGGGCATCGGGTGGCGCTGGTGACCGACGGGCGCATGTCGGGCGCCAGCGGCAAGGTCCCGGCGGTGATTCATCTCTCGCCCGAGGCCCTGCCCCACGGCCCGCTGGCCCGGTTGCGCGACGGCGATGTGGTGCGGCTGAGCGCCCAGGACGGCCGGATCGACGCATTGGTCGACGCCGCCGAATGGGACGCCCGCGACCTCTGCCCCCCGCCCCAGGCGCAGGACGGCACGGGCCGCGAACTGTTCGCCTTCATGCGCCGTGGCGCCGACAGCGCCGAGCGTGGCGCATCGGCGATGCTGGCGGCGATGGAGCAATAAGCCGATCCGATACGAGGCCCTGGCCCGGTCATGGGTCAGTGGCCTTTGACGAGTTTCAGGGCGCCTGGCGCGCCGCACAAGGAAAGAAAGAAGCAGACATGTCCGAAATAGATCGCATCATGGGCCTCTCGCCGGTCATTCCGGTGCTTGTGGTGCACGACGCGGCCCATGCCCGCCCGATTGCCGAGGCTTTGGTGGCGGGCGGTCTGCGGGTTCTGGAAGTGACCCTGCGCACCGAGGCGGCGCTGGATGTCATCACGGAAATGGCCAGGGTCGAAGGCGCGGTCGTCGGCGCGGGCACCGTGCTGAACGAGGCCGACCTGGATGCCAGCATCGAGGCCGGGGCGGAATTCATCGTCAGTCCGGGCCTGACCGACGGCCTCGCCAAGGCCGCGATCGCCCGCCGCATCCCGTTCCTGCCCGGCATCGCCAACAGCAGCGACATCATGCGCGGGCTGGATCTGGGCCTCGATCGCTTCAAGTTTTTTCCGGCCGAGGCGTCGGGCGGCATCAAGGCGCTGAAGGCCCTGTCCGCACCCTTCGGCCGGATCCGCTTCTGCCCCACCGGCGGCATCGACCTTGAACGCGCATCCCAGTGGCTGGAACTGCCGTCGGTGCGTTGCGTCGGCGGATCGTGGCTCGTCCCGCCCGGCGCGCCGGACGTGGCCGAAATCCGTGATCGCGCAGCGGCCGCCTCGCAACTGGCGACTACCCGCTAACGCATCAGGCCACCGTGGATATCCCCCGACCTTTGCATTGCGCGATGGTCGGGGGAACGATCAGGACGGATCGACGAAGAAGGTCGGAATGACGCCGCCCTGCCGCGCGATATCCAACACGCGATCGGATGCCGCCAGGGCTTCGGAAATCGTCACGTCCATGTCCAGGTAGCGGTAGGTTCCCAGCCGCCCCATGAACGACACCCCCGGCGTCGCACGCGCCCTCTCGATATAGCGGGTCAGCAGCGCCTTCTCGCCGACCTGACGGATCGGATAGTAGGGCACGTCGTCCGCGCCGGCCTGGCGGCTGTATTCGCGGAAGCAGACGGTGCGGGTGAAACGATCCTGCTCCCACGGCGCGAAATGCTTGTGTTCCGTGATCCTGGTATAGGGCACGGTCTCGTCGCAGTAATTCATGACCGCCGTGCCCTGGTAATCCCCGTCGGCGACGAATGCCTCGAAATCCAGGGTGCGGTAGCCCAGGCGTCCCAGGGAGTAGGAAAAATACCGGTCGATCGGCCCGGTATAGAAGACATGGGCAAAACGCTCGTCCACCGTCTCGAACGACTGGCCGAGACGCAGTTCGATCCCTTCGGCCTTCAGGATGTTCTCGATGATCGCGGTGTAGCCGTCCTGCGGCATGCCCTGCCACGGATGGCTGAAATAATTGTCGTCGTAATTGAAGCGAACCGGCAGACGATTCAGGATCGAGGCCGGCAGCTCGGTCGGCGATACGCCCCACTGCTTCTTGGTATAGCCATGGAAGAACGCCCGGTACAATTCCGGACCGATCATCGACAGCGCCTGCTCCTCGAACGACTGAGGGGCTGTGATGGACTGGTCGGCCCGCGCGGCGATGAATTGCCGGGCCTCGTCGGGGCGCAGCGTCGTGCCGAAGAACTGGTTGATCGTCATCAGGTTGATGGGCAGGCTGTAGATCCGCCCCTGCGACTGCGCCTTTACGCGGTTGACGTAGGGCTTCATCACGCCGAAGCGATTGATGTAGGTCCATGCCCGCTCGTCGGCCGTGTGGAAAATATGCGGTCCGAACCGATGTACCATGACCCCGGTCTCGCCATCGCGGCTGGTATGGCAATTTCCCGCCACGTGCGGCCGCTCGTCCAGCAGCAGGACCTTGTGACCGGCCTCGGCAAGGGCGCGGGCCATGATGGCCCCACTGAAACCAGCGCCTACAATACAGTACCGCAACAGTATCTTCTCCCTACGATATGCCGGTGAGTATCGCCGCAGGGGCGCTGCTGTCCACGCCCCCGTCGCATGAACAGTGCGACTTCTTTCCGGAAGGATGGAAAACCACCGGGCTTGTCGGGTCGCATATGCTGATCTGCGAGGGTATTCCCCGGCTTTGGCGCATTCGCGGAGCGCGAAATATCGGCGCAGCTTTGCCGCTCGATCCTATAATTGGAAGGTTTCAAGAATATCGCGAAGATGCACGGCTTTTCCCGCCAGGTCGGCGCTCGCCGCCGAGGTCTGCTCGACCATCGCCGCGTTCTGCCGGGTGCCCTGGTCGATTGTCGCCACCGCGCCGTTTATATTATGGAGCGCCCTAGCCTGTTCCTGTGCCGCATCCGCAATGGCTTTCAAATGATCGCTTATCTTTGTCACGCGCGTGATGATGGTCTGCATTCCGGCATTGATTTCTTCCATGACGAGAGCACCCGCGGCAACCTGACTTTGCGAAGCGCTGACGAGTTTCCTCACGTCTTTCGAGGCTTCCCCCGCGCGGCGGGCAAGGTCCCGGATTTCCTGGGCAAGCGCCTTGAAGCCGGCTCCGCTTTCTCCTACGCGGCCCGCCTCGACGCTCGTGTTCAACGCCAGAAGATGGGTCTGGACGGCTATCGCATCCATGACATCGGTAATCGTGCTGATTGCGTTGGATGACCGTTCGATCTCGGCCATCGAGCCTGCCGCCCCGTCAACCAGGACACCAAACTGCTCGGTAATGGTCTGGCATTCCGCTACCAGGGAGTGGGCTTCCGAAACCCGAGCCGCGGTCGAGGTAACGGTCGACGTGATCTGTTCGATCGACGCTGCGGTCTCTTCCACGGAAAATGCCTGCCGCTCCGTCCGATGGGACAGATCCTGCGCTGCGGCGTTAATCTGGGTCGCCGTGGTATCTATGGTCTGCGCTGTTGCGTTTACGACTTCCAGCGTGGCGCGCAGGGATTCGACGGCCGTATTGAGATTGTCGCGTAATGGAATATAGAACAGCGGCAGGTTTCCATGCACCCTTCCGGTAAGATCCCCTTCGGCGATCTGGCTGATGACTGAGCCGAAGCTCCGCGAAACCAGATTCTGCTCCTTTTCGATCGCATCATCTCTGGTGGCCCGCACCGCCTTTTCCGTTACGTCCGGATAATAGACTGAAAGTGCCAGATCTATATCGAGCAGAACAGCCTTGCACAGGCTGCCGATCGTGTCCCCCAGCTTTTTGGCGGATACGGTAAAGCCTCCTGAAAAAAGACCGCGTTTTGGAAGCAGTTCTTCCACAATGGCATGAATGAGATGATCAAGAACGACAGCGTATCCGCCGATATACCATCTTGGCTCTAGGCCGATACGGGCATGAACCGCACCAATCTCACGAACCTGGGCCGAATACTCCTCGCCGAAATTTGCCGCCGAGATGTTCCTCCAGTGATTGGATTGGGCACCTTTGGCATGCTGCATTTGCATTTCGGAAGAAAAGAATTTTCGCGTTTCGGGCGTTTTCCTTACCTGCCTGTAGAAGCTTTCAAGCGCAATCGGGAGTTCACGGTCGATGAGTGCCTGCATGGAGCGGAGGGTCTGGAGACTGTCATCGGTCAGATCCATGAATTCCCGACGCTGCTTTATATCGTCCAGTTTCCCTCCATGCTGTCGAGGATTATTTTCCAGACAATCGTTATTGTTCCTAGTCAATTTAAACTCCCGTAGCATTTCGTTCAGATAGCAAGAAGGAGCAACAAAGACGGTGAAGCTATGTCCTCTAGGCAAACTCACGAGCCAAAAAGTCTAAATTCTTCAGTTTTGTGCCTCCAGTCATCTATAAAAATAATTATAAAGAGCTTAAGTTTCAATTAAAATGATAATAGGTTATCAAATTCTGTTCTCATTTATTTAATGGCCGGAAACCACGCAGCGAGGAATCATGCTGGTGGAGAACTTCTGCCGCTCGATCACAGCGAATTGCGATACGCTTGATCGGAAAAAAAGTTCTCGATGACGTGATGCCAATTTATATTTGACGAAATCGCATCAGGATGGGTTTCGTTCAGGGCAACGTTCCCATGAGCGGAACAATTTCTGCGCTCCCGGCCTTCGCACCCATCCCGGGTACGATCCTCGTCGTCGACGATGCGCCGCAACGGTGCGCGCACCGCTTGCTGGTTGAACGTTCACCAGGCTGCGGCCGTCATCTTCATGATAATACAGGCAACGGCGGACGAGCGCGTTTTCCGCCCCTGTGAGGCAGCAATCCACAGGCTGCCAGTACAGACGCATAGTTCGCCCGAGCAACCCTTCGGATAAGGCTGCAGGCAGACCCGATATTTATGGATTAAGGAAAATTTGGCTGGGGGACCTGGATTCGAACCAGGGCTGACCGGGTCAGAGCCGGTAGTTCTACCGCTAAACTATCCCCCAACACTGCCTTTCGGCGTGTAGTGCCGTGCGGTGAGGGGCTGATAGCATCGGCGGATCGGCGTGACAAGCACCTTTATGACGAAGTTTCTTGCCTGCGGCATATTTGACTTGCCCTTCGCGCGGGTGGGAATCCACTATGAATGCAGCAGCGGCAAGGGGACCGTCCGATGGACAACAGCATGTCCTGGCGCGATGGCCAGGAGGGACCGCCATTCTCCCATGCCTCCGGATTCACGACGAATCACGGAATCCCGGGCATGTACGCTGCCATCGACCTCGGGACGAACAATTGCCGCCTGATGATCGCGACGCCGTCGGCCGACGGATTCCGCGTCGTCGACAGTTTCAGCCGTATCGTCAGGCTGGGCGCCGGCCTGCAACGGACGGGACTGCTGGACCAGGATGCGATGGACCGGACCGTCGACGCATTGAAGATCTGTGCCGCGCGCATGGGGCGCCGCCGGTTGCGCCGGTATCGCGCGGTGGCGACCGAGGCCTGCCGGCGCGCGGGCAACGGCAGCGCCTTCCTCGAGCGCGTCCGGCGCGAAACCGGCCTGGATATCGGCGTGATCTCGCCGCGCGAGGAAGCCGAACTGGCCATGGACAGTTGTGCGGCGCTTCTGCACGATGAAAGACTGTCCCCGGCACGCAATCGCGCCGTGCTGTTCGATATCGGTGGCGGCTCGACCGAAGTGGCGTGGGTACGGACCGAGCGGCGGTCGCGCAGCCAGGATCTGATCGGCTATATCAGCCTGCCGGTGGGTGTCATCACCCTGGCCGAGCAGTTCGGCCACGCGGCCTTCACCGAGGACGGCTACCGCCACATGGTCGATGCCGTGACACGGCAGTTGCGCGCGTTCGAGGATGTCCATTGCATCGGCCGGGAAATCAGCCGCGGCAATGTCAGCCTGATGGGAACCAGCGGCACCATCACGACCCTGGCCAGCATTGCGCTGTCGCTGGCGCGCTACAGCCGGGCTGCGGTCGACGGCACCATCCTGTCGGCCGACGCGGCCCTGGCAGCTATCCGGACCCTGGCGGAAATTGGCCCGGACGGCCTGCGGCAGCATCCCTGCGTCGGGCCGGAACGCGCGCTGTACGTCCTGCCGGGATGCGCGATTTTCGAGGCCATCCACAAAATATGGCCGGTGCCCGAGATCGTCGTGGCGGATCGCGGGCTGCGCGATGGTATGCTGCTGCGCATGATCAACGATTCGACCATGGCGCCCCTGTCGCCATTCCCTGCCGCCCTGCCCTATGCACGGCCCAAGCTGACCACGGCACTGACCACGGCGGGCGTCTCCCGTCCATGACGCGCCGTCCCCCCGCCGGAGGCGGCAAGTCGCGGGTTCCCGGCAAATCCCTTTCCAGCAGTGCGACGCCGGGCGGCACGTCCGCGCAGGCGGATGCCGGCGCGGCGAAGACCACGCGCGCGCAGGCGGTATCGCTGCGCACGGCCCGTGGCCGCACAACCGCTCAGCAGCGCTGGCTGAACCGGCAACTGAACGATCCTTATGTGCTGGCCGCGCGCAAGCAGGGTTGGCGGTCCCGCGCGGCTTTCAAGCTGATCGAACTGGACGACCGCTTTCACCTGATCCGACCCGGCATGCGCGTGGTGGATCTTGGGGCGGCACCGGGAGGATGGACGCAGGTCGTGGTCAAGCGTGGGGCTGCTCATGTGGTCGGCGTCGATCTGCTGCCGGTCGACCCGGTATCCGGCGCGACGATCCTGGAAGGGGATTTCAACGACCCCGACCTGCCCGACCGCCTGATCGCCCTGCTGGGCGGCCCGGCGGACCTGGTGCTGTCGGACATGGCGCCGAATACGACCGGACATGCGCCGACCGATCATCTGCGCATCATCGGCCTGGCCGAGCTGGCGCTGGATTTCGCGACCAAGGTGCTGGCCGAAAACGGGGCGTTTGTGGCGAAAGTCTTCCAGGGCGGGTCCGAGCGGCAGATGCTGACCCCGATGAAGCAGGCCTTCGCCACGGTCCGTCATGCCAAGCCTCCGGCCAGCCGCAAGGAATCGAGCGAGCTGTATGTCGTGGCCACCGGGTTCCGTCCCGACCGGATCAGACGGGATGCCTGAGTGGCGGCCCGCCCCCCACCGGGCGGGCCGCCATCCGATCACCTCGTCGCGGGAGCGAAGCGCAGAGAATGCGCGCCGGACCGCCGCCAGCGCGCATTTTCAAACAGGCCGTCAGGCCGCGGCCCCGTCCTTCGACCACAGCCATGCCGCGCCACGCACGCCAGAACTGTCCCCATGCAGGTTCCGTACGATCGGCGTGGTGCAGCGTGGCGTGATCACGTAGCGTGGCATCAGCAGCGGCACGCGCTCATAGATCGATTTCAGGTTCGACACCCCTCCCCCCAGCACAATGACGTCGGGATCGAGGAAATTGATTGCCAGGGCGCATGCCCGGGCCAGACGGTCCATATAGCGATCCAGCGCGCCGATCGCGGCCTGGTCGCCGGCCTCGGCCTGGTCTTCGATTCCGGCGGTGCTGCGATTGCCCGGCCCCTTCCAGTCCTGGGCCAGGGCCGACCCGCTGAGGAAGCGTTCCAGGCAGCCCTCGTTTCCGCAGAAACATTTGGGCATGGGCATTTCCTCGAGTCGGGGCCAGGGCAGCGGGATATGCCCCCATTCCCCCGCGATGTGGTGCGCGCCGATCAGCAGCTTGCCGTCGACGACGATCCCAGCGCCCATCCCGGTGCCGACGATGACGCCGAAGACAACACCTTTCCCGGCCCCCGCCCCGTCCACGGCCTCGGACAGGGCGAAGCAGTTGGCGTCGTTCTCGACCCGGACCTCCCGCCCGACGGTGGCGGTCAGATCGCGGCCGAACGGCTGGTTGTTCAGCCACGTGGCGTTTGCGTTCTTGATGACGCCGCTGTCGGGGCTGATCGACCCGGGAATCCCGATGCCGACGGTCCCCTGGCCGCCCAGTTCACTATCCACGCCCGCGACCAGGTCCCGGATGGCCTGGATCGCGCCGTCGTAATGCCCGGGGTTGGCAATGCGCCGCCTGACAAGCTCGCGTCCGTCGTGGGCCGCGAGGGCCGCGATTTCGATCTTGGTTCCGCCAAAATCGATGCCGATCCGATAGCCGGTCATATCCGTCCCGTTGTTCGTCATATTTTATCCGCTGGCTGTTTGAGCCTATGATGCAAAGAAATGTGGCGTAAACATCGCGCCAGCACAGGCCGGACGCGGCCGCCCCTGCCGGAGCCCCCATTTTCATGAGCGAGACCGTGCTCGACGTCAAAGGGCTAAGTTGCCCGCTTCCCGTCCTCAAGGCCAATCGCATCTTGCGCGGCATGCAGCCGGGCGAGCGGTTGCGCGTCATCGCGACGGACCGTGCCAGCGTCGCCGATTTCCAGGCGTTCTGCCGGGAAACCGGCCATGCGCTCATCGCTTTCGGCGAAGATGGCGGGGTTCTGTCCTTTGTCATCCGCCGCCGTCCCGACCCCGCCGCCGGGGCCTAGACGGCGTTTTTCCACCAGTGTTCCGAACACGTTGCGTGGAAGCCACAGCCGCCACAAATTCCTGTCATTCCCCCTATGCCCTTGGCAGATGCGCCCGGCAAGGAGTAATCCCCGCCTCATGATGGAAGTACCGCACCCATGACGGACGACCTGTCCCAGCTCTCCTTCGAAGACGCCCTCGTCCAGCTGGAGGAGATCGTCCGGCAACTGGAAGGCGGGCAGCTCCGGCTGCAGGACGCGATCGCGTCCTACGAGCGTGGCGCGGCCCTGAGACGACACTGTGAGAGCAAGCTGAACGAGGCCGAGGCCCGCGTTCAGGCGATCATCCAGCGGGCCGATGGCACGCTGGAGACGAAATCTATGGATTGATGCGCCGATGAGCCAGACAATAGCGACAGCCCCCACGGGGAATTCCGGAGACCGGGGCAGCCTTCTGCGTGCATCCATGGCAAAGCGGGCTTCGGCGGTCGAGGCCGCGATCGACAGCCTTCTGCCGCCGGTTCCGGGCAGTGAGGGGCGCGTTGTGGACGCCATGCGCTACGCCACGCTGGGTGGCGGCAAGCGGCTGCGCGGTTACCTGGCCGCCGAAGTGGCCAGCCTGTTCGGCGCCACCGAATCCGGCGCCTATCGCGTGGCGGCGTCGGTCGAGATGCTGCATGCCTATTCCCTCGTCCATGACGACCTGCCGGCGATGGACGATGACGACCTGCGCCGGGGCCAACCCTCGACCCACCGGAAGTTCGACGAGGCCACGGCGATCCTGGCCGGCGACGCGCTGCAGACAATGGCGTTCGAGATCCTGGCCGACACGGCGACCCACCCCGAGGCCGGCGTCCGGATCGGCCTTGTCGCCGCCCTGGCCGCCGCGTCCGGCGCCGCAGGCATGGTCGGCGGCCAGATGATCGACATGGATGGCGAGGGGCGCGCCCTGGCCTTGCAGGAGGTCGAACGCCTGCATGCGCTGAAGACCGGCTGCCTGATCCGCTATTCCGCCGAATCGGGCGCCATCCTGGGCGATGCCGACCTGTCGGTGCGCGCGCGCATTGCGGCCTATGGGCGCGACCTGGGGGCGGCGTTCCAGATCGCGGACGACGTGCTGGACGCGACGGCCAGCGCCGAGGAACTGGGCAAGACCGCGGGCAAGGACCAGGCTGCCGGCAAATCCACCTATGTCGCCCTGCTGGGGGTCGACGGCGCGGCGCGGGAAGCGCGGCGCGTGGCCGAACAGGCTGAATCCCACCTCGATATTTTCGGTGCCGAGGCCGACAGGCTCCGGGATCTCATTCATTACGTGGTCGATCGCAGGAGCTGACAATAATGACCGAGCAGAAGTCAGAGGGGCAGCAGCAGGCGGGAACGGTTCCGACGCACGGTCGTTTTCCGCTGCTGGACCGGGTATCGTGCCCGGCGGACCTGCGGAACCTGTCGGTG
>NZ_JABEQF010000011.1 GCF_014174355.1 Gluconacetobacter azotocaptans
GGAAGCGGGGGCCGCCGACGCGGGGGCGCGGGGCGCGGCGGGGGCGGCCATGGCGGGCGCGATGCCCGACACCGCGATCAGCCCGGCCAGAATCCACCGTCGCGCCGGGGACGTCCCGGTCCGGCCGTGTCCGGCACTGAAGGCTTCCGTCATGATCCCGATCCGTGGCTGTTGCAGGCGATGCATGTTCCGTTGCCTAGCGGATCGGCGGGGGCGTGACCAGTCCCGCGACCGCAAACATACAAGATCGCCGATGAACGGCGCGCCCGCCTGTGCCATACTCGCCCACGCCCCGGCGGACATGGATCGGCCGGGTGATGCCGGGACGCCCATCCGGAAAGGCAGAACCATGACATCAGAATACAGGATGAAGCGGCACGGGACGATGGCCCTGGCCCTTCTGGCCGCCCTGCCGCTGCTGGCCCGCACCGCGCCGGCCCGCGCGGCGGCCCCGCCGGCCGCCCCGCATTCGGCTTACCCCGACGGAACCGGGGATTCGCTGATCGATCGGCTGAACGCGGCGCAACTGTCCCCCAATTATCGCGGGCAGATCTATTATCCCGGCCAGCCGATCCCGTCGGCGCAGCCGATGGATGTCCAGCAACTGCCGCCCGACGTGCCGCAGGTCGTCCCGCCGCCCCCGGTCGGCGAACGCGCGCCCCAGCCGTCGATGCGCCCGCCGGGCATGGGTACCACCCTGCCGCCGCCGGTACCCGCCTGCGCCGCCACGTCCTCCTGCTGAAAATCGGTTCGGAAACGCTGTTTTAGGGCGCTCCGGCATGCCGAAAGCACCACGGCATGCCGGTTCGTCATAATTTAGTTACATTTCAAACCTATGGTCACGATGTGACGTCGGTGCGTGATGCAAAATGTTCCCGGCGTCACGCCTCTTTGCCTGTCGCCTTACAGCCGCCACAGCAGCGGCGTGTGCGACAGGAAGATCAGTCCCAGCCCCGACACGAACAGCGTCTTCAGCGCCAGCGGCCCGCCGGCCGACACCAGCGCGTCCAGCGTCAGCATCTGCATGCAGGGATCGACCGGCCCCTGTCGTCCGTCCGGGGCAGCCGCCCCGGGTGCGGCAATGCGCGCGCGCCAGTCCTGGCGTTGCCGCGCCTGCTCGCCCTGCGAAATCCTGGCGCGGCTGTAGAGAAGGCCGACAAAGCGATCCAGATCCTCGACCCGGTACATCAGGTCGCGCCCATGGCGCACCGCCGGGCGGGGGCCCGCGCCCAGCAGGCCCAGCACCCGCAGCCGCCGGGCCGGCACGCCCAGATAGGCCGCAGCCTCGCGCAGAGGCAGCATGCGCCGCAAGGGGAAAGGGTGGACAGTCGCCGCACCGTCGCTGGCGCCGTCCAAGGGCGACCGGCCGTTCATTTCCCCGATGGTGTTGTGGATCGGCTTTTGCTGTCAATGACAACCTGCACAGCCCGCCCCGGCGATTTTCTATAACCCCTATGCGCCGTGCTGGAGGCGGCCACCTCTGAGCAGGCTTTCAGCGACAGACGTGGCGGTGGCCGTCGGCGCCGATAAAGGTGCTGGTCAACGGGTCGAAGCACGCACTGGCGACGCAGCTGTTCCCCGATACCAGGGGGGCAGGGTTCACCCTGGCCCCGGCGGCAACGGCCTCGCGCGCCGCCGCGCCGCAGAGCGGGGTGTTCAGCGGGGCGGACGGATCGTTGACCAGTTGCGCCTCGTTCGCCGGGGGCGGGGCCTCGACCACCGTGCCGGGCGCGAATTGCAGCGGCGGCCGGCGGGCGACGGGGGCCTGCGCCACCGGCCGCGTCGCCGGTTGCGGCGCGCAGGCCGCCAGCCCCGAAAGCATCAGCGCCGCGACCGCAAGGCGCGCGACGGAGGGCCGGGGACGATCGTTCATGACATCTTCCTGTCAAAGCTGTGCACCAGACATGCCCGCCGGCACCCCGGCGCGACGATGCCGCATCCCCCCACTGTCGCGCGACACTCCGCATTTGCAAACAGCCCTTTCGCGTCGTCCCACCTATGGCCCCGGCCGAGGGGTATCAGATCTGCCTGGGGTAATAGTTTCTGTAGGTACGGCCTATGCTGGGAATCGCCTCCCTGACGATGCTCTTGATCCCGAGCGCCTTGCCGTTCCGGCGGAAGTTGAAATTCTCGACCAGGCGCCGCATGACGTCTTCCGGATAGGTCGCCGCGAAATACCCCAGCGCGTTGCACGCGGCGAGGCGTTCGTGAAGGAACGACCCCTTCGGGGGCGCCACGTTCTTCCAGTACCCCATCCTGACCAGGATGTTGTTGATGAGATGAACCGTGATGGCGGTCCTGCATGTTTCCGAACATTCATCCCTGAATTCCGGCAACAGCAGCTTATGGATATCGCCATGTGCGATAGGGCAGAACATGGCCTGCGGGGACAGGCGCGGCCGGTTCCTTTCATCGCGCAGCAGTCGCGTCAGCAGCAGGGGCCCGGTCTCGCCCCATTTCAGGTTCCTCCCCACCCGCTGCATCGCTTCGTGGGCCAGGCCTTTCAGCAAGGCCGCGTCGCCGGTGTAGAACACCGCGCCGTTGACGCCGGATTCGTCGAGAGGGAAAATATCCCGTGCCCGGAATGGCGTGTTGTCGGACAGCAGCAGCACATCCAGATCGATCCAGACCAGATCGCGCGTCGCAACCATGCGATAGCGAAAGAGATCGGAAAAACGGCCGGGATCGGGCTTGCCGTTATACAGGAAGCGGGATTCCAGATCGCGCGAGACGATGGCGTTCGCGTCGTCCACCCGCACCCCGTCGGGCACATTCGAAATCCGTTCAAAGGAGAACAGCGTTACGTCATATCCCCTGGAGGAAAATGACGCGAGGCAGGCCTGTTCCATGGCCGAAAGCGTCGTGCCATGCCAGAATGTTCCAAAGCCGCGCCCTGGAAAGCGAGTTCGATCCATTCCAGAGCCTCTTTGCGTTTTCCCCGCGAGAGAACGTCCCCTGGTCAAAACGGTTCCCGCGCGGGCGTGAAGGAAGGTCGGGCGCTGCCCGAACACGCCAGGGCCTGAGCCCCTGGACCCCGATCAGGAATAAACGATCGGGCTTCCAAAGGGCGCCGCCCTTTGGCGGGTTTCAGGGCAGCGCCCTGAGGTTCAGAGCCGGTTTGAAATGTGGGCTGGCAAGCGAGAGCGGAACGCAGTGAAGCGCCCGGCGTGTGGTTTCGAACACCGAAGCGGAGCGGCCTTATCGGCCGTGAGCATCGGAGCGCAGAAAATGCGCGTCGGATCGCCGCCAGCGCGCATTTGCAAACCGGCTCTCAGATGTCCAGCAGCCCCTGGGCGGCCTCGGCCGGCTTTTCGATCTTCGCCATCGCCTCGCCGTCGGCGAAGGTCAGCACGACGCGGTGGCCGGGCCGCAGATCGGCCGCCCGCGTCACCGGCACGCCCGCCGGATTGCGCACCAGCACGTAGCCGCGTTCCAGCACCGCCATCGGCGACAGCGAGTCCATATGACCCGACAGCCCGGCCAGGCGGGTGGCGCGTTCGCGCAGCAGGGCGGCCAGCGGCGCGGGGGACAGGCGGGCGCGATCGGCCCGGGCGCGCCGGTCGCGCAGCACATGCCGCAACCCGGACTGCAGATGGCTGGCGGCCAGCATCAGGCGCGTCCGCCGGTCGCCGATCAACACCGCCGGGGGAGGCATGCGGCGTTCCACCGCCACCAGCGCCGCCCGCCGGCGATCGACCAGCGCCGGCAGCGCAAGGTCCAGCCGATAGCCCCGGTCATCCAGCCGCATCCGCGCGGTGCCCAGCAGCGACGGCAGGTCGGGCAGCCGCCCCGCCGCGCGGTCCAGCCGCAGGCGCAGCATCTGCGTGCAGCGCGCCAGGCCGCTGGTCAGCCGCGCGGCGCGATGCGCCAGGTCGGCTACCAGTTCGGTCCGTGCCGGCGCGGCCAGTTCTGCCGCCGCCGTGGGCGTGGGGGCGCGCCGGTCGGACACGAAGTCGATCAGCGTGGTGTCGGTCTCGTGCCCCACGGCGGAAATCAGCGGAATCGTGCAGGCCGCCGCCGCGCGTAGAACGGCCTCATCGTTGAAGGCCATCAGATCTTCCAGCGACCCGCCGCCGCGCGCGACGATCAGCACGTCGGGGCGGGGGATGCCGCCCCGCCCGTCGATGGCATCGAACCCCGCGATTGCCGCCGCGACCTGCGCCGCCGCCGCCTCGCCTTGCACGGCCACCGGCCAGATCAGCAGCCGGCGCGGGAAGCGCCGCGCGATGGTGGTGCGGATGTCGTGCAGCACCGCCCCCTGGGCCGAGGTCACGACACCGATCACATCGGGCAGGAACGGCAGGACCCGCTTGCGCGCGGCGTCGAACAGCCCTTCCTCGGCCAGTTTCAGGCGCAGCCGTTCGATGCGCGCCAGCAGCGCGCCCTCGCCCGCGTATTCCAGCCGGTCGATGATGAGCTGGTAGGACGAACGCTCGCCGTAGGACGAGATCTTGCCGGTGGCGATGACCTCGACGCCGTTTTCCGGCTTCAGCCCCAGGCGCGACACCGACCCGCGCCAGACGACGGACGAGATCTTGCCGCCTTCGTCCTTCAGCGAGAAATAGAGATGCCCGGACGGGTAGCGCTTGAATTCCGTGATTTCGCCCCGCACGCGGATGCGGCCGAACGTGCCTTCCAGCGTGCGGCGGATGGCCCCCGAAATCTCGGAGACCGAATATTCGGGCACGTTGCCCGCCCCGGCGGTGCCGGAATCGCGAAGTGGTTCGTCCATCGCCGCAGGGTATGATAGAGACGGCCCGCCCGGAAGGCCGGGCGTGCAGATGGAACAGGGAAACGGATTGATGCGGGTGCTGCTGGTCGGATCGGGCGGACGGGAACATGCGATGGCGGCCGCGATCGCGCGCTCACCGCTGCTGGAAGCCCTGTTCATCGCCCCCGGCAACCCCGGCACGGCGGCCTTGGGCACCAACGTCGCCATTGCCGCCGACGACGTCGCCGGGCTGGTCGCCCTGGCGCGCGCCGAGCGCATCGACCTGGTGGTGCCCGGCCCCGAGGCCCCGCTGGTCGCCGGCCTGGCCGATGCCTGCGACGAGGCCGGCATCGCCTGCGCCGGCCCGACCCGCGCCGCCGCCGAACTGGAAGGCAGCAAGAGCTTCACCAAGGACGTCTGCGACGCCGCGCGCATCCCCACCGCGCGGTGGGAGCGGTTCGACAGCATGGCTCCGGCGCTGGAGTTCGTGCGCCGGCGCGGCGCGCCGATCGTCATCAAGGCCGACGGGCTGGCCGCCGGCAAGGGCGTGGTCGTCGCCATGACCGAGGCCGAGGCCGAGGACGCGATCCGCGCGATGATGGACGACGCCAGCCTGGGCGACGCCGGCCGGTCGGTGGTGATCGAGGAATGCCTGGTGGGCGACGAGGTGTCGCTGTTCGCGTTCTGCGCCGGGGAAACCGCCGTGCTGATCGGCGCGGCACAGGACCACAAGCGCATCGGCGAGGGCGACACCGGCCCCAACACCGGCGGCATGGGCGCGGTCTCGCCCCCCACCGGCTTCGATCGCGCGCGGCAGGAAGCGGCGCTGGATGTGCTGGTCCGCCCCATGCTGGACGAGATGGTCCGGCGCGGCACCCCCTTTCGCGGCGTGATCTTCGCCGGCCTGATGCTGACCGACGACGGGCCGAAGCTGATCGAATATAACGTGCGTTTCGGCGACCCCGAGGCCCAGGCCCTGCTGATCCGGCTGGAATCCGACCTGCTGCCCGCCCTGGCCTCGGTCGCCGACGGCACGCTGGATACGACGGACATCCGCTTTTCCGACGACCATTCCATCAGCATCGTGCTGGCCGCGCGCGGCTACCCCGGCAAACCCGTGGCGGGCGGCGTCATCGACGGCATCGCCGAGGCCAACCACCTGCCCGGCGTGCATGTCTTCCACGCCGGCACCCGTCAGGACGCCGAAGGCCGCATCATCGCCGCCGGTGGCCGGGTGCTGACGGTCTGCGCCACGGGCACGACGCTGGCCGAGGCCCGCAGCCGGGCCTACCACGGCGTGGCCGCCATCCGCTGGGACGACGCGATCTGGCGCCGTGATATCGGCGAGCGGGCGTTGCGGGGGGAGTCATAAAGCCCCCTCCCCCGGCCGGCCGTCGCGGGTGATAGGACGGATGGCCGGGAGCGGACCAGCAGCTTTGGGCATAGATATGCGAAAAGCTGACATCGGCCGGAGTGGTACATATTACGCTTTCGCCTCAAGTAGGCTATCAAATCGTAACTATGTCACCTTCTGAAAGCAGATACCGAGCGCATAGAGACCAAAATATGATCATGGAACGGAAATGCGATGCTCTGGGTCTTGCATGCCAGTTAGTTACGCCCAAGGGTATTAATAGGCCAAGTTCTAACAGCCAAATCGGCTAGATGAGCTTGACGATTTTCGATTTCTTCTGGGCCCCATTTTTTGTATTCAGCAACGCCTTTTGTTATTACGAATGGGCTCTTGGAAAAGGCGAGACGTTTAGATGTAAAATCTGCATTACCTGCTGATGAATTGAGCCTCGCATTAAGAAGTACTAAATTGCCCAGTCTTGTCGTATAGCTTGCCGCGTCTTCGAAAGACTCAATGTCGAAGCTTTCAGGCTTAATTGGCAACACGTGTTCCAGATTAACAGCTTTCGTGTCTTCATTCGGAACTTGTTCGGGAAGGCCAGAATTATCAGCAGATCGCTCGAGGGCCATAAGATAGTACCTTGCCAGCTTTGTCTTGGAAACATGACACTTCGCGAAAGCATCTCTGAAATCTCTATCATTTGCAACATGTGGCGCCATGCGTTGCACTAAAGCTTCTGCTGTCCTAATTCCGATTTTTGTATGAATATTATGAGCGAGCGATGCATAGATAGACTCAAGGCGACCCACTCGACCGCTATCTGCAATAAACATCCTTACTATCCACGAGACAAATAACTTAAATGATCTATCCGCCTCATGCTTGCTGAAATGATGCGTCACCGCTAGCATCAGGTGACGAATTTGGGTTACCCCCAACAGGTTGAGAGTTGCAACGGATCTGCGAATGCTTTCAGGATAGCTCTCCCACTTAAAATGATGTGGAGTAAGCATTGCAACATAGTCATTAGAAAAACTGTTAATGGTCTCTAAAAATGTAACAGCTTTTATAGGTGATTCTGTCAGCGGCTTTATTCTTTCGAACACCTGACGCTCTCTTGTTAGGCCATTGATTAAAGTACTCACCAACCTAAGGTAATCAATTGCCGTATCTTCCTTGTCGACTGTCTCCAAAGATCTAATCATTGATGCCCATTTGGCTTTCGCCTCATCAAGTCTATTCCCTGCCTGACCAAAAAGATAATTTTTAACGAGATCTGCCTGTGAAACACGAAGGCCTCTATCGTTTAAAGTTTCAAACATAACATATGCATTGACGTCGTCAGATACTGTAAGAACAATCAAATTCGCATGCTCTCTCAAATATGAGAGCCAGTCTTTCAAATGTTTTTTTCTTGTCTCCACAGTCATTGTTTTGGTTTCACTTTCCAGGAACCGACGCAAAATGGTGGCAGCATTTTTTATCCGCACATTGGAATGAGTGCCTACCGCAGGTTTGGCTTTTCTCTTAACATCTGAAGGCCTAGGAAGAATGCAGTTTTGGTAAAACTCGTGATCTCTTACGTTGAGGTGAAATTTAGGAGTGTCTTCTTCTGTATCCAAGTCTAAGCCGAATAAATAAGTTTCCTCTATCCCATGCGCCAGTCTCACTTCGTCCATTGCCAGCAACATATCTCTTATGACGGCGATCAATATGGTTGTAGTTGCGAGTCTCTGCTGCCTATCGACAACTTCAAGATAACCATCTTTTGTTTTCGTCAGAACAACCGTTCCAAGAAAATAGGATTCTTTACTCTCTGACAATGCGTCACTGATATCGCTACAAAGAGCCTCTACATGCTCATCATCCCATGCATATTCACGTTGGTTTGCTGGAACACGCAATCTTCCAGCAGAAATCAACTCACCAATACCTTTATACGTAAAGTCTATAGCGCTCATCCGCTTCTTCCTTAGATTAATTCATTTCCAATTAATGGAATGAACGAAAAGATTTTAGCATGATACCTTTTCACTTTTTGTCGGGGTCACAAAGTGAAAAAATATATTTCCACAACATATGGGGATTAGCAGGCTTGGATAGCGAAGCGGCTGATTGGAAATTCGACCGTCTACCTTTTGTTATTGCAGTATCTCCACTAATACCAATCCAGTGTTAGCTAATTTCAGGCTCTCGACCCAATGTCCATTTGGCAATTTCGGCCGTATTGCGGACAGTCTCGTTTCCCCGCGCGGCCCGATGTCCGCTTCCGAGACATGGACTGTCCTGCCTGAATGACGGGATGGGGTGCATAGCGGCTGACAGTGGTTATTGCGGGATGTCGCTATTGGGATCGGAAGCCGAGCCGTTGACCGTCCGAATGGGGTCGAAATTACACGGTCCTGTTGACATCATCCGAAGGCGAGGAAGGCGGTGACGAGGAAAATCATGGCGCATTCGAAGTGGGGCTCCTCCGATAGCACCGATCGCACCGCCCCCCTTCCCCCCTCAGAACGCAGCGGACAGGCTGAGATTGAACGAACGCCCCAGGCCGGGCAGTGGTCCCAGGAGGCCGGTGGCGCGGTAGTCGCCCAGGGACAGGCCGCCCAGTGGCAGATCGTATTTCTGGTTGGTCACGTTCTCGATGCTGGCGTCGAGCGTGAGGTTGCGCCAGCGGTAGGTGCCGCCCAGGCCCAGCAGCGCGTAGCCGGGCGTGCGCGGTTCGTTGCGTAGCCAGTCTACCGTGCTTTTGGCTTTCACCAGCGTGACCTCCACATGGCCGGTCCAGTTCCGCCAGGTCTCGTGCAGGCTGATTGCGCCGTTGGCGGGCATCTGGTGGTACAGGCCGGAATGCGTCACCAGGTCCTGGCCGCGCACCCAGTTGAGGTTGGCGTGAAGCTCGCCGGTCCCAAAGGCGTCGGATTTCCACAGGCGGACGAAGGCGGAGCTGTTGATGCCGTAGCTCTGGGCGTCGTGATTGGCGAATTGCAGTTTCGACAGGCCGCTGGCGAGTGCGCCGATCCGCACCACGTTGATGTAATGGTGCGTGTAGGTGTAATAGGGCTGCACCTTCACCTGCCAGGCGTTGTCCACCGGGTCGTGCCAGGTGATCGTGGTGCTGGCGGTATTGGCGACTTCCGGCGTCAGGTTCAGGTTGCCGACATAGCCGTTGCCGTCGCCGAACCAGCCGATCATCGTGGTGGCCATGTTGCCCATGCCCCAGGCATAGCGTTCGTACAGGTTCGGCGAGCGCGTCTTGCGGGCATAGCCGCCGTCGATCATCAGGCTATCCAGCGGATGCCAGTGCAGCAGCGCCGTGACGTCGAAATTGGTATCGGTCCGCCCGCGCGACGCCGCGTTGAAGCGGCGGGCCGCCATGGCGTCGCTCATGCTCATCATGCCCGTCCAGGAATAGGGCGCGACCGGGCCGGCATTCATCATCACCAGGTCGCTGCGCAGGCCGAGTTCGGTCGAAAAGCGCGGCAGCCACTGCGCCTTCCATTCGACGTAATGGCCCAGCCGGTCGCGGTGGCCGTCGTTGATGTTATGGAACGTGCCCGGCCCCATCATCATGCTGCCCTGCAGGGGCGGCCACCAGTCGTTCACCCCGTTATGGTCGAACGAACTGCCCAGGCCCAGCGTATGGCGCGGGCCCAGCGGAATGGTCGCCTTGATGGAATAGGCGGCCGTCCGCGTATCGGTGTTCATGGGCATGCCGGTGGTGGGGCTGTGGCCGCCCTTGTCGGACAGCATGTTCATGGCGTGGTCGACCCGCTGCCAGAAGCCCCGGGCCTCCAGCGTGCCCCAGTTGAAATCGCCCGTGTACTTGCCGTTGACGAAGGTGGACCGGTTGTTGGTCATGTCCATGTACTGGTTGGCGAATCCTTCGTAGGGGATGTCCTGCTGCCCGAACGTCAGCGCCAGTTGATGGTTGGCCTTTCGGACGCCCAGCGTCACGGCATGGTTGAAGCTGAGATAGTTGGTCGACAGCACGCGCTGGCCGCCGCCGCCCGCGTGATAGTCGTCGGCATGGCTGTACGAGCCGGTGTAGCGCAGGCTCAGCCAGTCGTTGGCGACGGTGACGGAGCCGGAAGCGCCGGAGCCCCCGCCATTGCTGCGATAGTCGCCGCGCGCATGGCCGGTGACGAGGATTTTGGAATTGCGGGCGAAGATCGGGTCCTTGCGATCGACCTCGATGGTGCCGCCGGTGCTGTCGCCGCCCTGGCTGACCGAGGTGATGCCCGCGATCGCGACGGCGGTGGAAACCGCGTCGGGGTCGATATAGGACATGGCGGGATTCATGTGGTTGGGACAGGCGGAGGCGATCCGCATGCCGTCCACGAACGTCGCGACGCGATCGTCCGCCATGCCGTTGAGCACGGGCAATGCCGAGACGCCGCCGGCCGAATAGGTGCTGAACCCGAGGCTGTGCCGGAACAGGCCGGTGGTGTCGTGGCCGGTCGTGAGGGTGCGACGCAGGCCGTTGACCGTGATCACTTCCTGGTCGGCGGCGTCGATGGCCGGTGCAATGGCCCGCGTGACGGGGTCCTGGGCCCGGGCGGGCGCGACAGGCGCCAGCAGCGTGGCGGAGCAGCCGCAGGCAAGCAGCCCGGCGCGGGACGCGCGCCGGACACGAATGAATGTCATGACGAAAGAACCTTCAGCGGAACGAAGACAGCCGCCGCCCCGCCCCTTCCGGTGGTCCGGAAAAGGCGCGGTCGCGCGGCGCTTTATGCGTTTCGGCTGAAGGCGGGCGGCCCCGTGGGGGGCGGAAGGACGACCGGGCGCGCGCAGGGCGGGGCGCGCGGCATGTGCGCGCCGTACAGCAGCCGCCGCCAGCCGGTGACGGTCAGCACGATGGCGGGGGCCGCGCCCAGCACGACCATCGGGAGATGCAGCAGCGGGCACAACGGGCAATACCCGTCGTCATGGTGATGCGTGTGATGACCGTCGGCCATGCCCGCCATGTCGGACATGTCCATGCCGGGCATGGCCGCCGAAGCATCGGCCGGGCCGATCGACAGACCGGTCAGGCGTTCGAACGTCGCGCGCGGCGTCTCGTCAGGGCGGGCCTGCCCTTGCAGCACAAGCTGGCCCACCAGACCCGCCAGGACGCAGACGACCAGCAGCCAGCGCGGAAGGCTGGCCGGCGGAAGGCTCCGACATCCGGGATGGGTCGCGCGCAGGGGCCTGCCTTTCACGTCGCCGCTGATGCGGGCAAAAAAAACGGAACGCGCCGACCTTGTAAACCCCAAGGCGGAATGCCTCAGCCGCCCGCCAGCGGGAAATGGCACGCCACCTGCCGGCCGTCGCCCGGGTCACGCAGGGCCGGCGGGTCGGTGCGGCAGCGGTCCTGCGCGATGGGGCAGCGGGTGTGGAAGCGGCACCCCGGCGGTGGCGCGATCGGGCTGGGGACGTCGCCGCGCAGCGGGGGCGCGCGGTCGCCGTCGGGCAGCACCACCGGTTCGGGCACGGCGGCGATCAGGGCGGCGGTGTAGGGGTGCGCCGGGCGGTGCAGCACGGTATCGGCGTCGCCCAGTTCGACGATGGCGCCCAGATACATCACCGCGACGCGGGTCGAGATCTGGCGCACCACCGCCAGATCGTGGGCGACGAACACGTAGGTCAGGCCCAGCCGGTCGCGCAGGTCCATGAACAGGTTGACGATCTGCGCCTGGATCGACACGTCCAGCGCCGAGACCGGTTCGTCGGCCACCACCAGCCGGGGCGACAGCGCCAGGGCGCGGGCGATGTTGATCCGCTGCCGCTGGCCGCCGGAAAATTCGTGCGGGTAGCGCGCCAGCGCCGCCTGCGGCAGGCCCACCAGGGCCATCAGTTCGGCCAGCCGCGCCGCGATATCGGCCGCCGTCCGCCGCCGCCCCTGCCCGTCGCGATGCACGCGCAGCGGCTCGGCGATCAAATCGCCGATGCGCCGGCGCGGGTTCAGCGAGGCGTAGGAATCCTGGAACACCATCTGCATTCCCTGCCGCAGCGGGCGCAGCGTGCGTTCGGACAGGGCGGTGATGTCGGTGCCGTCGAAGACCACGCGGCCCGCCGTGGGCCGGGCCAGGCGCAGCAGGCAGCGCCCCAGCGTCGATTTGCCGCAGCCGGATTCGCCCACCAGCCCCAGCACCTCGCCCGGCCGGACGGCCAGCGACACCCCGTCCAGCGCGCGCAGCACCTGCCCCCGGCCGACGCGGTACTCCATGCGCAGGGACTGGGCCTCGATCAGCGGTGCGGTCATCGCGTTCTCCTTGGGGCGCTGCCCCAAACCCCGCCAAAGGCAGTCGCCTTTGGAAACCAGTTGTTGGGAGGCTGTTTCACAAGGCGGTCTGCCGAGCGAGAGTGCCGCGAAGCGGCACGCCCGGCGTGTGTTTCCGAGCACTGGAGCGGAGCGGCCTTGATGGCCGTGAGCACCAGCGCGCAGGAAACGCGCGTCGGATCGCCGGCAGACCGCCTTGTGAAACAGCCTCTGGGGTCAAGGAGCCTGCGGCCCCTTGCGGGTGCGGGCAGAGCCCGCGTTCTTTTCCCGATCATACGGTCACGCACCGCGCCGGCAGGTCGCGCCCTTCGGCGGGCAGCACGCAGGCGATGTCCTGCACCCCGCGCGGCAGCAGCGGCGGACGCACGGCGCAGGCGTCGTGCGCGTAGGCGCAGCGCGGGGTGAAGGGACAGCCGGCCGGGCGGTCGGCGGGGGCTGGGGGGCTGCCGGGGATGGAGGGCAGGCGCGCCGGCCGCGCGCCATGCAGCGGCGGGATCGAATCCAGCAGGGCGGCGGTATAGGGGTGGCCCGGCCGGGCAAACACCGCGCCGGTCGGCCCGCGTTCGGCGATGGTGCCGGAATACAGCACCATGGTGCGGTCGCAGGTTTCGGCCACCACCCCCATGTCGTGGGTGATCAGCAGCACGGACGACCCGTATTCCCGCCGCAGGCGGCGCAGCAGGTCCAGGATCTGCGCCTGCACGGTCACGTCCAGCGCCGTCGTCGGTTCGTCGGCGATCAGCAGCGAGGGGTTGCAGGACAGCGCCATGGCGATCATCGCGCGCTGGCGCAGGCCGCCCGAAAGCTGGTGCGGATAGCGGTCGGCGACGCGCGCGGGGTCGGGCACGCCCATGTCGCCCAGCAGGCGGATGGTGCGGGCGCGGGCGTCCTTGCGCGTGACCCGGCCGTGGGCGCGGATCTGCTCGTCGATCTGCCAGCCCACCGTGTAGACCGGGGTGAAGGCGGTCATCGGATCTTGGAAGATCATCGCGATTTCGCGGCCGCGCAGGGTGCGGAAGGCGCGCTGCGGCAGGCCGACCAGTTCGCGGCCCTTGAAGCGCGCCGAGCCGGTGATGCGCGCACCCGGCGCGTCGATCAGGCCCATCAGCGCCAGCGCCGTCATGCTCTTGCCCGACCCGGACTCGCCGACGATGCCCAGGATTTCCCGCGCGCCCAGCGTGAACGAAACGGAATCGATGATGTTCACCATCCGCCCGCCGACGGGCAGCGCGATCGTCAGGTCCCGGACCGCCAGCAGCGGGGTTGCGTCAGCGTCCATCAGGCCCGTCCATCCCGCACCCGGGGGTCCAGCAGCAGATACAGCATGTCGACCACGGCATTGGCGATGACGACGAACACCGCCGAATACATTACCGTCGCCATGATCAGCGGCAGGTCCAGATTGCCCAGCGCCTGGTAGGTCAGGCGCCCCACGCCCTGCAGGCCGAACACGACCTCGGTCAGCAGCGCGCCGCCGCCGACTAGCTGCGCGAAATCCAGCCCGAACAGCGACACGAAGGTGATCATGGAGGTGCGCAGCCCATGGAACAGCAGCACCCGCGCGGGCGACAGGCCCTTGGCGCGGGCGGTGCGCATGAAATCCTCGCCCCGGACGGCCACCAGGTCGGCGCGCAGCACGCGGCTGTAGATGCCGACGAACAGCACCGCCAGCGTGATCCACGGGATGACCAGCGCCCGGAACCAGCCCAGCGGGTCCTGCGTGAAGGGCACATAGCCCAGCCCCGGCACCCAACTGAACAGCCAACTGTCGTGATAGCGGCTCTGCGTCAGCAGGTTGGCGACCTGGCCCAGCCAGAAGACGGGGATGGAAATGCCCACCAGCCCCAGCATCATCAGCCCCCGGTCCACCCATGTGCCGCGCAGCGCCGCCGCCAGCGTGCCCATCGCCACCGCGGCCAGCACCCAGATGGCCGCCGCCCCGGTGACCAGCGACACCGTGACCGGGGCCGCCTGGAAGACCTCGGGCACCACCTTTTCCCCGCGATTGACGTAGGACGTCAGGTCCCGCGTCACGAACAGCTTTTCCATCATCCGGACGTACTGCACCGGCAACGGCCGGTCGAAGCCATATTCGACCCGCACCCGCGCGATGGTCTGGGGCGAGGCGTTGCGCCCGGCGATGCGCGCCGTGGGGTCGGCCCCCGGGGTGGCGAAGAACACCAGGAACACCAGCACCGAAATGCCGAAAAGCACGAACAGCGTCTGCCCCAGCCGCCGCAGGATCGCCATCGCCATCAGCCGCGCCCCCGGTCGCCGTCGCGCACGTCCAGCGCGTCGCGCATGCCGTCGCCCAGGATGTTCAGCGCCAGCACCACCACGATGATGGCGAGGCCGGGGGCCACGGCCACCATGGGGCGGGTGTAGATCAGCCCCTCGCCGTCCTGGATGATGGTGCCCCACGACGCGGCGGGCGCCTGCACGCCGATCGACAGGAACGACAGCGCCGATTCCGCCATCAGCGCCAGCGCCGTCATCAGCGGCGCCAGCACCACCAGCGTGCCGGTGACGTTGGGCAGGATGTCGCGCAGCACGATGCGATGGCCCGGCACCCCCAGCCCGCGCGCGGCGGTGACGAATTCCGACCGGCGCAGCGCCATCACCCGCCCGCGCACCGGCCGCGCCGCATAGGGCACATAGACCAGCGCGATGATGCAGATGGGGATCAGCAGATTGTCGCTGGCCACCGTGAACGGCCCGATGCGCAGCCCCTGGCTGACGGTGACGATCGACAGCGAGATGGCGAACAGATAGACCGGCACCGCCCACATGATGTCCATCATCCGCGACAGCACGGCATCCACCACGCCGCCGGCATAGCCGGCCACGATGCCCACGCCCGCCGCCACCACGATGCACAGCGCCGCCGCGCTGAAGGCGATCAGCAGCGAATTGCGCCCGCCGTACAGCAGCCGCGCCGCCACGTCGCGCCCCTGGCTGTCGGCCCCCAGCGGATAGGCCGGAACACGCCAGGTCGGCCCGATGGGCGACAGGCCCAGGTGCAGCGGGTTGTCGTTGGGCTGCATGATGTCGAGCTGCCGGCCGTCCAGCATCACCGTCCCCGCGACGTTCGAGGTGAAGGGGTCGGTATGGGCCACGTCGCGGGCATAAACCGGCGCCAGCAGGCAGGCCACGCCGACCAGCGCCAGCACCGCCAGCGACGCCATGGCGCCCCGATTGCGCAGCAGCACGCGGCCGGCCGTCCGCCACGGGCCGGCCGAGGCGCGCCCGGCCGCGGCCGAAGAGGGGGCGGCAGGCGAAGAGGGGAACGCGGTCGTCATCACGCCTCCTTAGCGGACCCAGAGCTGGGCGATGAGCAGAAGATAGTACGGGCTGACCGCCACATGGCCCACCCGCGCGGACACGACATCCACCCGCCGGGTCTGGACCAGCGGCACCACCGGGGCCTGCGCCATCACATCGCGGCCGACCTGCCGCCACAGGGCGTCGGCCCGCGCCGGATCGGTCATCTGGGCCAGCGACGCCGCGCGCATCGCGCCGTCCAGCGCGGGGTCGCACAGGCCGGACATGTTCAGCGAATTGTCCGACCCAGGATGGAAGCTGTCGCAGGCGAACAGCGTGTGCAGGTAGCTGGCGGGCGCGGGATAGTCGGATTCCCAGCCGGTAAAGCCGATCTGCACGTCGTTGGCGGTGTTCTGGAGGTACGAAAATTCCACCGTGGGCGTGATCGCCCGCGTGGTGGCGCGATAGCCCAGCGCCGTCAGCACGTCGCGCACCTCGCCCGCGATGGCGATGGCGACCGGCGCGGTCTGGGTCACGATGGACACCGCCTGCCCCGCCGTGCCGCTGGCGCGCACCAGCGCGCGGGCGCGGTCCATGTCCGGCCCCTGCCAGGACGGCGCCGGATGCTCGGCCGAGGCGCCGCGTCCGTAGGCGCAGGCCGGGTCGTATCCCATCAGGCCGCGCGGCAGCATGCCGCATGACGGCAGCGCCAGCGCCGGGCCGCCTTCGTGGATCACCACGGCGTGCCGGTCGATGGCGTCGTTCAGCGCCCGGCGCACCGCCGGATTGTCGAAGGGCGGCCGCCGGACGTTCAGTTCCATGTAATAGACCACCTGCATGTCCGAGATGTGCACGCGCGCGGTGTAGCGGTCGCCCAGTTCGCCCAGCCGGTCGCCGGGCGGCGTGTCCAGCATCCAGTCGTACTGGCCATTTTCCACTGCCGTAACCTCGGCCTCGGCATCCAGGCCGAAATCGTACTCGATGCGGTCGGGATAGCCGTCGGGCTGCGCCACCGGGTTCCAGGCGTGGAAGTAGGGGTTACGTTCCATCCGCAGCCCGCGGTCGGGATCGTAGGAAGTGATGCGGTACGGCCCGGTGCCCGGCGGGGCAATGTTGCCGGTATCGGCGCCGGGCGTATCGGCCGGGACGATCGCGGCCTGGGGAAAGGCCAACTGGTACAGGAAATCCGGATCGGGCCGCGCCAGATGGAAGGTGACGGTGCCCGCCGCCGCATCGGCCACCACGCCGCCGGCCAGGGTGCAGTCCGCGCCCCCCTTCAGGCAGGGGCCGGCGCCGACCAGATCGCCGAAATAGGGGCCGGCGGCCGGGCTGTTGACGCGAAAGATGCGGCGCATCGTCGCCGCCACGTCGGCGGCCGCCAGCTCCTGCCCGTTGGAAAAGCGCACGCCGCGCCGCAGGCGAAACACATAGGTCAGGCCGCCGTCGCGGATGTCGGGTGGCCCGTCGGCTAGGTCGGGGATCGGCTGGTCGCCGTCGCCGGGGCGGACGGGGCCGCTTTTGGGAAAGGCCATCAGCCCGTCGTAGACCGGGGCTTCCAGTTGCAGGTTTTCATGTTCGTAGGCGATCTGCGGGTCCAGCGACCCGCCCGATACCGTCGCGGTCAGGCGCAGGGTACCGCCGCGATGGCCGGGATCGGCCGCCCCGGCCGGGCAGGCCGCCGCCATCCACGCGGCCCCGGCGCAGGCGAGGCCGGCCCATCGGCGCGCCCTCATGCCGCCCGGCATCCCGCCCCGGTCACTGCACCCATACGCGCGAAAAGCACAGGTGATAGAGGTTGGTGTAGAAATAATGCCCCAGCCGGCGCGACACTAGGTCGATGTAGTTCATCCGGATCATCGGCACGTCGGGGCTGTCGCGGTCGATCGCGCGGTTGGCCTGCGCCCACAGGTCGGCCGCCTGCGCCGGATCGGTCGCGGCCTTGGCGCGGTCCATCAGCGCCTGGGCCGCGCGGTCGCAATAGCCGGCGATATTGATGGAATTGTCCGAACCGGGATGGAAATTCTCGCACCCCAGCAGATCGTCCAGGAAGTTCGACGCCGACGGGTAATCGGCGAACCAGTCGGAAATGCTGATCTGGACCTTGTTGGCGGTGTTCTGGATGTAGCCGAGCTGCACGGAGTGGGCCAGCGGCTTGACGCTGGCGTCATAGCCGATGGCCTGCAGCATGTTGCGCAGATAGACACCCATGCTCATGTCCACGGCGGTGTTCTGCACCACCAGGGTCACATGCTGCCCGCGCGTGCCGCTCTGCGCCACCAGGGCGCGGGCGCGGTCCAGGTCCGGGGCCTGCCATGTGGCGGCCCGATGGTCGGGGTCGGCCCCGCGCGTATAGGAACAGCCGTCGATCGCCCCCGGGATGCCGTTCGGCACCATGGTGCACAGCGGGGCCGCGACCCCCGTGCCGCCATACAGGATGACCATCGCCCGCCGGTCCATCGCGTAGTTCACCGCCTGCCGGGCCAGCCTGTTGTCGAAGGGCGGCAGGTTGACGTTCATCGGGGCGTAATACATGCCGAACAGCGGACGGACATGGACCTGCGCGGCATAGCGCGACCCCAGCTCGCCCAGCCGGTCCAGCGGCTTGTTGTCGAACATCCAGTCGTACTGGCCGTTTTCGATCGCCGTCACCTCGGCCTCGTCCGGCAGGCCGAAATCGTAGGTGATATGATCGGCGTAGCCGTCGGGCTGGGCGTCGGCGCTCCAGACCCGGAAATACGGATTGCGCTCCAGCTTTGCGCCCCGGTCGGGGTCGTACGAGGCGAAGCGGTACGGCCCTGTGGTGGGGGCCGGCACATTGCCCAGATCGTGGTCCGGCAGGTCGGCCGGCAGGATCGACGCATGGGGGAAGGCCAGCTTCTGCAGGAATTCGGCGTCGGGATCGCGCAGGTGGAACACCACGGCGCGGGTCGCCGGATCGACCTCCAGCCCGCCTCGCAGGGTGCAGTGCGCCGGGTCGCGCAGGCAGGTGTCGGCGCCGACGATATTGCCGTAGAACGACCCCGCTGTGGGGCTGCCGACGCGGAAGATGCGGCGCATCGACGCCGCCACGTCGGCCACCGTGACCGCCCGCCCATCGGAAAAGCGCAGGCCCTGCCGCAGGACGAAGCGCCAGGTGCGCCCCCCGTCGACGGGCTGCGGCACCGCTTCCGCCAGGTCGGCGACGACTGCGTTGCCGTCCGGCCCCTCGGCCTTGGGGAAGGTCACCAGCCCGTCGTACAGCACCGCGAACAGTTGCGCGTATTGCGAGGTGTAATTCAGTTGCGGGTCGAGCGTCCCGCCCGACGACGACGCCGTCAGCCGCAGGGTGCCGCCCCGATGCGGGCTACCCAAAGTCTGCCCGTTATCGGCTGGCCCGCTATCGGTGTGCCGGGCATCGGCGGCCGCGCCCCCGCGATCCTGCGCCCCGGCCGGCGCCGCGCCTCCGGCCGCCGCCAGCAGCAGCCCGGCGGCCAGGGCGCGCGACGGCCAGGCCCCCATTCAGTGCGCCGCCATCAGGCCGTTCAGGCGGGCCGCGATGTCGTCGGCCGACGCCGTGGCATCGATGGTGCCGGAATAACGGCCTTCGGGCGACATGATGACGATGCGCGGCGACGGTTCCATGCTGTAGTCGCCGTCCTTGCCCTCGTGCCGGACGTAGGGCGCGTGATATTCGCGCGCCACCGCCTGGATCATGTTGGGCGCGCCGGTCAGCGCGAAGATGCGCGGGCCGAAGCGCAGGGTATAGGCCCGCAGAAGCTCGGCCGTGTCGCGCATCGGGTCCAGCGTGATGAACAGCGGCGCCACCATGCGCGCGCGCGGGCCCAGCCGGTCCATCGCGCCGGCCATGGCCGTCAGCGTGGCGGCGCATTGCGTGTCGGGGCAGCGGGTGTAGCCGAAATAGACCAGCATCCACCGGCCCTGGAAATCGGTGTCCGACACCGCGCCGTCGGCGGCGCTGACCAGGCGGAACGACCCGCCGACCTCGTTGCCGTTGCTGGACAGGACCGGGCCGATCCGGTCCGCGATCCGGTATGCACCGTACCCTGCGATAATGGTCGCCACGACGATGATCAGGATGACCGTCAGCCTGCGTTTGTCCCGTTGCTGCATCAATGCGCGTCCGCCCAGTTCGATCCGGTCCCGGTTTCCACCACCAGCGGCACCGAAAGGGACGCGGCGGATTCCATGACCTGTTTCACGAGGGCCGACAGCGCATCCGCGTCGCGCGCCTGCACCTCGAACAGAAGTTCGTCATGGACCTGAAGCAGAAGCGATCCGTCAAGCCCGGCATCGGCCAGCGCCGCCGGCAGGCGCACCATCGCGCGCTTGATGATGTCCGCCGCCCCGCCCTGCAGCGGCGCGTTGATGGCCTGCCGTTCGGCATAGGCACGGCGGGCGGCGTTGCGGTCGTCGATGCCCGGCACCCAGCAGCGCCGGCCGAACGGGGTGGTGACGTAGCCCTGCGCCTTCGCCTCGGCGCGCATGCGGTCCATGTAATCGCGGATGCCGGGATAGCGGGCGAAATAGGCATCGATATACGACCGCGCCTCGCCCGGAGAAATGCCGAGCTGCCGCCCCAGCCCGAAGGCGCTGATGCCGTAGATGATGCCGAAATTGATCGCCTTCGCCCGGCGGCGGGTCAGCGGGTCCATGCCCGCGATGGGAATGCCGAAGACCTCGGACGCGGTGCGGGCGTGGATGTCCTGGCCCAGCGCGAAGGCCTCGCGCAGCGGCGCGATGTCCGCGACATGCGCCAGCAGCCGCAGTTCGATCTGCGAATAATCGGCCGACAGCAGCACATGGCCGGGTGCTGCCACGAAGGCCCGGCGGATGCGCCCGCCTTCCTCGGTGCGGATGGGGATGTTCTGCAGGTTCGGCTCGTTGGACGACAGGCGGCCGGTCGAGGTGATGGCCATCTGGAACGAGGTATGCACCCGCCCGCTGCGCGGGTCCGCCTGGCCGACCAGCGCATCGGCATAGGTCGATTTCAGCTTGGCCAGCTGCCGCCAGGCCAGGATGCGGCCCGGCAGGTCGTGCCCCTTGTCCGACAGGTCCTGCAACACCGATGAATCGGTGCCCCATGCGCCGGATTTCATGCGCTTGCCGCCGGGCAGGCTCATCTCGTCGAACAGGATCTCGCCCAGCTGCTTGGGCGAGCCGACGTTGAACGACCGGCCCGCCAGCACATGGATCTCGGCCTCCATGCCCGCCATGCGCTCGGCGAAATCGGCCGACATGCGGCGCAGTTCGGCGACGTCGATGGCGATCCCGGCCCGTTCCATGTCGGCCAGCACCGCCACCAGCGGCCGTTCCAGCTCCTCATACACCGCCAGCGAGCGGTGGATGCGCAGCAGCGGGCGCAGCGTCAGCCACAGCCGCAGGGTCACGTCCGCGTCCTCGGCGGCGTATTCGGTGGCGCGTTTGACATCCACCCGCGCGAAGGGGATGCGGTTGCGGCCGGTGCCCGTCACGTCGTCATAGGTAATGGGGGTGTGGCCCAGGTACAGGCGCGACAATTCGTCCATGCCCTGGCCGTGGCGGCCGGCGAACTGCGCGTAGGAAATCAGCATCGTGTCGTCGATCGGGGCCGGCTGCGGCGCGCCCGCGCGCGTCAGCACCAGCAGGTCGAACTTCGCGTTCTGGAAGATTTTCAGCACCGCCGGGTCGGCCAGCAGCGGCCCCATGACCGCCAGCACCAGCCCGACCTCCAGTTGCGGGCCGACCGGATCGGCTTTCGGACCGGTCTCCGCCTCGCCTTCCAGGGGCAGAAGCTGGGGCTCGGCCTCGGGTTCCGCCTCATGCCGCAGGGGGATGTAGCACGCCCGGCCCGGCCCGACGGCCAGCGACAGGCCGATCAGCCCGGCGTGCAGCGGGTCCAGCCCGTCGGTTTCGGTATCCACGGCGCAGACCCCGGCGCGGCGTGCCTCGGCCACCCAGGCCTCCAGCGCGTCGGTGGTCGTCACCGTCACATAGGGGCCGTAGGGCACCTGGTCGGGGGCCACCGGCGCGACGTCCGGCGCAGCACCCGGGGCTGGGGCCGTGACCGACGGGGCGACGCCGATGGCGGCGGCCGAGCCCTTGAGGCCCATCCGGTGCAGCAGCGAGCGGAAGCCCATCACGGCCAGCCATTCGCCCAGCTTTTCCTCGTCGGGCTCGCGGCAGATCAGCTCGTCCAGCGGCATGGGGCACGGCGCGTCCTCGCGCAGCGTCACCAGCGTGCGCGACAGGCGGGCCTTGTCGGCGTACTCGATCAGATTGTCGCGCCGCTTGGACGCTTTCATGGCCGGCGCGGCCGCCAGGATGCTGTCCAGCGAGCCGTATTCGGCGACCAGCGCCGAGGCCGTCTTCGGCCCGATGCCCGGCACGCCGGGCACGTTGTCCACCGAATCGCCGATCAGGGCCTGTACGTCGATCACCTTGTCGGGGGTGACGCCGAACTTGGCCTCGACCTCGCGCGGGCCGATGGGCTTCTGGCGAATCGGGTCCATCATGTCGACGCCGGGGCGGATCAGCTGCATCAGGTCCTTGTCGGACGACACGATGGTGCAGGTGCCCCCGGCCTCGGTCACGCGGCGGGCATAGGCGGCGATCAGGTCGTCGGCCTCCCATCCCGCCTCTTCGATCCCCGGCACGCCGAAGGCCGCCGTGGCGTCGCGGACCAGGGCGAACTGCGGCCGCAGTTCCTCGGGCGGTTCGGGCCGGTGGGCCTTGTACTGGTCGTAGATCTGGTTGCGGAAGGTCAGCCGCCCGGCGTCGAAGATCACGGCCAGATGGGTGCCCGCATGGTCGCGCAGCAGGCGCGCCAGCATGTTGGTGAAGCCGAACACCGCGTTGACCGGTGTTCCGTCCGGGGCGGACATCGGCGGCAGGGCATGGAAGGCACGGAAGATGAACCCCGATCCGTCGACCAGGATCAGGTGAATCGGGGCGTCGCTGGACATGATATCGCGATCAGTGCGCGCTCTCGTCCCCCGCGTCGGGATTCAGCACGAACAGGCGCGAGCAATAGGGGCAGAACGTCTGATGGTCGGCGATGCGCAGCCACACGCGCGGATGGCCCAGCGCGCCCATCCCGCCGTCGCAGGACAGGGTGCGGGACTGGACGATGATCGTCTCGACATGCCCCAGGCGGGGTCGCGGCGTCGGATTGAGCGTCTGGGCCTGCATGATGTTCGTTCCGCCTTGGTCTGTTGTCGTGGGGTCTGTAGTCAGGGAGGTCTGTGGTCAGGGGTGACGGGGGATGATACGCAGGATTGCCGTGCTTTCAAACCTCCGCCTCTCACGCCTGCTTTATCTGGCCCTGCTGGCCCCGCTGGCCGGCGGGTGCGCCCTGCGCGACATGCCCATCCCGCGCCCGCCGCCGGCCCATGCGGCCGACGGGGCGCTGGTGCCGCCCGACGGCAGCATGGCCCTGTCCGACGGCGTGCGGGTGCCCTATCGCATCTGGCCGGCCCGTGGGGCGGAGCGCGCGGTGATCCTGGCTCTGCACGGCTTTGACGACAGCCGCGACGCCTGGGAATTTCCCGCCCCCGTTCTGGCGGGGCGCGGGATCACGCTGTACGCGCCCGACCTGCGCGGGTTCGGCGGCATGCCCGACCGCGGCGGCTGGGCCGGCGCCGACCGGCTGGTCCGCGACGTGGCGGACGAGGCCCGTATCATCGCCCGCCGCCATCCCGGCGTGCCGCTGTACCTGATGGGCGAGAGCATGGGCGGCGCGGTGCTGACCTGCCTGATGGCCGGGCCGGACGCGCCGCCGGTCGCCGGCACCATCCTGCTGGCGCCGGCGGTGTGGAAACTGGGGCCGGGGGCCGAGGCGCTGCTGCGCCTGATGGCGGCGGGCGTGCCGGGCTGGCGCCTGACGGGGCACGAACTGCCGGTGCATGTCGTGGCCGGCGACGATCTGGCGGCGATGCGGCGCCTGTATTACGACCCGCTGACCCTGCGCGCGACGCGGATGCAGGCGCTGTCGGGCCTGGCGGCACTGATGCATCGGGCGGCGGACGACGCGCCGCACATGCGCGGGCCGGTGCTGGTGGTCTACGGCGGGCGGGACCAGCTGATTCCGCCATCGGCCATGGCCGATCTGTGGCGGCGCCTGCCCGCATCCACCCGCCGGGACTACATCCCCGGGGGCTACCATCTGCTGATGCGCGGCCGCACGCGGCAGGCGGTGATCGACGATGTGACGCAGTGGATCGCGGCCCCCGACCGCTTCCTGCCTTCGGGCGGCGACGCCGCCGCCGCCGCCTGGTCCGCGCTGCCGCACGACGGCAGCGACACCCCCCCGCCGTTGCCCGCGGCCCTGGACGGGCTGGCGGCCAAATAAATGCATGATCGGGACTGGCGCGTCCTATGGGTTCGAGGTATGGAGGCGTCACTGGACTCGTAGCTCAGCTGGATAGAGCGTCGCCCTCCGAAGGCGAAGGTCGAAGGTTCGAATCCTTTCGAGTCCGCCATTTCCATAAAAATTGATAAATAAAATCAATCTCTTAGATTGATCGCGCCGCTGCCTGCGGACAATCGTCAGGCCGCGACCTTCCCCAAACACCGATAGACGGACGTCCGGCCGATCCCCAGCCGCTTGGCAATCTCGGTGGGGCTGCCCCCCTCGGCCGCCAGCTTCTGGACCTCTTCGGCCTGCGACCGCGCGGTGGACTTCCGCTCCAGATAGCGCCCCTCAGCCTTGGCCTTGGCGATTCCTTCCCGTTGCCGCTCCAGCATCAGGTCGCGCTCGAACTCGGCCACCGCCGCGAGCATCGACAGCATCAGCTTGCTGGTCGGACTTCTGGTATCCAGCGTCTGGCCGCCCATCGAGAGGATGACCAGTTCGCACCCCTTGGCCTTGATCCGCCCCACGAACGCCAGCAGGTCGGCCGTCGATCGCGCCAGGCGATCGGGCTTGCACACCACCAGCGCGTCGCCCCGGCGCAGATAGTCGATGGCTGCTTCCAGCTCCGGCCTAACGGTGACGGTGCCCGACACCTGTTCCGTGAACACCCGATCGCAACCCTGCGCCTCAAGGTCCCGCACCTGGGCGGCGAGGCCAGCCGCTTGGTCCGTCGTGCTGGTCCGCGCATAGCCGAGGCGTTCGGCGTTGTGGTTCCGGATCTTCCGGGATGCTTCTCTGCTGGCGACACGTTCGACGAAGCGGTGAGCAATGCTTCCGAAGCCATTGCTCTGTGGGTCGAGGATGCCATCGATAACGGCCAGCCTGTGCCGCGCCCGTCGTCGCTCGATGGCCTGCGCGCCAGCCCAGAATGGTCCGGACCGGAATGGATCTGGGGCTTTGCCGGTGTCGATCCCGCGTTGTTCGACGGTACCGCCTTCCTTGCTCCCCATGGAGGTGAAGGCGCGCCCCTATCGACTTCCGGAGAGCAAGCGGCCCCAAATGGCTGGGGATGGATTCTCCTAAGCACGAATCCGTTCCAGTTTCGTGCCACTCTCCTAACACAAAACTGACCAAACCTTAGCTTGAATCATGACTTAAAGATGTGGCCAATATAATGGCAGGATGCACACAGATTACTGATAAGTGATATATGGTCGACCTGATAGCCATGGCCGAGCGCCTGGAATCCGCTCACAGCCGTTCGACCCTGCTGCGGTCCTACCTAAAATCCCTCAAAGAGGTTGGTGATTTTTATTTTGCGTTCGGACGCTTTGACCGGTCCCAGAATCAGCCTCACGAAATTATCCATGTGAGTTATCCGGACGACTGGATCGAATACTATACGGATCAAAAATATATTACCGAAGACCCAACAATCACAAAGGTGGCCCAAACTCACACCCCATACTGCTGGAACGAGTTGCGCGACCTTTTGCCGTCTCAGCGAAATATCTTTTCCGGACTGTCGACCTATGGAGTCCGGGACGGCTACACGATACCGCTCCATTCCCCTGACGGCATGGTCTTCGTAGCCTCCTTTGCCTGCCGCGCCTCCGTTACCCGGATTGACAGGGTGATACTGACCACCCTGACCACCCAGTTTTATTTTCGATATCAGGCTCTGACTCTATCGCCGTCCCCGTCCGTCGTGCTCTCAGACCGGGAGAAGGAATGTCTTCGCTGGGCAGCCCGTGGGAAGAGTTCTTGGGAAACCGGAATGATCATCGGAATTTCCGAAAACACCGTTAATTTCCACATTAAAAATGCACTGAGCAAGCTGCGATGCAGCAGTCGCATTGTGGGCGTTGTGCGAGCAATCTGCTTAGGTCTGATCGTTCCGTAACCCTACTAGATCTAGTAGCTGACTCATTGGTTAAAAACAAATACTCCACAATAGTCATCTGGTGGAGTTATATAATGATTGACCTGCTGACCCTAGAAACTTCACATCATTATGGATCGGCATTGGCCGAACAGTATCGTTTCAGATACAGGCACTTTATTCTTAGGGAACGATGGGATGTTCCCAACTATAATGGCATGGAATACGATCAATTCGACACGCCCGCTGCGGCCTACCTGGTCTGGAGAGACACCGACGGGGCGGTGCGGGGAATGGTCCGGCTTCTCCCGACGACGCGCCCCTACATGACCGAGAGCCTGTGGCCGGAGTTGCTCCCGGATGCCGGAGCGCCTCGTAGCCCCTCCATTTGGGAAAACACCCGTTTCGGGGTGGACCGGGATCTCCCTCCAACCGTAAGGCAGCGGGTCACGGCCGAGTTGATTCTGGCGTCCATGGAATTTGCGCTCAACCGCGGTGTCCAGTCCTTCCTTCTTATCTCCCCGCGCGCGATATTGGCACGCACGCTGCCTCGAGCCGGCCTGTTCCCCGCGGTGCAAAAAAATACGACGCTCCCGTCTGGGCATGTCGTCTCATCCGCGTACGTCCACGTTACAGCAGAAGCCCTTGAGGCGGTCCGAAACAAAATTGGTGTGAGCTATGCAGTGCTACGCCATCATGGAAGCGAACGCCTCCGTGCCGCGTAATCTCCACCCTCGCCCCGTGCGACTATGCTGCTGGCGTGTCGAAAAGGCGCGGCAGATTGCGACGGCCCTGGGTTATCTTCACCGCGAAGCAAAAAGCGCTGGACTCTCCGACTTTGCGGTCGAGACGATCGCGCGGGCAGAAGAAGCCACCGCCGGCGAGCGGCACGATTCGTCCTGCGAGGCAGTCACAAACTAATATGCCTTTATGTCATCAGACCAGATTCTTGTTTTTAACAATAAAATAGGCGAATAATTAACGATATGATAAAATAATTACGTTCATCTACCTTCAAACAGTTGGTTAGAAAAGGAGAACGTAATGGGGCAGCTGTTTGATAATGTTTTCCCCAACGGTCACAAATATAGAGAGATACCGTGGGAAATAACAAACAATCCACTTGTCATTGTGGAGATAGTTGAAACCGCTCGACGGGTAATGCCAGAGGCCATCGATGTTATCGCCGGATTGGTACATCGTCTGGATAGTCGAGAGATTGCTCTGCAGCATATTTGTTCGCCAGGCCCGAACCAATCTCATCCCTAGAGTCTAAGCGCCGCCGCCTTCTTTCCTGAACTCCGGCGGTGGCGCAGCTCTGACGCTTGCACGCCAATCCGATCCTTCAGCACATCACGTTATCACCACCTGATAGACCGGCGCCGGACCGCCCTCGATCTCGGTGACCTGCTTTGCCTTGCCATAGGCACGGTCCAGGATCTCCTTTCCCGCCGACACCTGCACCTCATGCGATTCCCCGTTCAGGGCCAGCCATGCCAGGCGCTCGAGCACCTCCGGACCATACTGCCCGGCCATGGCCCGCACGTCGGCCGTCACTTTGTTCGGGACTCCCTTCGTCCGTCCGCCGGTCTTGCGTCCTTCAGCCATGATCTACTTTCGTCTACTTTCCCCGGGAAAACCCGCGTTTTTGGTCTATTTTTGGTCTATCCGTGCTGTTTGCTCGAAACTCGGAAGCCTGCCTTGAGCGCCGATCCGAACCGGCTGCCAATAGCCGGCTCCCAGACGTCACCCCTCTTCTACAATCCATATCGTCCATACCGCCCCATTGACCCGACTCGTCGCTTGCTGGCCCGATGTGTTCTCAAAGGAGGCGTCGGATGCTTTCTAGTCCGCCATTCCTCGGGAAATTCGGCAGAAATCCGCCAATTATGACGCAGGTTAGACACTGCATCAGTCCGAGTTAGACAATTCCCCCAGCCTTGACATGGCAGACTCGGCCAGCATTCGTGGCTCGACCACTTTGGTGTATCGACTGATCTCCACCAGCGTTTTGTTGCCCGTGATCGCCGCGATCTGGTGCGTCGAGCACCCGGCTTCGGCAAGCCTTCGGGCCGCCGCCTTTCGCAGACCCATGGCCGCGTGATTTGATCAAATCAGTCTCCGCCAATCCCGGCGTGGCTCAGTCTCCAATGGTAGATCACGTAAGAATGTGTCACCAGTTAGGCTGACGCAAAATCGGCGCGGAGCCGGCAGGGGTCGGCAGATGGATTTTGTCGGTCGTCTGCGGAGACCGGACCGGTATCAATGTGCCCCAATTGGTACGTCTCGCCATCTCTTCTTGCATGGCTGCCGGTATGATAGGTTTACCCTCGCGCACCTCCCAGCCTCCACCCAGAGCCTTATAAAGAGCGACCAGGTAAGTAGCGACAGAGGCCCTCGTATCCGCCAGCTTGTTTTGCGCTTGCAACAAAACGCGTTGAGAATCAATGACTCGCTGAAAACTATCAGAACCTTCACGATAACGAATCAATGCCAGGTCCACTGAGCGTTGAGCGGCGTCGACGGACCTCTGCGAACTTCTTGTACTGTCCTGTGCCTTAAGAAAACCGACAAGTGCGTCTTCTGCCTCCCGCGCCGCTCTGATTACGGTGTCCTGGTAGGTGACAATGGCGCGCTGAAAACGTGCATCCTGTGCACGAACGTCATTTGCGATACGGCCGTAGTTCAGAATCGACCATCTGAATCCTGGCCCTGCGGTAAAGAACAGGCTGTGAGGGGCGAAGAAGTTGGCCATATCACTGCTTTGCACCCCAACTTCCCCGAAGAGAAAGAATCTGGGATAGAGATCCGCCTTGGACACTCCGATACGCGCGCTCTCCGCGGCAGCGTTCAGTTCAGCGGCGCGGATATCCGGACGTCGTCGTAGCAGTTCCGCCGGTATGCCGATCGCCACTTTTGTGGACGCGATCGGGATTTGTTGGGGACCGTAAAGCAAGGAGTCGACGCCGCCCGGCGGCTTCCCGAGCAAGGCGCTCAGAGCATTTTTGGTCTGCTGGAGACTGGACTGGAACCGAGGAATGTCAGCAAGGGTGCTTTCCAGCAGGGTTCGTGCCTGATTGACGTCGAGTTCCGAGGTGGCGCCGTTACGGAAACGAGACAGCGCGATGTCCAGTCCCTCTCCTTGGACCCTAGCGTTTTCGACAGCTATACGAATGTACACCTCAAAGGTCCGCATGGCAGTGTAGGTGCGGGCCACTTCAGCAGTAAGTGAAACAAGAGCGTCATCATAGTCGGCTTCCGTTGCGAGCATGTGCGCGCTGGCGGCCTCGACGTTGCGTCGGAAGCGGCCCCAGAAATCCAGTTCCCAAGCAGCATCAAAACCCAGATTAAAATTTGCAAAGGAATGTCTGAGATTTTCCTGGTTGGCGAACTGAGAGCTGAGTAGGTTCTGCTGTGCAGTGCCGAAGCCCTCTTGCGTCTGCGGATATTGATATCCTATCGCGACGCCTAATTGCGCCCGGGCCTCCATGATTCTCAGACCGGCAATTTGTACCGGGAGGTTCTGTTCCGACGCGATCTGAACCAGCCGATCGAGCACCGGATCGTCGAACGCCCTCCACCAGTGACTCATGACCTCATTCGTGGCCATGACCCGTGGATCGTTGCCCTCGATCCATTGATCCTGAACTTTTGCCTTTGGCTGAACGAAGTCGGGGCCGACCGCGCATCCGCTCAATATCAGCACCATGGATATGGTTGGAGACCAACCCATGATCGCTAAAGATCTGTAGCGGAAAAAGCGCTGTGTGTTTCGATGATTGCCCATTGCCGCGCCTCGTTGTCCGTTGTTTGGCACTGACCTGCTCATCGGCTAAGCGGTCCTACTTCGTGACCGCAATTGATTTTCGGAAGAGCGCCAAGCTGTAAATGAAAAAAGCCAGCCCGACTACACTCACCATTGCAAATTGGGGCCAAACAGCGTCGAGCCCGCCACCGCGATAGATGATCTTCTGGGAAAAGCTGACAAAATGGCGCGAAGGCAGGAAGAAGGTCATGTACTGGAGCCAGACTGGCTGACTCTCAACGGGAGTCGATCCGCCGGAGAGGAGTTGCAGCATGACGTTCACAAAAATGATCAAGAGTGCAAACTGCGCCATCGAGCGTGAGATAGTGCCGAGGAATATGCCCAGCGCAGTGGCGAAAAAGAGGTAGAGCAAGACGCCGGAAAACCACAGTGACACCGACCCGGAAAATGGGGCGTGCAGCACTTTCATGACGATAAAATAGAGAGAGAGAGCGGTCGCGACGAGAATGACGCAACTGTTGGCCCATACCTTTGCCATTGCGATTTCGAAAGCGGTCAGCGGCATTACGAGCAAGTGCTCCAGAGTTCCATGTTCACGTTCGCGGATCACTGCGGCCCCCGTCAAAACGACCGTGAGCAGAGTGATTTGATTGATAATTCCGACGACGCTCGCAAACCACGAGGTCTCCCCGTTTGGGTTGAACAGCCTACGAATAATCAGATTTATGGACGGTTGCGCCGAATCATCAGTGCGTCTGAAAAAACTCGAAATGCGCTCATTAATGATATTCTTAATGTAGCCGCCGCCGATAGCGGCTTGCTGCATGGCGGTTGCGTCAATGTTCAGCTGGATGTCGGGATGGCGACCCGCGCGCAGATCGGCTTCGAACTGCGGCGGAATCACGACCACGAACATGAACCGGCCTTCATCCATTGCGGTTTCGACATCCGTCACGGCGATTGGCTCCGGCGTCTGGAAGCGGGGCAGATAGAAGGCTTCCGCCAGTTGCCTGGACAAAGCGGAATTGTCTTCGTCAGCGAAGGCGATCGACGCGTTATTGACCTCGCTGGACGAGCCAGTGGCCTGAGCGTAGATCGCGCCGGTAAACGAATAGACGACGAAAATGAGCATGACCAGGTCACTGCTGACGCTACGAAGTTCTTTAAGACCGAGCCAGAAAATATTGAGGAGCGAGGTCACCTCTATCTCTCCTGCTTGCTTAGAGCGAGGGCGCTCACGGTCCAAAGAACGGGAATGCTGCAAGCGAGGAACGTCAGGTCCGGCGCGAGGAGATTCGCGTGAAGTCCCTTGGTGAAGACGCCTTTGCTTGCGTGCATGTAGTAGGTGGTGGGCCAGATCGAACCCACGAATCTTGCCCGACCTGCAAGCGTTGAGACCGGCTGCAGAAAGCCGGAGAACTGGATGGTCGGTAAAAGCGTAACAATTGTCGTTACGAAGACGGCGGCAACCTGACTGCTCGTGAAGGTCGAAATGACCATGCCGATGCCCGTTGTCACGGTGACGTAAAGGAGCGTGCAGAGCGTCAGCATCAGGAAGCTGCCCTTTAGCGGGACGTCAAAAACCAGGAGCGCCATCGTCACGAGAACGAAATAGTTCATCATGCCGATCGCGATATAAGGCAGCTGCTTGCCTATCAGATATTCCAGCCGGCCTGTCGGCGTGACGTAGAAATTGATCATGGAACCGAGCTCCTTCTCGCGCACGATACTGACCGCCATAAGAATTGCCGGAAGGAGGATCAGCAGGATGGGGGGGATGCTCGGAACCATCGCGTAGACACTTTCAAACGTCGGATTATACATGTAGCGATCTTGAAAATTGGCGGTGTATTTTTGTGGCTTGATCCCAATCCCATTGTTGGGATCAAGCAGCATCGCGTCCTGGACACTTTGAACATATTGCGCGACCGTCTCGCCACGGAACGTATCGGCGCCGTCCACCTCTGCCAGAATTTCCGGTCTCGATCCCTTCCTGATATCGCGACCGAAATTCGGGGGTATCTCCAGGACCAGAGAGATTTTGTCCGACTGCATTCTTGAGAGTGCGTCTTCGACGGAGCGAACGTGTGCCTGCTGCGCGAAGTACCGCGGTGCGCCCGCGAATTGTTCCAGATAGGAGCGGCTCTCCAACGTCTGGTCGAGGTCGAAGGTCGCGTAGCGCACATGTTCCACGTCAGTCGTGATGCCAAATCCGAAGACAAGCATCAGCAAGGCTGAACCGACGAAGGCGAAGGCAAGCCGAACCGGATCGCGCAGGATCTGCATGGTTTCATTGATGGTGTAAGCCAGAAGTCGGCTAAGGCGCAGTGAAAGACCGGAACGCACTGCATGTTGCGAGGCGTCGGTGCCTGCGCGCAAGTCCGCGTCCTCCTTTGTCTGGCCATCGGTCGTGGTCTCTCCGATCGCGTCTTCCATGTAGCCGATGAAGGCTTCCTCCAGCGTGGCAGCGCCGCGCGCTTCGATCAACTTCTTCGGGACATCGGCGGCGAGCACCTTGCCGGCATGCATCAGCGAGATTCTGTCGCAGCGCATAGCTTCATTCATAAAATGAGTCGTTACGAAAATCGTAACGCCTTGGTTGCGCGAAAGGTCGATCAGCAACTCCCAGAAGTTGTCGCGCGCAACTGGATCGACCCCTGAGGTCGGTTCGTCCAGGATCAGCAGCGCTGGACCGTGCAACACCGCGACGGCCAGAGACAGGCGTTGACGCAGGCCCATCGGCAGGTCGCTGGCCAACGCGTCGAGATAGGGGCCAAGCCCGAATTTTTCGACAAGCTCCTTGATGCGTGTCTCCGCCTTGTTCGGCGGAATATGATAGAGGCGCGCATCAAGAACGAGGTTTTGGCGGACAGTGAGCTCACCATAGAGTGAGAAGGCCTGCGTCATGTAGCCGATGTTCTTGCGTACCTCGATGCTGCCGGCGTCGACAGGCTGACCGAATAGCTTCGCGCTTCCTTCGGTTGGCGGCAGCAGTCCCGTCAGCATTTTCATGGTGGTGGACTTGCCACACCCGTTTGAGCCAAGAAAACCGAAGATTTCTCCCCGCTCGATCGTCAGGGAGACGTGGTCGACGGCGACGAAGTTGCCGAAGCGGCACGTAAGCCCCTTTGCGTCGATGGCCACCTCGGATTTGCCGGTCGGGCGCGGTGGAATGGTCAGGTCGACGTGACCCGTGCGCTTTTCCTCCGGGAGCAGGGCGATGAAACACCTCTCGAGATCGGAGGTGCCGGTCCGTTCCATGAGCGCCGCGGGTGTTCCCGTCGCAAGAACCCGCCCGGCATCCATGGCGACGATCCAATCCCATTGTTGGGCCTCATCCATATAGGCGGTGGAGATAATGACGCTCATGCCGGGCCGACCGGAACGAATTTCCTCAATAAGCGCCCAGAACTGTCGACGCGAGAGTGGATCGACGCCGGTGGTCGGTTCATCAAGAATGAGGAGGTCGGGTTCGTGAACCAGGGCGCCGCAGAGGCCGACTTTCTGTTTCATGCCCCCCGACAATTTGCCTGCCGGACGGTCGGGAAAGGGCGAGAGCCCCGTTGCACGCAGCAGCTCCCTGATACGGGAAAGGCGCTCCCCGGCAGTCAGGCCGAAGAGCCGCGCCATGAAGTCGACGTTCTCCTGCACGCTCAATTCAAAGTAGAGATTTTTTCCCAAGCCCTGAGGCATATAGGCGATCCGGGGACAGGTCTCGCGACGATGCCTCGCGCCGGCAATGTCGCCACCCAGGACGATGACTTTCCCCTGCTGGATCTTTTTGGCGCCTGCGATCAGAGCCAGAAGCGTCGATTTTCCGACGCCGTCCGGCCCGATGACGCCGACCATACGCCCGCTTGGAATGTCGAGGGAGAGTCCGTCGAGGCCTATTGTCGTGCCGTAGCGGTGAGTGACGCCATGTATCGACGCCACCGCAGCACGATCGTCTATGGCCATAGACACATGAGACTCGGGAATTGGCATGGGTACGTTCTCTGGCGTGTTGGGACAGGCGTTTCGCTGGCGTGCCGGCTCATTGATGTTCTTCCTCCAGGCTGTGCAGGCCATGGAGTCACTTTGAGGCATGCTCCGCGTCCGGCGGTTCGGGGTTCGCCCTATTCCGCGCTTCGTCCTGGTTACAGGGCGTTTTGCATTGAAGTCGGCCAGGACGCGGCGTCATCCGCCTTCACGTAACCAACGCCTCGAACGCCGGTTTTAATGATATCTATGTAGGTCTCGACTGTCTTTTCGGGGACGCGAAGCTTCACGCGGAACATGAGTTTTTCTCGCTCACTCCGCGTCTCGACCTGTTTGGGCGTAAACTCCGCCTCCGGCGACACGAAACTGACATACCCTTTGATTGGGCGGTCGGGTCGGACGTCGAGAAGAATACGCGCCTCCGCTCCGATTTTTAGCCGTGCAGCCTGCTCGGCAGGAAGAAATATCTCCATGTAGACGTCATTCAGATTCACCAACGTCAGTGCCTTTCCGCCCGGCCCCAAAACCTCGCCGACTTCGACCAGTCGATAGAGCACCCGTCCCAGAATAGGAGACTTCAGGGTCGCATCGTCGATTCGGGTCTGGACCGTCGCCACTTTTGCCTCGGCGACCCTTACCTCCTGCCCAAGCGTGCGGAGCATGGCCTGGTTTTCCTGAAGGCCGGCTGAGGTTGTTTGTAGCGCCGCGTTACGGACATCGAGTTCGCGCTGCGAGCCAGCGCGTTCGGCGACGAGGGCGCTGCTGCGTCTGACCTCGATCTTGGCGAGTCTGATTTCACTTTCCGTTTTAACGATAGCAGCCTGTGCGACGGCCACTTTTTCCTGCGTGGCAGCGACGTTTAATTTCGCCTCTTCCAGCTCTGCCTGCAACGTGGCGGTATCCAGTAGAACCAGCACCTCTCCAGGTTTGACAAGATCCCCCTCATCAACACGGAGTTCCTGCACCCGGAGCGGCTCCTTGGCGACGACATCGACGAGCTTCGCCTCGATGCGCCCGTTACCTGATGCGATCCCCTGCGGCAGGGCGGATTGCAACTGCTGCCAATATTGGTAGCCGAAGTAGCTTACGCCCAGAACGACGGCCGCCAAGATCCACGCGATTGTTTTCTTTGACATCAGCGCCGTTCTCCCAGGAACGATCTTCTCGGCATGAGAGGCTGGATGCCGTAAGCCGTGTCGCCACATGTGCGACCGCACCGGACTTCGGCTTCGCGGTGTAAAGTTCATATCCGCCGGTAAGTTTCCAACGACCCGTCACAATCTTGCGTACATTATATCTGTGCGAGTCATGACGGCTTCGTGTTCCTGCCATGAGGTGTCCCGGTCGGGATTGCGTTTGGTTTCGGCTCTACCGCCACGGTAAGCTGCCCCGTCACCATCAGACTGAAATCCTCTCAGGAGGAGGAGAAAATGGGAAAATCCAGTTCGAAGAAGGAGTCGGCATCGGAAAACGCAAATGAGCCGATCGCCTCTCCTGGCACCGAGAAGCTGCGGCGGAAGGAATACGAACGGGAGTTGGAGCGGCTCCAAGTCGAACTCGTGCAGCTTCAGGATTGGGTCCGTCGTGAAAAGAAAAAGATTTGCATCGTCTTCGAAGGTCGCGACGGAGCTGGCAAAGGTGGCGTAATCAAAGCAATCACGGAGCGGGTGAGTCCGCGCACGTTCCGCGTTGTCGCGCTACCCGCGCCAACTGAACGAGAAAAATCCCAGATGTATGTGCAAAGGTATTTGCCACATTTTCCCGCTGCGTCGGAGATCGTTATTTTTGACCGCAGCTGGTATAATAGAGCGGGTGTCGAGCGCGTTATGGGTTTTTGCACCGAGAGGGAACTGGAGGTCTTTTTTTCCGGCGCGCCATGGGTCGAGAAGGCGATGGTCGATTCCGGGATTATTGTTCTGAAATACTGGCTTGAGGTCAGTCCGGAAGAACAAACCAGGCGTCTCGAGTCCCGAATTACCGATGGTCGCAAGCTCTGGAAGCTATCTGAAATGGACCTCAAATCCTATGCGCGTTGGGATGAGTATTCGCGAGCCCGAGATGACATGTTTCTAAAGACAGATACGTCCTGGGCACCTTGGTACGTCGCAAGATCCGACGACAAGAAGCGTGCGCGCCTCAATATAATCACCCACATGTTGGGAAAGATACCCTACGAAAAAATGCCTACCCGGGAGATAGAACTCCCAAAGCGTCGCGAGACGAGCGATTATGTGGCGGCTGATTACACATCCAAGGTGATTCCTCAACTGTTTTAGCCCCCAATATCGTTCACCTGGCCTGCAGTTTATGCCATTCTGGGGCTTCACGGGAGGGGTGCCAGAATGGCCCGAACGGTCATGGAATTGCCTTCGACCAGCGCAATCCATGTGGCGTAAAACGCAAGATGTCCCGTTTCCCAATTGGGGCTAAAGGACCTCGCGCCGCGTCCGGCGTGTCACAGAGCGATTTCAACGACCTCGGGGCCGGACGAAAACGTCCCATGGTCCTATGGTCGCTTTGACGCCAGCGGGATCGGGACGGATGACATGCCGAGCGTAAACCGGAGCCTTGCCGTGCTGCTCGGCGGATTGACGATCGGCCTGTGCGGCTGCGCCGGCCCCGGCGGTCCGGTGTTCGGCGACTGGTACGGCTACCTGCCCCTGCCCGCGCCACAGGCCCGGGTGGCCGTCGAACTGGTGCTGGACGGGCCGCCCACCGCCCGTCAGGGCGGGTTCCGCCTGCACATGCAGACGATGTGGATGGTCGGCGCAGCGGACAATGTGTCGGATTATCTGACCGGCACCTGGTCGGCGCACCCCGTGACGATCGACGGCGTGGCCTGCCGGCGCATCGACCTGTCGGGTCTGGACAGCAGTCGGCATCATGCGATGCTGGTCTCCCACTACATCGAACTTCCCAACGGCGTGCTTGTCCCCGCCACGGCCGACGGCCGGCCGGACCTTACCCCCGGCGGCCTCGATTATCGCCTGGCGCCGCGCCCGCGCGGCAGCTTCGGCTACGGCCGTGCCTGATCCGGCCCGGGGTCAATGCCGGTGGTCGTGCCGGTGCCGATCATGCCAGCCGCGCCCACCCTCGTCATGCCAGCCGCCGCGACTATGCCACCCCCGCCACATCCCGCGATCATCATACCAGCCGCGATGACCGCCGTAGCTGCCGGAGTACCAGCCCGGGTTCCAGCCGACGGGCCGGTAGTCGTAGTCGCCGTCGTATTCCTCGGCGCATCCGCTCGCCGCCAGCAGGGCCGTGACGACCACTGCATGCCGTAGAAACTGTCTGAAACGGTTTCCCGGACGCAGCATAGCACTCTCCCCCAGCATGGTGAACGCCGGCCGGTGCATCGGGTTCGCCTCCCGGCGGCGCGCACGCATGGCACATGCATTGACAGGCCGTTTGGCGCCATTCCATGATTTTAAAAATCATTCTCAACAAAAGAACCTGTACAGATGGTTCATTATAGTCAGGAACCATGACCACGATCGTTCGTTAGGGCAACGTCCATCTGTTATGACATCATAATCATAATCATTCATCTCATAACGCCGATGCCAGACCCGCTCGTTTCGTCCCCGTGACCTGATGGTGTGCCCATATGGAGGATACGGTCCAGATGCGTTGGGCCGTCGACGATTATATACTGATTGTCATTTTCCTTTTTATACGCGGCTGTCTGTGCGGCCCTAAAAATACGGAGCGCGGAAGTCAGATGCCAGTTATCGAATTGAAAAACAGCAGCAATGATGAGTCCGTTTCCCTTATGGAGTGCGACCTGTGTATCATTGGTTCGGGGCCCGCGGGAAGCACGATTGCCCGCGAACTGTCCAATACCGGTCTGAGCATTACTTTACTTGAGAGCGGCAATTTTGTGCGGAGCCCCGAGGCTGACATCCTGAACGAGGTCGAGAATGTCGGGCGTGCGCGTATCGTGGACCAGTGGGGCGTGCGTAACCGGATCGTGGGCGGGACCTCGCACACATGGACGGGCCGCTGCGGCCCCTTCGATGCCATAGATTTTGAAAAGCGTTCCTGGGTGCCGGCCTCCGGCTGGCCGCTCGACATCGGGCAACTCTCGCCCTATTTCGATCGAAGCGCGCCCTATCTCGGCCTCGCGACCGGTAGTGGATTCAGCGATGATCGGTTCTGGCATCTTGCGGGGCGCAAACAGCCCAGGTCGCGGCCCGACCCCACGATGCTGCTGCCGTTCTTCTGGCAATATAGCCGTGATGATACGAATCCTTTTGAATATATGCGGGTCGGCCGCCGCCTTGCCAGCCGGATTGGGCCGAACGTCACCCTTGTCACCGGCGCGACCGTGCTGCGTATCGACCCGGTCGAATCCGGTCGGGCGGTGCGGTCTGTCGCGTTCGCGTCGCCGGACGGGCGTGAGCGAACGCTGTTCACCCGGAACGTGGTCCTGTGCTGCGGCGGGATCGAGAGCGCCCGCCTGCTGCTGTTGTCCAATACGGTGACGCCCAACGGCCTTGGCAACGATCACGACCTCGTTGGTCGCTACCTCATGGACCACCCGCGTGGGTCCGTAGGCACGTTCGATGTGTCGGATTCGGAAACGCTTCGGAAGTGGATTGGGATTTACAAATTTCGTGGCAACCTGTTCCGCTCGGGCCTGCGACTGAGCCCGGAGGTCCAGAAAGCCGAAGGCCTGCTCAACTGTTCAGCGTGGCTTGGCGAGTCCGTCACGCCGGATGATCCGTGGAATGCCCTCAAGCGCATTCTCCGTGGCAAGCCGCAGTTTCCGGGGGATGCGTTGGCCATTGCCGCGAACGCGGGGCTGTTTGTCCGTGGCCTCAAGGATTATTTCATCGACCGCAATGGTCTGCCGCGCAAGCTGAACAGCCTGAACCTCGACTGCATGTGCGAGCAGCGGCCGGATCCCGACAGTCGCGTGACGCTGTCCGAGCGGCTGGACCGCTTTGGCCGCCGGCTGCCGCGCATCAACTGGCGGATTCATGAGGACGAACCGCGCACCATGCGGACGATGGCGGAAATCGTGGCGCGGCAGTTCGTCCAGATGGGGCTGCCCGCGTTGAAACTCGCCCCCTGGGTTCGCGATGGGGCAGGCTTTCCACCGGCCTTTGTGGATGTCGCGCACCCCACGGGCACAACCCGGATGTCGGATGACCGGACGAAAGGCGTCGTCGATGCACAGTGCCGTGTCCATGGCGTCGAGGGGCTGTACGTCGCCGGCAGTTCGGTCTTCCCGACAGTCGGTCATTGCAACCCGACGCAGATGATCGTGGCGCTGGCGCTTCGTCTTGCGGATCACCTGAAGGCCGGGGCGGAGAAAACCCTGACGCCAAGCGTGCTGGCGGGTTCCACAACAGAGGCGGCGTGACGACAGTCCCGGTGACGGATGCGACGGGCGACATGGGCCGCAGGATGAAAAACGATGCGCTATCTTTTATTGGCAATATTTCCCGCAACGGCCCTGGCAATGGCCCTCATGGCGGGCACGGCTTCGGTCATGGCACGGGACAGGGCCTCGCCGGTCCTGCTTTCGGCGCAGGCCGCGATCGACGGCGCCCCCGGCGCGCGGCTGGCCGGCTATCTTAATTTCTGCATTACCAACGCGCTTGCCGCACATGAGACCACGACGCCGTTGCTGGACAGCCTGATCCGGAAGACGGGCGCGGTGCCCAGGAACCATTCGGGGAATGTGGACTATGCTTACGGGACGGCGGGGGTGCTCCGTTCCGAAACCGCGAACGTCATGAGGTTCACGGATTTCGACATCCCGGAGCGGCGCGGCCTCTGTGACCGGGCCACGAGGAAAGCCGGCGCGACCTCCTGACGCAACGTCGCCCGGCGCGGTGCGTTTGGCCGCCAGCAACCTGTTCGGTGTAACGTAGATGCGTGGCAAATTGTGGCTGCTGGCGGCGGCGCTGTCCCTTGTGGGATGCATGGACCACACACGGCCGATTTTCGGGGATTGGCATGGCTATCAGAACGGAAACCCCGATGGTTGGGACAGATCCGTGGCGCTGGTCCTGGAGGGACCGCCCGATGCCCGCCATGGCATCTACCATCTTCGCGTCCTGCGGCGCCCGTCCGCCCTGTCCTCGCCGAGTGTGGGCATGTCCCATGATGTCCGCTGGCAGGACATCTGGGTGGAACACACGGTCGCGGCCGGCGGCAATCACTGGACGGTCATCGAACTGCAGTCCGCGCCCAGTTCGGAATATTCCAGCTATATCCTGATGCCGGAGCGCACGCTTGTGCCGGTGGCCCCTGACGGCGGGACGCCGGATCTGTCGGACGCAGGGCAGAAAGCGCGCCTGACGCCGCGCCCCGTCACCGCCCACGGCTATGGCCGGATTTGACGCGAGGCTGGGGTTTCCCCCGCCGTGCGGGCTCAGGACCCCAGGGCCACGATATGGACCCTGCCGGCCAGGTCCTGGCCCGCCCGCGCGCCTGGCGACACCAGAACCGTGGCCCGGCGTGACGCATGCCCGCCCTGGCCGTCATCCATCGCGACGGTGACAAGAAGGGTCACGGGTTTTCCGCCCTCGGGCGATGGGCGCACATGGGGCGCCCCGGCCATGTCCAGCGCCCGGCGGACGGCCGGGTCGGCCACCGCGAGGTCGGGATCGTTCTGCTGCGTCACCGACAGGTACGGCCGCACCGCGCGCAAAAGCCCCGGCGTCATGCCCAGCACGAGGCCGATTTCATCCATGCTGCGGAATATGTCGCCCGGGGGTGTATAGGGCCGTCCGGCGGCGAGATAGAGCGCCTTGGTCCTGGCGGCGTTCCCCTGCCCGGCGGTGCTTCGCCATTGCACCATGTTGGCGGCGATGTCGTCCGCCTGCTTTTTCTGTGCCCCGCACACCTGCAGCAGCGCGGCCAGAAGCGCCCGCGAGGCGATGTTGGGATTGACCAGCCCGGCCTCGCTGGCCAGTCGTATGCGCGAGGTCAGGCCCCCCGCCGTCCGCACGTGCTCGCGCCCGTCGGCGTTCCAGTGCCCGGGCGAGCGGTCGAGGGCGTGAAAGATCCCGACCCAGATTTCGCCATCCGCCGCCGCGCGCATCTGCGCCGCGCGGCGCATGGCGTAGACGGTGCGCAGCTGCCGGTCGACCGACGTCACGACGACGGACACCAGGAACGACAGCAGCACCAGCGTCCAGAGCACGATCAGCAGGGCGAAGCCCCCGTCCTGCTCCCCGTCACGCCCCCTGCCGCGCCGGCCCGTCACGGCGACAGGCCGACCCTGTGCCGCAGATGCTGCTGCGGATCGGCGTTGCCGGTCGCGCCCATCATCTCCAGTTCGTCCGGGACGACCGCGGCGTTGGGGTGGCTGTCGCGCAGGTCTTCCATCAGCGCCACTGCGTCGCGCTGGTCGTGCATGACATGGGGGGTGATGAGAATCAGCAGTTCCGTCCGCTGGCGATTGTTGTTCTGGTTTCCCGCGAGTACGCCCAGCACCGGAATGTTCTTGAGCCATGGGATGCCGCTGTTGGTGCGGGTGGAGGTGTCGGTGATCAGCCCCGCCAGCCCCACCGTCTGCCCGTCCTGCACCACCACGCGCGAGGACACCGTGCGGTCGTTGAAGGTGGGGTTGGTGGTTGCGCTGCTGGTGCTGGAATTGGCCGAGGTCACGGAACTGACTTCCTGCACGACGTCCAGCGTGACCAGCCCGGCGTCGGTGACATGCGGCGTCACCTGCATGATGACGCCCGTCGGCTGGTAGGTGAACTGGTTGTAGATCGACGTGCCGATGGTGCTGGATTGCGATCCGATCTGGATGGGCACCAGTTGCCCGACCTGCAGGCGGGCGGCCTTGTTGTCCTGGACCATGAGCTGCGGCGACGACAGGACGTGCACCGTGGTCACGTTCTGCAGGGCGTCGATGGCGAACGGCGCGCCGCCGCCGCTGGCGCCCCCGATGATGAAGCCGGGCAGCGTGTGGCTGAAGGCGGCGGTCGCCAGGGTGCCGGTGGTGATGGTCTGGCTGTTGCCGCTGAGCACCCCGTTGATGCCGCCCGATTTGAAGAAGAACTGCGTGCCGTACTGCAAGGCGTCGTTGAGCTGGACCTCGGCAATGACGGCGTCGATGCGAACCTGCAAGGGCATGACGTCGATTTTTCGCATCATCTGCTCGACCGCGTCGCTTTCCTGCTCGGTCGCGTAGATCAGGATGGCGTTGTGCTGTGCGTTGGAGATGATGCGCATCCCCTGGCTGCGGCCTTCGTTGCCGGCGGTGCTGTCCAGCCCGCCCAGCAGGGGATTGCTGGATGCCGCCTGCTGGCCCCCGCCCGGCTGCTGGCCGGCGGCCGGGGTCGTACCGCCCTGCTGCCCCCCGCCGAACAGGGAATTCGCGTTTCCCAGCCCGCCCGTCATGGAATTGTTGCCGCCCAACCCGCCACTGTTCAGGCCGCCGCCGGCCAGCCCCCCGCCGGCCAGGCCGCCGCCCATGGCGTTGGCGCCGATGCCCCCCTGCTGGCCGGTCTGGGTGGAGGCTTCGGGGGGCATTGCCGTTACGTCGCCCGGCGTGAACGCCTGCTGCAATGTGTAGGCCACGTCGTTGACGTTGGAATTCTGCACGTAGAACACATGCCACGACCGCAGGGTGGCGCGCCGGTTGCGTTCGATCAGCGCGAACAGGCGTCGCGCGTCGTCGACATAGCGCGCGGTGCGGGAGACGACCAGCACGGCATTGACCCGCGCCAGCGGCAGGACCTGGACGATCTGCGCCAGCGCGCCGCCGCTGCCGTGCAGGGCGGTCTGCAAGGCCGTCGCCATGTCGCGGGCGCTGCCCGATTCCACAGGCAGCAGGGCGTAGGACTGGCTGGCCAGCCAGTCCACGTCGAAGGCGCGGATGACCTCGACCAGCGTATTGCGCGCCGAGGGCTCGCCGCTGACCATCACGGCATTCGCGCTTTCGACCGGCGTGACGCGCGCCCCGGCCTGCACGAACGGCTGAAGCGCCCGGGCCAGGTTTCCGGCGGCGGCATAGCGCAGCGGCACCATGACGCTGCCGCCCAGGGCGTCGCCTTCGGCCAGGCCGGGCGTGCCCGCCCCCTGCGCGGTGCCCCCTTCGGCCTGCGCCGGCACGATGCGGTACAGGCCGTTGCTGCGGATGAGGGTGGCGTGGACCTGCGACAGGATGAGTTGCAGGGCCGGCATGACCTGCCCCGCTGTCAGCGGCGACGCCGTATGCAGCGTCACCTGGCCCCTGACCGCCGGGTCGATCGCGTAATTCACGTGCAGGATGTCCGTCAGGATCTGCGACACCGCGTCGCGGATGTCGGTATCGGCGAAATTCAGCACGATGGTGCCGACGCCGCCCGCCTGCCCCGACGCCGGAACGCGCGGCACCGCATCGCGCCCGTAGCTGTACTGGACCGGACCGAGCGCATTCACCGCCCCGATCCGGCCGTTCGTCATGTCGGGTTCGGCGCGGCCCAGCGGCATCGGGCCGGGCAGCGGCCGCACCTGCGGCGCATGTGCGGGGGCGCACCCCGTGACGGCCAGGCACAGCGCCACCCCCCCCCAGCGCGCATGTCGGCGGCAGGTCGTGCGGGAAGAGGAATCATCGCGAAAAATCATTGTGTGCCGCCTGGTATCTGGTCTTCGGGCTTCTGGTCGTCGGGTGGGGAAATGCCGGGAGATGGGGCGCCTGCCTTGCCGTCGGCGCTGCGGTCGCGGTCCGGCCGCAGGGTCTGCGCGCCGCCCGCGCCGGTGACGCGCACGGAATCGATCCCGATCGCGACGATCTGCCAGGGGCCGACGGTCGCGCCGACATCGACGACCTGCCCCCGTCCCGTGCCCTGCGTCATGAAGATGGCGCGCCGTCGCCCCAGGCTGACGACGATGCCGGCCAGCCGGGGTACGGAGGCGGACGTGTCCGGCGTGGCCTCGGGGCGACGGGTGCGGCTGAACAGCGGACGCGCCAGGATGGCCGTCTGCCAGTCCGCGATCCGGGCGGCGTTCGCCAGGCCCTGCGCGGCCGGCGCGGCGGCGTATGCGGAAAAGGGAGGGAGGAGGGCGGCCAATCCGATACCGCAGGCCATGGCGCGGCCCCGACGCGACGCGGAGACTGTCATGCGGATCATGGCGCGGGTGCGGCCGGCGGGGGCGCGCTGCTGTCGGTCCGGCGGAACGCGTACACGGACATGTCGCATTCCATCATCGTGGCCGGCGTGTTCTCGTCTTCGGATTTATGAATATGCAGCGCGTCGATAACGACGGCGGGCGACGAACGTTCCAGCGTGGCGATCAGGCGGACCAGGGTGGGGAACGCGGCGCTGACGACGATATGCAGCCCGATCCGCTGGTACGGGCCGATGGTGGCGGCGGGCACGTTCTCGGCGCTGGAGATGCTGGCCCCCATCGACGAGGCCGTCTGCTGCAGCGTCTCCTCAAGGTTGGCGCTGGCGATGGCGTCCGTCGCGCCGCCGATCAGCAGCGCCGGCCCCGGCGCAGACGTGGCGGCGGCGCGGCGCAGGCCCGGCAGCGCGGCCGACAGGGCTTCCATCCGGGCCACCGTGTCGCGCTGGATGCCGAGGCTTTCGGCGCGCTGCGCGTACCAGCCCCACAGCGGCGCCACGACCAGCAGCCAGGCCAGCATCACGACCACCGCCGACAGGCCAAGGGCGGCCAGACGGCCCGGCCGTCCTTCGGGCAGGGCGCGGATCAGGGCATGGCGCGACGGGAGTGTGTGTTTGGGAATAAGCGACATCACTGTCCGACGCCGGCGTGAATCGAAAAGAGACTGGCATTCTGCCCCTCCACCCGCGTCACCGGGGCGACGAAGGCGGGGGTGCGGAACAGGGGATCGGTGCTGAGGGCCTGGATCAGCCCCGTCGCGGCCGAGGCCTGGCCGCTGATGATCAGTTGCCCCTGCCGCAGGATCAGGTCGGTCAGGAAGCTGTCGTCGGGCAGGATGCGGGTGACGGCGGCCAGCACCTCCAGCGGGTCGCCCAGCCGCCTGCGTTCCCGCGCGATCAGCCCCGCCCCGGCCGAACGGTCCTCAGCCTGGCGGCGCAGCACGCGGGCCTGCTCGGCCTCGGGGCGCAGCAGCACGATCCGCGCCGCCAGATGCCCCTGTTCGACCGACTGCCGCCAGAACGCCGCACCCCCCGCCACGGCCGGCAGCAGCGCCGCCGCGACGATCATCGCCATGCGGGCGCGGGGCAGCCGCCCCTGCCCGGTCGCGGCGTCGCGCATCGGGATACCGGCCCGGCCCGCCGCGTCTTCCAGCCTGTCCGGCCGAAGCCCGACCCGCGCGAGGGTGGCCAGCGCGGCGGCGATCGCCGCCCGGGGCACGATGGACAGCCGCACATGCAATTGCTTGTGGTCCGGGTCGCGGCGCAGGATGTCGTAGGCGTACCAGATCCGGTCGGCAGGAAACGGCGTCAGCCGGTCCATCTCGTAGCCCAGCACCGTGTCGAGGCTGCCGCCCGTGGCCGACGGCAGCACGACGTCGCGCTGCATCGGCAGGCCGGGCGGCAGGCGCAGCACGGTCGAGGCCGGCGCGGCCCCCCCCAATGCGTCGGACAGGGCATGTCGGCAGGCGGCCACATCGCCGTCGTCCGCCCCGTCTGACAGGCCGCAGCCACCCACAGGCGTGGGCGTGCCCTGCCGGACCACCGACACGGCCAGCCGTGCGTCCTCGATCGCCGCGACGACCACCGGCCTGGCCGAAAAGCGTGACAGGCGCCATCGTTCGGGGATCATCCCCCCGATCTGTCGCCGCCACCAGATGAACAGATCGCCGACGATCATGAGGCGCGCGTTAGGGACGTACTGAGCAAGGACAGGGTTCCGACCGGCTGGCAAAGGGGCACATACAGAATTCGACAGATCTTCGTTCTTTTTTGAAAAAAAGAACCAAAAAACTTTTAGTCGTTCAGGGTCCATGTGCTAGCCCGGCAGGGGCTCCGTCGCCGGTGCGGCAACGATATCCGGCCAGTGGCGCCGATCGTCATCGGGGAAAAGGATGCGGATCCGCACGAGTTCAGGCAAGCCATTTCCATACCATCCATTTTCCCATTTCCCGTCTGAAAAATAATCGCAGTCGATGCCCCGCACGCCGTCCAGCAGGATGTCCTGCCGCGTGGGGGGCGAGGGTTCGATCACATGCCGGTAGGGCATCCAGACGACGATCAGCCGGTGACGATCGTCCACCGACAGGCGCATATCGGCCAGCGGCGTATCGGCCCCCAGCGCCAGCGGCAACCGCCCGCGCAGGGCGAAGCCGTGGGCGCGGCCGACGAAAACCTGCCCGTCCCGCGCGCCGCCGCCGTCCGCGTCCTCGACCAGATGGCGCAGGAAGCGATCGACCGCGCCCAGTTCGGCCTGCGCCGCCAGCATGCCGCGCTGGCGTTCGAAGACCATCGTCGCCGCCTGGAACCCGCGTTCCAGCGCCAGCAGCACCAGCGAGAAGACCACCAGGGAAATCAGGATTTCGACCAGCGTGAAGCCCTGCTGCCCCCTGTTGCCACCGGCCCTCATGGCGCACCCACCCGCGTGCCCAGCCGCCGGGTGCGCAGCACCACCGTCCGATGGCCGCCCGCTGTGGTCGCGTCGGGCCAGGATTCGGTGACTTCGACCTGATACAGCACCATGGCGGGGCCCTGGTCCGCCACGCCCGACTGGTCGGGCACGATGCGGATCTGCCAGGTGAAGCCGCTGCCGTCGTCGCCGCCCTGCACCAGCGGGGCGATGCGCAGGCCGTGGCCCACCGCCGCCAGATGCGACTGCGCGCGCGAGATCGCTTCCTCGGTGCGGTTGGACAGTTGCGTGGCCGCGATGCCGCCGATCATCCCTTCGTAGACCACGCCCAGCGCCAGCATGGCGATGACGAAGGCGATCAGGACCTCGATCAGGGTGAAGCCGGCGTCGCGGTCGCGCATGACGGGGCTCATGGTCCGTCCACGGTGACGGCGCCCGTCAGCCAGTTGGTGCGCAGGGTGACCTGCCGTCCCTGTTCGACCAGCGCCAGCCGGGCGCCGGAGGCGCTGCCGTCGGGGTAGAAGGTGACGCCCGTGGCGCTGCCGGCGGCCAGCGCCACGCCGCGCGGCAGGGCCTGGCGGGCGCCGTGCCCTTGCGCGTATTCCATGTGCACCGGGTCGATCGTGACCGTGGTGGCGGCGCCCGAGACAATCGCCTGCATCCGCGCCTGGCGCAGGGCGAGGGCCAGCGATTGCGCCGCGCCGCGCAGGTCCAGCGTCGTCGAATGCAGCGGTCCGCGCGCGATCAGCATCGTGCCGATCAGACCCAGCACCAGCACGACCACGATCATCTCGATCAGGGTGAACCCTGCGTCCGGCGCGCTATTTCGCAAGGTCGTTCAGGCTCAGCATGGCCAGCAGCAGCGACGACACGATGCCCGCGACCAGCAGGCCCATGACGATGGTGATGGCGGGCACCAGCAGGGCGACCAGGCGCTGGGTGACGACGCGCACCTGGTCTTCGTGAATGTCGGCGGCCCGCAGCGCCATCGGCCCCAGCCGGGCGGTTTCCTCGCCCAGCCGCAGCAGATGGACGGTGCGGCGGGGAAACAGCCCTGCGGCCTCCAGCGCGCCGGACAGGCCGCGCCCGCCCTTGGCGCTCTGCGTCGCCGCGTCGATGGCCTGCACGGCCGCCAGGTTGGTGATGGCCCCCCGCACGATCGCCAGCGCCGCCAGGATGGGCACCCCGTTTTCCAGCAGCGTGCCCAGGATGCGGGCGAAGCGGGCGGCCAGGATTTCGCGCAGCAGCGCGCCGATGCCCGGCAAGGTCAGCAGCCAGCCATCCACGCGCAGCTTCGCCGCCGGACGCCGCAGGATGGCCCGGCCCGCCACGACCAGCGCCAGCAGGACCAGCGGGATGAGGATGCCGTAGCGGCCCAGCAGGTCGCCGGCCCCGATCATCAGGCGCGTCGAGGCCGGCAGCACCGCCCCGTTCTGCGCGAACAAGGGGGTGAATTGCGGCAGCACGTCGGTCAGCAGCAGATAGATCGAGCCGCACGCCGCCAGCGTCAGGATGGCGGGATAGATCATGGCGGACTGCACGGTGGCGGCCAGGGCGCGCTCGCGTTCCTGCAAGGCCGCCAGCCTGTCCATGGTGGGGGCCAGGTCGCCCCCGGCCTCGGCCGCGCGGACCATGCCGACATACAAGGGCGGAAAGCTGCCGGGATAGCGCCCCAGGGCGACATGCAGCGCCTGGCCGTCGCGCACCATGGCGCGGACCCCGTCGCACACCGCGCGCACCCGCGCGCTGGGCGCGGTTTCGACCAGAAAGCGCAAGGCGCGGTCGACATCCTGCCCCGCGCCCAGCATGACGGCCAGTTCGCGCGTGATCGCCGCCAGTTCGCTGCGCCGCAGGTCCTTCCGGCGCAGGCCCATGCCCGACGGCCACGTCAGCGCGAAGCGCGCCGGGGCGCCGACATGCATGGGGATGTGCCCCTGGCGGCGCAGCGCCGCCACGGCGGCGGCCTCGGTCTCGACATTCAACGTGCCCCGGACCAGGTTGCCCTGCGCATCGACGGCGGTGAAGCTGAAGTCAGCCATCGGCCCCGCCCGGCATGGATTTTACATCAGCCCCGGACACTGCGGGTCACTTCCTCGATGGTGGTTTCCCCGCGCAGCGCCGCCATCAGGCCCGAGGCGAACATCGGCACCATCCCGGCCGCGACGGCCGCGCGTTCGATCGCCGTATGGTCGCTGCGCGAAAAAATGAGATGTTCGATGGCTTCGTCCGGTTCCAGCAGTTCGGCGATCGCCTGTCGCCCGCTGTATCCGGTGTTACGGCACTGGGCGCAGCCCACCGGGCGGAACAACGTGACCGGCGCGTCGGGCGACAGCGCCCGCAGGCCCAGGCGCTCGACCAGTTCGGGGGGCGGGCTGTAGGGCGTCTTGCACCGGTCGCACAGGCGGCGCACCAGCCGCTGCGCGACCACGCCGCGCAGCACGGCCGTCAGCAGGTAATCCTCGACCCCCATGTCGCGCAGGCGGATGATGGCGGCGGCGGCGGAATTGGTATGCAGCGTCGACAGCACCAGATGCCCGGTCAGCGCGGCCTGCACCGCGATCTGGGCCGTCTCGATATCGCGGATTTCACCGACCATGATGACGTCGGGGTCCTGGCGCAGGATGGAGCGCAGCAGGGTCGCGAAGGTCAGGCCGATCTGCGGCCGGACCTGCACCTGGTTGATCCCGGCGAGCTGGTACTCGATGGGGTCCTCGATCGTCACGACCTTGCGCGTCACGGCGTTGAGGTCCGACAGGCCGGTGTAGAGCGTGGTGGTCTTGCCCGAGCCGGTCGGGCCGGTCACCAGCACGATCCCGTTCGGCAGGGCCAGCAGTTCCCGCAGCCGGGCGACGATGGCGGCCGGCAGGCCCAGGGTTGCGTAGTCGAACGTCACGCTCGACCGGTCGAGCACGCGCAGCACGACGGTTTCGCCATGCAGCGAGGGGATGGTGGAGACCCGGAAATCGATTTCATGCCCGCGCACGGCCAGCTTGATCCGCCCGTCCTGCGGCAGCCGCCGTTCGGCGATGTCGAGGCGGGCCATGATCTTGATGCGCGAGACGATGGCCGGGATCAGGTGCGCGGGGGGGCTGTCCATTTCATGCAGCACGCCGTCGTAGCGGTAGCGGACGCGCAGCCGGTCCTCGAAGGGTTCGATATGGATGTCCGACGCATGGGTCTCGACGGCGCGGCCGATGATCTGGTTGACCAGGCGGATCACCGGGGCCTCGGACGCCAGGTCCTTGAGGCGTTCGGCGTCGTCTTCCAGCGGCGCGGATTCGTCGTCCGGCAGGGCGGCGGCGTGGTCCTCGCGCGGGTAGAGACGGTCGAACGCGGCGTCCAGTTCGATCGGCAGGGCCACCAGGGGCGACACATGCAGCCCCGTGGCCGCCGCGATCGAGGCCGGCGCGAAGGAATCCAGCGGGTCGCGCAGGGCCAGGGTCACGCCATTCCCGCTCAGGGCCATGGGCAGGGCGTGGACATCGCGCAGGAAGCGCGCGCCCAGTTGCTCGGCCAGCACGGGCTCCGCCGGGTAGAGGTCCGGAGTGGCCAGCGGGATGCCCAGCAGTTCGGCGTAGCTCAGCGCCATGTCGCGCTCGGACACCAGGCCCAATTGCAGCAGGATGCGGTCCAGCCGCCCGCCGTTCTGGTCCGCCGCGCGACGTGCGCGTTCGATGGCGCGGACGTCGCATCGGCCGGTATCGACCAGCAGGCGCGCCAGATCGGCGACCGGGCCGCCCCTGGGGCCGTCCACCTCGATGTCCTGGATGTTGGGCTCACGCTCCATGGATTGCGGTGCCATCCTTTGCGGTCACAGGGCCAGCCCGGCCGGCCGGGCCTGCCATAGCCATATCCCCCACATCGCCAGCGCCAGCCCGGGCCCGAACGGCACCGCCAGCCGCCGGTCCAGCCGGCCGCGCCCCGCGATTGCGGCCCCGCACAGCGTCAGCAGCGCCGCCAGCAGGACGATATGCGGCAGGGCCTGGAGGCCGAGCCATGCGCCCCCGGCGGCCAGCAGCTTCGCATCCCCCATGCCCAGCCCATCATGACCGCGGACCCGGCGATACAGAAGGGAAATCGCCCGGAAGGAGCCATACCCCAGCACCGCCGCCCCGCCGTGCCACAGCACGGAGGCGAGGCCCTGCGGCACCGCCATAATCAACCCCGCCGCGACCAGCGGCAGCGTCAGGATGTCGGGCAGGCGCAGGCACGCCAGGTCGATCGTGCCCAGGGTCAGCAGCCACCATCCGAACACGCATCCGCCCCAGACCGGGAACGGCGACGCCGGCCCGCCGTTCCACGGAAGGCCGACCGCGCACAGCACGATCGCGGCCACCACGACCGCCAGTACCTCCATGACGAGATGCGACACATGAATGACGCCGCCACATGTCCCGCACCGCCCCTTCCGCGCCAGATAGCTGACGATCGGCACCAGATCCCGGGGGCCGAGCACCGCCCGGCAGTGCACGCAGGCCGACCGGGCGAACACCACGGGCTGCCCCCCGGGCAGGCGCGACGCCAGCACGCCGAGGAACGAGCCCACGAAAGGTGCGAGCACCAGCGGCAGGTACGGCGAACGCAACAGGGGTCCCATCATCAGGGATTGCAGATCCGCGTCGCGGCGGCATCGGCGTTGCCGCCATTGGCCCCGGCCGAGCACAGGTCGTACTCATGGCCCGCGCGTTCCGACGGGTTGCGGTAGAGGTAGGGGTGATGCCAGGGGTCCTGCGGTTCGCCGCCCTCCTTCACATACGGGCCGTTCCAGTTCTCGGCGTCCGCCGGGCGGGCGACCAGCGCCTTCAGCCCGTCCTCGGTGCTGGGATAATTTCCGACATCGAGGCGATAGAGATCGAGAATCTGCCCCAGCCGCTGGATCGATTCCCGCGCCACCGAATTTTTGGCCCCCCCCAGTTGCCGCAGCGCCGCCGGGGCGACCAGGCCGATCAGCAGGCCCAGGATGGCGATCACGACCAGAAGTTCGAGCAAGGTGAAACCTTCCTCGCCGGATCGGAAAGACTGTCTGGATTTGGGCATGTTCAAGCTGAGTCCCTGTGAGAGTGGATCAGGGCTCTGCCCTGAAACCCGCCAAAGGCCGCCGGCCTTTGGAAACCAATCTGTTGATCCATGAGCGGAGTGCATCTGTCATTGCGTCCGCCGGTTGGTACAATGTTATAAAACCGCGCGCCCATAGCGGGTCGATCACGGAAAGGCCGGGGCCCGCCATGGGAATCGCATATCTTGGCTGCATGGTGCTGGCCGCGTCGATCTATCACCTGCCCCCCCGCATCCTGCCGTCGATCCAGGCCGTGGAGGGCGGGTGGAACGGGCTGGTGCACCATAATGCGAACGGCACGGACGATCTGGGCGTCATGCAGGTGAATACGCGCTGGGTCTTTCCCATTGCAACATATACGCATGTTCCGCCGCTGCTGGTCTATCGCAACCTCCTGGAAAATCCCTGCTATAATATCAGCGCGGCCGGGGCCGTGCTGCGTACCTACCTCAACGAAACGCATGGCGACCCGATGCGGGCCATCGGAAATTACCATTCCCACACCGCCCCGCTGAACGAAGCCTACCAAATGCAGGTGCTGTCCTCGGCCCGCCGGCTGTTCGGCCTGCGTCCCCGCGAGTGACGGCCCGCACGGCTCATTTCCCCAGCACGGCCACGCGCATCGCGCCGAAGGTCGCGCTCCCTCCTTCCACGAACAACGACACCCGATCGCTTCCGGCCGGTGGAAAGACAAGATCGGTCATGCGCAGGACGCCATCATTGGCGAACACCTCAACCGAATCGCGGTCGATGACCAGATGCAGCGACAGCGTGCCGCCCGGTGCGGCCAGATGGGCGATATGCGCCAGGCTGAAGCGGGGCGAAAAGCCGACGTTTCCGGAATGCGCGCGGTCCAGCGTCAGGGTCTGATCAATGAAATCGTACCCGATGGACGTCCCGATCGTGCCGTCCGCCGAGCCGCGCACCACGATGCCGGCGCGCCGGGCGTCGCCCCGGCGGATCGCCAGGTGAATGTCGAGCACGTCGCCGCCGAAGGGTTGCAAGAGGTGGTCCCCGGCTTTCAGCATCCGATCGGGGTAGGCGTGGACACCGCTTTTCCGGACCATATCGTCATATGCGCGGGGGGGCGCCTGCACCAGGGCAGGACGCCCCTCGATGGTCTTCAGGGCGACTTCCACCGGCAGGGTCATCTGTCCCCGCCAGGGCGATGTCGGAATGTCCGAGGCATAATCCCAGTTGTTCATCCATCCGATCAGCAGGGGATTGCCGTCGCCGGTATTGGCGAAACGCGCCATCGCATACTGGTCCGCCCCGTGATCCAGCCAGAGATAGCGTGATGGATCGGACCCCGGCGCCGGCAGGGCATCGGGCGTGAAAATCGTGCCGTCGAACCGCCCCACAAAATATTCCACGCCCGAGCCGCCGGCGATGCTCCAGGGATTCACGCTGACGATCATTACCCATTTCACGTCATGGGGATTTCCGTCCAGCGGAAGAGGAAGCAGCAACGGCATTTCCCACAGCATGCCGGGCTTCCGATAGCCGGACGGCTGGAAATCGCTGAGAAACGACCAGTGCAGCAGATCGGTGGAACGATAGAGCTTCACCACCTGGGCGTCGCCCACCACCGTCGCCATCACCCAGCACTGGCCGTCGGGGTACCAGAACACCGACGGATCGCGGAACTGCCGTGATTCCGGCTGCAATGTCAGGACGGGGTTACCCTCATGGGCACGCCATGTGTGGCCGCCATCGACACTGTAGGAAATCGACTGCGCCTGCGTACCCTCGGGGTGCGCCGGCGTATTGGAATAGACCGAGGTATAGAAGGCGAGCAGCGGAGGGGCCGCCTTGCTGCCCAGGCCCGACCGGTTGTCACGATCGAGAACCACCGTGCCCGAGAAAATATCCTCGTCCGGACGGGCGGGAATCGCGACGGGTTCCTCGGTCCAGTGGACCAGATCGGTACTGGTCGCGTGTCCCCAGGACGTATGTCCCCAGACCATGCCGTGGGGATTGTACTGGAAGAACAGATGATAGACCCCGTTCAGCAGGAACGGGCCGTTCGGATCGTTCGCCCAATGCCGGGCCGGCGAGAAATGCAGGGCCGGCCGCCAGTGCGGCGTGTCCTGTGCCCGCAGCGCGGGCGACGCCAGCATCAGCAGGGCAAAGGCAAGCGGGCCGGTCCGACGACGCACGATGCCGGAAGGTCGGCGCGGCGATCGGATGAGTGCCTGGAATGGGTTCCACATCACGGGGGATAAATCTGTGGCCGAACGCGGAGTGACCAGCCTGCCTTTCGGGCAGGCTGGTCAAGCCATGTTACTGATTCACGAACTGATTGATCTGCCGTACGACCTGGCCGTTGGCGCCGTTGGCATTGGCCGCCTGGGCCAGCAGGCCGGACTGGCCGCCCTGGCCGAACAGATCCTGGATGAAGCCGGCGATATTGATATCCGCACGATTGGCGGGAATATCACCATAGCCACCCAGTCCCCCATTGCCGTAGCGCAGATCGACGACCGACGCGCTCTTGGCGATTTGCAGCCTGACCGTCGGCGACAGTGCGCCACCCCGACGCCCCTCGACCGTATCGATGAACGATTCCACCAGTCCACCCGGCATGATGTAATGCGAATAGGACTGGAACGCCCGCGGGTTCTGGTCCGGATTGGGATCGAAATCGGTTCCGGCGGCGGTGTTGAGGTCGGTCGGGTTACCCAGCACCAGCCCGCTGCCGTAGTTCATGGGCTGGAAGTCGCTGCGGATACCGTTGCCGACGAAGCCGTACACGCCATCCGGACCATCGACGCCGGCCGCATATGTCGTGCGATGGCTGATGGTGAAGACGTAGTATTTTCCGTCCTTGATATACATCTGCGGCCGCTCGGTCTGGTCATTGACGCAGTTGGACGAAATCAGCGGCGGCAGGAACTTCCACTTCGACAGCGAGCCGTTTTCGGCAATTGCCAGGCCGATATTGGCCTTCTGGTAATAGGCGCCGGAATCGAGCACTTCCTGCAGGGTTTCGGCATGCGGGTCGTTGGGGCGATAGCCCAGGTCGGCTTCGGTGCAGTTCGGAGTACCGCGATCGCCGGCGGTATTGCCTTCGAACACCATGTAGTTCACGCCGGGATGCTGCGGATCCTCGAAGGTGAACGGGTCGCGGAAGCTGTAGAATTCGTTCTGCTGGCCGGTCTGGTAATACGTGCCGTCAGGCCGCAGAAGCGGCGTGTGCGTGCCGAAACCCGTGAACCAGACATGGCGGAAATCGGCATGGATCTGGCCCAGCGTCTGGGTGATGACGGCCACCGGCGGCGTGATGTTGCCCGCATTGGCGTTACGATTGAACGCCAGGTCGGTATAGAACACCGACACGGTATTGCCATGCACGTTCATCAGACGGGCCGAGCCGGACCATTCCGCCTGCTCGGTATAGGTGGTGCCGGCGAAAACCTGCGCGCTGGTCCCGTCGGGGAAAAGATGGCCGCCATAGATCCAGCCGCCGTTGACCGGCCGTTGGCTGGCGGGAATGCCCGCGCGCCGGTAGAAGAAGCCGATGCGGGCATGGACGTGACGATCGTCGAAGGTATAGCCGGCATTCGGGTCGGCCGTGAGTGAGAAGATGACCTCCCACCCATTATAGCTGAACTGGTCGGCGTGCTTGTCGATCAGCGTCCACGTATCCCATATCCAGACGTCCGGACTGGTCTGCGGGAAATCGGCCGGGATGTTCGGCATCGTCAACTGTGCCGGCATGGAATTCTGGCCGACCGCGACGCTGGTGCTGGAATGGGCCTTGATCTGCAGCGCATCGGCGCGCGTCCAGCGCGACGTGAAATCCGAAGCGGGGTCATACGCCTGCTGCGTATGGATGCTGGGCAGGGGAAAACCCGGTACGCCCGACAGCGAACGCCCTGCAAAAAGCTGGGCGCCGTGGGGCATCATGCCCGGACGTGGGGCGACGCGCTGGGCTTCCTGCCTGCGCAAGGACTGTGTCTGGGCCGACGCACCCTGCGCCCCCAGAGACATGGCGATAGATCCCGCCAGCACGATTTTCAGCGCTGACCTTTTCCGGCGTACGTCCGCCATGTAACCCTCCTGAAGCAGAGCCGGACATCGCGACCTTGCGTCACAATTGCCCAGCTACCGATAAATACGTGATTTATAAAGGATTTTTCCTGTGTGCCTCGCGACCCGAGGCGCAGAAGATCACGAGAAATTTACATTTGTCAATTTTATTTTAATTAAAATTTGGTGGCGAAATTGAGGCACGCCCGCGGTATGCGGACGCACGAACGCGTTATATTTTGAATACAGAACGTACAGGTCTTTATTTTTATAAATTGAGCCGTTCCGGATGCACGTCCGCTGGGCCGGGAATGACCAGAGTTCCACCTGGCATTCCTGCTGGGTTCCACGCCCTTTCAGGATCGTGTCCGTTCACGACCCTGGCGTGATGGCATCCCACATACCGCATCCTTTGCGGAATAACAAAGCGTATTCTCGATTGCCGCCACTGGAACGGCCTGCCGGCCGGATAGTTTCCCCTGGCGCGTGCCCCATGATCGACATGCGCCGGAACGCAGGAGGCGCACATGCATGCGTGCCTCATATTTCCTTATTATATAATGGTCTTTTCTATATTCCGATCCACGTCATAACATCGCCTCACAGGCCCGTGTCCCACGGCGGCAGCGGGCCGTAGCATTCGGAAAGATAGTCGATCATGGCCCGGACCTTGAGGGCCACGGTCGCCGCCGGTGGGTACACCGCATGCAGTTCCGGGCCGTCCATCAGCGGCGCGTCCAGGGACAGCGCGCGCAACTGTCCCGCGCGCAATGCGTCGGCCACGATGAAACTGGGCTGGTAGATGATCCCCTGCCCCGCGACCGCGGCTTCGCGCAGCACGTCGCCATTATTGGCGCACAGGGGACCACGGACGGCAATGGCGCGCTCCCCCTTTGCCCCGAAGCGCCATCGCGCCGGGCCGACGGCGTCGCTGAGCGTGTAGCCGAGGCACGCGTGATGCGCGAGTTCCGCGATCGTCCGGGGCGTGCCGTGGCGGGCGAGGTAGGACGGGGCGGCGCAGACGACGAAGCGGATGGGGGCCAGCCTGCGGCTGCGGAGGCTGCTGGGCGTCATCTTGCGAATGCGCAGGGTCAGGTCCCACCCTTCCTCGACAGGGTCGACCGCCCGGTCGTCCACGCCCAGTTCCACCGACACCAGCGGATAGCGCCGGCTGAATGCCCCAAGGATGGGCGCGACATGACGAATGGCGAAGGACACCGGCGCGTTCAGGCGCAGCCGCCCGCGCGGCTCGTCCCGTTCGGCCGCGACCTCGTGTTCCATATCTTCCAGTTCGGACAACAGCCTCTGGCATCCGTCCAGAAACAGGCGACCGGCATCGGTCAGCGAGAGGCGCCGCGTGCTGCGATGAAACAGCGCAACACCCAGCCGCGCTTCCAGCGCCGCGACATGCTTGGTGACCATCGTCTGCGACAGGGACAGCGTACGTGCGGCCCCGGCGAAACTGCCCTGCGCCACCACCCGGACGAACACCTGCATGCTGGTAATACGGTCGAGCACGGTACCTCATACCCCCAGTGTTATCTGACTTTTCAAAATGGGGGATTATCGTAGCGGGGGTGCGCGGGCAAATTCGCGTCACGACAACGGCAAGGAGGCAGGCGTCATGGAAATGCGATCCGTCAGCGCGGACAAGCCGGCCGGGCAGCCGGTGCTGTTTCTGCCCCATGGCGGCGGCCCGTGCTTCTTCATGGACTGGCCGGATACCTGGGACCGCATGGCGGCCTATCTGCGCGGGATCGCGGCGACGCTGCCCCGACGGCCCGATGCGATTCTGGTCATGTCCGGTCACTGGGAAACCGCCGTGCCGACCGTGACCTCGGGCACGCAGCCACCGCTGATCTATGATTATCACGGGTTTCCGCCGCACACGTACCAGCTGCGCTATCCGGCGCCCGGTTCGCCCGCGCTGGCGGCGCGGGTGCGCGCGCTGCTGGACGCGGCCGGAATCGTCAATGCCGAGGACCCCGACCGGGGTTTCGACCATGGCGTGTTCATCCCGTTCATGCTGGCCTTCGAGGCGGCCGACATCCCGATCGTGGAGCTGTCGTTGAAGGACGATATGGACGTCGCGGAGGAACTGCGCATCGGGGCGGCCCTGCGCCCCCTGCGCGACGAGAACGTACTGATCGCGGCAACCGGGATGACGTACCACAATCTGCGCCATTTCATGGGCAGGAACCCTGCATCCGACGCCATCTCGCGGACGTTCGACGCGTGGCTGGCCGATGCGGTCGAAGCCCCCGCCGCCGCGCGGGACGCGGCGCTGCTGGGGTGGGCCAGTGCGCCGGGCGCCCGGGTCTGTCACCCGCGCGAGGAACATCTGCTGCCGCTGATGTTCGCCGCCGGTGCCGCCGGCGCCGACCGGGGGCGACGCGACTACGGCGACATTGTCATGGGCAAGGCGTTATCGGGCTTCCGCTTCGGTTGATGCGGTTCCTCTTTCACACCGTCACAGGAAAGACCATGCGCATGAAAAAGACTTTTCCGGTCGGGGCCGCCGTCGTCCTGGGCCTGGTCGCGATACTGTCGGGGGCACAGGCCGCCACCCCGCCGCACGACGTGCAGGCCGGCAGCTACAAGGTCGACGCCGCGCATACGCAGATCATTTTCTCGACACTGCATTTCGGCTTCACCCTTTATTCCGGTATATTCTCGGGCGTTACCGGGACATTGCAGCTCGACCCCGCACACCCGACGGCCGCCAGGCTGGACATCACCGTGCCGGTGGACAGCGTCACGACCACCAGCGCCAAGCTGACGGGCGAACTGAAGGGCACGGACTGGCTCGACGCCGGGACATACCCGACCGCGACCTTTACCTCGACGAACGTGACCCCGACCGGCCTGGGCAGCGCTACGATCGCGGGCAAGCTGACGCTGCATGGGGTCACGAAGCCGGTCGTGCTGCACGCGCATTATGTCGATGCGGGCGTCAACCCGATGGACAAGGCCTATACGGTCGGGTTCCAGGGTACCGCCACCATCAGGCGCAGCGATTTCGGGGTGAAGACCTATGTCCCGATGATCGGCGACGAGGTCACGCTGACCATCGCCGGCGCCTTCGAAAAGCAGGGCTGACCCTTACCCTTGCGACACCGATCACGAGCACGCCAGCGCAGGAAACGGCGGGCTCATTTTTCGTTAAGGACCCATCGCCGAGACCGCATGACCGGACCCGCACGCCGGGGGTGTCCGCCCCACGGTTGTACCGGGAATGCAGTCGCGACCGCACCCCCGATCGGTCCGCCGCGCCCATGAACCCACCCCGCATATCGTTCCAACCCACGGCAGGCGGTCCACTCTTAAAAAGAAGTCCATAAGCCCGATTTTACTATCGGTCTTCTTCGCGCCATGGAAATAATATGACACAAATAAGACATGGTATGGTGGAAATGACACGCGCAACCCCGACCCAATATGCCAACCCCGGGCCGCTGGGCCTGATGGGTTTCGGCGTCACCACGGTCCTGCTGAACCTGCACAATGCCGGGTGGATTCCCATGGGATCGGCCATCCTGGCCATGGGGCTGGTGTTCGGTGGGCTGGCGCAGATCATGGCCGGCCTGCTGGAATACCCCAAGGGCAACACGTTCGGCCTGACGGCCTTTACCTCGTACGGCGCGTTCTGGCTGTCGCTGGTCGCGCTGGTCTGCCTGCCGCAGGTGGGGCTCATGCCGGCATCCACCCCCGCGCTGATGGCGGCGTACCTGTTCATGTGGGGGATCTTCACGCTGATCCTGTTCATCGGCACGTTGTCGGCGTCCCGCGCGTTGCAGGTGGTGTTCGGCTCTCTGGTCATCCTGTTCATGCTGCTGGCGGCGGCCGAGCGTTCGGGCAATCCGGCGCTGACAGTGATTGCGGGATATGAAGGCATATTCTGCGGTTTTTCGGCCATCTATATCGCGATGGCCGAAATCCTGGAATTCCAGTTCGGCCACGCCGTCCTGCCCCTGGGCCTGATGCGCCGCCCCCGGGCCAGCCAGCCGATCGGCGCGCTGTAGACGCCGCGGGACGGTCCTTTCGGACCACCGCCGGCACATCTTCGCAACAAGCTGCCTTCAATGCCCACGCATCCGCGCGGGCGTTTTTTTTTGCAGGCAGGGCTTCTGCACGCAGAGTTCCATCAACGCGGCCAATCTCACCGGATCGAAGCCATTCTCTGGCTCTGCCACATCGGCCGGAACCGGATCACCCGCCAGCACACCCAGTCCAAAGCCCAGGAACGAACCGACCAGAAGCAGGATGAGGACGAAAAGGCATTTTTCACGGCACCCTCATTTTCCGAACGAGGGGGGGTAACGGCGACGTACCCTAGTAGGTAGACGTTTTCTTTACATATTAAGTAATAATGTGCTACGCACCAAAAAATGCCCATCGACAGGGTCGGAGGGAGAGGCCGTCGATCGGACACGCCCGCACGAAAAGCATACCATTACTTTACATTGAATACTTATTCTATTCTTCAAAAAACGAAAGAAGAAAAATGAGTACATTTTCCGTAAAGAAGCCAGAATACTCATATATTGATGGACATGGGAAAATAATTATTTTTCCTATGTTTATATTTTTACTTATGTCTACCCTCTCCCTGTCCGGGACACACGGCCCGGACTACGCCATCATGCATCTCCTGTCCTTAATCTCCGGTCGATCCGCTTTATTGGATCACGCCATCTTCGGCCTGACCAAGGACATGTTTTCCAGCGTCATTCTTCTATCCCTTGTCGTCTATGCCTGGTTTGGCACGAACCGGTCCGATCGCCGCGCGGGAATCCTGGTAGGAACCGTGATGTCGTTTTTCGCCGGAGTCGTGAGTCGTATCCTGCAACTGTCGCTACCGACGCATCTTCGGCCTTTGTATGATGCCGATCTTCATTTCAAGTCGCCGTCCGGCCTCGATTCAGGCGCCCTCAACCACTGGTCGTCATTTCCCAGCGACCACGCCGCCGTCGTGTTCGGCCTGGCATGCACGATATATTACGCCGACATCCGGATCGGCCGGCTGGCATTCGCCCTGGTGACGCTCTTGAGTGCTTCACGCGTTTACCTGGGCGTTCATTTCCCCTCAGACGTAATTGCAGGCGCTTCGCTCGGCATTGCCGTCGTCATGGCAACGCAGCAGTTTCGGACGTCGAGCATGGTGCGGCAACTGATGGCAAAGGAAGAAACCAACAGCGCGTTGTTCTATTCCCTCGCGTTCTATTTCTGTTTCGGGGTGGCCACTCTTTTCAACGACTACCGATCGGCGCTTTCCGAATTCGCGAAACAACTGCATGCCCACATCACCGGTTAGAATCCTCCGGAATCCGGTGACGCTCCTTACGATGACCTTCGTGCGGATCTGACGATATGGGCGTCGCCGGCAGGTGCTTACTTTCGCAGCTTGTTACGTTATAATTACAAAAAAAATAAATCAAGAAAGAGGCTTGGTATTCATCCGGCGTGGCTTTATGCCGTAGCCTCGTCGGAAACAGCCCCACGCGATCATGAGTCACTTTCCTTATCCGCTTTTCCTGTTGCCATTGGTATTCGTTTTGGGGGGATGCGATCAGATCGGGCCCACCCGGCTTGATCGGGATCAGAGCGACTACTCTCGTGCATTGACCAGTTCGGGCAAGCAGCAGACGCTGCTGAACGTCGTGCGCCTGCGCTATGCCGACACGCCGGGCTTTCTCGACACCACGCAATTGATCTCGGGCTATCAGCTTCAGCGCAACATCTCCGCCGGGATCGGGACCTATTCCCTGGCCAGCCGGCCCTATGGCGGCGTGGGCGTCCAGCTTCAGGAAAGCCCCACCTTCACCTTCCAGCCGGTCACGGGCGATGCCTATGCGCAGAGCTTCCTGCGCCCTCTGCCGCCGGGCAACCTGCTGCCCCTGGCCATGGGCGGCCTGCCGATCGACGTTCTGTTCCGGCTTGCGGTGCAGTCGATCAACCTGATCAACAACGCGGGCGCGCTGGGCAGCGATGTCGGGCGCGGATCGCCGGTCTTTTTCGACCTGATCCATGATCTGCGGCTGTTGCAGGTGGCCGGCCTGCTGGGCATTCAACTGGAGCGCGGCCCGGACGCGACCGGCAAGGACCCCACGGCCGATCGCGTCTTTCTGTCGATCGCCTCGACGGACGACCCGGCCATGGCGCCGGTGGTCCATGAAGTGCGCCACATTCTGGGCATGGCCCAGAACGACGAACGTGTGGAAGTCGTCTATGGCGGCGGGCGGCCGCGCCCGGGCCAGATCCGGCTGCTGACCCGCACGATACTCGGCGTTCTGGGGCAGATCGCCTATCAGATCGACGTGCCGCTGGAAGACATCACCTCGGGTCGCACACGCCCCCGGATCAGCCTGATCGGCCGGGAGACGAAGCCCATCGTCGTGATCCATGTCACCAAGGAGCGACCGCCGTCCGTCTTTTCGTGGACCACCTATAATCACAAATATTACTGGATCGCCGACGACGATTACGACAGCAAGCTGGCCTTTACGATGCTGCAGATTCTTCTGGAACTGTCCAAGACCAGCAAGGGGCCCAGCACGATCGTGACCATCCCCGTCAGCGGATAGACGACCGTCCGTCGGGGGTATTCGGCGACGATCGGAAGTTCTCGGAACCTGGTGAACGGAATGTGCACCGCCCGGGCCGGTTTCCGGGGGGCCTCGCGCATCCCCGGTCCTTGATGCGTGGTCGCGGCGATCCCACGATCTGCCGAGACGTCCCAACCGTCCCATCGGGACCACCACGCAGGAATGGAAAAAGCGTCATGTCCGCATTCCATGGCCAGTTCGTCTGGTACGAACTCGCGACCCTCGATGCCCCGGCGGCATCCGCCTTCTACCGCGCCGTCATAGGCTGGAACATGAAGGATGCCGGGCTGCCCGACCGGGAATACACGATCCTCAGCGCCGGCGAGAGGCCCATCGGCGGCCTGATGGCGCTGTCCCAGGCCGATTGCACGGCCGGCGCGCAGCCGGGCTGGATCGGCTATGTCGCCGTTGACGACGTCGATGCCATCGCCGCACGCATCGCCGATGCCGGCGGCGCCATCCTGCGCCCGGCCGGCGACATCCCCGGTGTCGGGCGCTTCGCGATCGTCGGCGACCCCCAGGGCGCCGTCTTCGCCCTGTTCGGGGCCGGCGACCGCGGGGCGATGCCGCCTGCGGCGCCCGGCACGCCCGGCACGGTGGGCTGGCACGAACTTCTGGCCCGGGACCGGCAATCGGCCTTCGCCTTCTACGCCGACCTGTTCGGCTGGGCCTTGGGCGAGGCCGTCGATATGGGCGAAATGGGCATTTATCAGATCTTCACGATCGGCGGCGAGCCGGCGGGCGGCATGATGACGCGGGCGGCGGCGATGCCCGCGCCGTTCTGGCTGTATTATGTCAATGTGGACGGCATCGATGCGGCCATCGGCCGGGTGCGCGAGGCTGGCGGCCGGGTGGCCAACGGCCCCCATCAGGTGCCGGACGGAAGCTGGATCGTGCAATGCCTCGATCCGCAGGACTGCATGTTCGCCCTTGTCGCGCCCACGCGGTGATCCTGGCGCCCGATTACGGCTCGTTCCCCCGCCGGCGGCCCGGCTTGGCCCGGCGGCGGCGGGTGGCGAGCAGGTTCAGGCTCTCGACCATGATCGAAAACCCCATCGCCGTGTAGATGTAGCCGCGCGGCATATGAAAGCCGAACCCGTCCGCGACCAGGACCATGCCGATCAGCAGCAGGAAGGACAGGGCCAGCATCTTCACCGATGCGTTCCGTTCGATGAACGCGGTCAGCGGCCCCGACGCCACCAGCATCACGACGATGGCCACGACGATCGCCGCCACCATGATCCGGATGTCCTCGGCGATGCCCACCGCCGTGATCACGCTGTCGATCGAAAACACCAGGTCGAACAGGGAAATCTGCACGACGGTCGAGGCGAAACCGGGATGGCCGCGCAGGGCCGCCGCATGATCGCCCTCGCCTTCCACGCGCAGGTGAATCTCGCGCGTGCCCTTGTACAGCAGGAAGCCGCCGCCGGCGATCAGGATGAAATCGCGCCACGAGAAACCGTGCCCCAGCACCGACAGGACCGGCGCCGTCAGATGCACCATCCAGACGATGGACCACAGCAGCAGCAGCCGCGTGGCCAGTGCCAGCACCAGCCCCAGCCTGCGGGCGCTGGCCTGCCTGTCCGGGGGCAGGCGCCCGGCCTGCAGGGCGATGAAGACCAGATTATCCACGCCCAGCACGATTTCCAGCGCCGCCAGCGTCGCAAAGCTGGCCCACACGTCCGGATCGAGGAGCCACGCCATGGTCAGGCCGCACCAGCCGGATCGCGACCCCCGTTCCGGCGCGGCGGACGCCCGATCGGAAGTTCGACCCGGCCTTCCCGTTTACCGCTGTATTCCGGACTCTCGTCGAAATCCTGGCCGCCCATAACCCCGGCTCCTTGCCTCGCCCGTGGCGAGTCCCGTGCGAACGACAAGGACATGAGGACGTGGCGCGGCGGCCGCAAGGTCAATGCATGCGAGGGCCAGGAAGACCGCCCGATCACGACTACCGATTATCGGTGCTGAGGGGGACGGTCGCGGACGCGCCTGTCCAACCCGCGCCGTAACGTGGACAGCGATCGCGAAAGCCCCGCAAGGCACTGATTTTACTGATGAATTTTGGAGATCTGGTGGAGGGAGTTGGATTCGAACCAACGTAGGCGTACGCCAGCGGATTTACAGTCCGCCCCCTTTAGCCACTCGGGCATCCCTCCGTGTGACAGGGTGGTTAGTTCCATCCGGACGGCGTGTCAATGCCCTTGTCCGCCTTCGCGCACGACGGCGTGACGGGCGGCGCGGTTCGGCCTATATCGGGCCATGCGCAATCGCCCGCCGCGTCGTCCCGACGCCCGAACCGCCCCGCGCCCGTCCGGACGGACGGACCCGCAGGCCCCTTCCGACACCGCCCGCCCCACGCGGCAGCGCGGTGCTGCGACGCCGCGTGGCACGCCGCCGCGCGGGACCTACTGGCTGTACGGGCTGCACCCGGCGCTGGCGGCGCTGGGCAACCCCGAACGGCGCATCCGCCAGATCCTGACCACCGAGGAAGGCGAGGCCGCCCTGCGCGAACGTCTGGGCGCGCCCCTGCCGATGCAGCCGCACCGCACCGACCGCACCCGACTGGACGCCCTGTGCGGGCGCGATGCCGTGCACCAGGGCATCGCCGTGCTGACCGACGCGCTGCCGTCGCTGGCGGTGGATGACGTCGTCGACCGGCCGGGGCCGATCCTGCTGCTGGACCAGGTGACCGACCCGCGCAATGTGGGCGCCATCCTGCGCTCGGCTGCCGCCTTTCGCGCCGCCGCCGTGGTGGTGATGGAACGCAACGCACCCGACGAAACCGGGGCGCTGGCCAAGGCGGCGTCCGGCGCGCTGGAAATCGTGCCGCTACTGAGGGTGGTGAACCTGGCGCGGACGCTGGATACGCTGAAGGACCGGGGGTTCTGGGTCGTCGGGCTGGATGCCGGCGGCGGAGTGCTGGACGGCACGTCGTTCGGCAAGCGGCGCGTGGCGCTGGTCCTGGGGGCCGAGGGCGACGGGCTGCGCCGGCTGACCCGCGAACATTGCGACGAGATCTCGGGGCTGGCCATGCCGGGCGACATGGAAAGCCTGAACGTCTCCAACGCCGCCGCCGTCGCCCTGTACGAACTGGCCCGCGCCGGAATGACCTGACCCATCAGGGCGGCGCCCCGAAGCCCGTCAGCCAGGAAAGGATGACATGAGCACCCTGCACGGAAGCTGCCTGTGCGGCAGCGTAACCTATCGGATCGACGGCCGGCCGCTGGATTTCGTGCTGTGCCATTGCGGGCGCTGCCGCAAGGTCACGGGGTCATCCTTCGCCGCCAACCTGATTGCCCGGCCGGAGGATGTGTCCTGGACGGCGGGCGAGGCCGACATCCTGCGTTGGGACCTGCCGACGGCGCGCAGCTTCGCGGCCTCGACCTGCCGCGTGTGCGGCACGCCCGTGCCGCACGTCACCCGCAACGGCCAGTTCATGATCGTCCCGGCCGGCACGCTGGACAGCACGCCGGACACGAAGCCCGCCCGCCAGATCTTCACCGCGTCGAAGGCGGCGTGGTGCATCGACGTGGCGGACCTGCCGTCCGAGCCCTGAGAGGCGAAGGTGACGACCGGGAAGAAGGAAACCTCTGCAATGTTCAGCCATGTTACCGTCGGCGTCCGCGACGTCACCCACGCGGCGATTTTCTACGACGCCGTCCTGGCCCCGCTGGGCATCGTCCGGTGCTGGACGGCCCAGGACGGATCCTTCGCCGGGTGGCGCCAGCCGGACGGGCGGGAAGGAGACAACACCTTCTTCATCGGCCGCCCCTTCGACGGCCAGCCGCCCGCGCCCGGCAACGGCTGGATGTGCGCCTTCACCGCGCCCGACCATGCCGCCGTGCAGGCCGCATATGATGCCGCCCTGGCACATGGCGGCGCCGACGCGGGCGCGCCCGGCCCGCGCCCGCACTACGGCCCGCATTATTTCGGGGCCTACATGCGCGACCCCGACGGGAACAAGCTGCACGTCGTGTGCCGCGCCCCCTGCCCCTGAGCGGCCCCGCCCCTCCACTGGAGACACCGATGGACAAGACCCACCGCTATGCCGTGACCGTGACTTGGACGGGCAACCGGGGCGACGGTACGGCCACCCCGCGGTCCTATGACCGGTCCCACCGCATCGCCAGCCCCGGCAAGCCGTCGATCGAGGGATCGTCCGACCCGGCCTTCAGGGGCGACCCTGCCCGCTGGAACCCCGAGGAGCTGCTGCTGGCCGCGCTGGCGGCCTGCCATCAGCTTTGGTACCTGGGCCTGTGCGCGCAGGCCGGCATCGTCGTCACGGCGTATGAGGACGCGGCCGAAGGCACGATGGTCGAGCAGGACGACGGCGCGGGACAATTCACCGACGTGACCCTGCGGCCGCGCGTGACCCTGGCCGCCGGGTCGGACATCGTGGCGGCCGAGGCCCTGCATCGCGTGGCGCATGAGACCTGCTTCATCGCGCGCTCGGTGAATTTTCCGGTCCACCATGCTCCGGTGACGACGGTCGCCTAGCCGGTCGGGCTTCGCCCGAACCCGGCAGGGCCAGAGGCGCAATGCCGAAGATCAGGCCGGGCTGTACTCCCGCAACGGCGGATCGAGCACCGGCGCGTGCATGGCCGGATCCGTCGTGCTGGTGCGTCCATTTTCGACGTGGCCGGCAAAGCGCGTGGTGTTGCGGCCGCCTTCGGTCAGCACCGTGAAATCGTACCAGTTCGCGCTGGCCGACAGGGCGATGCGACGGTCCACGGTTTCATGCGCCGGCACGTCGATCGCCATCTCCGTCCGCCCGTAGGCGTTGTCCCGCACCACGACATGCACGGCGTCGCCATCGGATTTCAGCGCCAGATGCAGCACATCCCGTGCGCCGTCATGCCGGACCGAGGCGATGACGCCCGCCGTACCGACATCGGGCCGGCCCTCGCGGTGATAGCGACGAATGAACCCGTTGGGCCCCATCACCGTCAGGATCAGGGGCGCCTCGCCGTCCGGCAACCATATATCGTCCAGATTCCTGCCCGGCTCGACGGTATAGCGGCGCGGGGTCTCGTCCGACAGTTCGCGATAGACATACAGGCAGGCCGCCGCCTGGCCGGTATTGACGAAGCGCAAGGCCAGCGCGCCATTGGCGCCCGTGCTTTCCTCCACCGCCAGATCGTAGGGCAGCGGCCGCGCGGGGCGCGTGCCCTCCTCCTGCCGGCCGATATCGGCGAACCGGCTGGTGGGGGAAATGGCCGGATCGGGCAGATGGCAGGACGCATCCACCGCCGCACGATAGCCCGACGTATCGGGCAGGTCCGCGCGCCTGTGCACCGGTAGCGAAAAATCGAACGCCGACGTCAGGTCGCCGCAGACCGCCCGCCGCCATGGCGTGATGTTGGGTTCGTTCACGCCGAACCGCCGTTCGATGAAACGGATGACGGACGTGTGGTCGAAGACTTCCGAACAGACATATCCACCGGTGCTCCAGGGCGAAATGGCCATCATCGGCACGCGCGGCCCTAGCCCATAGGGCAGATTGTCCGCCGTGTAGCGCCCGGTGTTCAGGTCCGGCACGCGGTCGTGAATCTCGCCGGCCGCATGCACGGTGCTCTTGCCGGGAAGGGCCGGAGTAGGCGGCTGCGGCGGGGGCACATGATCGAAATAGCCGTCGTTCTCGTCATACATGACAAGGAAGACGGTCCGTGCCCACACGTCGGGATTCGACGTCAGGGCATCGAGGACGCGCGAGATATAGACCGCGCCATAACCGGGGCTCCAGCGCGGATGTTCCGAAAACACCGCCGGCGGCAGCAGCCACGAGACGCTGGGCAGCCTGTCCGCCGTCACGTCGGCTTTCAGGTCGTCGAGCGTACGCCTGGTCATCGCGCGGCGACGGAGTGCCGAGCCTTCCGGCGCGGTCACGAAATTCCGGAAATTCATCAGCACGTTGGTGCCGAAATTTCCATTGAGCAGATCGGTCACCTCCAGCCCTTCCTGATAGACCTGCCAGGACACGCCGGCCTGTTCCAGCCGTTCGGGGAAGGTGGTCCAGGTGAACGGAGGGGGCACCGTCTTGTAGAACTTGCGATCCACCCAATCGATATTGTCCAGGATCGGCCCCCCGCCCACGCCGGTGGGGTCGACCGTCCCCGTCATCAGGTAGAACCGGTTGGGATGGGTCTGGCACGGGGTGGAACAGAAATAATGGTCGCAGACCGTGAAGGCGTCGGCCAGGGCGTAGTGGAAGGGAAGATCCTGGCGGGTGTAATATCCCATCGTCATGTCGGTCTTGTGCTTCGGCCACTGATCGTTGCGGCCGGCATTGATGGCGGCGTGCGTGGGGTCCCAGCTATGGTCGAGGTCCATCACGCATTCGGCGCCGCTGCTTTTCGTATTCAGGCGGAAGGGCACGATCTCGCCCGCCTCGCCCTTGCCCCGGGCCTGGCGCCACATCGGCACCCCGTCGGCCCGCAGCACCGGGAAGCGGTCGTTCACGCCGCGCACGCCGGACATGTGACCGAAGTAATGATCGAACGAACGGTTTTCCTGCATGAAGACCACGATGTGCTGCACGTCTTCGATCGTGCCGGCGCGGCGGTGGGCGGGCAGGGCCATCGCCCGGCGGATGGCCGCGGGAAACAGGCCGGCGGACATGGCCCCCATTTGCAGAAAATCGCGTCGGTTGGAACGGAACATCCGAATTCCTCTTACGGGTTCTGATCATCCTGCGCGTGCAAGAGGACATTCCGGCAAGTGTCGCATCGCATCGCATCGCATCGCATCGCGCGACGGGGCATATTTTCGTCCTGGTTAACACCCCTGTGCCGATGTTTGAATAACCAAACGGGCCGACTGGACAGATTTTTTGAAATCTTCATTGAAACATTAGTCGGATGTAATATTTTCCTGCGCTTCAGATGTGGGGCCGGCCTTCCCCGATACGGTCGCCGCCCTGGCCTATCTGAAACGGCATTTCCGCCTGGTGGTCCTGTCGAATGTCGACATGGCGTCCTTCGCCGCCACCAACGCGCGGCTGCAGGTCGCCTTCGATGCCGTGTACACGGCCGAGGACATCGGATCGTACAAGCCATCGCACCGAAATTTCGAATACATGCTGGAACATCTGCACGATCTGGGCCTGTCGGCGCGCGACGTGCTGCATACGGCGGAAAGCCTGTTCCACGACCATGTGCCCGCCAACGCCTTCGGCCTGGCGTCGTGCTGGATCGCGCGCCGGTACGCCCGGCCGGGCCTGGGCGCGACGATGGAGCCGGGCGCGATGCCCAACGTCAATTTCCGCTTCGATTCGCTGGCCGACCTGGTGACCGCCCATCGGGCGGAAACCGGTGCGGCGTGAAAGAGGTCGGAAGCCCGATCATAAGACGACCGGGTTTCCAAAAGGTAATGCCCTCTGGCGGGTTTCAGGGCAGCGCCCTGAACTCTGCCGCAGGCCCCGCCTGTTCATAGGCATACCCCATCGCCAGCAGCGCCGGTTCCGACCAGGCCGTGCCGATAAAGGACAACCCGACCGGCAGCCCCCGCACCCGGCCCATCGGCACGCTGAGATGCGGGTAGCCGGCCACCGCCGCCAGCGTCCCCGCGCCCGTCCCGTCACCCGGCCGGTCGCCCAGCACCAGATCGGTCAGCCAGGCTGGACCCGTCGTGGGCGCCACCAGGGCGTCCAGCCGGTCATGCGCCAGCATGGCGTCGATGCCCCCTGCCCCGGCAAGCCGCCGCGCGGTGGCCCGCGCCGTCAGGTAGGCCGGATCGGACAGGGCGGGCGCCTTGTCCGCACTTTCGAATAAATCCTGACCAAACGACGGCATTTCACGATCGGTCTGTTGGGCATCGAACGCGATCAGGGCCGCCAGGTCCCGGGCCTTCACCGCCGGCGGGGTCTGCGCCAGATAGGCATTCAGCCCGGCGCGAAATTCGGACAGCAGGACCGTCAATTCGGCGTCGCCCAGACGTTTGCTGTCGAATGCGTCGATTTCGACCAGGGTCGCGCCCTGCGCGCGCAGCCGCGCCAGGGCGGCGTCGAACACCGTGCGCAGGTCGGGATTTTTACCCTGGGCGAAGCGCAGCACCCCGATGCGCCGCCCGCGCAGGGCATCGGGCGTCAGACCCGCCAGGTAATCGGCGCGATGGCGGTCGGCCTGCGCCGTCGCGGGGTCGGCGGGGTCGGACCCGGCCATGACCCCCAGCAGCAGCGCCGCGTCGCGCACGGTGCGCGTCATCGGACCGGGCGTATCCTGACTGGCCGAAATCGGCACTACGAAGGTACGCGACACCAGCCCCACCGTCGGCTTCAGCCCGACGATGCCGTTGACGGCCGCCGGGCAGGTGACCGACCCGTTCGTCTCGGTCCCGATGGCCGCTGCGGCCAGACCGGCCGCCACGGCAACGGCGCTGCCGGCGCTGGAGCCGCAGGCCGTCCGCGCGCGATCGTACGGATTGCGCGTCAGGCCGCCCACGGCGCTCCATCCGCTGCTGGCGTGGGCCGAACGGAAATTGGCCCATTCCGACAGATTGCCCTTGCCCAGCACGACGGCCCCCGCCGCGCGCAGCCGCGCGATGACCGGCGCGTCGCGATGCGTGACATTGCCCAGCAACGCCAGCGACCCCGCCGTGGTGGGCAGCGGGTCGCGCGTTTCGATATTGTCCTTCACCACGATCGGCAGGCCATACAGCGGGCCGCGCACCCGCCGCATCCGTGCCAGGGCGGCGGCCTGCGCCACCGCGTCCGGGTTCAGCGCCAGGATGGCATGCAGCCCGTCCGGCCCGGCATCGACCCGCGCGATGCGCGCGCGATAGCGCCGCATCAGGCTGTCGGGCGCCAGCCGCCCGGCCTGCATCGCCGCCACCAGGGCGGTGGCGCTGTCCGGCCCGGCCTGGGGCGACGCGGCCTGCGACGCCGCAGGCACGCACGCCCCCAGCAGTGCCGCCCATGCCGCGCCTCGCCATCCCCTCCGGGCCGGCTGACCGATGCCTTCTTTTTCTGAAGAAAAAGAAGCAAAAAGACTTTGATTCGTTATGAGCCTTCGCATGACCCGGCACATGGCTCCCTGAACGTCCAAAAGTTTTTTGGTTCTTTCTTCAAAAAAGAACGAAGAATCCCGCCACACGGAATCAGTGCTGGAATTGTCCCAGCCAGGTCACCAGCCGGCTGGCCAGGGCGATTCTGGCGTCGGAAAAACTATGATCGGTATCCAAGGTCTCGGCATCGAGATTTTTGGCGCCTGCCTTGCGCGCGGCCCGGGCGGCGGCTTCGGCCATGAAGCCGATACCACGCGTTGTACCGATCAGTGCCAGGGGGCGCCCGGACAGGGCAGGCATCGTGGCGACCAGATCCAGCGCAGAACCGGCATGCGTCACCTCGGCCATGATTCGCTCCTCGCTGGTGCCGGCCAGCGGCGGCATGTCCCCACGCACCTCATCGACCAGGAATGCTTCACGCTTTTCGGGATCGACGAAGCTGCGGCCGATCGCGGCGAAGTCGGCCGGGTCGATCAGGAAAGTACCGACGACACGCGGGTCGTCCGCTGCGACCCGCGCGGCCACGATGCCGCCAAGACTGTGTCCGGCGACGGCAATGCGGGACGGATCGATGTCGAACCGTGCGATCACCTGGGGCTTGCGCAGGTAAGCCAGCGCAGTGGCGGCATCCTGCACGCAGTGGGCGAACGAAAAGCGACCGGGGCTGCCCCAGGACCCGCGATAATGGAATGTGAGGACATTCCACCCCGCACGACGCGCGACCTGGGCCAGATCGAGATTCTGTTCGTTGCCGGGAAAGCCGTGGAGCAGCAGCAAGGTCGGATGCGGCCTGGCGCCCGCCGCACTGTACATCACGGCGTTCAGCGCGCCCTCTTCCGAGGGGATAACGAAAGCGGCCATCGCCGACGGGTGCACGCGATCGACGGGCGGATCGGTGGTCACGGCCGCCGGCGGGGGGCCGGCCAGCGCTATGGCAGGCATCGCGAGAAGAAGTGGAAAAAGCATCCGTCGCATCAATACACCCCATCCCAAAGCGTCGGCACCTCGGCCCGCGGTTATCACCATGAAGCCCGGGCTTCCCGCTCGTCCTCATTTTGAATCACATAATTCACGCCTTGGGAATCAGACGACCCGGCCCATTCACACCCCCCTGTTCGACACAAAAAAGCCCGGGACCAGATGGTCCCGGGCTTCATGCCGGCGTCAGTTCTCCACGGTCACTGTCCTACCCGGACCGTGCCCGTGCGCAACGTCGTCGCCCCCGTCAGGTCGTCATACGGGGTTTCGTCCGCCGGGGGGGCGATTCCGCCGGCCGGCGCGGGGTGGTGCAGCCCGTCATATTGCAGGACCGAGAACGTCATCGTCTGGTCGGGCGTGGGCAGCAGCCGGTCGTTCCAGCCGCCGCCCAGCGCGCGGATCAGGCCCACTTCGGCCTGGAAATAGCGGGTGGCGACCTGCACCTGCGAAATCTGCGCGTCCAGCGCCGCTTCCTGCGCGATGATCGCGTCCAGATAGGCCGACAGGCCGCCCTTGTACAGCGTCATCGTCATGTTCTGCATATCCAGCGCGGCCGACACCGCCGCCTTCAGGCGGTCGTTTTCCGCCCACAGCCGGTCGGTGCGCGACAGCCCGTCCTCGACCTCGCGAAACGCCGAGAGGACCGAGGAACGATAATGATCGCGCGTCTCGCGATAGCTGGCCCACGAAGCCTGCAGCGCGGCGCGGCGCAGCCCGCCCTCGAAGATCGGCATCGAGGCCGATGCGCCGTACGACCACATGCTGTTCGCCAGATTGGCCAGGTCGAAGCCGTTGGCGTCGAACCCGCCGTTCGCGTTGAGCGAAATATGCGGATAGAACGCCGCGCGCGACACGCCGATCGCCCGGTTGGCCTGCGCCATCTGCCGTTCCGCCGACGCGACGTCCGGGCGGCGTTGCAGCAGGTCGGACGGCACGCCCACGGGAATGGTAGCCCGTGTGAAATGCAGCACATCGACCGGCGCGATATGGAAGCCGGACGGCGCGCTGTTCGTCAGGATGGCGATCGCATGTTCGGTCACCTCGCGCTGGGCCAGGATGTCCAGTTCCGCCGCCTGCGTGACGTACAGCCGGTTCTGCGCGCGGGCCAGGTCCAGGCGGGGCGCCGCCTGGTTGGTCAGCTGCGTCTGGGTGACCGACACCGCCTGCTGGTAGTAGGCGATGGATTTGCGATAGATCGCGTCCTGCGCGTCATAGCCGCGCAGCGCCACGTAGTCGTCGGCCAGTTCCGCCTGCAGGCTCAGCCGCGCCGCCGCGAAATCCGCCGCCTTCTGCTGGGCGGAATATTTCGCCATGCGCACCTGGTTGCGGATTTCGGACCAGAAATCGGGCTCCCACGACGCCAGGCCGCCGTAGAACTCGTCGGTCTGGGTCAGCGCGCCCTTGTAGCGGAACAGCCGGTCGGCCGACTGCTTGTTGTCGGACGCGCCGAAGGCCAGGCCGAAATGCGGCAGCAGGTCGGCGCGGGCCTGCATGACCATGGCGCGCGCCTGGACGAAGCGTTCGGCCGCGGCCTGCAGGTCCGCGTTCGCGGCCATCGCCTTGTCTTCCAGCGCGTCCAGTTGCGGATCATGCAGCGCCGTCCACCAGTTTGACGGCAACTGGGTGTCCGCTGGCGTGGCGGTGGCGAACGGCGCCTGCCCATGCCAGGTGGCGGGCACGACATAGGTCGGGGGATGGTAGGTGGGCGCCAGGTCGCAGGCGGACAGCGTCGCCAACGACAGCATCGCCCCGCCGGACACCATGGTCCGGCGCAGTGACCGCATGATCATCCCTCGATTTCCTCGCTGGATTCGTCATAACCCTTGGCCGGCTGGACGACATGCACCTTCTGTCCTTCCAGCAGGTCGGCCGGCGGATTGTTGATGATCCGGTCGGTGGGCGACACGCCGGCCGTCACATCGGTCTCGCCATCGGCCATGCGCCCCACCTCGATATTGCGGTAATGCACGACATCGTTGGCATCCAGCACCGCGACCTGCATGCCCTTTTCCTCGAACACCAGGGCGGCGGTCGGGATCTCGAACACGCCGGGCGTCGAAGCCGCGGTCAGCTTGACCGAGGCGAACGTGCCCGGCCACAGCTCATGCCTGTCGTTGTCGATGGTGAATTCCGTGATCGCCGTGCGGGTGTTCGGGTCGTATCCCCGCGCGATGGTCAGGAAGTCCGCCTTGAACGTGCGGTCGGGGAACTGCGGCACGCTGACCTCGGCCGTCATGCCGGGCTTGAGGATATACGAGAACACTTCGGGCACCGACACGAACAGGCGCATCTTGTGCATGTCCGACACGGTGAAGAGCTGGCTGGCCTCGCCGTTCGAAGCATGTTCGCCGGCGCCGCCGCTGACATAGTCGCCGACATTGATGTCGCGCGACGTCACCACGCCGTCGAAGGGGGCGACGATGGTCTTGAACCGCTCCAGCGCCGCGAACTGGTCGACCTTGTGCTCGGCCGCCTGCATGCTGGCCAGGCCCGCCTTCTCGTTCGCGTCGGCGACCGAGACCGACTGGCCCGACACCGCCTGCGACTTCGCCATGGCGTGCCAGCGACTGGCGCTGACCACGGCCAGGTTGTACTTGGCCTGCGCTTCCGCCAGGTCGGCCTTGGCCTGGGCGTATTGGGCGTCCAGGCTGGGGGCGTTGATCTCGGCCAGGATGTCACCGGTCTTCACCTCGGCGCCGTAATCCTTGTACCACATCTGCACGTAACCCGAGGCCTGCGGGAACAGCGGCGCCTGGTACCAGGCGTCGATATTGCCCGGCAGCGTCAGCGTCACCGTCTTGGGCGCGGGCTTGGCCGCGATGACGGCGACGTCGGGCAGCGCGTCGCGGATGGTCTCGGCACTCAGGGCGCTTGCCGCATGCACCCGGTCGAAGACCTGGTAGCCGACCAGCAGGGCCAGGACACAGGCCCCCGCCGCCAGAACAGTAGTGCGTGACAGGGAAGCCATCAGACGGTCTCCTTCCGGCGGGACGGGCGGTTGTAGATGATTGCGTAAACACAAGGGACGAACAGCAGGGTGGAAATGGTGGCCACGATCAGGCCGCCGATCACCGCCTTGCCCAGCGGCGCGTTCTGCGAATTGCTGATCGACATCGGGACCATGCCCACGATCATCGCGGCGGCGGTCATCAGCACCGGACGGATACGGCCGTACCCGGCCTCCAGCGCCGCCTTCAGCGCGTCGCCGTGGATCTCCAGCCGTTCGCGGGCATAGGAGACGACCAGGATCGAGTTCGCGGTCGCCGTGCCCATGCACATGATGGCGCCGGTCAATGCCGGGACCGACAGGTGGGTGTGCGTCAGGAACAGGCTCCACGCGATGCCCGCCAGCGCCCCCGGCAGGGCCGAGATGATGATGAACGGGTCAAGCCAGGACTGGAAGTTCACGACGATCAGCAGGTAGATCAGCACAATCGAGACCGCCAGGCCGCCGATCAGCTGGAAATAGGCGCTGCGCATCGTGGTCGCCTGGCCTTCGACATCCACCGCGGCGCCGCGCGGCACGTCGGCGGCCGTCTGCGCGATCACCTTGTTCACGCCCGACAGCACGGTCCCCAGGTCGGTGCCCTCGGCCGAGACATAGATGTCGAACGCGGGCATCGAGTTGTAGTGCGAGACCTGGCCCGGCGTGCCGACGGCGCGGATGGTGCTGACGGCGCCCAGCAGCTGCATGTCGTGGCCGGAGGGGTCGCCATCACCCTTGTCGACCGGGATCGACAGCAGGTCGTTGAAGTGCGTCAGCTGGTTCTGCGTGACATAGGTGTTCAGCAGGAAGGTCACCCCCCAGGCCGGGTCGTACCAATATTGCGGATCGACGGTCGAACTGCCCGACAGGGTCATCAGCTCGTTGTCGGCCAGATCGGCGGCGCTGATGCCGGTTGCCTGGCTGAACGTGCGGTCACCCTTCACGAACAGGGTCGGCGTCTTCATCGTCTGCTGCAGCGACACGTCGGCGGCGCCGGGCACCAGGCGCAGCTTGTTGGTCAGTTCGACGGCGTATTGATAGCTCTTGGCCAGTTCCGGACCCGTCACCTTGATGTCGATCGGCGAGGGCGATCCGAAATTGAGGATCTTCGCCGTCAGGTCGGCCGGCTGGAAGGTGAAGACCGTGCCGGGGAAGCTGGCGGACAGGCCGCGGCGCAGCACGGCGCGGTAGTCCCATACCGGCGCTTCCGCCTCGGTCAGCGTGATCGTCAGGTCGCAATCCTGCGTACCGATGGTGGGCGTGGGAATGAAGGCCTGGTTGTGCGGCGCCTCGGCCAGGCCGCAGTTGCTGACAACGTCATCGACCTTGCCGGGCAGCAGTTCATGGATGCGGTCGCTGACCAGCGTCGCGATCCGGCCCGCGACCTCGATGCGGGTGCCCAGCGGCGCGCGCATGTGCATCTGCAACTGGTCAGACTTGATTTCGGGGAAGAAGTCGCGGCCCGCCACCATGTACAGGCCCATCGACAGCACCGACAGCCCCAGGAAGACCGACACGAACCGCCCACGGTTCTGGATGGAGCGTTGCAGGAACGCGCCATAGGATTCGCGGAAATTCGTGAAGCGGCGCTCGAACCCGCGCTGGAAGCGCGAGAAGACGTTGCCGCCCTTCAGTTCGTCGCCATGCGTATCGTGGCCGTGGGCGCCGTGGGTCTGCCCCGCCAGCAGGAACTTCGCCATGGTCGGCACCAGGGTGCGCGACAGGATGAAGGACGCGATCATGGCGAAGATGATCGCCTCGGCCATCGGCATGAACAGCCAGCCGGCGACGCCGCCCAGTTCGAACAGCGGCAGCCAGACGATGCAGATGCAGGTGGTGGAGACGAAGGTCGCCGTCACGATCTGGTTGGCCGCATCGATGATCGCGACCTCCAGCTCCTTGCCCATTTCCAGATGGGTGTCGATGTTCTCGATCATGACGGTGGCGTCGTCGACCAGGATGCCGACCGCCAGCGCCAGGCCGCCCAGGGTCATGACGTTGATCGTCTGCCCCGCCCAGCCCAGCCCGATGACCGCGCACAGGATCGCCAGCGGGATGGACGTCGCGATGATGATCGTCGAGCGCCACGACCCCAGGAACAGCAGCACCACCAGGCCGGTCAGGGCCGCCGCCGTGATCATTTCACGCACCACGTCCTTGATCGAATCTTTCACGAAGCCCGAAGCATCGTTCAGGATCGAGATATGGGCCGATGCCGGGATGACCTGCTCCAGGCGGGGCATCAGCGCCTTGACGCCGTTGACCACGTCCAGCGTCGAGGCCTCGCCGCTTTTCATCACCACCATGACCACGGCCTGCCGGCCCTTGACCAGCACCAGGTTGGTCTGCGGATGGCCGCCGCGATACACCGAGCCAAGGTCATGCATGTAGACGACCGAGTTGCCCACGCGCTTGATGGGGATATTGCCCAGTTCGTCCATCGTGCGCGGCTGCGAGTTGGTCGCCACCATCCAGTCCGTGGCGCCGATTTTCTGGTCGCCGGCCGGGCGGACGATGTTCTGCTTGTCCAGGACGTTCTGCACATCCATCGCCGACAGGTGGTGGGCCTGAAGCTGCTTCTGGTCCAGCGCGAACATCACGAACGCGTCCATGCCGCCATACGGATGGGGCACGATGGCGCCCGGCACCGTCACCAGCAGCGTGCGCACGCGGATCTGCGCCAGCTTGAACAGGTCGGACGGCGTCATGGTGGGGGATGTCAGTTCCAGCGTGATGACGGGTACCGACGACGCCTCCAGCTTCATGATCATCGGCGCCGGAATCTTTTCCGGCAGCTGCATCAGCACCGTCTGCGAAATCGCGGTGACGTCCGCTTCGGCCGACCCGATATCCGTTCCCGGCTGGAAGAAGATCTTCACGATGCCGCGTCCGTAATAGGAATCGGACTCCATATGCTCGATGCCCTCGACGGTCGAGGTCACGCCCTGTTCGTAATTGTACATGACGCGACCGGCGACTTCGTCGGGCAGCAGACCGCCGTAGGTCCACACCACGGCGATCGCCGGGATCTTGATGTTGGGAAACACGTCCGTCGGCGTCTTGAAGGCGGACATGACGCCGAACAAGAGGATGAGGATGGACAAGACGATAAATGTGTACGGCCGTCGCAGGGCCGTCACGACTATTGCATTCATATGCGACCTTTTCCCCTGTTCAGGACGTTCTCGGCGGGGGCCTGGACCGTAGGCGCGCACCAGCATTCACCCCCGGGGGCGGGGATGGCCGGACCTGCGGTCCTGTCATGAAATGGTGGCGGCGCGGCGATGCCCCGACAGGGGCTGCACCCGCACCCGTCCCGGCCACACGCCGTCGCACGCCGACCCCGGCAGGACGGGATGGCGGACAGAGGGCGACCGGACGGATGTCGCGATATCAGTCGCTGAAATCTGGATCTGTCATAATTGGCCTCCGGTGTCGGTGGACGCGCCCCTGCCGGGGCACGCTGTCTCAGCCCAAAGCCTATACATAGGAGTGTTTCAAAATATGTATGAAAAGATGTTCATGTAGGAAAAACATCTTTCATGAAGTGCCGTTCATTGTCCGACTTGTTACAGGAGTTTACGGACGCGCCCGGTCGCCTGCGGGCCGCCGTGCCTGCCATGTTCGACACCGAAACGAATCGTTACATGTCCGGATGGAACAGGCAAGCCGGGCGTTGCCCGGACCCATCAGGGCCTGAGGCCCTGGGCCCCGATCATGGGGGCGCCCGATCAGGGACAGGTGGTGTGGGAAAAGGGAGGTCGGGCTCCGCCGAACCGGGCAAGGGCCTCGGCCCTTGCATCCCATTCGATTCCCGACGTCCGGGGTTCAGGGCAGCGCCCTGAACCCTGCCGCGATCAGCGCCCGCGGCGCTTCAGTTGCGCGACGTCGCGCACGGCGCCGCGCGCGGCGCTGGTGGTCAGCGCGGCATAGGCCTGCAGGGCGACGGAGACGACGCGGTCGCGCTCGGGCAGCCAGGCGGCATCGCCCTTGTCCTCCATCCGGGTGCGGCGGGCGGACAGTTCGGCGTCGGGCAGCGCGGTACGCAGGATGCGGTTGGGGATGTCGATCTGGATGATATCGCCATCCTCCAGCAGGCCGATGGCCCCGCCCTCGGCGGCCTCGGGCGAGATATGGCCGATCGACAGGCCGGCGCTGCCGCCCGAGAAGCGGCCGTCGGTGATCAGGGCGCATTTCTCGGCCAGGCCCTTCGATTTCAGGTAGCTGGTCGGATACAGCATTTCCTGCATGCCCGGCCCGCCCTTCGGCCCCTCGTAGCGGATGACGACGACGTCGCCCGCCACGATGCGGCCGGCCAGGATGGCCGACACCGCCGCGTCCTGGCTTTCGAAGATCCGCGCGGGGCCGGAGAAGGTCAGCAGCCCGGCGGCCACGCCCGCCGTCTTCACGATGGCCCCGTCTTCGGCGATGTTGCCGTACAGCACCGCCAGCCCGCCATCCTGGCTGAAGGCATGCGCGCCGTCGTGGATGGCCCCCGTGGCGCGGTTCAGGTCCAGTTCGCGGTACCGGCTGGCCTGCGAGAACGCCTGGGTGGTGCGCACCCCGCCCGGGGCGGCGCGGAACAGGGTGGCGGCTTCGGCCGGGGCGTCCGGCGCCGCCACGTCCCAGCGTTCCAGCGCCTGGGCCAGGGACGGGGCGTGGACCACCGGCACCTCGCGGTGCAGCAGGCCCAGCCGGTCCAGTTCGCCCATGATGGCGGGGATGCCGCCGGCACGGTGGATGTCTTCCATATGCACGTCGGCCTTGGAGGGCGCGACCTTGCACAGATGCGGCACCTTGCGCGACAGGCGGTCGATGTCGGCCATGGTGAAGGGGACCTCGCCCTCATGCGCCGCGGCCAGCAGATGCAGCACCGTGTTGGTCGACCCGCCCATGGCGATGTCGACCGACATCGCGTTTTCGAACGCCTGCATCGTCGCGATGCCGCGCGGCAGGGCAGTCGCATCCTCCTGCTCGTACCAGCGGCGGGCCAAATCGACGATCCGCCGGCCGGCTTCCAGGAACAGGTCGCGCCGGTCTGCATGGGTGGCGACCAGACTGCCGTTGCCCGGCAGGGCCAGGCCCAGGGCCTCGGTCAGGCAGTTCATCGAATTGGCGGTGAACATGCCCGAGCACGACCCGCAGGTGGGGCAGGCCGAACGCTCGATCGTCTGCGACTCGGCGTCGCTGACGCGGGGATCGGCGGCCGAGACCATCGAGGTGATCAGGTCGACCTGGCGCTCCACCCCGTCCTGGGTGATGCGCCCGGCCTCCATCGGCCCGCCCGAGACGAAGATGGCGGGGATGTTCAGCCGCATCGCCGCCATCAGCATGCCCGGCGTGATCTTGTCGCAATTGCTGATGCACACCAGCGCATCGGCGCAGTGCGCGTTGACCATGTATTCCACGGCGTCGGCGATCAGTTCGCGCGACGGCAGGCTGTAGAGCATGCCGCCATGGCCCATGGCGATGCCGTCATCGACCGCGATGGTGTTGAATTCGCGCGCGACGCCCCCGGCCTCGGCCACCGCGCCGGCCACCAGCTGGCCCAGATCCTTCAGGTGGACATGCCCCGGCACGAACTGGGTGAAGGAATTGGCGACGGCGATGATCGGCTTGCCGAAATCGGAGTCCTGCATGCCCGTGGCGCGCCACAGGCTGCGGGCGCCGGCCATGTTGCGACCATGCGTCGTGGTGCGGGAACGATAGCCGGCCATCAGGGGTGCCTTTCGGTGCATGCGGCGGTCCAGAGCAGGGCGGATACAGGAGCAACGGCCGCAAATCCAGCCCTGACGCCCCCTGCCCGCCTTGTGCCGCCCCTTATATGGGACGGCTGCCGCCCGCGTGAAGCCACAACCCGCACCGCCGGAGCGGACGGGTTGGGTCGGTTCGCGTTATGAATGTGCCTCAGGGCGCTGCCCTGAAACCCGCCAAGGGCCGCAGGCCTTTGGAAACCAATTCGTTTATCCATGATTGGGGTGCGGTTCATGACCAGCGAAGCGATCGGCAGATTCGATGTGGAGATGAAGCCCGAGGCGTCCTTCGGGGACGGCATCGGCAGGTTTGCCGTCACGAAACGGTTCCACGGCCATCTTGAAGGCGCCGCCACCGGCGAGATGCTGGCGGTGCGCACCGGCATCCCCGGATCGGCCGGGTATGTGCTGATGGAGCAGGTGACAGGCACGCTGCACGGGCGGTCGGGCGCCTTCGTGCTGCAGCATCACGGCCTGATGGACAGGGGCCGGCCCGAACTGACGGTCACCGTCGTCCCGGATTCGGGCACCGGCGGGCTGGCCGGGATCAGCGGCGGCATGACGATCGATGCGGCGGCCAACCACAGCTACGTGTTCACCTACAGCCTGCCCGATCCCGCCGCGCCATAGGAGCCCTGCCCCCGCCAACAAAAAAGCCGGGTGGCAATGCCACCCGGCTTTCCCGGCCGCACATTTGCCCGCGCACGGGCGAAATACCGTGATCAGAAGGCGGTGGAAGCCGTCACGATCGCGGTGAACGGAGCCTGCAGGTAGTAGTAGGGCGAGCCGACGCCGTTGGAGCCGGAAATCGTGCTGCCATGGACGCCCGTGGTCGCATTCAGATTGTTCGCGAACCCGCCGATACCGCTGCGGAACTTGGCGTTCGTCAGGTTCTGCATGTTCAGCTGGATCTGCGGCCCCTTCAGGTAGCCGATCGACGGGAAGCGATAGCCGATGTTCACGCTGTCGGTGATGTAGCGCGGGATGTACGAGTCATCCATCAGGGTGGCGTACTGCTTGTCGACATACTTGACGTTGCCCGAGATGAACAGGCGGCCGTCATCGTAATCCAGACCCAGGGCGGCCTGCACCTTCGGGCTGCGGATCTGCGTCTTGCCGCGCGTCGGCAGCGCGTCGTTGATCGTCACCCCGTTCAGCCTGCCGGTCGTCGCCAGGTCATTGTCGATACGCGCGTTCAGATATTCAAACGTCGCATAGGGGCGCAGATGGAACCACAGCGGCCGCGTCGCCAGCTGGACGTCCACGCCGCGCGAGGTCTGGCCGCCCGCATTGACAGTGCGGCTGTAGTTCGTGCCGCTCGACGGGTCATAGTAGCTGAGGCTGAGCTGCTTGTTGGTGAAGTTGTAGTTGAAGAACGAGATGCTGCCGACCAGCAGGTCGCCGTTATAGCGATAGCCGATTTCTTCCGAGATCGAATATTCCGGCGCCGACGACCCGCCCGTCTGGGTCTGCTTGCCCGCAGTGCTGTAATAGTCGACCAGCGACGTGTTGCTGGGCACGCGGAAGTTGGTGGACCCGGCGACATAGATCTGGTGATGCGAATTGAAGGTCCAGCTCAACCCGACCTGCGGCAGCGGCTCGGCATTGTGCAGGTTGCGATTGTAGGTGGTGCCCGGCGTATAATCATAGGTGCGGCGGGTGACCATCGCCTCCTTGAAGCCGAGGTCGATACGCAGACGATCGTTGAAATACTTCATGGTGTCGCCGACGAACAGCATGTTGATCTGCGTCAGCGTCAGGAAGTCGCGCGAGCGGTACTGGTCGCCGCCCGGCACGGTGTAGATGTTCTTCGTCCCCCAGATGTTCAGGGGCTGGCCGGTCGTCTGGTTCACCATGCCGATCGGCGAATACTGGTCGAGGTTGGAATATTCATACCACCAGCCGGCCGTCAGCGTGTGATGGCGGCCGATCTGATAGTTGAACTTCAGCGTGTTGCCAGTCCGGAACTGTTCCTGGTTGGACGGCGAGAAGACGAGGGCCTGCGTGCCCGGGGTGATCTTGCCATCCCCGTTCAGGTCGACGGCCACGGGCTGGTTGCCCATGTAGGTCATCCCCTCGGTCGCCGTCCCCCCGGTGTCCGTCCCTTCGGTCAGGACGGACGCGCCGGTGCCGTTGCCGATGCCGTGCCAGAAATAGACCGTGTCGTCGATCGACAGGTCGGGCGTGACGACGATATGCGTCGGCGCCGAGACGATGACGTTACGGAACGGATTGACGTGCAGCTTGTAGTAGTTGGTGTCCTTGATGCCGCCATAGTTGGCGTCATAATTCGTGCTGTACCCCGTGGCGCGATACTGCGCGAGGCTGGGGTTCAGGATGAAATCGTTCACCTGGTCGTTGTACGACACGGTCATGCCGGTATGGCTGCCGTTCTCGAAATCCTTGATGGCCTTGAAGTCGTAATGGAACTTCTCGATCCGGCCCGGGCCGCGCCAGTTATTGCCGTCGGTGTGGCTGAAGGCGAACATCGCGCGCAGGCCGGTGGTGCCGATATCACCCGAATTCAGGCGCAGGAACTGCCGGTGGGTGTCGAACGAGCCGAACGAGATGTCCAGCAGGCCGCCGCGCTCATGCGTCGGGTTGCTCATGGTCGCGGTCACCAGACCGGCCGAGGCGTTCACCACGGGCGAATCGATATTTACCGATCCCGGCTGCAACGAAACCGATTCCAGGTCTTCGGCTTCCAGCACTTCGTTGGAATAGAACTGGCCACCGCCGATATCGTTCAGCGGCATGCCGTCCAGCAGCCAGCCGATCTGGGTCTGGTCCATGCCGCGGACTTCGGTCTGGCCCGAGGTCAGGCCGAACGGGTCCTGGTCGGACACGTTGGCGCTGGGCAGCATGCGCAGAAGCTGCTGGATGTTGGTCGTCGGCGACTGCTTGGCGATGAAGTCGCGGGTGATGGTCTGGACGGCCTTGGGCTCGGTCTCGACGCGCAGCAGACCGCCGCCGGGGGCGCGGGTGCGCGCGCTACGGCCGGTCACCGCGACCTGCTCGGGCGCCACATCGGAAGAACCGCCTTTCGCGGTCGTGGCACGGGCGGGGGCCGGCGACGTCGTCGCGGACGCGGAGGACGATACGGGCGCCGCCTCCTGCGCCACGGCAGTCGTGGCGGCAAATCCGCTTATGGCAGTGCTGGCCAGCAGGATGGTCAGACAAGTGCGAGACAACATTGGCCGAAGGGCCCCCCCATGAATGTGTGAAGTGGGGCCGAGTATTCCCAGAACCTAAATTTTCCTCAACGAAAACCTGACCGTCCGGACAAATCGATTTCGCACCTATGACATATATGCAACAGAATCATACCTGCGTCCCGGAGAACTGGCCTCATGAAATCAAGTGCATCATGTTTCTTTCTTATTTCTTTCATATTTCTGTCGAGTCCTCTCCTTGTGCGGGCGGCTACACCACGATCCGGATTCGTGGTTACGGTTCTGGGTGCGCGCGGCGGAATACTGGACGGCAACCTCAGCGCCTACATGATCCGGCCGGCGGGTGACGACCGGGCGGTGCTGTGCGATGCCGGAACCGCGACGGCCGGGCTGGTGGCGGCCGAGCGGGCCGGTGCGCTGGATGATATTGCCGTGCCGCCCGGCAGTGGCCTGACCCGCGCGGGCTATGTGCTGACCCACACGATCCGCGCCTATCTGATCAGCCACGCGCATCTGGACCATGTCGCGGGCCTGGTCGTCGCGTCACCCGATGACAGCGCCAAGCCGCTCTATGCCCTGCCCGCCACCCTGCGCGACCTGTCCCAGCATCTGTTCAACTGGCGCATCTGGCCGAATTTCGGCGACGCCGGGCCGCCGCCCGCGCTGGGCAAATATCATTATCGCGCGCTGACGCCGGGTCGGATGGAGCAGGTGCCGGACACCGCGATGACCGTCACCGCCTGGCTGCTGAATCATGGCGGCATCGAATCGACCGCCTTCCTGGTCGCGGCCAACGGAGCCTCGGTCCTGTATCTGGGCGATACCGGGCCCGACGCCGTCGAGGGCGGGCACCGCCTGGACGATCTGTGGCGGGCGGTCGCACCCGAGGTTACGGCGCACCGGCTGAAGGCCATCATCATCGAAGCCTCTTACGACGACACCCGGGCAGACCGGATGCTGTTCGGCCACATGACCCCGGCCTGGGTGACGCGCGCGCTGCGCGACCTGGCGCGCCGGACAGGTGGGCCGAGGTCGCTGCGCGGGCTGACGGTGCTGATCGGCCACGTCAAATACAGCCTGGCCGCCGGCCCCGCGCCGCAGGACACCATCCGGCAGGAACTGGCGCGGGACGCGGCCCGCGACGGGTTGGGGGACGTGCGCTTCGTCATCGCCGAACAGGGACTGCGCCTGACCCTGGACTGAGCGGACGGTCACACGATTATGAAGAGCGGCGGCCGTTTCCGCCGCGTGCCGGGCCGCCATGTCTTCCGTTACCACCGATACGCACACATGAACCGCGCCGGCGAAGCGCGGGCCGAACGGAGGAAAGCGTCCCATGGCCATTCCCGTCCTGCATATCCTGAACAGCAAGGGTTCGGCCGTCATCACCGTCCGGCCGGACGAACCGGTGACGGCGATCGCGCATCTGCTGGCCCGGCACGGAATCGGCGCGGTGCCGGTCGTCGTCGATGGCGGACACGTCGCGGGGCTGGTCACCGAACGATCCATCGTCGAAGCCCTGGCGACGCGCGGCGCCGATATCGGCCAGTTGCGCGCGGCGGACATCATGACCCGCGACGTGCCGACGGCGACCCGGTCCGAGGACATCCAGTCGGTCGCGCGCAAGATGACCCATCGCCATAGCCGCCACGTTCCGATCCAGGACGGCGCCGGACAGCTGGTGGGGCTGGTCAGCATCGGCGACATCGTGAAGCTGCGGCTGGAGGAGGCCGAGCTTCTGGCGCGGGAAATGCAGTCCTACATCATGCAGGACAGCCACGCCTCGGTCGCACCCCACCCGTTCGCGCCCTGACGGCCGCCTCAGCCCCCGGCGAAACGGCCGGGAAAGGCGATGTCGGACAGCGGCAGCCGGCTGGACGGTGCTTCGCGCCCGCGCAGGCCCTCGGGCAGGATCTCGGGCGCGGCCTGGCGGCCGATGGCGATGGCGGCGTGGATCGCGTGGTCGTCCGGCACGCCCAGGCCCGTGCGGATGGCGTCGTGATCGATGCCGCTCATGGCATGGGCGGCCCATCCGGCCGATGTCGCCTGCAGCATGATCTGCGCCGCCGCCGCGCCGGCATCGAAGGCGTGCGTCAGGGCCGGCACGGGCTCGATCTTGCCCGGCGGCAGCATCGTCGTGCCCGACAGCACGAACACCAGCGCCGACGCGGACCCGGCCCAGGACTGGTTGAACGGGATCAGGTACCCGACGAAGCGGTCCCAGTCCGCCGTGCCGCGCCGCGCGTAGACAAAGCGCCAGGGCTGCGAATTATAGGCCGACGCCGCCCAGCGCCCGGCTTCGAGGAAGGACAGCAACACGTCTTCGGCGATCGGCGCGCCGTCATAGGCGCGCGGCGACCAGCGGTCGAGAAAGAGGCGGTCGACCGGATGCGCGGACGTGCGGGAGGGGGCGGTGGTCATGGGCAAGGCACCATTCTGGCCAGAGGGACATTCAGCATAAACCGGATCGGCGTCCCAACGAAGACCCGACGTTCACGCCTCGGGTGCGGATGGGATGCAAGGGCCCGGGCCCTTGCCGGGTTCGGGCAGCGCCCGACTTTCCTTCACCCCCATGACAGGATCGCCAGCCCCCGCCAGATCATGTAGCAGGCGACGGCGAAGATGAGTCCGGCGAACACCCGCGCCAGCGTCCCGCGCGATGTCGCCAGCCCGCGGGCCGCGCGCGTGCCGGCCAGGCTGCCGGCGACGCCGCCCATGACGAACAGGCCCGCCAGCGGCCAGTCCACCAGGCCCGAGGCGGCATAGCTGGCGGCGGTACTGAGGCCGAAGACCGCCACCGCCACCAGCGACGTGCCCACCGCGTTCAGGATCGGCATGCCGGTCGAGGCCATCAGGCCGGGGACGATCAGGAACCCCCCGCCGATGCCGAAGAAGCCGGACAGCACGCCGGTCATCAGCCCCGTCCCGGCGATGCGCCCGATATTGCCGCGCGTGCAGGTGACGTCGGGGTCGCCCGCCCCGTTGCGGCCACGCAGCATCAGCAGCCCCACGACGACCATCAGCACCGCGAAGCACAGCAGCAGCCGCTGGCCGCCCACCGCCTTGCCCGCATGCGCGCCCGCCAGCGCCCCCAGGATGCCCGCCGCCGCGAACACCCCGGCACAACGCCATTTGACGGTATGCGACCGCGCATGGCCGGCCAGGCCCGCCAGCGCATTGACCGCGACGGCGGCGGCGCTGGTGCCGATGGCGACATGCGGGTTGCGCACCCCCACCAGATAGACCATCAGCGGTACTGCCAGGATGGACCCGCCCCCGCCGACCAGCCCCAGCGTGAAGCCGACCAGCACGCCGGACAGGACGCCGAGCGCGGCCTGAAGAGGGTCCATCGTCCTAGCCCCGGCCAGGCCGGCCGGAGGCCGGGCCGGCAGTCGCGATATCAGCGCCGGACACGCGGGAAAGGCGTACGATCATGCGATGCGGGGTCTTCGTCCAGTCGCCTACAGCGTGTCCAGCGGGATCTTGATATAGCGGGTGCCGTTGGATTCCGGGTCGGGCAGGTGGCCGCCGCGCATGTTCACCTGCACCGAGGGCATGATCAGCCGGGGCAGGTCCAGCGTCGCGTCGCGCGCGGTGCGCATGGCGACGAAATCGTCCTGGGTCACGCCGTCATGGACATGGATATTGCCCTGGCGTTCGGCCGCGACGGTGGTTTCCCAGACGAAATGGTCGCGTCCCGGCGCGCCGTAATCGTGACAGAGGAACAGCCGCGTTTCACCAGGCAGCGACAGCAGGCGGCGGATCGAGCGATAGAGCATTCCCGCGTCGCCGCCGGGGAAATCGGTCCGCGCGGTGCCGTAATCGGGCATGAACAGGGTATCGCCGATAAAGGCCGCGTCACCGATGACGAAGGCCATGTCGGCGGGCGTATGCCCGGGCACATGCAGGGCGATGGCGTCGATCGACCCCAGCCGGAAGCGTTCGCCGTCGCGGAACAGCCGGTCGAACTGCGACCCGTCACGGGCGAATTCGGTGCCGGCGTTGAAGATCTTGCCGAACACGTCCTGCACATGGACGATGTCCGCCCCGATGGCCAGCGCGCCGCCCACCTGCCCCTGCAGCCACGGCGCCGCCGACAGATGGTCGGCATGGGCGTGGGTTTCCAGCTGCCACGCGACTTCCAGCCCCTCGGCGCGGACATAGGCCAGGACCGAGGCGGCGGAGTCGTGCCGCGTGCGGCCCGATGCCGGGTCGTAATCCAGGACACTGTCGATGATCGCGGCCTGGCGGGTCGCCGGGTCATGGACCACATGCGTGGCGGTGAAAGTCGCCGGGTCGAAGAAGGTGCGGACGACCGGCACGAGGCCGCCAGCCAGGGCTGCGCTGATCTGGGAAGCGGCGGCGTCGCGGGCAGGGTCGGTCGGCATCGGGCGGTCCCCCGGGGTGGCGAAGGCGATATCACTTTCGCACTTTCATAATATCTGTATTTTATGCTTCATGTTGCGTCAAGACATATGGGATGCAAAAGGCCCCGGGATGACCGACAGGACGATTTTCGACGCCGACGCCGCTGCCGACATCCCATCCGCCCGGGCCGGCCGCCCGCTGCGGATCGGCGATGCCGCGCCCGATTTCTGCGCCCGCACCACGCAGGGCGAGGTGAGGCTGAGCGACTATCGCGGGCGCTGGCTGGTCTTCTTTTCCCACCCGGCGGATTTCACCCCCGTCTGCACCAGCGAATTCGTCGCCCTGGCCGGCGCGGCGGACCGGTTCGCGGCGCTGGACTGCGCGCTGCTGGGCCTGTCGGTGGACAGCCTGCACGCCCATCTGGCCTGGATGGAGGCGATCCGCGCGCGTTTCGGCACCGCCGTCCCCTTCCCGGTGGTCGAGGACCCGACGATGGCGGTCGGCCGTGCCTATGGCATGCTGGATGCGACGGCCCAGGACAGCGCCACGGTGCGGGCGACCTATTTCATCGATCCCGAGGGCATCGTCCGCGCCATCACCTGCTATCCGATGTCGGTCGGCCGCTCGGTGGCCGAGATGCTGCGCCTGGTCGCCGCCCTGCAGCGCGCAGCGCGCGGCGACGCGCTGACCCCCGAGGGCTGGACCCCCGGCGCGGACATCGTACTGCCGGCCGCGCGGACCGAGGACGAGGTCACCGCCACCGGCCCGTCCTGGTTCTGCCGCCTGGCGCCCGACCCCCTCGCATGACGTCCGCCCCCCTGGACCGCGCCGCCGCCGAGGACACGGCCGAGCGCCTGCGCGCCCTGGCGCAGCCGCAGCGCCTGATGATCCTGGCCCTGCTGCTGGCCGGCGAACTGGCGGTGGGCGAGATCGACGCCCGGACCGGCATCGGCCAGCCGGCGCTGAGCCAGCAACTGGCCGAACTGCGGCGGGGCGGGCTGGTGGCCGTGCGCCGGGCAGCGCGGCAGGTGCTGTACCGCATCGCGGATGCCGACGCCGCGCTGCGGGTCCGCGCCGTGCTGGCGCTGTTCGGCCGCGACGCGCATCCCGCCCGGTCGCTGGCGGCGCTGGCCGCGCCGGCCGATGCCCTGCCCCCGGCCGCCGTCGCCCCTGCGGCCGCACCGCAGCCGGCCGGGGCGGGGTCGGCCGCCCGGTTCGTCAGGATCGTCGCGACACGAAATCAGGTCACGTAATCGGGCTGCTCGCGGTCCAGCTTGCGGCGCAGCGCCTTCCAGACCAGTTCGCCCTTGTCCTCTTCCTCGTCGAACTGCTTGCGGGTCCGCTGGATGCGGTCCAGCGACGGGACGTTCAGCTTCGCCCCGGTGGACTGGGCGGCGATCTGGATGCGGCAGGCCTGTTCCAGATAGTAGGTGCGATAGAACGTCTCGGCCACCGTGCGGCCGACCGTCATCAGGCCGTGATTCTGCAGGATCAGCGCATTGCAGGCGCCCAGGTCGCGCACCAGGCGCTCGCGCTCGCTCAGATTGTCGTCGGCGGCGATGCCCTCGTAGGGGTGGAAGGCCACGTCCTCGTGGAATTCCAGGCTGATCTGGTTCAGCGGCAGGATGCCGCCGTCCTGCGCCGCGACGGCCATGCCGGCCAGCGTGTGGGTGTGCATCACGCACGCCGCGTCGGCGCGGCTGCGATGAACGGCCGAATGGATGACGAAGCCCGCCGGGTTGACCGGATGGGAGATCGGCTGCGTCGGCAGCCCCTCGGCATCGACGACGACCAGCGAGCTGGCCGTGATTTCCTCGAACAGCAGGCCATAGGGATTGACCAGGAAACGATGCCCCTCGCCGGGCAGGCGCACCGACAGGTGAGTATAGATCAGGTCGGTCATGCCGAAGACGGCCAGCAGGCGATAGGCGGCGGCCAGATCCTCGCGCAGGGCCTGCTCGTCGGCGGCGGTGCCGGCCGGCAGGCCGGTGGGAATGGTGTCCATGACGGAACTCCGAAGGCGGTGTCGGGAAGGATGGGGGACAGGCAAACGTTACAGCATGGGGCGGCCGGATTCCACGCCGGGTGGACCGGGACCCCGGGTCTTCATTCCGGGGCCTTCAGATGGCCGAAGCTGGAGGGGCGGCGCGCGCCTTCCGGCAGGGCCAGCGTGCCTTCGGCTACCCGCCGGCCGAGATAGCGGTAGGTCTGCAGGGCCTGCGCCCACATATGCTCGCCGATGCCGATGGCGTCGTACTGTCTCTGGTCCGCGCCTGCGAAGTGCGGCAGCGGTCGGATGCGGGTATGGTAGTCGCAGGCATAGAACAGGGGGAAGGAATAGCGTTCCTCGCGCACAGCGCGGACGCGGTGGGCGGTCGCGACGAAGGCGCCGGCGGTCATGACTTCCAGCATGTCGCCGATATTGACGACGAAGGTGCCGGGGATGGGCGGCGCGTCGATCCAGTCGCCCTGCCCGTTCAGCACCTCCAGCCCCGGCCGGTCGGCCAGCAGGATGGTGAAGCATTCGTAGTCGGTATGCGCGCCGATGCCCGGCGCGTCCCGCGCATCGTCGTCGAACGGGTAATGGATCATCCGCAGCTTGGACGGCGGCGCCTGGGCGTGGCCGTCGAAATAGTGCTCGTCCAGGCCCAGCGCCAGGGCGAAGCCGCGAAACAGGGTGCGGCCCAGCGCGAACACCGCCTGGTAATAGGCCTGCGCGGCCGCGCGGAACCCCGGCAGCTCGGGCCAGTCGTTCGGCCCAAGCAACGGCGTGCCGGCCCGCACCAGCGGATGGTCGGCCGGCACCTCGAAGCCGATGTCGAAGGCTTCCTTATGGTCGGGGCGGCCCGCGCCGTAGATTTCCTCGCCTTCGGGGACGAAGCCCTTATGCGTGGCGGACGCGCCGATATAGTGCTCCATCTTCTTCTCGAACGGCTGGGCGAAGAAATCGCGCGCCGCGCGGGCCAGCCCGTCGATCAGCGCCGGATCGATGCCGTGCCCCGCGATGTAGAAGAACCCCACGTCGCGCGCGGCGGCGCCCAGGGCGGCGGCGACCGCCTGCCGGTCGGCCGGGTCGGGGCTGAACAGGCCCGCCACGTCGACGACCGGCAGGCTGGTGAAGGTGGAGGCGGCCATAGGGGGGGATCCTTCTCGTTACCGGTCGCCGGCCAGGAAGCGCGCGAACTGCGCGCGCTGCGCCTGGCCCATCCAGACATTCAGCCCCCACAGGTCGGCGACGGGGGTACCGGTGAAGGGCTGGCGGTGCAGATAGCCGTCGGGGCCGAATTCCGGCGTCAGGGTGGTGACCTGATAGCCGCGCGCGGCCTGGCTGCGCCACACGTCCCGCCAGTGCGCCTGATGGAACGCCAGGTCGCGCGCATGGGCCGGGTCGGCGGGGTGGGGCACCTGCGGCCCCTGGTCGTAGCCGACGCGGGCCTGGACGTGATGGACCCGGGCCACGAAAGTCGACAGATCGTCCATCGGGTCGTCCAGCAGGCGTTCGCTGACCACGACCCAGTGGCTGATGTCGGTCGTCAGCAGCACGTCGGGGTGCTGGCGGATGACCTCCAGCGTCAGCCACGGGCCGGCCAGGATGCGGGCGCGATGGGTTTCGAAACAGCCCGTCACCCCGGCCGCCCGGCACAGGTCCTGCGCGCGGCCGATGAAATCGACCTGCCGCGCCACCCCCCAGCGGTCGTTGCCGCCCAGGATGTTGACGAAGCGCGGCGCCAGCAGGCAGGCCAGGTCCAGCTTGCGCCGCAGGTCGTCCAGATGCGCATCGACCCCGGCCGCCTGGTCGGGCAGCACGCCGGGGCCGGTCAGCAGGGTGGCGATATAGGGCACGCCCTCGGTGCGCAGCAGGCGGCCCAGCGCCTGGGCGTCGGCGCGGGTGGCGGGCACCCGGGCCTCGATGCCGTCGAAGCCGGCAGCGCGCAGTTCGACGATCGCCTCGTTCCACGGACGGTCGTATCCCCACAGCGTGCGAAACAGGTCCAGCCGCATCGCGCCCCCCGGCCCCCTTCTGGCAAGGCTACCCTTCGATCACCCCATCGTTGCGGATCAAATATGAAACACGCAAAGTAAAGTTTACACATCGGGGAAACGACCGAAAAATCCGCGCTGTTCCGCCATCGCCGGGGCGGGCAGGCGCCCCGAGCCCGCCATGGATCACCGGCGCGGGGTCGTGATAGGCTTGCCCCGGCCACTGACTGCAAGGACACACGTTTGCCCGCGACCCGGCACGGCACCCACCCGACCCGCGCCGCACCCGGATTCCACGGCCAGCTGGCCGAGGTCGATCTGCGATTGCTGCGCGTCTTTCGCACGGTGGCGACGCGCGGCGGCTTCACGGCGGCCGAAATGGCGCTGGGCAAGAGCAAATCGTCGATCAGCATCGACATCTCGTCGCTGGAAAACCGCCTGCAGATCCGGCTGTGCCGCCGGGGGCGCGGCGGCTTCGCCCTGACGCCCGAGGGCCGGCAGGTGCTGGACGCGACCGAAGACCTGCTGCGCGACATCGACCGCTTCCGCGACCGGGTGAACGTCGCCGGCGGCATCCTGTCCGGGCGGTTCACGCTGTATGTCATCGACAACCTGCTGGCCTATGGCGAAACCGGCATCGTCCGCGCGCTGGAACTGTTCGCGCGGCGCCACCCCGCCATCTTCATCGACATGGTCTCGGCCCCGGTGGCGGATATCGAACAGGCGCTGCTGGACGGCCGGGCCACCGCCGCACTGACCCTGATGCCGCGCGCGCAGCCGGCGCTGTCGGCGACGGGCCTGGTTTCGGAAACGCTGCATCTCTATTGCGGGCGACGCCATCCGTTCTTCGACCGGGGGGATGCCCCGCTGACGCCGGCCATGCTGGAAGACCAGCGCCTGATCGACGTGTCCGACGCCGCGACCGCCCCGGGCTGGGCCGCCATCCGCCGGCGGCTGACCTTCGCGGCGTCCGCCGGGACCATCGATTCGCGGGCGATGCTGATCATGACCGGGATCTATCTGGGTTTCCTGCCCGACGCCTTCGCCGCCCCGCTGGTGCGCGACGGGCATGTGCGGCGGCTGGCCTGCGACGGGCTGCCGCCGCTGGTCACCCGGCTGCATTTCGTGGTGAAGAAGGATGCCGGCACCGGCCTGATGACCGACACCTTCCGCACCATCCTGGATTCCACATGCTAGGACAATCCATGCCAGGCGCCCCCCTTGTCCGGATATTTCTGTGCGTCTGCATGCTGCTGGGCCTGCTGGCCGCACCCGGCGCGCGCGCGCAGGCGCCCTCGTTCGCCGCCGGCGGGCTGACGGTCTGCACCAACCCCACCCTGCCGCCCATGACGTTCGTCAACGGCAGCGACAGCAGCGACCTGGCGGGGGTGGACATCGACGTCAGCCGCCGGCTGGGCACGTACTGGCATGTGCCGGTGACGTTCGTCTCGATGGATTTCGTCGGCCTGTTCCCCAGCCTGGAGGCCGGGCGCTGCGGCATGGTCATCAGCGGTGTCGTCCGCCAGCCGGCGCGCGAGGTGAAGTTCGACGCCGTGCCCTACCAGCCGACGTCGCTGGTCGTGGTGGCGCGGGCCGGCACCGCGCCCGTCACGTCGATGGCCGATCTGTCGGGCAAGGTGCTGGCGGTGGAATCCGGCACCAGCTACGCCGCGCGCATCGCGCAGGAAAACGTGGCCCTGGCCGCCGCCGGCCGGCCGGCCATCGAAATCCAGCAATACCCCACCGAGGACCAGGTGGTGCAGCAGGTGCTGATCGGCCGGGCCTTCGCCTTCGTCAGCCAGGATGTCGAACTGGCGTTCCGCCAGACGCAGCTGAACGGCAAGGTGTCGGTCATCTTCCAGCCCGACTATCCGGAATACCGCAATTTCGCGATCTATATCCGCAAGGACGCCCGCGACCGCGCGGCGCTGGCCGGCGCCATCGCCGCCCTGCACGACAGCGGCCAGATGGCGCCGATCCTGCAACGCTGGCGGCTGGTGCCCGGCGGCGGCGCGCAGGAAGGCACCGCGAAGGCGGCGTCGGGCTTCAACTGGCGAACCTTCGCCTCGGCCCTGGTCTCGCCGGCCTTCGCACGGGCGGCGGCGATCACGCTGGCGATGGCGGTGCTGTCGCACATGACCGCCATTGCGCTGGCCATTCCGATGGCGATGGTGATGAACGGGCGCGACGGGCTGCTGAAATCCGCGATCCGGGCCTATGTCGCGCTGTTCCGCGCCGCGCCGACCCTGTTGCAGCTTCTGTTCGTATGGAACGCCCTGCCGCAATTCCTGCCGGTGTTCCGCGAAGCCTGGTTCACGCCGTTCCTGGCGGCCTGGATCTCGCTGTCGATCAACGAGGCGGCGTATCAGGTGGAAATCAACCGGGCGGCGCTGCAGGCGATCGACCCGGGGCAGGCGCTGGCCGGCGACGCGCTGGGCATGACGCGGATGCAGGTCTATCGCCACGTCATCTTCCCGCAGGCGCTGCGCATCGCCCTGCCGCCGACGATCAACGAATTCATCAGCCTGATCAAGACGACCTCGCTGGCCTCGGTCATCTCGTTGCAGGAACTGCTGGCGGTGACGCAGATCAACGTGGCGCGCACCTTCGAATTTACCGAATATTACGCGGCGGCGCTGATCTACTACCTGCTGATCGTGTTCTTCTTCCTCTGGGTCCAGAAGCGCATCGAACGGCGCTTTGCCTGGGCCGACCGCCTGAAGGCCACCAGCCATGCCGCAGCCTGACGCCGACCCGATGATCGAAGTGCGCAACCTGCAGAAATCCTATGGCGATTTCGCGGTCCTGCGGAACGTGTCCTTTACCGTGGCGCGTGGCGAGAAGATCGTGATCCTGGGGCCGTCGGGGTCGGGCAAATCGACACTGATCCGCTGCTTCAACCGGATCGAACCCCATGATGCCGGCGAGATCGTGATCGACGGCGAACGGATCGACCAGACGACCGAACTGACGCGCCTGCGCTGCATGGTCGGCATGGTGTTCCAGAACTACAACCTGTTCCCGCACCTGAGCGTGCTGGAAAACTGCGCGCTGCCCCCCAGGGTGGTGAAGAAGGCGGGGCGCGAGGCGGCCGAGGACCTGGCGATGAATTTCCTGCAGCGGGTGAACATCGCCGACCAGGCCCGCAAATATCCGATCCAGCTGTCGGGCGGCCAGCAGCAGCGCGTGGCCATCGCCCGCGCGCTGTGCATGCAGCCGTCGGTGATGCTGTTCGACGAACCCACCGCCGCCCTGGACCCCGAGGCCGTGTCGGGGGTCGCCGACATCATGGCCAGCCTGTCGGCCGACGGCATGACGACACTGTGCGTGACGCATGAAATGGGCTTTGCCCGGCGCATCGCCGACCGGATCATCTTCATGGATCAGGGCCGTATCCTGGAATCGGCACCGCCCGAGGAATTCTTCACCCGACCCCGGACCGACCGCGCGCGCGACTTCCTCAGCCAGATGATCCGCTACTGACCGGTCGCGCGGACAACCGCGCCCCGCACGCCCCGTCAAACGAAAAAGGCCCCGCACATATGGCGGGGCCTTTCCGTATTGGCCCTTCCGCAGGGAAGGGCCGGTGCCGTTTCGTCAGAACGCCGCCTGGATACGCGCGGCGAACGAGTTGAGGTCGCGGCCATGCGTGGCCCACGAGGTGGGGCTGTGGCTGAGCAGGATGCGGTTGTAATCCACCATCACGCGGAAATGGCGGTTGAGATACCAGTTCAGGCCACCCGACCAGATCGTCTCGCGACCGCCCATGCCGGTCGTGCCCGCGCCCTTGTCGTTCAGGTCGGTCACGCTCCAGCGGCCCGAGAGTTCCAGCGCGCCCCAGTAGCCGGCCGCCGGATTGAACTCGTTGAGCACGCCCGGCGCGCTGAATGCGCCTTCCTTGATGTTGTAGCGGCGGCCCTGGCCGAACAGCGTGTAGTTGGCGGCCACATAGTAACCCTGGAAATTATAGCTCGGCAGATAGGTGCCGGGGGTGCTGTGCGAACGATCGACGCCGATATGATAGTATTCCGACTTGATCAGGAAATCCTTGTAGCGGACGCCAAGTTCCGGACCGGCGGCCCAGATGTCGGAGACGTTGTTGAGCGTGGCCGCGACGCCGTTGGCGCCGAAGTTCAGTTCCGGCGTCTCGCTCAGCGTCCCGTAATTATAGGCGCCGCTGTTGGTACCGGCGGTGCCGACCAGCGTGGGGTGGAAGGCGCTGATGGCCGACACGCCCATATGGACATCGATATTCTTGGTCACGATCGGGCGGCCCGCAAAGCGGAACGTGCCGCCGGTCTGGCTGTTGATCGTCGCACTGTTCGCCGCGCGCGCACCGTAGGACTGGCCGGTGAAATAGGCCCCGATCCACCAACGCTTGTCATAATGCATGCCGCCGATGCTGAAGCGGGCGTCGCCCGCCGCGATCTTGCGGACCACGTCGGTGATGCCCGGACGTTCCATCATCATGAAGTCGTTCGAGCTTTCGGAATCTTCTTCCGTGACGCGCGGCTGGAAGTAACCGACCGTCAGCACCGTGTTCTTGAAGCCGGCATAGTTCAGGTTGGCTTCATACAGGTACTGGGCCGTGGCGCTGCCGCCAGCGGCCATTTCGTTGGAGCCGCCGAAATCCGGCGTCACGTTGGCCACCCAGTCCTTGTAGCGCCACGAGAAGAACAGACGCATGCGGCGCGTGTTCTCGGTAAAGCCCGGGGGCCTGCCCGTCTCGTTGCCGCGCGGCGCGCCCTGGCCGAAGAAGCCGCCGAAATCCTCGTGGAAAGCCAGGCCGACCGAGAACGCATAGGCGCCGTCGTCGGTCGAGAAGGTCGGGCGGCCACCCGGGAAGCCGATGCGCACGCCACCGACATGCACGCTTTCTTCCTTGGTGTTCGCGGCCTGGAATTCCAGCCAGGACGACACAATACCACGATCGGGCGGGGGCGTGCCGACGCCCGACAGGCCCTTGCCCAGGCCGGAGCCGGGGGTCACCGCGTCGCCGATATGGATGTCACGCGCCATGCCGGGGGAAATCTGGGCCCGGCGGGCCGCCTCGGCGACACGCGCGCGGCGGGCCTCGCCGGCATGGGTTTCGGGTTCACCCAGACGGGCCTTCAGAATTTTGATCTGGCCCCGCATCTCCTGCATTTCACGGCGCAGCTCTTCAAGCTGCGGGTCCCGCGCACCGGCCGCGGAGGCATGGTGAATGGTGAACGTGGAACCCAGAAGCGCGGTCGTGCAAAACAGGACGGATAGTGTGGATCGAAGCTGCATCTCATCCATTCCAGGGAAGAAAGATGACGGCTACGTAACCTACCTGATGTGATCTGCGTGTTATGATTCCGCCACAGTTTTATGACTGTTTGATGACAGCGTGAAATCAATGACACGTCCGGCAATAAAAGGTCGGGCTTTGCCGGGGCCTGAGGGCCCCGGACCCGATCAGAGATAAACTGATTGGTTTTCAAAGGTCTGCGGCCTGTGGGGCTTCAGGGCAGCGCCCCATGGCGCTCATGTGAATCCATCTTGCGGGGCATCAGGCCGATTGGTGCGAAGACAAGGGCGTCGCCCTTGACCCACCAAAGGGCAACATCCGTTGGAAAGCCGGCGCTTTATGAAACGAATGGAATGCAAGGGCCGAGACCCTTGCCGGGGGCAAGGTCAGGGCAGCGCCCGACCGGGCTTCCCACAAAAAAAACGGGAGCCCGAAGGCCCCCGTTCCGTTCCGTGTCGTGTCGCGGCCGATTACCAGGCCGCGCGGATCGACGTCTTCACCGAGGCCGGCAGGACGACATAATCCAGGCCGCGGGCGATGCCGTCGCCATGATCGAAGGCCCAGCCGAAGAATTTACGAACGGCGGCGCCCTGGGCGGCGTCCTTCGGCTGCTTGGGCACCAGCACATAGGTGGCCGAAACGATCGGCCACGCGCCCTTGCCCGCCGTGTCCAGCAGGTCGACCGCGAAGTTGGAAGCGCCCTTCCAGTCGGCGGCGGCGGCGGCGCGCGAGAAGCTGTCGAGGTTGGCGGTCACGAAGTCGCCGGCCTTGTCCTTCAGCTGCACCGTCGTCATGTGGTTGCGGCTGGCGTAGGCGTATTCGACATAGCCGATCCCGCCTTCGGTGTTGCGCACCGACGCGGCGACGCCGTCGTTGCCGCGCGCGCCCACGCCGCCGGGCCACGAGATGGAGCTGCCGGCGCCCGCGCCGTCATGCCAGGCCTGCGACGCGCCGGCGAGGTAGGAGGTGAACACGAACGTCGTGCCCGACCCGTCGGCGCGATGCACGGTGGCGATCGGCAGGTCCGGCAGGGCGACGCCCGGGTTCAGGGCGGTGATCTTCGGATCGTTCCACGACGCGATGTCGCCGGCATAGATCCCGGCCAGGACCTCGCCCGTCAGGCGCAGCTTGCCCGGGGCGACGCCGGGGATGTTCACGACCGGCACGATGCCGCCCATGACCGTCGGGAACTGGAACAGCGCGCCCTTTTCCAGCTTGGCGGGGTCCATCGGGGCGTCGGATGCGCCGAAATCGACCGTGCCGGCCAGGATCTGGTTCTGTCCGGCGCTGGAGCCGACGCTCTGGTAATTCACGGCGATGCCGCTGGCGCTGCGGCCGGCGGCGCCCCACGCCTCGTAGATCGGGGCGGCGAAGCTGGAGCCGGCGCCCGTGATGCCGGCCGCATGCGCGGCGGAGAGGGCGGCGGGGCTGGCTGCCAGCAGGACGGCGGCAAACACTGTAACAGGACGACGCATCGGGTTTCCGATCCCTGGACGAATATGAAAATCCGGCCCGGGCGCGCACGCATGGCATCCCCCAGGCCCGGCCCCGTCCTAGCCCGGATCGGCCGGCTGAGGGCGTGATGTGTCCATGACAGTTTCATGACGGTTCAATGACAAACCGTCACCCAGCGGAAACCAGACGGTGAAGGACGTCCCGCGCCCCACCACACTGTCGATCGTCAGCCGCCCGAGATGACGGTCGATGATGTGCTTGACGATGGCCAGCCCCAGCCCGGTGCCGGTGCGGCGCGCGGCGGTGCCCTCGACGCGATAGAATCGTTCGGTCAGGCGCGGCAGGTGGCGGGCCTCGATCCCCGGCCCGTTATCGGTGACGGTGAAGGCGATCCCCGGCCGGGCGGCGCCGCCCTCGCCGGGGGCGGTGGCGCGCACGCGCAGGCCGATCCGCACCGCACGGTCATCGGCGCCGGAGCCGTACTTGATGGCGTTCTCTATCAGGTTGAGCAGCACCTGCACGACCTGGTCCGCGTCGCCCGGAAAGGCCGGCAGCCCGCCCGGCGCATCGACATGCAGCGTGGCCGGCCCACCCGCCAGCAGCGGCGCGGTCTCGTCGCGGACGCGCGCGATCGTCTCGGCCGGGTCCACCTGCCCGCGCGGCTTGCGATGCTCGCTCATCTGCACGCGCGACAGCATCAGCAGACGGTCCAGCAGGCGCTGCATCCGCGCCGCCTGCGCGGCCATGACGCCCAGGAAGCGCTGCTGGGCCTGCGGGTCGTCGGCGGCGGGGCCGCGCAGCGTCTCGATGAAGCCCATCAGCGCGGCCAGCGGGGTGCGCAGTTCGTGGCTGGCATAGGCGACGAAATCGGTACGCATGCGTTCCACCGCGTCCTGCTCGCTCCAGTCCAGCAGGGTCGCCAGCACCACCGATTCGCCATGCGCCAGGCGCACACGGCGGAACTGCCCGCGCACCGCGCGGCGCACCGGCACGTCCAGCAGCATGTCGACCTCGCCCCGATCGCCGTCGCGCAGGCGCAGCAGCACCGATTGCGCCGCCGGGTGACGGACGATCGCGCCCAGGCTGTCGCCGAACAGTTCCCATGCGCCCGGCCCGGCATGCAGGATGCGCCCGCCGGCATCCAGCACCAGGATGGCCGCCGGCACCAGGTCCAGCGTCTCGATCATCCGCGCCAGGGCGTCCGCCGACGGCGGGGCGGCGCGAACGGGGTCGATATCGGCCCTGGGCACGGCATCGGCGCGCCGGCCGATGCGCGCGCCCAGGACGCGCCAGGCCATCGTCGCCGCCGCCAGCAGCGCCGCCCCCGCCAGAATGTTCTCGGACCCGAATCCGGCCATGCTCATGCCCTGCCTGTCGTCCGATCCGCCTCGCCCCTTGGAAACCCGGTCGTTTTATCCATTGCCGGGGTCCAGGGGCTCGGGGGCCCTGGTGGGCTTCCGCCTCTCCTGCGGCGCTTCAGGATCTGGGGTCGTCCAGCGCGTAGCCCGCCGCCCGGACGGTGCGGACGATGTCGGCCTCGCCCGGTCCGTTCAGGGTCAGGCGCAGGCGGCGGATATGCACATCCACCGTCCGCAGTTCGACATGCACGCCGCGTTCCCACACCCGCTGCAACAGATCCTCGCGCGAGAAGACCTGCCGGGGGTGGCGCAGGAAGAATTCCAGGATCCGGTATTCCGTCGGCCCCAGCGTCAGCGTGCGTCCGTTGCGTTCCGCCCGGTGGGCCACGGTGTCCAGCGTCACGTCGGCGAAGCGCAGCGTGTGGCCCTCGGGCGGCGCGCGGCGCAGCAGGGCGCGGATGCGGGCCTGGAGCGCCTCGATGCTGCACGGCTTGACCACGTAATCGTCGGCGCCGATGTCCAGGCCGCGAATATTGTCGGCCTCGCCCGCGCGGGCGGTCAGCATGATGATCGGCAGCGTCCGCATCGCCTCCTGCTCGCGCAGGCGACGGCAGACATCCAGCCCCGACAGGCTGGGCAGCATCCAGTCCAGCAGCACCAGGTCGGGGCGGCGCATGGCGACATGCGCCAGGGCCGATGGCCCGTCCTCGGCCACGCCGACCTCGTATCCCAGCTTTTCCAGATTGTAGCGCAGCATCATCAGCAGCGCCTCGTCGTCCTCGACCACCAGGAGGTAGGGCTTGCGCGCCGTACCGTCCCGGGCCTCATGGGCGTCCGTCATCCCGTCTGATATCCCCTCGCCCCGCACCCCCGTCACACCACCGCCCCGCCGCGCGGCCGCACGACCGGCAGCAGGTCGCCGGTGGCGGCGTAATAGACCCGTTCGGCGATGTTGGTCGCGTGGTCGCCGATGCGCTCCAGGTTCTTGGCGATGAACAGCAGGTGCGTGCACGAGCGGATCGTACGCGGGTCCTCCATCATGTAGGTCACCAGTTCGCGGAACATCGCGGTATACAGCTCGTCCACCACCGTGTCCGACTGCCACACCTCGACCGCGCGCTCGCTGTCGTGCTGGCCCATCGCGTCGATGGCGCGGCGCAGGTTTTCCTGCACCAGGCGGCCCATGTTGCGCAGGCCGCCCAGCGAGATCCGGCCGTCCGCCGGGTCCAGCCGCAGCGACCGCCGCGCGATGCTGGCCGCGCAATCGCCGATGCGTTCCAGGTCGCCGGTGATCTTCAGCGCCGAGACGACTTCGCGCAGGTCGCCGGCCAGCGGCGCGCGCAGCGCCAGCAGGCGGATGGCCAGCGCTTCGACATCGCGCTCCAGCGCATCGACCTGCGGATCGCATTCCGAGGCCCCGGCCGCCGCGTCCTCGTCGCGATCAACGATCGCGGCCATCGCCAGCGCCATCTGGTTTTCCACGATGCCGCCCATCCGCGCCATCATCGCCCGGATCCGGTCCAGTTCCTGTTCGTAGCTGCTGACGGTGTGTGCGTGTTCGCGTGGCACGGGTCCCACTCCCTCTTTCAGCCGAAGCGGCCGGTGATGTAATCTTGGGTGCGGCGTTCGCGCGGGGCGGTGAACATCCGGTCCGCGCTGTCGACCTCGACCAGTTCGCCCAGGTAGAAGAACGCCACCCGGTCGGCGCAGCGCGCCGCCTGCTGC
>NZ_JABEQF010000012.1 GCF_014174355.1 Gluconacetobacter azotocaptans
CCCGACGCCGCGGCCCCCGCCGCCCCGGCCGCGCCCGCGCCGGATGGGTCCGCTCCGGCCCCGGCGCCCGATGCCGCCGCTCCGGCCCCGGCCGCCCCGCCGGTCGAAGACGCCGCCCCCGCCAAGCCGGTCGGCAACCCGTACGGCCTCGACGCCCTGTGGCGCAACGGCGACATCATCGCCCGTGGCGTTCTGCTGATCATGGTCGTGATGTCGCTGGGCACCTGGTACATCATGATCACCAAGTTCTTCGAGCAGGCGCGCATGTTCTCCGCCGCCAAGGAAGCGGCCAACACGTTCTGGACGAAGTCGTCCATCCAGGAAGGCGCCGCCGCCCTGAAGCCGTCCTCGCCGTTCCGCTATATCGCCGATACCGGCATCGTCGCCGCCGAACATCATGAAGGCACGATGCAGGAATCGATCGACCTGCACAGCTGGACGTCCATGTCGATCCAGCGCGCGGTTGACACCATCCAGAACCGCATGCAGGGCGGCCTGGCGTTCCTGGGCACCGTCGGCTCCACCTCGCCGTTCGTCGGTCTGTTCGGCACCGTCTGGGGCATCTATCACGCCCTGACCGCCATCGGCATCGCCGGCCAGGCGTCGATCGACAAGGTTGCCGGCCCGGTCGGTGAATCGCTGATCATGACCGCCATCGGTCTGGGCACCGCCGTTCCGGCCGTGCTGGGCTACAACCTGCTGGTTCGCCGCAACAAGGGCGCGATGGACAAGGTCCGCAACTTCGCCGCCGACCTGCAGTCGATCCTGCTGGGTGGCTTCCGTCATGGCGTGACGCCGGACATCGTGGTGCGTCCCGATAGCTCGCCGACCACCACGACGACCTCCAACCGGGTTGCCTGAACATGGCGATGCAAGTCGGAGGCGGCGGCGATGAAGACGAGGTGGTGTCCGCCATCAACACCACTCCGCTTGTCGACGTCATGCTGGTGCTGCTGATCATCTTCCTGATCACCATCCCAGTCGCGACGCATACCGTGAAGGTGAACCTGCCGCGGGACGCGAACCAGCCAACCCAGACCAAGCCCGGGAACGTGGTCCTGGCAGTGACGGAGAACGGACAGGTTTACTGGAACGAAGTGCCGATCAAGGGCCATGCCGATCTTCTGGATCGGCTGGAGAAGGTCGCCGTGATCAAGCCGCAGCCCCAGATCCAGGTCCGTGGTGACGCCAAGTCGCGTTACGAATCGGTGGGTCGGGTGGTTGCGACCTGCCAGGAGGCCGGGATCTACCACGTCGATTTCATTACAGAGCAGCCCCACTCCGACTGAACGACAGGGTGCCCGGTTCCGCTTTCCGGAGCCGGGGATTCCGGGCATCACATCTGGGCGCCAGCACCGGCGCCGCGTTCCGACCATCCGGTTGGACGGCGGCGCCGGTCCGCTGACCCGCGTTTTTTAGAGAGTACACCGCCATGGGCATGAATGTCGGCTCCGAAGGCACCACTGAAGACGAAGGCATGGTCGACATCAACACGACGCCGTTGATCGACGTCATGCTGGTGTTGCTGATCATGCTGATCATCACGATTCCGCTGCAGACCCATTCGGTCGCGCTGGATCTGCCGCAGGGCAATCCGCCGCCGTCGACCGAGGTGCCGAAGGTCGTGACGGTCGCCATCGATTTCGACAACAGCATCAGCTGGAATGGCGAACCGGTGGGCGACGAGGCCTCGCTGCAGGCGCATTTCACCGCCGCGGCCGCCGAACCCGACCAGCCCGAAATGCACATCCATCCGAACCGCCTGGCCGACTACAAGACCGTGGCGCATGTCCTTGCGGACGCCCAGAGGCTTGGCATCACCAAGCTGGGTATCGTAGGTCAGGATCAGTTCATGGAAGGACAATGAGCTGATGTCGTCCCGTCTGTTCCGCGCCGGTCTGTTTGCCGGCGCGATGGTTGCACTCCCTCTCTCGGTTTCCGCCGTTCGGCCCGCGCTTGCCGCGGATACGCTGTCCGTCAAGGTCGGCAAGCCGTTGCAGCAGGCCCAGTCCGCCCTCGCGGCGCACGATTACGCCAAGGCCATGAGCGCGGTGAACGCCGCCGCCGCCGTCCCCGGCAAGAGCGACTACGAGGATTATACCATCAACCAGATGCGCGCCGCCGTCGCGGCGCAGTCCGGCGACGTGGCGGCCGCCAGCGCGGCCTATGACAAGCTGATCGCATCCAGCCGCACGCCGCGCGACGCGAAGCTGCAGATGATGATGGCCCAGGCCACCATGGCCTACACGGCGAAGGATTATCCCCGCGCCGTAACGGGGATCGAACGCTACCTCAAGGCCGCCGGCAGCAACCCCGCCATGGAAACGCTGCTGATCCAGTCCTATTACCTGCAGCAGGATTTCAAGAACGCGGCCCGGGTCCAGCAGGCCCAGATCGACGCCGAACTCAAGGCGGGCAAGGTGCCGGCGGAATCCCAGTTCCAGCTTCTGGCGGCCTGTCAGACGCAGCTGAAGGACCAGTCGGGCCTGAACCACACGTACGTGCAACTGGTCAGCGCCTATCCCAAGCCGGAATACTGGGCCCTGATCATCCATGGGCTGATCGTCAATCCGCGCATTCCGCCCGGCCTGCAGCTCGACGTCTATCGCATCCGCCTGGGGGCGGGCGTTCTGACGGCGCCGGCCGATTTCATGGATATGACGGAACTGGCGATGCAGGCCGGCCTGCCGCAACTGGCGCTGGACCTGATGAATGCCGGATACGCCAACGGCGTGCTGGGCAAGGATGCCGGCGCGGCGCGCCAGGCACGGCTGAAGGCGCTGGTGGTGAAGACGGTGGCCGACAAGAAGGCCTCCATCGCCGCCGACGAGGCCGCGGCCCTCAAGGCACCCAGCGGCAACGACCTGCTGACCGTGGGCTACAATTACGTGACCTTCGGCCAGGCCGACAAGGGACTGGCGCTGATGCAGCAGGGCATCGCCAAGGGTCCGCTGGACGTGAATATCGCGAAACTGCATCTGGGCCTGGCCCAGGTGGCGGCCGGCCGCAATGCCGACGCGATCGCGACGCTGAAGACGGTGGATGGGGACAACGGCGCGCGGGATATCGCGCAGCTTTGGATCCTGAAGCTGACGACGGCCGCCAAGCACTGATACGCAGGCGCCGATACGGGGCTTCCCCGTTTCGGGCAGGCACGGCGCAAGGGCCGGGTGGAGCGATCCACCCGGCCCTTGTCGTGTACGGGTGATCCATTCCGCACGCCGCATTTTTGCGCTATCGTGGGTGCCCCATCAGTTTTGCAGAGTGTCGACGCCCCCGTGACAATGACCCAACTGCCCTCCGATGCCGATCTTCCCGCCCGCATTCTGGTCGTCGAGGACGATCCAGGCATGCGCACGCTGCTGGTCCGTGTGCTCCAGGGCGATGGCTACCGCGTGCGTGGGGTCCAGGACGGGCGCGAGATGTGGTCGGCGCTGGAGGCCTCGCCGGCCGACCTGATCGTCCTTGATGTGATGTTGCCAGGCACCAACGGCCTGGACCTCTGCCGCATGCTGCGGCGGGGCGGGTTCGGCGCCAACGGCGTGCCGACGCCCGACACCCAGACGCCGGTCATCATGGTCTCGGCCCGGGGCGAGGAACTGGATCGCGTCCTGGGGCTGGAACTGGGGGCCGACGATTACGTCGCCAAGCCGTTCGGCCAGAAGGAACTGCTGGCGCGGGTGCGCGCCGTCTTGCGGCGCGGCGTAGGGGGCACGACGACCGGCACCCCCGGCACGCCCCGGCGCGAGACCCTGAAATTCGCCGGCTGGACGCTGGATCTGCGTCGGCGTGAACTGACCGATCCTTCGGGGTCTGTGGTCGAAATTTCGGGGGCCGAGCATGATCTGCTGGCCAGTTTCCTCGATAATCCGCAGCGGGTGATCGGGCGCGACCGGCTGCTGGAACTGTCGCGGACCCGGCTGGGCGAGGTGTCCGATCGCAGCGTGGACGTGCTGGTCAGCCGTCTGCGGCGCAAGCTGGGGGAAGAATCGGATACGCTGATCCGTACTGTCCGGGGCCTGGGCTATATCTTCACGGCGCCGGTGGAACGCCTCTGACCGGCATGGCCGCGTTGGGATGGGGGGGCGGCGCGCAGCATCCGGCACGGCGGATCACGCTGTGGCCGCGCGGGCTGGTCGGGCGGGTGATGTTCGTGCTGCTGGCCGCCATCGCCCTGGTCTTCGTCGGCAGCTCGGTCTTTTTCGAGGAAGCCGAGACCTACACCGTCGACGACACCCAGTTGGAACAGATCGGCGAACGTCTGGCCATCGACGCGCGCGTGCTGGCGGCGACGCCGGTGTCGCAGCGGCCGATCCTGGCCGTCATGCTTTCGACCGGCGACCTGTCGATCGACTGGCGCGCGCCCGAGGCGGACCGGTCGCCCCGTCCTGCACCGCCCAGCCTGCGCGACCTGCATCGGCGTCTGGCCGGCACGCACGAAATCCTGCAGGGCAACGTGCTGGACCTGTCGCCGACCAGTATCGGTACAGCCGATATTCGCGGCATCCTGCGCCTGCCGGACGGCAGCCGCATCGGCTTCGTCGCGCCCGATATTCTGCAACCCCATCATATGACACGGGGCGTCGCCTCGGCAGCGGTGCTGGCCGGGGCGGTGCTGCTGGCCACGGGCATGCTGGTCCGCACCCTCAGCATGCCGCTGCGGGCCCTGGCCGACGTGGCGGACGGCGTCGGCTCGGGCCAGTGGATTCCGGTCGAGGAAAAGGGCCCGCGCGAGGTCCGGTACCTGGCCCGGGCGATCAACGCCATGCAGGACCGTATCCGCCGGCTGATCGCCGACCGGACCGAGGCCCTGGCCGCCGTGTCCCACGATCTGCGGACGCCGCTGGCGCGCCTGCGCCTGCGGGCGGGCTTTCTGGAGGATTCGGAACTGCAGGCCGCGATCGAGGGCGACGTCGCCGAGATGGAAGCCATGGTGGGCGGCGTCCTGGCCTACCTGTCCGGCGAAAACGATCCCGAACCGGCGCGCCCGGTCGACGTGGCGTCGATCCTGGCGACCCTGGCCGACGACGCGGCCGATCAGGGGCGCGACGTGCGCTACGACGGGCCGGGCCATGCGTCGGTGCGCGTCCGGCCGCTGGCGATGAAGCGGGTCTTCGGCAATCTGATCGACAATGCCGTCAACTATGGCGGGGCGGCGCGGATCGGGCTTGCGATGGATGCCGACTGGCTGCGCGTCCGGGTCGAGGACGATGGCCCTGGTCTGCCCGAGGCCGAATTGTCGCGGGTGACGACCCCGTTCTACCGGGTCGAGGGCTCACGCTCGCGCGCGACGGGCGGGCTGGGGCTGGGGCTGGCCATCGTCAGCCGCGAAGTCGCACGCGAAGGCGGGCAATTCGTCTTGCAGAATCGGCCCGAAGGCGGGTTGCGGGCCGAGATCGCCCTGCCGCGCCTGCCTGCCCAGGGCGTGGGTCATCAGGGCGTGGGCAAGGCAGGGCGGTCGGCCATCGACAAATGAAGAGTCGGCTCGTTGGTGTTCAGCCAGATGCCGTGCGGCGACCGGCCGGTGCGGATGGTGTCGACCACCTCGCCACTGGTCGGGTCGATGATCGCGACATGCTGCCGCCACCGCAGGGTGGCCCACATCTTGCCGTCCGGGGCGAAGACGATATCGTCCGGCCCGCCCGCCACGTGATAGGACTGCACGACGTTCAGGCTGTCCCAATCCAGCCGTTCGATGATGCCCGAAGCGCGGCAGGTCACGAACAGGCGCTTGTTGTCGGGTGACACGAACAGATTGTGCGGCCCGGGCGCCATCTCGATCTTGCGTTCGACGTGCCCGTCCGCCGGATCGACGACGGCGACGTAATTGGTGCCCATCACGCCCACCAGGATCTGGTCGTTGTGCCACAGCACGCCGGCGGGGGTGGACCCCACGTCGGAGGTCCAGAGCACCTTGCCGGTCGCGGTCTCGATCGCCGTCAGCTTCCCGCTGTCCTGCAGGCTGACATAGACGACCGAGGAATCGGGCGCATAATTCATATGGCTGGGCATCGCGTCGACATGCAGGCGATACAGCAGGTGATAGTCCGACGCGTCGTAGATATCGACCTGATTGCGGGCCAGGCCGGCGATGGTGAAATATTTGCCGTTCGGGCTGAATTGCAGCTGGTACGGGTCGGCCATCGGGATCTGCCGCACCCGCTCGCCCGTCACGGCGTCGAGGAAGAACAGCATGTTGCCCGACGTGTCGCCGACCAGCAGGTATTTGCCGTCCGGTGTCGGCGCCGTGTGATGCGGTTCGCGCAGTACCGACACCCGGCGCACCTGCTGGTGGCTGTCGATGTCGTACTCGTCGATGGTGGCGTCTGCGGAATTCAGCACGAAGGCCAGGCGCGCGGCGTGGGCGGGGCCGGCGGCCAGGATGGCCACGCCGGCACAGGCCGCCATCGGCCAACCGGTCCGGCGGGTGGGGTGGGACGGGCTTTGGTGTGGAGGGAAACGCATCGGCGGACAGTGCCTCGGAAACACGGAAACGATGGGGTGGGCACCCCGGTCTGGCGCGCATGCGCCGGTCGGACGACCGTCCATGCAAGGCCAGAGCGGGGCAGGATATGTCAACGTATATCACCTGCGTGCACGACATTTCGCCATGACATTTCTCAAACATTTGCCCGGATATTCGCATGGTCCACGCCCGCCTTCCGGACGCGGGCGGTCGGCTGGCTTGTCCCTCCCATGCAACGAAGGGGCTTGTTTCGGCCGGCTTCTTGGCACATCTGGACAATAACCGGACTGGTACAGTCCGCTTTCCCCTGACCAGGCTGGACGAGGCCCCCGATGTTCATCGAAACCGAAGACACCCCCAATCCCGCGACCCTGAAGTTCCTGCCGGGGCGCGAGGTCATGCCCGGCCGCACCACGGCGGACTTCATCAGCCCCGATTCGGTGGCCGGTCGGTCGAAGCTGGCCGACGCGGTCTTCAACCAGCCCGGCGTCGCCCGCATCTTCCTGGGCGGCGATTTCGTGGCCGTGACCAAGGATGACGCGGCCGACTGGGCGGTGCTGAAGCCGCAGATCCTGTCCATCTTGGTCGATTTCTTCGTCTCCGGCCTGCCGGCGGTCGAGGCCGATGCCGCGGTGGATGAGGAAGTCATTGCGCCGGAGGACGAGGAAATCGTTCGCCAGATCAAGGAACTGCTGGACACGCGGGTTCGCCCGGCGGTGGCGGGTGACGGCGGCGACATCGTGTTCCGGGGCTATCGTGACGGGATCGTGCGCCTGACGATGCAGGGCGCGTGCTCGGGTTGCCCGTCCTCGCGCGCGACATTGAAGCATGGCGTGGAGAACATGTTGCGCCATTATGTGCCCGAAGTGGTCTCGGTCGAGCAGGTGGACGCCTGACGGCAGAAGAGGAAGACAAGATGAGCCTGGACGAGGCGGGGCTGGACCTGCTGTTCCGCACGGCGCGCACGCCCCAGGCGTGGCGTGATACGCCGGTGTCGGACGACACGCTGCGGCAATTGTACGATCTGGTGCGGCTGGGCCCGACGTCGGGCAATTGCTCGCCCGCCCGGTTCGTGTTCCTGCGGACGGAGGATAATCGCGAACGGCTGCGCGCCGCCCTGTCCGACGGCAATGTGGACAAGGTGCTGTCCGCGCCGGTGACGGTCATCGTCGCCCATGACCCGCTGTTCTTCGACCGGCTGGGCGTGCTGAATCCCGAACCCGGCCTGCGCTCGTGGTTTGCTGCCGATGTCGGCCTGGCCGAGGAAACCGCCTTTCGCAACGGCACGCTGCAGGGCGGCTACCTGATCCTGGCGGCGCGGGCGCTGGGCCTGGACGTGCTGCCGATCTCGGGCTTCGATGCCTATGCGGTCGAAGATTCGTTCCTGGCCGGCCAGGGCTGGCGGGCCAATTTCCTGGTCAGCCTGGGCTATGCGGACGGGCCGCCGGCGTTGCCGCGCGCGCCGCGCCTGACCTTCGACGAAGCCTGCCTGCTGCTGTAGGCCCCCTGGAATGCGGATCCTCGTTCTCAACGGCGCCCCGGCGGGGGCTGCCGGGTCGGCCCTGCTGGCCTGCGTCACCGTGGCCGATGGCGAGGCGCGGCCGGTACGGGTGCTGGACCTGCCCGGCCGGGGCGGGGCCGAGGCGATGCCCGCCCGTTGCGCCGCCCTGCTGGCCGAATGCGGCTGGCGGCCCGACGCGCTGGATCTGATCGCGGCGGTGGTCGGGCCGGGGTCCTTCACCGGCCTGCGGGCGACGCTGGCGCTGGCGCACGGGCTGGCGCTGGGGACAGGGTGCCCGGTCGTCGGCGTGACGACGGGCGATGCCCTTGCCCCCACCCTGCGCGCCGAGGCCGGGGAGGGCCGCGCGGTGCTGTGCCTGTCGGCGGCACGTCGCGGACGTGTTTTCATCGAACAGGACGGCCAGGTCCGGGCCGCGGCGGTAGATAGCCTGCTGCTGCCGGACGGCCCGCTGCTGCTGGCCGGGGACGCCGCATCCGATATCCGGGCCGCACGGGGTGCCGGGCGGGACGATATCGCCCTGTCGCACTGGACGGTCCCGGACGCCGCGATGATCGCCGGCGCGGCTCTGGCCGCGCGCGCGGGCGGCACGCCGGTGCGCGAGGCGCTGCCGCTGTATGTCGATCCGCCCGAGGCCAAGTTGCCCGCCGCCGGCCTGCGTCCGGCCCCCCGCTGATGACCCCGCCCCGGTTGAGTCTGCCCCGGGTCGTCCTCGCCGGCCCGCAGGCCGGCGCCCTGCTGGCGGCGCTGCATGCCGAGGCCTTCCCGCCCGGCGAGCGCTGGGACGCCGCGGCGATGGAGGTGTTGCTGGCCATGCCCGGCACCTTCGCCGGCGTGGCGCGGTGCGGGGCGGAAGAAGCGGGGGCGGAGGTGCCGGGCGGCTTCGTCATAGGCCGGGTCGCGGCGGACGAGGCCGAAATCCTGACCCTTGCGGTAAGGGAAGGGGCGCGCCGCCAGGGGCTGGGCCACGCCCTGCTGGCCTGGCTGCGCACCGAGGCCGCGTCGCATGGCGCCCGCCGCCTGTTTCTGGAGGTCTCGGCGGGGAATGCGGCCGCCCGTGCCTTGTACCGGGCCGCCGGCTTCGCCGAGGCCGGACGCCGCCGGGCCTATTACGCCGACGGGTCGGATGCCTTTGTCCTGGCGGCGGCGCTGGACGACCCGGAACGTTAGCCTGGGCGCGGGGCAACGTCCCTTGCCGCCTTGACGATCAGGATCTCATGCACGTCGTCGCCGGCATCCGGCAGCCGCGTCACGCTGTGGCCCAGTTGCCGGGCGCTGCGCGTGACGTTGTCCAGCGGCACCGCCCCGCGCAGCCGCACGCGCAGCCGCCCTTCGGACGGCAGCCGGTCCAGGGCCAGGCGGGTCCGTACGAAGGTCATGGGGCAGACGTCGCCGGTGATGTCTATCGTAACGATATCCACGGCGCCCGGTTCAGTATCGATCATGTTGTGGTGTCTCCTGCCCGGATGCGGTTGCGGGCGCACCGGGTTCAATTATATACGGACGGGGTTTGTTTTACTGGCGGGATTGTGGTGATGGCCAACGAAACGGGTATTGGCGGTCTGCGGGAACTGACGGCGCAGATTGTCGCGGCCTATGTCTCGGGAAATGTACTGGAGGCATCGGCGGTGCCGGGCCTGATCCAGAAAACCTACGCGACGCTGGACAGCGTGGGGCGGGTGGCGCCCGAGCCGGAACGGCCCGTGCCGGCGGTGCCGGCCAAGAAATCGGTGTTCCCCGATTACATCGTTTGCCTGGAAGATGGCAAGAAGCTGAAAATGTTGAAGCGGCACCTGAAAACAGCCTATAACCTGACCCCGGACGAGTATCGGGAGCGGTGGGGCCTGCCGCACGACTATCCGATGGTTGCGCCGAACTACGCCAGCCATCGGTCATCCCTGGCGCGGAAAATCGGACTGGGCACGAAGCGCGAGGAATGAAGAAGAGTGGCCCGATGACGGCAAGGCCCTATCGAGGGGAGGCGATAGCTTCGTTGCACCATACGACTGATGTTCGGCCAGGCCCGCTCACATGGTAGCGGCCGGCGACGCAATGGAATCGCGCATCGGGCGCATGTGCATCGAGCGGGGCCTCAAGATGACGGGCCAGCGGCGCGTGATCGCACGCGTCCTGTCCGAGGCGGCGGACCATCCCGACGTGGAGGAACTGTACCGCCGCGCGGCCACCCTGGATTCCCGGATCTCGGTCGCGACCGTCTATCGCACTGTGCGCCTGCTGGAAGAAAAGGGAATCCTGGAACGCCGGGATTTCGGCGGCGGCCGCGCGCGCTACGAAGCGACCGAGGAAGGCGACCATTACCATCTGATCGACGTCGACACCGGCAAGGTCGTCGAATTCGAGGATGCCGAGCACGCCGCGCTGATGCACCGCATCGCCGAGCGCCTGGGCTTCGACCTGGTGTCCCACCGGCTGGAACTGTTCGCGCGCCGGAAGCCGGCGCCGGTCGCCGCCGACGACGGGGCCGGGCTGCAGGCGGCCGACAGCAAGAATGGACTACGGCGGTGAGCATCGAGAAATCGATCCAGTCCCTGTCGACGCTGGAACTCCAACGAAACGGCTTTCCCGAACTGCGGGGGGGCAACCTGGGCGTGCGTATCGCCGCCACCGAGGCCGAGCGCGACGCCGCCCAGGCCCTGCGCTATCGCGTGTTCTACGAGGAAATGGGCGCCCGCCCCGACGAACGCACCTTGCGTCTGCGCCGCGACGTTGATGCGTTCGACGAGGTCGCCGACCATCTTCTGGTGATCGACCATGCGATCTCGTCGGGGGCAAAGGGTGTGGTGGGCACCTACCGCCTGCTGCAGGGCGACATGGCTCAGAAGGTCGGTCGGTTCTATACGTCGGGCGAGTACGACATCTCGCCCCTGACCGACTTTCCCGGACGGCTGCTGGAAGTCGGGCGGTCCTGCGTCGATCCGCGCTATCGCGGGCGCGCGGCGATGCAGCTGCTGTGGCGGGGTATTGCCTCGTACATCTTCCTGCACCGGATCGACGTGCTGTTCGGCTGCGCCAGCCTGCCGGGGACCGACCCCGAACCGCTGGGCGACGAACTGACCTACCTGTATCACAATCACCTGGCGCCGCCGGCGCTGCGGCTGCGTGCGCTGCCCGACCGGCGGGTGGAAATGCTGCGGACCGATCCGCTCGGGCTCGATCACCGGCGCTGCCTGGCGCGCCTGCCGCCCCTCATCAAGGGCTATCTGCGGCTGGGCGGCTTCGTCGGGGACGGCGCGGTGGTGGACGACCAGTTCAACACCACCGACGTTGCGGTGATCGTCAAAAGCGAACTGCTGGCCGACAAATATTACCGCCATTACGAACGCCGGCTGCGTGACGCTCTCGACTAGGACCACCGCCGGCGGGTTCGTCTGTCCGCCCCTGTCCTGGGGCGGGGTGGCGGCACGCCTGGCCGACCGTCACGGCTGGCGGGCCGACCTGCTGATGCTGCTGGTGGGCGCGGTGGCGGCGCTGGCCTTTCCGCCGGTCGATCTGCTGCCCGTCCTGGCCCTGTGCTTCCCGCTGCTGATGCGGGCGATCGACCGCGCCGGGTCGTGGCGGGACGCCGCGCGGCGCGGCTTCATGTTCGGGCTGGGCCTGCATACGGCGGGGCTGTACTGGCTGACCGACGCGATCCTGGTCCGGGTGGACACCTTCTGGTGGCTGGTGCCGCTGGCGGCGCCGGGCTGCGCTCTGATCCTGGCGCCGATGGCCGCCGCCCCGGCCGCCCTGTGCCGTCTGGCGCCCGCCGGCTGGCGGCGCGGCCTGGCTCTCGCCGGGCTGTGGACCCTGTTCGACATGGCGCGGGTCTTCATCTTCAGCGGCTTTCCGTGGAATCCGCTGGGCAGCGGGTGGGAACTGCCCGGCCTGGTCGGCGACGTGATGATCCAACCCGCCGCCTGGGTGGGGGTGGACGGCCTGACCCTGGGCACGGTCCTGCTGGCGCTGCTGCCGCTGGCGGGGCGGCGGGGCGTGGCGCTGTCCCTCGGCGGGGTGCTGGCCTGGGCGATTCTGGGCGGGGCGTTGCTGGTGTTGCGGCCTCTTCCGGCGGGCCGTAATCCGGTGGTGGTGCTGGTGCAGGGCAACGTGCCGGAAACCCAGAAGATTTCGGGCGAAGACGATATCGCCATCTTCCGGCGCTACCTGGCCTTGACACGGCAGGGCGTTGCCCAGGCGCTGGCGGGCCCGGCGGCATCGGGCCGGCCGGTGGTGTTCGCCTGGCCCGAGAGCGCCTTTCCCGGCCTGTTGCAGGAAGACGATATGGCGCGGCAGATGATCGCGCGGGCCGGCGCCGGCGCGAGCGCCGGGGTGATCGGCAGCATGCGCCGCGACGAAAGCGACCGTTGGCGCAACAGCGTGATGGCGGTGGTCGAACCCGACGGCCGGCTGGCCGATCTCTACGACAAGGCGCATCTGGTGCCGTTCGGCGAATACCAGCCCGCTTTCCTGCCCTTCCACGTGGTGCCCGGCGACGGCATGGCCCCGGGGGTGGGACTGCGGACCTGGCATCTGCCCGGCGTGGCCCCCGTCGGTCCGCTGATTTGCTACGAAGTTATTTTTTCCGGTCAGGTCGTCGACCGGCACGATCGGCCGGACTGGCTGGTGAACGTCACCAATGACGGCTGGTACGGCAACACCGCCGGTCCCCGCCAGCATCTGGCCGCCGTCCGTATCCGCGCGGTCGAGGAAGGCATGCCCATCGCGCGCGCCGCCAACACCGGCATTTCCGCCGCCTTCGATGCCCATGGTCACGAAATCGTGCGTCTGGGATGGAACCGCGAGGGGGTGCTGGTCGTTCCTTTGACAGGCACACTGCCCGTAACGATCTTCGGCCTGTTCGGCCGTTGGGTTCCGTTCGGGCTGGCGATGGGCGCCATCCTGCTCGCAGCGCCATGGCGCGTGGGCGCCGCGCGCCGTCCACGCTAGAGCGTTTTGACGCGCATCTTCATCTGACCAGCGGCTTCCGTCCGACAGGATAGCGAGGCCGTGCCTGCGGCACGGCCCGGGGCCGAGGCTATTTTCCCTTGTATCGTATGACCCCACCGCGGCCGTGCCGGACGATCCGATCGTCCGCGCAGAATTCTGCCATATTTTCCTGCTATCCTGATATGTGTGAGAGCGCCTCGCAATTGCGGGGCGCGCCGGGCGATGCATCAAGCTATTGTTTCAAAATATTTTTTATCCGCTGAGCCGGTACCTATCGAAGAAAAACTTTCCAAAATGTTAATTACAGAGACCCTCTCCCAATGGTAAATCAATCGTTAATTCAGCATTATAACGGCCATGATGCGTATGAAGGGCAGGCGGAGCTTTTGACCGAAAAGAGTAGTGCGGGTCCGAGCCCCGTGGACGTCCATGTCGGTAGTCGCATTCGCCTCCGCCGGACTTTGATGGGCCTGTCGCAGGAGCGGCTGGCCGATGCTGTGGGGCTGACGTTCCAGCAGGTCCAGAAATACGAGCGCGGCGTCAACCGGGTCAGCGCGTCGCGCCTGTTTGAACTGTCGGGCGTGCTGGATGTGCCGGTCAGCTTCTTCTTCGACGGGCTGGAGCGCCCCGCCGGCGGGCGGACGGCAGGCGGCGTGCCGACGCCCGGCTTCGCCCAGGCGCAGGAAGCATTCGGCGGCGCCACCACCTCGGGCCTGCCAGCCAGCGAAGCGGCACTGTTTTCGCGGCGCGAGACGATCGAACTGGTGCGGATCTATTACCGCATCGAGGATCAGGCCGTGCGCCGCCGTGTGCTCGACCTGATACGCACCATGGCCCCGCAGGCCTGATACAAGGTCGGGCTCCGCCCGAACCCGCCAGGGCCTTAGGCCCTTGCCGGGTTCGGGCGGAGCCCGGTCCTTCTATTCCCGCCGCAGTACCTGGTCGGTCACGAACGACGCCAGGCGTCCGGCCACGAAATCGCCCCGCAGGCGGGTTTCGTCATATTCGGTCCGCACCCACTCCATGAAGGGCAGGCGTCCCTCGGCCTCGGCGCGATAGCGCAGGAAGAAGGCGTCCAGAATGCCGGTGCGCGACCGGTTGAAATGGCCGAACCGCCAGGACAATTGCCGCAGCGCCTGGTCCGCCGTCCCGCCTTCGAACATGATGACCAGGCCCGAGGCCAGGCCCGCGCGGTCGGCGCCGGACTTGCAATGCATCAGCATCGGAAAATCCAGCGTGCGGTACATCGCCTCGAACCGCAGGATGCGGTCGCGATGGGGCGCGCCCCGGCTTTCGAACGCCATGTCCAGATGGGTCAGGCCGATCCGCGCCGCCGCGTCGCGCGACAGGGCGTCCGACCCGCATTTGCGATGCCCGCGCAGATTGACCAGCGTCCGCAGCCCGTAGCGCCGCTTGGCCGCCGCCAGCCGCGCCGGCGTGGGGTGATTGCAGCGATAGACCCGGCCCGGGACGACGGTGGCGAAATTGGTCCATGGCAGACGGAAGATCGCGTGATCGACAAACAGGCTGTCGATCCAGGCGCGCCGCCGATCGGCGGCCGAGGCTGCGGTTCCGTCGAACACCGGATTCTGGTTCCTCGGGCACGGGGTGGAAAACGAAAAGGGCGCCGGATGTGTCCCATCCGGCGCCCCGTTCGTCAATCTATGCCGCAGGACTGGCCGATCAGAGCTTGCGTTCCAGCTGCAGTTCCTTGATCCGGGCGATGGCCTTCGCCGGGTTCAGGCCCTTGGGGCAGGTCTGGGTGCAGTTCATGATCGTGCGGCAGGCATACAGCTTCAGCGGATCCTCCAGCGCATCCAGGCGCTCGCCCGCGTGCTCGTCCCGGCTGTCGGCGATCCAGCGATAGGCGGCCAGAAGGGTGGCCGGCCCCAGATAGCGGTCGCCGTTCCACCAGTACGACGGGCAGGAGGTCGTGCAGCAGAAGCATAGGATGCATTCCCACATGCCGTCCAGCTTCGCCCGTTCCTCGATGCTCTGGCGACGTTCGGAATCCGGCGGCGGGGCCGTGTCGGACTTTATCCACGGCTCGATCGAGCGCAGCTGGGCATAGGCGCCGTTCAGGTCGGGCACCAGATCCTTCACCACCGGCATGTGCGGCAGCGGGTAGATCGCCACCGCCGCCTTCACGTCCTTGATGGGCTTGAGGCAGGCCAGCGTGTTCTCGCCGTCGATGTTCATCGCGCACGACCCGCAGATGCCTTCGCGGCAGGACCGCCGGAAGGTCAGCGTCGGATCGACATCGTTCTTGATGTGGATCAGCGCGTCCAGCACCATCGGGCCGATCTTGTCCAGATCGATCTCGTAGGTGTCGACGACCGGGTTGGCGCCATCGTCCGGGTTCCAGCGATAGATCCCGAACGACTTGACGTTCTTGGCACCCGGGGCGGCCGGAAAGATCCGACCCTTCCCGACCGTGCTGTTCTTTGGCAGGCTGAATTCGACCATCGTCTCGTCCCTTTTCCGCCGTTTCGTTTCAGTAGACGCGCTTCTTGGGGGGGAAGACCTGAACGTCGTCGGTCAGGGTCTTCATGTGCACGGGGCGATAGGTCAGTTCCACGCCGCCCTTGTCGTCCAGATGGGCGACCGTGTGCTTCATCCATTCCTTGTCGTCGCGATCGGGATAGTCGTCGTGAGCCTGCGCGCCACGGCTTTCGTGCCGGGCGTCGGCGCCCGCCATGGTGACGGTGGCGTTGGCCAGCAGGTTCTCGAACTCCAGCGCTTCCATCAGATCGCTGTTCCAGATCAGCGACCGGTCCGCGATCGACAGGTCGGGCACGCCGGTCCAGATGTCCTTGATCTTCTCGACACCTTCCGCAAGGCTCTTGGTATTGCGGAAGACGGCCGCGTGCTTCTGCATCGTGCGCTGCAGGGTCTCGCGCATGGCCGCGACGTGGGTGCCGCCCTTGGCGTGGCGCAGCTTGTCCAGCCGGTCCAGCGCGGCCTCGCCGGCCTTGGGCGGCAGCGGCGCGATGGTCTCGGCCGGCTTGATGATCTCGGCAGCGCGCTTGGCGGCGGCGCGTCCGAACACCACCAGATCCAGCAGCGAGTTGGTGCCCAGACGGTTGGCGCCATGGACCGACACGCACGCGGCCTCGCCGACCGCCATCAGGCCGGGCACCACCGCGTCGACGTCGTCCTTCGTCGGCCGGATGACCTCGCCATGATAGTTCGTGGGAATGCCGCCCATGTTGTAATGCACGGTCGGCAGCACGGGCACCGGTTCCTTGGTCACGTCCACGCCGGCGAAGATGCGCGCGGTTTCGGAAATGCCGGGCAGGCGTTCATGCAGCAGCTCGGCGCCCAGATGCTCCAGATGCATCATGATGTAGTCCTTGTGCGGACCACAGCCCCGGCCTTCGTTGATCTCGATGGTCATGGAGCGCGACACCACGTCGCGCGACGCCAGATCCTTGGCGGTCGGCGCGTAGCGTTCCATGAAGCGCTCGCCCTCGGAATTGGTCAGGTATCCGCCCTCGCCGCGGCAGCCCTCGGTCAGCAGGCAGCCGGCCGGATAGATGCCGGTGGGATGGAACTGCACGAATTCCATGTCCTGGGTGGGCACGCCTGCGCGCATCGCCATGCCGCCGCCGTCGCCGGTGCAGGTATGGGCCGAGGTGCAGGACTGGTACGCGCGGCCGTAGCCGCCGGTCGCCAGCACCACGGTCTGGGCGCGGAAGCGGTGCATGGTGCCGTCTTCCAGGCACCATGCCATCACGCCGCGGCATGCGCCTTCGTCGTCCATGATAAGGTCGATGGCGAAATATTCGACGAAGAATTCGACGTTATGCTTCAGGCATTGCTGGTACAGCGTATGCAGGATGGCATGGCCGGTGCGGTCGGCCGCGGCGCAGGCGCGGGGCACTGGGGCCTCGCCGAAATTGCGCATGTGGCCACCGAACGGACGCTGGTAGATGCGGCCGTCTTCGGTGCGCGAAAACGGAACGCCGAGATGTTCCAGTTCCTGCACGGCGGGGACCGCCTCGCGGCACATATATTCGATGGCGTCCTGGTCGCCCAGCCAGTCCGACCCCTTGACGGTGTCGTACATATGCCAGCGCCAGTTATCCTCGGCCATGTTACCCAGGGACGCGCCGATGCCGCCCTGGGCGGCGACGGTATGGCTGCGTGTGGGAAAAACCTTGGTGACGCATGCGGTCTTCAGGCCGGCGGCGCCCATGCCCAGCGTGGCGCGCAGACCCGATCCGCCGGCGCCGACGACGACCACGTCATAGGCGTGGTCGACGATCTTGTAGGCATTTGAAGAAGGGAGGGTGATCGCGTTCATGTCTTGGACGTGTCCCGATTCTCGTCCGGTCCGAGGGGCGGCCTGTTACTGCCGCCGGGCCGGAACTGTCTCTGTCACGCGCCTGACGGCCGGGTGGGCCGGATCAGGCGCTGGCCTTTCGCGAAGGGGCAAGCGCCAGCTTCAGGACGGCGATCACGGCGAACAGCCCGATCAGGAACGTCACGCCCTTCATCAGCAGGCTGGCCGGCAGGTGCGGCTTGCCATGCACGTAGTCATCAATGATGACCTGCAGGCCCAGCTGCATGTGGTAGAAGGTCAGCACCATCAGGGCCAGCAGCATCGAGGAATTGGCCGGCTTGCCGCCCCATTCCACGACGTCTTCCTGGCTGGACCCGGCCAGGCGCATGACCTGCAGCACGAACCAGCCGGACAGCGGCACCAGGGCGACGGCGGACATCCGCTCCATCCACCAATGGTTCACTCCGGTCTTGGCCGAGCCCAGCCCGCGCGCGCGGGACAGTTGGGAGCGCATGACATCCATGCGCGGCGTATGGGTCGCGTTCATGTCAGGATGCCTTCTTTCTGGAACGGCAGGCGGCCAGGCCGAAGATCGTCGCGACCAGCACGACCGTGGCGCCCACGGTCACGCCCACGGCGATGGGGCCGTCCTCGTTGATCTCCTTCTTCTCGAACCGGTAACCCGCGTCCCAGGTCAGGTGGCGCAGGCCGGCGACGAAATGGTACACCAGCGCCAGCGTCCAGCCCACCAGGGCCAGCTTGCCCAGCGGATGTCGGGTGACCTTCTGAACCTTCTTGAAGGACTCGGGACCTTTCGCCGCCGCGTTCAGCCAGCAGACGCCAAGCGCCGAGCCTGCCGCCGCGGCGACGCCGGCCGCCCGGTTCGCGATCGAAAGAAACATGGAGAGTCGGAAGCGATAGACCTGGAGATGCGGGGACATGGGTCGCCGGGTCAGTGTTCCGTCGCTTCGGTGCCCTATATAGAGCGCATCACGGACATCCTGCATGGTCGTCTCGTCGATTTCCCTGATTATGGCTCCGGTTTGTTCCGTTGCCTTGTGTCTGTTCGGTCCTACGCCCGGGAAAGGGCGCGGTCAACGCAGGGGGGAACACGAGGTCGCGAGACGTACAGAAGCGGCGCAGTGCGGCCGCAACCGGAACGGTTTTGCACCGTTCCGGTTCCTTGTCCGGCGATCAGGCCGCCTTGCGGCCGATCAGGTCGAGCGCAATCATCGCCTCGGCGATCTGCACGGCATTCAGGGCCGCGCCCTTGCGCAGATTGTCGGCCACGCACCAGAAGGCCAGCCCGTTCGGAACCGTCGGGTCGATGCGCAGGCGCGAGACGTAAGTGGCGTCCTCGCCAACACAATCTATCTGTGTCACGTACCCGCCATCCTCGCGCTGGTCGTGCAGGATGACGCCCGGCGCCTCGCGCAGCACGTCGCGCGCGCGTTCCAGGTCCACCGGTTCCTCGAACTCCACCGTCACCGCCTCGGCATGTCCGATGAAGACGGGCACGCGCACGCAGGTAGCGAAAACCGAGATGTCAGGGTCGAGGATTTTGCGGGTCTCGACCGCCATCTTCCATTCCTCCTTGGTCGCGCCGTCATCCATGAAACGGTCGATATGGGGAATGCAGTTGAAGGCGATCTGCTTGGTGAACTGCTCGGCCTTCAGCGGGTCGCCCACGAAGCTGGCCCGCGACTGGGCGAACAGTTCGTCCATGCCTTCCTTGCCCGCGCCGGCGACGGCCTGGTACGTCGCCACGACCACGCGGCGGATCGAAAACAGGTCGTGCAGCGGCTTCAGCGCCACCACCATCTGGATGGTGGAGCAGTTGGGGTTGGCGATGATGCCGCGCCGCGCTTTCTTCAGCGCGTCCGGATTGACCTCGGGCACCACCAGCGGCACGTCGGGCTCCATGCGGAAATGCGACGTGTTGTCGATGACGATGCAGCCGGCCTTGGCCGCGCGCGGCCCATGCACCGCCGACACAGACGCCCCTGGCGAGAACAGGGCGATGTCCCAGCCGGTGAAGTCGAAATGTTCCAGGTTCTGCACCTTCAGAACCTTTTTGTCGCCGAACGAGACCTCCTGCCCCACTGACCGGGCCGAGGCCAGGGCCGCGATCTCGTCCACCGGAAAATCGCGCTCGGCCAGCGTCTTCAGCATTTCGCGCCCGACTGCCCCCGTAGCGCCCACGACCGCAACGCGGTACCCCATCGATCCATATCCCCGATCTGTGCGCCCGGCCCGTCCGGGCGTCCCAATGCCTCTGTAAGAGAGACGCAGAGAGGTAGTGCCTGCCTGGGTGCTATGCAAGCCGAACCGGCCGGCCGGCGGGATTCCGGCATTATGCCTTGCCGCGCGGGGGTGGCGGGTGTCACATGGCCGGACGTGATCTGGCGCAATGTCCCTGCGCGCCCGGTGTCCTAGGGTCGGGCAGGGTGTTCAGGAGAATTTCCGCCATGTCCTTTTCTCGCGACATATCGTCGCCGGCCCGCAGCCGGCATGCCATTCCCCCCTCGGGCAGCCGTCCCGCCCCGCCCTGCACGCTGGTTATTTTCGGCGCGCGCGGCGACCTGACCAAGCGGCTGCTGATCCCGGCCCTGTACAATCTGGCGGGCAGCGGCCTGCTGGACGCCCAGTTCCGCATCCTGGGGGTCGATCGCACGCCCGGCGACACCGCCGACTGGCGCGACGGGCTGGCCGCGACGATGCAGGAGTTCACGCGCGACCGGAACGCCGAATTCTACACGCCGCAGATCGACCCCGGCGCCTGGTCGTGGATCGCCGAACGCCTGGAGTACGTCCAGGCCGATTTCAACGATCTGGAGCAGGTCCGCGCCCTGGGCGCGCGGCTGCCGGGCAGCGCGGTGTTCTACCTGGCCGTGCCCTCGCGCTTCTTCGGCGCACTGGTGGCCATGCTGGGCCAGGCCGGCCTGACGACCGAACAGGCCGACATGTTCCGCCGGGTGGTGATCGAAAAGCCCTTCGGGTCGGACCTGGAAACCGCGCGTGCGCTGAACCGGCAGGTCCTGTCGGTGCTGGACGAACGCCAGATCTATCGGATCGACCATTTCCTGGGCAAGGAAACGGTCCAGAACATCCTGGCCATGCGCTTCGGCAATTTGATCTTCGAGCCGCTGTGGCGCAACGAATACGTCGATCATGTCCAGATCACCGCCGCCGAGACCATCGGGGTGGAGCAGCGCGGCGCGTTCTACGAACCCACCGGCGCGCTGCGCGACATGGTGCCCAACCATCTGTTCCAGTTGTTCGCCATGGTGGCGATGGAACCGCCTGCCTCGTTTTCCGCCGAAACCGTCCGCACCGCCAAGGAACAATTGTTCGAATCCATCCGCCCCATAGATCCGCGCGACGCGGTACGCGGCCAGTATGGTACGGGCGTCGTCGCCGACCGGCCCGTCGCGGCCTATCGCGACAGCCCCGGCGTGGCGAAGGACAGCGTGACGGAAACCTATGTCGCGCTGAAACTGCATGTCGATAACTGGCGCTGGTCGGGCGTGCCCTTCTACCTGCGCACCGGCAAGGCGCTGGGCGGCCGCCGGACCGAGGTGGTGGTACAGTTCAAGAAACCGCCGGTCGCGATCTTCCGGGGCACCGAAACCGCCGCCCTGCCGCCGAACCGGATGATCGTGAACATCCAGCCCGCCCAGGGCCTGACCATCGAGATGGGGGCCAAGCGCCCTGGCCCCGCGATGGACCTGGCCGACGTGCAGGTGCGCTTCCGGTACGAGGACGCGTTCGACCTGCAACCCAACGTGGGATACGAAACACTGCTGTACGATTGCCTGACCGGAGACGCGACGCTGTTCCAGCGCGCGGACAATATCAACGCTGCCTGGACGGCGGTCGATCCGGTGCTGCAAGCCTGGGCGCAATCGGCGCAGGATCTGGAATTCTACCCCGCCGGCGCGACCGGGCCGGCGGGGGCCGACGCGCTGCTGGCGCGGGACGGGCGGGCCTGGTACCCGCTGGACCAGGTCTGACGCCTGGCCCCGGGGAAGGTCGGGCGCTGCCCGACCCCGGCAAGGGCCTCGGCCCTTGCCTTCACCGCGCCGGCATTATTTCGCCGGCGCGGTGGCGGCCGCGGCGCGCTGGTCCGACTGGCGGAACAGGGTGTCGGCCTGTTTCTTCTGCATGTCGCTGAAGCCGTTATACAGCGTGCGGAACGCCATGTTCAGCGCCTGCAGATCCTGTGCGCGCTGGGTCACCAGATCGGCGTAGGACTGCATGTTGTCCGCGGCACTCATGCTGGCCAGCCGGTCGCGGCGCTGGGCGATGGCGTCGCGGAAACGTTCGGCATTGTCCCGCATCAGCTGCGCGAAGGCCCCCCAGGGCTTCTCCTGCGTGGGGGTGATGCCCAGTTGCTGGTGCAGGGTCGTGATATGCGTCTCCACCTGATCGGGTGTCTGGTCGTGGGGCGTATGCGCCGGTACCGATGACGGGGGCGTCGGGGCCGGCGTGGCGGGCGTTGGCGTGGCGGTGGCCGGTACGGGGGTGGTCGGCGTGGGGTCGGAAGCGGGGGCAGGGGCGTCGGCCGCCGCCGCCAGTGCGGGCGACGACAGCAGGGCAAGGGCGGCGAGGATCGGGAACCGGCGAACGGTCATGAACAGGGTAACTCCCGTGATGCGGGTCAAATAAAGGGGCGTGTACGGTGGGGCCGGATCAGTACGGCGGCGGGCCGTAGGACGCCTGGGGGTAATAAGCCGGCGGGGGCGGCGGGGGTTCCGGCTGCGGCGGATAATAGGCCCCGGGCGGCGGCGCGGCCTGCGAGGACAGTGCTCCGCCCAGCAGCGCGCCGACCGCCAGGCCGGCCACGCCGGCGCCGACGGCCATGCCGACACCGGAACCGTGATGGTAATAGCCACCGCCGCCACCGCCCCATCCGGGGCCGCGCCGGTTGTCATATTCCCGGTGGCCGTGGTCCCAGCCGCCGCGACCGCCGCCGCCGTGCCAGCCATGGTCGTCGGGCCGGGCCATGGCGGGCGAAGGCACGCTGGTCGCCGCGATCGTGCCGGTCAGGCACAGCGTCGCCAGGAAGAAGGAAAGGGGTCGAACCCGCATGAGGGGCTCCTTTATCCAGAACAGTCTCGACACCGCCCTATCGGCCGCGATCATGTCCGAATCGCGGCAACTCCGGGGCAGCTGTGGAGATCAGGCCGCGTGAGACAGCCGCTTGGCAAGCGCCGACAGGCGGTGGCGCCGCATCTCGCTGCGCGCCTTGGCGTCGTTTTCCATGTAGTTCAACTGGATGGTATAGCGCCGGCCGACATATTGCCGGTGGCCGTGCCACGTCGTCGGGCCGTTGGGAAAGATCAGCAGCGTGCCGTCGATGGGCGGGATTTCGGCGGCGTAATCCTCGACATCGTCCGGCCCGCGCAGCAGGCGCAGGCACCCTTCCTGCCGTGCCCAGGATTCGCTGGAGGGGTTCAGGTACAGCAGCACCGTCACCCGCTTGGTCACGGAATCGCAATGGATGCGGCCGTCCTTTTCGCGCGTGCGGCCGCGCAGCGTCAGCATGGTCGGCGCACCGTCCAGGTCCAGGCCGAATTTGCGCGCGATGGCGCCGCGCAGGCGCGGCCCCTCCATTTCCGCCACCAGGCCGCGCACCAGCGGCGCCAGCGTCAGCGATCCGGGCGGGAACGACCCGCCGGACGACAGGTCGGGCATCGACGCCACCAGCGCCGCCAGATCGTCCGGCCCGACGAAATGCGGGACCACGACATGCGCGAACGGGTCGGTGCTGACGGCGGCGGCCTCCAGCGCGGCATAGTTGGGGCGGATCGGGGCGGGGACGGTCATGGAACCTGCGCGGGCAGTTGGGCCAGGGCCGGAATGCTAGTCCCCGTTTGCCCGCGCGCCAAGGGCGCGCCCCTCAGAGCCTGACCGGAAATGCGCGCTGGCGGCGATCCGACGCGCGCATTTCCGGTCAGGCTCTCAGGTGATCTTCGCGACCGCATCCATCACCCGTGTGGAATAGACCACGGCGGCCCCGGCGTTCAGCGCCACGGCGACGCCCAGGGCCTCGGCGATCTGTTCCTTCGTCGCACCGGCATCGACCGCGGCCTTGGAATGGACGGCGATGCATCCGTCGCACCGCGTGGTCACCGCCACCGCCAGCGCGATCAGTTCGCGCGTTCGGGCGTCCAGATGCCCGGTGGCCGCGCCCGCCTGGTCCAGAGTCGTAAAGCCGTCGACCGTGCCGGGACTGAGGGTGGCCAGCACCGGCACGCTCTGGTCGAGGTATCGGCGGTAGGCGGACCAGTCGATCATTGCGAAATACTCCCTTTTCGGTCGATCGGACGTGTCTTGAGTTCACCAGATGGAGAGCAGGCCTGTCACGACACGGTTTGGCGAGTGCATGCCCTTGCTGGCATCCGTTGCTGGCGCTATCGGCGTTGTTATGGAAACCGTCCTTTCGTCCTTCGCCTCCGACCTGCACCTGCCGTCCGGAACCGGACCGCTCGGCGCGTATCGGGCACGGGTGGATGCGGGCCTGCTGGCCCCGGATCCCGAACAGGCCAAGGCCGCCGCGCGGCTGGACCGGCTGTGGCGCGAACTTCCGGGCTATCACCCCGTGGTGCGGCAGGCTGCCCCGGCCCACGGCAGGCTGGGCGGCCTGCTGGGCGGGCTGAAGGCGCGGCTGGGCCTGCCGGGCCCTGCGGCCCCGGCGCCCCGGCCGCGCGGCGTCTACATGGTCGGGCAGGTCGGCCGCGGCAAGACGATGCTGATGGACCTGTTCTTCGAACTGGCGCCGGTCGAACACAAGAAACGGGTGCATTTCCATCGCTTCATGCAGGACGTGCACCAGCGCCTGCACGACATGAAGCGCGCGCATCCCGAACTGACCGACCCGATTCCGCCGCTGGCCCACGCCATCGCCGACGAGGCCTGGCTGCTGTGCTTCGACGAATTCCAGGTGAACGACATCGCCGATGCGATGATCCTGGGCCGGCTGTTCGAATATCTGTTCGCCGAGGGCGTGGTCGTGGTCGCGACATCGAACACCCAGCCGCAGGATCTGTTCCAGAACCGGCCAGGCGCCGACGCCTTCCGCCCCTTCATCGCGGTAATCCAGCGCGAGGTGGATACGGTGGTGCTCGATTCCCCGCGCGATTACCGGCGCGGCGGCATGCGCGGCATGACGACATGGATCGTGCCTCCCGGCCCCGACGCGACGCAGGAGCTGGATTCGATTTTCATGCGCCTGGCGGACGGCGCGCCGGTGAAGCCGGTGACGCTGGACATCATGGGCCGGAAGCTGGCGGTTCCGGTCGCTGCCGGTCCCGTTGCGCGCTTTACCTTTCCGTCGCTGTGCGGCCGGCCGCTGGGGGCCGGCGACTACCTGGCGCTGGCCACGCGCTTCCCGGCGCTGATCCTGGACGACATCCCCCGGCTGGGTCCCGATAATTTCGACGTTGCCCGCCGCTTCATCGTGCTGGTGGACACCTTGTACGAGCAGAAGGTGAAGCTGTTCGCCTCGGCCGAGGACCAGCCCGATGCGATCTACCAGCGCGGCGAGGGCGCGCAGGCGTTCGAACGCACGGCCTCGCGCCTCGAGGAAATGCAGAGCGTGGCCTATCTCGACCTCCCGCACCTGTCCTGAGCGGAGGTGGCGCGCCGGCGGTCCCGCCGAGGCATTAAGGCAAAAAACATGCAGAATATGCCTGCATATTCATCATCTGCCTTCGGGCCTGCCCGGGTCGCGGTTCGGGAGATGGCCGAACGTTCCCGACGGTCACGGTATCGTGACGCTTATGGCGTGGCTGTGACTGACCGGGCGGTAGGCAAGTGGTGCGCGCTTTGCTTGGGTATGGGCGGTCCCGTTTTGCGGTCCGCCGGACGCGCCATGGTGGAAACGTAAAGGTGAGCATGCACGTGGAGCAATCCTGACCGTGGCGAAAGATGGCGGCGGACCGCAAAAGGTGACGCTAGGGTTGAGAGCACAACCGGTTACTGTCCCGAATTCCGTCACGATCGGCGGCTACGGGGCAGAAACGGACAATGACGCGGCCAGCAAGGCCGTCAGTGAGGAGATGTCTTCAAGATGGCGGGCGTAGATATCCTGTCGACCGCGTTCAGCGGAGCCAACACGGCCTACCTGGCCGAACTGTACGCCCGCTGGGTGTCCGACCCCGGCAGCGTCGATCCTTCCTTTGCCTCCCTGTTCGCGGCGATGGACGAAGAAGGCGCCGCGGTGCTGCACGACGCCGAAGGGGCCTCGTGGTCGCCGCGCCTGTCGATGATCGACGGCGGCGACGCGGCCCCCGTCGCGGCGAAGGGGGCGGTGGGCGCACCGGCCTCGGTCGAAAGCCTGCATGCGGCCGCCGACGACAGCCTGCGCGCCACGCAGCTGATCCGCGCCTATCGCGTGCGCGGCCACCTGGAAGCCCGGCTGGACCCGCTGGGCCTGCAGATCCCCAAGCCGCATGCCGACCTCGACCCCGCGACTTACGGGTTCGGGCCGCAGGACCTCGACCGGCCGATCTACCTGGGACATATCGTCGCCAACCTGATCGGGACCCAGACCGCGACCATCGCACAGGTGCTCGACGCGCTGCGCCAGGTCTATTGCGGCCCGATCGGCGCCGAATTCATGCATGTTCAGGACCCCGCGCAGCGCAACTGGCTGCAGGCGCGCCTGGAGGGCGATAACTGGCGCGCCGGCGCCTCGGCCGAACAGAAGAAGGTCATCCTCGACCATCTGACCGAGGCCGAGGGCTTCGAGGCCTTCTGCCAGAAGCGCTATGTCGGCACCAAGCGCTTCGGCCTGGAAGGCGAGGACGTCACCATCCCCGCGCTGCACGCTGTGATCGACCAGGTGGCTAAGGACGGCGTGAAGTCGGTGGCGATCGGCATGCCGCATCGCGGCCGCCTGAACACGCTGGTGAACGTGGTCCGCAAGCCCTACACTGCGATCTTTAGCGAATTCGCCGGCGCGTCCTTCAAGCCCGACGACGTCCAGGGCTCGGGCGACGTGAAATATCATCTGGGCACCTCGACCGACGTCGATATCGACGGCAATCCGGTCCATATCTCGCTCCAGCCCAACCCGTCGCATCTGGAAGCGGTCGATCCGGTGGTGGTCGGCAAGGTGCGCGCCGCCCAGGACGGCGACGACCCGCACGCCCGCGGCCGTCACATGGCGCTGCTGCTGCACGGCGACGCGGCGTTCGCCGGCCAGGGCCTGGTGTACGAAACGATGGCGATGTCGCAGCTGATCGGCTATCGCACCGGCGGCACCATCCATATCGTGGTGAACAACCAGATCGGCTTCACCACCGTCTCCGCCCACGCCTTTTCCGGCCTGTATTGCACGGACATCGCCAAGGCGGTGCAGGCCCCGATCCTGCACGTCAATGGCGACGAGCCCGAGGCCGTGGTGTACTGCGCGCGGCTGATCGCCGATTTCCGGCAGAAGTTCGCCACCGACATCGTGCTGGACGTCGTCGGTTATCGCCGGCACGGCCATAATGAATCGGACGAGCCCGCCTTTACCCAGCCGACGATGTACAAGGCCATCGCCGCCCGCCCGACGGTCCGCACCCTGTATGCCGACCGCCTGGTCCGCGAAGGCGTGGTGACCGAGGCCCAGGCGTCGGAAATGTGGGATGCCTTCCACAACAAGCTGGAGGAATCCTACCAGGCTGCCCAGACCTACAAGCCCAACAAGGCCGACTGGCTGGAAGGGTCGTGGGAGGGGCTGAAGCCGCCGCCGGTGGGCCAGCTCGACGCCGAGCCCGCCACGGGCGTCGCGGTCGAGACCCTGCGCAAGATCGGCGACGCGCTGAGCGCCGCGCCGTCCGATTTCAACATCAATCCGAAAATCGCCCGTCAGCTCAAGGCGAAGGCCGCGATGTTCAAGTCGGGCGAAGGCATCGACTGGGCGACCGGCGAGGCGCTGGGCTTCGGTTCGCTGCTGCTGGAAAAATTCCGGGTGCGCCTGTCCGGCGAGGATTGCCAGCGTGGCACGTTCAGCCAGCGCCATGCCGTCCTGATCGACCAGATCAACCAGAACACCTATGCGCCGCTGAACAACATCGACGCCGGCCAGGGCATCTTCGAGGTCTATAACTCGCTGCTGTCGGAATTCGGCGTGCTGGGCTTCGAATATGGCTATTCGCTGGCCGATCCGAACGCCCTGGTGCTGTGGGAAGGGCAGTTCGGCGATTTCGCCAACGGCGCGCAGGTCATCATCGACCAGTTCATCGCGTCGGGCGAAACGAAATGGCTGCGCATGTCCGGCCTGGTGCTGCTGCTGCCGCACGGCTACGAAGGGCAGGGTCCGGAACATTCCTCGGCCCGCCTGGAACGCTTCCTGCAGCTGTGCGCCGAGAACAACATGCGGGTGTGCAACATCACCACCCCGGCCAACTATTTCCACGCGCTGCGCCGCCAGCAGAAGCTGGACTACCGCAAGCCGCTGGTCATCATGACGCCGAAATCACTGCTGCGTCACAAGCTGGCGGTCTCGAACCTCGAGGATTTCGCCTCGGGCACCAGCTTCCGCCCGGTCATCGGCGAAATCGATCCCATCGCCAATGGCGACGCGGTCGAACGGGTCGTGATCTGCTCGGGCAAGGTCTATTACGACCTGCTGGCCGAACGGCGCGAGCGCAAGCTGGACAAGGTTGCCATCCTGCGGCTGGAACAGTTCTATCCGTTCCCCGAAAAGCTGCTGGCCGAGCAACTGGCGCTCTATCCCAAGGCCCAGATCATCTGGTGCCAGGAAGAGCCCGAGAACATGGGCGGCTGGTGTTTCGTCGATCGCCGGATCGAAGGCGTGATGGCCAAGGCGGGCCGCAAGGGCGGCCGCCCGGTCTATGTCGGGCGCATTGCCGCGGCCAGCCCGGCCACCGGCCTGGCCCGCATCCATGCCGCCGAACAGGCGGCGCTGGTCAATCAGGCGCTGGGCGTCGGGTGAACGGACGCCCCGGCCGGAGGTCCGGGGTAAGGCAAGTCCGCCGGGACGGCCCTCGTGCCGTTCCGGCATCAGTCTGGTATTGAGAATGCACAAGCCGGCAGACGACGGGCGAGGGACACGCGGTCCATGCCCCGCACGCGGATCTGTCCGGCAGGGGGATTGGGAAAAGAAGATGTCTGCCGAGATCAAGGTGCCGACACTGGGCGAGAGCGTGACGACCGCCACCATTGCGAAGTGGCTGAAGAAGCCCGGCGAGGCGGTAACGGCCGATGAACCGGTCGTGGAACTGGAAACCGACAAGGTCAGCGTCGAGGTCGCAGCACCCGAGGCCGGCGTGATGGGCCAGCAGCTGGTCGCCGAGGGCGACGAGGTCGAGGTCGGCACCGTGCTGGCGTCGGTCGAGGCCGGCAGCGGCGCCGCCAAACCCGCCGCCGCGGCCCCCGCGCCCAAGAAGGCGGCCGAGGCGCCCAAGGCGCCCGCCGGCGTCCAGACCCAGCCGACGACCAGCGGCCCGGTCGCCCGCCCGGCGACGCCGCCGTCCGACGTCGTGGCGCAGGGCGCCGCCCATGCGCCAATGCCGTCGGCGCAGAAGATGCTGACCGAAAAGGGCCTATCGCCGGCCCAGGTCGGCACGGGCACCGGCAAGGACGGCCGCATCACCAAGGGCGATGTCCTCTCCTTCCTGGCGCAGCCGCCCGCCGCCACCCCCGCCGCGGCCCCGGTCGCCCCGCGCACCGACGACCCGCGCGAGGAACGGGTGAAGATGACCCGCCTGCGCCGCACCATCGCCCGCCGCCTGAAGGATGCGCAGAACACCGCCGCCCTGCTGACCACCTTCAACGAGGTGGACATGAGCGCGGCCAAGGCCCTGCGCGCGGAATACCGCGAGGCGTTCGAGAAGAAGCATAACGGCGTGAAGCTGGGTTTCATGTCGATCTTCGCCAAGGCGGCGATCGCGGCGCTGAAGGAATTTCCGGCGATCAACGCGGAAATCAACGGCGAGGACATCATCTATCGCGAATTCGTCAATCTGGGCATCGCGGTCGGCGGCCCGAACGGCCTGGTCGTTCCCGTCATCCGCGACGCCGACACGCTCAGCTTCGCGGGCATCGAAAGCGCGATCGCCGGTTTCGGCAAGCGCGCGCGCGACGGCTCGCTGAAGCTGGACGAGTTGTCGGGCGGCACGTTCTCGATCACCAACGGCGGCATCTACGGGTCGCTGATGTCGACGCCGATCGTCAACGCCCCGCAATCGGGCATCCTGGGCATGCATGCCATCCAGGACCGTCCGGTCGCCGTCGGCGGCCAGGTCGTGATCCGGCCCATGATGTATATCGCCCTGACCTACGATCACCGTATCGTCGACGGCAAGGAAGCCGTCAGCTTCCTGGTGCGCGTCAAGCAGAACGTGGAAGATCCGCGTCGTCTGCTGCTCGAGGTCTGATGCGCCGCGCCGGGCCGGGTGTCCTTACCCGGCCCGTCGATCCATCCGACGCATCGAACGCAGGACATGAATATGACTATTGAAATCAAGGTGCCGACGCTTGGCGAAAGCGTCACCACCGCGACGATCGGCAAGTGGCTGAAGCAGCCGGGCGACAGCGTTGCTGCCGATGAACCGGTCGTGGAACTGGAAACCGACAAGGTCAGCGTCGAGGTCGCGGCCCCCGCGTCCGGCACGCTCGGCGCCCACGCGGTGGCCGAAGGGGCCGAGGTCGAGGTCGGCGCCGTGCTGACCACGCTGACCGAAGGCGGCGCCGGCGCCGCCCCGGCCAAGCCCGCGCCGAAGGCGGCAGCCCCCGCTGCCCCCCCGGCCGCCGCTCCGGCGACCGCACCTGTCGTGGCCCCGCCTGCCGAAACCGATTACGACGTCATCGTCATCGGCGCCGGTCCCGGCGGCTATGTCTGCGCCATCCGCGCGGCGCAGCTGGGTTTCAAGGTGGCGTGCGTGGAAAAGCGCGCGACCCTGGGCGGCACCTGCCTGAATGTCGGCTGCATTCCGTCCAAGGCGCTGCTGCAGTCGTCCGAGAACTATCATGCCGCGACGCATGATTATGCCGGGCACGGCATCCTGATCGATGGCGTCAAGCTGGACCTGGCCCGGATGATGGCCCGCAAGGGCGAGGTGGTCGAGGCCAACGTCAAGGGCGTCGAATTCCTGTTCAAGAAGAACAAGGTCACCTGGCTGAAGGGCACCGGCAAGATCGAAGGCACCGGCCGGATCACCGTCGACGGCAAGCCGGTGACGGCCAAGCACATCGTCATCGCCAGCGGCAGCGACAGCGCCGGCCTGCCGGGGGTCGAGGTCGACGAACAGACCATCGTGACCTCGACCGGCGCGCTGGAATTGTCGTCCGTGCCGAAGAAGCTGGTGGTGATCGGCGGCGGCGTGATCGGGCTGGAACTGGGCAGCGTCTGGTATCGCCTGGGCGCCGAGGTCACGGTGATCGAATATTTCGATCGCCTGGTACCGGGGACCGATAACGAGATCGCCAAGCAGTTCCAGCGCATCCTGACCAAGCAGGGCCTGCAGATGAAGCTGGGCCACAAGGTCACCAAGGCCGAGAAGACCGGCAAGGGCGTCATCCTGACGGTCGAACCCGCCGCCGGCGGCAAGGCCGAGACGCTGGAGGCCGATATCGTCCTGCTGGCCATCGGCCGCACGGCGGCCAGCGGCGGCATGGGCCTGGAAGAAGCCGGCATCGCGCTGGACAAGCGCGGCCGGATCGTCACCGACGCCCATTTCGCGACCAGCGTACCCGGCATCTATGCCATCGGCGACGTGATCGCCGGCCCGATGCTGGCGCACAAGGCCGAGGACGAAGGCATGGCGGTGGCGGAAATCCTGGCCGGCCAGGCCGGGCATGTGAATTATGACGCCATCCCCGGCGTGATCTACACATGGCCCGAGGTGGCGACCGTCGGCCAGACCGAGGAAGGGCTGAAGGATGCCGGCGTGACCTACAAGGTCGGCAAGTTCCCCTTCATGGCCAACGGCCGCGCGCGCGCCATGGGCATGACCGACGGGTTCGTGAAGGTTCTGGCCGACGCCACGACCGACCGCGTTCTGGGCGTGCACATCATCGGGCCGGGCGCGGGCGAACTGATCGCCGAGGCCACCCTGGCGATGGAATTCGGCGCCTCGTCCGAAGACATCGCCCGGACCTGCCACGCCCACCCGACGCTGAGCGAGGCCGTGAAGGAAGCCGCCCTGGACGTGGAAAAGCGCGCGATCCACATCTGATACGGCATGCCTCAGGGCGCTGCCCTGAAACCCGCCAAAGGGCTTAGCCCTTTGGAAACCCATTCGTATCCATGATTGGGTCCAGGGCCTCAGGCCCTGGTGGGTTGGGGCACGCCCGACCTGTCGGCGGGAACGCGGCCGCGCGTTCTGCGTCATGACGTAGGGGTCGATCAGGGCGAGGGAGCGCATGCGGATTGTCTATCCGGTGGCGGTGGCCATCATGGCCGCCGGTCTGGCAGGCTGCGCGCCACCCGTCCACGCCGGATCGCCGGCCCCGCCCGGGGGCGTCCCCGGGGCCGGTCCGGTCGCCATCGCCTCGCCCATCGAGCAAAATCCGGCCATCGACATCCCCCCGTTGCCGTCGCTGGATGACGACGCGGCCCGGGCCGAGGCCGTCCGCCTGGCCGCGGCGATGCAGCGCGACATTCCCCATTTCATGACCCCGTCGCCTGCCGGCGCGGCGGAGTGGATCCGCCTGGCCCGGACCCAGCTGGCGCAGGGGGAGGCGATCGTCGACCGGGCGCAGGTGCTGATGGTCGTCGACCGCAACCCCCGTGTGCAGACGGTCTGTTTCATCCTGGCGCTGCCGGGGGACGGGGCGTGGCAGGTGCTGGGGGGCACCCGGGTCTCGACCGGGCGGGCGGGGCGTAAATATTATTACCTGACCCCCACCGGCGTATTCGTGAATTCGCCCGACCGCCTCGGCTATCGCGCGCAGGGCACCCGCAACGAAAACGGCATTCGCGGTATCGGTGCCAAAGGCATGCGGGTGTGGGACATGGGCTGGCAATGGGCCGAGAAAGGCTGGCTGCCCAGCCGGGAAAAGGGGCAGATCCGGCTGGAAATCCATGCCACCGACCCTGATTTCCTGGAATCCCGCCTCGGCCACCCGGCGTCCGAAGGCTGCGTGCGGATTCCCGCGGCGCTGAACGTCTTCATGGATCGCCACGGCCTGCTGGATGCGCTGTACGAGCAGGCGGCCAGCTATGACGGCCGCTTCCGCGCGCTGCTGCCCCGGGGCCGCACACCGACCCCGCTGACCGGCGACAAGCTGGTGGTGGTCGATTCCGCATCCCAGGCGGGCAGCGGGTGATCGGGCAACGCCCGACCTCTCGTTTCCGGGAACAATCCCAGCCTTCGCTTCCCAAGCCCGCCCGCATCGCTCATGATAATGTGATGCGAAAGTTTGGACCGATCCTTTGCCTGACCCTGCCGGCCCTGCTGGCCGCCCCTGTGCAGGGGCGGGCGGCCACGCCGGATGCCGGCGACCCGACCCCGGCCGGGGTCGCGGCGGCGATCCGGACCCAGGGTGCGGCGCAGGCCGTGGGCAACCTGAACGATTCCAATGATTTCGATACCGTCACTGCCGGGATCGCCGCAGCCGATCCGGCCTGGATGGCGCTGGTGCCCCAGATGGCGCCGGGCCTGGATTCCGACAGTGGCCCCCAGGTGACGACGGCGCTGGCGCTGGCGTTGCCGCAGGATGCGCGGCTGGTGCTGCGCACCCTGGATGCCCGCTATCCGGCGCTGGACCCGCAATCGGTCTGCGCCCGGCCGTTCGGGCACGATGAAGTGCCGGATATCAAGGGGTATGCCCGCCGCGCCCGCGCCGCCCTGCGGCGGGTACGCGATACCGGCCTCAGGGGCCTGCGTGATCGCTGCCTGTCGGTGCTGGGGCGTTAGGTCAGGGCGCTGCCCTGAAACCCGCCAAAGGGCCTAGCCCTTTGGAAACCCATTCACTTTATCCATGATTGGGGTCCAGGGCCTCAGGCCCTGGTGGGTTCGGGCAAAGCCCGATTTTCCGGCATCACGCGCCGGGACTCAGTTTGCCCCGGCCGTCTTCTTCCAGTCCCGCAGCGCCGCCAGGGTGCCGGTGATATGTCCCGCCGGTGCCATGGCGCTGTAGGCGAACAGGATGTGCCCGTCGGGCGCGATGACATAGGACGTCCGGCTGGCATAGCGGACCAGCGGCATCTTGGAATCGTAGGCCGTCGCGATCTTGCCCGAGGCGTCGGAGGCGACGGCGAAACGGCTGCGGCATTCGCTGACCGAAAATTTGTCCAGCGTTTCGATCTTGTCCATCGACACGCCGATGACGGTGGCGCCCAGCGCCTTGAACTCGTCCATGGCGTCGGCGAAATCATGCGCTTCGATGGTGCAGCCCCGGGTGAAGGCCGCGGGGTAGAAATACAGCACCACCGGCCCGTGATGCAGGGCGTCGGCCAGCGTGAAATGGAATTCCTTGCCGCCCAGGCTGGCCTGGGTGTCGAACAGCGGGGCGGTGCTGCCGGTCGGCAGGGCGGCCCGCGCCGGCGTGAACGATGTGGCCGCCACGAAGGCTAGGCCCATCATGGCCGGCAGGATCATGCCCAGCCGGGTCCAGCGTCTCAGGAAAGGGGAACGAAGCATCAGGCGCCCTCCGGGCGGGGTGACGTCACGGCGGTCAGGACCGTGAATCGGGGGAAATGACAACGCAGTTATCCGCGCCCTGCGCCAGGCGGCGGCACGCCGCAACCGCCGCGTCGTGCGACAGGCCGGTCAGCCGCGCACGGTACAGGTGCCCGTGCGTCACCTGTACACTGGCGACCTGCGGGCGCGCCGCGCCCAGCAGCGACGCCGCCCGCGTGCGCGCATGGCCCGCGGCCTGCGACGCCATGGCCGGGGTGCCGAAGGCCCCGACCTGGATCGCCCAGTTGCTGGGCGTCGGGGCCATGCTGCCGTGGCGCAGCAGCGGCGCGGGTTCGGCCATCGCCGGGTTGACCAGATGGAACCCCCGGTCGGCGGGCGCGGGGGGCTCGGGCGGCGGGGCAGCGGCGATCTCGGTGGGGGGCGCGACGGCGGGGCCTTCGGGTCCGCCGTCCTGCTTTGTCCGCGCGGCCCAGGCTGCGCGCACGCTGTCGGCCGGCGACCCGCCGCCGGCGGGCGTCACGCTCTTCCACCCGGTATAGGCGGGGGCGGGCACGCGGTCGGTTTCGGGCGGGGCCTCGGCGACCTGGATCGGCTGGCTGTCGTCGCCCGCCCCATGGTCGTTGCGCCGCGCCCAGGCCATGCGGACCGAGCGCGTCTGGCTGCTGGTCTGCGCCGCCAGATAGACGTGGCCGCGCGCCGCGTCGTGAGCCTCGACCATCAGGTCGGCCTGCGAGCGCACATTGGGCGTGATGCCGGCGATCTGCGGGCCGATCGCCGCGACGTAATTGCGGGTCTCGCGCGGCAGGGTGCGGTTGTGGACCAGGAAATCGTCCAGTCGCCCCGGCCCGGTGTTGTAGGCCGCCAGGAAGCCGGGCGAGCCGTAGATGTCGTACATCTGCCGAAGGTACGCGGTGCCCGCCAGGATGTTGTCGTGCGGGTTGAACGGGTCGTCGCCCAGGCCGTACTCGCCCTTCAGCTCGTCATAGGTCGGGGGCATCAGCTGCATCAGCCCCATGGCGCCGGGGGCCGAGGTCACGAACTGCCCGTTGCGGAACAGCTGACCGCCGGATTCACGCTGCATGACCGACCGGATCCAGGTTTCCGGCACGTCGAAGCGCTTGGACGCTTCCTCGATATACGGGCCCCACGGGTCGTCCGGCGGACCCGGCGGGGCGTAGTAGGATTTCGCATGGGCGCGATAATTCGCGGCCTCCTGCGTGACCGGCAGGCCGGGGCCCGGCGACGTCGCGCAGGCCGCCAGCAGGCCGGCCAGCCCGATGGCCGCGCCGGCCCGGGCCGCCGTTCCGACCGCTGTTTCCCTGGGGCGCCGGGCGGGGCGGGGTACGGAACCGGGTGCGGATCGGGTCATCAGGATGCTCATCTGGAACGGGCGCGGGAACCACGCCGTGAAGAGGGCAGACGTTCGGGACCGATTATGGCGAAAGTCGGGATCTGGCGCGGGAAGCTGGTCTGCATCGCGGTTGCGCCTCGGGATTCCGTCCGGAAGTTCAGGCCGATGGAAAGGAATATTCCCTAAGCCTTTACATAAAGACCATGTTTGGCGCAACAACGTCACGCTCCTGCATCGGCCCTCTGGCGGGCCCGCAAGAGGGCGGTTGCGGGCGGGCGGCCGATCAGCTAACGCCCAAGAGCATGAGCATCCTGCCAGAAATCCCCGCGCCGGATGGCATGGGCCGTCAGCACGTCGCCCCGGCGCCCCGGCAGGTCCGGCGGGTCGTCGCCGCCCTGCGCGATATCGGGGCAGGTCTGACGATGTGGCGGCTGGCGCTGTCGCTGGGCTGGCTGGACATCCGCCTGCGCTATCGGGGCTCGGCGCTGGGGCCGTTCTGGCTGACCCTGTCCTCGGCGATCATGATCGGGGCGATGGGGTTGATCTACGGCCGGCTGTTCCACATGGACCTGCATGGCTACCTGCCCTACCTGGCCCTGTCGATGATCCTGTGGCAGGTCGGGGTGAGCGGCGTCCTGGGCGAGGCCTGCACCTGCTTCACGGACGCCGAACGGATGATCCGCGCGGTGCGCCTGCCGTTTTTCCTGCAGGCGATGCGCATGATGGTCCGCACCGCCATCGTCTTCGGCCACAATATCGTCGTGCCGCTGGGCGTGTTCCTGCTGCTGGGGGTCTGGCATGGCGCGGCGATGCTGATGGCGCTGCCGGGGGTGGCGCTGTGGCTGGTGAACGGGCTGGCGTCGGCCCTGCTGCTGGGCAGCATCTGCGCGCGCTTCCGCGACATTCCCCCCATCGTCGGCAGCGTGGTGCAGGTCGCGTTCTACGTCACCCCGGTGATGTGGTCGGCCTCGCAACTGAAGGGGCGCGACTGGTGGTTCGAACTGAACCCCTTCTATCCGTTGCTGGAGGTCGTGCGCGGCCCGCTGCTGGGCCAGGTGCCGGCGCTGCGGATCTGGGTCGAGGCCGGGTTGGGCAGCGGGCTGCTGTGCCTGGCCGCCCTGTACGTGTTTTCCCGCAGCCGGTCGCAACTGGCGTTCTGGGTGTAACGCCATGTCCCACACCCCTGCGCATCCGCGTCCCTCGGCCTCGATCACGGCCCAGAACCTGTCGCTGTCGTTCCCGGTCTTTCATGGCGGGGCCAGGTCGCTGAAGAAGACGCTGTTCGCCCGTGCCCGGCGGCCGCTGGCCGCCCTGAGGTCGCCCGGCCTGCGCACGGGGGGCGAGATCGAGGCCGACACCCCCTCGCGCATTCTGGTCCATGCGCTGCGCGATGTCAGCTTCACCGTCCAGCCCGGCGAGCGCATCGGCCTGATCGGGCATAACGGCGCGGGGAAATCGACCCTGCTGCGCGCCCTGGCCGGGATCTACGAGGCCGGGGGCGGCTGGGTGTCGGTCACCGGGTCGGTCAGCGCGCTGCTGGACCCTTCGGCCGGCATGAACCCGGAACTGACGGGGCGCGAGAACATCGTCCTGCGCGCGCGCCAGATGGGGCTGGACAACGCCGCGTTGCGCCGGCTGGAACAGGACGTGGAGGGGTTCGCCGAACTGGGGCCGTTCCTCGACCTGCCGATCCGTCTCTATTCCTCGGGCATGTCGGTGCGCCTCAGCTTCGGCCTGGCCACCGCCATCGCGCCGCAGGTGCTGCTGATGGACGAATGGTTCCTGGCCGGCGACGCATTGTTCCGCGACAAGGCGCGGGCGCGGCTGACCGGCGTGATCCGCGGGGCGGACATCCTGGTCCTGACCTCACACGCCCTACCCATCATGCGGGAATGGTGCACGCGCGTGCTGTGGATGGAACACGGACGCATCCGCATGGACGGCCCGGCGGCCACCGTCCTGGACGCCTACGAAAGCCATTCGTAAAGCCTTGGCGGCGATCCTGCCGCGGGGACGGGGTCGGCGCCACGCCCCCGAAACAGGCCGTCAGGTCGAGATCTGCACCCGGATCGTCTCGCTGCGCTCCACGACGTTGATCGCGACTTCGTCGCCCACGCGCACCAGGCGCACGGTCACCCGGTCGCCCCCGACCTCCAGATTGTACAGGGTCATCTCGTCCAGGAAATCGGGCAGGCGCGGGTGTTCGAAATGCACCGCGACCGTGGCGGGGTCGAAGGACAGCCCCAGGGTCGACTGGACCAGCGCCGGCAGGGTCGCCGCCGCCCAGGCCTGCGGCGAGCAGGCGACCGGATAGCGGACGGGGCCTTCCGCCCGGTTGCGGGTGAAGCCGCAGAACAGTTCGGGCAGGCGGCGCAGGTCGGTATAGAAGGCGGCGTCGAACATGCCGCGAAACAGGCGCGCGGCCTCGTCGCGATAGCCGTGGCGGGCCAGGCCCAGTCCGATCAGCGCGTTGTCGTGCGGCCAGACCGACCCGTTGTGATAGGCCATCGGGTTATAGCGCGCCTCGCCCTCGGGGATGGTGCGGATGCCCCATCCGGTGAAGGACGACCGGTTCATCAGCCCGGCCACCAGCCGGGGGACGCGGTCCGGCGTCGCGATATCGGTCAGCAGGATATGCCCGGCATTGGACGAGCGGACGCAGCAGGGCTGCTTGTGGCCGTCCAGTGCCAGGGCGAAGGTGCCCAGATCCTCGATCCAGAAACGCGCGTTGAAGGCGACGCGCAGGCTTTCGGCCAGATGGTCCTGCCGTTCGGCATAGGCGGTCTTGCCCAGGCGGCGGCCGATGGCGGCGGCGGCACGGCGCGCGGCATAGACATAGGCCTGCACCTCGCACAACGCGATCGGCCCTTCGGCCAGGGTGCCGTCGGCGTGGAAGATGCTGTCGTAGCTGTCTTTCCAGCCCTGGTTGATCAGCCCGTCCTTGTTGCGGCGGCCATATTCGACGAAGCCGTCGTCGTCGCGGTCGCCGTACCGCTCGATCCAGTCGATCGCGCGCTCGATGTTCGGCCAGATTGAGGTCAGCAGCGCGACGTCGCCGGTGCGGTCCAGGTACTGGCCCGCCAGCATGACGAACAGGGGCGTGGAATCGATAGAGCCGTAATAATGGCGGAACGGCACCTCGCCCAGTTCCGCCATCTCGCCGTGCCGGACCTCGTGCAGGATCTTGCCCGGTTCGGCGTCGGCGGTCGGGTCTTCGGTCCGCGCCTGGTGCCGGGCCAGATAGTTCAGGACCCCCCGCGCGATCTCCGGGTCCAGCCACAGGGTCAGCATGGCGGTGATCAGCGCGTCACGCCCGAAGGCGGTGCTGAACCACGGCACCCCGGCATAGGGGTACGGCCCGGTCTTCTTGTCCGTCAGCAGCATGTAGATGTCGCAGATGCAGCGCCGGATGGCCTCGTTGAAGATCTCGTTCGAGGTCGCGATGGCCGCCGCGCGCGACGACGACAGGCGCAGCGCCCGCCGGGCCTCGACCGCGCCGGTCAGGAAGCGCCGGTTGGGTTGCAGGGCCGGTGTGCCGTCGGGGTCGCACGCGACCTCGAAATGCACCAGCACCCGCTTGCCCGGCGCCAGGTCGAAGCGGTAGGCGGCCTGGCGGGCGTCCAGCGACGCCGGCGGCGGCCAGAACCGCAGCACCGTCGTCCGCCGCCGGTCGTCCAGCCCGTCATACGACAGAGTGACCTGGTTGTCCGCGACCTCGGGCGGGCGCTGGGTGCCGCGCCGGGGCCGGATGGAGCCCCGGGCCTCGAACAGGTCGGCGAAATCGGCCAGGAAGCGGATATCCAGCAGCGCCGTGCGGGGCTCGACGTCGAAATTGCGGATCTCGACCCGTTCGTAGCAGACGTGGTTCCACAGGAAGCGCGACCGCCGGACATGCAGCAGGTCGTGGTCCATCCGTCCGTCGGGGCCGTCGATGTCGGTGTTGGTCAGATCCACCGACAGCAGCACGTTGTTCTCGCGCACCGTGGACGACAGCAGGATCGGCCGCACGCCCTGCAAGGTCATCGACAGGCAGGACAGATAGCGCGTGTCGTGGAAATACAGCCCGTCCGCGATGCCGTCGCCGAACAGGATGTCGCCGGTCTGGTCGAACACGCCGAACATGTCGCCCTGCTTGAGGGTATGCAGGCGCCGTTCGGACAGCAGCGATTTCGCGGCGACGGGAAAGCCGTCCGTTTCCTCGGGCGGCGGGTAGTGCGCGGTGTCGGGTTGGCTGTCCATGTTGGTCTTCCCTTCACGGTTGCGGGGACAGGGCGCCCCGGCTTCCGACTGTCGTTCGGGTTGTTCTGGATTGGGGGACGGGTTCCGGATGCCCCGCCCGGATGCCGGGTCGGGGCGATCGGGGCGCGGCGGTTACAGCAGCTTGGCGAATTTCAGCAGCAGCCAGGTGATGACCATGAACAGGAAGCACACGCCCCCGGCCTCGACCGTGCCCATCGCCCCGCTGGCCAGGAACATTCCCCCCGTATTCATGCCGAAGAAACCGGTCACGAATGTGGCGGGCAGCATCAGCGTGGTCACGACCGACACGGTATACAAACGCCGGTTTGTCTCCTCCGCCTGGCCCGAGGCCAGTTCGTCCTGCAGCGATCGCGCGCGGTCCTGCAACGCCAGCAGGTCGTCCAGGGCCGCGTGGATCTGGCGTTGCGACCGGTCGCGGATATCGTCCTCGGCCCATTCCGGCAATTCGAGATCCTCGCTGTGGAAAATCCGGTCGACCGGGGAAATGACGCGGCGCAGTTCCGTCGAACGGCGCCGCACCTTGCCGATCAGGCCGCTGATGCGGCCGAAATCGGTATGCTGGTCCAGTGTGAGCAGAAGATCCTCCGCCCGGTCAAGCTGATCGTCCAGCATCGCGATGTTCCGCCGTACGCTGTCGGCGAATTCCAGCAGCGTCCGGTCCACGATCTCGGCCGGGGTGCGCGGGGTCTCGTCGCGCTGCAACCAGCGATAGGCCGCGCCCAGCGCCGGGACGGGGTGCCGGCGGGTGGTGACCAGCAGGTCCGGCAGGACGGCGAACCGCCAGGCCGACACGTTCGTGTCATCGTCGGACATGCTGTCGTCGAAGGCCGGCAGCGCGCCATAGACCAGGTCGTCCTCGGCTTCCAGCCGGGTGCCGCGATCGGTTCCGGTCAGGGTGGCGCGGGCTTCGTCGGACAGGCGGGGGATGGATTCGACGCGGGCGCGGCTGGCAGTATGCACCACGTCGTAATGCAGCCAGATCCACGTTCCGGCGGCCTCGTCCCCCTCCGTGGCCTCGCCGTCCAGCCGCTGGGCCGCCTGCCGGGGCGACAGCTGGACCGGCCGGTGCCCGGGCGCGCACGATACCGCCCACACCAGGCCGTCGGTGGCGTCGGCGTAGGGGCCATCGGCATAGGGGACATCGGTCGGGGCAATCGTGTCGGGCATAGGGACATCCGGGACCGCGCGGGACGCAACGGCACACTTGCCATGCCCGCCTGCCCGTTGCAATCCCGCCTCGGCCTCAGTCCGCGGGCGGCCCGTCGCACCAGAAGCCGGCATGCGGGCGCGCGGCCTCGTCTTCTATCAGCGGACCCAGCACTTCGGTCGCGTGCTGCCCCCGGGCGAAGATTTCGCGGCAGGGCAGGGAAAAGGTCGGGTTTTCCGGATGCGCGCCCGTCAGCGCCAGCAGCCGGTGTTCCGACAGCGCATAGACCACGCGCCGGATATTGCCCCAATAGACCGCGCCGGCGCACATGCAGCACGGCTCGGCGCTGGTGTACAGCGTGCAGCCCGCCAGCTCGTCGGGTGCCAGCATCCGCGCCGCCTGCGCCACCGCGCGCAGTTCGGCGTGCTGCGTCGGGTCGCCCTCGGGCGGCAGGGAATTGTTCAGGGCGGTGGTCACCACCCGCCCCTGCGCGTCGGCGACCAGGGCGGCGAAGGGATGCCGCCCCTGGGCGCGGGATGTTTCCGACAGGGCGATGGCCTGCCGCAGCAGGTCCAGATCGGCGGCGGAGGGGGCGTGGGGCATGGTGGCCTCAGGGCAGCGGGGTGGGCAGGGCGGCGGGGTCGTCTCCGCCGTCGGGTGCGGCCTCGGCCTCGGCCTCCACCTCCGCCGCCGTGCCGGACGACAGCAGCAGGTTCAGCGTCACGGCGCTGAAGGCCGCCAGGAACACGCCGCTGCCGGTCATGATCCGCAGCGGGCCGGGTAGCTGCGCGAACAGGGTGGGGCAGGCCATCGGCAGTATGCCCGCGCCGATCGCCACCGCCGGCACCAGCGCGCCCGCCCCGCCTCCTGAACCCCCGCCCAGGCGCACGCGCGCCAGGTCCTGGATGCCCGCCATCGCGGTCATGCCGAACATCAGGATGGCCGACCCGCCCAGCACCGGCCGGGGCAGGCAGGCGATCGTCGCACCCAGGCGGGGAAACAGCCCCATGGCGACCATCAGCCCGCCGGCCGTCGCGACGGCGAAGCGGCTGCGGACACCCGTCAGGGCGATCAGGCCGGTATTCTGGGCGAAGGCGTTATAGGGCGTGCCGCCGAACAGCCCGCCCAGCAGTGTCGACAGCCCGTCGGCGGCATAGGTGCGCGTCAGGACGTCGCGGCCGGCGGCCCGGCCGGCCAGGAGGGACACGGCCAGGCAGTTGCCGGTCGTTTCCACCAGGATCACCATCATCGCCATGGTCATGATCAGGATCGGCGCGATATGGAAGGCCGGGCGGCCGAACGGCAGGACCGGCGGCAGGGCGACCCAGGCGATGTGACGGACCGCGCCGAAATCGGCCTGCCCGGTCAGCACGCCCATGGCGGTGCCCCCGGCCAGCCCCAGCAGGATCGCCAGCGTGCGGCCGGTGCCCGAGGCCCGCGCGGTGATCAGCAGGGTCAGCGCCAGCGTTGTGAAGCCCAGCAGCAGGTGCGCCGGCGCGCCGAACCCCGGATCGCCCGGCCGTCCGCCGCCCAGCCAGTTGGCCGCCGCCGGCATCAGCGACAGCCCCACCACGGTGATGACGCTGCCGATGACGACGGGCGGGAAGAAGCGGGTCAGGCGGCTGGCGAACGGCGCCAGCACGCAGGTGGCCAGGCCCGCCCCGATCACCGCGCCATAGGCGGTCGGCAGGTCGTAATCGCGGGCGATCATGATCATCGGCGGCAGGGCGATGAACGACGACGCCTGGATCAGCGGCAGGCGCGCCCCGAACGGCCCCACGCCCAGCGTCTGGATCAGCGTGGCGACGCCCGAGGTCAGGATGCTGGCATTGACCAGCAGGATCAGCCGCACCGGGTCCAGCCCCAGCGCCGCGCCGAAGATCAGCGGCACGCTGATGACCCCGGCATAGATGACCAGCACATGCTGCAGGCCGCAGACCAGCATCTGCCACGGCGGCAGGCGTTCTTCCACGGGGTCGGCCGGCGCGACGCCGGAAGGCTGGGGGGTAGGGTCGCGCCGCGCCGGCCGCTGGGTCATCTCCGGCGGCTCATTTGAGGTCGTCGGGGACCTTGCCGCCGTTTTCCGCCAGCTTCTGCATGACCTGTTTGTGCAGCCAGACATTCATCGCGGCGGAATCGTTGGTGTCGCCGGTATAATGCAGCTCGCCCGCCAGTTCCTTGCGCGCGGCCAGCGAACTGTCCAGGCCCAGCAGCTTCAGCAGATCGACGATCGACTGCCGCCAGTTCAGGGGCTGGCCGGCCTTGGCCGCCATCTCGGTCAGGATGGCCGCGACGTCCACCGCCTGCGCGGGGGCGGCGACGGGCGCCGGCGCGCTGGGGTTCGGGCTGGGGGCGACGGGGGCGGGGGCCGGGGTGGCCGCGGCTTCGGCATGGCCGAAGATCTTGGACATGATGGCGCCGAAAATGCTCATGGTCGGCTCTCCCTTCTGGGCCGTCCGGCGGCGCGGGGCCGCCGGACGGGGTGTCGGTTAGTAGCGGTACAGGTCGTTCTTGAACGGCCCGTTAACCGGAACGCCGATATACTCGGCCTGTTTCTGCGACATCCTCGTCAGCTCGGCGCCGACCTTGGCCAGGTGCAGGGCGGCGACCTTCTCGTCCAGGTGCTTCGGCAGGGTGTAGACCTTGCGCTCGTACTTGCCGGCGGGCGCGGTCCACAGCTCGATCTGCGCCAGGGTCTGGTTGGTGAAGGAGGCCGACATCACGAAGGACGGGTGGCCCGTCGCGTTGCCCAGGTTCACCAGGCGGCCTTCGGACAGCAGGATCAGGCGCTTGCCGTCGGGGAAGACGACCTCGTCGACTTGCGGCTTGATGTTGTCCCAAGGGAAGTTGCGCAGGGCTTCGATCTGGATCTCGGAATCGAAATGGCCGATGTTGCAGACGATGGCGCGATGCTTCATCTCACGCATGTGGTCGACGGTGATGATGTCCACATTGCCCGTGCAGGTGACGAAGATGTCGCCGCGCGGCGCGGCGCTTTCCATCGTCACGACCTCGTAGCCTTCCATCGCGGCCTGCAGGGCGCAGATCGGGTCGGCCTCGGTCACCAGCACGCGGCAGCCGGCATTGCGCAGCGACGCCGCCGAGCCCTTGCCCACATCGCCATAGCCCGCGACGACGGCGATCTTGCCGGCCATCATCACGTCGGTGCCGCGACGGATCGCGTCCACCAGGCTTTCGCGGCAGCCGTACAGGTTATCGAACTTCGATTTGGTAACGCTGTCGTTGACGTTGATCGCGGGGACGGCCAGCGTGCCCTTCTTCGCCATTTCCCACAGGCGATGCACGCCGGTCGTCGTTTCCTCGGACAGGCCGCGCACGTCGGCCAGCATCTCGGGGTACTTGTCGTGCATCAGCACGGTCAGGTCGCCGCCGTCATCGAGGATCATGTTCGGCGTCCAGCCGTCCGGCCCCTTCACGGTCGCCTCGATGCACCACCAGAACTCTTCTTCCGACAGGCCCTTCCAGGCGAAGACCGGCACGCCCGTCGCGGCGATGGCGGCGGCGGCGTGGTCCTGGGTCGAGAAGATGTTGCACGACGACCAGCGGACGGTGGCGCCCAGCGCGGTCAGCGTCTCGATCAGCACGGCGGTCTGGATGGTCATGTGCAGGCAGCCGGCGATCCGCGCGCCCGCCAGCGGCTTGCTGGCACCGAATTCCTCGCGCAGCGCCATCAGGCCGGGCATCTCGCCCTCGGCGATCGAGATTTCCTTGCGGCCCCATTCCGCGAGGGAGATGTCCTTGACCTTGTAGTCGGTGCTGCTGGCGGTCATGTTCTGTCCTGTTTGCGATGAATCTGGCCCGCGGATATAGCCGGTTGGCGGCCCGGGGGCTAGGCCGGTTGGCCGGCGACGACTTCGGCACGGCGCAGGACGCGCAGGAAATTGCCGCCCCAGATCGCCGCGATCTGGGCCAGGTCGTAGCCGCGCCGTACCAGTTCGGCCGTCAGTGCGGGCGATTGCGCCGCGTTGCGCCAGCCCTCGATGCTGCCGCCGCCGTCGAAATCCGACGAAATGCCGACATGCCGCACGCCGATGCGCCGCGCCACGTAATCGACATGGTCCACGTAATCGGCAACCGTGACGGGGCGTTGCTGCCGGATGTCGCGCGGGCGCAGAAAGGCGTCTACGGCGGTGATGTGGACCACCCCGTCGCAATCGCGCAGCGCGTCCAGCTGTTCGTCATCCAGGTTGCGGGGGTGGTCGCACAGCGCCCGGACGCAGGAATGGGTGGCCAGCACCGGGCTGCGCGACAGGCGCAGCGCCTGCATCATGGTGCTGCGCGCGGTGTGCGACACGTCGACCATCAGCCCCAGCCGGTTCATCTCGGCGATGGCCTCGCGCCCCAGGCCCGACAGGCCGCCGTGCCGCGCGGCGCTGTCGCCCAGGGCCGCCGACGGCCGGGCGGAATCGGCCAGCGCGTTGTGTCCGTTATGGGTCAGCGTCATGTAGCGTGCGCCCTTCGCGCGGAACTGCGCCAGCAGCGACAGGTCCTCGCCCATCGCGTAGCCGTTCTCGACCGCCGGGACGATGGCCGTCACGCCGTCGCGGCGCGCGGCTTCAATCTGGTCGGCCAGGGGGCAGATCCGCGCCATGCCGGTGTCGGCGGCCCGCCCGATCGCGTCCAGCATCTCCAGCGCCTGACGCCCCACCATCGCGTGGCGGGCGTCGTCCGTCGGGCCCTGCCCGACATAGGCGACCAGGCAGGCCGCCGAGATGCCGCCGCGCCGCAGCTTCGGCAGATCGACATGCCGCGTGTCCGTGTCCTGCCCGATATCGCCCTGGTCGGGCCACGGAATGTCGATATGCGTATCGACGGTCAGGAGGGAATGATGAAGGGCGTCGGAATCCGTCATGCCGTCACTGTAGTCCCAATCCGCGCGCCCTGCCATGCCGCCGATGGCCCGCCGGCCGGGTGCGATGCGCCCGGGTGGGCGCATCGCACCGGACCTGTCGCGGGGTCGGTTCAGTGCTGGGTCTCGGCATTGATCGGGATCTGCCGCCCGTGGACGGCCTCGGCGCTGCGGGGCAGCGTCACCGTCAGCACGCCGTTATTGAAGCGGGCGGTGGCCTCGTCCTCCTTCACGTCGTGGGGCAGGGTGAAGCGTCGCTCGAACCGGCCATAGCGCCGCTCGCTGTAGCCGCTGGCCTTGTCCTCGCTTTCCTGCCGGCGTTCGCCGCACAGGCACAGCACGCCGTTATCGACGCTCAGCGTGATGTCCTTCTCGGTCAGGCCGGGCAGTTCGGCGGTCACGCGGATTTCGTTGTCGGTCTCGGCGACCTCGACGCTCGGCCAGGTGCCGCCGCGTGGGCCGCGCGGGTCCCAGGTCTGCATGAAATCGTCGAACAGCCGGTCAATTTCCCGGTGGAGGCTGAGAAACGGGCCGCCCTGCCGCTCCTGGATCGGGGCCGGGGCCCTGGACTCGTCCCGTCCCCAGGGCATGAGATTGCGCATAGCCATTGGATTGTTCCCCTCGGTTAGGGCCGGGATCCGCGACCGCCGCCAGGGTGGTCGCCGGCGTCCAGGCCCGTCGGCCTGTCGGGGCAGGAAGCGATCAGAGAGCGCGCCCCCTGTCCGCCGGGCCGCAATGGCGGTCCGGTTTCAGGAAGCTGGGGTGGGAATGAAGCGTGTCAAGAGGCGGGGTTTTTCCTTTCCCTCGACTGTCGCCGGCATGATTTCGTTTATTCTGAAATCGTAATGTGACATCGTGCGACGACGGAAGCCCCCGGGAACCGAGCGATGGATCAGCAATGACAGACACACGCGATACGCCCTTCGCGGACGGCGCGGCCTATATCGACGGCGCGTTCATGCCGGTGCGCGACGCGCGCATTCCGATCACCGACTGGGGCTACCGGCGGTCGGATGTCACCTATGATGTGGTCGGCGTCTGGAACGGCAGTTTCTTCAGGCTGGACGATCACATCGCGCGGTTTCGCCGCTCCATGCAGGCCCTGCGCCTGGACCCTGCCGAGGACGACGCGCGGATCGGGGCCATCCTCAATGAATGCGTCCGCCTCAGCGGACTGCGGAACGCCTATGTCGCCATGGATTGCCTGCGGGGGCGGCCGCTGCCCGGCCAGCGTTTCCACCCGGCGTCCTGCCGCAACTACATCGCGGCCTTCGCCATTCCGTGGGTCTGGGTCATTTCGCCCGAGGTCCAGGCGCGCGGCGCGCATCTGATTATTGCGTCCCCCCTGCGAATCCCCGACCGGTCGGTGGACCCGACCGTCAAGAATTTCCATTGGGGCGACCTGACGCAGGGATTGTTCGAGGCCGGGGACCGGGGAGCCGATACCTGCGTGCTGCTGGATGCCGACGGCCATGTCACCGAGGGCGCGGGGTTCAACGTCTTCGCCGTCATCGGCGGGGCGGTCGTTACACCCGACCGGGGCGCGCTGGAAGGGATCACGCGCGCGTCGGTCGCCGAACTGTGCGGCGATCTGGGCCTGGAGTACTGCGAGCGGCCGGTGACGGCGCAGGAACTGCGCGGCGCGGAGGAAATCTTCCTGTCCACCACCGCCGGCGGGATCATGCCGGTCTCGCGTATCGACAACATCGTGCTGAGCGACGACCGGCCGGGGCCGGTCTCGATGCGGCTGCGCGACCTGTTCTGGGCGAAGCGCGCGCAGGGCTGGCACGCCACCCCGGTCGATTACGGCGACGCGGCGCCCTGACCCGGCCGGGCCGGGGTGGTCTGGTGGAAATCGCACAACTGGCCCTGTCCGCCAGGCCGCACGCCCCTACGATCGTGGGGATTTCATCTTCCGGAGGCGCTTCCGTGTCCGACTGCCTGCCCCGCCGCCTGTCCCCCGTCACCCTGACCGGGACACATGTCCAGCTTGTTCCGTTGTCGCCCGCCCATCATGACGGGCTGGTCGAGGCCACGCGGGACGGGTCGTTGTGGGAACTGTGGTTCACCAGCGTGCCCGACCCCGACGGCATGGCGGCCGAAATCGCCCGGCGGCTGCGTCTGGCGGACGCGGGCACGATGCTGCCCTTCACCGTGATCAGCCTGCCCGACCGGCGCATCGTGGGCATGACCACCTTCATGAATATCGATCTCGCGGGGCCGCGCGTGGAAATCGGGTCCACCTGGTACGCCCGCGCGGTACAGCGCACGGCCCTGAACACCGAGGCCAAGCTGCTGCTGCTGGGCCATGCGTTCGACCATCTGGACTGCCTGGCCGTCGAACTGCGCACCCATGTCCTCAACCAGCGCAGCCGCCGCGCCATCGAACGCATCGGCGCCCGGCTGGACGGCATTCTGCGCCGTCACATGCGGGCCCAGGACGGCACGGTGCGCGATACCTGCGTCTACAGCATCACCGCGCCGGACTGGCCGGCGGTGCGTTCGCACCTGCGGTCGCTGCTGGGCTGACGCCTGCCCCCGAAGTCGGGCGCTGCCCTTTGGCGGGTTTCAGGGCGGCGCCCGGAGGCATGCGCATATCGCCCTAGCGGCCCTGCCGCTGTCGGGCCTCCCAGACGGCGCGGATGTGATCGGGGTCGATCTTCCGGGCGCCGCGTGGCTGGTTGGGAGCGGGAGCCGGTGCGGCGCGCGGGGCGGCCGGCCGGCGTCCGCCGCGCGGATGGCTGAGCGCGCCCGGCGCGATGCCGGCGGCGGGGTTTTCGTTCGCCGCGCGGACGGCGCGGGCGCAGATCGACGAGTCGCCGACTCCGAACTGGATGGTCGGCAGCAGCGCCAGGGGCGGCATCAGGAAGCCCAGCCCGGCGGCGGCCGCCGCGCGGCCCACGATCTCGGCCCCGGGCAGGACCGACGGGCTTTTCAGCGGGCCGGTGATATGGAACGGCCCTGGCAGCGACGCGACCGAAAAATGGACCGAGCGCGTCGTCAGCGCATAGTCGATGGTGTTGCGGCGCAGGTCGATGGTGCCGCGGCCCAGGGTGCGGCCCTCGCCGGTTTCCAGCAGCAGCGTCCTGGTCGACACCACCCCGTCGCGCAGGGGCAGGTCGGCGATGAAGCACTGCACGTCCGTCCGCTTGGGGAAGCCCAGCGCGGACAGCACCGCGTTGCCGATCTGCAGGCCCAGCACGTCGGGCACCAGGGCCGAGATGTCGCCGCCCTGGTCCAGCACCAGCGTCAGCCCGCCATTGCCGCGCGCCAGCAGGCTGGCCACCGAATTGCCCGTGGCCTGCAGGGTGGCATGGCCGCCGATGATGCCCTTCGCGCCCGATCCTGTGGCGGCCTGCATGATGCGCGAAAGGTCGATATGCGCGAAATCCATGCGCATCCGGGTGGCGAAACCGCCGTCGGTCGGGGTCAGGGTGATGACACTGGCCAATGTGCCGCTGCCGACGGCGAAATTCAGTCGGCGGACGTCGATCGCGCCGTCCTGGATGGCGATGTCGGCGTCGATATTGTCCAGCGGCGTGCGGCGGTTTTCGATATGGTCGCCGCGATAGAGCAGATGCGCGTTGATGGCGCGCAGCTTGGGGATGTTGATCGGCGTGTCGGGCAGCACGTTCGGGTCGGCCTCGGCCGCCTTCTTCTCCGCCGCCGTGGGTGTCTTGTCGGGGTTGGCCCCGATGAACCCGCCCAGATCCACCAGGTCGACGCGGCGGGAATGCAGGTTGGCCTGCACGAAGGGCACGGCGGGCTGCGGATCGACGGTGATGGTGCCGTCCAGGTCGCTCGACCCCATTTTTCCGCGCAGGTTGCCGAAGCGGATCGTCTTGCGATCGTAATCGAGGGTGCCGGTAATCGAATAATCGGGCGTCCGGGGGATGGGAATGCCGGTCAGCGGGTAGAGCAGGGACATGTCGGGGCCGGAAAAATGAAGGGACAGTTGCGCGCCTTCGAATTTCAGCGGATTGACGATACTGCCCTTCAGCGTGGCCAGCGTCGGGCCGTTATGCACGGTAAGATCGACGGGATAGGGGTGCGCGGTGTCCAGCAGCGTCAGCAGCGCGCCGCCGACGAAATGCCCGTCGATCGGCTGCGCGGCATAGCGGCCGCGCGCGTCGGCGACGATCTGGCCCCGTTCGCCGTCATGCGGCGGCGTGGTGTGCACCGCCAGCATCATGTCCGCGCGCAGCCGGGCATCGGCGATGCGGGCCTGTCCGTCGGTGATGCGCAATTCCCCGATATCGGGAAGGGCAGGGCTGCCGCCCGAGCCTTTCGACGCGCCGAATACGGCATTGGTGCTGCCGTCGGCGCGGCGGACGACGTCCAGCCGGGGGGCGTCGAACGCCACCAGGGGCAGCGTGACCGCGCGATGCCGGATATAGCGCCAGACGTCGAACGAAACGCTGGCATGGCGCGCGGTGGCGAAGGGCTGCTTCTCGTCCTCGAACCCCTTGGGCTGGGCAATAGTCAGGTCGTCGACCGTGGCCGTGACGACGCGCCCCAGCCGGACATGCAGATGGGAAATCGTGGTCGGGCGCCCCAGCGCGGCGCTGGCGCGGGAATTGACCATCGGCACGAACCAGTCCCACGACCACAGCAGCACGATGAGGACGCCGAGCAGGAGCAGCGCGCCGAGGCCCACGCCAAGGATCCTGCCTGTGCGAAATCGGGGGGAGGGGTGGGCATCGGCCATGGCGGAACCGCCTTCCTTCTGCGTCGGGGCCCGTCATGCGTCCTGTACCGCCTGTATCGCGCGGGACGGAAGGATGGCGGGCCGGGCCGTAGAGCGGCCGGTGTTGCTGTGCGTTCCCATGCCTAACGCATTGGGATCGCAGCCGGTTGCGTCCTGCGGCGCGTGCCCCCGCCGTGCCTCGCCGCGCACGTGATGCCATCGACAACAGCAAAGACGCAGATGGCGGGACAGGTCGGACTTTGCCCCGAGGCGTCGGAACGCCGCATTGTGATCGCGTCCTTGATGCGGGGCAAGGGATGTCGGTGCTAAGGTCTATCGGCGAGGCAGGACAGCGCGGAACGCGATGTCCTGCCTTGGCGTGGCGTGTTCATGCGACCCGCACGCCGATTAACGTCCGCCCAAGACGACGCGGGAGAAAATATCCAGGTTGACGCGGTCAACATGCTTATCGGCGGTGCGTACACGCGTGCCGGGTCGACCGTGGGGGGCCGTTTTAAAAGCAGGTATGTCGGGCGCGCGCATCTCCAGCCTTCGGCGAGGGAGATGCGTCGGATCGTCGGCAGGCCCACTTTTAAGACAGCCTCTTGCTTCGCGCGCTCATGATGGAGGCAGGACATGGTTTCCGCTACCAGGAGTCTGTTGGAACAACAGCGGCTGAACGATGCGCGTGAGTTCAAGATTCCATGGAAAAAATGGGGACCTTATCTGAGTGAAAGACAATGGGGCACGGTCCGCGAGGACTACAGCGAGGACGGCGATGCCTGGGGGTACTTCACGCACGACCAGGCGCGATCTCGCGCTTACAAGTGGGGCGAAGACGGGATCGGCGGGATTTGCGACGACAGGCAGCGTCTGTGTTTTGCGTTGGCCCTGTGGAACGAGCATGACCCGATCCTGAAGGAGCGCATGTTCGGGCTTACCAACAGTGAAGCGAATCACGGTGAGGATGTTAAGGAATATTACTTTTACCTCGACAGCACGCCGACGCATTCATACATGAATTATCTTTATAAGTACCCACAAAGCGAATATCCATACCGCGACATTGTCGAGACGAACAGAAGGCGCTCCCGGGATGAGCCGGAATACGAGCTTCTCGATACCGGGGTTTTCGACAATGACCGGTACTTCGATGTGTTCGTGGAATATGCCAAGGAAGGACCGGAGGACGTACTGATCCGGATCACCGTGCACAATCGCGGGCGGGAAGCCGCCCGGTTGCGGGTGTTGCCGACCCTGTGGTTTCGCAACACCTGGTCGTGGGATGACGATCGTTGCAAGCCGTCCCTGCAGGGAGTGAAGCCGGGCGCCATTCGCGCCACCCATCCCGAACTGGGTGAATACTGGCTCGACTGCGATGGCGAGCCGGAGTTGCTGTTTACCGAAAATGAAAGCAATACACAGCGTCTGTGGGGGCAGGCAAACAGCGCGGCCCATGTCAAGGATGCATTCCACGCCTACGTCATCGCGGGTGAGGTTGATGCGATCAACCCGGCGCGGACGGGAACCAAGGCCGCCGCCCATTATGTCCTTGACCTGCCCGGCGGTGGACAGGAAACGATACGGCTGCGCCTGGCCGCCCCGAGGGCAAGGAATCCCTTCGGCGATTTCGAGAAAATCTTCACCAGCCGCATCGCCGACGCCGACGCGTTTTACGAGCGCATTGCTCCCAGGGCGCTGACCGTGGATCAGCGCCGGGTGCATCGCCAGGCGCTGGCGGGAATGCTGTGGAGCAAACAGTATTATTACTTCGACGTGGACCGCTGGCTGCGTGAACACAAGGGCCATCCGATGGCCGACGCCCCGCGGCCCGGCGTGAGGAACGCCGAATGGTTCCATATGCTGAACGCCGACGTCATCTCCATGCCGGACAAATGGGAGTACCCGTGGTACGCGGCCTGGGATCTGGCATTCCACACGATTTCCCTGGCGATGGTGGATTTCGATTTCGCCAAGGACCAGTTGATGCTGATGTTGCGTGGCCTGTACTTCCACCCCGGCGGCCAGATTCCGGCCTACGAGTGGAATTTCAGCGACGTGAATCCGCCGGTGCATGCCTTTGCCACGCTGTGGCTCTACAAATATGAAAAGCAACTGGGGCGTGCCGATCTGCGATTCCTGGAGCGCTCGTTCCAGGGGTTGATGCTGAACTTCAACTGGTGGGTCAATCGCAAGGACCCGGCAGGACGCAGCATTTTTGCAGGGGGCTTTCTGGGGCTCGACAATATCGGTGTCTTCGACCGAAGCGCGCCGCTACCGACCGGCGGTTCGCTGGATCAGGCGGACGGGACGGCATGGATGGCGTTCTACTGCCAGAACATGCTGGAGATTGCCCTCATCCTGAGCGAGACCGACCCGATCTACGAGGAAACCGCCTTCAAGTTCCTTCAGAATTTCATGTGGATTTCATATGCGATGGATCGCATAGGCGAACATCATGACGAAATGTGGGATGAGGCGGATGGATTTTTCTATGATCTGCTGCGGCTTCCCGATGGCCAGGCCATACGGTTGAAGGTCAGATCGCTGGTGGGGCTTCTGCCCCTGTGCGCGTCCACGGTGTTCGAAGCGGATGCCGTGGCGCGATATCCGGCACTGATGGAATTGATCGCGCTGTTCAGAAAGCGCCATCCCGAACTGGTTGCCCAAGTGGCCCCGACCGATGCGGGCTTCAGCGGCTACAAGGGACGAAAGCTGCTGTCGATCCTCAACAAGAAAAAACTGGAGCGTGTGCTGGGGTACATGCTGGATGAAAATGAGTTCCTGGGGCCGTGCGGCATTCGCTCGCTGTCCCGCCATTATCAGGAGCATCCGTTTGTCTTTCAGACCGGCGGACAGGAATACAAGGTGCAATATCTGCCGGCTGAATCCAATACAGGCATGTTCGGCGGCAACTCCAACTGGCGCGGCCCGGTGTGGATGCCGATCAATACGCTGATTGTCCGTGCGCTGGTCAATCTCTATGGATTTTACGGCGATGCGTTGAAAGTCCAATGTCCGACGGGTTCAGACCAGTACATGACATTGTTTGAGGTCGCTCAGGAGATCGTCCGCCGGCTTACGAGTATCTTCCTGCGCGACGCCACTGGACAACGGCCGGTATACGGCAGCACGGCCAGGTTTCAGAACGATCCACATTGGCGCGACCTGATCCTGTTTTACGAGTATTTCCATGGCGATAATGGCGCGGGCCTGGGGGCCAGTCACCAGACGGGATGGAGCGGCCTCGTTGCCCCGCTGATGGATCTGTTTGGTCGCGTCGACGCCAAAGCCCTGTTGGAGAGCGGACGTGACAACCTGCTCGCCAGAGCGATCAATGAGCAGGTCGGCGGTGACAGGACGGAAACGCGCTAGCAGCCTGTCTGGAAATCCGGTCTGGCGCGACCCGACGCGCCCGTGCCAGGGCGCTCGCGGTGCCGGACCAGATCATGGATGCCGCCATTTGCGGTATGGTCCGATAGATGAAATTTATGGAGAAACATTACTTCATGGACACCACCAGGGCGTCGCCGCCCATACTGAGCATGAGGCCCGCGCGCTTGGCACGCAGGTGCATGATGACGCCGGCCTCGTTCTGTAGCCACATTTCGCCGGCACTTGCCGTCCCAACGGCAAAGCCATAACGCGCACGGCCATAAGTTCCTGGAAATTTCCGAATATCTTGAAGGTTGAAAACCTCTCCGGTGGCGTCGACGGACGAAACACCGAACCCACCAATACCAAGACCGCCGAATTTCAGGGGATAGGTTTTCCCCCGGAAGGTAATGGTGCCATTTCCACCACCACCACTGCCGACGAACGCGACCTGAAACTCCCGCAACCTGACGTAAGCATCCGGGGTGCGCCCGGACTGGCTGGTGTGCTGTTCCTTCGAATCGCCCGCGCACCCACCGAGCGAAATGGCCGGCGTGGTGAGGAGTGCTACGATTACGAACCATTTTCTGACGCGCATTGACACAACACGATCCTTACAGCGTTCATGTCCGTGGTCGAACTGGACACGCTTGACGCCACCCGGTCAAAACGCTGCGGGTAAACGCGTTCAGGTCCTCGATGGTTGAAGTGTTCACACACATATGACCCTCACCGCGATCATGCTCCTCTCGTTTCGGTAGAGGACTGTCCGGGAGCCGCCGCCGAGAGACTGCGAATCAGGGCATTCATCTCGCTGTGTACGGCCGTCTTCGGGTCGAGCAGTTCATCGGCCGTATGTGTGTCGATCAATCGTCCGAGCTTTACCAGGGTTTTGAACCGCATCCGGTGCGCCTCCTTCAATGCGGTCGGTCGTCTGATGAACAGAATTCTGAAAAGTTCTCCGTCACCGAACAGCGTGGAGAGTTCGGAAATATACGTGTAGATTAGAAACAGAACCGCGATCCAGATCTGGATCGCGAAAAAACGGTTCCACGTAAAATGGGTCGCGATATATGCCAGCAGTCCGTCTGGCCGACCACCATGGAGCAGAAATTCTATCAACTTTTCCAGGAAGCGCGCTATGGCGACGACCGTGAAGTAGATTCCGCTTTTGAAGAGCACCGACTGAATCAAAGGCGCGGAGTTGAGATGATGGAAAAATGGCAAGGCGTTCGCCACCAACACCGCCTTCCCGACGACCAGGGCTGCTGTCGTCGCGATCAAATAGCTGGATAAATGGATCTGATAATCGCCCAGAAGTAGATTGGTGGTAAACAATATTAGATTGAATCCTATGCCAAAGAATATCGTGGGAGGCAGGATTTTCTTGAATTCTCTGAATATGAACGAAAATACCGCAGACGTAGTCATGGAATGTCGTCCTTGATACGAGATGTCGTAAGAGCCTGTTTGAAAATGCGCGCTGGCGGCGATCCGACGCGCGTTTTCTGCGCTTCGATGCTCACGGCCGATAAGGCCGCTCCGCTTCGGTGCTCAAAAACACACGCCGGGCGCTTCACTGCGTTCCGCTTTCGCTCGCCAGCCCACATTTTCAAACAGGCTCTAATATCTGCTTCAAGTGAGATGAGGATAAATGAGGCGGTACGTCGTCAAGTCGCGTGCGGACCCGTCATGACAAATATGTGCTTCATCGGAATTTGTAAGTGGTGGCAATTTTTCCATCGGTATTTTTTGCGGGAACGTCCATGAATCATTTGAAATATCCAGCCCTGGAAAGGTAAGAGGTTCTGATCCTGTTCTGACAAGCCGTGCCGCACAACGCCCCCGTAACTGGAGAGATCGGATGATCCTGCTGTTCTTTCGGCACCTGTTCGCACAGGGGTTCATTGTGGCAGGTTTTTTTTTATTTCTGTCGTTCACGCTTTCTGCGGAAATCGGTTACCGCCTCGGGCGGCATGTCGCTGCGTCGAAGCCGGAGAATGAAGCGGATATCACGATAAGTTCCACGCTGACGTCCGGAATGGTCGGTTTGCTTGCGTTCACCCTGGGCTTGTCCATCAATTTTGCACAAAATCGCTTCGAGGCCCGTCGCGACCTGGTGCTGGCGGAGGCAAATGCCATTGGAACGGCATGGCTGCGGACGAAGTTGATGGATGATGCGACAGCGCTCACGCTGGGCGACAGGATCGAAGACTATGCCCATGTCAGGCTGGCCTTCACGATCACCGAGTCGGATGCCGATGTCCCGGGCCTGATCGGGCGAACGAATGCGCTGCAGGCGGAGATATGGCAATCGGCGCAGGCCATGGCGCACCGTTCGCCGAACCCGATCACGACAGCATTGATTACCGCACTGAATGACATGTTCGACGTTTCAGCGTCTCAGCAGTTTGCGTATGAGAGCCGGGTGCCGCCGAATCTCCTGCTCATGCTCTATGGTGGGGCGATCGTGACGATCGGCGCCCTGGGGTACCAACTGGGTCTTGCCGGCAATCGTCAGGTCGTGCTGACCACGCTTTTATTGATGATGTGGTCAAGTGGCATGCTCCTGATCGCGGACTTGAATCAGCCCCGTATGGGAAGCATCCGGGCAGACGCCGCGCCGCTCATATGGACCATCCGGGGATTCGGCGCAAAGCCGCAGGTGCGTTGATCGGATAACGCTCGGCGGGAGCATGGTTTCATGCCTGGGTGGTTTGGTGAAGATGAGTCATTAAATCGGTGGGGCCTTTGCCCACGGGTACCCGGCGCGACCCCGCCGGTAGCCGTAATCGAACAGCGCCCGCATGTACTTCTGGTCGAACGGCTTGGGCGGCTTCAGGTCGAAATCGGAACCGATATAAGCGAGATTGTAGCCGATATCGTCGTGCCGGGTCGTGTTATAGAGGCGGATCACGTCATTGATGCCGCTTGCCGTAATCATCGTGGCGATCGCGCGTCCGGCGATTCCCAGTGTGCGTCGTTCCGTGGTGGCCCATTCGGGGTCGAGGCGGCCGTTACGGATAATATAGGCGTTCGCGGAAAGGACATGTTGGCCGGATGCCATGCGCAGACGCCGCTGTCGCGTCAAGGCCGACGGGTACAGGAACGCCTGTGCGAAGGCGCCGCCGTCCACATGCATTTCCTGATATGGCTTTCCATCCAGAACGACGTTGAACATGGTGGGTGGAAACGCGCCAGGAATGGCGGACGAGGCCAGCAGGATGCGACGGATGGTATCCAGGGCCCGTGGATGTCCGCTTCCGGCAATCGCGCCGATATTCCAGATCACCGGCTGTTGGGCGTCGAGGTTGGTTGTCCCGACGAATAGCAGTCGTCCGCCGGCATAGGCCTTTGCCAACGCGTTCAGCATGTTTTCGTCCAGGTAAGTGGAGATGGTCTTGAACAGTGGGGCATTGTCGCTCATCGCATCGTTAAAGAACGCCGCGGTGAAAAAGCGTCTCAACAGCACGTGGGCCGGGGTGAGTTCAGTGTAGACGGCGCGCAATGGCCCGTCGTAGCTGGAGCCCAGATAGGCGAAGGGCGCGGTCAGCGCACCGGTGCTCACGCCTGTGACAAGTTCGAACGTCGGTCGTGTACCCCGCTCGGACCAGCCGCACAGCAGGCCTGCGCCGAAGGCGCCATTTTCTCCGCCACCGGACACTGCCAGGAGTTGCAGTTCCGGCAGCGACGCGGTCGAGGCGAGATTTTGTGCCACCCGCATGCGCTCCAGGGCGGCCATGACCTCAATTTCCAGCGGCCCCGTTCCGTAAAAAGGAAAGAAGCGTTCGTTCGGTAATCCGAGTACGCTGGCCTGGAGGGTCCGCGCCAGCGGCACCGCGGTCCCACGCATCGGAAAGCTGCACCCTGCCAACAGGGCAGCGGCCGCGCCTCCGCCGGCAAGACCGAAAAGGCTTCGACGTGACTGTAATGCATGCACGCCGCCGCCGGAATGCTGTCCTATGACCATTCTCAACCTCGTGCCGGCGTGACGCTTCTGGCCATCTCCGTCAGCAAAACGGCGGACGGCGGCGCACCATCCGCTGTTGCGATAGGCCTGAGACAATCCTGCTACAGCGCGGACCGCAGCCGGGAAGTTTCCTGAAGGTTTGGTATGTCATGTAACGATGCCTCGATAACCCCCGGGTACCTTGAGCGGTCGCCTGGATCGAGCATCGATGGCGGCTCCGACGTCACCCTCGGGGGCGGCGTCAGAGTTCGCGGGCGTGGGGCCGTCCTGGCTCCTGGTCGTGGTCAGGCGGCGCTGCGTTCCGTCGCCACGTCTTCCGCCGGCAGGCGGATCAGGAAATCGAAGGCGGACAGGGCGGCCTTCGCCCCGTCGCCGGCGGCGATGACGATCTGCTTGTATGGCGAAATCGTCGCGTCGCCCGCCGCGAAGAGGCCCGCGACCGGGGTGGCGCCGCGGTGGTCGATCTCGATTTCGCCGCGCGGGGTCAGCGGCAGCACGCCGTCCAGCCATTCCGTGTTGGGCATCAGCCCGATCTGCACGAAAATCCCCGCCAGTTCGACCTGATGCACGGCATCGTCGCGCCGGTCGCGATAACTCAGGCCGGTCACATGGCGTTCGTTGCCGTGGACCGCGACGGTCTGGGCCATTGTCACGATCGTCACGTTCGCCAGGCTGCGCAGCTTGCGTTGCAGCACGGCATCGGCCCGCAGCGTCTCGCCATATTCCAGCAGGGTGACGTGCGTCACCAGCCCCGCCAGGTCGATCGCCGCCTCGACGCCGCTGTTGCCGCCGCCGACGACCGCCACGCGCTTGCCTTTGAACAGCGGCCCGTCGCAATGCGGGCAGTAGGCGACGCCCCTGTTGCGGTATTCGGCCTCGCCCGGCACGTCCATCTGCCGCCAGCGCGCCCCGGGCGCCAGCACGACCGATTTCGCCTGGACCGTGACGCCGCTTTCCAGCGTGACCTCGTGCAGCCCGCCCGGCGCGGCGGGGACCAGATGTGCCACCCGCTGCTGCGTCATAATCTCGACATCGTAGGAACGGACGTGATGTTCCAGCGCCGCCGCCAGTTTCGGCCCTTCGGTTTCGGCGACGGAAATGAAATTCTCGATCGCCATCGTGTCGCGCACCTGCCCGCCGAACCGCTCGGCGATCAGGCCGGTCCGCACCCCCTTGCGCGCGGTATAGACCGCAGCCGCCGCGCCGGCGGGGCCGCCGCCGACCACCAGGACATCGAACGGGTCCTGCCCGGCGATGTGCGCCGCCGACCGGGTGGCCGCGCCGCTGTCGATCCGCGACAGGATCTCGCCGACATCCATGCGGCCCTGGGCGAACGGCGCGCCGTTCAGGAACATTGACGGTACCGACAGGATCTGGCGCTGTTCGACCTCGCTCTGAAACACGGCGCCGTCGATCGCCACATGGCGGATGCGCGGGTTGATGACGCTGATGGCGTTCAGTGCCTGCACGACATCCGGGCAGTTCTGGCAGGACAACGAAAAATAGGTCTCGAACCGATAATCGCCGTCCAGCGCGCGGATTTGCGCGACCATCTCGGGCGCGATCTTCGGCGGATGGCCGCCGACCTGCAAAACCGCCAGCACCAGCGAGGTGAATTCATGCCCCATGGGCACGCCGGCAAAGCACAGTTCGATGTCGGTGCCGGGCCTGCGGATCAGGAACGACGGCCGGCGTGGATCCTCCCCCCCTTGCCTGACGTTGACGCGGTCCGACAGGCCGGCCAGCTCCTGCAACAGCTCGGCCAGCGCTGCCGATTGCGCATCGTCCCCCAGGGACGGCACCAGTTCGACCGGATGGGACAGGGTGGAAAAATGGGTCCGCAACTGGGAGCGGATCGAATCGTCCAGCATGGAAAAGTCCTTTTCCTGTCGGGATTGCACAGATCGGGCGTTGCCCGGACCCCGATCATGAATAATAATTGGTTTCCAAAGGCGACTGCCTTTGGCGGGTTCAGGGCAGCGCCCTGATGTTAGATCTTCCCGATCAGGTCCAGCGACGGCGACAGGGTGGTCTCGCCCTCTTTCCACTTGGCCGGGCAGACCTCGCCCGGGTGGCTGGCGACGTACTGTGCGGCCTTGATCTTGCGCAGCAATTCCTGCGCGTCGCGGCCGACGCCGCCGGACGTGATCTCGACGATCTGGATGCGTCCCTCGGGATCGACGACGAAGGTGCCGCGGTCGGCCAGGCCTTCCTCTTCCACCATGACGTCGAAATTACGGGCGATGGTGCCCGTCGGGTCGCCCAGCATCGTATAGCGGATCTTGCCGATCGCCGGCGACGTGTCATGCCACGCCTTGTGCGCGAAATGGGTGTCGGTCGATACGCTGTAGACCTCCACGCCCAGTTTCTGGAAAATGTCGTAATGCTCGGCCAGATCTTCCAGTTCGGTCGGGCAGACGAAGGTGAAGTCGGCCGGATAGAAGAAGAAGACCGCCCATTTGCCCGCCACGTCGGCGTTCGTCACGCGGATGAATTTTCCGTCGCGATAGGCATGGGTGTCGAATGGCTTGATGGTCGCGTTGATGCGGGGCATATCGCTCTCCTGTTGAATGGCGCCGGACCGATGTCCCATATCCCCCATGACAGGTGAAATCGTTTGTATCTGTGTCTGTGATCGGTATTGCCGATCATGCGCCGGACGAAACAGACAGGTTGTGCCTATATTGAAAGGGTAACCGAACGGTCCTATCTATCAATCCATGTCCTATCTTCCGCTCGCCGGCCTGTCCCTGCGCGATATCGAATATGCGGTCGCGGTCGCCGACCTGCAGCATTTCGGCCGCGCGGCGGACCGGTGCGGCGTCAGCCAGGCCGGCCTGTCGGAACAGGTCCGCAAGCTGGAAGACCTGCTGGGCGTAGCACTGTTCGAGCGGACGCGCCGGCAGGTGTCGGTGACGCCGGAAGGCGAACGGCTGCTGGCCCAGGGGCGTGACATCCTGGCCGCCGCGCGGACGATGCTGGAAATGGCGCGGCAGCATACCGGCCCGCTGTCCGGCATCCTGCGGCTGGGCATCATCGCGACGCTCGGCCCCTATTATATGCCGGCCCTGCTGCAGCAGATCCGCGACGCCTATCCGGACTTGAAACTGCGGCTGGAGGAAAGCCGGACGGCGGCGATGCTGCGCATGCTGCGGGCGAACGAACTGGACGTGGCGATCGTCGCCCTGCCGCTGGACGAGGCCGGCCTGGCCACCGAGGCGGTATTCCGTGAACCCTTCATGGCGGTCTTCCCGTCCGGCCACGCCCATGGCTGCCGCCCGGCGATCACCCAGCCGGATCTGGCCGGGCCGGACCTGCTGCTGCTGGAAGAGGGGCATTGCCTGCGCGACCAGGCATTGTCGCTGTGCAGCAGTGCTGCGGGGGCGGCGCATGACGGACGGCTGGCCACCAGCCTGGAGATGCTGTGGCACATGATCGGCGCGGGCGAGGGCTATTCGCTGATCCCGCTTCTGGCCTTGCAGAACCGGGCCGACGTGAACGGCCTGATCGAGATCGTACCCGTGCAGGACGACCAGGCCGCGCGGACGATCGGCCTGGTCTGGCGCGCGTCCGATCCACGCGCCGACGCCTATCGCGCATTCGCCGGCCTGCTGCGGACATTCACTCCGCAGGGCTGCCAGCCCGTGCCGGCGGCATGAGGGGGGCAGGCATTCCGCTGGCGCTGCTCTCGGCGGTGCTGTTCGGCGCCAGCACGCCGTTCGCCAAGCTGCTGCTGGGGTCCATCGACCCGCTGATGATGGCGGGGCTGCTGTACCTGGGGTCGGGCGTCGGGCTGGCGGCCGTCACGTTCTGCCGGTCCGCGCTGCGTATTCCGGCGGCCGAGGCTCCGCTCCGCCGGGCGGACCTGCCCCGGCTTGGGCTGGTCGTCCTGTCGGGGGGCGTCGGCGGGCCGGTGCTGCTGATGCTCGGCCTGGCGCGCACGGACGCCGCCAGCGCGTCCCTGCTGCTGAACCTCGAAGGGCTGGCGACGATGGGCATCGCCTGGGTAGTGTTCCATGAAAATGTGGACCGGCGGCTGCTGGCCGGGGCGTGCGCCATCCTGGCCGGCGCCCTGCTGCTGTCATGGCAGGGGCATGCCGCGCTGGGCGTGGGCGCGCTGTACATCGCCGGCGCCTGCCTGTGCTGGGGGATCGACAACAATCTGACGGGCCGGCTCTCGGCGGCCGATCCGGTGCAGATCGCCATGATCAAGGGCCTGTGCGCCGGCGGCATCACGCTGGGGCTCGCCGGCCTTCACGGGGCGGCCGTGCCATCCATTGCCGGCATCCTCTCGGCCGCCGGGGTCGGTTTCGCGGGATATGGCGTCAGCCTGACCCTGTTCGTGCTGGGGCTGCGGCATCTGGGCGCGGCGCGGACCGGCGCCTATTTCGCGCTGGCGCCCTTCGTGGGGGCGGTCCTTTCGCTTGTCCTGCTGCATGACCCGCTGACGCTCCGGCTGCTGGTCGCAGGCGGGCTGATGGGGGTCGGCCTGTGGCTGCACCTGTCCGAACGCCATGACCATGTGCATGTGCACGAACCGATGGAACACGAACATCGGCACATCCACGACGCGCATCACCAGCATGCCCACAGCGCCGACGATCCGCCGGGCGAACCTCATACGCACCGTCACCGGCATGACCGCCTGGTCCACCGTCATCCGCATTACCCGGACCTGCATCACCGGCATCCGCATCCCCACGAATAGGGCCGCGTTCTTTCCGCCGGGCGAAGCTCGGACTCCGCCCCAGCCTTCCCCGGCACGACGATCGTGCCCTGCAACTCACTCCGACCCCGTCACGTTTCCCCCAGGCGATTCAGGTTACTCCTGCACTGACGGCCCCGTGGGGGCAGATCACCGACGCCGTGCCGAATGCCGTCCACTGGCCGGCGTGTCGGATGACGCCGGGTGAGATGGCGCGCCCGTGTTCGCGTGGTCGGAATGGAGGTGTTATCCATGGCGAGAGTTGGGATGGCCGCGCATCCATGAACGCGATCGTTCGCCTCGCGCTCGCGCGTCCCTACACGTTCGTCGTGATGGCGATCCTGATCGCCATGGCCGGGGTATTGTCGGCGATCCGGACGCCGACCGATATCTTTCCCGACATTCGCATTCCCGTGGTCGCCGTGGCCTGGACCTATACCAGCCTGTCGCCGGCCGAGATGTCCGGCCGCATCGTGCTGCCGTTCCAGCGGGCGCTCACCACGACCGTGAACGACATCGAGCATATCGAAAGCCAGTCGCTGACGGGCATCGGCGTGACCAAGATCTTCTTCCAGCCGGGTGTCGACGTCCGGCTGGCCAACGCGCAGGTCACGGCCATCGCCCAGACCATCCTGCGCCAGCTTCCGGTCGGAACGACGCCCCCGCTGATCCTGAACTACAGCGCCTCGACGGTGCCCATCGTGCAACTGGCGCTGTCGGGGAACGGGCTGACCGAGCAGCAGCTTTACGATTACGGCTTCAATTTCATCCGCAACCGGCTGGTGACGGTTCCGGGAGCGGCGATCCCGTTCCCTTATGGCGGGCGGGTGCGGCAGATCCAGATGGACCTCGACCCCCGCCAGCTTCAATCGCGCGGGGTCTCGGCGCGGGATGTCGGCAACGCCCTGGCCAGCCAGACCCAGATCACCCCGGCCGGCTTCGTGAAGATCGGCATGTATCAGTATAATTTCCGGCTGAACAACGCGCCGGTTTCGGTCGAACAGCTCAACATGCTGCCCGTCCGCACGGTGAACGGCGCCGTGGTCCGCGTTCGCGACGTGGCCCACGTGCGCGACGGCGCGACGCCGCAGCAGAACGTCGTCCATGTCGATGGCCAGCGTTCGGCCCTGCTGACGGTCCTGAAATCCGGTGCGACCTCCACCATCGCGATCGTCGCGGGGATCAAGGCGATGGTGCCCGACGCGACGCGGGGACTGCCGAAGCAGCTTCACCTCACGCCGGTCAACGATCAGTCGCTGTTCGTGAAGGCGGCCGTGGACGGCGTGCTGCGGGAAGGGGCCATCGCGGCGGGCCTGACCAGTCTCATGATCCTGCTGTTTCTGGGGTCGTGGCGGTCCACGCTGATCGTGGCGACGTCCATTCCGCTGTCGGTCATGGGCGCCATCGCCGCCTTGTCGGCGCTGGGCGAGACGCTGAACGTCATGACGCTGGGCGGGCTTGCGCTGGCCGTGGGCATCCTGGTGGACGAGGCGACGGTCACGATCGAGAATATCGAGCGCCATCTGGAACAGGGCAAGGACGTTCAGGCCGCCATCGTGGACGGATCGGGCGAGATCATCGTTCCGGCCTTCCTCTCGCTGCTGTGCATCTGCATCGTGTTCATCCCGATGTTCTATCTGCCCGGCGTGTCGGGTTTTTTGTTCGTGCCGATGGCGCTGGCCGTGATCTTTGCGATGGTGATGTCCTTCCTTCTGTCGCGCACGCTCGTGCCCACCATGGCGATGTTCCTGCTGCGGCGGCATGACCAGGGCGGCGCGCGGCCGGGGGGCGTGGTTACGGGCTTCCTGCAAGGGTTCGAACGGCGCTTCGACGCGCTGCGGGGGCGTTACGGTGCGCTGCTGGAAGTCATTTTGGACCATCGCGCCCGCTTCGTATTCGGCTTTCTGGGCTTCGCCTGCCTCAGCCTGGGCCTGCTGCCTTTCCTCGGGCGGAACTTCTTCCCGCAGGTGGATGCCGGGGCGATGACGCTGCATGTGCGCGGGCCGGTCGGCATGCGGATCGAGGAAACATCCGCCCTGTTCCAGCGGATCGAAAAGCAGATCCGCCAGCGCATTCCGGCCGGCGAACTGGCCTCGATCGCCGATAACATCGGCCTGCCGACCAGCGCCATCAACACGGCCTACAATGCCTCGGGCACCATCGGACCGCAGGATGGCGACATCCTGGTGTCACTCAAGGAAAACCACCACCCCACCGCGCGCTACATCCGGAGCCTCCGCGCCACGTTGCCCAGGCTCTTCCCGGAAGCGACCTTTGCCTTTCTTCCGTCGGATATCACCAGCCAGATCCTCAATTTCGGTGCGCCGGCCCCGATCGACATCCAGGTCAGCGGACCGCGCCCGGACGAAACCCGGCAGTTTGCCGAACGGATCGTGCGCGAAATCCGCGGGATCGACGGCCTTGTCGATGCCCGCGTCCAGCAGCCGGGTCATTATCCCGAACTCCGCTTCGACGCGGACAGGACCCGGATCAATCAGTTCGGCCTGACGGAAGGCGACGTCACCAACAGCATCGCGACCGCAATCGCCGGCACGTCGCAGACCGCGCCCCTGTACTGGCTGAATTCGGAAAGCATGGTCACCTATCCGATTGCCGTGCAGATGCCCGAATATCGGATCGACGCGCTGTCGGATATCATCGGCCTGCCGGTGACGGGCGCGTCGGCGACACAGCTTCAGGTGCTGGGCGCGCTGGGCACCATCACACGCGGCACGACCTCGCCGGTCGAAGCGCAGTACAATATCCGCCCGCTGATCGACGTCTTCGCGGGGGCCGACGGGCGCGATCTCGGGGCGGTCGCGGCGGACGTGCAGGACGTCCTGCACGGGCTGGAGCACGAGCGCCCCGAGACGGTCACCGTCACGCTGCGCGGCCAGTACCAGGCCATGGCGACGGCCTTCACCGGCATGGGGTTCGGCCTGCTGGGCGCGATCGTGCTGATCTATCTTCTGATCGTCGTCAATTTTCAAAGCTGGACCGATCCCTGCATCGTCGTCCTGGCCCTGCCGGCGGCGCTGGCCGGCATCTGCTGGATGCTGTTCGCGACCGGGACGCCGTTGTCGGTTCCCGTCCTGACGGGGGCGATCATGTGCATGGGCGTCGCCACGGCCAACTCCATCCTGGTCATCAGCTTCTGCCGCGAACAGCTCGCCGAGCATGGCGACGCGATTCAGGCGGCCCTGGCCGGAGGCAGGACCCGATTGCGGCCGGTCATCATGACGGCCCTGGCGATGATCATCGGCATGCTGCCCATGGCGCTGGGGTTCGGCGAGGGCGGCGAACAGAACGCGCCGCTGGGGCGCGCCGTCATCGGCGGCCTGATGTTCGCCACCTGCGCCTCGCTGTTCTTCGTGCCGACCCTGTTTGCCATCATCTACGACCGGCGCGCGCGGCGCACCGCGCGCGGAACCCCCCTCCATGCCTGATCCCGATCCATCGCCGCCCGCCGGACGCAAGCCAAGGCCGGGGCGCATCGTCATTGCCGGTGCCGTCGTGTTCGGGATCATTCTCGTGGCGGGAACACTCGCGCGCATTCACTCCCGCCACCAGCTTCACGCCGAAAACGTCGCGGCCGCGGTTCCCACGGTGACCGTCGTGCATCCGGGCGGCAACGCGATCGATACGCTGGTTCTGCCGGGCGTGCTTCAGGCATGGTACAGCGCGCCCGTCTATGCGCGCACCAGCGGTTACCTGCGGCGCTGGTACGTCGATATCGGGCAGAAGGTGCAGGAAGGCCAGGTTCTCGCGGAAATCGACACACCGGATGTCGACCTGCAGCTTGCCGCGGCGCGGGCGGCGCTGGGAACGCGGACCGCGCAACGCGATCTGGCGGGGATTACCTCCCGGCGCTGGAATCGCCTCAACGCGCAAAATGCCGTGTCACAGCAGGAGACGGACGAACGCCGGGGCAATTTCGCGGCCAGCGAGGCGACGCGCCACGAAGCGGCGGCCGAGGTCGAGCGGCTGGAGACGCTCTCGGGCTTCAAGCGCATCGTGGCCCCCTTTTCCGGGGTCGTGACCAGCCGCGCGACGGATATCGGCGCGCTGATCATCGCCGGCACGTCGACGACCCAGCCGCTGTTCACCGTGTCGGACGTGACGCGCCTGCGCCTCTATGTCCGGGTGCCGCAGGCGTATGCGGCGCGGATGCGGGATGGTCTGCGCGTGCATTTCACGGTCCCCGACTATCAGGGGCGCACGTTCGAGGCGCGTTTGTTCCGCTCGGCGGATGCCGTCGATTCCCCGTCGGGCTCCATGCTGGTGCAACTGGTCCATGACAACGCGGACGGTCTTCTGAAACCCGGCGCCTATGCGCAGATCGCCTTTACGTTCGACGGTCAGGGTGCTGCGGCCTCGCCGACCGTGCGCATTCCGGCCAGCAGCCTGCTGTTCCGCAAGGACGGCACCACCGTGGCGCTGGTGGACGGCAACGGGCATGTCAGGATCAAGCCGATTTCGATCGTGACCGATTTCGGCACGGAACTGGAAGTCACCGGCCTGACGCCGCAAAGCGTGGTCATCGACACGCCGATGGACGACATCCGGGACGGGGACGAGGTCAACCCCCAGGAGAACAAGCATGCCTCCTAGAGGCTGCCTTGCCGTGCTTCTGGTACTCCTGCTTTCCGGCTGCAATCTGGCGCCCGACTACAGGAAGCCGCCGCCGCCTGCCGTGCCCGCCACGTTCAAGGAAATCGGGCCGTGGACGCCGGCCCGGCCGATGGATGCGGGCCCGCGCGGGGCCTGGTGGTCGGTGATGGACGATACCGGCCTGAACCGGCTGGAGGAGCGGATCGAACAGGGCAGCCCGCAACTGGCGGCCGCCGTCGCGCGATACGACCAGGCCCGCGCCCTTGTCCGGCGCGCGCGGGCCGAATTCTTCCCCCAGATCGACGCCACGGCCAGCGTGCAGCGGGAACGGACCCTGTTCACCCGGGGGGGCACCTATTTCGACTATCGGGAATATGCGGCCGGTGGCGCCATTTCGTGGGAGCCCGATGTCTGGGGACGCATCCGCAACCTGGTCGCGGCGGCACGGGCCGACGCGCAGGCCAGCGCGGCCGACCTCGCCGCGGTGCGGCTCAGCCTGGAAGCGGAACTGGGCGACGATTATTTCCAGTTGCGGGGGCTCGATGCGCGGATCAGCCTGCTGAGACAGACCGTCACGGCCTATGCGGCGGCCCTGGACCTGACCACGAAGCGCTTTGCCGGTGGCGCGGCGAGTGAACTGGATGTGGGGCGCGCGCAGACCCAACTGGCCTCGGCCCAGTCCGAACTGGACCAGCAGGTGGGGGATCGTGCGGTCATCGAGCATGCGATTGCCGTACTGATCGGCGCGCAGCCCTCCACATTCTCGATCGCACCCGCCCAGGTTCTTGCCGCGCCGCCGGTCATTCCCGTCACCACGCCCTCCCGCCTGCTGGAACGCAGGCCGGATGTCGCGGCGGCCGAACGGCATATGGCGGCGGCAAACGCCCGGATCGGCGTTGCGCGGGCGGCCTTTTTCCCGAATATCACACTGGGTGCGACCGCGGGGTCGCAGACCATGACCAGCACCCTGTTCTCGGCCGGCACGGGTGTCTGGGCGCTGGGGCCGGCCCTGGCCACGCTGGCCATTTTCGACGGCGGACGACGGTTCGCCGATCTGGCGCAGGTGCATGCCGAATATGCCGAGGTCGCCGCGCAGTACCGGCTGGTCGCGCTCGATGCGTTTCGGGACGTCGAGGATCGGCTGGCCCTGCTGAATCATCTGGCCGAGGCGTCTGCCCGGCAGGGGGAAGCCGTGACGGCGGCCGCGCGCACCAACCGGCTGGCAACCATCCAGTATCGCGAGGGTGCGGTCGACTACCTTCAGGTGGTCATCGCCCAGACCGCCGAGTTGCAGGCCCGCGAGGATCTGATCACGGTGAACACGCGTCGCCTGGTGACCGGGATCGACCTCGTGCGCGCCATGGGCGGAGGGTGGATGGACCATGGCTGAGTCCCGGCCCCTATCCGCCCGCGGACATTGACGGGCAGGGAAGGCGGCAGGACACTGACCGCAACCATGCCGGGCGCATCCTGCCGCCGGAAGGCAGGAGGGAGTAGAAGAAGCGCCATGACAGGCAGAAGCGTCATCGTCCTGGGGGCCGGCATGTGCGGCGTGGGGGCCGCCTATCATCTGCTGGCGCGCGGGTTCGACGTCACGCTGGTCGATCGCGGGGCGCCGGGCGGAGAAACCTCGTACGGCAATGCCGGGCTGATCCAGCGCGAATGCGTGGAACCCCATGCCTTCCCCCGCGATATCCGCACCCTGCTGAACATCGCCCTCGGCCGGGGAAACGAGGCGCGTTATCACGTCGCGGCCCTTCCCGGCCTGGTTTCGCCGCTGGCGCGCTACTGGTGGAACAGCCGGCCCGCCGCCTATCGCCCGATCGTGCGGGGATACGAGGCGCTGATCCGTCACAGCCTTACCGCCCATGCGCCGATGATCGCGGCGGCCGGGGCCGAGGATTTGATCGCGCGCACCGGCTGGACGCTGATGGTCCATTCGGCCGAAGCGTTGGATGCCGAGGCCGAAACCGCCCGACGCCTGTCGCGCGCATTCGGCGTCAATTCCACCGTCCTGGACGCGGCCGGCTTCGCCGCCGCCGAACCGGCCATCCGCCGCCCGGTCGCGGGCGCCATCCACTGGACCGACCCCTGGTTCGTCCGCGATCCGGGCGAACTGGTCGCGCGCTATGCGCGGCTGTTCCAGCGCCTGGGCGGCCACATCGCCACCGGCGACGCCGCCACCCTGCGCCGCGCCGGCGCCGCCTGGTCGGTCGATACCGAAGGCGGCCGCATCGACGCGGCCTCGGCCGTGGTGGCGCTGGGCCCGTGGTCCGACCGGCTGCTGCGGCGTTTCGGCTACCGCTATCCGCTGTTCATCAAGCGCGGCTACCACCGCCATCACCAGGGCGGGTCCGGCCTGCGGGCGCCTGTGCTCGACCCCCAGGCCGGTACCGTGCTGGCCCCCATGGCGCGCGGCCTGCGCCTGACCACCGGGGCGGAATTCGCCCGCCTGGGCGCCCGCCCCACCCCGGTGCAACTGGCGCGGGTCGAGGCACGGGCGCGCCAGCTTGTGGACCTGGGCGCGCCGGTCGAACCCACCCCCTGGCTGGGCAACCGGCCCTGCACGCCCGACATGCTGCCGGTGATCGGGGCGGCGCCGCGCCATGCCGGGCTGTGGTTTCATTTCGGCCACGCGCATCAGGGCTTCACCCTGGGGCCGGCGACCGGCCGGTTGCTGGCCGAACTGATGAATGGCGAGGCGCCCTTCACCGATCCGGCGCCCTACGCGGCGGCGCGGTTCGGCTGACGCGGCGCGGGGCCCCGATCACGAAAAGCGGAGGCAAGGCGACGCGCGCGACGGTCTGACGTTCCGGCATCGAACCCTCCGGAAGGCGCGACCGCCGTGCGCACAGGCCCCAATCCCCTGCTCATGGTGCTGCTGTCGCTGTCGCCGGTGGCGGCGACGGCGGGCGAGGCGGACCGGGGCGTCGCCGTGCTGGCCTATCATCGCTTCGACCCGCTGCATGGCGGACCGACCACGGTCACCACGCTGGCGTTCGAACGGCAGCTCGACTGGCTCGACGCCCATGGCTATCGCGTGGTGGCGCTGGGGGCGGCGGTGGAGGGCCTGCGGGGCACCGGCTCGGTCCTGGGCGATGTCGTCGCGGGCGGGCATGCCGTGGCCATCACCGTGGATGACGGCCATGTCTCGGTCTACACGCAGCTGTATCCGATCGTGCGGCGCCGGCATGTGCCGGTGACGCTGTTCATCTACCCGTCGGCGATTTCCCATGCCACCTACGCCCTGACCTGGGGGCAACTGGCCGACATGACGCTGTCCGGGCTGGTGACGGTGCAGTCCCATACCTACTGGCATCCGAATTTCCATGCCGAGCGCGCGCATCGGACGGCGGCGGATTATCGCGCCTTCGTGGACGACCAGCTGGTCCGGTCGAAACGGGTGCTGGAACGCCGGCTGGGCGTGCCGGTGGAGATGCTGGCCTGGCCCTTCGGCATCGTCGATGCCGATCTGCGGGCGGCGGCCGTCCGGGCCGGCTATCGCGCGGCATTCGGCTACGGCGGCGGGCCGGCCCGCCCGGGCGTCGATCCCTTCGCCATTCCCCGCCTGCCGATGTCCGATGCCGACCAGGGGGCGGTCCTCGCCGCACGGCTCAGGCTTGGGCCGGTCGTCCGGGGACGTTCCGCGCCGTGACGCCCCGGGGCGCGCTCGGCATCCTTGTCGCCCTCGGGCTTGTCCTCGCCGCCGGCCCGGCCCGGGCGGTGGCGGTGCGGGTGGTGGACGCGGCGACGGGCAGGGGCATCGCGGACGCAACGGTGGTGCTGGGCGGCAGCGTGCTGGCCATGGACGGCATGGGCCGCGTCGACCTGGGCGATCGGCCCGGCCGCCTGTTCGTCCGCGCGCCGGGCTATCGCGCCGGGGCCTTCGCGGCCGGGCAACTGCCACCGGGCGAGGCGCTGCCGCTGGTGCCCTTCACGCCCCGGGCGCTGTACCTGTCCAGCTACGGCGTCGGGTCCGCGACGCTGCGCGGGGCGGTGCTGGCGCTGATCCGCGATGCCGGGCTGAACGCGGTGGTCGTCGACATCAAGGGCGATCGCGGGCTGATCCCGTACCCCAGCGCCGTCGCCCTGGCCGGCACGATCGGCGCGCGCACCATGACGACCATCCCCGACCTCGCGGCCCTGGTCGTGATGCTGCACGCGCGCGGGCTCTACGCCATCGCCCGCATCGTGGTGTTCCGCGACCTGCCGCTGGCGGCCGGCCGACCGGACCTGGCGGTGCGCCAGGCCGACGGCGCACCCTTTCGCGACCGCCAGGGGATGGCCTGGGCGGACCCGTTCCAGCCGGCGGTGCGCGCCTACAACATCGACATCGCGGTCGAGGCCGCGCGCGCCGGGTTCGACGAAATCCAGTTCGACTACGTGCGTTTCCCCGACGGGCCGGAGCGGCTGCGCTTCCTGGCCCCGGCCACGCAGGCGTCGCGCCTGGCCGCGATCTCGGGCTTCCTGGCCGAGGCCAGGGGACGGCTGCTGCCCTACAACGTCTATCTGGCGGCCGATATTTTCGGATATGTGTGCTGGAACCTTGATGATACCGGCATCGGCCAGCGGCTGGCGGAACTGGCGCCGCAGGTCGATTACCTGTCGCCGATGCTCTACCCCTCGGGGTTCCTGTTCGGCATCCCCGGCTATCACGACCCGGTCGGCCACCCGTACGACATCGTCTACCGCTCGCTGGACATGGCGCGCCGCCGGCTGGGGATCTCGCCCCTGCGGTTCCGCCCCTGGCTGCAGGCCTTCCGGGATTACGCGTTCGACCGCCGGGTGTTCGGCCCGGCCGAAATCGCCGCCCAGATCCGCGCCGCGACCGATTTCGGCTCCAACGGATGGATGCTGTGGAATCCGCGGAATGTCTATGACGCTGCGGCGCTGGGCCAGGCGCCGTCGCTGCCATGACACCCGGAAGGCTGGCCATCGGGCTGGCGCTGGTCGTCCTTGCCGGCGCGGTCCTGTGGTGGGCGCTGTCGCGCCGTCCCGCCCCGGTAGTGTGGCAGGGCTATGTGGACGCCGATTTCGTCAAGATCGGCCCGACCCGGCAGGGCCTGCTGACCGGGGTAAGGGTCGCGCGCGGAGACGCCGTTGCGGCCGGCGCGCCGCTGTTCGACCAGGACGACGTGGCCGAACGCGCGGCGCGTGACCAGGCGGCACGCCAGGCCGAAGAAAGCGCGCGCCAGCTTGCCAATCTGCAGGGGCCGGGCCGCGACACCGAAATCCGCCAGGCCGAGGCCAACCTGGCCGACGCCGAGGCGACCCGCGACCGTGCCCGCGCTGACCTGCGCCGGCTGGAAGGCGCGGCGCCCGCCGGGGCGGCGACGTTCCAGGCGCGGGACCAGGCGCGAGCCGAATACCGGTCGGCCCAGGCCCGGGTCGATGGCCTGCGCGCCGCATTGGCGCAGACCCGCGCGCCCACCGGCCGGGCCGAGCAGATCCGCGCCCAGATGGCGGCGGCCGGAGCGTCGCGCGCCGCGCTGGCCATGGCGGACTGGCAACTGGCCCAGCGCCACGCCACCGCGCCCGCCGCCGGCATCATCGCCGATGTGCTGGCCCGCCCCGGCGAGGTGGTCGATGCCGGCGTGCCGGTGGTCTCGCTGCTGCCGCCGGGCAATATCTTCATCCGCCTGTTCGTGCCGCAGGCGATGCTGTCGCGGGTGCATCCGGGCGACCCGGTGGCGCTGGCCTGCGACGGCTGCGCCCCGGGGCTGGAGGGGCGGATCGACTTCATCTCGCCCCAGGCCGAATACACGCCGCCGCTGATCTACAGCGACGAAAGCCGGGCCAAGCTGGTCTATCTGGTCCAGGCGCGCCCGCGCCCCGACCAGGCCGCGCGGCTCAATCCGGGCCAGCCCGTCACCGTGCGTCCCCTCGCGGCAGGCACGCCATGACCCCGCCCGACTACGTCATCGACGTGCGCGACCTGCGCAAGGATTTCGGCACGCGCCGGGTGGTCGACGGCCTGACCCTGCGGGTCCCCAAGGGCGAGGTCTGCGGCTTCCTGGGCGCGAACGGCAGCGGCAAGACGACGACCATCCGCATGCTGTGCGGCCTGCTGGCGCCCGATGGCGGCAGCGGTACCTGCCTGGGGCTGGATATCCTGCGCGACGCGCCGCTGATCCGCCGGCAGGTCGGATACATGACGCAGCGATTCAGCCTGTACGAGGATCTGACGGTGTCCGAGAACCTGGATCTGGTCGCCGGGCTCTACGAACTTCCCGACGCGCCGGCCGCCGTCGCCGACATCATGGACCGCATGGGGCTGCGCGACCGCGCCGGCCAGTTGGCCGGCCAGTTGTCGGGCGGCTGGAAGCAGCGGCTGGCCCTGACCGCCTGCGTGCTGCATCGGCCGCACCTGCTGCTGCTGGACGAACCCACGGCCGGGGTGGACGTGAAGGCGCGCCGCGCGTTCTGGGACCTGATCCACGACCTGGCCGGCGGCGGGCTGACGGTGCTGGTGTCCACCCATTACATGGACGAGGCCGAGCGCTGTGCCCGCATCGTCTATCTGGCCGGCGGGCGCATCGTCATCCAGGGCAGCGCGGCCGAGGTGGTGGGGCGCGTCGGCCTGGTCACGTTCGAGGGCACCGGCGTCCCCATCGAGGACGCGGCGCGGCGGATCCGCGCGGCACCGGGGGTCGAGGCCGCGACGGTACTGGGCCGCGTGCTGCACATCGCCGGCATGGACCGCGCCCTGCTGGACGCCGCGATGGCCGGATACGGGGCCGGCCTGACCTGGCGCGAGGTCGATCCGCGGCTGGAGGATGTGTTCATCCACCTGCTGGACGAGGAGGAACCGCCGCGATGACGGCTTTCTCCCTCCGGCGCCTGCGGGCCCTGCTGCGCAAGGAATGGCTGCAGGTGAAGCGCGACCCGATGACCCTGCGCCTGATCGTGGCCCTGCCGGTCATGCAATTGCTGATCTTCGGCTACGCCATCAATTCCAACCCGCACGACCTGCCGACGGGCGTACTGATGGCGCAGCCCTCGACCTACGAACGCACCGTCGTCGCGGCGCTGCGCAATTCGGGCTATTATCGCGTCCGCACCCTGTCCTCGGAACGCGAGGCCGAGGAAGGCATCGCCCAGGGCAAGCTGCTGTTCGTCGTCAACGTCCCGCCGGGGTTCGACCGCCGTGTGGACCGGGGCGAGAGCCCGGCGATCCTGATCGACACCGACGGCACCGACCCGACGGCCATCGGCTATGCCACCGCCGCGCTGGGCGGCCTGACGGACGTGCTGGCGCGCGACCTGCCGCCGGTCCGCCGGGCGGCGACAGCGACGACGGCCCCGTTCCGCTTCGTGGTGCATACTCGCTACAACCCCGAGCAGTTGACGGTGCTCAACGTCGTTCCGGGCCTGATCTGCGTCGTGCTGATGATGTCGACGCTGATGCTCACGACCCTGGCCATCACCCGCGAGCGCGAGCGCGGGACGATGGAAAACCTGCTGGCAATGCCGGTCCGCCCGATCGAGGTCATGCTGGCCAAGATCGCCCCCTATGTCGGGATCGGCTATCTGCAGGTGCTCATCATCCTGCTGGTGGCGGTCGGGCTGCTGCATCTGCCCATCCACGGGTCGATCGTGCTGCTGTTCGCGGTGCTGGGGTTGTTCATCGCCAGCAACCTGGCGCTGGGCATCACCTATTCCACCCTGGCCGCCAACCAGATGCAGGCCCAGCAGATGGCGCAGTTCACCATGCTGCCGTTCATGCTGCTGTCGGGCTTCGTCTTTCCGTTCCAGGGCATGCCGCGCTGGGCCCGCGTGGTCGGCGAAATCATGCCGACGACCCACGCCATGCGGATCGTGCGCGGGGTACTGCTGAAGGGCAACGGCCTGGCCGAGATCCTGCCCGAACTGTGGCCCATCGCGCTGTTTACCGGCTGCACGGTCGTGATCGCGGTGCGGTTCTATCGGGAAACCCTCGATTGACGCGCCATGGCTCCGCGCCGTGGCGATCCGCGCGGGTCGCGGGGCTGGTCGTCCTGGCGATGGCCGGCCCCGGCTGCACGCTGGGACCCGATTTCCGGCCGCCGCCCGCCGCCCTGCCGGCCGCCTGGCACGACCGGTCGGCCGGCACCGCCGCTGCCGTCGTCCTGTCGGACCCCGACCCCGCCTGGTGGCGCCTGTTCGGCGACCCGGTGCTGACCGGCCTGATGGCCCGCGCCATGGCGGACAATCTGGACGTGGGGCAGGCGCTGGCGCGCATCGCCCAGGCTCGGGCGCAGGAACAGGCCCAGCGCGCCGCCGGCCTGCCCGGCCTTGACGCGTCGGCGGGTTATACCCGTGCGAAGCTGGGCGAGGCCGGTCTGTTCTCGGTGTTTGGCGGCGGGACGGGGGCCAATGGCCAGGCCTTCCCGGAGTCCGGTATCGGCGGGCTGACGCAGGGCACCGACCTCTATCAGGTCGGCTTCGACGCCTCGTGGGAACTCGATTTGTTCGGCCAGGTGCGGCGCGGTGTCGAACAGGCGGGCGCGCAGGCGCAGGCACGGATCGAAAATCGCCGCGACGCGCTGGTCACGCTGCAGGGAGATGTGGCGCGGACCTATCTGGAATTGCGCGCCGCCCAGGCGCTGCTGGCGGTCGCACAGGGCGAGACGGCAGCGCGGGCCGATCTCCTTGCCCTGACGCAGTTGCGGCACCGGCTGGGGCTGGCCGACCGGACGGATGTCGATCAGGCCCGGGACGGCCTGACCCGCGCCCGGGCGGCGCTGCCTCCGCTGGTGCAGCAGGCCGAGCAGGCGATGAACGACCTCGCCGTCCTGACGGGGCAACCGCCGGGCGCGCTGGATGCCCGACTGACGACCGCCCGGCCGCTGCCGGACGACCCCGTCCCCCTCGCGATCGGCCTGCCCGCCGCGCTGGCCCGGCGGCGGCCGGACATCCGCGCCGCCGAAGCCGGTCTGCACGCGGCCACCGCCGGCATCGGCGTGGCGGTGGCGCAATTCTATCCCGACCTGACCCTGACCGGCCAGTTCGGCCAGCGGAGCCTGGCGCTGAGCGATCTGGCCGAGTGGGGCAACAGCTTCTATCAGCTTGGTCCCGCCATCTCGCTGCCGTTGTTCCAGGGCGGGCGGCTGCGGGCCAATCTCAGGCTGGCCCGCGCGCAGGCGGCCGAAGCCGCGCTGGCCTATCGCCAGGCCGTGCTGAACGCGCTGCGCGACATGGACGACGGCCTGTCCGCCCTGCACGCCGACCGGACGCGCCGGCAAAACGATGACGCGGCCGTGGCCACGGCGGACGACCGGCTTGCCCTGGCCCACGTACGCTGGCGCGACGGGCTGGGCGACCGGCGCGCGGTCCTGGACGACCAGGCGACGCTGGCCGCCGCACGGCAGGACGCGCTGCGCGGACGCCTTCAGGTGCTGTTGGACATCGTGGCGTTGTACAAGGCGGCCGGCGGCGGGTGGCAGGCCGCGCCGGACGAAGGCAAGGGCGTAGCCCTTTGGGACCCCTAGACTTGGCCCTTGCCGGGCTCGGGCAGCGCCCGACCTTCCTTTTCCATGTCACCGGGTACCCCTGTCGTCACCCCCCGGCAACGGCGCGTTGCAGGCGCGCGATTGCACCGGGCAGGCCGCGTACCTTCAGGATCCGGCCCGTGGCGTCGAAATCCTCGGACAGGACCCGGGTGCTTTCGTAGATGTCGCCCAGCAGCCCTTGCCGGGCGTAAGGCAGCACCAACTCGCCCTCCACCATGGACGCCTCGAAGAATGCGATGATGGTCTCGCGCAGCGCCGCCACATCGGCCGGCGATTTCGAGGACAGCATGATGGCGTCCGGGTGCCTGGCCAGCAGGGCGGCACGCCCCTCGGCATCCACCCGGTCGATCTTGTTGAGGATCAGGCGCGAAGGGACGACATCGGCGCCGATCTCGTGCAGCACCGCGCGGCTGACCTCGAGCTGCGCTTCATAGGTCGGGTCGGACGCATCGACCACGAACAGCAGCAGCGACGCCTCCAGCGCCTCGTCCAGCGTGGATTTGAACGAGGCGACGAGGTCATGCGGCAACTGCTTGATGAACCCCACCGTGTCCGAAATCAGCACGCGCGGCTTCGCGTCCGGCTTCAGCGCGCGCACCGTCGTGTCGAGCGTGGCGAAGAGCTGGTCCGCGACCAGCACTTCGCTGCCGGTGAGTGCCCGCATCAGCGACGATTTTCCGGCGTTCGTGTACCCCACCAGTGCGACGCGAAGCTGGTCGCGGCGTGCGGTCCGGCGCTGCTCGCTGTCGCGCTGGACGTTGGCCAGCTGCTCCTTCAGCTCGGCCAGGCGATCGCGAATGTTGCGGCGATCCAGGTCGAGGTCGCTTTCCCCCGCGCCCACGCCGCGCTTGCGTTCGCTGCCCGACGCGGACTCCCGCAGCCGTGGCGCCACGTATTTCAGGCGTGCCATCTCCACCTGCAGCCTGGCCTCGCGGCTGCGGGCATGGCGATGGAAGATCTCCACGATCACGCCCGTCCGGTCCAGAACCTGCGCGCCGGTGGCGTTCTCGAGATTGCGCGCCTGGCTGGGCGAGATCTCATGATCGACGATGACGAATTCCGGCCGGCGTGCGCCCTCCGGTTCCGGTTCGGGCGCCTCCGGAAGTGTCGCCTCGGCACTCTCGAAGCGCTGGCGTGCCTTCGATTTCTGGGGCGCCGTCCATCCGCCCACGACTCCGGTCCCGCCGGTGATCGCCGCCAGCTCGGCCAGCTTTCCACTGCCCAGCACCGTCAGCCCGCCAATACCGCCGCGCTTTTGCGACACCGACCCCGTGACCTCGTAGCCAAGGGTCTCCACCAGTCGGCCAAGCTCCTTGAGGCTCGCTTCGTGTGCGACGTCGTCAACGCCATCGAGTTGAATGCCGACGAGGATTGCGCGCGGCACAGGCTTCTTTGTTTCCATGCGCGGCAGCCTAGCACGAATGCGCGGAGGCGTGCCGATGGGGTTGCGCGGCTGGTCCGTCGATCCCGCTCTCGCCCCCTTGCGGGACCCCGGCGCGGCAGGCGTTGCGCCGCTCGGGATCGTGCCATGCGGGAACGCGGCTTTCGCCTGTTCGTTGTGAGGCTCAGTCCACGCGATGTGGGCAGAGGGTGTCGCCCGCTACCCGCTTGCAGGCAAGGAGAGCAGCATGACCAACAAGGCAAAGACCACCACGGCGGGCGAGGCGGAGGTGCGGTCGCACCTGGGGACGCCGACGGACCTGAAGCAGGCCGCGGTGCACGACATTGCGGCCGGCATTCGCGCCGTCCTGGCGGATGTCTTCGCGCTGTATATCAAGACGAAGAACTTCCACTGGCACATGAGCGGCCGGCATTTCCGCGACTACCACCTGCTGCTGGACGAGCATGGCGACCAGATCTTCGCGATGACCGATCCGCTGGCCGAGCGGGCGCGCAAGATCGGCGGCACCACCCTGCACTCGGTGGGCGAAATCGCCCGGCTGACGAAGGTGGCCGACAATGACGCGCTGTATGTGACGCCGGAGGACATGCTGTCCGAACTGCGGGAAGACAATCTGGCGCTGACCGCGCGGCTGCGCCAGCTGCACGGGGTATGCGACGAGGGCGGCGACGTCGCCACCGCCAGCCTGATCGAGAACTGGATCGACGAAACCGAACGCCGCACCTGGTTCCTGTTCGAATCCACCCGGACGACCTTCGGCAGCAACAGCTGAACGACCGTGATGACCGCCCGCCGCTTTCGGGGTGTGACGACACGCCGGGGGGCGGCGGCATGAGATCGGGAATGCGGCAAACCTGGCCGTTCCCGGGGGTGGCGATTGCGCCGGAACCTGACAAAGCTGCCCGGCGGGCAACCGCCCGCCAGATCGCGTAATAATATTGCAAGCTTGACCGATTCTACTGTAGGTAGAACGGCAGCGGTTGCCAAAACCGACCGGATGCCCGTCGTTGCTTTTCGATCCCGTCCCCTGGCCGGGCCGGATCATGGAAAATCATGGAGGGGACCGGTGCAACATGATCGAAGCGACTCGGCCGGCATGGACGCGCGTCTTTCAGCATTGGAAAGACGGGTCGAGGGCCTCTGCGCCCGCCTGGACAGGCATCCGCCCGAAGAGGCGCACAGACGCCTGCACCTTGTGGTGCAGATCATCCAGGGCCTGTCGGGCACGCTACGCACCCTGAGGACCAGAACAAAGTCGCCCGGACCAGGCTGACGGCCAGCCTGTCCCCGAAATTCGCGTGCGCATTCGGCATCGGGACCCGGGCGGAGTGCGATCCAACCCTGTCCCGGCCCATCGGCCGGATCGGGGCCGACCGGCCACGCGGGCCGGCCTTGCCCCCTGCCTATTTGGCCTTCGTGGTGCCCGGCTTCACGGTCTGGCCCGTCGCCGGCGGCTCGTGCAGATCCAGCATCCGCTCGGTACCGGACCGGCCCGACGCCTTGGCGTAATGGGCCGCGCCATAATGTGGGGGTTTGTGCCGGCCTGGCGTGTGCTTGTGGGTATGGCCTTTGGATGACATGGCACCCTCCTTGTTCCGCGAACAGATGTGGTGCCGGCATCCGCCCGGCGCAGCGCCCCCCGCTGTCACGATCGCGGCACATCGCCTGTGCCGCGACGGGCCTTTCACATCCGGGCCGTGGCACCCAGCGCATCTTCGGTCTTCCTGGTGCCGATGCCGTTGGGCACGCGCCATTTGGACGGCACAAGCAGGCTGCTGCGAAACAGCGCCAGCAGGAACACGAACGCACCGATCAGCCACGCCGAGGCAAGGGTACGCGTGCAGATGAAGCCGACGCGACCGGCCAGGACGGTGGGATAAGCGGCGGGCAGCGAACAGAGGACCATGCCGCACACCACCATCCTGTCCGTAAGCGGGCCGCCTGGAAGCGGCAGCCGCCCGGTGATGTAGAGGCTCCAGGGCAGCAGCAGAAGCAGGTAGTAATGCGTCCACGAGACCGGGCTGGTGAGGATACAGAACGCGATCAGCAGGGAAAAATCGAATGCATCCGACATATCGGACCTGCCGTCCGCGTATCCGGCGTTTCTGGCCCGCCACCTGAAGCTTGAGAACACGACGAGCGCCAGCAGGGATATCGACATGATCTTGGATACGATGGCCGTGGGGAAGGGCTGGTCGTGCAGGTACCAGTCATAGATATATTTCGACCCCGTCGCCATCCGCAGCAGGAACGCATTGATGGACTGGTTATTGAACGCGCCGATCGTCTGCCGCGAGTATTGGACAATGCACCATTCGTACCACCCGTATGTCATATGCCAACCGAACACGGCCAGGGACGATACGACCGTGACCGCGGCGACCGCGGCGCACGAGGCGGCTGCGCGCCAGTTCCGTCTCCAGAGGAAATAGACGAGGAATATCGAAATCATCGGCTTGATGGTGGCGCAAAACCCGATCAGAAGACCGGTGGAATACATCTTCTTCCGTTGCAGCAGGCCAAGGCTGACAATAAGCAGCAGAAGTATGAAATGCGTCGTATTGCCCATGTCGAGCAGGCTGTACCACAACGGCCCGTTGCATACGAAGGCCAGGGCCAGAATTGTCCTGGTCCTTGCGTCGCAGCCCTTCGACAGGATCAGAAAGGATGCGACGATCGCCAGCATGCCCAGCGTGCAAAACGCAATTTCGGCCCCCACGGGGCCAAGATATGGAAAAGGCGCAAACAGATAGACATCTATTGGAAGATTGACGAACTTCCTGTTCATCATGAACGGAATTAACGCGTCTTTCCCCCGGTGCAGCACGGCATCGACCGCAGCGTAGTAACAATCGCGGAAATCGGCCAAAAACAGAATGGGTTTTACTGTATACAGCGGAACCCATATATTAATAAATATGGATAAAATTGCCAAAAATGAAAGCGCAATAATTATTTGCATGTCACACCTCCTTTTGGAAAGGATACATGTATTTTGTTTGTGATCTTTTTTTTGCGCCGCGTTCGATAATTTTTCGTATGTAGATATGAAATATGAAACGTTAATATTTACAGTGCCGTGGAATATTTCTGACGGATCGCGATATCCTGCGTCCACGATTGCCTCGACTGGCCTCCTGAAACCACGTTCATCGGGGTCGGATGTTTCCCGTGAAACGGTCCATCCCCGTCCGTGGCATTCCTATCCTGCCGCATCACAGGGCAGGGGGGTCATACCACGCCATGATCCGATCAGCAGAATGCACCCTCGCGCGGCGCATCAGGCCGCTATCGGACATATAATGGGTGTCAATGCCGATAAGCCCCACCGGTTTCCAATCGCGCAAGATATTACGGCGAAACGACTCGTTTCATCCTCCTGCGGGGCGCCCCGCAGGCGTTTTGTCGGCGCACATGAAACTTTTTTCATCGCGACATGTTCGTTCCCCGGTCATCCAGACGAGGGCAGCCATGCGCAGGGAAACGAGCGTTGTGAAAGCCTGTCCCCCGAGTCCCGAATCCACTCTTTGGATCGCGAAACTGACATGACCGAGTCCCTGCGGATGCCGCGTATGGGCATGGCGCGTACGCACCATGTTGCGAACTGGCGCACGGGTTTCGCGCTTGTCTCGTTCGGTGCGCTGTTTTCCCTGATCCTGTCCGGCTATTCCGCCGGCGAGGAGAATAATTTCTATCAGTTGCCGATCCTCGGCGGTCTTTATCACGAGCCGCAATTTTCCAACGATCCGTTCATCCAGAGCCTGCGGTTCTATGCGTCCGGCTTCTGGCAGCTTCTGTCCGGCCGGATGGATGGTCCCGAAATCTACGTGCTCCTGTTCGTGTTCCAGCTTCTGTCGCGGATGATCCTGTTTGCCGGCATGCTGTCATGGGCCAGCCTGCTGGGGATCGAGAGCGACAGGGAGCGACTGGCGTTCATCGCGCTTGTCGCGCTGTCGTCCACCCTCAACGGATTTTCGAACGCGGGCGTCGGCGGCCTGCTGATCACCAGCTTCACGCATTCCGAGGTCGCGAACGGGACCACCCTGCTGGCGCTTGCCTGGGCCGCGCGTGGCAGGGTGACCACCGCCTTCGCCATGAACGGCGTGACGTTCTTCCTCAACGCCTTCGTCGCCGTCTGGACGGCGGTCCCACTGGGCCTGATCATCCTGGCGCAGTGGTGGCAGGGCAGGTGGACGTGGCGTGGGTTGCTGGTACGGGCGCTCGCGGGCCTGGCCATTTTTGCGATTCTGGCCGAGCCTGTGGTGCGCGATGTCGAAGCCGATCCGTATACCAAGGTCGCGCCCGGATTCGATTATGTCGCGTTTCTAGAGTCGTTCTTTCCGTATCATTTTCTGATATGGAGCGACCCTTTGCGGGAAATCGGGCTGCTCGCGGTCGTTTTCTGCTGCGGGATGCTGGCCGTGCAGATGTTGCGGGCGCCCGACGCGTTTCTGGCGCCGGCGCTCGGCGGCGCGGCCGTGGTCTGGGTCGCGGGTGTCGTGCTGCCTTATATCACGCACGCCCGCGTGCTGCTGGACCTGCACCTGCTGCGTTCGGGCAGCACGATCCACCTGCTGGCCGCGATCGCGATCGCGGCCCTGGCGACCCGCTGGTGTTTTTCCCGCAATGGGTCCGATCGTTCCGTGTGGGCGCCGTCCCTGATCATGCTGTCCTGCACGTTCAGTATCGCGATGCCCCTGGCCCTGTTGCTGCTGCTGTCGCGGCGGCTGTGGCCGGCCACGACCGCGCGATGGTGCAATGCCGCGCCGTGGCTGGCCTATGCAGGCCCGGCTCTTCTGTTGATGGTGGCTCTGTTCAATGGGGCGCGCATCTACCATGCCGCGAAATGGAGCCGGACCGTCGCCGAGTGGCGAGGCGACTGGCAGGCCCTGGGATCGTGGGCCCGGACCCACACCCCGGTGCAGAGCGTGTTCCTCGTCCCGGCCGGCACGACGCGGGGGACGGTGCTGTTTGCCCCGAACGACGGCGTGCAGAACGCGCTTGCCGAAGGGGGCTCGGTCTTCGCCTATTTTTCGCATCGGCAGGCATGGGTGTTCTCGCCTTATGGGGCGGCGGTGATGTGGGCCCCCGCGTATTACGCGACGTGGCGAACCCGGTTGACCGAGGTGAAGGCCCTGAAGACGCTGCCTGAACGCCTGCGCTATGCCGCCGGACAGGGCATCGGCTATGTCGTCGACGGCTGCGCCCAGCCCGATCCGCACCCGGCATCGGCCGCCCGGTTCGGACGGCTGTGCGTCTTCGCGGTGCCCCGGAACGCCGCAGGCTGAAACGCCGGGGCCACTATTTTCGTCGCGGCCTCTTTCTTTTTTGCGGCCATGCTCCATACGTCCACGGTCCATAAGCAAGGGGGACGCTATGTGTGACGAAGGCGAGGCGATCGTCGGCTATCTCGTGGTGCGGGAATGCGGCGACGATGAGGTCGAGTTCTGGGATCCGGAAAACGAGTGGAGCGACGATCCGGACGAAGGCAAGCTGTATGAGACCGAGGACGAGGCGGAGCAGGCCGCCCGGGATCTTCGGGCCGGAGACACCGCCACGATAACGGTCGAGCCGGTTTTCGAAGACGACGAGGAAGATGAGGACGACGCGTCGTAACGCGCGTCATCCGCGGCGCTTCCCGTGACGGCGAGGCCGGACGGGAAGCGCCGTTTCAGGGCACTGCCCTGAACCGCCCCAAAGGGCATCGCCCTTTGGAAACCCGGTCGTCGGGGCAAAGTCCCGAATGCCCCCAAAATTGCCAGAGCCCGCTCGGGGTAAAAATTTGGCAACGGTTTGTTTCTTTCATTGTCGTTTTCGGGCCTTCGGTGCTCGGCTACCACTTGTTCTGTCAGCAGCTGGCGCACGTCGCCCGCCGCTGTTGCAGAACAGGATAGAGAAATGACCAAGGTTCTGGTTCTTTATTACTCCACCTACGGCCATATCGAGACGATGGCCGAAGCCGTGGCGGAAGGCGCCCGCGCCGCCGGCGCGCAGGCCGACGTCAAGCGCGTGCCCGAGACGGTGCCGGAAGACGTCGCCCGGGCGAATCATTTCAAGCTGGACCAGAGCGCACCGGTCGCGACCCCGGCCGACCTCGAAGCCTATGACGCGATCATCGTCGGTACGCCGACCCGCTTCGGCCGCATGGCGTCGCAGATGGCCAGCTTCTGGGACCAGACGGGCGGGCTGTGGTTCAAGGGCGCGCTGGTCGGCAAGGTGGGGGCGGCCTTCACCTCGACGGCGGTGCAGCATGGCGGGCAGGAAACGACCCTGTTCTCGGTCATCACCAACCTGCTGCATCACGGCCTGGTCATCAGCGGCCTGCCCTACAGCTTCCAGGGCCAGATGCGCCTCGACGAAATCACCGGCGGCGCGCCCTACGGCGCCACGACGATCGCGGCCGGCGACGGATCGCGCGCAGTCAGCACCAACGAACTGGATGGCGCGCGCTTTCTCGGCCAGCACGTGGCGCAGATCGCGTCCAAGCTGTCCGACTGAATTCCTCAAGATATTCCACAAGGATTACCGAACATGACACGCACCCTTGCGACCACCGCCACCGTGGCCGCCATTCTCGTCGCCATCGCCGGCCAGCCGGCGTCGGCGCAGACCACCGCCGCGCCCGCCGACGTGCAGGGCGGCACCTATCAGGTCGAACCTGGCCACACGCAGGTCGGCTTCTCGCTGCTGCATTTCGGCTTCACCAACTATTCGGGCGTGTTCTCCAACGTGTCCGGCACGCTGACGCTGGACCCGAAGACCCCCTCGGCGTCGACGCTGAACGTCATCATCCCCATCGCCTCGGTGCAGACCACCAGCGCGAAGCTGGATGAGGAACTCAAGGGCGCGCAGTGGTTCGATGCCGCGCAGTTCGCCAATGCGACCTTCACCTCGACCAAGGTGACGGTCACCGGCAAGGGCCGCGCCACCGTGTCCGGCACCCTGTCGCTGCACGGCGTCACCCGGCCCGAGACGCTGCAGGTGCGCTTCATCGGCGCGGGCGTGAACCCGCTGGACAAGAAATACACCGTGGGCTTCGAGGCGACCGGCACCATCAAACGCAGCGATTTCGGCGTGAAGATGTATGTCCCGTATGTCGGCGACGCGGTCGAGCTGCGCATCGCGGGCGCCTTCGAGCGTCAGGACTGAGTGCGTCATGCCGGCCAATCCCGACAAGGCCGGCACGACCGGCCGCTACGATCCGGTCGCGATCACCCTGCATTGGGTGATCGCCGCCGGAATCCTGACCCTGATCGGCATGGGCCTGGTCATGGACCATCTGTCCCTGCCGCCGATGCGGCTGTTCCAGCTTTACCAGCTGCATAAATCGATCGGCATCACCGTGATGCTGGCCGTCGTGCTGCGCATCGGCTGGCGGCTGTTCCACAAGGCGCCCGCCCTGCCTGCCGCGATGCCCGAAATCGAACGCCAGGCCGCGCACGGCACGCATGGGCTGCTGTACGGCTTGCAGATCCTGTTGCCGCTCAGCGGCTGGGCGCTGGTTTCGGCGTCGGTGTTCAATATCCCGACCGTTCTCTACGGCATCCTGCCGTGGCCGCATCTGCCGGTCCTGGCCACCCTGCACGACAAGGCGCCGGTCGAAGCTATCCTGAAAACGCTGCATCACTGGAGCGCATGGGTGCTGACGGCGGTCATCGCGCTGCATGTCGCCGCAGCCCTGCGCCATCATTTCATCCTGAAGGACGGCGTGCTGCGCCAGATGCTGCCCGGCCGCCGCCCCATAGCCTGACAGGGTTTTTCCAATGTCCACTCCCACATATCTGAAGGCCGCCCTGCTGGGCGCGGCCCTGCTCGGCCCCAGCGTTCCGGCCCTGGCCGCCGACTGGACGATCGATCCGGCCCACAGCACGCTCGGCTTCAGCGGCACGCAGACCGGTGCGAAATTCACCGGTCATTTCAAGAATTTCGGCGGCACCATCCGCTTCGATCCCGCCCATCCGGACGCCGGCCACGCGCTGGTTGCGATCGACATCGCCAGCGCCGCCACCGGCGACGCGCAGCGCGACGAGGCCATGCCCGGCGCCGACTGGTTCGATGCCGCAAAATTCCCGAAAGCGACCTTCGAGGCCAACGGGTTCCAGCCCAGGGGCGGCAACACCTACGAAGCCCACGGGATGCTGACGATCCGGGGCATCAGTCATCCGGAAACACTGCCCTTCACGCTCGACATCACGGGCAATGTCGCCCATGCCAAGGGGCATCTCGACCTGATCCGCTCCAGTTTCGGCGTAGGGCAGGGGCCATGGGCCAGCGGCCAGTGGGTGGCGCTTGAAGCGGGCGTCGATATCGACATCACCGCGCATGCGGCGCCGTAACAGCCCCCTTCACACCTGCGGGATGCCGACGTCGGCGGCATCCCCTGGCTGGGCGCGGGCCCAGGGCGCCGTCGCGAAACATCCGGCCAGATAATCAAGCAGGACGGACACGCGCGCGGGCCGCAATTGCCCGGGCGGCGTCACCAGATGCAGGGCGATCGGGGAAATGCTCCACTCCGGCAGCACTTCCTCCAGCCGCCCGGCCGCGAGTTCGCGCCAGATCATGAATTCGGGAAACACCGACAGGCCCAGCCCGGCCAGCAGGGCGGGCACGAAGGCCTCGGAATTGTTGGCCCGCAGGCGCGCGGGCGGCGTCACCACATAGGTGCCGTCCGTCGCGTGATGCAGGCGCAATTGCCCCGGCACGGCGACATTCGTGTAGATAAAGCCCGGATGATGTTCCAGGTCGCGCGGATGCAGGGGGCGCCCGTGCGCCTCCAGATAGGACGGGGCCGCCACAAGCGGGCGCCGTACTGCGCACAGCCTGCGCGCGCGCAGCGATGAATCGGTCAGCGACGCGATCCGCAGCGCCACGTCATAGCCCCCGCCCACCAGGTCGATCACCTCGTCGCTGAAATCGATCGCCACCTCGACTTCGGGATAACGCGCCAGAAATTCCGGCAGGACCGGCGCCAGATGCATGACGCCGAAGGACATCGGCGCCGCAATCCGCACCAGCCCGCGCGGCCGCACCGTCCCGTCCTGCGCTTCGGCCTCCACCATCTCCCCTTCGGCGAGGATGCGGTTCGCGCGGTCGATCGCCGCCCGCCCCGCTTCCGTCAGGCCAAGCTGGCGCGAAGTGCGGCTGAGCAGCGACGTGCCCATCCGCTGTTCCAGGCGCGTGATGGCCTTGGACACCGTGGGCTTGGAGAGCTGAAGCGCCTCCGCGGCCCCCGCGAAGGAGCGTACTTCCACCACCTTGGCGAAGATCGCCCAGGCTTCGAGGTCAGGCAGTCTCGCCATGTCATTCCCAGAACTGATGTGTTTCCGTCATTTCCATTTTAAGACGCTTAGCAGCGTTCTATCTCTTGTTTCGGAAAAGGCCAAGAGTGGCCGGGAGGCATCACATGATAGACGTCAGATCCTTTGCAAGCCTGGGCGGGGCCGATCACGGCTGGCTGAAGGCGAAACATCATTTCTCGTTCGCGGATTATCACGATCCCGAGCGGGTCCACTGGGGCGCCCTGCGGGTGTGGAACGACGACACCATCGCGCCGAACACCGGCTTTCCCCCGCATCCGCACCGCGACATGGAAATCATCACCTATGTCCGGAAGGGCGCGATCACGCATCAGGACAACCTGGGCAACAAGGGCCGTACGGAAGCGGGCGACGTGCAGGTCATGTCCGCGGGCAGCGGCATCACGCACAGCGAATACAACCGCGAACCCGGTGCGACCGAGATCTTCCAGATCTGGATCATCCCGACCGAGCGTGGCCGCGGGCCAAGCTGGGGCGCGCGTCCGTTCCCCAAGGAAAACCGGGCCGGACATTTCGTCACGCTGGCGTCCGGCTATGAAAGCGACGCCGACGCGCTGCCCATCCGCACCGACGCGCGCGTCCTGGGGGCGACGCTGAAGGCCGGGCAGACGGCGGAATATGCACTGGGCACCGAACGCCACGCCTACCTCGTGCCGTCCACCGGCGTGGTCGAGATCGAAGGCGTGCGGGTGAACACCCGCGATGGCGCGGCCGTCACCGGCACCGAAACGCTGCGCGTCACCGCCCTGGAAGACGCTGAAATCGTCCTCGTCGACGCCGCCGCGTGAACCGGCGGCGGCAGGCACCCCGATCCGTCGCGACATGCCCCGGCATGGCGGATCGGGGTGCCCTGCCCGGCGGGCCATTCAACCAAAGCTGGAAGATCGGACAATGTACAAGTTCGAAGCATCCGCCGGGACCGTTCTGTTCTCCGCCGGGCGGCATGCGCTCACCCTTCTGTTCCTGGTCATGGGCTGGGGGAAACCGGGCGATTGCGCGGCGCTCTGCGATTACGTGACCCGCCTGGCAGGTGTGGCCGCCCTGCTGGAGACGCTGCCCGCGCACTGGCGCCTGCGTGACGCCTTCCACGACCCGAATGGCCCCGAACATCCCTGAACACGCTTCATGATCCGCTCATGCCATGCGCGCCCTACAGCCCGCGCAGGTAGGCCGCCAGAACAACGGCCTCGTTATGCTGTGTGTCCCGCGCCGCATAGAGCAGGGTAACAGGCCCCTGCCTGGCGAGCGTCATGACCTGGCCCACCGCCGATGCATTGGCATCCAGTTCGGCACGGTAGCGTTGCTGGAAGTCGTTCCATTTTGCCGGGTCGTGACCAAACCATTTGCGTAATTCGCCGGATGGCGCGACATCTTTCAGCCACAGCGTCAGATGCGCACGGTCCTTGCCGACGCCGCGCGGCCACAGGCGGTCGACCAGGACGCGCGCGCCGTCGCCGGCCTCAGGCGGGTCATAGATGCGCCTGACCCGTATGGTGAGGGGCCGCGTCATGTCACCAGAATCTCCTTGTCCGCCGAACCAAAGAATTCATAACGGACCTGCTCTTTCGCCAGACCGGCCTCCTTCAGCACGGCCACCATGTCGCGCATGAAATCGTCCGGACCGCAGATGTAATAGGTGGCATTCCCGTCGATCTGGGTTTTCAGCCATGCGGGCGTAATCCGTCCGGCATGGCAGGTCAGGGCTGCCGCCGGCTCGTCCTCGGCGGGCGCCTGCCGGCTGTAAAAGACATCGCCGCGAACCCGCCCCGGCGCCGACAGGGTGCGGATATAGGCGCCAAAGGCTTCGGTCCGCGCGGAGCGGGTGCCATGGATATAGCGGATGGGGGTCGGCTGCTCTGCCGTGGTCAGGGCGCCCAGCATGGAGATCATGGGCGTCAGCCCAACCCCCGCGCTCAGCAGCACGACGGAGGTCGGCGTGGGGTCGGCCAGCGTAAAATCGCCTGCCGGGGCGGACACCAGCAGGCTGGTGCCGTCCTGCATGCTGTCATGCAGCCATTCCGATACGACTCCGCCGCGGACGCGCCGGACACTGATGCGGTAGGCGTCCGCCCCCGGAGCCGAGGAAATGCTGTAATTGCGGCGCTGGGGGCCGTGGCCAGGTATATCCAGCCGGAAGCTCAGATACTGGCCCGGCTGGTGGCGCATGATCGGCTTGCCGTCGGCCGGGATCAGTTCAAAGGACGTGACGGTTTCGCTTTCCCGCGTGCGTCCCCGCACGGTAAAGGCGCGCCATCCTGTCCAACCGCCGGGTGCCGTGGCGTGGGCGGCATAAATCTGCCCTTCCCGCCCGATCAGGATGTCGGCCAGAAACCAGTAGGCCTTTCCCCATGCGTCCATGATCTCGGGCGTGGCGGCCTCTCCAAGGACATGTGCGATGGCCCCCAGCAGGGCGTCCGCCACATGCGGATAATGTTCCGGCAGAATATTCAGGCCGACATGCTTTTCGGCAATCCGCTCGACCATGCCGCCTAACGCGCCGAGGTTATCGATGTTGCGCGCATAGGCCAGTACGGCCAGCGCCAGGGCCTTTGGCTGTGCGCCGTCGGCCTGGTGCGACATGTTGAACAGGTCGCGGATCTCCGGGTTGACCAGAAGACGCCGGTACATTTCGGCCGTGATGGCCAATCCGTGCGCTTCCAGCGCGGGCACGCAGGCCTTGAGGATGGAGCGGGTCTTGTCGTCCAGAGGAGAAGCCATCGTTAACCTATAAGGTGTAAATTATGCACATCTTTTATCCCGCTGGAAAAAGATGTCAATTCCACATATCTTTTTGACATGCGGCTGACCTTGCATACCGACTATGCCCTGAGGACACTGATCTACCTGGGCCTTCACACCGATCGCCTGGCTTCGATCCGCGAGATCGCGCAGGTTTACGGGATCTCGGAAAACCATCTGGTCAAGATCATTCACCGCCTTGGCCTTGGCGGCTTTATCGAAACGCTGCGTGGGCGGAACGGGGGGCTGCGGCTGGCGCGTCCGGCGGCCGAAATCCGTATCGGGGATGTGGTCCGCTATACGGAAGAAGACATGGGGCTGGTCGCCTGCATGCAGGCGGACGAGACGTCTGCCGGCCGGACATGCGTGCTGGCCGACGCCTGCCGGCTGCGGGGCGTACTGGCCGAGGCGCTGGGGTCTTTCATGACCGTGCTGGACCGTTACACGCTGGCGGACATGATGACCGAAAACGAGCGGTCACGCCTGGTCCCGCGCCCCGGGGTGGCCGGGGACCCCTGAAGGCGCGCCGTCAGACGGGGTCGGATTCCGGCGGCAGGGCGCGGGGGCGGCGGTCGTCGTCGATCGCGACGAAGGTGAAGACGCCTTCGGTCACCTTGGTGGTGTCGTGCGAATGCCGGGCGCGGCGCCAGGTCTCCACACGGATCGACATCGACGTCCGGCCGGTGCGGACGATGGTGGTATAAAGGCTGACCTCGTCGCCGATCAGCACCGGCTGGTGCAGGACCACCTTGTCGATGGCCACCGTCACGCAGCGCCCGCGCGCGCGCAGCGCCGCCGCCGTGCCGGCCGCCAGATCCATCTGCGACATCAGCCAGCCGCCGAAGATGTCCCCCGCCGCATTGGCGTCGGCGGGCATCGCCACCACGCGGATCGTGGGCGGGATCGTCGGGCGGGTCGCGGCGGGCGTTTCCGGGGGGGTGGCCAGGGCCGTCGGGGTGGCTGTCACGCGAAAAATTCCTTGCAGGGCGGAAAGGCCTGGGCGGGCCGATGCGGTGGATCAGCGGAAAGCCGGTTCGTCAAACCCGCGTAGCTTGCGCGAATGCAGCCGGTCCACCCCCTGCGCGCGCAGCAGGCGCATGGTCTCGACCCCGACGGTCAGGTGCTGCGCGATGCGTTCGCGGTAGAAGGCGTTCGCCATGCCGCGCAGTTTCAGTTCGCCATGCAAGGGTTTGTCGGACACGCACAGCAGCGTGCCGTACGGCACCCGGAAGCGGAAACCGTTGGCGGCGATCGTCGCGGATTCCATGTCCACGGCAATGGATCGCGACATGTTGATCTGGGTGAACAGTTCGTTCAGCCGCAATTCCCAGTTCCGGTTGTCCGTCGTCATGACGGTGCCGGTGCGCAGGCGGGTCTTCAGTTCCGAATCGCGCAGGCCGGTCACGCGGGCCGTCACCTCCTGCAACGCCACCTGCACCTCGGCGATGGGCGGCACCGGCACCCAGGGGGGCAGGTCGTCGTCCAGCACATGGTCGTCGCGGACATAGCCGTGGGCCAGCACGTAGTCGCCCAGCCGCTGCGTCCGGCGCAGCCCGGCGCAATGCCCGACCATCAGCCAGCAATGCGGGCGCAGCACCGCCAGATGGTCGGTGATCGTCTTGGCGTTGGCCGGGCCGACGCCGATATTGACCAGCGTGATGCCGTCGCCGTCCGGCCGGCACAGATGGTAGGCCGGCATCTGCGGCAGGCTGCCGGCATGGGGGGGCGCCGGCGGGTCGTGCCGGCGGTGCACCTGGTCCCCCGGTTCGACGAACCGGTCGTACTCGCCGCCCAGGTCAACCTGCGCCCGGCCGTATTCGCGGAAGGCGTCGACATAGCGCTGGTAGTTGGTCAGCAGGATGAAGCGCTGGACATGGCGGGGGGACGTGCCGGTGTAGTGATGCAGCCGGGCCAGCGAATAATCGGTCCGTTCCGCCGTGAACAGGGCCAGGGGCCGGGGCGCGTCCGGCTGGGGCACGAAGGCGCAGTTGGCGATGGAATCGTCGGTGGCGCGCAGGTCGGGCAGCGCGAAATGCTGCTGCAATGTCCGCAGATCGTCCTCGGTGATCGCGGTGACGGCTTCCTCCATCACGTAGGGCAGCGGAATCGGCCGCCGCGACCGGCCCACCAGGACGGGCTGGCGGTAATGGCGCAGCAGGATGTCGATCTGTTCGTGCCAGTAATCGTGGAACAGTTCGGGCCGGGTCAGCGTCGTGCCGTAGAAGCCGGGTTCCAGCACCACGTCGAACGGCGGGCGGGCTTCCTCGGGCGGGGGGGAACGGTCCACCGGGAAGGCCAGGTAGGGATAGGTCGGCGCGGTGCCGGCACCGGCATGCCGCCGGTCGGCGAAGGCCGCGCGCAGTTCGCGCACCCCGGACTCATAGATCTCCGCAATCCGGCGCACGGCGTCGCCGGCGTCGGTGAAGGCCGTGAAATCCGTGCCGACGCGATCGCGGATCGCCGTCATGTCCTCGGCCATGCCTGTCTTCTCCCTCCGGCCCCGATCCTTCAACGATGGAGCAGGATGTAGTTGATCGTCAGGTCGATATCGAAATGGTTGCCGACCATGTCCGGCGGAACCGGCGGAAGCTCCGCCCCGTGGAACATGCCCGTCGTGGCGGCGTCCAGATAGTACGATCCGGACTGCCCGGTCAGGCGCACCGCTTTCACCCGCCCGCTGCGGTCCAGCACGACATGGACGGACGATGCACCGTCTTCGCCGGCGCGGGCGGCCTCCTCGGGGTAGTACATGTGGCTGCGGATCCAGCGGTCGATCTCCTCGCCGTAATCCTCGCTGACGCCCTTGATCTGGGTCTGGGTCGAATAGGGGACGTTCAACTGCCCGTTGCGCACCGTCGGGCCGACCGACAGGTCGATCGGGCTGCCGGACCCGCCGGCCCGGCCGCGCCGCTGCCGCTGCGGGCCGGGAGACGGGGCGAAGGACAGGTCCATCGGCGAATCGAAGGGCGACGGCTGGTGCCGGGGCGCGTGCGGCCGCGCCGGGTGCGTGGTGTGGGGCGTCGGGCGGGGCGAGGCCTGGCTCGCCTGGCCGGGGCTCTGCGGCGCCGCGTTGGGCGGCGCGGTCGAGGGCTGGTCGGGCAGCGTCTGGTCCGAGGGCGTGCGCGGCAGCGGCGGCGCGGCCGGCGTCTGGGGCGTCGGCACCGTCGGCGAGGGTGCCGAATCGCTGGGCTGGGGCTGGTCGGGCTGCGGGACATCCGGCGTAGGCTTGCTGGGCCGCGCGCTGGAGCCGCCCGCCTGGTCGGGCGAATTGCGGCCTTGCAGGCCGCTCGAGGCCGGCGGGGCGAACATCATCTCGACCGACGGGTTTTCGGGCGACGACGGCGTGCCGGCATGGTGCCGTGCGCTTTGCAGCATCACCGCCAGCAGGATCAGGTGCAACGCCACCGACACCAGCAGGACGGTGGTCACCCCCGGTTCCTCCATCGTGTCGGGCCGGACCATCGGCGCGCCGGGCCGGCGCACGCCGCGATAGCCCTGCGGCCGCGCCACCGGGGCCGGGCGCAGGCCCTCGCGCCCGTCCGGCCGTGCCGGCGGGGCGGGG
>NZ_JABEQF010000013.1 GCF_014174355.1 Gluconacetobacter azotocaptans
CTGGCGCTCAAGCTCGCCCCCGATCATCGCCGCCACATCGGGATCGCGCTCGGCAAGCGTCGATCGAAAAAAGGCGTGCAGCCCGCTCTGGCTCATCTGGTCCGGCATCGTTATATTCTCCAGTTCGTCCAACGCCGCATCCAGATCACCGGAAGATCTCCAATGGCCCTTGCACATGCGTCATTGTGATTTCGCGCATTCTAGCGTCTCCGGGTCGGCGAGACCACACAGCGATGCCCGGCCCCTCGCCCGGTTCACGGAAATTGCCTTTCAGGAGACGCTATGCATGGCGCAGCAGCCGATGACCACGCCTAACCCCTCCCTGCTTCGCCGTAAACGAATCGACACCTCTACCGACTCGCACGGGCTGCGGCGCGTCCTCGGCCCAGGCAGCCTCATCGCACTGGGAATCGGCGCCACGATCGGGGCCGGCCTGTTCTCGCTGACCGGCATCGCCGCGTCCGAGAACGCCGGCCCCGCCGTCGTCCTGTCGTATGTCGTGGCGGCCATCGCCTGCGGCTTCGCCGGGCTGTGCTACAGCGAACTGGCCAGCATGATCCCCGTCGCCGGCAGCGCCTATACATACGCCTATATCGCGCTGGGCGAGATAGTGGCCTGGACCATCGGCTGGGACCTGGTCCTGGAATACGCGGTGGGCGCCGCGGCGGTTTCGGTCAGCTGGTCGCGCTACGTTACCTCGCTGCTGGGCGGATGGGGCATTTCCCTGCCCCCCCGGCTTCTCGCCTCGCCGTTCGAGACGGTGGCGCTGCCCGACGGCAGCCACGTCACGGGCATCATGAACATGCCGGCGGCCTTCATCATCTGCGCGGTGTCGATCCTGCTGATCCGCGGCATCTCGGAATCGGCGAAGGTCAACAGCGTCATCGTCATGGTCAAGCTGGCGATCATCGTCGCCGTGATCGCCTTTGGCATCCCCTATATCAAGACGGCGAACTACGTTCCCTTCATCCCGCCCAATACCGGCGAATTCGGCCATTTCGGCCTGTCGGGCATCATGCGGGCGGCAGGCACCATCTTCTTCGCCTATGTCGGCTTCGACGCCGTCTCGACCGCGGCGCAGGAAGCGCGCAACCCGTCCCGCGACATGCCCATCGGCATCCTGGGCAGCCTGCTGATCTGCACGCTGGCCTATGTCTCGTTCTCGTTCGTGCTGACGGGCCTGGTGAACTACAAGGACATGCTGGGCGACGCCGCCCCCGTCGCCACCGCCATCGACCAGACCCCGTTCGGCTGGCTGAAGCTGGCGGTGAAGATCGGCATCATCTGCGGCTTCACCTCGGTCCTGCTGGTGCTGCTGATGGGCCAGAGCCGCGTGTTCTACGCCATGTCGCGCGACGGGCTGCTGCCGCGCATGTTCTCGCAGGTGCACCCGACCTGGCGGACGCCGTGGTATTCCAACCTTCTGTTCATGGTCGTCACCGGCTCGCTTGCCGCCTTCCTGCCGATCGACCAGCTGGCGCACATGACGTCGATCGGAACCCTGCTGGCCTTCGTCATCGTCTGCGCCGGCGTGATGTTCCTGCGCCGCAGCGCCCCGGACGCGGAACGCCGCTTCCGCGTGCCCGGCGGCGCGGTGATCCCGGTCCTGGGAATCCTGTCCTGCCTGACGGTCATGGGGTCGCTGGACCGGCTGACCTGGGTGCGGCTGGTGGTCTGGCTGGTCGTCGGCATGGCGATCTATTTCGGATACAGCAAGCGCAACAGCATCCTGGCCCGGGACGCGTAGGCGCTCCCCCCTTCACGATCTGGCGGGACCGGCAAAGGGGGTCCATACTGCCGGGCGTCATTTCCGGAGTTCGCTTTCATGACGCTCGGCCGCTTTCCCGCCACCCGCCTGCGCCGCAACCGCCAGGACCATTTCACCCGTCGCCTGGTCGCGGAAACGACGCTGGGCGTCGACAATCTGATCTGGCCGATCTTCGTCATGGAAGGCACCGACACGGTGACCGAGGTCGCGTCGATGCCCGGCGTGCGCCGGGTGACGCTGGACCGCCTTGCCGCCCATGTCGAACCCGCGGCCGCGCTGGGCATCCCGGCACTTGCGCTGTTTCCGATCACGCCGACCGAGTTGCGCGACGCGGCGGGCACCGAGGCGATGAACCCCGACAATCTGATGTGCCGCGCCGCGCGCCTGCTGAAGCGCGAATTTCCGGACATGGGCCTGATCGGGGACGTGGCGCTGGACCCCTATACCGACCACGGCCATGACGGGCTGATCCGCGACGGCTATGTGGTCAACGACGAATCGGTCGAGGTCCTGTCCCGCCAGGCGGTCAACCAGGCCGCCGCCGGCATCGACATCATCGCGCCGTCCGACATGATGGACGGCCGGATCGGCGCCATCCGCGGCGACCTGGACGAACAGGGACTGACCGGCACGCGGATCATGTCCTATGCCGCAAAATATGCCAGCGCGTTCTACGGCCCCTTCCGCGACGCCCTGGGATCGGGCGGGCTGCTGAAGGGCGACAAGAAGACCTACCAGATGGACCCGGCCAACAGCGACGAAGCCCTGCGCGAGGTCGCCCAGGACCTGGCCGAAGGCGCCGACATGGTCATGGTCAAGCCCGGCATGCCTTATCTGGACATCATCCGCCGCGTCCACGAACACTTCGCCGTCCCTACCTTCGCGTACCAGGTGTCGGGCGAATACGCGATGCTGGCGGCGGCAATGCAGAATGGCTGGCTGGACCGCGACCGCGCGATTCTGGAAAGCCTGCTGGCCTTCCGCCGCGCGGGGGCCAGCGGCGTGCTGACCTATTTCGCCGTCGAAGCCGCGCGTCTGCTGCGCGACGGCTGACGGCCTTACGCGGACGTCACAAATCCTCGCCTGGGCGGCGGATTGTAATGCAAACTTTCCGAGGTACCGTTACCATCAATGCCGATGGGGCCGGGCGCGACCGGCCCGCATCGCCATCGGCCCCAGGGGCGCTGAATCCCGTCGAGGAGGCGTATGACCTATACATCGCCGCGTCGTCCGCAGCTTTTCTACACGACCGCCCCGATGCCGTGCCCCTATGTCGCGGGCCGGATGGAGCGCAAGGTGGTCACCGATATCGGCGGTCCGGACGCCGAACGGCTGCATAACCGCCTGTCGCGGGCAGGTTTTCGCCGCAGCCACACCATTGCCTATGCCCCGGTCTGCCCGTCCTGCAGCGCATGCGTCCCCATCCGCGTGCCGGTGACGCGCTTCGCGCCCGACCGGACGCAGCGTCGCACCCTGCGCCGCAACATGATGATCGAAGGGTTCGAGGTCCCGGCCCACGCCACGACCGAACAGTTCACCCTGTTCCAGCGCTACCAGTTCGCCCGCCACGCGGAAGGCGACATGGCGGCGATGAATTTCTACGATTATCGCGCGATGATCGAGGACACGCCCATCGACACGCTGATGATCGAGTTCCGCACGCCCGAGGACCAACTGGTCTGCGTCAGCCTGATCGACCGGCTGGATGACGGGCTGTCGGCCGTCTACAGCTTCTTCGATCCCACCCTCGAGGCCCGCTCGCTGGGGGCCTACGCCATCATGTACCTCATCGACCACACGCGCCGCATGGGGCTGCCGTACCTGTATCTGGGCTACTGGATCCGCGACAGCGCCAAGATGGCCTACAAGGCGCGGTTCCGCCCGGCCGAAATCCTGTTTCGCGGCGCCTGGGTCCCGCTGGACGGACATGAGGCGCCGCAGGACGGAAGCGGGATGACCCGCTTTCCGATCTCCTTCCCCGAATGACGGCCCCGAATACCGGTTCGGCCTAGCCTTTCGGCCGCGGCTTCCGGGTCGCCCAGGCGGGCGCGGTCCGGCCGGCGTCCGCGCGCTTGCCCAGATAATCCCGGAAATCGGCAAACGGCCGCACCCGCGCCGGATCGGGCCAGGCGACGCCGCCTTCCGACGACAGGACGCAGGCGTCCTGCAGGCTGCCTTCCTTGTATTTCTGCAGGGCCACACCCAGGCCGCGCGTCATTTCCGGCAACTGGTCGATCGGGAAAACCAGCATCCGCCGGTTCTGCCCGATGACCAGGACATGGTCCCCGTCGGCCGGCAGGCACAGCCGTGCGCTCTCGGCGTCCTTGAGGTTGAGGACCTGCTTGCCCGTCCGCTTTTCGGCCACCATGTCCTCGTCCCGGACCAGCAGGCCGCGTCCGGCGCTGGACACCAGCAGGTGGCGCGCGCCCTCCTGCACCGGGAAGACCGCCACGATATCCTCGTCGTTCGACAATTCGACCAGCAGACGGATCGGCTGCCCATCGCCGCGCCCGCGCGGCAGGTCGGCGGCGCGCAAGGTGAATGCCCGCCCGTCGGTCGCGAAGAAGCACAGCCTGTCGGTGGACTGGCATTCCACCGACAGGCGGAACCCGTCGCCTTCCTTGAATTTCTGCGCCGCCGGGTCGATGCCATGCCCACGCACGGTCTTCACCCAGCCCCGCGCCGACAGGATCAGGGTCAGGGGCTCGCGATCCACGGCCTCGACGACCGACACGTCAACCGCACGCGGGGGTTCGGCCAGTTCGCTGCGCCGCTTGCCCAGCGGGCCGGTGCCGAACGCCTTGCGGATCGCCTTGATTTCATCAGCAATCCGGCTCCAGCGCAGCGCGTCGCTGTCCAGCAATGCCGTCAGATCCGCGCGTTCGGCCGCGAGCGCGGCGTGCTCCTTGCGGATTTCCAACTCCTCCAGCCGGCGGAGGCTGCGCAGGCGCATATTCAGGATCGAATCGGCCTGCAATTCGGTCAGGGAAAACGCGGCCATCAGGCTGGCCTTCGCATCGTCCTCCTCGCGGACGATGCGGATGACCTCGTCCAGATTCAGATAGACCGCCAGAAACCCGTCCAAAATCTCCAGCCGGCGATCGACCGATTGCAGGCGATGGCGGCTGCGCCGTTGCAGTACCTCGTGCCGGTGATCCAGCCACGCCTGCAGCACCTCGCGCAGGCTGCGCACGCCGGGCACCCGGTCCGCGCCCAGCACGTTCATGTTCAGGCCGAACCGGCTTTCCAGCGGGGTGGCGCGGAACAGCGTCTCCATCAGCACTTCGGGTTCCACCCCGCGCGATTTCGGTTCCAGCACCAGGCGGATATCGGTGGTGCTCTCGTCGCGGATGTCGCCCAGAAGCGGCAGCTTCTTCTGTTCCATCAGGTCCGCGATCTGTTCGATCAGGCGCGATTTCTGGACCTGGTAGGGAATTTCCGTGATCACGATCTGCCAGGTGCCGAAACGGCCCTGCTCGACCGCCCAGCGGGCCCGGATGCGCAGGCTGCCGCGCCCGGTCTCATACGCCTGCAACAGGGTCGCACGGTCCTCGACGATCAGCCCGCCCGTCGGAAAATCCGGGCCGGGCATCAGGTCCATCAGTTCCGCGACCGACGCCTGCGGCTTGCGGATCAGCAGCATCGCCGCAGCACAGATCTCGCCGACATTGTGGGGCGGAATGCTGGTGGCCATGCCGACGGCAATCCCCGCCGCCCCGTTCGCCAGCAGGTTCGGGAAGGCCGACGGCAGGACGACCGGCTCCTGCTCCTCGCCATCGTAGGTGGGACGGAAATCGACCGAATCGTCGTCGATTCCCTCCAGCAGGGCTTGGGCGACCGCGGTCATCCGGGCTTCGGTATAGCGCATCGCCGCCGCGTTATCGCCGTCAATCGACCCGAAATTGCCCTGGCCCTCGACCAGCGGATAGCGGACGGCGAAATCCTGCGCCAGGCGCACCAGCGCCTCGTAGACCGAGGCATCGCCATGCGGATGGTACTTACCGATGACGTCGCCGACCACGCGGGCGCATTTCTTGAACCCCGACGACGGGTCCAGCCGCAACTGCCGCATGGCGTAGATCATCCGCCGGTGCACGGGCTTCAGCCCGTCGCGCACATCCGGCAGCGACCGCGACATGATGGTGGACATCGCATAGGCCAGATACCGCTCGCTCAAGGCGTCGGCGAGCCTGGTTTCCTCGATATGACCGCTGGTATCCACTGACATGCATGTCCTCCCGTCAGGGGAACAGATAGAGAAAAGACCGGATTTGTCCATCGCTCGGACACGGAAAGAACGCCGTTGTCCAACCGGGGGCTCAGCCGCCGCCGGCGGTATCCTTATCCGGCAGGGCGTCCACCAGGTCGACCAGCCGCAGCCGTGCCGGCGGCAGGCCGCGATGATGCTGGCCGAAGGCGTCGCGCGCCAGAAAATGCCCGGTCAGGCGCAGGCCGTCCCGCCAGTCGCGCACCGTGCCGGGGTCCGATGGGTCGAGAAACAGCGGCGGCAGACGCAGAAGCCGTGCTTTCCACGCCCCGGCCCCGGAGTCGCAGACCGCCCGGCCGGTGCGTGGCGATACCCAGGCCAGCCCGTCCGCCTGCCCGGTGACCGCGCAGGCCGACAAATCCATGCCATACCCCAGGTCGGTCAGCAGGCTGGCCTCCCAGCGCAGCAACGCCGCCATGCCGCCCCACGACGCCAGTTCGGGGTCCAGGCTGATCAGGCTGAGGAATTGGGTCAGCAGATGAAAGATCCGGGGACAGGGCTCGCGTTCCGGCAGGCTGCCGTCGGCCACCGCGCAGGCCGAGGCCAGCATGGCCAGCGCCAGCGGCGCGGACAGCAGCCGCGCCGCTGATCCATGCACCAGTTCCGCCGACAGCGCGCCCAGCTGGTCCGCCAGGCGTCCCCGCCAGACGGCCGAGACCAGGTTTCCCGGCTGCCACAGCGCCCGGTTCGCCCGGGCCGTGCCACCGCGTGCCAGCCCGTGGAACACCCCGTGTTCCTCGGTCAGCAGGTGAATGATCGCACTGCTTTCGCCGTACGGGGCGGCAGAAAGCACAAGGGCGGGCGCTTCCCATTCCATCAGGAAAGCCCCGCCCCGTTCAGACTGGCGCTAGCGATCAGACGCCGGCAGCCTTGGCGACCTCGGCCGCGAAGTCGTTTTCTTCCTTCTCGATGCCTTCGCCGAGCTGGAAGCGGTCGAACGCCGCCAGCTTGGCGCCGGCCTTCTCGACGACCTTGCGGACGCGGCTCTCGCCGTCATGCACCCAGACCTGTTCCAGAAGGACGACTTCCTCGTAGAACTTGCGGACACGGCCTTCGACCATCTTCTCGATGATCGCCTCGGGCTTGCCCGAGGCGCGGGCCTGCTCGATCAAGACGGCACGCTCGCGCTCCAGCAATGCGGGGTCGACGCTGTCGACGTCCAGCGCGGCGGGACGGGTCGCGGCGACATGCATGCCGACCTGACGGCCCAGCGTCAGCAGCGCCTCGTCCTCGGTCGGGGCCTCGATGGCGGCCAGGACGCCGATCTTGCCCAGGCCCGGACGAACCGCCGAATGGATGTAGCTGGCGACGACGCCCGAGGGCACACGCAGCACGCGGGCGCGGCGGATCGACATGTTCTCGCCGATCGTGGCGATCAGGTGCGTGATCTCGTCGGCGACCGTGCGGCCGCTGTCCAGCACCACGGCCTTGATCTGCTCGATGTCCTCGCCGGCCACCAGGGCAGCCTTGGCCACGGCTTCGACGAAATTCTGGAAGCTTTCGTTACGGGCGACGAAATCGGTCTCGGCGTTCACCTCGACCATGGCCGCGGCCTGCGGGCCGGAGGCCACGCCGATCAGGCCCTCGGCCGTCACGCGGCCGGACTTCTTCGCCGCGGCGGCCAGGCCCTTCGTGCGCAGCCAGTCGATCGCGCCTTCGATTTCGCCGGCGGCCTCGTTCAGGGCCTTCTTGCAATCCATCATGCCGGCGCCGGTCTTCTCGCGAAGTTCCTTCACCAGGGCTGCGGTAATCTCCGCCATATCAGTCACTCCTCAAGGCAGGCACGCGCCCTGCCATGCCGGCAGGGCGCGTCCTTGCATCTGTCACCGTCGGCCCCCACACGCCACCCGGACAGGTCCGGGACGGCCAGGGGGCCTTTATCCTCAGGCCGCGGGGGCGGGCTCGGCCGCGGCGGCCTCGGCCACCGTGTCGATCGGCAGTTCCTCGGCGCCGCCGAAATCCTGGCCCGACGCGCCCAGCTCGGCCGAAATGCCGTCCAGCACCGCACCCGACACCAGTTCGCAATACAGGGCGATGGCGCGGATCGCGTCGTCATTGCCCGGGATCGGGAAGGTCACGCCGCGCGGGTCGGAGTTGCTGTCCAGGACCGCCACGACCGGAATGCCCAGCTTGTTGGCTTCCTCGACCGCCAGCTTCTCCTTGTTCGTGTCGATCACGAACAGGATGTCCGGCAGGCCGCCCATCTCCTTGATGCCGCCCAGCGAACGCTCCAGCTTCTCGCGGTTGCGGGTGATGTCCAGGACTTCCTTCTTGGTCAGCCCGTGGGTGTCACCGCCCAGCATGTCGTCGATCTGGCGCAGGCGCTTGATCGAGCCCGTGATGGTCTTCCAGTTGGTCAGCATGCCGCCCAGCCAGCGGTGGTTGACGTAATACTGGCCCGACCGCTTCGCCGCCTCGGCGATCTGGTCGGCGGCGGCGCGCTTGGTGCCGACGAACAGCACGCGCCCGCCACCGGCGACGGTGTCGCGGATCGCCTTCAGCGCGCGGTCCAGCATCGGCACCGTCTGCTGCAGGTCGATGATGTGAACCTGGTTGCGGACCCCGAACAGGAACGGCGCCATGCGCGGGTTCCAGCGGCGGGTGTGGTGTCCGAAATGAACGCCGGCCTCGAGCAGCTGGCGCATCGTGAAATCGGGCATAGCCATGATCGGCCAAATCCTTGTCTTCTGGTTGGTCCTCCGTGAAGCGCCGGTCCCGTACGGGACACCAGAGGCACTGCTTCACGTGCGAATTGCCGGCCCTGCGACCGACGGGCGTGGATATGACGATTTTTCCCGCGCAATGCAAGCGCCGAGGGCCGAAAACCGCCCCGTGCGGGCGGCGGGCGCTATCTCTGCTCCACCCTGCCCACGCCCTCGACGGCGCGGATCATGTGGGCGATGCGCGGCGTCACCCGGTAGGCGCCGCTCAGCGTCACCTCGACATCGCGCGTCTCGGCGACCGACGGCAGCAGGACGATCTTCCCCCGCCCGCCCCGCTCCTCGGCCAGGATGGCCTGGATCGGGGTCAGGGCGTCCTCGCGGTCGAACCAGATGCGCAGCTCGGCGGCGGCGTCGGCCGCCGCCTGTTCCAACCCCACCACGTCGCTGGCGGTGATGCGCAGCGCCTCGCCGTCCAGGCGCAGGTCCGCCGTCACCAGCACGGCATTACCGGCCGTCAGCACCTCGCGCGAGCGGGACAGGACCTCGGAGAAGAACGTGACCTCGCACCCGCCGCTGGCGTCCGACAGGCGGACCCAGGCCATCTTGCTGCCGGTGCGGGTCGGGCGTTCCTTGCGGTCCACCACGCAGCCCGCGATCTTCACCCGCGTCAGGCCCGCCTGGGCCGCGGCCTCCAGCCCGGTCGCGCGCACGGCGCCCAGGCGGCGCATCAGCGGGCCGTAGGAATCCAGTGGATGAGCCGTCAGATGGAAGCCGATGGCCTCGGCCTCCATGCCCAGACGCTCGAATTCCGGCCAATCGGAAACGGCGGGCAGGCGCAGGGGCTCGGCCGCCGGGGTAGCGCCGCCGCCGCCGAACAGGCCGATCTGTCCGCTGGCGGCCTCCTGCGCCTGGGCGTTCGCCCGCCGCAGGACGGTCTCGGCCGCCGCCGCCACCAGCGCGCGATTGGGCACCATGGTGTCGAACGCCCCGGCCTTGGCCAGATTCTCGATCTGCATCTTGTTCAACTGGCGCGGGTCCACGCGCGCCGCCAGGTCGGCCAGGTCGGTGAAAGGCCGCGCGCCCCGCGCCACGACTAGCGCCTCCATCGCCGAGAACCCCACCTTCTTGACCGCCGCCAGCGCGTAGCGGATGCCCAGCGTGCCGTCCGGCCGCCGTTCGACGGTGAAATCCGGCCCCGACGCATTGATGTCCGGCGGCAGGACGGCAATGCCCAGGCGCTCGGCCTCCTGCCGCAGGGCAGCCAGCTTGTCGGTCTTTTCACGGGCCAGCGACATGCACGCCGCCAGGAAGGCCACGGGGTGGTTCGCCTTCATCCACGCCGTCTGATACGACACCAGCGCATAGGCGGCGGCGTGGGATTTGTTGAACCCGTAGTCGGCGAACTTGGCCATCAGGTCGAACACTTCGACCGCCTTGTCGCGGTCGATGCCGCGCCCCACCGCGCCCTCGGTGAAGATCTCGCGCTGGGTGTCCATCTCGGCACGGATCTTCTTGCCCATCGCGCGGCGCAGCAGGTCGGCGCCACCCAGGCTGTAGCCCGCCATCTTCTGGGCGATCTGCATCACCTGTTCCTGATAGACCATGATGCCGTAGGTCTCGGACAGGATGTCGCGGATTTCCTCGTGCGGGGGCTCCCACGCCTCGCCATGCTTGCGGCGGCAATAATCGGGAATATTGGCCATCGGGCCGGGGCGGTAGAGCGCCACCGCGGCGATCAGATCCTCCAGCCGCGTCGGGCGCATCTGCTTCAGGACATCGCGCATCCCCGCGCCTTCGAACTGGAACACGCCGCCGGTGTCGCCGCGCGCCAGCATCTCGTACGTCAGGGCGTCGTCCAGCGGCAGCATCGACAGATCGACCGTCACGTCCAGCCCCTTCAGGAACTGGACCGCCCGTTGCAGGATGGTCAGCGTCGTCAGCCCCAGGAAGTCGAACTTCACCAGGCCCGCCTGCTCGACGAACTTCATGTTGTACTGGGTGACCAGCATGTCGCTCTTGGGATCGCGATAGAGCGGCACCAGGTCGACCAGTTGCCGGTCGCCGATCACCACGCCGGCGGCATGGGTGCTGGCGTGGCGATACAGACCTTCCAACTGCAGGCCGATTTCCATCAGCCGGCGCAGCGCCTCGTCGGTGTCGCGCATTTCCTGCAGGCGCGGTTCGCCGTCGATGGCCTGCTTCAGCGTCACCGGCTTGGCCGGATTGTTCGGGATCAGTTCCGCAACCTTGTTGACCATGCCGAACGGCAGGCCCAGCACGCGGCCGACGTCGCGCACGGCGGCGCGGGCCTGCAATTTTCCGAAGGTGATGATCTGCGCCACCCGATCGGGGCCATATTCGCCCCGGACATAGCGGATCACCTCGTCCCGCCGGTCCTGGCAGAAATCGATGTCGAAATCGGGCATCGACACACGTTCGGGGTTCAGGAACCGCTCGAACAGCAGGTTGAAGGGAATCGGGTCGATATCGGTGATCGTCAGCGCCCACGCCGCCAGCGACCCGGCGCCCGACCCGCGCCCCGGCCCCACCGGAATGTCATGCGCCTTCGCCCACTGGATAAAGTCGGCCACGATCATGAAATAGCCGGGGAACCCCATCTTCGCGATGATATCCAGCTCGAACGTCAGCCGCTCCTGATAGAGCCGCCGGGTGTCGTCATCCGGGTTCAGCCGCCGCAACCGCTGATCGAGTCCCGCGATCGCCATGGCGCGCAGGGTTTCCTCCTCGGTCGCGCCGGGTTCCACCTTGGGGCAGACCGGCAGCAGTGGCTTGCGCGTTTCCACCCGCACCGCACACCGCCGGGCGATGGCCAGCGTATTGTCGCATGCCTCGGGCAGGTCGGCGAACAGCGCGCGCATCGCCTCGGGCGGCTTGAACCAATGTTCGTGCGTCACCCGCCAGCGATCGCGCTCGGCCATCGTGCGGCCCTGCGCGATGCACAGCAGGGCGTCATGCGCCTCGTACATGTCCGGCCGGGGGAAGAAGCATTCGTTGGTGGCGACCAGCGGCAGACCTCGACGGTCGGCCAGCGCGATCATCCCCGGTTCCACCGCGCGTTCGACGGGCAGCCCGTGACGGTGCAGTTCCACCACCAGCCGGTCGCCGAAGGATTCGTGCAGGCGGTCCAGCAGCCGGGCGGCCTCGTTCTCCTGCCCCTCGGCCAGCATGCGAAACAGCGGGCCGCGCGTGCCGCCCGTCAGCAGGATCAGCCCTTCGGCGCGTTCGCACAGCAGGTCCAGCGGCACGGTCGGTTCCGCCGTGTCCCCTTGCAGAAATCCCGACGAGGACAGGAATTGCAGGTTCAGCAGCCCGACATCGTCCTGCGCCAGCAGCACCACCGGCTCGGCCGGCTGGCCCGGCTTGTCGCAGCGGGGCGGCAGGCCGACCTGGCAGCCGATAATCGGCTGCACCCCCTTGCCCGAGCAATATTGCGAGAATTCCAGCGCCCCGAACAGATTGCCGGTATCGGTGATCGCGGCCGCCGGCATCCGCATCTGCTGCGCCAGCGCCGCGATGTCGGCAACCCGGATCGCCCCCTGGCTCAGGGAGTAGGCGGAATGGATGCGAAGATGGACGAAATCGGCATGGGACATGTCGTCATTGTATCACGACCTGGTCCGTCCCGCGCCGATTCTCCGCCCTGTCCGGGCAGGACAGGTCGGGCGTTGCCCGAACCCACCAGGGCCTGAGGCCCTGGACCCCGGTCGTCAGTCGGGCGAAATCTCCACCAGCCGGCCGTCGTGCAGGGTCACCACCCGGTCCATGCGGGCCGCCAGCACGGCATTGTGGGTGGCGATCAGCGCCGCAACGCCCTCGCCCCGCACCATCCGCAGCAGTTCATCGAACACCGCGTCGGACGTGTGGACGTCCAAGTTGCCGGTCGGTTCGTCGGCCAGCAGGATGCCGGGGCGATTGGCCAGCGCGCGCGCGATGGCCACGCGCTGCTTTTCGCCGCCCGACAGCCGGCCGGGCAGATGGTCCAGCCGGTGCGCCAGCCCGAACGAGCCCAGCAGCGCATCGGCCCGCACCCGCGCGTCGGCACGGCGTACGCCCGCGATCATCTGCGGCAGCATCACGTTTTCCCGCGCCGTGAATTCGGGCAGCAGATGATGGAACTGGTAGACGAACCCGATCTGCCGGCGCCGGATGGCCGTCCGCTCGCCGTCGCCCAGGCGCCCGGCTTCCTCGCCGCCCACCACGACCCGACCGCGATCCGGCGCTTCCAGCAGGCCGGCCAGGTGCAGCAGGGTGGATTTGCCGGTGCCCGACGGCGCGACCAGGGCCACGATCTCGCCGGCGCGCAGTTCCAGATCCACGCCCCGCAGCACCTCCAGCGTCTCATCCCCGCTGCGGAATGTGCGTTCCACACCGTCCAGAATCAGGGGGGCCACCGTCTTACTCATGACGCAGGGCCTCCACGGGGTCGGTCCGCGCCGCGCGCCAGGACGGATAGAGCGTGGCCAGAAGCGACAGGACCAGCGCCATCACGATGACCTCGAACACCTGCGACCAGATCAGCTTCGACGGCAGATGCTCGAGGTAATAGATCTCGGGATTGAACAGGTTGGTGCCGGTCAGCGATTGCAGTACCTGGCGGATGCGCTCGATATTCAGGCTGAAGGCGATGCCCAGCGCCGTGCCCGCCGCGGTGCCCGTCACCCCCACCGAAGCCCCGCACATCAGGAAGATACGCATGATCGCCCCCCGGCTGGCGCCAATGGTGCGTAGCACGGCAATGTCGCCGGTCTTGTCCTTCACCATCATGATCAGCGACGAAATGACGTTGAACGCCGCGACCAGGATGATCAGGGTCAGGATCAGGAACAGCACGTTCTGTTCCACCTGCACCGCGCCGAAGAAGGCGTTGTTGGTCTGCGTCCAATCCAGCACCCGCAGCCGGGCATCCCCCAGCGCGCGTTCGATCTCCATGCGGATCGGCTGCACGTTGGTCGCATCGCGGGTGGTAACCTGGATCTGCGTGACCTGGTCCGGCATCTCGAAATAGATCTGCGCGGCCGGCAACGGCAGGAAGACGTAGCCGGCATTGTAATCGTTCATGCCCGCGTCGAAGATCGCCACCACATGATAGGCCCGCACGCGCGGCACGGTGCCGAATGCGGTCGCCGCCCCGTTCGGCGATACCAACGTCAGCTTCGATCCCACCGACAGGCCGGCCCGTTCGGCCAGGGTCACGCCGATGACGATGGCATCATTGCCCTGGTAGCCATCCAGCGAACCCGCCACCAGCGAGTTGCTGATTTCGTGCAGGTCGCGCAATCCCTGCGGGGTCATGCCCCGGACCAGGCCGCCGGTATTGTACGAACCGGAATTCAGCAGCACCTGCCCCTCGATCAGCGGGGTGGCGGTCACCACGCCGGGGACCTGACGCACCGTGGCCGCCAGATCGTCGTAATTCTGGATGGTCCGCGTCACGCCGAAGACGCTCAGATCGCCGTTCAGCCCCAGGATCCGGCCCATCAGGTCGGCCTTGAAGCCGTTCATCACCGACATGACGATGATCAGCGTCGCCACCCCCAGCGCAATGCCGATCAGCGAGAAGATGGCGATCACCGAGACGAACCGTTCCCCCTTGCGCGCGCGCAGGTACCGGCCGGCCACCGCCCGTTCGAACGGACCAAACATCGTCAGGCCGCGGTCACGCGGGCGATCGCCTCGTCCACCGTCAGTTCGAACCGCTCGCCGCCCTGCCGGCGCTTCAGTTCCACCTTGCCTTCCTTGGCGCCGCGCGGGCCGACGATGATCTGCCACGGGTGGCCCATCAGGTCGGCGTCGGCGAATTTCACGCCCGCGCGCTCGGCCCGGTCGTCATACAGGAACGCGCCCGGCGCCGCCGCATACAGCGTCTCGCAGATCGCATCGCAGGCGGTATCGCCGGTCTTCAGGTTCAGGATGGCCGCCCGGAACGGCGCCACGCTGTCCGGCCAGATGATCCCGTTCTCGTCGTGGCTGGCCTCGATGATCGCGGCGACCAGCCGCGACACGCCGATGCCGTACGACCCCATCTCGGGATAGAGCGGCGCGCCGTCGGGGCCGCTGACCGTGATGTCCATCGATTCGGTGTATTTGCGGCCGAAATGGAAGATGTGGCCGACCTCGATGCCCCTGCCCTCGCGCCGGCGTTCCGTCGGGACGTTGGTCCAGCCGGCTTCGTCATGCTTCTCGTCCGTCGCGGCATAGAACGAGGTCATGCGCGTGAAGAACGCATCCAGCGATTCGCGGTCGGCGATATCCACCGGTTCGGACAGCCAGTCCTGGTCCTCGAACGCGCCGTCGAAGAACACGCCGCTTTCACCAGTGGGCGCCAGGATCAGGAATTCATGGCTCAGTTCGCCGCCGATCGGGCCGGTATCGGCCACCATCGGGATCGCCTTGACGCCCAGCCGCTGGAAGGTCCGCAGATAGGCCAGCATCATCCGCCGGTAGGTATCGACCGCCGAGGCATAATCGACATCGAAGCTGTAGGCGTCCTTCATGTAGAATTCGCGGCCGCGCATCACGCCGAAACGGGGGCGGACCTCGTCACGGAACTTCCACTGGATGTGGTACAGCACCTGCGGCAGTTCGCGGTACGATTTGACGACCTGGCCGAACAGATCGGTGATCATCTCCTCGTTGGTCGGTCCGTACAGCAGGTCGCGCTCGTGCCGGTCCTGGATGCGCAGCATCTCGGGCCCATAGGCGTCGTAACGGCCCGACCGCTTCCACAATTCCGCCGGCTGGATCGTGGGCATCAGCAGTTCCTGCGCCCCGATGGCGTCCTGCTCCTCGCGCACGATCCGGGCGATGTTCTGCAGCACCCGCCACCCGGCCGGCAGCCAGGCATAGATCCCCGCCGACGTCTGGCGCACCAGGCCGGCCCGCAGCATCAGACGGTGGGAGATGATCTGCGCCTCGGCAGGATTCTCCTTGAGAGTAGGCAGGAAGCCACGGGACAGACGCATGCCGTTATCAACCTCGAAAAACCGGCCCATCGCCGGACGAATCGTAGAGCAGGAAAAGACGAATACGACAGAACCCGGATGATCGCCACGCCGGCCTGTCCATGACGGTCCCGTTATGCACAACGAACTGTGAAGCCCAAACCCCGGTCCGGCACGTTCAACAAGTCCGTGAAGCAGGTGACAGGCCCGACCCGGACTCCTACAGTCCCACCCGTCCAATCCGGTTGTCAGGATCTGCCGGGTTTAGGGAAAAACGTCCGGGAACGGCAGAAAGGGCAAACGCCTTTTCTGCCGTAATCCTGTCGGGCCCGTCAGACGCGCAGCAGGTGAACGTCGACCAGCGGGCGCTTCTGCAATTTACGCCCCAGCGCGCGGCGCAGGGCAGTCTTCGCGGCCTCGCGGAACGTGGTGTCGTCCCGGCGCAGCTCATCGGGGATCTCGTCCAGCGCGTCGCCGAATTCCTCGGTCATGCGGGCGGTTTCCGGGTCCTCGGGGTCCAGCAGGCCGGGCGCGCTGACCTTGGGGTCGCCGATCAGATAGCCTTCGTCATCCACCGCGAAACTGCCGATGACCATGCCGTTGAACAGCATGCGCCTGCGGGCCGCCAGCACGCCGCCGTTCATCGGCAGCAGGCGCCCGCCATCCAGCACCAGGCGGCCGGTCGGCGCAGTGTCCACCACCTCGACCGCGCCCGGCGACAGGTTCAGGATATCGCCGTCTTCCAGCAGGATCGGCGTCACGCCCTTTTCGCGCGCGATGGCGGCGTTGGCCGTCAGATGGCGCCATTCGCCATGCACCGGCACCGCATAGCGCGGCCGCACCAGGTCGAACAGGCGGCGCACGTCGCCGCCGGTCGCATGGCCCGACACATGGACCAGATGGTCGCGATCGGTCAGCACCCGCACGCCGCGCCGGGTCAGGTTGTCCTGCACCTGCATGACCGCCTGCTCGTTCCCCGGGATCATCCGGCTGCTGTAGATGACGGTGTCGCCCTGGCCCAGCGAGATGTTGGGATGGGTATCGCTGGCGATGCGCGACAGGGCGGAACGGGGTTCGCCCTGGCTGCCGGTGATGATCAGCACCACCGAATCATCCGCCACCGAATTGGCTTCCTGTTCGGACAGGAAGGGCGGCACGTCGGACAGATAGCCGCATTCCCGCGCCGCGAGATCGAGGTTGCGCAGCGAACGGCCGACGATGGCCACCGAACGCCCCGCCGCCTGGGCGGCCTTGGCGATCGTCTCCACCCGCGCCACGTTGCTGGCGAAGCAGGTTACGGCAATCCGCCCCGTCAGCGACCCGATCAGGTCGATCATGCTGCGACGCACATCGGCCTCGGACGCCGACGGGCCTTCGGTCATCACGTTGGTGCTGTCACACACCATGGCCAGTACGCCCTCATCCCCCAGCGCCTCGAACGCGGCGGTGTCTGTCGGCGGGCCGACCATGGGGGTGGGGTCCAGCTTCCAATCGCCGGTATGGACGACGACGCCGTGCGGCGTGCGCAGGATCAGCGCCTGGGCCTCGGGCACCGAATGGGTGACGGGGATGAAGCCGATATCGAACGGCCCGACGTCAAAGCGCCCCCCCGGCGCAATCACATGGATCTTCACCTGCTGCTGCAGGTGCGCCTCGCTCAGCTTGCGCCGCAGGACGGCGGCGGCGAAGGGCGTCGCATAGACCGGGCAGCCCAGGCGCGGCCACAGATGGGCCACCGCCCCCAGATGATCCTCATGCGCGTGGGTGATCACCAGCCCCGCGAGGCTCTTCTTGCGCTCGACGATAAAGACCGGGTCCGGCATCAGGATCTCGGCCTCGGGCGTGTCGTTGCCGCTGAAGCCGATACCGCAATCCACCGCCAGCCAGGTGGACCCCAACCTGTAGAGGTTGAGATTCATGCCGATCTCGCCCGTTCCGCCCAAAGGCAGAAAGGCCAGACCATCACTCACATCGTTCATAACCAATCCTTCTGTACCTTGAATCCTGCCAGTACCATGGCCGTTGCCGGTTCCTGGCGTTGCCTGTCTTCACTCATCGCGGGCATGGGATACGCCCGCCGGAATCCACACCCCTTCGGGGTCAATCACATCGGTATCGGCCTGCTTGGGCGCAATCGAGGCGCATCGGAGCCGGAGGCCATCCGCCCGAACCCGACCGGTTCGGGTACGTCCTGGCCATCCTCTCGACGAGCGCCCCGGCCCGCCGCCGGACCGTACCTGCCGTTATGTCGCCGCCGCTGTCCCACCGCCGGCCGGGGGCGCCATCGCCCCCCGGTCCAGCAGCAGGATTTCGCCGGCTGAAATCCGTCTCGTCCCGTCGGCACACCGCAGCAGGAGCATTCCCTGCGCGTCGAGACCTTCGAACGAACCTTCTACCTGCCCGCTTTCCCCGCGCACCACAAGCCTTGTCCCCAAGGGGTGGGCGCGTTCCAGCCACGCCTGCCGGATCGGGGCGAAGCCCGCGCCCGCGCAAACGGCCATCCAGCGGTCCAGCCCGTCGCAAATCCCCTGCGCCACGATTTCAGGCGCGGGCGGCGGACCATACTCCGCGACACAGGCCAGATCGCGCCCGGGAATGGGGGGGGCGGCGCGTAGATTGGCGCCGAACCCGATGACCACCCAGCGCCGGGCGGAATCGCCTCCGGATTCGATCAGGATACCGGCGGCCTTGCGCCCGTCCAGCAGCACATCGTTGGGCCATTTCAGGCGCAGGCAGGCCGGGTCGGGGATCCAGGGCGCCAGCGCGTCGTAAAAGGCCAGGCTGGCGATAAAGGGCCACAGACCGGCCGGCCAGGTCCCCTCGCCCTCGGGCCGCAGCAGCACGGAAAAGGCCAGGTTGCCCCCGGGGTCCTGCCAATCCCGCCCGCGGCTGCCCCGGCCGCGAACCTGCCGCCGGGCCAGGACGCCCAGGCCGGCGGCCTCGCCGGCATGGGCGCGTTCCAGGCACAAATCCGACGTCGACCCCAGTTCGTCGTAGATTTCCAGCCGCCAGGGCGTCACCTGAACAGGGCCGCCGCCGCCGCCTGCGCCGCCGTCGAGACCGGACCCAGCACCAGCAGGAAGCCGGTCGTCGCGATCCCCATGCCGATGGACACGAACGACAGCGACAACGGCCGCCGGTCGAAGGCCGGCGCGGCCGCGTCGAAAAACATCACCTTAACGATACGCACGTAATAGTACGCCCCGATCACGCTGCTGACGACGCCGATCGCCGCCAAAGCATACAGATGGGCATTCACTGCCGCGTAGAACACCATCAGCTTGCCGAAAAATCCGGCCAGCGGCGGCGCGCCCGCCATGCTGAACATGAAGATCGCCATCGCCATCGCCAGTCCCGAATCGGTCCTGTTCAGGCCCGACAGGTCCGCGATCGCGGTGACGCCGCGCCCCTTGCGCCGCATGGCGATGATCACCGCGAACGCCCCCACGTTCATCAGCAGGTAGGTCGTCAGATAGACCAGCGTGCCGCGCATGCCCTCGGCCGTGCCGGCACTCAGCCCCATCAGCGCGTAGCCCATGTGGCCGATCGACGAATAGGCCATCAGCCGCTTGATGTCGGTCTGCGCGATGGCGGCCAGCGAACCGAACAGCATGGAGACGATGGAAATCCCTTCGACCAGGATCTGCCATTGCGGCGAGACGTGCCCGAACGGACCGGCCATGACCCGCAGCAGCAGGGCGAACGCCGCGATCTTGGGCGCGCCGGCCATGAAGGCCGTCACCGAACTGGGCGCGCCCTGGTAGACGTCGGGCGTCCACATGTGGAACGGCACCGCCGACAGCTTGAAGGCCAGCCCCGCCAGCATGAAGACGATCCCGAACATCAGGCCCATCGGCACGGCCGAGGTCGCACTCATCGCCGTCTGGATGCCGCCGTATTCAAGCGTCCCCGCGAAGCCGTAGACCAGCGCGATGCCGTACAGCAGCAGGCCCGACGCCAGCGACCCCAGGACGAAATACTTCAACCCGGCCTCGGCCCCCGTCACCTCGTCCCGCGCGAAGGCGCACAGGATGTAGATGGCCAGCGACGACAGTTCCAGACCGATGAACAGGGTCATCAGATTCTCGGACGACGCCATCATCATGGTGCCGAGCGTCGAGAACAGCAGCAGAACGGGAAATTCGAACCGTTCGACCTTCATCTCGCGGGCGTAGCCAACCGTCAGCATGGTCGCCAGTCCCCCGCCCGCCAGGCTGAGGATCTTCATGAAGCGCGAGAAATCGTCATTGACGAAGATATGGTTGTACCCGACCCCGTCCGTGGACGTCAGGACCAGGAAACCGGTCAAGAGGAATGCGCCAATCGTCAGCATGGAGCAGGAGAAGAAGGATTGCTCCTTCTGCACCACGCCGTAGACCAGAATGGCAAGGCCGCAGACCGTCAGCACGATTTCCGGCAGGGCAAGTGTCCAGTTCATCGATTCAGACCCGTTTCCCGGAGATCAGTGGAAGATCAGCATCGTGGTGACAAGCACCACCAGGCCGATCAGCATCGTGAAGGCATAGACCGCGATCGACCCGGTCTGGGTCCGCACCGCCTGGCCGGCGGTGCCCACCGTCATGCGGGCCAGTCCCTGCGGGATCCCTTCGATCACGCCCTCGTCCGCGCCCTTCCACAACAGGCGCGCCAGCGCGCGGTAGGGACGGACGAAGATCAGGTCATAGAGTTCGTCGAAATACCATTTGTTCAGCAGGAACAGGTACAGCGGCCGCAGGCTGGCCGCCAGCGTCGCCGGAATGGCGGGGCTGGCGATGTAGCACACGTAGGCGACCAGGATGCCGGCCACACCCGCGAACGTCGGCATCAGCGCGATCAGTTCGGGCGTCTGCTCCAGCGTCTCGATGATCGTGTTGCCCGGGGCGTTGACGATGGCGCCGTTCCAGAAGGCCGCCTGGCCGGACCCGACATAATAGGGCGCCAGAAGGATGCCGCCCAGCACCGCGCCGATGCCCAGCAGCACCAGCGGCAGCGTCATCGAGACCGGGCTTTCATGCGCTCCCTCATACAGATGCGGGTCGCGCGGCGTGCCGTGGAAGACCAGGAACAGCAGGCGCCAGCTATACAGCGCCGTCAGGAAGGCGGTCACGCAGCCCAGCGTCCAGGCGTAGAACCCCAGGCCGCTGTGCGCCATCCAGGCCGCTTCCAAAATAGCATCCTTCGACCAGTAGCCCGCGAAGGGGAAGATGCCGGCCAGCGCTAGGCTGCCCGCCCACATCGCGCCATAGGTCAGCGGGATCTTCCTCCACAGGCCGCCCATGCGAAACATGTCCTGTTCGTCGTGCACGGCGTGGATGACCGAACCCGCGCCCAGGAACAGCAGCGCCTTGAAGAACGCATGCGTCGTCAGGTGGAACATGGAGGCCTGGTAGGCCCCCACTCCGGCCGCGACGAACATGTAGCCAAGCTGCGAGCATGTGGAATAGGCGATCGTCCGCTTGATGTCCGGCTGCACCAGCCCGACCGTTGCGGCGAAGAAGCAGGTCGTCCCCCCGATGAACAGGATGAAGGCCTTGGTCGCGGGCGCGAACTCGATCAGCGGCGACATGCGCGCCATCAGGAACACGCCGGCAGTCACCATGGTCGCCGCATGGATCAGGGCGGACACCGGCGTGGGTCCTTCCATCGCGTCCGGCAGCCAGGTGTGCAGGAACAGCTGCGCCGACTTGCCCATCGCCCCGATGAACAGCAGCGTGCAGATGACCTCGTAGACCCGGTGGGTGCCGAACAGCCTGTAGGTATCGTCCCCATGCGCGGGAACCAGGGCAAAGATGTTGTCGTAGGTGACCGAGCCGAATTCGACGAACAGCAGGGCGATCCCCACCATGAAGAACAGGTCGGCGACGCGGTTGACCACGAAGGCCTTGATCGCCGCGTTGACCGCGCTGGGCCGGTCGTACCAATAGCCGATCAGCAGATAGCTGGCCAGGCCGACCCCTTCCCACCCGAAGAACAGCTGGACCAGGTCGTTGGACGTGACCAGCATCAGCATGGCGAAGGTAAAGAGTGACAGGTACGAGAAGAACCGGTAGGTCGGCGTCGTCTCATGCCCCATGTAGCCGGTGCTGTAGAGGTGCACGAGCGCCGACACGCTGGTCACCATCGCCACCATCGACAGCGACAGCGTGTCCAGGCGCAGTGTCCAGGCGGCGTGGAAGCCGCCCGCGCGGATCCAGTCGGCCAGTTGCACGACCACCGGCGTCGCGCCGGAATGCAGCCCCAGCGCCAGCGCGCCGATCCCGCACAGGGCGGCCACGATCATCAGGCCCGTCGTCAGAAGCTGGGCCAGCCCGTCACCGATCAGCCGGCCGAACAGTCCCGCCACAACCGAGGCGAACAGGGGGCCGAGAACCGCGATCTCGAAAAGGTAGGATGCCGTTTCCATGATCCGCTCAACCCTTCATCATCGTAATGTCTTCGACCTCGATCGACCCGCGATTGCGGAAATAGACCGTCACGATCGCAAGCCCGATCGCGGATTCGGCAGCCGCGATGGTCAGGACGAACAAGGTGAAGACCTGCCCCGACAGATCGCCGAGCGCCGAGGAAAACGCGACGAAATTCAGATTGGCCGACAGCAGGATCAACTCGATCGACATCAGGATGATGATGACGTTCTTGCGGTTGAGGAAAATCCCGAAGACGCCCAGCACCAGCAGGATGGCGCTGACCGTCAGGTACGGGCCGATGCCGATGCTTCCCAGTCCGCCGGTCATTGGCCCAGCCCTCCCTTCCTGTCGTCGCCGGCCGGGGCGGCCTGGGGCACGGCGTCGGCCGTCACCCCGTACGATCCGGGGACCGACGCGACGTAATAGGATTTATCCGGTCGGCGAAAACCGCCGAGTTCCGCGACCCCCTGCCCCAGCGGCAGGGCCATCATCTCGACCGATTCCGCGGCGGTGCGTTCATGCTGGCGGTCGATATTCTGCCGCCGTCCCATCGGGCGTTCGCGCAGGGTCAGCACGATGGCGCCGATCATGGCCACCAGCAGCACGATGCCGCAGGCCTCGAACGGAAAGACGTAATGGGTGTACAGCACGTCACCCAGCGCCGCCGTGTTGGTCCGACCCGGCGCGGGCACCAGATGGGGCACATCGGCGATGTTCTGGGCGATCCGCCAGTGCCCGAACGCCAGCGCCAGTTCCGCGAACAGCACGCCGCCGACCGCCGCCCCGAAGGGGGCGTAGCGCTGCAGTCCCTCTCGCATCCGGGTGAAGCGCACATCCAGCATCATCACGACGAACAGGAACAGCACCGCGACCGCGCCGACATAGACGATGACCAGGATCATCGCCAGGAATTCGGCCCCCGCGATCAGGAACAGTCCCGCCGCGTTGAAGAACGCCAGGATCAGGAACAGAACGGAATGGACCGGGTTGCGGGCGCTGACCACCATTCCGGCCGACAGGACCAGCACCGTCGCGAAGACGTAGAAGACGATTTGGGTCATTGTCGCTGACCTTGCTGCCGCATGGATTTTTCCTCCTCCAGCCGGGGGCCGGATCTCTCAACGATAGGGCGCATCGAGTTCCAGCCGCCGCGCCAGGACGCTCTCCCAGCGGTCGCCGTTGGCGAGCAGCTTGTCCTTATTGTACATGAGTTCCTCGCGCGTTTCGGTCGCGAACTCGTAATTCGGTCCCTCGACGATCGCATCCACCGGGCAGGCTTCCTCGCACAGGCCGCAATAGATGCATTTCGTCATGTCGATGTCGTAGCGCGTGGTGCGCCGCGACCCGTCGTCACGGGGTTCGGATTCGATGGTGATGGCTTCCGCCGGGCACGTCGCCTCGCACAGCTTGCAGGCGATGCAGCGTTCCTCGCCATTGGCGTAGCGGCGCAGTGCGTGCTCGCCCCGGAATCGGGGCGACAGCGGCCCCTTTTCATAAGGATAGTTGATCGTCGCCTTGGGCTTGAAGAAGGCCCGCAGCGTCGCTCCCATTCCGGCCACCAGTTCGGCCAGAAGGAAGGAACGGACCGTCCGGTCGAGATGTCCCATCAGCTTGCTCCTCCCTGGGGCAGCAGCCCGGTGGCCAGCAGGAAGCCTGCCGTCAGTACCATCCAGACCAGCGAGAACGGAAGGAACACCTTCCACCCCAGCCGCATGAGTTGGTCGTAGCGGTAGCGCGGGAACGTCGCGCGCACCCAGATGAAGACGAACAGGCAGAACAGAATTTTCGCGATCAGCCACAGCGGCCCTGGAATCCAGGTGAAGGGCGCGATCCCCACCGGCGGCAGCCAACCGCCCAGGAACAGGATGCTGACCATGCCCGACATCAGGAACATGTTGGCGTATTCGCCAAGGAAGAACAGGCCGAAGGCCAGCGCCGAATATTCGACGAAGAAACCGGCCACCAGTTCGCTCTCGCCTTCGGGCAGATCGAACGGCGCGCGGTTGGTTTCCGCCAGCGCCGAGATGAAGAAGACGATGAACATCGGGAACATCGGCAGGCAGAACCAGACATGGCGCTGCGCCAACACGATGTCGTTCAGGTTCAGGCTGCCGACCGCCAGCAGGACCGAGACGATGACCAGGCCGATCGAGACCTCGTACGACACCATCTGCGCCGCCGAGCGCAGGCCGCCGAGGAAGGCGTATTTCGAATTGGACGCCCATCCCGCGATCAGGATGCCGTAAACCCCCAGAGACGAGATCGCCAGCAGGTACAGAATGCCCACATTGATGTTGGCCACCGCCCAGCCGTTATTGGTGGGAATGACCGCCCACGCGACCATGGCCAGCGAAAAGGTCAGGAACGGTGCAAACAGGAACAAGACCCGGTTCGCCCCGGACGGAATCACCGTTTCCTTGGTGATCATCTTGATCGCGTCGGCAAAGGCCTGGAGCAGCCCGAACGGGCCGTTCACGTTCGGCCCCTTGCGAAGCTGCATCGCAGCCATCACCTTGCGCTCGGCCAGGGTCAGGTACGCCACCCCCAGCAGCAGGGGCACGAGGACCGCCAGGGCCTCGAGGACCGTCAGAATAACCTGGCCGATCAGGGTGTGCAGAAAGAAATGCGCCACGTCGCCTTACTCCGCCGCCACCGTCCGGGGATGAACATAGATCCGCGAACATTCGCCCATCGTCGGGCTGGCCCGGCAGATGGGGTTGGTCTGATAATAATCGTCGATCACCGGCAGGAACGGCGCCGGTGACACCGTGTCCAGATCGCCGGCCGGCCCCGTCAGGTCGGACACGCCGGCCACGTCACGGCCGCCGATGACGCGGAAGACCGGGTTGACCGCCACCAGGCGGTCGCGCAGGGACTCGAGCGTGTCATAGGGCAGCGTCTTGCCGACGACCTCGGAAAACGCCCGCAGGATCCGCCAGTCCTCACGCGCGTCGCCCGGCGGCATGAGCGCGCGGAACGATCGCTGGACCCGTCCCTCGGTATTGACGTAGGTGCCCGATTTCTCGGCGAAGCTGGCGCCGGGCAGGATCACGTCGGCCCGCGCGGCGGCGGCGTCGCCATGATGCCCCTGGTAGATGACGAAGGTCTGCGCGCCGATCTGCGCCGTATGGAATTCGTCGGCGCCCAGCAGCCATAGTACATCCACACCGCCGCTCATCATGCCCGCGGCGCTGCGTCCGCCCGGGCCGGGCAGCAGGCCCAGGTCCAGGCCGGCCACGCGGCTGGCCGCGGTGTGCAGGACGTTGAAGCCGTTCCAGTCCGGCCCGACGGCCCCGACCTCCGCAGCCAGCGCCCAGCATGCCGCCAGGATCGCCTGCGCGTCCTCGCGCACCAATGCGCCATGGCCGACGATGATCATCGGCCGCTTCGCCGCCTTCAGCACGTCGGCGAACGGATGGCTGCCGTTTCGCAGTTCGGCCAGGACGCCGGGCCCGTCGCCCAGAACCTCGGCCCGGTAGGTGGGATCGGCGGTCGGGGCCCCGATCATCCCGATCGGGAAGCCGCCCCGCCCGGCCGAGACGAAGCGCTTGCGGATCCGGGCGTTGAGCACCGGGGCTTCCTGACGGGGGACCGACCCCACGATCAGCAGGGCGTCCGCGTCCTCGATCCCGGCGATCCCGCTGCCGAACGTATAGAATTCCCGGCGGGACACGTCGTACTGCGCGCCGTCCTGGCGGCAATCGACGTTGGACGACCCCAGCGCCGTCATCAGGTCCTTCAGCGCCAGCATGCTTTCGGCATCGCACAGATCGCCGGCGATCGCGCCGATCCGCTCGCCCGGCACGCCGTCCAGCCGGCGGCCGATCGCGACGAACGCATCCTGCCACGATACGGGTTGCAGCTTGCCGTGGACGCGCACCCACGGGCGGTCCAGCCGCCGATGCTTCAGCCCGTCCATCGCGAAGCGGCCCTTGTCGGCCAGCCACTCCTCGTTCACCTCGTCATTGACGCGGGGCACGATGCGCAGCACGGCGCTGCCACGGGCCTGGAGGCTGATATTGGTGCCGACGGCATCGAACACGTCGATCGAATCGGTCCGCTTCAACTCCCACGGGCGGGCGGTGAAGGCATAGGGCTTGGAGGTCAGCGCGCCGACCGGGCAGATGTCGATCAGATTCCCCGACAGTTCGGACGTCAGGGCCCTTTCGACATAGTTGGTGATTTCCATGTTTTCGCCACGCGACACGGCGCCCAGTTCGGGCACGCCCGCGATCTCGGTCGCAAAACGGACGCAGCGCGTGCACTGGATGCAGCGCGTCATCACCGTTTTCACCAGCGGGCCGAGATATTTGTCGGTCACCGCCCGTTTGGCTTCCTGGTAGCGCGAATGGTCCGCGCCATAGCCGAACGCCTGGTCCTGCAGATCGCACTCGCCGCCCTGGTCGCAGATCGGACAGTCCAGCGGGTGATTGATCAGCAGGAATTCCATCACCGCACGCCGCGCCTTGCGCACGATTTCGGTGTCGGTCAGGATTTCCATCCCCTCGGCCACCGGAAAGCCGCAGGACGCCACGGGTTTGGGCGCGCGCACCACCTGCACCAGGCACATGCGGCAGTTGCCCGCGACCGACAGCCGTTCATGGAAACAGAAACGCGGGATTTCCTTGCCCGCGGCCTCGCACGCCTGCAGCGCGCTGGAGCCGTTTGGAACCTCGACCTGGATTCCGTCGACGGTAACCTTCACCATCGCCCTTACTCCGCCGCCACGGGGATGCCCAAGGGCACTTGCGTGATCTGGCCGCCCCCATGGGCCGCCTTGTAGGCCCGGATCCGATCTTCCATCACCGGCCGGAAATGCCGGATCAGGCCCTGGATCGGCCACGCCGCCGCGTCGCCCAGGGCGCAGATCGTATGACCCTCGACCTGGCGCGTGACCTGTTCGAGCATGTCGATTTCCTCGAGTTCGGCGCGGCCCTCGACCATGCGTTGCATGACGCGCATCATCCAGCCCGTCCCCTCGCGGCAGGGCGTGCACTGGCCGCAGCTTTCATGCTTGAAGAATTGCGAGAACCGGGCGATGGCGCGGACGATGTCGGTGGATTTGTCCATCACGATCATGCAGGCCGTGCCCAGCCCCGACCGTTCGGCGCGCAGGCTGTCGAAATCCATCAGCACCGTCTCGCAGATCGCTTTCGGCAGGACGGGGACCGAACAGCCGCCGGGGATGACGGCCAGCAGATTGTCCCACCCGCCGCGCACGCCGCCGCCATGCTTTTCGATGATGTCCTTCAGCGGAACGCCCAGTTCCTCCTCGAACACGCAGGGCGTGTTGACGTGGCCCGAGATGGCCATCAGCTTGGTGCCCGCGTTGTTCGGGCGCCCCAGCGAGGAAAACCATGTCGCCCCGCGCCGCAGGATAGTGGACGCGACCGAGATGCTTTCCACGTTGTTCACCGTGGTCGGGCATCCATACAGCCCCATCGCCGCCGGAAACGGCGGCTTCATCCGGGGCTGGCCCTTCTTGCCTTCCAGGCTTTCCAGCAGCGCCGTTTCCTCACCGCAGATATAGGCACCGGCGCCGCGATGGATGTAGAAATCGAAATCCCAGCCCGACCCGGCGGCATTTTTGCCGATCAGACCGGCCGCGTAGGCCTCGTCGATCGCGATCTGCAGATGCCGGGCCTCGTTGAAGAACTCGCCGCGAATATAGATATAGGCCGCATGCGCACCCATCGCGAACGAGGCGATCAGCGCGCTTTCGATCAGCTTGTGCGGCTCATGCCGCAGGATCTCGCGGTCCTTGCAGGTGCCGGGTTCGGATTCGTCGCCGTTGATCACCAGGTAATGCGGACGGCCATCCGAGTTCTTGGGCATGAACGACCATTTCACACCGGTCGGAAAACCCGCCCCGCCCCGCCCGCGCAGGCCCGACGCCTTCATTTCATTGATGATCGCATCCCGGCCCCGGGCCAGGATCGCCGCCGTGTCGGCCCAGTCGCCCCGCTGGCGCGCGCCGGTCAGGCGCCAGTCGTTCTGACCGTAGATATTGGTGAAGATCCGGTCCTTGTCCTGAAGCATTCCCGTCTCTCCCACTCAGCCCTGATCCGCCGGACTGTCCGTCAGCGTCTTGCGCCCACCCGCCGGGGCCGAACCTAGGCGGTCGATCGTAGGGCCGGGCGTCGGCCGTTCGCCCCGGCGCAGCGCCTCGATCAGTTCGACCGTGCGTGGCCCGTCCAGATCTTCGTAGAAATCATCGTCAACTTGCAGGATCGGCGCATTGGAACACGCGCCGAGGCATTCGACCTCGGTCAGCGTGAACAGCCCGTCCGCGCTGGATTGGCCGAAAGCCGCAATACCGGTAGCCTTCTTGCAGGCCGCCACCACATCGTCCGACCCGCGCAGCCAGCACGACGTGGTCGTGCAGACCTGCAGATGGTACCGGCCGATCGGCCTGGTGTTGAACATCAGGTAGAAGGTCGCGACCTCGTAGACCCGGATCGGCGCGACTTCCAGCCGCCGGGCGATCTCGTCCATCGCCACGCGCGGCACCCAGGCGCTGCCGGTCAGGCGGCCCATCTGCTTCTGCGCGACATACAGCAGCGGCAACGTGCCGCTGGCCTTCCGTTCGGCCGGGTATTTGGCCAGGATGGTCGCAATCTCCGCCTCGCTTTCCTGGTCGAAAGCGAAAGCCGCAGGCTGCTCGATCTGGTCTATGGGGGAATGAGCGGACATCTCTTTCACCTGTCTATCTCGCCGAACACCAGGTCGAGCGACCCGATGATCGCGACCGCATCCGCCAGCATGTGGCGACGTGACATCTCGTCGATCGCCTGCAGATGGGCAAAGCCGGTCGGCCGGATCTTGCATCGGTAGGGGCGGTTGCTGCCGTCGGCCACCAGATAGACGCCGAATTCGCCCTTCGGGCTTTCGACCGCCGTGTAGGTCGCGCCGGGCGGGACGTGATACCCCTCGGTGAACAGCTTGAAATGATGGATCAGCGCTTCCATCGAGCGCTTCATCTCGCGCCGGGGCGGCGGCGTGATCTTGTGATCCTGGATCTTGATCGGGCCGGGCCGCATCTTGGCCAGGCATTGTTCGACGATCCGCACGCTCTCGCGCATTTCCGCGACGCGGATCAGATAGCGGTCGTAGCAATCGCCCTGGCGCGTGACGGGGATATTGAATTCGACCTTGTCGTAATTGTCATACGGCTGAGCACGGCGCAGGTCCCACGGCACGCCCGAGGCCCGCAGGCACGGACCGCTGAAGCCCCACGACAATGCCTGTTCCGTCGTGAACACGCCGATGCCGACCGTGCGCTGTTTCCAGATCCGGTTATTGGTCAGCAGGGTTTCCAGATCGTCGATCCATTTCGGAAACTGCCGCGCCCATTCGCCGATCCGCTCCTCCAGCCCGGCCGGCAGATCGCGCGCGACGCCGCCGGGGCGGAAGTAATTGGCATGGAAACGCGCGCCCGACGCCGCTTCGTAGAATTCGATCAGCTTCTCGCGTTCCTCATACCCCCACAGGGCGGGCGTCAGGGCGCCGCAATCGAGCCCGAACGAGGTCAGGTTGAGGATATGGTTCAGGATTCGCGTCAGTTCCGCGAACATCACCCGAATCCATTTCGCGCGGTCCGGGATGTCGATTCCCAACAGCTTTTCGGTCGCCAGGGCGAAAGCCTGCTCCTCGCACATCGGCGAGACGTAATCGAGGCGATCGAAATAGGGCAGCGCCTTCGGGTACGTCTTGTACTCGATCAGCTTTTCCGTGCCGCGATGAAGCAGGCCGATATGCGGAATGGCGCGGGCGACGACCTCGCCTTCCATTTCCAGCACCAGACGCAGCACGCCGTGGGCGGACGGATGCTGGGGGCCGAAATTCAGGGCGTGGGAATCGATCTCGACCGTGCGGGTCTCGGCCCCGGCGGCCGCATCGGCCGGCAGCAGGGTCTCCGGGATATCCTTGTGAAGGACAATGTCGCTCATCGTCCGGCTCCCTTCGCTTTGGGTGTCCCGATCATCGCGGCAACTTCAGTCCCTGGCGGGTTTCATGCGCCTTCTCGTCGCCCGGAAGGGTCAGGATGCCTTCCCAGGGCGATTCGAAATCGAAATTGCGGAAATCCTGCGTCAGCTTGACCGGCTCGTAGACCACCTGCCGCCGGTCCTCGTCGTACCGCACCTCGACATAGCCGGTCAGCGGGAAATCCTTGCGCAGCGGATGCCCCTCGAACCCGTAATCGGTCAGGATCCGGCGCAGGTCCGGCTGGCCCGAGAACAGGACGCCGAACATGTCGTAGCATTCGCGTTCCCACCACGTGGCCGCGGCCCACAGCAGATGGACCGACGGCACCGGCGATGTCTCATCGGTCGTGACGACCACCCGAATCCGGTGGTTGCGCGACACCGACAGCAAATTGTAGACGATTTCGAATCGCTCGGCCCGGTCGGGGAAATCCACCCCGCACAGGTCCATCATCTGCTCGCACGCATAGCGCGGATCGTCGCGCAGCAGGGTCATCAGCGGGATCAGGCGATCGCGCGTGGTACGCACCACCAGTTCCCCCCCCTCGATCGCCGCGGACCGGATGCCCGGCACGGCGGTGGACAAAGCGAACGCCAGGGACCCCAGGGCCCCGCGTGCCCGGGTCGCCCCGGCCACCAGATCGTTTCCGTTATCAGCCACGGAGAATCGTCCCTGTCCTGCGGATTTTCTTCTGCAATTGCAGGATGCCGTAGATCAGGGCCTCGGCCGTCGGCGGACAGCCCGGGACATAGACATCCACCGGAACGATCCGGTCGCATCCGCGCACCACGGAATAGGAATAATGGTAATAGCCGCCGCCGTTGGCGCAGGACCCCATCGAGATGACCCAGCGTGGCTCGGCCATCTGGTCGTAGACCCGGCGCAGGGCTGGCGCCATCTTGTTGGTCAGCGTGCCGGCGACGATCATGACATCCGACTGGCGCGGCGACCCGCGCGGGATGATGCCCATCCGGTCCAGGTCGTAGCGCGGCATGTAGGCGTGGATCATCTCCACCGCGCAGCAGGCCAGGCCGAAGGACATCGGCCACAGGCTGCCGGTCCGTCCCCAGTTCACCAGCTTGTCGAGATTGGCGACGACGAAACCCTTTTCGGTGATTTCGCCGGTGATGCCCTTGATGACGGCGTCCTGCTCGGGCCCCGGCGGCAGCATTTCCCGGTTCCAGGCGATGGCATCCTGCCCCTCGCCTGTCGCTTTGGCGGCGCTCATGCGCGTCTCTCCTTCCCGCACGTCCTCAATCCCAGTCCAGTGCGCCCTTGCACCATTCGTAGATGAACCCGACCGTCAGGATGCCCAGGAACCCCATCATGGACAGGAAGCCGAACAGGCCGATCCGCGACAGGCTGACCGCCCAGGGAAACAGGAAGGCGACTTCGAGGTCGAAGATGATGAACAGGATCGCCACAAGGTAGAAGCGCACGTCGAAACGACGCCGCGCGTCGTCGAAGGCCTCGAATCCGCATTCGTAGGCGGACACCTTTTCGGCGTAGGGCTTCTGGTGCCCGAACAACAGGGAACTGCCCAGCATCGCGCCGGCGATGACGACGGCGATCACAGCGAAGACAAGGATCGGAAAGTAATCCGCGATGACGGACTGCATGATGCTTCCCCTGACTGGTGGCACGCCATTCGGCGTCATGACGAAACAGGGCTTCGACATGCCGGAAGGTTAGACCCAACCTTCCGATGCGACCATGTGCGATGCACCATGGAGACAGGAACATTACCGTGATGACGGGAAACACCACATGGATGCGGGCGTTAACGGCGAATTACTTTCGCCGATCGCAGATTTTCATGTGATTATTGAAGCGGAAACTGAATTTCCAGCATTACGGCCGCAAGAAACGACCGTGGCGCGAGTGACGGGGCTCGAACCCGCGACCTCCGGCGTGACAGGCCGGCGCTCTAACCAACTGAGCTACACCCGCGAAGGCGTGAGGCGGTCTTAGCCATCCCCCCCGATCCCGTCAACCGACGCACCGGAAGTTTTTGGCGTCGCCCCCGGAATAGGCCCGGCGGGCGGATATCGTGGTGGGCGATGACGGGATCGAACCGCCGACCCTCTCGGTGTAAACGAGACGCTCTACCGCTGAGCTAATCGCCCACAGACGCGGTCTGTACAACACTGTCCGCAAAACAAAAGGGGCCATGACGCGACACCCGGCCGGCCTGGCCCCCTGCCGAAGTCAGCGCGTGATCAGCTCACGGCTTCCTTCAGATTCTTGCCCGGCTTGAAACGGACGGACGTGGACGCGGGAATGTCGATTTCCTCGCCCGTGCGGGGGTTGCGCCCCTTGGCAGCCTTGCGCGTCGCTGTGACGAACGTTCCGAAGCCGACGAGACGGACTTCCTGCTTCTTGGACAGGGCCTTCTCGATCGCGCTGAACACGGCATCGACCACTTCCCCCGCCTTCGCCTTCGGCAGATCGGCGTCGTCGGCCACAGCGGCGACGAGTTCCTGCTTGTTAAGTGGCTTCTCCATTTTACGCCTTTCTTTTGCTTCGCGTGCGCCAGGACCAGATGATCGCTGCGCCGCATTGCGCCGCACTATGCAGCCGTTTCGGGCCGCGTCAACCGACCATCCCCCCCGACCCGGCGGGAAACTCCGACAAACCGGGGGGGTTGGTGCGTTTTTGACACATTCAATGCGGCAAGGATGAGGCAGCCATTCCCGTAGCGGATGCCGCCGCCGCGACGGGCTCGGGCGCCTCGGTCCATTCGATCGGCTCGGGGCGGGTCACCAGCGCCTGCCCGATCACTTCGTCAACATGGGCGACAGGCAGGATCGTCAGGTTTTTCTTCACGGCATCGGGGATGTCCACCAGGTCCTTTTCATTGTCCTTGGGGATGAAGACCGTCTTGATGCCCGCGCGATGCGCGGCCAGCAGCTTCTCCTTCAGGCCACCGATGGCCAGGACCCGGCCGCGCAGCGTAATCTCGCCCGTCATCGCCACGTCGCGCCGGACGGGAATGCCCGTCAGCACGCTGACCAGCGAGGTCGCCATCGCAATTCCCGCCGACGGCCCGTCCTTCGGCGTCGCGCCCTCGGGCACATGGACGTGCAGGTCCCGCTTTTCGAACAGGGTCGGCTTGATTCCGAACGTCACCGAACGGCTGCGGACGTAGGACAGGGCCGCCGCCACGCTTTCCTGCATGACGTCGCCCAGTTTGCCCGTCTGCTTGATCGCGCCCTTGCCCGGTACCATCACGCTTTCGATGGTCAGGATCTCGCCGCCCACCTCGGTCCACGCCAGGCCGGTCACGACGCCCACCATGTCCTCGGCCTCGGTCTCGCCATAGCGGAACCGCTTCACCCCGGCATATTTTTCCAGGTTCTTGCGGGTAATCGCGACCTTCTTGGCCTTTCCGGCCACGATCTCGCGCACCGCCTTGCGGGCCAGGGTCGCGATTTCGCGCTCCAGGCTCCGCACGCCAGCCTCGCGGGTGTAGCTGCGGACCAGTTCGCGCAGCGCGTCGTCGCTGACCGACCATTCGTCGGGGCGCAGGCTGTGGGCCTCGGTCTGCTTGCCCAGCAGATGGCGCTTGGCGATCTCGACCTTCTCGTCCTCGGTGTAGCCCGACAGGCGGATGATCTCCATCCGGTCCAGCAGGGGCTGCGGCATGTTCAGGCTGTTGGCCGTGGTGACGAACATGACGTCGGACAGATCGTAATCGACCTCCAGATAATGATCGGCGAACGTCGCGTTCTGCTCGGGGTCCAGCACCTCCAGCAGCGCCGAAGACGGGTCCCCACGCCAGTCGGCGCCCAGCTTGTCGATCTCGTCCAGCAGGAACAGCGGGTTGGACGTCTTGGCCTTCTTCATCCCCTGGATGATCTTGCCGGGCATCGACCCGATATAGGTGCGCCGATGGCCCCGGATCTCGGCCTCGTCGCGCACGCCGCCCAGGGACATGCGCACGTACTGCCGTCCGGTCGCCTTGGCGATCGAACGCGCCAGGGACGTCTTGCCCACGCCCGGCGGCCCGACGAGGCAGAGAATCGGCCCCTTGATCTTCTGCGCCCGGCTCTGGACCGCCAGATATTCCAGGATTCGCTCCTTGACCTTCTCCAACCCGTAGTGGTCGGTATCCAGAACCTTCTCGGCTTCCGCCAGATCGCGCCGCACCTTCGAGCGCTTCTTCCACGGAATGCTGACGATCCAGTCCAGATAATTGCGCACCACGGTCGATTCGGCCGACATCGGGCTCATGGTCCGCAGCTTCTTCAGCTCGGCCAGGGCCTTGTCGCGCGCTTCCTTGGGCAGGCGGGTCTTGGCGATCCGCTCTTCCATCTCGGCGGTTTCGTCCTTGCCTTCCTCGCCCTCGCCCAGTTCTTTCTGGATCGCCTTCAGCTGCTCGTTCAGATAGTACTCGCGCTGCGTCTTCTCCATCTGCCGCTTGACGCGGTTGCGGATGCGCTTTTCCACCTGCAGGACGCCGATTTCGGCCTCCATATGGGCGAACACGCGCTCCAGCCGCGCATTGACGCCCGGAATTTCCAGGATTTCCTGCTTCTCGGCGATCTTCAGGTTCAGATGGCTGGCGATCGTGTCCGCAAGCTTCGACAGATCCTCGATCTGGTTCAGCGAAACCAGGACCTCGGGCGCGATCTTCTTGTTCAGCTTGATATATTGCTCGAACTGCGAGACCACGGTGCGGCCCAGGGCCTCGCCCTCGCTGCCGGACGCGGGGTCTTCCTCGACGGGTTCGATTTCGGCCTCGAAATGGCCGTCGATATCGTGCAGCGCGGTGATGCGCGCGCGGCGTCCGCCCTCGACCAGCACCTTCACCGTGCCATCGGGCAGCTTCAGCAGTTGCAGGATCGTCGAGACGGTGCCGTAGCGATAGATGTCCTCGGCCGACGGGTCGTCCTGCGAGGCGTTCTTCTGCGCGACCAGCAGGATCTGCTTGTCATGCTTGGTCACGGCTTCCAGCGCGCGGACCGACTTCTCGCGCCCCACGAACAGGGGAACGATCATGTGGGGGAAGACGACGATATCACGCAGCGGCAGCACCGCCATCGTATCGCTGTCGGAGAGCGAGACCTCGTGGGTCTCATCGATGGACTCGGGACGGGGGGCAACGCCTTCCGCATCCTCTGCACCGGCAGGGCCGTGATCGAGCCGTTCGGAATCGGGCATGTAGTTTGACCTCCTGTAAGGACGATCCCGGGCTGGCATCCACAAAAGGCCTGCACCGCCCGGCGTGTCACATTTGCGACCACTCAAGACATCATGTCGTCATGGGGGACCGCCATGGCAAGCCCCCGGGTCGACATGGGAAGACGACAGGACAGCACAGACCAGCCCTTCCCCGGTGAGGTCACGCCTCCACCGGGGGGATCAGGCCGGTCCGGAAAGGCTCAGGCCGACTGCTCGGCCGGCTTTTCCTTGCCGTAGACATAGACCGGGTTGGTCTTGCTTTCGGCGACGTCCTTGTTGATCACGACCTCGTCCACGTTCTCCAGACCCGGCAGGTCGAACATGGTGGACAGCAGGATGCTCTCCATGATCGCGCGCAGGCCCCGCGCGCCGGTCCGACGGGCGATCGCACGCAACGCCACCTGCTTCAGCGCATCCTCGGTGAAGGTCAGCTTCACGCCTTCCATCTGGAAGAGGCGCGCATACTGCTTCACCAGGGCGTTCTTGGGCTTGGTCAGGATCTCGATCAGCGCCGCCTCGTCCAGATCCTCCAGCGTCGCGACCACGGGCAGGCGCCCGATGAATTCCGGGATCAGCCCGAATTTCAGCAGGTCCTCGGGTTCGACATCCCGCAGGATCGCGCCGGTCCGCCGTTCGTCGGGCGACTGGACGTCGGCCCCGAAGCCGATGCCCGAACCCTTGCCGCGCGCGCCGATGATCTTGTCCAGCCCGGCAAACGCGCCACCGCAGATGAACAGCATGTTCGTGGTGTCCACCTGCAGGAATTCCTGCTGCGGATGCTTGCGCCCACCCTGCGGCGGCACGGACGCCACCGTGCCTTCCATGATCTTCAGCAGCGCCTGCTGCACGCCCTCGCCGCTGACGTCGCGGGTGATCGAGGGGTTGTCGGACTTGCGGGAAATCTTGTCGATCTCGTCGATATAGACGATGCCCCGCTGCGCCCGCTCGACGTTATAGTCCGCGGCCTGCAGCAGCTTGAGGATGATGTTCTCCACGTCCTCGCCGACATAGCCGGCTTCGGTCAGCGTCGTCGCATCGGCCATGGTGAAGGGCACGTCGAGGATGCGCGCCAGCGTCTGCGCCAGCAGCGTCTTGCCCGAACCGGTCGGCCCGACCAGCAGGATGTTCGACTTCGCGATCTCGACGTCGTTGTTCTTCTGGCTGTGGGCCAGACGCTTGTAATGATTATGGACCGCGACCGACAGCACCTTCTTGGCGTAGAACTGCCCGATCACGTAATCGTCCAGAACCTTGCAGATCTCCTTGGGGGTCGGGACACCGTCGCGCGACTTCACCAGGTGGGTCTTGTGCTCCTCACGGATGATATCCATGCAGAGTTCAACGCATTCGTCACAGATGAAGACAGTCGGACCAGCGATCAGCTTCCGGACCTCATGCTGCGACTTGCCGCAGAACGAGCAATACAATGTGTTCTTGGAATCGCTGGACTTGTTATTCATAACCGCTCCTACCCCCGGCGTTCCGGGGCGCGTCGCGCCCGGACCGGGATCGAAAATCCTGCATCAGGTCAGGGCCCGCATCAACCCTGCCCAAGCAAGCGGGCCCCGCCAAGATAAAAAGCGCGCCCGCCTTCCTTCAACTCTTTGCCGGGGACGGGGCCGCGTGGTTGCGCACCACCTCGTCCACGATGCCGAAGGTCTGAGCCTCCTCGGCCGACATGTAGCTGTCGCGTTCCAGCCGGCGTTCGATATCCTCGAGCGACTGGCCGGTATGGGTCTCGTAGATCTCGTTCAGGCGCTGGCGGATCGTCAGGATCTCGCGCGCCTGGATCTCGATGTCGCTGGCCTGCCCCTGGGCGCCGCCCGAGGGCTGGTGCACCATCACACGTGCGTTCGGCAGGGCGAAGCGACGCCCCTTCTCGCCACCCGCCAGAAGCAGCGACCCCATCGACGCCGCCTGCCCGATGCACACGGTGCTGACGGGACTGCGGATGTACTGCATGGTGTCGTAGATCGCGAGGCCCGCCGACACCACGCCGCCGGGGCTGTTGATGTAGAACGAGATCTCCTTGGTGGGGTTCACGCTCTCGAGATACAGAAGCTGCGCCGACACCAGGGAGGCGACCTGATCGTACACCGGCCCGGTCAGGAAGATGATCCGTTCCTGCAGCAGGCGGGAATAAATATCGAAGGCCCGTTCCCCGCGGGAGGTCTGCTCGACCACCATGGGCACTAGGGCGTTGCTGAAGATCTCCACGGGATCCCGATCCCTCATAGTCTCAATTCCCGTTCCTGAAACGCGAAGACCCGACGCACCGTCCCTGTAGCGCCCGCAGCGTCGAATCGACGGCGCGGGACAAGGTGCGGTGGCCGGGTCGTTCCCCGGTTACCCTGAACAAGATAGAGATAAACCGCGCGGATACCACCCCACCGCCATCATTTCACGGCGATAATTGCGGGGCCGCGCGGCCCATCCCCGCCCCCGGCGCCGCGCGAATCGCGGGCTGGGGCCGGTCCGGGCCAGGGGTTCCGGGCGAAGGCTTCAGGCGATCAAAGGTCCGCGGGGGGAATCTCGGCCAGTTCCTCGGGCGTCACGTCCTTGTCCTCGACGGTCGCAAGTTCGATCACGTAATCGACGACCTTGTTCTCGAAGATCGGGCCGCGCAGGCTCTCGGCGGCCTGCGGGTTCTTGCGGAAGAACTCGAACACCGCCTGTTCCTGGCCGGGATAGCGCATCGCCTCGGCGCGGATGGCCTGCAGCATCTCGTCCTGCGTCACGCCGATGGCGTTGACACGGCCGATCTCGGCCAGCAGCAGACCCAGCTTCACCCGACGTTCCGCGATCTTGCGGTAGTCGGAACGCAGGGTCTCCTCGTCCTTTTCCTTGTCCTCGTCGTCCATCTGGCCGGCCTTGCGGTCGGCTTCGACACGCTGCCAGATCTGGGCGAACTCGGCCTCGACCATGCCCTGCGGGGCTTCGAAATCGGTCTTCTCGGCCAGCGCGTCCAGCAGCTCGCGCTTGATGCGCAGGCGCGACAGCTGCTCGTATTCCTGCTCGACCTGCTTCGTGATCAGCTCGCGGACCTGCTCCAGCCCCTCGAAGCCGATCTTCTTCGCCAGGTCGTCGTCGATGGCGACGTCGACCGGACGCTGCAGCGCCTTCGCCGTGATGTCGAAGGTGGCTTCCTTGCCGGCCAGGTTCTCGGCCGAATAATCGGCCGGGAAGGTCACGGTGATGACCTTCTCCTCGCCCGGGGTCATGCCTTCGATCTGCTCGGCGAAGCCCGGGATGAAGCCCGCGCCGCCGATCTCGACATTCACGTCCTGCGCGGTGCCGCCATCGAAGGCCACGCCGTCGACCTTGCCGACGAAATCGACCACAAGCACGTCACCCTGGGCGGCCGGACGGACCTCCTCGATGGTCTCGAAGCTGCGCTGGCGGCTGGCGATGTCCTGCAGCGCCTTGTCCACCGTCGCGGCGTCCGGCGTCGCCTTCAGGCGCGTCAGGGTCAGGGTGGACAGATCCGGCTGCGCGATCTCGGGCAGCAACTCCATCTCGACCTTGAATTCCAGATCGCCCGCGGCGGCCTCGGCGTCCGACACCAGGTCGACGCGCGGCTGGGTCGCCGGACGCAGCCCGCGCTCGTCCAGCAGCGCGCGCGTGGCGTCGCTGACCGCCTGCTCCAGCACCTCGCCCTGCACTGCGGCGCCGTAGCGCTGCTTGACAATGCTCATGGGCACCTTGCCGGGACGGAAGCCCGGCAGGTTCATGGACTGGCCCAGTTCCTTCAGGCGGGCCGTCCGCTTGCTCTCCAGTTCGCCGGAGGGCACGGTGACGGTGAACCCGCGCTTCAGGCCATCGGAAAGCGTTTCAGTAACCTGCATCTGCCAGGCCATCCTCTCGGTCAGAACTCTTCTAAAAAACGCGCACGTCCCATCGGGCCGGCGACGTCGGCACGCAAAGGCGATTGCCGGGGCTGGTGCGGGCGGAGGGACTTGAACCCCCACGACTTGCGCCACCAGAACCTAAATCTGGCGTGTCTGCCAATTCCACCACGCCCGCACGATGCCCGGGCCTCAAGCGCGCGGCTTTAGCGCACGCCGCCCGATCCGGCAAGCCGACAATGGCGCGACCACCGCCGCCCCCGGTCCTTACACTTCGCCCCGTGTGCCCCGCCCCAGCAGGGCCGCCCGTTCGCGCGCGGCCCCCAGATGCCGGTCGAACTGCTCGGCCACCGGCCAGGGGCCGGCGCGCATCCCGGCCTCGCCATGCAGCCAGACACCGGCACAGGCGGCCTGCCATGCCTCCATGCCCGCCGCCAGCATCGTGGCGATCACCCCCGTCAGCGTATCCCCCGATCCGGCCGTGGCCAGGGCGGTGGAGGCATGCCGGTTGATCGCGGCCCGCCCGTCGGGGGCGGCGATCACCGTATCCGGGCCTTTCAGCACCACCACGCCGTCGATCCGCGCGGCGGCGGCACGCGCGGCGGCCAGCCGGTCGGCGCCGGGCGCGCCGAAGACCCGGGCGAATTCGCCCGCATGCGGGGTAATGACCGCAGCCCCGCGCAGCAGCTCGGGCCGGCCCGCCGCCATCAGGAACGCCCCGGCATCGACCAGCACCCTCCGCCCCGCCCCCAGCAGCAGCGGCAGCGCATGCCCGACCTCGTCCACGGTCAGGCCGGGGCCGCAGACCCAGACCGCGCGCCGCTGGTCCGAAAGCAGATCCTCCAGCGCCTGGCCATCGACCACCAGGCCGGGGTCGCCCAGCCGGTAAAGATCGGCGACCTCCCCTGCCGCCAGGCGCACCAGCCCGGCCCCGGCCGCCCGGGCGCCGGCCGCCGCCAGCCGGGCAGCCCCCGGCATCGATGCCCCACCGCAGATACTGACGACCCCGCGCGTATATTTATGACTGTCGACCGGATCCTGGGGCACCTGCCACAGGCCCGGCTCGTTCTGCCAGGTGCGTACCGCTACCGCATCCCACACCGAGTCCGGCATGCCGATATCGGCCACCACCAGGCGCCCCAGCATGTCGCGCCCCGGCAACAGCAGATGTCCCGGCTTGGCGCGGACGAACGTCACCGTCATCTCGGCATGGGGGGCATAGCCGCGCACCGCACCGGTCGCGCCGTCGATGCCGCTGGGCATGTCCACCGCGACGATGCGCCGCGCCGCCGCCAGCACCCGCGCCAGATCGTCGTCGATATCGCGGCTCAGCCCCGCGCCGAACACGGCGTCGATGACCAGATCGGCCCGCGCGGCCTCCGCCGCCCCGAAGGGCACGACCGGTCCTCGCCACAGCGACGCTGCGTGGGCGGCGTCCCCATCCGGGCGCGGGGGCGCCAGGGCAGCAACGGCGACGGGCCACCCGGCCTCGGCCAGGCGGCGCGCGGCCACGTAGCCATCCCCTCCGTTATTGCCCGGCCCGCACAGCACCAGCACCCGGCACGGCGCGACATGCCGCCGCACGGCGCGCGCGACGGCGCGGCCGGCGTGCTCCATCAGGTCGCGCACCGGCACCACGCGGCTGGCGGCGGCGTCGATCAGCGCCATCTGTGCCGGATCGGGCAGAAGAAAGGACGTGCTGGCCCGGTTCATGGGTATTCAGCCTCCACTTGCCGTTCATGCTCGTGCGAGCGTGCACTTATGCTTTGTCCGAACTTGGTATCCCTTGCGTGCCAGTCCGGAATTGGCGATCAAGCATACCATCGGCGCGCACGGCACGTCACGCGGGCCGCCTTATCCATTCCCAGCGGAGCAGATATGTCCCACTCCATTCTCTGGAGCCTCGTGCTCGCGATTCATCTGACCGGCATGACCGCCTGGGTGGGCGGCATGGTATATGCCGTCTTCGTCCTGCGCCCCAGCCTGAGCCTGCTGGACGCGACGCAGCGGGCGTCGGTGCATCTGCAGACGCTGGGACGCTTCTTTCGCATCGTCTGGCATACCATGCCGATGGTGCTGGTCACCGGGTGGCTGATGATCCTGCATGAGGGCGGATTCGCCGTGGTGTCGTGGCAGGTGAACACGATGCAGCTTCTGGGCCTGGCGATGGCCGGCCTGTTCGCCCGGATCTATTTCGGCCCGTACCAGAAGGCCCGCCGCGCCATCCGCCCCCAGCCCGCGACGTTCGATTCCATCCGTTCGCTGGTGCTGGCCAATATCGGCCTGGGCGTGCTGACCATCCTGGCCGCCGCCATGGCGCGCGGGCTGTAAGAAAATCGGGCCTTGCCCGAACCAACCAGGGCCTGAGGCCCTGGACCCCGGTCAGGAATGAAACGACTGGGTTTCCAAAGGGCTAGGCCCTTTGGCGGGTTTCTGGGCAGCGCCCTGAGGCGGACGAAAGACTCAATTTTACAGCACCGGAAGCGGCGGCGCCCCGGTCGGCGTGATCCGCCCGGCGGACAGGATCGCGGCGGTATTGACCAGCGACAGGTGCGAAAACGCCTGCGGGAAATTACCGACCTGCCGCCCCGCCTTCGCGTCATATTCCTCGGCCAGCAGGCCCAGGTCGCTGCGCAGGGCCAGCAGCCGCTTGAACAGCGCGTGCGCCTCCTCCATCCGGCCCTGTGCCACATAGGCGTTCACCAGCCAGAACGAGCAGGCGATGAACGCGCCCTCGTCCCCCAGCACACCCTCGACCTCGGGGTCGGGAATATAGCGGCGAACGAAGCCGTTCTCGTCCAGCAATTCACGCTCGATCGCGGCGATGGTGCCGATGACACGCGGGTCCTCGGGCGGCAGGAAGCCGACGATGGGGATCAGCAGCAGGCCGGCATCCAGGCCGGTGGCGCCGAAATACTGGACGAAACAGTTCTTGTCCCGGTTGAAGCCGTCGCGGCAGACCGTGTCGTGAATTTCGGCGCGGATGGCCTTCCATTCGTCCAGCGGCGCCTCCAGCCCATATTTCTCGACATCGCGGATCGCGCGGTCGAACGCGACCCAGCACGAGATCTTGGACACCGTGAACTGACGCCGGCCGCCCCGGACCTCCCACATGCCTTCGTCGGGTTCCTTCCAGATGGTCGCCAGATGCTGCAGCAGCCCGACTTCCAGCCGCCAGCCGTCGGTGATGGCGCACAGCCGCGTCTGGCGCGCCAGATGCAGGGCGGAGATCGCCTCGCCGTAGACGTCGAGCTGCAGCTGGCCCGCCGCCGCGTTGCCGATCCGCACGGGGGTCGATCCCGCATAGCCCGGCAGCCAGCCGGCCTCCCATTCATTCAACAGCCGTTCGCCGCCGATTCCGTACATGATCTGCACCTGGTCGGGACTGCCGGCCACCGCCGCCTGAAGCCAGTTGCGCCATTGTACGGCTTCCTCGAAATACCCGCCGGCCATGATCGCAATCAGCGTCAGCGACGCGTCGCGCAGCCAGCAATAGCGATAATCCCAGTTCCGGCTGCCGCCCAGTTCCTCGGGCAACGAGGTCGTGGGCGCCGCGACGATGCCGCCCGTCGGCTGGTAGATCAGCGCCTTCAGCGTCAGAAGCGACCGCCGCACCGCCGGCGCATGGTCCCCGTGATAGGTGCAGCGCGCGATCCAGTCCGCCCAGAACTGCTCGGTCCGGCGCAGGGCCTGCAGCGCGTCGATCGGATCGGGCACCGGATCATGCGAATCCAGATGCATCATGACGAACGGCACCGTGTCGCCTTCCGACACGATGAAGCGCGACACGGTATGCCGGTCCTCGCCGTGCAGGGCCACGGGGCAGCGCAGGATGCAGCGCGACGGGCCGGCGATGGCGTTGATGCCCATATTATCCGGCAGGCGCGTGACCCAGGGCACCGACAGGCCGTAATCGAAGCGCATGACCAGCCAGTTCAGTACCGGCACCGCACCGCGCCGCCCCTCCACGATGCGGATCAGGGTCGGGGTCTCGGTCCCCATCGCCATGAAATCCATGATGGCAATCACGCCGCTGGCGGTCTCGAACACCGTTTCCAGCACCATCCCGTTCTGCCGATAGGACCGCGAGACCACCAGCGGCGCACCGCCCCGCTCCTCGTCCGGGGCCAGCAGCCAGTGACCGTTTTCCCCATCGCCCAGCAGGGCGGCGAAACAGGCGGGGCTGTCGAAGCGCGGCCAGCACAGCCAGTCGATCGACCCGTTCCGCCCCACCAGTGCACAGCTTCGGCCATCGCCGATCAGCCCATAATCTTCAATCTTCAACGGATCGACAGTGACCACGATACCCCCACACGGTACGACGCCAGCGGCCCAGGCGACCGCACATGGGACGAACACCCTAGATCAACGCTCCACGCTTGATTTTCGTTCCAATTCTCGATAGGGACGAACACGCGGAACCGGGGGATTCGCCTTCATTTTCGCAAGGCCCTGCTTCGTCGCAGGAAAACAGGCAGAAATGCCTGACGGACCGCATCGTGGCGGAACGAACGGGACCACACCACTGACACGTTCGAGAGAATTTTGAGCGCCAAGACGAATGCCGCCGCTTCGGCTGCCGAAGACGCCGAATCCCATCCTGTCGCCACCGTTCCGGTCCCCCTGGACCCGGCCATCGCGGACGTGAATCCGCCGGCCGACGCCCCCCTGGACGCGGCGCCGGAGCCCCTCTTTTCCGACCTGGGCCTGGCGGAGCCGATCCAGCGCGCGATCGATGACATGGGCTACCGCCACCCCACCCCGATCCAGGCGCAGGCCATCCCCTATGTGCTGATGGGCCGCGACGTCCTGGGCGTGGCGCAGACCGGCACCGGCAAGACGGCGTCCTTTACCCTTCCGATGCTGGAAATCCTGTCGGGATCGCGGGCCCGGGCGCGCATGCCGCGTTCGCTGATCCTGGAGCCGACGCGGGAACTGGCCCTGCAGGTCGCCGAGAATTTCGTCAATTACGGCAAGTATCTGAAGCTGAACCATGCGCTGCTGATCGGCGGCGAAAGCATGGCCGAGCAGAAAGAGGTCCTGAACCGGGGCGTCGACGTGCTGATCGCCACCCCCGGCCGCCTGATCGACCTGTTCGAACGCGGCGGCCTGCTGCTGACGCAGACCAGGCTGCTGGTGATCGACGAGGCCGACCGCATGCTCGACATGGGGTTCATCCCCGATATCGAGAAGATCGTCAGCATGCTGTCGCCCCTGCGGCAGACCTTGTTCTTCTCGGCCACCATGGCGCCGGAAATCCGCCGCCTGGCCGACATGTTCCTGCAGAACCCCAAGGAAATCACCGTCAGCCGCCCGTCCTCGGTCGCCACGACCATCGAGGCCGGCCTGGTGATCGTCGAGGAGGCCGAGAAGCGGCGCGCCCTGCGCAAGCTGCTGCGCGCCGATGCGGTGCAGAACGCCATCGTCTTCTGCAACCGCAAGCGCGATGTTGACGTGCTGTATAAATCGCTGGTCAAACACGGATTTTCAGCCGGCGCCCTGCATGGCGACCTGCCGCAGTCGATCCGGTTCTCCACGCTTGAGAAATTCAAGGCCGGCGAACTGAAGATCCTCGTCTGCTCGGACGTGGCGGCGCGCGGGATCGACATCGGCGGCCTGTCGCATGTCTTCAATTTCGACCTGCCTTTCCATGCCGAAGATTACGTCCACCGCATCGGCCGGACCGGGCGCGCCGGGCGTTCGGGCCACGCCTACAGCCTGGCCACCCCGTTCGACCGTAATCTGGCCGAAGCCATCGAAACCCTGACCGGGCACGCCATCCCCCGGCTGGAGGTCGAGGGCATCACCCAGTTGCCCTGGTCCGAGGAAGAGCGCCCGCGCGGCGGACGCGGCAGAAAGGGCAAGGGCAACGATCAACGCGGCCCCGCCCGGTCGTCGGCCCCGCGCGTCAAGGATACGCCCGCCGACGCCGCGTCGGCAGCGCCGGTCGCGCCCGCGGCACCGACGCCGGTCGCCGCCCAACCCGACGTGCCGCCGCCGCCGCCGCCGCCGCCCAAAGCGGAACATCGGCGCCGTCAGGAGCACGACCGCCCCGTCCGCCATCGCGATCGCGGCCCCGAGGACAATGGCGCGCCGGTCACCGGCTTCGGCGACGACGTCCCGGCCTTCATGCTGCTGCCCCGGCGCACGTTCGCCGTGGCGCCCAGCATCGAGGACGAGTCCGGCGAACCGTCCTGATCTCCTGCGCCGGGGTCGCGTCACCCCAGCGCGGCGCGATCTGACGGGCTGGGCGTGTACATCATGAAGTTCGAATCCGATATCGTATCCCTCGGCAGGGACGGGGATGGCGTTGCCCGCACCGACGACGGCGCGCGCCTGTTCGTTCCGGGCGCCCTGCCGGGCGAACGGATCGTGGCCGAGCCGCTGGACAATCGCACCGCGCGGCTGGTGGACATAATCCGCAGCAGCCCGGACCGCGTCGTTCCCCCCTGCCCGCTGTTCGGCATCTGCGGCGGCTGCGCGATCCAGCATCTGTCCCTGCCGGCCGTGCTGGACTGGAAGAGCGGCCTGGTCGTCCACACGCTGGAACGGGCGGGCTTCGAGTCGGTCCCCAAGCCCAGGGCGGTCCAGGGCACGCCCGGCACCCGCCGGCGCATCGACCTTGCCCTGCGCCGCACCCATGATGGTATCCGCGTCGGCCTGCATGCGCGGCGTGGGGATGTGGTCGACCTGACGGACTGCCCGGTCCTGGATCCGGTGCTGTTCGCGCTGATCGCGGCCCTGCGCCCGCTGATGCTGTCATTGGCCGCCTTCCGGCGCGAAGGCGACGCGCTGCTCAACCTGCTGGATTCGGGGCCGGACCTGCTGCTGGCGACGGATGCGCCCCTCGATGCCGCCGACCGCGCCAAGCTGGCGGCCTTCGCGCGGCAGCACGCCATTCCCCGCATCGCCTGGCGCCGCACCGGATCGACCGACACGCCGGAAACCGCAGCGCAGACCGCCACCATCCGGCATGATGTGTCGGGCGTGACGATCGCCCCGCCGCCAGGCGCCTTCCTCCAGCCGTCCCGCGAAGGCGAAGCCGCAATCGTCGCTGCCGTGCTGGACGGCCTACCCGGCCGCCTGAACCGCAAGGATGTGGCGATCGAACTCTATGCGGGATGCGGCACCCTGTCTTTCGCCCTGGCCCGGCACGCCCGGGTTCTGGCGTATGAGGGCCAACCCGACGCGGTCGCCACCCTGAAACGCGCCACCACCGGTACCCGCGTGACGGCGGAACAGCGCGACCTGAACCGCCAGCCGGTCATGGCGCGGCAGATCGCCGACGCCCGCGTTGTCGTTCTGGACCCGCCCTATGCGGGCGCCGGCGCGCAGATGGAACAGATCGTCGCCGGCCGGCCGGAGCGGATTATCTACGTCAGTTGCAATCCCCAGGCGCTGGGCCGCGATGCCGCCGACCTGCACGCGGCGGGCTACCGGCTGGACGCCGTGACCGTCATCGACCAGTTCCTGTGGTCAACCGAGGTCGAGGCCGTCTGCGTCTTCACAGCGCCCTCCGCGCCGCGGCGGCGCTCGCGATAGGCGAAAGCAAGGGCCAAGGCCCTTGCCGGCTTCGCGCAGTGCCCGACCACGTCAGACGTGGAAGCTCTCGCCGCAGCCGCAGCGGCCCTTTTCGTTCGGATTGACGAAGGTGAATCCCGATTCCAGTTGCCGGACCTCGTAATCCATCGTCGTGCCGATCAGGAACAGGGTCGCCTTGCGATCCACCAGCAGCGTGACGCCCTTGTCGGTCACCACCTCGTCCCCCGGGCCGGCCGCCTCGACGAAGCTCATGTCATAGCCGTGGCCCGAGCATCCCTTGGTCGAGACCGCGACGCGCAGCAACTGCCCGGCATGTGCCGTTTCGTACAGCGTACGCAGCCGGTCGGCCGCACGATCGGACAGGGACATCAGCGGCGGAAGGGCACGCATCGGGCGGGAAGACGCCGTGGCACCGGTCGAGGGATGGGTCATGATGGCATTCTCCTGGCTCAAAACATGTTCAGCGTCAGGCGGGCATCGTCGCTCATGCGCGACATGTCCCAGGGCGGGTCCCACACGATCTCGACCTCGGCGCGGGTGACGCCGTCCACCTTCTGCACCGCCTCCTGTACCTGCACGGGCAGTTCCTGCGCACTGGGGCAGTTGGGGGCGGTCAGCGTCATCTCGATATGCACGCCGCCGTCCTGATGCAGGTCGATCGCGTAGATCAGGCCCAGCTCATAGATATTCACCGGGATTTCCGGGTCGTAGACGCTGGCGATCGCCGCGATCACCGCATCCTCGTCCGCCGCATGGCCTGTCCCGGCCGACGCGGCCTCGGCGGGCTCGCCGCCGGGCGTCCAGCTTTCGACTGCTCCGGCGCCAGGGCCCCTTCCCTGGGGCTCGGCCGGGGGATCGAACGAAAAGCCCTCGGCCCCCTGCCTGGTATCGGGTCCGTCCATGTCGGCCGCCTCCTCGGGTTGCGCTTGCATCAACGCCTCACCTGTCCTTCGATCCATCCAGGGCCTCCACCAGCGCCGTCCACGGCAATGTCGCGCATCTGATCCGCGAGCGATGCTGGTGCAAGGGGGCGAACACCCCCAGCTCCCCGACCTGCTCCGCGCCTTCGCCCGTCCGCAGCATCTCGCCGAACTGGCGGGACAGCGCGCCGAGTTCCAAAGCACTCCGCCCCTCGGCCAGCCCGGCCATCATGTCCGCCGACGCGATGCAGATGGCGCATCCCCGCGTCTCGTGCCGAACGGCGGTAACCGTGCCTCCCTTGGTCAGCGACAGGCCGACCCGCACCCGGTCGCCGCACATCGGGTTGGTCCCTTCGCCGGTATGGGTCGCGCCGTCCAGCGACCCGGCATGCGCGGGCGCACGCGCCCTGTCGATGACCTGCCTCTGATACAGCGTATCCTGTTCCATCACCCGCTCACACGAACAAGGAGCGGATCTGCTCCAGTGTGGCGGCCAGGGTGTCGACCTCCTCGCGCGTGGTATACAGGCCGAAACTGGCCCGCGCGGTGGCGCTGACACCCAGGCGCCGCATCAACGGTTCCGCACAATGATGCCCCGCGCGGATGGCGATGCCGTTCCTGTCCAGCAGGGTCGCGATATCATGCGGATGCACGTCGTCCATGGTGAACGAGATCACGCCCCCCCGATCGGCCGGCGCACCGATCACCCGCAGGCCCGGCACCTCGGCCAGACGCCGCAGGGCATGGTCGGTCAGCGCGGCCTCATGCGCGGCGATGGCGTCGAATCCGATCGATTCGATATAGGAGATCGCGGCCCCCAGGCCGATCGTCTCGATGATCGCGGGGGTCCCGGCCTCGAATTTGTGGGGCACGTTGGCCCAGGTCGATCCCTCGAACCGGACGGTGGAGATCATGTCCCCGCCGCCCAGGAACGGCGGCATGGCCTCCAGCAGTTCCCGCCGCCCCCACAGCACGCCGATGCCGGTGGGGCCGTACAGCTTGTGCCCGGTAAAGACGTAGAAATCGGCCCCGATCTCGCGCACGTCCACCCGGCGATGCACCACCATCTGGCTGCCGTCGAACAGCACCCGCGCACCGGCGGCATGGGCCATGTCCGCGATCCGGCGCGCCGGCGTCACGGTGCCCAGCACGTTGGACATGTGCGTGACCGCCACCAGCGCGACCTTGCCGTCGGACAGCAGCCGCTCCAGCGCCTCCAGCTCCAGTTCGCCCGCGTCGGTGATGGGCGCCACACGCAGTTCGATGCCCGCGCGGTCGCGCAGCATCTGCCAGGGCACCAGATTGGCGTGGTGCTCCATTTCGGAAATCACCACCGCCTGCCCCGGCCGGATCAGGCTGCCGAAGGAATGGGCGACCAGATTGATCGCCTCGGTGCTGTTCCGGGTAAAGACGATTTCCTCGCGCGAGGGGGCGCCGATCAGGCCCGCCACCTGGTCGCGCACGGCCTCGCACGCATCGGTCGTCCGCTCGCTCATCCAGTGCAGGCCGCGATGAACGTTGGCGTACTGGGTACGCATGGTCCGCGACATCGCGTCGATCACCTGAATGGGCTTCTGCGCCGACGCCGCGCTGTCCAGGAAGACCAGCGGCTTGCCGTGCACGGCCTCGTTCAGGATCGGGAAATCGGCGCGCAAATGGCGCAGCGCGTCGATCGGGTCGGCCAGGGCGGCGGGCGACAGATCCATCTTATGCGTCCTTCCGGTTCCACCAGGATTCGACGGCGCGATCCAGCGTCGCACGCAGGATCTCGTCGCCGATCAGATCGACGGCATCATGCAGGAACGCCTTGACCAGCATGGCCCGTGCCTCGTGCTCGGCCACGCCGCGGCTGCGCAGGTAGAACAGCTGGTCCGGATCCAGCGCGCCCACCGTGGCGCCATGGCTGCACCGCACGTCGTCGGCATAGATCTCCAGTTCCGGCTTCGCGTCGATCTCGGCCGTCTCGGACAGCAGCAGCGCCTGGTTCATCTGGTAGCCATCGGTCTTCTGCGCCACGCGCTCGACCAGGATCTTGCCCTGGAACACCCCGCGCGCATGACCCGACAGCACGTTCTTCACCGTCTGGCGCGAATTGCAGTCCGGCGCCGCATGGGTGATGACGCTGGTCAGGTCGGCATGCTGCCGATCGTCCAGAAGCTGCGCCCCGTTCACATGGACGACGGCGCCAGGGGCGGCCAGCCGGACATGGACCTCGTGCCGCGCCAGGGCGGCGCCCAGGGTCAGCGTGAAGCTGTCATACTCGCCACCCGCGCCGATTTCGGCGTGGACGACCGCCAGATGCTGCGCCGTCGGAGCCTCGGCCTGCATCTTGGCATGCCCCAGGCGCGCGCCGTCGGCGACCACAATGTCGAAAACCGGATTGTTCAGATATGCACCCCGCCCGACCGACAGGTCGAGGACCGACAGCGCGGCCCCCTGCCCCAGTTCGATCCGGTGGCGCGGATGGAACGAGATCGGCGTCCCGTCTTCGGCCACCCCGATCGACAGCAGCAGCAGCCGCCCGGCATCGGCACCGGGCGCGACGCGCAGCACCAGCCCGTCCTCGGCCAGGATGGCGTTCAGGGCGCTGGCGACGTCGTCATCCGAAGCCTCGTCGGTCGCATGGAAACGGCCCGCCGACACCCCGTCCGGCAGGGACGACAGCGACGGATCGAAACGCCCGTTGACGAACACCGCCCGCCGCAGGTCGGGGCCCAGCCCGACGGCCTGCTCGGCCTCGGTCAGGATCGCACGGACCGTCGCATCGTCAGGCGTCGCCGGCGCCGCGGCGAAGGGAATGTCGCCCAGCGCGCGCAGCGAGGTGTATTTCCATGCCTCGATCCCGGTGCGCGGCAGCCCCGTCCGGCGCAGCGTATCCGCCGCCCGGTCGCGCGCCGGATTCGTTCCGGCCCGCGCGGCATAGCGGTCCAGGAACGCGGCGGCGCTGACGCCGGCGGGGGCGAACGCGTTCACGCGGCCTCCGCCAGGAAGCGGGCATATCCCTGCGCTTCCAGTTGCTTGGCCAGTTCGGGACCGCCGCTATGGATGATCCGCCCGCGCGCCATGACATGGATGCGGTCGGGAACGATATAATCCAGCAGGCGCTGATGATGGGTGATGACCAGCGCCGAGAAATCGGGCGAGCGCAGGGAATTCACGCCCTCGGCCACGATACGCAGGGCGTCGATGTCCAGTCCGCTGTCCGTCTCGTCCAGGATGGCGAAGGACGGGGCCAGCATGCGCATCTGCAGCACCTCGTTGCGCTTCTTCTCGCCCCCCGAGAACCCGACATTGACGTTGCGCTTCAGCATGTCGTCGGACATCGACAGGTGCTTGGTCTCCTGCCGGACGGCCTTGAGGAACGCCACCGCGTCCAGTTCGTCCTGCCCGCGCGCGCGGCGCACTGCGTTGACCGCCGTGCGCAGGAAGTTCGCATTGTTCACGCCCGGCAGTTCGACCGGCGCCTGGAACGCCAGGAACAGGCCCAGCGCCGCACGCTCCTCGGGCTCCAGCGCCAGCAGGTCCTGGCCCTTGAAGGTCGCGCTACCGCCCGTCACCTCGTAATCCTCGCGCCCGGCCAGGACGTAGGACAGGGTGGATTTGCCCGATCCGTTCGGCCCCATGATCGCATGGACCTCGCCGGCCGGGATCTCCAGATCGACGCCGCGCAGGATCTCCTTGTCCGTCCCGCCATCCGAGATTTTGGCGCAGAGGCCGGAGATCTTTACAAACTCGTTGCTCACGTCACTCATTCTCCGTTCAGCCGACACTGCCTTCAAGGCTGATCTGCAGCAGTTTCTGGGCCTCGACCGCGAATTCCATCGGCAGTTCCTTCAGCACGTCCTTGCAGAACCCGTTGACGATCAGCCCCACCGCGTCCTCTTCGGACAGGCCGCGCTGGCGGCAATAGAACAGCTGATCTTCCGAGATCTTGGACGTCGTCGCCTCATGCTCCACCTTCGCGGTCATGTTGCGGCTTTCGATATAGGGCACCGTGTGCGCGCCGCAGCGATCGCCGATCAGCAGGCTGTCGCACTGGGTGAAATTCCGCGCCCCCGACGCCTTGGGCATCATCCGCACCAGCCCACGATAGGTGCTGTCCGACTGGCCAGCACTGATGGTCTTGGCGATGATCGTCGAGCGGGTATTGCGCCCCAGATGGATCATCTTGGTGCCGGTATCGGCCTGCTGGTGGTTGTTGGTCACCGCGACGGAATAGAACTCGCCCACCGCGCCGTCGCCCTGCAGGATGCACGACGGATATTTCCACGTGATCGCCGATCCGGTTTCCACCTGTGTCCATGAAATCTTGGACCGCGCGCCACGACACGCGCCGCGCTTGGTCACGAAATTGTAGATGCCGCCCCGGCCGTTCTCGTCACCCGGATACCAGTTCTGGACGGTCGAATATTTGATCGACGCATCGTCCATCGCCACCAGTTCGACCACCGCCGCGTGCAGCTGATTCTCGTCGCGCATCGGCGCCGTGCAGCCTTCCAGATACGAGACCGAGGCCCCGTCCTCGACCACGATCAGCGTGCGCTCGAACTGGCCGGTGTTGCGGGCGTTGATGCGGAAATAGGTCGACAGTTCCATCGGGCAGCGCACGCCGCGCGGTACGTAGACGAACGATCCGTCGGTGAAGACGGCGGAATTCAGCGCGGCATAGAAATTGTCGGACACCGGCACCACGCTGCCCAGATAGCGGCGCACCAGTTCGGGATGGTCGCGCACCGCCTCGGAAATGGGGCAGAAGATCACCCCCGCCTTGGCCAGCGTCTCGCGGAAGGTGGTGACGACCGACACGCTGTCGAACACCGCATCGACGGCGATGGGCGCGCGCGCCTCCTGGCCCTCGGGCACCTCGACACCGGCCAGAAGCGCCTGTTCGTGCAGGGGGATGCCCAGCTTTTCATAGGTGCGCAGCAGTTCCGGATCGACCTCGTCCAGCGACTTCGGCCCGGCCTTCTTCTTGGGCGCGGCATAGTAATGCGCGTCCTGGAAATCGATCGGCGGATGGCTGACCTTCGCCCACGTCGGCTCGGCCATCGCCTGCCAGGCCTGAAACGCCTTCAGCCGCCAGTCCAGCAGCCATTCGGGCTCTTCCTTCCGGCGGGAAATCAGGCGAATCGTGTCCTCGTTCAACCCCTTGGGGGCGAGGTCCATCTCGATATCGGTCTCGAAACCCCATTTGTAGGTGGATTGGCCGAGGCTTTCGACGGCGTCCCGGGTTTCGGTAATCGCTGGCATGTCTTCCTGCTCCCTCAGACCGCGGCGGCGGAACCGGCGACGGACGTTTCGTGGCCCCCGCTTGTATCCTGCCCCCTGGCACCATGGCATTCCCGCGCCCCGGGCTGCTGCCGATTATGACCTTGCATGTCAGCGAGCGTGATCGAGGACAAGGCCCCCCGGATCGCATCGTTGACCGCATCCCACTGCCCGCACACCCCGCACAGCACGCGCGCATCGCATCCGCCGCCATCGACGCAGGCCGTCAGCGAAATCGGGCCGTCCACGGCGGTAATGACCCGGGCCACCGATATATCGTTCAGCGGACGGGCCAGCCGATACCCTCCCCGCGCGCCGCGCAGCGATACCACCAGATCATGGGCCGCCAGGATCTTCAGCACCTTGGCGACGGTGGGTTCGGGGATGCTGGTGGCCTGCGACAGGGCGGGCGACGTCATCACGTCGTCCTGCTGCCCCAGGCGCACCAGGGCCACGACGGCGTAATCGGTCAGCTTCGACAGTTTCAGCATCCGTCCCCCACCCGCCGACCGGTCTCGCGACCATAGCGGACCAAATCAGTACTGATTTACCACCAGATGAGACGATGCATCGCCATCGTCAAGTGCAATCGGCACAATCCTGCCCGCCGCTTCCTATCCGGCGCCGGGGCCGAACATCAGCCGCAGGGCCAGCGACAGCGCCGCCCCGGCCAGGAACCCGACCAGCGTGCCGTTCAGCCGCACGAACTGCAGATCCTTGCCCACCCGCAATTCCAGCCGCGACGCCAGCAGGTCGGCATCCCACCCCGCGACGACCGAGGCAATGAAGCGCGACAGCCGGTCGCAGACGAAGGGCAGGCCGCGCAGGATCATGCCGCGCGCGCCCGCCGTCACCCGCTGGCGCAGCGCCTGGTCCTCGCGCATCTGTCCGGCCAGATGCCGCAGCGCGTCCCGCACGATAGACGCCGACCAGCCGTCGGGCTGGGCCATGTCGGCCTCGATCATCAGACGCATGCGCCGCCAGACATCGCCGCTCCAGCCCCGGATGCTTTCATGGGTCATCACGCCCATGATCGCGTCCGTGATCTCGCGCCGCCGCTCGGGGTCCGTCTCGATCCGGTCGATCTCGGCGCGGACCCAGGTCGTGAAGCCTTCGCGCAGCTCGGAATTCTGGGGATCGACGCGGTCCAGCTCATGATTCACCGAAATCAGGACCTTGGTCGCGATCGATCCGCCGATGGCCCAGCCCAGGATGCGCCCCCCCTGTTCGCGCACCCGGTCCTCGATGATCGTGCGCAGGGCCGCCTCCTTGGCCTTCAGCCCGTCCTTCAGGCGCGCCAGCAGGAAGGACAGGACCTCCTGGTGGCGGTCGCCTTCCACCAGCGCGCGCAGGGTCCGTGCGACCACGGGCGCCACCTCCTCGCCCCCCAGGATCACCGGCAGGATCCGGCCCATGGCCGAGCCCGCGCGCCCGTCCTGCAGCCGGTCCATGACCGGCGGCGCGGCCTGGGCCAGCGCGCGGCTGACGGTCTCGGCCGTCGACGAGTCAGCCAGCACCCCCGCCAGCATGCCGGGCAGGTCGATCCGGTCCAGGGCCGCGTTGACGTCGGCCTCGGTAAAGACGTGGGTCGCCACGAAGCGGCCCAGGGCCTCGCCCAGCCGCGCCTTCTGCGCCGGCAGGATCGCGGTATGGGGAATCGGCAGGCCCATGGGCCGGCGGAACAGGGCCGTGACGGCGAACCAGTCCGCCAGGCCGCCGACCACCCCGGCCTTGGCGCCCGACCGCAGGACGTCCAGCCACAGACCGTCCGCCACCAGGCCCGCGGCCGGCGCGGCGTAGCCTGCCATCGTCAGGACGCCCATCCCGGCCAGCAGGCCCGTCGCCGCGCGGCGATAGCGTCGCAATACAAGCCACGCGGCCATGTCCGCTTCGGGAATCGTGTTCATCCCCCCGTCGATACCATTCTGCGGACAGGGACCCAAGGATTCATGCCCGCCGCGCCGCGCGTCCAGGCGCGTCGCCATCCGGGCAGAGGTCCAAATTCACTGTGATATCGGGTGGCAGACATTGCGATGTGAACGCGAACATGAAACCCTACGGCGCAGGTACGGATTAGACGATTGGGACCGCGCGATGACCGAAACCACTTCCCATGACGCGGCGGAGATGCTGCTCGACCTCGCACGGCAGGCCGTCGCGGATGGGCATGATTCGTCGTCGGGCAACCCGGTCATTACGCTGGCCCGCCGAATCGGCCGGCAGATCACGTCCGGTGCCCTGTCGACCGAAACCTTGGAAGAGGTCGTCCGGCACCTGCGCGACGATGCCTTCCGCACGCGCGCCGAACGGCTGCGCGCCTATGTCGACGGCACCGACGACGCCATCGTCGCGGAACGCATGCGCGCTGTCGCACGGACGGTCGCGGAAGATCCCGTCCCGGATGGCACGCCCGCCAGCTTCGGCCATTTCCGCAGAACGGTGGAGCGCAGCCGCTTTGCCGCCGTCTTCACCGCACACCCGACCTTCGCGCTGGCCAACCCGGTTTATGAACGGCTGGCCGTCATGGCGTCGGACGACACGGGCCAGAAGGCCGCACTGCCGGTGCTGGCGACGCATCGCCGCACCGCACCCCCGACCCTGGACGAGGAATTTGCCCTGGCCACGGCGGCGATCCTGCGGGGACGTACCGCGCTGGACCGCCTGACCCGCACCCTGCTGGACGAGGCCCAGGCGCGCTGGCCGCGCGAATGGACGGTGCTCAGCCCCCGGCCGGTGATCCTGACCAGTTGGGTCGGCTACGACACCGACGGGCGGACCGATATCGGCTGGTGGGATACCATCCGCCTGCGCCTGCGCATGAAGCACCTGCAACTGACGCGGCTTCAGGACCAGGTCGCACCGCTGCGTCCGATCGCGGACGGGCTGCATGAACGCATCGCCCGCGCGCTGGGCGCCGTCAGCGCGCAGATCGACGCCTGCCCGACGGGGCCCGACCCCGAATCGGTCGCCGCCTTCGCCGCCGTGCTGATCGGCCGGCGGGACGAGGCGATCGCCCGCGCCAGCGACCTGGCGTCGTCGTTCCAGGAAGCCATCGACACCGCCGCCCCCGAACACCGCATGGCCCTGGCCGTCGCCCGCGCGGGCTTCATGGCGCACGGCATGGCAGCGGCGCACACCCATGTCCGCCTCAATTCGACGCAGATCCACAATGTCGCGCGGCAGCGGCTGGGCATCGAGGACAGTCCGGAAATACCGTCGCAGCGCCGCGGCCTGTTGACCCGGATCAACGAGGCGCTGGACCGGGTCGAACCGGTCGAGGTCGATTTCGGTTCGCTGCTGGCCGAGCAGGCCACCGCCGCGCGCCTAATGATGACGGTGCGCCATATCGTCCGACACATCGACCGCGAAAGCCCCGTCCGCTTCCTGATTGCCGAGACCGAGAGCGGCTACACCCTGCTGACTGCCCTGTGGCTGGCCAAGAGCTTCGGAATCGACGAACAGATCGAAATCTCGCCGCTGTTCGAGACGCAGGAGGCCCTGGAAAACGGCGCGCATATCATCGAGGAAGCGCTGCATTCCCCCCATTGGCGTGACTATATGCGCCGCACCGGCAAGCTGAGCCTGCAGTTCGGCTATTCCGATTCGGGCCGTTATGTGGGGCAGCTGGCCGCGACCTACCTGATCGAGCGGCTGCGGCTGAAGATCTGCGACCTGCTGCGCCGCTGGGACCTGACGGATGTCGAGGTCATCCTGTTCGACACCCACGGGGAAAGCATCGGGCGCGGCGCGCATCCCTTCCGCCTGGCCGACCGGTTCGACTATCTGTCGCCGCTGCACGCCCGCGCGGTGTTCGCCGGCACGGGCCTGCGAATCCGCGAGGAAGCGGCCTTCCAGGGCGGCGACGGCTATCTGCTGTTCGGCACCCAGGCGCTGGCGGACGCGACCGTCAGCATCATCGCATCGCATATCTTCGCGCCCACGCCGCTGGACCGCGACCCGGTCTATGACGAACCCGATTTCTCGGCCGATTTCTTCTCGACCATCGGCGCCGGCATGGCGGGGCTGGTCGAGGACCCGGGCTATGCCGCCCTGCTGGGCGCTTTCGGCCCCTCCCTGATCGACAAGACCGGGTCCCGCCCCTCGGCCCGCCAGAGCGACGCGGCCGCGGCCACAACGCGGATCAGCCATCCCAGCCAGCTGCGCGCCATTCCCAACAACGCCATCCTGCAACAGCTGGGCTGGTGCGCGAACACCATCCAGGGCCTGGGCTCGGCCGCGGCACGCCATCCCGAAACGTTCGAGGAATTCCTGACCAGAAGCCCGCGTTTCCGCCGCGCGCTGGATTTCGCATCGCACGCGCTGGCGCATTCCGACGATACGGTCCTGCGCGCGGTGATCTACATGCTCGACCCCGACATGTGGCTGGGCCGTGCGACGGCCGAGACCGACCCCGCGCGGCGCGACGCTTTCCTGGCGCTGATGAACGGGCTGGAGCGCCTGAATTTCTGGGCCAGCACGCAGGCGATGTTCCGCCGTATCCAGTCGGACCACCTGGCGCTGCGCAAGGCGTGGCAACATGCCCCCGGCATGCAGCCCGAGGAGATGCTGCTGCATGCCATCCGGATCGCCACGATCGAGCAGATCTGGCTGCTGTCGACCCGCATCCCCTATTTCGCGCCGCGCAACGCCTTCACCCGCGACGTGCTGACGACCCGCGTGCTGTGCCTGGAAATTCCCGCCGCCCTGCGGGAACTGGAACATATCTTCCCCTACGCCACCGGCAGCGGGCTGGACCTCGATTTCCACGAGGCCCATGGCCCGCGCAACGACGGCGCCTATGCGCGCGAGCACACCGAGATCTTCGATCCGATGCTGCGGCTGTTCAATCTGGTGCGGGAAACCGGCATGGCGGTGATGCACCATGTCGGAGCATTCGGCTGACGGGCGGCCGGCCCCGCCACGACTGGCGGGTCAGCGAACCGCCCCCGCCCGTCGGCCCGCCGCTGGAAGCCGCGACCGGCATCCGGCGGGTCGTGGCGCCCAATCCCGGCCCGATGACCGGCAATGGCACCAACAGCTGGCTGGTCGAGCATTCCGCCGGCACGGCGGTCATCGACCCCGGCCCGGACGACGCCGCCCATCTGCGCGCCATCGTAGCGGCGGCGCGCGGGCCGATCACCCATATCCTGCTGACCCATACCCACCGCGACCACCTGGAGGGCGCGCGCCCGCTGGCCGAAATGACCGGCGCGCCGGTCTGCGCCTATCGGCACAGCGCCTGTGCGACCTTCTCCCCCGATATCGCGCTGGACGACGGCGCCCCGGTCGCGACCCTGACCGCGCTGCATACGCCGGGACACGCCGCCGACCATCTGTGTTTCGCCACGGGGGACGGAATCGTGTTTACCGGCGACCACATCATGGGCTGGTCGACGACGATGGTCCCACCGGCCCCGCACGGGTCGGTCCGACTGTTCCTGGACAGCCTGGACAAGGTGCTGGACCGTGACGCACGCCTGCTGCTGCCCGCGCATGGCCCGCCCATCCCCAGCCCCGTCCTGTGCATCCGGGGGCTGATCGCCCATCGCCTGGCGCGCGAGGACAGCATCCTGGCGGCCCTGCCGGACGAACCGGCCACGCTGGACGACATCCTGCGCCGCGTCTATCGCGCCATCCGTCCCGCGCTGCGCCGGGCGGCGGAGTTGAACCTGCTGGCCCATCTGGAAAAATTGCGCGACGACGGCCGCGCCGTTCACGATCACGACACCTGGCGCGCCGTCCGCGACGGCACGACCGCCTGACCACCCCGGCCCGCCCCACGGGCCGGCCCACCCGGAGAGACCATGTTGAAGAAACGCCTGTCGTTGCTGCTGTCCGCCTCTGTCCTGAGCCTGGGCGTGGGCGCCCCGGCGCTGGCCGACGACCGTGCCGACGCCGCCCACTCCGCCCATTCCGCCACGCGGCCGGCCCAGCAACCCATCGAACGGACCAGCAGCGGCATGGTGACCGTCGCCGGCAAGACCATCGCCTACCAGGCCGTCGCGGGAACATTGCTGGTCCACCCCCGAAGCTGGGACGATTCGGAGGAAACGGTCCATGAGGAGACCCCGGGCAGCGACACCCACGCCATCGACGGCAATGCCGACGCCACCGCGTCGATGTTCTATGTCGCCTATTTCCGCAAGGACGCCCGGCCCGAGAACCGGCCGATCACCTTCGTCTATAACGGCGGCCCCGGATCCTCGACCGTCTGGCTGCATATGGGCGCCTTCGGTCCGCGCCGGGTGGTGACGAACGACGACACCCACACCCCCGCCAGCCCCTACCGCCTGATCGACAATCCCCAGAGCCTGCTCGACGCCACCGACCTGGTGTTCATCGACGCGCCGGGTACCGGATTCGGCCGAATCAACGGCAAGGACAAGGAAAAGCTGTTCTGGGGCGTCGATGCCGACGGACAGGCCTTTGCCCGCTTCATCAGCGGCTTCCTGGCAAAGTACGGCCGCTACAACTCGCCCAAATATCTGTTCGGCGAAAGCTATGGCACCCTGCGGTCGGCCGTCGTCGTCAACGACCTGCAAAATCAGGAAAACGTCGATTTCAACGGTGTCATCCTGCTGTCGCAGATCCTCAGCTACGACAACAGCGTCGACGAACCCGCGCTGAACCCGGGCATGGACGAACCGTTCGTGCTGGCGCTGCCGACCTATGCCGCCACGGCGTGGTACCACCACAAGCTGCCGCAACAGCCCGCCGAGCTGAAACCGTTCCTGGCCGAGGTCGAGCATTTCGCCAGCACCAACTATTTGGTGGCGCTTCAGCAGGGGGCGGCCCTGCCGGCAGCGGACCGCGACCGCATCATCGGCCGCCTGCACGATTATACCGGCCTGCCCATCGATTATATCCGCCGGGCCAACCTGCGGATCGACGGCGGCGAGTTCTCGAAGACGCTGCAGGCGGACAGCGACATCACCACCGGCCGGCTGGACACCCGTTTCTCAGGCCCGTCGCTGGACCCGCTGAGCGAGGAAGCCGGGTACGACCCGCAATCGACCTCGATCAGTTCGGCCTATGTGTCGCTGTTCAACGATTATACGCGCAAGGTCCTGAGTTACGGCGACGGGCTGGCCTACCGGGCCGAGATCGACATTCCGCATTGGGATTTCCACCACGCCCCCGACGGCCCCGATTCCACCCCGTCCGACGGACCGGCGAACGTCATGCCTGACCTGGCCCAGGCGATGAAGACCAACCCGACGCTGAAAATCATGCTGAACGCCGGATATTTCGACCTGGCAACGCCGTACTACGAAGGCATCTACGAGATGCAGCACCTGCCTATCCCCGCGCGCCTGCAAAGGAATATCGAATTTCAGCAATATCAGTCCGGCCATATGGTCTACGCCAACATCCCGTCCCTGACCCAATTGCACGACAATATCGCGGACTTCATCCGCCGCACCGACAACCAGGCCGAGGCGGCCACGCCGTAGGCCCCGAAGGGCACGCCAGGCCGCCCCCGGTCATGGATCGGGGATCCCGGCGGTCCCGGCCGCGAAGACTCGCAGAGCCATTGCAACGCCGGCGACCAGCATCAGGGCGCCGGCCAGTTCCGGCCAGGATGGAAGCTGGCGCACATACATCGCGCTATAGACCAGCGCGAAGATCGTCTCGAAGACAATGAGCTGCCCGGCCATGGAAACCGGCAGGGCACGGGCCGCGATCGACCATGTCCAGGTCCCCGCCCAGGACGACAGCAGGCCGAGCACCAGCCCGGCCGCCACCGGCCGCAGCCACGCCCCATGGGCCAACCCGATCGCGGGGACGGCCGACCAATGCGCCAGCCAGCCGATCACCACCAACGGAAGCAGCGCGATCATCGTGCCGATCCCCGTCAGCGCCGTCCATGTCACAGGGGATACGGCCGGGCGCGCGGCCAGTTCGGCCGCATTGCGCATGCCGTACCACGCCCACAGCACCATCGCGCCCACGGCCAGCAGCAAACCCCATAGCGGCCCGCCAACCCCGCCAGCCGCCCGGGCCTGCAGCAAGGCGACACCGTTCACCAGCGCCAAACCCAGCAGAATGAACGCCAGCGCGGGCATCAGCCGGCCCAAAGGCAGGCCGGTCGTCCGGCAGCCCAGCACGGCCATCAGCACCGGCAGGCACCCGACCACCAACGCCACCGCCGCAGGCCCCACAAGCGGAACGGCAAGCGAGAGCGCCAGATAATATCCGACATTGCCCGTAAAGCCGAGCAGCACCAGAACCTGGTAGTCCGCTCTCGACAGGCGCCGCAACGCCGCGAAGCCCTCCGGCGCGACCAGCATGAGCGAGACCATGCCGAAGGTGACGTATCGGCACACCGTAAGATCGAAGGCCGAATAGGGGCCGCTGACCAGCGGCGCGATGAAGGTCAACGCCCACAACGCCCCGGTCGCCAGACCGGCCAGAAGCCCCACGACCACCGCCTGCCTGCCGATGGCGGCGGTGTAATGACCCTTCATGCCCAGACCCCATCCCGTCAGACGCGCGCCAGGAGTTGACGATCGTTTGGGGAATATGTCCAGGCGCTGCCTTAACGATACATCATGCCGCCATCGATCAGGACGGACTGCCCGGTCATGTAGTCGGAATCCGGCCCCGACAGGTAGGCCACCAGCCCCGCCACGTCGTCGGGGGTCTCCGCCCGTCCCAGGGCGATCCCATCGACATATTTCCGGTAGGTCTCGCCCAGCTTCGCCCCGGTGATCTCGGAAAAGCGCCGGTCGATCTCGACCCACATGTCCGTGCCCACCACCCCGGGGCAATAGGCGTTCACGGTGATCTTCCGGCTGGCGTATTCCTTCGCCGCCGCCTGGGTCAGCGCCCGCACCGCGAATTTGGTGGCGGAATAGACGCCCAGCAGCGCAAACCCCTCATGCCCGGCGATCGAGCATGCATTGATGATCTTGCCGCCCTGCCCGCGTGCGATGAACTTGTCCGCCGCCACCTGAATGCCCCACAGCACGCCCTGAACATTGATGCGGAAGATGCGCTCGACCTCCTCGGGCGTCACCGAGGCGATCGGCTGCACCTGTGCGATCCCGGCATTGTTGACGATGACGTCGAAGCCACCCAGTTCCTGCTCGGCGTAGTCGACCGCCGCCCGAACCTGCGCCCGGTCGCCCGCATCCGCGACAAAGGTCGCGGCCTTGCCGCCCAGCGCCTCGACCTCCTGCGCCACCGCGGTCAGCGCGTCGTTCCTGATATCGACCAGAGCGACGCGCGCGCCCTCCTTCGCCAGCCGCAGGGCGATGCCCCGGCCAATTCCCTGCCCCGCGCCGGTAACCAGCGCGACCTTCCCGTTCATGGACATTTCGTCGGTTCCCCACGCCGATTATCCGCCCGACCGCTTTTCCGGCCGGAACGCTCGGCTGTTCTTCTGCTGTTTCCTGCCGTGACCCATCCGGTCACGGCCACACAGTTCAGCCATGCCGCGCCCTGCCGTTTCAACGGACTTGGGCGCCCCCTCACCACGACGTGACGCAAGCTGTCGGAATTGTCGCAATTCTGCACAAGGGCAAAAAAAAACCGGCCCACATGGGGCCGGTTTTCCGTAATTGCGATCCGGTCGAAATCAGGCCGACTTGGCCATGATCTCTTCGGCGACGTTGCGCGGCACCGGGTCGTAATGATGGAACTGCATGGTGAAGGACGCACGGCCCTTGGTGATCGAGCGCAGGTGCGAGATGTAGCCGAACATTTCCTTCAGCGGCACCAGCGCGCGCACCATGACGGTCGAGCCCGAGCTCTCCTGGTTCTGGATCATACCGCGACGACGGTTCAGATCGCCCACCACGTCGCCGACATGGTCGTTCGGCGTCGTCACCTCGACGTCCATGATCGGCTCCAGGATGACCGGGCCGGCCCGCTTCATGCCTTCGCGGAAGCACGCCTTGGCGGCGATTTCGAACGCCAGCGCCGAGGAGTCGACGTCATGGTACTTGCCGTCCAGCAGCGTGAACTTGAAGTCCACGGTCGGGAAGCCGGCCAGCACGCCCGTCGAGGACTGCATCCGGATGCCCTTTTCGACCGCCGGGATGTATTCCTTCGGCACGGTGCCGCCGACGACCTTGTTCTCGAACTGGATCTCCTGGTTCCGCTCCAGCGGCGCGAACTCGATCTTCACCTCGGCGAACTGGCCCGAACCACCCGACTGCTTCTTGTGGGTGTAGGTTTCCACATGCGGCTGGGAGATCGTCTCGCGATAGGCCACCTGCGGCGCGCCGATGTTCGCATCGACGCCGTATTCGCGGCGCAGACGGTCGATGATGATGTCCAGATGCAGCTCGCCCATGCCCGACAGGATGGTCTGGCCGGTTTCCTGGTCCGTCTTCAGACGCAGCGAGGGGTCTTCGCCGGCCAGCTTCTGCAGCGCCAGGGTCATCTTCTCGACCCCGTCCTTGGTCTTCGGCTCGACCGAGATGTCGATGACCGGGATCGGGAAGGTCATGCGCTCCAGCACCACCGGATCGGCGGGGTCGGCCAGCGTGTCGCCGGTCTGCGTGTCCTTCAGCCCCACGAAGGCGGCGATGTCGCCGGCGTGGACTTCCTTCACTTCCTGGCGCTTGTCGGCATGCATCTGGAAGATGCGGCCGATGCGCTCCTTGTGGCCCTTGGTCGTGTTCAGGACCGAGTCGCCCGAGCGCAGGATGCCGCGATAGACGCGCACGAAAGTCAGCGTGCCATACTTGTCGTTGATGATCTTGAACGCCAGGCCCGCGAACTTTCCGTCCGGATCGACCGGGATGATCGGCAGCTTGTTCTCGTCGACCTCTTCGTCCTCGGGCGGCGCGATGCGGATGCCCTCGACGTCGTCCGGCGCCGGCAGGAAGTCGATGACCGCGTCCAGCAGCGGCTGCACGCCCTTGTTCTTGAAGGCCGTGCCGCACAGGACGGGACGGAACTCGCCCGAGATCGTGCCCTTCTTGATGCAGCGCTTCAGGGTGGCGACATCAACGTCACCCTTCTCGAAATACTCTTCCATCGCCGCGTCATCGACGGACAGGGCGGTGTCCAGCAGCTCCTGACGGGCTTCCTTGGCCTTTTCCAGCAGGTCGGCCGGAATTTCCTCGTCATGGTACTTCGCGCCCAGCTCGCCGCCTTCCCAGACGATGGCCTTCATCTCGATCAGGTCGACGACGCCGATGAAGTTTTCCTCGGCGCCGATCGGCAGCTGCAGCGGGATCGCGACGATGTCCAGCTTCTCCTTCAGCGTGTCGAACGCGCGGTAGAAGTCGGCGCCGGTGCGGTCCAGCTTGTTGATGAAGATGATGCGCGGCACGTTGTAGCGGTCGGCCAGACGCCAGTTGGTCTCGGACTGCGGCTGCACGCCGGCGACGCCTTCGATGATGAAGACCGCGCCGTCGAGCACGCGCAGGCTGCGGTTCACTTCGATGTTGAAATCGATATGGCCCGGGGTGTCGATGATGTTGATGCGGTGGCCGGCCCATTCGCAGGTGACGGCGGCCGAGGTGATCGTGATGCCGCGCTCACGCTCCTGGTCCATGTAGTCGGTCGTGGTGTTGCCCTCGTGGACCTCACCGATCTTGTGGGACACACCGGTGTAATACAGGATACGCTCGGTGGTCGTCGTCTTGCCGGCGTCGATATGCGCCGTAATGCCGATGTTGCGAATCAGCGAAAGACCGGACTTTTCGGACACGGGGGAACCTCCACAAAACAATTCAGGCGCGAACGGAACCCTTCCCCTCGCGCCTGCCGGGGCCGGAAGCTGCCCCCCACCCCAGGGATCGGGGTTCCGGAAGATGCAGGCCGGCAGAATAGACAGTTGGGCCTGACATGCGTCAGACGCCTGGAACATGCAAGCCCGGTCCGCCTGAAAAATCGGACCGGGCTGCATGCCGGAACATTACGCCGTGGCGGCGACCTTCTTTTCCTGGGCGCGCAGAATGCGGCGCTTCAGGGCCTGGGCCTCGGTCGGCAGCTTGCGGTTTGGGGTGGACAGCAGGAACGCGTCCAGGCCGCCATTGTGCTCGACCGTGCGGATACCGTTGGTGCTCAGGCGCAGACGGACGGCGCTGCCCAGGATATCGGACAGGAGAGAGGTCTCCTGCAGGTTCGGCAGGAAGCGGCGGCGGCTCTTGTTGTTGGCGTGGCTGACGTTGTTTCCCGTCAGCACGCCCTTGCCCGTGATCTGGCAACGGCGAGACATGGTATCATCCTCGGATAACTAAGGGCCGAGGCAAGATGCCCGGCAACGATCGTCAAGATTAGGCGCGGCTTATGGCCAAGGTACCGGCCGCCGTCAAGGCGAAAGGAACGATTCGGGCCGTTTTCGCCTGAATCGGCCCCGGCATCCCCGCCACGGGCAGGCCGCGCCCGCGGTTACTCGGGCTGGGACACCCGGTCGCGGTCGGGATGCAGATCGCCCGAGCGGACGCTGTGAATGGCGTTTTCAAGCATCGCCAGCATCGTGCCCTGGTCCATCGTCCGCGACAGCAGGCCCAGCGACCCGCCCAGCAGGGCGGAGGCGATGGCGATCGGCGGCAGCTTCTCGCCCAGCATGTATTCGATCGCCTTGTCCACGACCGCGCCGCAATGGCTCAGTTCCTCGGGGACCGACCCGTCAGCACCCAGGGTGGGGCCCTCGCCTTGCGTGTCCGTCATGTCGTCTTCTCCCTGTTGTCGGCCCGTTCCGCCGGCCGTTCGGGCCATCCGGCCGCGTCGCGGCGCAAAATGCCCCCGTTCACGCGGGAAAACCACCCCCCGGCGCGGCCTCGGCCACCGCGTCGGCCCGCTCCTCGGCCTGCGCCGCCCACATCCCGGCATAGAGTCCGCCGCGGGCCAGCAGGCTGCGATGGGTCCCCCGCTCCTTGATCACGCCATCGCCCATCACGAGGATTTCATCCGCATCGACCACGGTCGACAGGCGGTGGGCAATGATGACGGTGGTCCGTTCGGCCGACACCGTCCGCAGGGCGGCCTGGATTTCCTGTTCGGTATGGGTATCCAGGGCGCTGGTCGCCTCGTCCAGGATCAGGATGCGCGGGTTTTTCAGGATGGTGCGGGCGATGGCCACGCGCTGCTTCTCGCCGCCCGACAGCTTCAGCCCGCGCTCGCCCACCTTGGTGCGATAGCCGTCGGGCAGGCTGACGATGAAATCATGGATCTGCGCCAGCCGCGCCGCATGCTCGATCTCGGGCTGGGTGGCGCCCAGGCGGCCATAGGCGATGTTGTAGCCGATCGTGTCGTTGAACAGCACGGTATCCTGGGGCACCACGCCGATCGCCGCCCGCAGCGCCGCCTGCCCGTAGTCGCGAAGGTCGTGCCCATCCACCACCACGCGGCCCGACGTCACGTCGTAGAACCGGAACAGCAGCCGGCTGATGGTCGATTTGCCCGCCCCCGTCGGCCCCACGATGGCGACGCGGCCGCCGGCTGGCACGCTGAAGCTGACATCGTGCAGGATCTCGCGATCCGGGCGGTAGGAAAAGCGCACATGCTCGAACCGGATCGCCGCCGCCGGGGCCTCGTTCAGCCGGCCGGGCAGGCCGATGGCATCCGGGCGGTCGGTAACGTCGGGCGCTTCCTCGGTCAGGCGGAACATCTGTTCCAGGTCCACCAGCGACGTCCGCAACGAGGAATAGATGCTGCCCAGGAAATTCAGCGGCAGGTACAGCTGCATCAGGTAGGTATTGACCAGCACGAACCGCCCGACCGTCAGCCGGCCGCCGGCCACATCGTCCGCCGCCAGCAGCATGACGGCCGCCAGGGTCACGGCGATAATGGCCGCCTGCCCGAAATTCAGCCCGTTCAGCGACACCTGCGTGCGGATCGCCGCGCGTTCGTACCGGCGCTGGGCCTCCTCGTACCGGCGGCTTTCATGTTCCTCGTTGCCGAAATACTTGACCGTTTCATAGTTCAGCAGGCTGTCCAGGGCCTTCCAGCTCGCCTCGCTGTTGATGTCGTTCATCTCGCGCCGGATGCCGATGCGCCAGGAGGTGAACAGGACGGTGAAGCCGACATAGGCCGCCACCGCCCCCAGCATGATGACGGCGTAGCGCCAGTCGAACAGCCGCCAGATGACGGCGATCACCATCAGGGCCTCGATCACCGTCGGCACGACGTTGAAGACCCCCACCCGCAGGATGGTCTCGATCGCCTCGGTGCCGCGCGCGATGGCGCGGGTCACCCCGCCGGACTGGCGGTCGAGGTGAAACCGCAGCGACAGCGCATGCATGTGCCGGAAACTGCGGATCGCGGCGACGCAGCTGATGCGGAAACGGACCGGCGCGAACAGGGCGTCGCGCCATTCGCCCAGGCCCGCGGACATCAGCCGCAGCAGGCCGTACCCCAGGATCAGCAGCATCGGGACCGTCGCCAGCCCTGCCCCCGCGCCCCCCACATGCAGCGCGTCCACCACGCGGCTGTAGAGGTACGGCACGCAGATCGTCGCGACCTTGGCCGCGATCAGCAGCACGCATGCGCCCACGACACGCCACCGCGTGCCGGGATCGTTTCGGGGCCAGAGGTAAGGAAGCAGGTCGCGCAAGGTCGTCAGGACCGGCTGTTCCGGTCCACGCTGGTCCTGGGATTTGGGAGGTGTCATGGTGTGGATGTGGCATGCGCCGGCGGTTTTGCAAACACCATCGCGCCATCGGGGACACGATCGGCGGCGCCATGGCCGGGCAGGATTGTCACGCGCCGGCCCGCCCGGTATGGCAGGCACACGCATCAGGAGCAGACCTGCATGGCCCCCGACGCCGCCCCCTTCCTCCGGCATCTCGAATCCTGCAACACGGCCAGGCTGCCCGGCGGGCGCACGCCGTTCCGCCTGGGTGACGCGCCGGCCGGATGGGTCGACCCCGACCTTGTCCCCGAACTGGAACGGCGCGGCCTGCCGCGCCGGGACGGCGCCATCACGCTGGCCGATCCCGCCCGGCTGGAACCGCTGGGCGAGGACCTGGCGGCCTCCGGGGTCTACCGGTCGCATCACGAACTGTTCGATGTCGCCGCCACGGCCGACGGCCCGGCGATCGCCCGCGTCGATCGCGGCGCGCTGCCGCTGTTCGGCCTGATCGCGCATGGCGTGCACATGAACGGGCTGGTCCGCCGCCCGGATGGCCTGCACCTGTGGATCGGGCGGCGCGCGACCGACAAGCGCCTCGATCCGGGCAAGCTCGATCATCTGGTCGCCGGCGGTATCCCGGCCGGCCACACGCCCGAGGACGCCCTGCACAAGGAAGCGGCCGAGGAAGCCAGCATTCCCCTGCCCATCGTTCGCCAGGCCGTGCCGGTGGCCCGCATCCGCTATGCCATGGACCGCCCCGAGGGCCTGCGGCGCGATGTCCTGCACTGCTACGACCTGGAGTTACCGGCCGATTTCGTCCCGGCCCCGGCGGATGGCGAGGTCGAATCCTTCGCGCTGATCCCGGTCGGGGAGGCCTTTCGCATCGTCCGCGACACCGACGATTTCAAGTTCAACGTCAATCTGGTCCTGATCGACCTGTTCCTGCGGCTCGGTCTGATCGACCCGGACAGCCCGGCGGGGCGCGCGTTGCGGGCGGGGCTGGCCGGCACCGCCACCACGGCCTTCGCATGATGGGCGCCACCGGCGCACGCGTCCTGCCGGCCGCCCTTCTGGTCCTTGCCGTGGGCGGCGTAGCGGGCTGCGCGCCGGCACGGCCTGACTGCGCCGGATTCGGCGCGCGGCCCGGCCTCGAACTCTCGCTGCTGTTCGGACTGACCCGACCGGACGGCAGCCCCGTCACCGACGCCCAATGGGACGGGTTCATGCGGCAGGAGATCACGCCCCGCTTTCCCGACGGGCTGACCGTCTTTCGCACCCTCGGGCAATGGCGGGACCGGGAAAACGGCCGCGTCGTCGCCGAGCCGTCGCGCATCGTCTGGATCGCCGCCGCCCACGACACACCCGACCTGCACGCGCGCGTAAAGGCGATCCGCGACCGCTACCGGCGCGATTTCCAGCAGCAATCGGTCGGCTTGACAATCCGGTCGGGCTGCCAGGCGTTCTGATCGCCGGGCGTCCACCCCTGTCGCGGCAGGATTCTGTCGGGTATGCTCGCCATTCCCGTATCGGCTGCCCCGGCCCGGGGCGGACAGCGATGGAGTAACACGCCCCGATGACCAGCGCCGCGACACCCAGCGCCCCCCTGCCCACCGCCCCGGTCGCCCGCAAGGAGCCCCGACGGATCGAGCAGCTCGGCCGGGTCCGGATCGACGAGTACGGCTGGATGAAGGACGACAACTGGCAGGCCGTCCTGCGCGATCCGTCGATCCTGCGCGCCGACATCGCGGACCATCTGCGGGCCGAGAATGCCTATACCGCCGCGATCCTTGCCCCGACCGAGTCCCTGCAGGCCACCATCGCGGCCGAGATGAAGGCCCGCATCCGCGAGGACGACACCTACCCCGCCCTGCCGCACGGCCCCTGGCGCTATTACATGCGCTACGCTACCGGCGCGCAGCATCCGATCCATGCCCGCCACCCCGAAGGCCGCCCCCAGGACGAGCAGATCCTGCTGGACGTCAATGCGGCGGCACAGGGGCATGAATATTACGCCGTCGCCACGGCGACCCACAGCCCCGACCACCGCCTGTTCGCCTATGCCGAGGACGCCCAGGGGTCCGAGGTCTATCGGGTCATGGTCCGCGACATCGCCACCGCCGCCCCGGTCGGGACGCCGGTCGAAAGCTGCAGCGGCAATTTCGCCTTTTCCCCCGATGCGCGCTTCCTGTTCTGGACCTGGCGGGACGAGCACGGCCGGCCGACGCGGATCTTCCGCCGCGACATCGCCTCGGGCAGCGACGCGCTGGTCTACGAGGAAGCGGACCCGGGCTTCTTCATCGGGGTCGAGGCCAGCCGGTCGGGTCGGTGGATCGTCATCTCGGCCTGCAACCAGGACACGTCGGAATCCTGGCTGATCCCGGGCGACCGGCCCGAGGCCGCGTCCGTCTGCGTCGAACCCCGCCGCGCCGGGTTGCTTTATACCCTCAGCCACTGGGGCGACCGGTTCGCGATCCTGACCAACGCCGACGGCGCGGTCGATTTCAAGCTGATGGTCGCCCCCGACGCTACGCCGGGCATGGCTTACTGGCGCGACCTGGTTCCGCATCAGCCTGGGCACTACATCACCGACTGCGTGGCGTTTTCCGGGCACCTCGTCCGGCGCGAACGGCGCGACGCCAATACCGCGCTGATCATCCGGCACCACGACGGCCAGGAACATGTCCTGTCGTCGGACGAGGAGGCCTATGTCCTCTCGCTCTCGGGGTCGTACGAATACGACACCCGGGAACTGCGCTACGTCTACCAGTCGCCGACGACGCCCCGCCAATGGTACGCCTACGACATGGATGACCGGTCGCGGCACCTGCTCAAGACCCAGGACGTGCCGTCGGGCCATGACCCGATGCACTATCGCTGCTGGCGCCTGACCGCCATCGCCGCGGACGGCGCCGAAATCCCGGTCACGGTGCTGGGACGGCACGACACGCCGATCGATGGATCGGCGCCGCTGCTGCTGTATGGCTACGGCGCATATGGCCATGCGATCGAACCCAGCTTCTCCACCGGTGTGTTCAGCCTGGTGGACCGGGGATGGTTCTACGCCATCGCCCATGTCCGCGGCGGATCGGAAAAAGGCTGGAACTGGTTCCTGGGCGGCCGGGGGCGGAACAAGACCAACAGCTTCACCGACTTCATCGCCTGCGCCGACCATCTGGCCGCGACCGGATTCGGCGCGCCGGGCCGGATCGTGACGGACGGACGGTCGGCGGGGGGCATGGTCATGGGCGCCATCGCCAACATGCGGCCCGACCTGTTCGCCGGCATCGTGGCCGTGGTGCCGTTCGTCGACGAACTCAACACCATGTCCGACATTTCGCTGCCGCTGACGCCGCCGGAATGGCCCGAATGGGGCAATCCGCTGGAAGACGCCGACGCCTACGACCTGATCGCAAGCTACGCCGCCTACGAACAGGTCGGCCCCCGCCCCTACCCGGCGATTCTGGCCATCGGCGGATTGTCCGACCCGCGCGTCACCTACTGGGAGCCGGCGAAATGGATCGCCCGCATCCGCGAACAGACGACCGTACAGCGCCCGGTCATGCTGCGCACCAATATGGAGGCCGGGCATGGCGGGGCGTCGGGGCGCTTCGACGCGCTGAAGGAAGCCGCCCTGATCCAGGCCTTCGCGATCTGGGCCATCGAGACGGCGGAGCGGCCCTGAACGGGCCGGCCGCCGCACGGCCAGGACATGGATCGGGTCGCTGCTACAAAAGGAACATCATGACGGATCACGCCAGCCCCGCCATCGTGCCGCGCCACTCGTCGCCGCCCCGCCGCATGCGCGAGCCACAGCGCGTCCAGCGAATCGCCCGCGGATTGCTGGCCATCTTCTTCACCGGCCTGGCGCTATATACGATTCGCGGGTTCCTGCCGTCGCTGATCTGGGGCGGCATCTTCGCCATCGCCGCCTGGCCGCTGTATGTCGGCAGCCGCAACCGATGGAAATCCCTGCCCGGGGGGACGGTCCTGCCGCTGATCTTCACCCTTGGCGTCGCCCTGATGTTCCTGATCCCGATGGGTCTGTTCGCCCTGGAAGCCGGGCGCGAGGCACAGAGCATCATGATCTGGATGAACGAGGCCCGGCATTCAGGCATGCCGGTCCCGGGGTGGATCCACGACCTGCCGTTCGGCGCGACGGCCCTGGCGTCATGGTGGGAAAACCATCTGCAGAACCCCGACGACGTATCGGCGCTGCTGCACTCGCTCAATATCGGGCGCAGCGTGCAGGTGACCCAGCAACTGGGGTCACAGATCTTCCATCGCGGCCTGCTGTTCGTCTTTTCGATCCTGACCCTGTTCTTCCTGCTGAAGGACGGGGAAAGCGTGATCCGGCAGTGCCTGGTCGTGTCCCGCAGGGCCTTCGGCAAGCGGGGGGAAGGCATCGCCCAGCAGATCATCGCCTCCATCCACGGGACAGTGGCGGGGCTGGTCCTGGTGGGCATCGGCGAGGGCGCGCTGATGGGGGTCGCCTACCTGATTGCGGGGGCGCCGCACCCGTTCCTGTTCGGGGTCTTCACCGCCGTCGCCGCCATGATCCCGTTCTGCGCGGTGATCGCCGTGGGCGTGGTCTCCCTGCTGCTTCTGGTCAAGGGGGGGACGATCGCCGCCATCGCGATCCTGGGGCTGGGACTCGCGGTCATCTTCCTCGCCGACCATCTGGTCCGGCCCGCGCTGATCGGCGGCTCGACGGAGATGCCGTTCCTGTGGGTCCTGACCGGTATCCTGGGCGGAGTCGAAAGCTGGAACCTGCTGGGTCTGTTCCTGGGGCCGGCCATCATGGCCGTGCTGCACATGCTCTGGCGCAACTGGACGCGCGAACGCTACCAGGACGGTGCCTGAGGCACCGTTCGGCGCGCATGGGGCTGCCTCTTACGGCGAGACGCGGCCCGACATACGGGCTTCTGACTAAACAACAATGCCAAGGGAAATACGGTCGCAGACGGTGGTCGGGCAGGCGGGATTCGAACCCACGACCCCCAGTCCCCCAGACTGATGCGCTACCAGGCTGCGCTACTGCCCGTCCGTCTGCGACGACACGCCGTGTAGCAGCGTGCGCCGTGAACCGCAACCCGTGTTCGGCATCGAATCGGGTTGCGGGATGGATCAGACCGGGATCAGCCGCCGCAGGGCCTTCAGCTCGATCAGAATCCCGCGCAGGCTGTCCTTCAGGATCACGTTTTCCTGGCGAATACGCTCGATTTCCCCAGTCTCGACAGACTCGACGGGTTCTTCCGTCGGCGGAGTCGCAACTGGCCACTCGACCGCCTGCGGCACGGCCGGCGTATCGGGCGTCAACTGCACCACCGTCTCAATCCTGGGTTCCTCGAATGCCGGCTCCGACGCATCGTGGGGGCCGTCGTGCGGCACATCCATGATCTCGGCACAGGCCGCGGGGGCGATGGCCGCATCCTGGAACAGGCCGTCGGACCCGTTCGCCGAGTCGTCGCCCGCCGTTTCCGTCGCGGCCCCGGCGTCCGTTCCCTCGCGCAACATCCGCTGCACGCCCTTGATCGTATAGCCCTGCACATAGAGCAGGTCCGAAATCCGGCGCAGCAGTTCGATATCGTCGGGCCGGTAATAACGCCGCCCCCCGCCCCGCTTCAGCGGGCGAACCTGGGCAAAGCGCGTTTCCCAGAACCGCAGCACGTGCTGTGGCACATGCAGTTCGTCCGCGACCTCGCTGATCGTGCGAAAGGCGTGCGGCGCCTTCTTCAGCCGGCCGGCCGCCCCGTCATCGACCACGGACGCGCCGCCGCCATCCGGATCGGCTATGCCGGCCGCCTGCCAATAGTCATGCCCTTCGCCGGCGCCACTCATTCGGTGTCGTCCTCGATCGTATCGGTGGGCTGTCCGTTAACGCGCGATCGCAGCAGCTGGCTGGGCCGGAACACCAGGACGGACCGCGGCAGGATCGGGACCTCGATCCCGGTCTTGGGGTTGCGCCCTGTGCGCCGCCCCTTCTGCCGCACGGAAAACGTGCCGAATCCGCTGATCTTGACCGTATTCCCGGACTCGAGCTCCTGCGCGACCCGCTCGAGGACATGTTCGAGCAGATCGGCCGATTCGTTCCGGGATAGCCCGACCTGACTATAGATGTGTTCTGCCAGACTGGCGCGGGTCACTGTGCTCATACGCGCAAAGGTATGCATGCAGCGATGGAGCGTCAATTCAATGCGTTGACGTCCGCCATTTTTCCTGCCTCAGAGCCTGACCGGAAATATGGGCCGGCGAGCGAGAGCGGAACGCAGTGAAGCGCCCAGCGTGTGTTTTCGAGCAGCGGAGCACAGAAAATGCGCGTCGGATCGCCGCCAGGCCGCATTTCCGGTCGGGCTCTCAGAGGCGCGCCAGCGCCGACCCCCACGTCAGGCCGCCGCCCAGCGCCTCCATCAGCACCAGGTCGCCCTTGCGGATGCGGCCGTCGCGGACGGCCTCGTTCATCGCCAGCGGTATCGACGCGGCCGAGGTGTTCGCATGGCGGTCCACGGTGACGACCACCCGTTCGGGCGGCAGTTCAAGTTTGCGTGCGACGCCCTCGATGATCCGCAGATTGGCCTGGTGCGGCACCAGCCACGACACGTCGGTATAGGTCAGGCCATGGGCGGCAAGCACCTCGTCGACCGAGTCCGACAGCTTGGCCACGGCATGGCGAAACACGTCGCGTCCGCGCATGCGCAGGAAGCCGCTGTTTTCCCGCCGGCCAACGGCCCCGTCGACATAGAGCAGGTCACCGGTGGTACCGTCGGAATGCAGGTGGGTCGAGAGGATGCCCTCAGGCCCCGCCCCATCCGTCGCCGACAGCAGAACCGCCCCGGCGCCATCGCCGAACAGCACGCAGGTCCCGCGATCGGACCAGTCGATGATACGCGAATAGACCTCGCTGCCGATCACCAGGATTTTCTCGACCTGGCCGCTGCGGACCAGAGCATCGGCCGTGGACAGGGCGTAGACGAAGCCCGAGCATGCCGCCGCGATATCGAACCCGAAACCGCCCCGCAGGCCCAGTTCGGCCTGCACCCTGACGGCCGTGGCGGGAAACGCCTGATCCGGGGTGCTGGTGGCGACGATGACCGCATCGACATCCGCCGCCGACACGCCGGCATATTCCAGCGCGCGGGACGCCGCCGCGGTCGCCATGCTGACCGCGGTGTCGTTCGGCCCGGCAATATGCCGCTGGGTAATCCCCGTGCGGGCGCGAATCCAGTCGTCCGACGTGTCGAGGCGCGCCGCCAGTTCGTCATTGGTCACGATCCGGTCTGGCAGATAGCCACCAAACCCGACCATAAGCGAACGTCTCGCCATCATTTCCATCATTCCAAACCCGGCGCCAGGCAATGACCGGCACTGCCGCGCAATACGCCGGAGACGCCTGCCCGGCCTATGCCTCGTCGGCCCATTCCGACGTCAGCTGACCGCCGCGACCGCCGGCTGATCTTTCCCGGCGCCTGGTCGCAGGGTCGTAAGCGACCCCATCCGCGACAGTCGTTCGCGTATGCTTTCGTTGAACCGGTGCGTTACCATATCCATGGCAACATCGACGGCCGATGCAAAGCCTTCGGCGTCGGTACCGCCATGCGATTTGACCACGACACCATTGAGGCCGACGAATACCGCCCCGTTATAGCGGCGCGGATCCAGCCATTCGCGCATGCGGTCCAGACCCGGCCGGACCAGCAGGTAGCCCAGCTTGGCCAGCAGGCCGGACCGGAAGACCTGGCGCAACAGGACGAAGGACATCTTCAGCGCGCCCTCGCCGGTCTTCAGCGCGACATTGCCCGTGAATCCATCGGTGACGACGACGTCGGTCGTACCGGCCGTAATATCATGGCCCTCGACAAACCCATGGAACTGGGGCGCCAGCGGGCTGTTGCGCAGGATTTCGGCGGCCTGGCGCAATTTTTCGTCGCCCTTCAGCTCCTCGGAGCCGACATTCAGCAGGCCGATCGTCGGCGCCGTCAGGCCCAGCACGGCCTTGGCGAAAGCCTCGCCCATCACGGCGAATTCGACCAGGTTGCGCCAGTCGCACGCCATGTTGGCGCCCAGATCCAGCATCACCACGTCGCCCTTGGTCGTCGGGCTGATGGCGGCCATGGCCGGGCGGGAAATGCCGGGAAGCGTCTTGATGACGATCTTGGCCAGCGCCAGCATCGCACCGCTGTTGCCGGCCGACACCACGCCCCGGGCCTCGCCCTGGGCCACGGCGTCCATGGCCAGCCGCATGGATGAGTCGCGCACGCGCAATGCCGCGGTCGGCTTCATGTCCATCGGAACGGCTGCCGCCGCCGGACGGACCGTGCAGATTGCCGCCGCCTTGGGGTGATGGGCCAACTGCTCGCGCAGCCGGACCTCATCCCCGATCAGCAGAATCCGGGCTGAAGGGTGCCTGTCGGCCGCGATCGCCAGACCAGCCACCACAACTTCCGGGCCACCGTCCCCGCCCATGCCGTCTATGGCCAGCGTGAAGGGCTCGGCCTCGGAAAAAGAGGAACCTGTCTCGCTCATGCGTGCCTTCTGCCGGGAGAGAACCAAATACGCAAGGCCGTCACGGATATCGTGTCAAAGCAGACAGCGCGACCGCGCGTATCCGATCACGCCACCCACCTTCGGCCCTGCGTCGTCCGGTCAGGCCCGGACGGCGGTCTTGAGCGTCTTGCCGGCCGCAACGACCTCACGGCCGTCATAGTGCCCGCAATGGCTGCAGACATGATGCGGACGCTTCAGTTCGCCGCAATTCCCGCATTCGGCGTGGGCCTCGACGCGCAGCGCCTCATGGCTGCGACGCATGCCCCGACGGGACGGCGAGGTTTTTCTCTTAGGTACAGCCATGGGCCTGGGCCCCTCCGTTCTGAGATCTTAACCGGGTTCCGCCACAGGCCGAGCCCCGATCAGTTATCGGTAATTGAGGGGGGGCGTCTAGCAGACGGAAAGACATTCCGCAAGGCATGTCCTGCACTCCGTCGGGCACAGACGCCCCCCAAGGTCAGTCGCGCGGCCGATCGGCCGGTTCAGTCCACCGCCTTCTTCAACGCGGCCAGGGCCGCGAACGGACGGCGCGTCCTGTCCTCGCCCCCGTCCTCGGCACCTCCGTCCTCCGGCGCGGGGGGCGGGGCGTCGACCTGCCCCACCCCTTCGGGCAGGACGCTGCCGGGCCGGCGGGGATAGGGGTCCAGGATCAGCGACAGTTCCTCGGCCGCCAGTTCCCCCAGATCGATCATATCGCGTTCGTATGGGATTTCATCCATCGCCTCGGGATCCAGATCCTCGTCGGCGCGGAATCGTTCGGCCGGCACGAAGCGCGCGGCGAACTCTTCGGTCATCGCATCCTCGAACGGATCGGTCGTGATCACGCACACCTGTTCGACGCGGGCAGTCAGCCAGCCTTCGGCCAGCACCTCGCCCTGGCGGCCCGGCGTCAGCCGGTACCTGCAGGACAAGGCGCGTATGGCCGGCAGGCCCAACCGGACGGCCAGGGCGGCACATTCGTCCCGGTTCGCCTCGATCGTCATGTCCTTGCCTGACAGGGCGATTCGGCCAACCGCGATCCTGCGGGAAAATTCCGCGTCCATTCCTGTTCAACTCCTCGATCGGCGCGCCACATGATTCGGCCCCCGCGCCGCGCGTTCGGGCATGATATTGGCCTATGATGGCGATGAAGAATTGACTTCGCCACCCCAATCGGGCACCCGACGGAGACTTCTTTCATGCAGCAGGATGCCCCACAGGCCATGCGGTCATCTCCGGACGTGACGCCGACCCTCCGCCCGATCCAGCGTCTTCTGCCGTGCGCGGTCGTGGGGCTCGGGCTTTTTCTGTCCGGCTGTGCGGTCTTCCAGTCGCGGCCCGTTCCGCGCGGCTCCCTGGTCGAGGCCGACGATTACACGCAGCTCAAGCCCGGTGTCAGCACGCGTAGCGACACCATGGACCTGCTGGGGTCGCCGACCACCCGCGCAACGTTCGACGACAATACATGGATCTATATTTCCATGACGACGATGCCGACGCCGGTCAGCTTTCCCAGCATCCGCAAGCAGCAGGTGCTGGTACTGAATTTCGACAACGGCGGCGTACTGCGGAACATGCGCACCCTGAGCAAGGCGGATGCCCGCTATGTCGGGATGGTGCAGGACGTGACACCGACACCGGGCACCAAGATCAACGTCCTGCAGCAGATCCTGGGCAATGTCGGCCGCTACAACCCGATGAGCAACATGAACAGCACATTCGGCGGCAGCACGGGCCCGATGGGCAGCAACAGCGGCCCCGGCCATGGGGGCACGGGCAATACGCTGCCCTGATCCGCCTGCCCGTCACAAGGGTAGTACAATCCTGACCTGAAGCCCCCCCAGGCGACTGCCCTGCAGGGTGATGTCGCCGCCATGGGCGCGCACGATATCGCGCGCTATCGTCAGGCCCAGCCCGGTACCGCCGTCGCGTCCGCTCTCGAACGGGCGAAAGACGGCTTCCCGCTTTTCGGACGCGATTCCCGGCCCGTCATCGTCAACGCAGATGACGACTCCGCGCTCGTCGTGCTGCGCGCTCAAGGCCACCCGGCCGCCATGCCGACGGGCATTTTCCAGCAGATTGTCCAGGACGCGCCGGAACGCATCGGCGCGCAGCACCGCATCAACCGGTTTCGGAATGGAAACCGACAGGATCACGCCGCCCGCGCGGCGGAAGGCGGAGGCGACCTCGTCCAGCAACTGGCCGACATCGACCGACACCGGGTTTTCCGCCCCCTCGCCCCGCGCGAAGGACAGGTAGCTTGCGATCATCCGTTCCATTTCCGCGACGTCGCCGATCATGTCGGCCACATCGGCCTGAAGCTCCCCGGCCCTGATCGTCCCCTGCTGGGGGATCATCGCCAGCGACAGCCGCAGGCGCGTCAGCGGCGTGCGCAAATCGTGCGACACCCCGGCCAGGACGGCCGTCCTCTGCGCCACGAAACGAAACACCCGTTCCTGCATGCGGTTGAAGGCGATCGCCGCCTTGCGGACCTCCTGCGCGCCTTCGGGATGAATAGGCCCGATATCGCGCCCAAGCCCGAACAGTTCCGCGGCGCGCGCCAGCCGCCGGATCGCGCGGACCTGATTGCGCATGAAAATGCTCGCGATCAGGAACAGCAGCAGCGTGCTGCCCACGCCCCACGCCACGAACAGCCAGATCGGCGCCACATACAGCCGCTTGCGCGGCGCACCGATATCCAGAACCCCGTCAGGCATCTGGATGCGGATATGGACCGCGCGGGGATCGTCGATCCAGTCGACGTAGGTCGGGCGGCCGATCGACGACCGCAGCGCCTCGGCCAGGTCCTCGTCCATCGGACCCAGGACATGGGTCGAGCCGGTCCGGCGCAGAATCTGGCCGGGATTCCAGTTCATGTCCAACTGCGTGCGTTCGCGCACCCGACGCGTGATCCAGTCCCGGTCGCCCGCGGCATGATAGCGGTCCAGCAGATCCAGCGTCAGGACGACATCCCCCGCCACGCTGCCCGACAGGCGACGGGACACGACCTTCAGGTAATTGCCGTAGAACAGCTCCAGCGAAATCCCCTGCGTCACCAGCAGCGGGATCAGGATGATCAGCAACGTGCGGCCCAACAGGGATCGCGGCAGTACCCGGCGGACGGGGCGATCCATGCGGCGTTGCAGGCGCGACATGCGCGACGCCGCACCGCAAGCCGCGGAAATTGGATCGGAAACAGCCATCGAACGCGCTTTCCTTCCGGCCGCGGGGGCGTCAGACCCCCGGTTTCAGCACATAGCCCTTGCCGCGCACCGTCTGCAGGTAGCGTGGTTCGCGCGGATCGGGCTCGATTCGGCGACGCAGACGCGTCACCTGCACGTCCACCGCACGTTCGCCGATTTCCTCCATGTCCAGGACCCGGGCGATTTCGTCGCGCGACAGGGTTTCGTTCGGCCGGCGCGCCAGCACCGTCAGCAGGGCGACCTCGCCACCCGTCAGATGCACACTGCCCTCGGGCCCGTTCAACAGGCCGCGCGCCGGGTCGAATTCCAGGCCGCCCAGGCGGACGACGCGCAGATTGTCCGAAGGCGCGGGCGGGGTGAAGCGGCGCAGATGCGCCTTCAACCGCAACAGCAATTCCCGGGGTTCGAACGGTTTGCCCAGGTAATCGTCGGCGCCGGCCTCCAGGCCGGTAATACGGTCCTCGGGGTCGCCGCGCGCCGTCAGCAGCAGAATCGGCAGTTCCTGCCCCTCCTGCCGCAGGGCCCGGGTCAGGTCCAGGCCGTTCTCGCCGGGCATGGTGACGTCCAGCACCATGGCGTCGGGCTGCATGAAGCCCAGGACCTGCCGCGCTTCGGCGGCCGAAGAGGCGGCGCTGATGCGAAAGCCCTGTTCCGTCAGATAGCGTTGCAGCAACCGTCGCAGGCGCGGGTCATCGTCCACCACCAGGATGTGCGCCCCTGCGATCGACCCGTCCCGCGCCGCGGCGTCCCGTTCGTCCGTCCCCATCATCCCCTGCCCCGGCGTGACCGTTCGCCCGTTGCGACGACGGCATCCAGCACACGTCGTGTCCTGTCGTCCATAAGGCCCTGCATGACCCGGCGGAACCCCTCGATCGCGGCGGCGCCCACATCGCGATATACGCCCATCAGCTTTTCGCGCTGCACATCGAACAATTGACGCTCGACCCCCGCGCCCGAGGGCGTCAGGTGCAGCAGCCGCTGCCGCCGGTCCCGGCGCCCGACCTCCTGACGCACATAGCCGCGTGCCTGCAGGTCGCCCAGCGCGCGGCCAAGGCTCTGCTTGGTGATGCCCAGCAGGTCCAGCAATTCGCCCACCGCGATTCCGGGGTGGCGTCCGACCATCTGCAGAATGCGATGATGCGCATGACCCAGCCCCAGCGCTTCCAGCAAGGGGGTGGCCACCGAGTCGAAATCGCGCCAGGCCAGGATCATCAGTTCCTGCGCCTGGCGCATTTCCTCCTCGCGCAGGAACAGCAGGCCACTGCCGGCCCCTGCCCCACCGGGCCGTCGCGGCCCGCCCGTCTGATCGCTCACGCTGCCATCCCGCCGGTTCAGGCTGTCCGTCCCGACAGACGCTGCTTCATGCGGCCGAAACGCGCCACCCGCGCCAGCCTCCGGTCCAAGAAGGCCGCAACCGCCGCCATGTCGTCGCCACGGGCCAGCCAGAACAGCAGGACCTGCACATAGATCGCGGCCAGCGTGGCCCGCTTGGTGTACCAGGCCGCTCCCTGGGCATGATCTCCGGCGGCTTCCCAGATCGCATCGACACTCCGGGCCAGCGTACGGGCCAGGATATGGCCCCTTCCCGGTGTCAGCAGCACGGCCAGCGCACGGCGAAAGGCGGCCCGGTCGGGGGCGATCTGCTCCAGACGCAGCAGGATGACGGCCCGGACCCGGCGGCTCAACCGCGGTTCGTCCAGGTCGCGGGCGACCTCGATCATGTCCCGGTCGATCCGGTCGAACCAGGCCTCGACCAGATCCACGGCCCCGCCGGGAAACAGCAGGTCGGCATCCGGCCCCGCGACCGTGCGCAGGGTCGCGATGGTCCACCCCGCCTGCCCCGCCACGGGGGCGATGCAATCCAGCGCCGCGTCGCGCGCGGCGCTGCGTTCCGGCCGGCCCGGGGTCAGGCAGGCGGCAGCGCAGCCGGCCATCCGCGTTCCGATCATGCGCGCACTCCGTATCGCCCGATTTCGTCGTCGAAACCCATCTGCCCCAGATCCGTCATCCGCATCGGATAGAGAATACCATCCAGATGGTCATATTCATGCTGCAAGACGTTCGCCAGGAACCCCGACGCCACCCCCTGCACCGCCTCGCCATCGCGGTTCAGGCCCGAATAGGCAATCCGGGCATGGCGCGGCACCAGGCCCCGCAAGCCGGGAATCGACAGGCAGCCCTCGGGGCACAACACGATCTCGTCATCGACCGGATGCAGGATGGGGTTGATCAGCACGCTGGCCCCCCGCGGCGGATCGTCGGCACCGGCGCTGCGCTCGGCGGGAACGCGATAGATGAACAGACGCAGCGAGACGTGCACCTGCGGCGCCGCCAGCCCGGCACCGCGTGCGTCCTCCATCGTCTCGATCATGTCGTCGATCAGCTGTACAATGCCGGCCGACTGCGGATCGGCGACCTCGTCCGCGCGGCGCAGCAACACCGGGTGCCCCATCCGGGCGATCTTGAGCAGGGTCACGGTATGAGGCCATCCTCTGTCTTCGATTCGGGTGCGGCGTCCGGGGCTTTCGGTGCCGGGGCGACCCCGCGCCGGACGCAGGCGTGCCGTGCCAAAATAGTCTGCCCCGGCCCGGCGGGAAACGGGCGGAATAATTTGTGTTTTCGCCGAAGCCCATGTTATAGGTCCGCCCCACTCGGGAATCGCATACAGGGCCGGGCCCTGCGGTCATCCCGCCATGACGCATTTTTCGTGGCCGATCAGGACAGCCACAAGCAGGAGTTGACGACCAAGTGCAGGTTCTCGTTCGCGACAACAATGTCGACCAGGCTCTCAAGGCGCTCAAGAAGAAGATGCAGCGTGAAGGCATCTTCCGCGAAATGAAGCTGCGTCGCCATTACGAAAAGCCCTCCGAGCGCAAGGCGCGCGAGGCTGCCGAAGCCGTTCGCCGCGCCCGCAAGATGGAGCGCAAGCGTCTGGAGCGCGAAGGGTTCTAATCTGCACCTTCGGGTCAGTTCCCAAAAAGGCCGGCATCCTCCAGGATGCCGGCCTTTTTTATTAGGCGACGTCCGTCCTACCGGATGGCGGGCGGCCCGGCATTCATCAGGCGACGCGACAGATAGACGGCCTCCAGCGCGCGTTCATGCGCGATTTCGGGCGCATTGACGGTCCCTGAATGGCCCCCCTCGGTATCCTCATAATACAGGAACGGCACCCCCAGCGCCTGCAGGCGGGCGGCGAAGCGGCGCGCATGGACCGGCCCCACCCGGTCGTCCCGCGTCGAGGTGAAGATGAACGGCTCGGGATAATCCGCGCCCGCGCGCAGTGCACGCAGCGGCGAGATGCGTTGCAGGAACGCCCGCTGGTCCGGCACGGCCATGCTGCCATATTCGCCGACCCATGACGCGCCGGCGGCCATCCCCTCGTAATGTTCCATGTCCAGCAACGGCACGCCGATGATGACGGCATCCCACAATTCCGGATGCTGGGTGAATTCAACGCCCATCAGCAGGCCGCCGTTGGACCGCCCGCGAATCCCGAGGCGGGCGGGCGAGGTCACGCCGCGTTTTTCCAGGTCGCGGGCGACGGCGGCGAAATCGTCGAAGACGCGCTGGCGATGGACGCCCCGCCCGGCCTCGTGCCACGCCGGGCCGAATTCGCCTCCGCCCCGGATGTTGGCCACGACGTAGACCCCGCCCCGCGCCATCCACAGCCGGCCGAATTCCGGATTATAGTCGGGCACCGAGGACACCTGGAACCCGCCGTAGGCCGTCAGCAAGGCCGGATTCGTTCCATCGAGGCGCATGTCCTTCCGATGGACGACGAAATACGGAATGCGGGTTCCATCCGTCGATACCGCCCACGACTGGTCCACCACCAGACCGGCGGCATCGAATTGCGGCGGCAATTCCATGATCTTCCGCACGCTGACCGCCGTGCTGTCGGCCAGCCAGAGTTGCGGTGGCGTCACGAAACCCGACACCGACAGGAAGGCCCGCCCCGACCGCTGGTCGGCATCGACCACATGCACCGACATCATGTCCGGCAAGGGCAGCCGGGTCCCGGTCCAGCCGTGCGCCGTGTCCACAGGGGGTCGGAATACCCACGCCTGGCCCCGCACGGTGTCCAGCACCGTCATCACCACCCCGTCGCCCGTCACCGCGACCTCGTTGACCGATTGCCGCACCGTCGGGGTGAAGATGATCTGCGGCGGCGCGGCGCCTGACGGATCGACGGAAATCAGGCTACCCGCCGGAACCGGCTTGCCCCCGGCCGGGGTCCAGTCCTGGTTGACCGACAGGATCAGGCGGTTGCGCAGCAGGCCGTGCACCTCCAGGCGGGCCGGCAGGTCGATCTTCTGCACGCCCTGCGGGGTCAGACGGCTGTATTGCTCCTCGAAAAACGTGACCGCGCGGCGGATCAGCACCAGGCGATGCCCTTCGCCGTCCGTCAGCACCATCGGGTCCACCGCGACGTCGGTGCGGCGGCCGCGCATGACCTCCTCGGCGTGGTCAAGCCCCTGGCCGCGATGCAGACGGCGCACGATGAACGGATAGCCCGACTCGGTCATGTCGCTATCCGCGGTCCCGCCCCAGTCGCGCGCGACCAGCAGCGTATCCCGGTCCAGCCAGACCGCGCTCTGCTTGGAGCGGGGCAGCGCAAAGCCGCCCGGCACGAAGTTCCCCGTCGCAAGATCGAATTCCCGCAGGCTCGCCGCATCCTCGCCGGCCTCGGACAGGCGCACGAGGCATGGCCGGTCGTCCGGCGTCAGGCACTCCGCCCCCTGGAACACCCAGTCGCGATGCTCCTGGCGGGCCAGCGCGTCGACATCCAGACGGGTCGTCCAGCGCGGGTCGGCCGCGATAAACGACGACACGTCCGATTCGCGCCAGATCCCGCGCGGATGCTGGTCGTCCTGCCACAGATTGTAGATGCGCCCGGCCAGGAAACTTGGCTTGGGAATGCGGTGCCGGTCCTGCTCCACCGCCAGGACGGCATCGTAGAAGCTGCGATAGCGCGAATCGCCCTGCAGCGTATCGAACGCATGCTGGTTCTGCCGCCGGACCCACGCAAGGGCATCAGGTCCGGTGACATCGGACAGGAAGGCCGGCACCCCGTCGGCGGCAGGTGAATCAGCGAGGGCGGGCGCCGCCCCCAGCATCGCCGCACAGGCGATGATCGTCCGGATCGTTTTCATACCGGAAACTGTTCCAGATGAACCGGAACAGGAAAAGTGAAAAAAGGACGGGCCCCCGTCACATCATGGAACGGGAGCCGGGCCGACCCGTTCAGCCGTTCAGCTTGTCCAGTTCACGCACCACGGCCTCGCCCATCACGGCAGTGCCGACCTGGGCCATGCCGGGGCTCATGATATCGGCGGTGCGCAGGCCGCTGGCCAGCACGTTGGACACTGCGGTTTCGATCAGTTCGGCCTCGGCGTCCATGCCGAACGAATACCGCAGCAGCATGGAGAACGAGAGGATCTGCGCCAGCGGATTCGCCAGCCCCTTGCCCGCAATGTCCGGCGCGCTGCCGTGAATCGGTTCGTACAACGCCGGACGCTTGCCCGTGGCATCGACCGTGCCCAGGGTCGCCGACGGCAGCATCCCCAGGCTGCCCGTCAGCATCGAAGCCAGGTCGGACAGCAGGTCGCCGAACAGATTGCCGGTCACGATCACATCGAACTGGCGCGGGTTGCGCACCAGCTGCATGGCGCAATTATCCGCCAGCATGTGGCTCAGTTCCACGTCCGGATAGTCCCGCGCGTGCAGGTCGGTCACGACCTCCTTCCACAGCAGGCCGCTTTCCATGACGTTGCATTTCTCGACCGAGCACACGCGGTTGCCGCGCTGACGCGCCAGATCGAAGGCGACGCGCGCGACGCGCTCGATCTCCGCCGTAGTGTAGACCTCGGTGTTGATGCCGCGCTTCATGCCGTCGGGCAGGGTCTCGATTCCGCGCGGCTCGCCGAAATAGATGCCGCCCACGGTTTCGCGCACGATCATGATGTCCAGCCCCGCCACCACGTCGGGCTTCAGGGTGCTGGCATCGACAAGCGCGTCGAACACCTTGGCGGGACGCAGATTGGCGAACAGCCCCAGTTCCTGGCGCAGCTTCAGGATCGCGACCTCCGGACGGCGGTCGAAGCCGACCGACGCCCATTTCGGATCGCCGACCGACCCGAACAGAACCGCGTCGGCCGCCCTTGCCGCCTGGATCACCTCCTCACGGATCGGCACCCCATGCACCGCAAGCGATGCCCCGCCGACCAGATCCTCGGAAATATCGAAGGAAATCCCGCGCGCGCGGCTCATCCACGCCACGACGCGCGCGACCTCGTGCATCACTTCGGGGCCGATCCCGTCGCCGGGCAGGACAAGCAGTTTCTTCGTGGCGGTCATCTCGTTCTTTCCATCCTGATAAGGCGCGCGCGGACGATCAGTCGATGACGATCCGCGTCTGCCAGGGCTGGGCCTGCTGCCGGGCGGTTTCGAACGTACCGATCGCGCCCTCGTGCTGCAGCGTCTGGCCGATATCGTCCAGCCCCTCCAGCAGCAGGTGCTTGCGCAGCGGGTCGATCTCGAACCCGATCTCGGCGCCGTCGGGGCGGATCACGACCTGGCGTTCCAGATCGACCGTCAGCCTCCCGTTCGCGCCCAGGCGCGCGTCGTCCATCAGCATGTCGCAGATTTCGCGCGGCAGCTGGATCGGCACGATCCCGTTCTTGAAGCAGTTGTTGAAGAAGATATCGGCGAAGGACGGCGCGATCACGCAGCGGATGCCGAAATCCAGCAGCGCCCACGGCGCATGCTCGCGCGACGAGCCGCAGCCCAGATTATCGTAAGTGATCAGGATCCCGGCCTTGCGGTAAGGCTCCTGATTCAGCACGAAATCCGGCTTCTCCGATCCGTCGGGGTTGTAGCGCATGCCGTCGAACGCATGCACGCCCAGGCCCGACCGCTTGGTCGTCTTGAGGAAGCGGGCCGGGATGATCTTGTCCGTGTCGATATTGGCTTCGGGCAGCGGCGCCGCGATCGCGGTCAGAACGGTGAATTTGTCCATGGTTCAGATCAGCTCCCGCACGTCCGTCAGATGTCCCGTCACCGCCGCCGCCGCCGCCATCGCGGGCGACAGCAGGTGGGTACGTCCACCCGGCCCCTGGCGTCCCTCGAAATTGCGGTTGGAGGTCGAGGCACAGCGCTGCCCCGGCGTCAGCTTGTCCGGGTTCATGCCCAGGCACATGGAACATCCGGCCTCGCGCCACTCGAACCCGGCATCGCGGAAGATGCTGTCCAGCCCTTCCTCCTCGGCCTGCGCCTTCACGACGCCCGACCCGGGCACCACCATCGCCCGCACGCCCTCGGCCACATGCCGTCCCGCGACGACGGAGGCCGCCGAGCGCAGATCCTCGATCCGGCTGTTGGTGCACGACCCGATGAAGACCACATCGACGGGCACGCCGGCGATCTTCTGCCCGGCCTCCAGCCCCATATAGTCGAGCATGCGCTGCATCTGCGTGCGCCGGGCCTCGTCCGCCTGCGCCTGCGGATCGGGAACCGTGCCGGTGATGGGGATGACGGCCTCGGGGCTGGTGCCCCAGGTCAGCGACGGGGCGATGTCCTCGGCGCGCAGTTCGACGACCTTGTCGTACTGTGCGCCCTCATCCGCGGCCAGAGTCTTCCAGTACGCCACCGCCTGGTCGAAGGCTTCGCCCTTCGGGGCGAAGGGACGGCCGCGCACATATTCGAACGTTGTCTCGTCCGGCGCGACCAGGCCCGCACGGGCGCCCGCCTCGATCGACATGTTGCAGATCGTCATCCGGCCGGCCATGTCCAGTCCCCGGATCGTCGATCCGGTGAACTCGATCACATGGCCCGTGCCGCCCGCCGTGCCGATCGTGCCGATGATCGCCAGCATCACGTCCTTGGCGGTCACGCCCGGGCCCAGCGGCCCCTCGACCGTCACCTTCATGTTCCGCGCGGGCTTTTGCAGCAGGGTCTGGGTCGCCATCACATGCTCGACCTCGGACGTGCCGATGCCGAACGCCAACGCCCCCAGCGCGCCGTGGGTCGAGGTATGGCTGTCGCCGCAGACGATGGTCATGCCGGGCAGGGAAATCCCCTGCTCGGGCCCCACCACATGCACGATGCCCTGCCGCGCGGACAGCAGCGGAAAATACGGCACGCCGAATTCGCGGACGTTGCGTTCCAGCGTCTCGATCTGGTTCCGGCTCTCGGGTTCCTCGATCGGCAACGTGCGGTCCGACGTCGGGACGTTATGATCCACCACCGCGATCGTGGCGTCGGGCCGGCGCAGCCGGCGGCCGCTCATCCGCAGTCCCTCGAAGGCCTGCGGGCTGGTGACCTCGTGGACCAGATGCCGGTCGATATAAAGAATCGCAGTCCCGTCCGGAAGGCGCTCCACGACATGGCTGTCCCATATCTTGTCGAACAGCGTGCGTGCGGCCATCGGTAATTCCCTCCTCCGGAACGGGATAACGGCCCCGGTCCCCGCCACGCGCCGGCGGGCGCATGGCGGGGCGAACGGACCCGGAATAATCAGAATGGGGCCGCGCGCCCGCGCCCGAAAGGGGCTGCGGGGCGCGCGGCGCCAGGTGTCAGGCCTGGGCTTCGGTCGTCACCGTCTCGCGCGCGCGCTCGGCGATACGGGCCGACTTGCCGCGACGGCCGCGCAGGTAGTACAGCTTCGCACGACGGACGGCGCCACGGCGCACGACCTTGATCTCGGCGATCGTCGGCGTGTAGAGCGGGAACACGCGCTCCACACCCTCGCCGTTCGAGATCTTGCGGACCGTGAAGTTGCTGTTCAGCCCCTTGTTCGACCGCGCGATCACCACGCCCTCATAGGCCTGGACGCGCTGGCGCTCGCCCTCGACCACGCGGACGGACACGCGGACCGTGTCGCCGGGGCCGAATTCGGGCACCGCGCGGGCGGCGGTGAGGCGCGCAATCTCGTCGGCCTCGTACTGCTGGATAATGTTCATGATCGAGTCCCTCGCTTGATAAACGTCTGTCAGTGCAGCCGCTCCGGATCAGCCGCAAGGCTGACCGGGCCGCCGGTGTCTTGGCCGGTGCGGGCCAGATGGGCGGCCCACAGGTCGGGCCGGCGCATCCGTGTCGCCGTCTCGGATTCAGTCTGCCGCCATCCGGCGATGGCGGCGTGATGACCGGACAGCAGGATGTCGGGCACGTCGCGCCCCTCCCAGCTCGCCGGCTTGGTGTAATGCGGATATTCCAGCAGCCCGTCGGAGAAGCTTTCCTCCGTGCCGCTGGCCTCGGACCCCATGACGCCGGGGATCAGCCGAACGCAGGAATCCAGCAGCACCAGCGCCGCCATTTCCCCGCCCGACAGGATGTAGTCGCCGATCGAAACCTGTTCGACCTGCTCGGCCTCCAGCACCCGTTCGTCGACCCCCTCGTACCGCCCGCACAGCAGCACCAGGCCCGGCCCGCCGGCATAGCGGCGGACATCGTCCTGGCGCAGCGGGCGGCCGCGCGGCGTGGGATAGACCAGCGGCCGCCCCTCGCGCCCGACATCGCGGATCGCGGCGGACACGACATCCGGACGCATGACCATGCCGGCCCCGCCCCCGAACGGCGTGTCGTCCACCACGCGATGGCGGCCGATGCCGTAGGTCCGCAGGTTGCGGGCCTCGACGGACCACAACCCCTGTTCCAGCGCCCGGCCGGCCAGCGACTGGCCGAGCGGACCGGGGAACATGTCCGGAAACAGGGTCAGCGCCGTCGCCCGCCATGTCATGACGACACCACCTCGACGGTCGCGTCGCGCGACAGGTCGCCCTGCACCTCGATCTCGTCGGGCAGGACCACAGCGATCCGGCCCGCCGCGATATCGACGACGGGAACGCAGGCCTGAGTGAACGGCAGGATCAGGGTTCGCCCCTCGCCGCCGATCTCCAGGCTGACCCCCGCACCGTAATCGTGAACGATCAGCACGCGCCCCAGGGGGGCATCCGTCCCCTGCTGCACGACCGACAGGCCGATCAGGTCGGTAAAGTAGAATTCGTCCTGATCGGGTTCCGGCAGGCGGTCGCGCGCAACATAAAGCTGCCGGTTGACCAGTGCCTGCGCGGCGTCGCGCCCGGCCAGCGGCTGGCCGGACGCATCGCGCAGTTCGGCGATGCCCTCGCCGCGCCAGCGCAGGGTCCAGACCTGCCCCCGGTCGTCGGTCAACGCCCCGTAGGCGGCCAGGTCCTCCGCCACAGCGGCGTAGCTGTGCACGCGCACCAGCCCCCGCACGCCATGCGGACGTCCCACCACACCCATCAGGATACGATCGCGATCCACCGGTTCAGCCTGCCTGTCTTCCTATCCGCTGCGTGCCGAATCAGGCCGCTGCGGCCGCGGCGGCCGCAGCCGCACGCTCCTGCGCGCGCTTCTTCGGCGCCGACTTCTTGGGCTGCTCGTTATAGGCGGGCTTCGGCGTCAGGCCGGCGTTGCCCAGGAAGCGGGCGACGCGATCGGTCGGCAGGGCGCCCTGCGACAGCCAGTGGGTGATGCGCTCGGCCACCAGGCGCACGCGGTCGGCATGCTCGGACGGCAGCATCGGATTGTAGGCGCCCACCTTCTCGATGAAGCGGCCATCGCGCGGCGAACGGCTGTCGGCGATCACGATGTGGTAGTACGGACGCTTCTTCGCACCGGCGCGGGCAAGGCGGATCTTGAGGCTCATTGAGACAATTCTCCGAAGTTGATCTCTGGGTATGGACAAAAGCGAAACGGAAGTGCCGGAACGTTCGTCAGAACGGACGGCCACCGGGCGGTTTCGCTCCTTTCGGCATGAAAGCGGACATCCCCTGGCGCATGAGACCCTTCATGCCGAGCTTGTTGATCCGCTTCATCATCGTGGACATGTCGTCGAACTGCTTCAGCAGCCGGTTGATGTCCTGAACACTGGTCCCCGACCCGGCGGCGATGCGCTTCTTGCGCGACGCCTTGATGATGGCGGGCGTCTTGCGCTCCGCCCGGGTCATCGACGAAATAATGGCCTGGTGACGCTTGAGGACCGAGGTATCGAGGTCCTTGTCGCCCAGCGCCTGCTTGACCTTGCCCATGCCGGGCAGCATGTCGAGAATGCCCGACAGCGACCCCATCTTGGCGATCTGGCGGATCTGCGCGGCATAATCGTCGAGGTCGAACTGCCCCTTCATCATCTTGAGGGCGATCTTCTCGCTCTCTTCATGATCCAGGGTATCGGCGGCTTTCTCCACCAGGCCGGCGATGTCGCCCAGGCCCAGGATACGGCCGGCCACGCGCTCGGGGTGGAATTCCTCCAGCGCGTCCAGCTTCTCGCCCGAACCGGTCAGCTTGATCGGCGCGCCGGTGATGGCGCGCATCGACAGCGCCGCGCCGCCACGGGCATCGCCGTCCATGCGGGTCATGACCACGCCGGTCACGCCCACGGCCTCGTTGAAGGCCTTCGCGGTATTCACCGCGTCCTGGCCGGTCATCGCATCGACGACCAGCAGCGTCTCGGCCGGCTGGGTCTCGGTGCGGATGGCCCGCACCTCGTCCATCAGGGCCTCGTCGATCGACAGGCGGCCGGCGGTGTCGAGGATGACGACGTCGAATCCTTCGCGCCGACCGGTATCCATGGCCCGCCGTGCGATCTCGACCGGGGTCTGGCCCGGCACGATCGGCAGCGAGGGCACGCCCGCGCGCTCGGCCAGCTGCGCCAACTGCAACTGTGCCGCCGGGCGCTGGGTGTCCAGGCTGGCCAGCAGGACCTTCCGGCGTTCGCGCGTGGCCAGGCGCAGGGCGATCTTGCCCGAGGTGGTGGTCTTGCCCGAGCCCTGCAGCCCGACCATCAGGATCGGCACCGGCGCCACGGCGTTCAGGTTCAGCGGAACGGCGCCCGCGCCGCCCAGCGCGTCGATCAGCGCGTCATTGACGATCTTGGCAACCGCCTGGCCGGGCGAGATGCTGTCCAGCACCTCGTGCCCCACGGCGCGTTCGCGGACGCGGGTGACGAAATCCTTGACGACCGGCAGCGCCACGTCGGCGTCCAGCATCGCCAGACGCACTTCCCGCATCGCCTCGGTCACATCGGCTTCGGACAGCGCCCCCCGCTTGGCGAGGCCGTCGAACACACCGGAGAGCTTGCCTGAAAGCGCCTCGAACAAAGGACATTCACCCCAAAAGAAGTCGAGCCACTGCGCGAATACTCGCGGAGTGGCGTTCCTGATTTCGGGGTGGCTTTACGCCCCTCCCCCCCGAGTGTCAATCATATTGCCGGTCCGCCCAGTCGGCGGCCGGAAAATCCGGCCCCGGTGGCCCGAGGGCCGCCGGAACCGGCCGCGATCATTTCCCCGAATCGTCCTGGTCGGGCATCATCGCCTGATGCATCTGCTCCTGCAGCGCGCGGATCCTGTCCTGCCGGGCCTTGGCCTGCGCCAGCTGCGCCGGGGTCAGGATGTCGTGGATCTTCACCGCGATGTCCAGGCGCTCGGCCTCGCCTTTCTGGCGCAGGGCGTCGATCTGCTGCGTCAGCGCCGTCAGCTTCGCCCGGTCGACCGGGCCCGGCGCCATCAGGGTATCCTCGATCTGCTGGTGCAGGGCGCGCCTCTGCTGCCCGTCGGCCCTATAGGCCTTGTGGTCCTTGCGCACCCCCTCGAAGATGGCGCGGAGCTGCTTGTGCTGCGCCGGCGTCAGCTTCAGGCCGGCCAGGAACATCATGCCGCCATGCACGCCGCGCCCGTGGAAGCCGCCATGCATCTCGCCGCCGGGCGGCGGGGGCGGCGGCATGTCCTGCGCCATGGCGGTGGCGGTGCCGCCCGCCAGGGTCGCCAGAACCGTCGCGGCAAGAATCGTTTTTCTGAACATCGCTGGATCTCTCTACATTCCCTGTCCGGGACGTCGTCCCGGCGTGACCAGGGAATGTAACCACAGACCCGTGTGAGGAAATCCGGCCAATATGCTACGAAATGTAAGCATACCAGCCAATTGCCCCGTCCATGGCATGCTGCCGCCCCTATCCCTTGGGGGCGGCTCCGCCACGCGGCCGCTCGGCCGGCAGCATCTCGCCGGTGGCGGCGTAATAGACCCGTTCGGCGATGTTGGTCGCGTGGTCGCCGATGCGCTCCAGGTTCTTGGCGATGAACAGCAGGTGCGTGCACGAGCGGATCGTACGCGGGTCCTCCATCATGTAGGTCACCAGTTCGCGGAACATCGCGGTATACAGCTCGTCCACCACCGTGTCCGACTGCCACACCTCGACCGCGCGGGTGACATCCTTGGTGGACAGGGCCTCGATCGTGCGATGCAGGTTTTCCTGTACCAGCCGGCCCATGCTGCGCAGGCCGGCCAGCGGGATTTCGCTGGACGGCGCCTCGACCTTCAGCGAGCGCTTGGCCACGCTGGCCGCGTAGTCGCCGATGCGTTCCAGGTCGCCGGTGATCTTCAGCGCGGCCACGATCTCGCGCAGGTCGCCGGCCAGCGGCGCGCGCAGCGCCAGCAGGCGGATGGCCAGCGCCTCGACATCGCGCTCCAGCACATCGACCTGCGGGTCCAGCACCTTCGCCTCGTGGGCGGCGGCCACATCGCCGTCCACGATCGCCTGGACCGCCAGCGCCGTCTGGCGCTCCACGATGCCGCCCATCGCGGTCATCATCGCGCGTAGCCGAGTCAGTTCCTGTTCGTAGCTGCTGACGGTGTGTGCGTGTTCGCGTGGCACGGGTCCCACTCCCTCTTTCAGCCGAAGCGGCCGGTGATGTAATCCTGGGTGCGGCGTTCGCGCGGGGCGGTGAACATCCGGTCCGCGCTGTCGACCTCGACCAGTTCGCCCAGGTAGAAGAACGCCACCCGGTCGGCGCAGCGCGCCGCCTGCTGC
>NZ_JABEQF010000014.1 GCF_014174355.1 Gluconacetobacter azotocaptans
GATAGTGCTCGGGTCATGATCGCCGGCCCCCATCCCGGCAATCAGGATGAATCAGATTTTGACCAATATGGGAATCCAAAAACGACTCAATTAGATCAGATTATGCTCTAGAACGGTCTCTAGTCGCAGATGCAGACGAAATGCTGTTTCCATCTCTTATTCGATCTCTCACTATCATATGGCAACATTATCGAGCGCCGATTGAGCCTTGTCCTTTTGATATCCGGATACCAGCACGCCAATTCGCTCGCGGCCATAGTTTACGAGTGACTCTAGCCAGCTATTGATCTGGAATTTATGCCCACTGTCCAAGCGGACACTTACCAGATTATACGTTCGCACGATCTCTGCGAGAGTCTCGAAAGGATAGTGCTGTGGGTCGTTTTGGCGTAGAATCTTGTCAGTAAGGGTAACTGCTTCTTTGAAATCTCTAAATAGGTCGGCTGTGGTACGGGTGGTTTTTGCCGCTCGCATCATTAGAAATTTTGCGCGCCGGTCGTTGAGTTGACGACGGTCGTAAGTCGTTCTGGTGCGGCGTTCGATTTCAGAGGCTTCACTATATCCCTGCTCGAGAAACTTTTCCGCGTCATTAAAGGCGTCGACCTCGCATTTGGCCATGTGCCATTGAAGCCAGAAAAGTGGCCTTCGTCTGATTTGCAGTTCCTGCTTGTTATGTTCGAAGAACCTGTCAATTGCGTCGCTATCAGCGACGACCTTGGAAAGGATGGAAAAACGCATCAGTTGTTCGAACATGCGCTGCTCGAAAGAATTGCGACTGACTGAGGCAAGGTTTTTCAGCACGAAGACTATGGTATCAACGATTTCGATGTCGTCGAACAAATTTTGAAGAATGTTCTGAGCCCCGATTGAGGGTATTGTTTCGATAATTCCGGCGTTCCGGCGGATGAGGCGAAAAGCGCCATCACCGGCCCTCGCATTGATCCTGTCGATGAGCGCACCATAGTCTATTTCCATCACATTGGATAAGAAGGTAAGCGGTGCATTTTCGCCGATATTGGTGACATAGAGTGCGGCAATAATCGCTTCGCGTTCAGATTTATTAAGTGATAGCTTGTTGAATTCTTCTCGATACCGTTCGGAAACGTAATCCGACTGAAGTAACCTCAAGAGGAAATGCGGTAGGCTCGCCTGACAAGTATCGTTGATGAAACGAAGCCGCGCATCTTGATCAAGCTTATGAAAATCACGCCATCCGGCGATTTGATCGGCCAAGTCGCTCAGATCGCGCGCTTCACTCTGAGAGAGACTGGCCAAAGTAATTTTCTGAAAACTGCGGAAGTCGAGAAGCGACTTGAGGCTATCAGGGCTGGCATCTAGCGCCACGGCCCGGCTTGTTAATATCAGAACGCCGTCTTGACCATCAAACTGACGTGCGATGCTCACAAGCCGTTCCCTCGGCAGATCAAAGCAGTTCTCAATGATCAGTGCGGCGTTCGGTACGTAGCTAAGAATTTCTGCGATTTCGTTAAGTATGTTCTCATAAGCTTGGCGCAGCCGGTAGACAGGTCTTGCGCCTGATAGGCGATAGGCAAGATCGGTTGTAAGTATGGACTTACCATCACAAGCGTAACCATCATAAAGTACGATTCGGGTATCACATGTGATAGAATCAAGTGTTTGTTTGATGGCGCTGCGTTGTATGTGGTACTCTGATATATCGTTGGATGCGTCCCGCGCGAGTTGTGAGGGCTCGATCTTACCATAGAGAAACAAGTCTTCGATCTGCGCTCGCGTGGGAACCGTTGCAGCGGGATCCGGAGGTGTGTACTTCACGAAACTGGTAAGGTGTGGCTCTTTCGGTGTTTTTTTGGCTAAAAGCTGCTTGATGGTGGTGGCAAGCCCGATCCTACCGATGAAAAGAGGGGTGCCAAGCCGCTTTTGAGCTGCTACAACATCAGGGTTGGCTTCGGCAGTCGGGCGATTGATGAAGAAGGCCTTGGCACGTAAACCTGTCAGGTCGTTGATCGCCTGGTTAAGATGAAAATCGCCAGCATTGAACCCGACAAAAACCACTATCTGGGCCTGATCAATGTCACGGCGGAAACGTTCAAGCCAGTTCTTTACATGGGTGAGCTTCGAGTAGCTTTCGGCACCGAGTACGCAGCTTTCGCGAAAGTTATGTATGTCCCATTTCCGCACATAGCCGTGCAGATGGATAATTTCGAGGTTTGTCGTGGCCGTTTTGGGATCATCGGTGTTGTTGAGAGGGTCGACCTGTCTGTGCGCGGCCTGCGCCGCAATTTCGAGCGCATTATCGTAATTTGTCGTGTAGACCACTTGCCAAGGATAGCGCAACAGATCGGTCATATCACCGGTCGAGTCAGAAACCGTGAATTGCTCTTTTAGAAGCGTCATCATGCCGTTGTCGGCAATCTTCTCCTGTAGTGCATCTGCGGCATTTTGCAGATCTTTGTATGGGGGGGTCTGATGGAGTGCGGTATTAAAGAGGTCTAGCAGTTGTGCACCCGTGCCGAGTGTTTCATCAGGCTTGAAATTCAGACAATCTGCAGAAAACCCAGCGCCGCAAAACAGAATACCACCGCCCTTGCGAGCTAGGTCGAGACGCCTTGCCAACTCATCCAAAGAGTTTCGCTCCATAGATCCCAGCTCCTAAATTTGATTTTATTTCCAAATAACACTATATCTTCTCATAGAGATGTCGAGAAGCTTTGGTCGACGCAGTCCAGATGACTTCGACATGCATGAACGGCCGATTATGTAATGCTCGGACCCAAGGATAAAGACCTTGTCGAAGGTCGGTCCTCAACATTTCTGCATGTCAATATCCGTTTTGTGCGACTACACATCCAAAAGCGTTCTTGCTCCTTATTGTTCAACTCGGCGGTAAAGAGATTGTGATGCTTATGTCTGCTATGCGGAGAACTCTCCTAGGCACCTATGTCCGACATGAGGGCGAAAGCTGCCGGCAGGCATCTGATGCCAACGTCCGCTACTGAGAATTTCGTGCCCGAAAGCGGACCGACTGCCACCGGCCAAATTACGATGCGTCTCGAATGTCCGGTTCCTCGCAATCTCATTTCCTAACGGACCGGCAGCACCTCACCCAATCATCCGCGTTTGCACCGGTGGAATCGCCAAGGAAAAATTATCATCGTTGCGCACATGTGGCCTTGTCCTTGACCTCCAAAGGGCAGGGAACTTTGGAAACCCAGGACTTTATGAAACGAATGGGATGCAAGGGCCGAGGCCCTTGCCGGGTTCGGGCAGAGCCCGAGCTGACCTTGCGACGTAGAGGCTGTTTCAAAGGGGGAGAATGTCGCGAAGTGGTAAGCCCGGCGTGTGTTGCCCAGCCTCGGCGTCGGATCGCCGACGGAACCGTTTTAAACGCAGCCCCTCACAACCGCCGGTCGCGCTTGATCCTGTCCCACGCGGCGTTGATCTGGGCAATGCGGCCGGCGGCGGCGTCCACTTCGCGCGGGGTGGCGCCGCGGGCGGCCATGGCGTCGGGGTGGTGTTCGCGCACCAGGCGGCGCCATGTGACGCGGACTTCGCTGTCGGTGGCGGTGCGGGCGATGCCCAGTACAGTGTAGGCGTCGATTTCGCTGACGCCGGGGCGGGCACCGCCGTGCTCGGCGCGGTCCCAGCCGCCGGCGCTCAGCCCGAAGGCGCGATGCACCCGCCGCAGGAACTGAAGTTCCGCCGGGTGCAGCTCGCCTTCCGGCCCCACGTCGGCGCGGGCGATGGCGAACAGGGCGCCCAGGGCGTCTTCCAGCATTTCGGGGCGGTCGGGGAAGGCGCGGCCCAGTTCGAGGGCGAAGGCTTCGTAATCGTCCACGCGCTGCCGGGCATGGTCGAACAGGCGCCCGACCTCCTTTGCATTGTCGGCGGGCACCTGAAAGCGGCGCTTGAAGGCGTCGATTTCCGACCGGTTCACCGGCCCGTCGCACTTGGCCAGCTTGGCCGAGAGAATCACGATGACCAGGCCGTAAAGCTGTTCGCGCTTGCCCATCACGGCGGCCAGCTTGGCGGCCACGAAGGCCGCTGCCCCGTTGGGGTCGGCGTTGCCGCGCGGCGCCCAGCGATCGGTCCAGCCACCTACCGGCGTTTGCAGGATCGATCCGTTATCGGCCGCATGGCCCAGCACGGCGCCCAGCAGGCCGCCGACCGGCCCGCCGACCGCAAACCCCGCCACACTGCCGAACAGCTTTCCCCAGATCGCCATGGCCCCTGCTTAGCACGCACGGCCCTTCAACCCAAATCACCTTCCAAGGTTGCCCCGGTCTGCGCCCGGGCCTCCAGCAGGGCCGCCACCCGCAGGGCCGAGGCCAAGGGGCGGGTGGGGTCGCGGGCTGCGTCGATTCGGGCGATCAGCGCCGGCAGGCCCAGGCCGTGCGCCTGGGCCATGGCCTCCAGCGCCGTCCAGAATTCGGGCTCCAGCGCCACGCTGGTGCGATGGCCGGACAGGACCAGGCTGCGCTTGGCCAGCGCCCGGCCGCCGGGCAGGCGGAAGGCCGGTCCGCCGGTCATGCCGGCAGCCGCCCGACGGCCCAGCGCGCGGCCTCGGCCACCACGGGGTCGGCGTCGTTGCACAGCGCCTGCGCCGTGGGCCGCAATGCCGTCAGGCCCGAATTGCCGATGGCGACCAGCACGTTCCGCACGAATCGGTCGCGGCCGATCCGCTTGACCGGCGACCCCGCGAACAGGGCACGGAACGCGGCATCGTCCAGACCCGCCAGTTCGGCTAGGCGGGGGGCGGTCAGTTCGTCGCGCGCCAGCAGCTTCATCTGGCGCGACTGCGTGGCGAAGCGGTTCCACGGGCACACCGCCAGACAGTCGTCGCAGCCATAGATCCGGTTGCCCATCGGGGCGCGGAATTCCTCGGGGATGGGGCCGGGGTTCTCGATCGTCAGATAGGACAGGCAGCGGCGCGCATCCATCCGCCACGGTTCGGGAAACGCCCCGGTGGGGCAGGCGTCCAGGCAGCGCCGGCAGGTGCCGCACCCCCCGCCCGACGGGGCGGAGCGCGGCAGCGCCAGGGTGGTGTAGACCTCGCCCAGGAACAGCCAGCTTCCGTGCCGCCGCGACACCAGGTTGGTATGCTTGCCCTGCCAACCCAGCCCGGCCCGTTCGGCCAGCGGCTTTTCCATCACCGGGGCGGTGTCGACGAACACCTTCACCTCGGGCACGGCCGCGCCCGGCCCGGCGTCCCGGGCGGCGGCGCGGGCGCCCTCGGCCACGACGAACTGGGCCAGGTGCTTCAGCATCCCCTTCACCACGTCATGGTAGTCGCGGTTGCGGGCATAGACCGAGATGTTCCCCCGGTCGGGCCGGCCCACCGTCGCCAGCGGGTCGTCGCCGGGCGCATAGGACAGGCCCAGCGCAATCACGCTGCGTGCCGCCGGCCACAGGGCGCGCGGGTCGCCGCGCTGGGCGGTGCGGTCGGCCAGCCAGCCCATCGACCCGTGATGCCCGGCCGCCAGGAAATCGGCCAGGCGGGTCCGGGCCTCGTCCCCCAGCGCGGCGTCGCAGAACCCCACCGCGTCGAACCCCAGCGCCAGCGCGCGGTCGCCGATCCGCTCACGCAGGGCCAGGGCCGCGTCGGGCGAGAGGTCCGCCATGGGTCAGGGAACCGGGGGAATGTCGGGGGGCGGCATCTCGTCCGGCGACCAGTCGTCCATCGCCCACTGGGCGCGCAGCCATGCGCCGTGCGCGTCCAGCGTGCCCTCGACGATGGCGGCGCGGATGCCGCGCATCAGGCGCTGGTAATAGGCGATGTTGTGCCAGGTCAGTAGCATCGGCCCCAGCATCTCGTTCGCGCGGAACAGGTGATGCAGGTAGGCGCGGCTGTGGCGGGTGCAGGCCAGGCAGTCGCAATGCGGCGAGATCGGGCGCAGGTCGTCGGCATGGCGGGCGTTGCGCAGGTTCAGCGTCCCGCGTTCGGTATAGGCGCGCGCGGTGCGCCCCGCCCGGGTGGGCATCACGCAGTCGAACATGTCGACACCGCGTTCCACCGCCCCCAGCAAATCGTCGGGCGTGCCGACGCCCATCAGGTAGCGCGGATGGTCCTGCGGGATCAGCGGCACCGTCGAATCCAGCGTCGCGAACATCAGCGCCTGCCCCTCGCCGACCGCCAGGCCGCCGATGGCATAGCCCTCGAAACCGATATCGGTCAGGGCGCGGACGCTTTCGGCCCGCAGTTCGGGCTCGGTCCCGCCCTGGATGATGCCGTACTGGGCATAGCCCGGGCGCGGCACGAAGGCTTCGCGGCAGCGCGCGGCCCAGCGCATCGACAGGCGCATCGACTGCGCGATGGTCTCGGTCGGCGCGGGCAGGGCCGGGCATTCGTCGAAACACATGGTGATGGTGGCATCCAGCGCGTTCTGGATGTCGGTCGAGCGTTCCGGCGTCAGCCGGTGCTTCGACCCGTCGATGTGCGAATTGAACGTCACTCCGTCCTGGTCCAGCTTGCGCAGCGCGCCCAGCGACATGACCTGGAACCCGCCGGAATCGGTCAGGATGGGGCCGGGCCAGTCCATGAACCGGTGCAGCCCGCCCTGGGCGCGCACGCGCTCGGCCCCCGGACGCAGCATCAGATGGTAGGTGTTGCCCAGCACGATCCCCGCCCCGGTGGAGCGCACGGCGTCCATCGTCATCGCCTTCACCGTGCCGACGGTGCCGACGGGCATGAAGGTGGGCGTGGGCACGACGCCATGGGCGGTGTGCAGGTGCCCGGCGCGGGCGCGTCCGGCGCGGGCCTGCGCCACCCAGCGGAACGCGGTGCTCATGCCGGCGCGCCGGGGCAGGGGGCGCGGTGCAGCAGGCAGGCGTCGCCGTAGGAATAGAACCGATAGCCGTCGGCGACGGCATGGGCGTAGGCGTCACGCATTCTCTGGTATCCGGCGAACGCGCAGACCAGCATGAACAGGGTCGAGCGCGGCAGGTGGAAATTGGTCATCAGCATGTCCACCGCCCGGAAGCGGTAGCCCGGACGGATGAAGATGGCGGTGTCGCCGTCGAAGGGCCGGATTGTGCCGTCCGGCTCGGCGGCGCTTTCCAGCAGGCGCAGGGTCGTGGTGCCGACCGCGACGATGCGCCCGCCGGCGGCGCGGGTGGCGTTGATGGCCGCCGCCGTTTCGGCGGTGATGACGCCCCGTTCGGCATGCATGCGGTGGGCGGCGATGCTGTCGCCCCGCATCGGCAGGAACGTCCCCGCGCCCACATGCAGGGTCAGCGTCCGCCGCGCCACCCCCGCCGCGTCCAGCGCCGCCAGCAGGCCGGGCGTGAAATGCAGCCCCGCCGTGGGCGCCGCCACCGCGCCGCGATGTTCGGAAAAGATGGTGCGGTAATCGTCGCGGTCGGCCTCGGTCGGGCCGTCGGGCCGCGCGATATAGGGCGGCAGGGCCAGGGCGCCGGCCGTCTGCAGGAACGCATCGAAGGCCGGGCCCTCGGCGTCGAACCGCAGGATCACGCCGCCTTCGGCATCGCGCGACACGATGCCGGCCGTCGTCTCCACCCCGGCGAAGGTCAGCACGTCGCCCGCCCGCAACCGGCGCGCGTTGCGGGCCAGGGCGTGCCAGGTGCCGTCGGGCAGGATGCGGTCCAGCGTGATGCCGATCCGCGCTTCGCCGCGCCGCGCGTCCAGTTGCGCCGGGATCACGGCGGTGTCGTTGGCCACCAGCAGGTCGCCCGGCCGCAGCAGCGACGGCAGGTCGCGCACGATGCGGTCCTGGAACGGCCCCGCCACCGGGATGTCCAGCAGGCGCGCGGAATCGCGCGGGCGGGCCGGGTGGTCGGCCACCAGCGCGGGCGGAAGGTCGAAATCGAAATCGGAGGCAAGATCGGTCATCGGACGCCCCGTTTACGGAATCCCGCCGCCCGTTGCCAGCATCGCGTGACGGTTGGACAACGCGCGCCCCCACCGCCAGAATGGGGCGAACGCATCCGGGGGCCGCCCCCGGGCATGAAACGGGAACCGAACCGATGTCCTATGCCGCACTGGACGCCGCGCGCGTCGCCAAAGCCTGCAAGGTCGCGCTGAGCGTGCTGGAAGCCAACCCCGAGACGTCCGAGGCGCATGTCCGCAAGACCCTGATGGTCCAGCGCATCGCCGCCCTGGCCGAGGCCGCGGCCGAATCGCCGGCCGGCGGCGGCGTCATCACCCTGACCTCGGAAGAATTCTGGCTGGTCAGCAAGAACTGGTAAAACGCCTTCCCGACCGACAGGACACTGACATGACATTCACGCTGACCAGCCGCGCCTTCACCGAAGGCGGCCGCCTGCCCGACGCGCAGGTGTTCGACGGCATGGGCTACCGCGGCGGCAACATCTCGCCCCCGCTGGCCTGGAGCGGCGCCCCCGTAGGGACCCGCAGCTTCGTCGTCACCCTGTACGACCCCGACGCGCCGACCGGCTCGGGGTGGTGGCACTGGGTGGTGGTCAACATCCCCGCCACCGTGACGTCCCTGCCCGCCGGCGCGGGGTCGGGCGACGCCGACCTGCCCGAAGGCGCGTCGATGACCCGCACCGATTTTGGCGGCAACGCCTACGGCGGCGCGGCGCCCCCGCCGGGGCCGGCCCATCGCTACATCTTCACCGTGCACGCGCTGGACACCGAAACCCTGACCCTGCCGTCCGACGCATCGGGGGCGATGGTGGGCTTCTTCGTGCACAGCCATTCCCTGGGCTCGGCCAGCCTGACGGCGGTTTTCGGCAAGGACGGCTAGGCGGGGCGCTGCCCCGTACCCCGCCAAAGGCAGTCGCCTTTGGAAACCAATCGTCTGGAGTCCAGGGCCTCAGGCCCTGGTGGGTTCGGGCGAAGCCCGAGGAAACGCGCCTCACGCCCCGGTATTGCGCCGCCACGGCAACAGAAAAGGGGCGCGGCCGTGGTGGCCGAAATGGGCGATGCGGGCTTCGTGCAGGTGCATTTCGCCGAATACCTGCAGGCGCATCATCAGCACCGTCGCCGCGGCCCCCAGGAACGGGGCCACGCAATAGATCCAGAACCCCTGCCACTGGCCGGAGAACAGCGCCGGCCCCAGGCTGCGCGCCAGATTGGTGCTGTCGCCCGACAGCCAGGCCTCGAACGGGTTCAGGGTGAAGAACAGCGGCCCGGCCAGCAGCGGCGTGGCCCAGCGCAGGCGGGCATGGCCGCCGGTAAACAGCAGGGCGGTGATCAGCAGCGCGGTGGTGCAGGCCTCGCCGGTGAAGGCCCAGGACAGCGGCACGCGGTCATAGGGCACGGTGGCGGCGAAATGCGTGGCGCCGGCCCACCCGCCCCAGCGCGGCCACAGCAGGCCCGCCAGCGCCACCAGGCCGGTGCCGATGACGGCCCCCGCCAGTTGCCCGGCCATGTAGCCGATCATGTCTCGCCAGGCCAGCCGGCCGGCCAGGGTGAAGGCCAGGGTCACCGACGGGCTGACATGCCCGCCGCTGACCCGCCCGAAGGGCGACAGCGCCGCGATCGAGCCCCCCATGCCGAAGAACAGCCCCTGCAACGCGACCTGCAGGGCGGGATAGTCCGCCAGGACCCGCCCCACCGGGCTGGCCGCCGCCCCCAGCAGCACGTTGGTGGCGACCCCGAAGATCATCAGCATGATGGTGCCCGCGCATTCGCAGGCATACAGGCGCGGATGGACCAGCCGGCCGGGATGCGGCGCGCCGGCCAGCGGACGGTCCTGCGGATGGGGATAGAGCGCCGGATTGTCCACCGGCGCCGCGACGGGCGCCGAAGGAGGCGGGGGCGTGCCGGTCATGGGCGGGCGCTACCCCTGATAGGACCCGATTTCGACCAGGTTGCCGTCCGGGTCCTGGCAATAGACCGAGGTGATCGGCCCCAGCGCGCCCAGACGGGCCACCGGCCCCTCGGTCACGGTGACGCCGCAGCCTTCCAGATGCTCGATCACGTCGCCGCTGGACACGGCGGTGATGAAGCACAGGTCGTTGGTGCCCGGCAGCGCGTCGTCGGCGGTGGCCCAGCCCTCCGCCCCATGGGGGCGGAGGTTGATCTTCTGGCCGCCGAATTTCAGCGCCGTCCGGTTGTTGCGGCCGTATTCCTCCCGCTCCATGCCCAGGACCCGCTGATACCAGGACGCCGAAACCTCCAGGTTGCGGACAGTGATGACGATGTGGTCCAGCCGATCGACGGTAAAGCGCATGGAACAGGGATCTCCCTAGCTGTCGGGCCGCAGGGCGCGATCGCCCGGCCTCAGCCCGTCAGGCCATCGTAGAAATCATTCCCCTTGTCGTCGATGACGATGAAGGCGGGGAAATTCTCGACCTCGATCTTCCAGACCGCCTCCATGCCCAGTTCCGGATATTCCAGAACCTCGACCTTGCGGATGCAGTCCTTCGCCAGCCGCGCCGCCGGCCCGCCGACCGAACCCAGGTAGAAGCCGCCGTATGTATGGCAGGCCTCGCGCACGGCCTTCGACCGGTTGCCCTTGGCCAGCATGACGAACGACCCGCCGGCTTCCTGCAACATGGCCACATAGCTGTCCATGCGCCCCGCCGTGGTCGGGCCGAACGAGCCGGTGGGCAGCCCGTCGGGCGTCTTGGCCGGGCCGGCGTAATAGACCGGGTGATCCTTCAGGTAGTCGGGCAGGCCCTCGCCGCGTTCCAGCCGTTCGCGGAACTTGGCATGGGCGATGTCGCGGGCCACCACCATGGTCCCGGTCAGCGACAGGCGCGTGCGGACGGGATAGCGCGACAGCAGGGCGCGGATTTCGCTCATCGGCTGGTTCAGGTCCACCGGAACCACCTCGCCGTCCAGATGCTCGTCCGTCGTTTCCGGCAGGAAGCGGGCGGGGTCGGCCTCCAGCTGTTCCAGGAAGAAGCCGTCGGCGGTGATGCGCGCCTTGACCTGCCGGTCGGCCGAGCACGACACGCCGATGCCCACCGGCAGCGACGCGCCATGGCGGGGCAGGCGCACCACGCGCACGTCATGGCAGAAATACTTGCCGCCGAACTGCGCGCCGATGCCCAGGCGCTGCGTCAGCTTCAGGATCTCCTGCTCCATCTCCAGGTCGCGGAAGGCGTGGCCCTGGGGGCTGCCCTGGGTTGGCAGGGTGTCCAGCCAGCGCGTCGAGGCCAGCTTCACCGTCTCCAGCGTCTGTTCGGCCGACATGCCGCCGATCACCACCGCCAGATGGTAGGGCGGGCAGGCCGAGGTGCCCAGCGTGCGGACCTTCACGTCCAGCCATTTCAGCAGGTTTTCCTTGCTGGACAGCAGGGCGCGGGTTTCCTGGAACAGGAAGGTCTTGTTGGCCGAGCCGCCGCCCTTGGCGACGAACATCAGGTCCATCTGCTCGGCATGGTAGTCGCCGGGCGCGGCCGAGATATGGAACTGCACCGGCAGGTTGGTGCCGGTGTTCGCTTCCTCGAACATCGACAGCGGGGCCATCTGCGAATAGCGCAGGCTGGTGCGGGTATAGGTGTCGTACACCCCGCGCGAGAACGCTTCCTCCTCGTTCCCGTCGATCCAGACGCGCTGGCCCTTCTTGCCGTAGACGATGGCCGTGCCGGTGTCCTGGCACATCGGCAGCACGCCGCCGGCGGCGATGCAGGCGTTCTTCAGCAGGTCCAGCGCCACGAAGCGGTCGTTGTCCGAAGCCTCGGGGTCCTTCAGGATCTTGGCCAGCTGCGCCAGATGGCCCGGGCGCAGCAGATGCGCGATGTCGTGGAAGGCGCGGGCGGCCAGCGCGCTCAGGGCCTCGGGGCGGATGTGCAGCACGGTCCGCCCGTCGCAGACCGTGGTGTGCACCCCCTCGATCTCCAGCTTCTTCCACGGCGTGTCGTCGTCGTGCAGGGGAAAGAGGGGGCCATAGACGAACGGCTTGAGCGCCGGCTTCGGCGGGGTGGTTGAAACATTCAACGGACGATCTCCCTTGTGCCTGTCTCCCCCGGATTGGTTCCGGGTGGTAGCGGTTCACGGGACGCCCGGCCGCATCCGGGCGCTCCGGATGACGTGCGGTTCAGCCCTGGCCCGGTCCTTTCTTCCGAAAGGCCGCAAGGCTGACCACCTGCGACGAGGCCGGCGTTTCGGCCGGTTCGTCCCCTGCCGGGGCGGGGGCGGTGGCCTCGGCGTCCGGCGGGGTGGTTTCACCGTCCTCCTCCTCCGGCTCCGGCGCCGTGAAGCGCAGGGCCAGCCGGACGTGGGGGTCGGCGAAGGCCGTGATGGCGGGGACGGGGATGACCAGGATCGACCCGACGCCGCCGAAGGACAGGCCGACCGACACGGTCTGCGCCGCGCGGTCCACCTTCAGGTCCCAGAACTGGTGCTGCAGCACGATCGTGATCTCGTGCGGGTACTGGGCGCGCAGGCGGGCGGGCATTTCCACACCCGGCCAGCCGGTCAGGAACGTGATGTAGAAATGATGCCCGTCGGGCAGGCCCTCGCGGCCCACATGATCCAGCGCGCGCAGCATGACGTCGCGGTACGCGTCCTCGATCCAGGCGTCGTAGGGTATGAGGCTGTCGGGAATCACGGTGTCGAAACCGTTTTCCTCATCGTGATCGTCGGACATGCGGACTACTCCGTACCGTCCGGCCCCCGTGATCGGGCGGCCGGCGCCTGATGGCCTTGCTGCTTCGCGCCACGCCGTGCCACAGGTTCAAGCCATGCGTCAAACGCCGCCCCCTGGCAAGGGATGGACCTGCGGATCAGCTTCACGAAGCGGATATGATGCCACGTCCGGGCGATAAAGTGGGAGGGCTTCTGTTGCCCGGTGCCCTCCCGAACCGCGCTTGTCACTTATGCAGCGACAGCGAGCACCTCAGAGTTATCGTTGGCACTTGTGATTTAGCCCGATGACGGTGGTACAATACCGGGCAAAAGGCAGGTCTTTACCATGCGTGTCGAGCCTGTTTCGTCCCCATGGCTCCCTGCCCCGAAGGGTCGTAGCGGAGAGCGTTCTGGTGGAGACGCCGGGTACCGCCCCCGGGTCCACAACAATTATTCCACATGCCGTTTATCGCCATAGCCAAGGGGCGAACCCCTCCGGCACCATGGGATATAGGGTCGGCGACCGCCGTTGGCAAGCGGTGTGGCGCACGCCACGGTCGCGAAGCGGGAGGTTTCGTGATATGCGCCCCCCTCGGACCTCACGGACAAGGCGGAAGCAGATGTTTTCAACGGACCAGCAATCGGAAATCGACGCCGCCCGCGCCGGCTGGGCCCAGACCCGCCGCACCGTCGTCCCCGCCGCCGAGGACGCGCTGTACACCCCCCTGCCGGTGCTGGAGACCGGATTCGTCCGTCTGATCGATTATATGGGCGGCGACGAAGGCATCGTGCAGGGCGCGCGGGTGTCGTACGGCAAGGGCACGCGCAGCACCTCGGACGACCGGGGACTGATCCGCTACCTGATGCGCAACCGGCACACCAGCCCGTTCGAGCTGGCGGTGGCCAAGTTCCACGTCCGCGCGCCCATCTTCGTCACCCGGCAGTGGTTCCGCCACCGCACCGCCAGCATCAACGAATATTCCGCGCGCTATTCGGTGCTGGAGAAGGAATTCTACTTCCCCCGGCCCGAGGACATCGCCCGCCAGTCGTCCAGCAACAAGCAGGGGCGCGGCGACAGCCTGCCCGCCGACGCCGCCGAACAGGTGCTGGCCCTGCTGCGCGAGGATGCCACGCGCTGCTACGACCATTATCTGGAAATGCTGAACCAGGACGAGGCCGGCAACGTCGTCGACCCCACGCGCCCGGTGGTGGCGCGCGAACTGGCGCGCATGACCCTGCCGGTCAATGTGATGACGCAGTTCTACTGGCAGATCAATCTGTGGAACCTGCTGCATTTCCTGCGGCTGCGCGCCGACGCCCACGCCCAGTACGAAATCCGCGCCTATGCCGACGCCATCCTGACGCTGGTCGAACGCTGGGTGCCCCAGACCTTCGAGGCCTTCCGCGACTACATGCAGGAAGCCGCCCTGCTGTCCGGCCCGGCGCTGCGCGCCCTGCGCGCGGTCCTGGCCGGCGACGGCACGGTCGACCTGCAGGCGGCCGGCCTGTCGAAGCGCGAGGCGGCGGAGCTGATCGCCCTGCTGCCCGAAATCGGCTCGCGCGCCCGCTGAAGGCGGCGCATCGGGGGAAGGCCGGGCCCCCGGCCCGGCCCGGCCCCGGCAAGGGCCTTGGCCCTTGCATCTCCGTCCGTTTCAGGACGTCCCGGGCACAGGCACAAAGCAGCCTGCACCGCTACCCGTTAAATATAAACTTCATTATGCGGCCCCCTGAAGATTTCATAGACTCATGCAAGTGGTCTACGTCGCGGTGCGGGGGCGGATATCGGGTTCACGGCATCGGCAGAAAGACGAGAAAATAATCGAAGGGATGCCCCGTGCGCTCGCCTGGTATTAAACTGTCCCTGGGCATCATTTTATTATTGATTGCCGTTTCCTGCATTGTTTCCGGAAAGTTTTCGATAAACGGCCTGACCCGCGTCAACGACCGGGTGGAAAAGATCGCCCACCAGTCGCTTGCCAGCCTGAAGATCCTGGCCGCGATCGACAATCAGATCCGGACGTTCCGCGCGGTCGAGATCAAGCAGCTTACGACGTCATCGCCCGAAGAATTCGCAACGCTTTCCAGCAACAGCAGCGCGATTTCCGAAAAGATCGCGCATGCTATCGACGCCTACGTGCCTTTCATCAATTCGGACGACGATCAGGCCCTGTTCCACAATCTTCAGGAAGAATGGTCCGAATATGAAGAGTACCACGACACGACGTTCAAGAACTGGGTCGTCGCGCAGGACAAGAGCCATGCCCTTCTGAACGAAGGCCAGCAGCTGATCGAGTTGCAGGAGAAAGTGTCCGGCACCCTCACGTCATTCATGAACGGCAGCATCAATAACGCGGCGTCCTATGCGCTGGATTCCGGCGTGACCTACAGGACGACGCTGCGGCGGGTCTATGCGGCCTATGTCGCCCTGTTCGTTGTCATGGTCGTTGCCGTCCTTGTGGTGGTGTACAACATTCTGCGGCCCCTTCAGAAAATCAATGTGTCCATCACCAGATTGGCCGGCGGCCAGACGGACCTGACTTTTCCGCTGGCGCACAGGGGGGATGAAATCGGCGCGATCTCCCGTTCGCTGGACGTGTTCCGCGCCGCCGCCATCGCAAAACGGAAGCTGGAGCAGGACGCCGAAATCCAGCGCCGGCACGCCGAGGCCGAACGGGTCGCCATTCAGGAAAAAGCCGAAGCCGAGGCCCGGGAGTGGCTGCGCAAGGCCACGGGCGCCCTGGCCGCCGGCCTGAAGCGGATGGCCGGGGGCGACCTGTCCTTCCAGATCGAGACCGAATTTTCAAAGGCGTTCGAGCCCCTGCGCCATGATTTCAACCAGTCCCTGGCGCAGCTTGCCGCGACATTTTCCCAGATGTCCGGCGCCATTCACGTCATAAGCGACGGCACCCACGGGCTGGCGGCCGGGGCCGACACCCTGGCGCGCCGCACCGAAACGCAGGCGGCGGCCCTGGAACAGACGGCGGCCGCCGTGGCGGGCATCACCCGAAGCGTGGGCGATACCGCAAAACGGTCCGAGGACGCCCAGCAGATCGGCGCGCGGGCGCGCCAGTCCGCCGCGACGTCGACCGCCATCACCAACGACGCCGAAGCGGCCATGAACCGCATCGAACAGGGCTCGGCGCAGATTGCCGCGATCGTCGACGTGATCGACAGCATCGCCTTCCAGACCAATATCCTGGCGCTGAACGCCAGCGTCGAGGCCGCACGGGCCGGGACGGCCGGCCGGGGCTTTGCCGTCGTCGCCACCGAAGTGCGGTCGCTGGCGCAGAAATCGGCCAAAGCCGCCCTGGATGTCCGGACGGTGATCCGCCAGACCGCCGCCGACGTGCAGGAGGGCGCGGGCCGCGTCAAGGATTGCAGCAGGGCGCTGCGGAAGATCGCGTCGTTCATCGGCCAGATGGGCCAGCACCTGGACGCCATCGCCATCGCGGCCCGCGAACAATCGTCCAGCCTGGCGGAAATCAACGCCGCCGTGGGGTCGCTGGACCAGACGACCCAGCAGAACACCACCGTCGCCGACCAGTTCCACGCGACCTCCCGCAGCCTGGCGGACGAAAGCGGCAGGCTCAACGGGCTGGTCAGGCAGTTCAGCCTGCCGGAAACCGACGTCGCCGGGCAGCACGCCGCATTCCCCGACCACGCGGCGTCGGGCCGGGTGCTGCTGGCCGCTCACGAAGAATGACCGCCTTTCTGCGGGACATTCCCGGTGCGCCCTGCGGCCCGATGGAATGCGCACACACGGGCGACGGCAACGCCCCTCAGGGGGCAGCGCGGAACCAATAGCATCGGCAAGGGTTCGCTCTCTGCCCACACGAGGATTCCGACATGCCTCTCCGTCATCCTTCTCTTGCGCGCCGGGGCTTTGTCCGTCTGGTGGGCTCCGGCGCCGCTCTCCTGTCCTGCGCGTGTGGACGCGCTCATGCGCAGCAGCCCGCCGAGCATGGCGGCGATATTCCGGGGGCGAAGAAGTCCACGAAGAGCATCATGCTGGGCATGGGGGCTGATCTGCTCCAGAATGACAGCCCCATCCGCTCGATCAACATGTGTTTGAACGGGTTTCATTTTTATGCTGACGATATGGGCCGCCAGATCGAGGCCCATCATTATTGCACGCACATCAACGAAGAATTTTTCCAGTGCGTGATTTACGACGGAAACAAATCCGATTCCCGCCTGATCGGTATCGAGTATATCGTTTCCGAACGCCTTTTTAAGCCTCTGCCTGAAGAGGAAAAACCGCTCTGGCACAGCCACAGGCACGAGACGACAGCGGGCGAACTGGTCATGCCAGGCCTTCCGCAAGCCGTCGAACATACGGCGATCGCCGGCCTGGTCTCCACATATGGCAAAACATGGCATACGTGACAGGTCGACAGGAATTCCGCGCTCCCCCTGGGGCATCCCGCAACTGATGATGGGATTCACGGCCGACGGTCAGCTCAAGCCCGAACTGGTTCGGAGCCGGGACAGGGAACTTGGAATCAGCACCGCCGCCGTGAAGAAAGCCCGCGCCGATCTGGCACGGACGGCCCCCCGGCCCGACCCGGGCGCCGACGGGTGGCAGGACGGTACATCACCCCAGCTCGTTCTCAACGAGATGCCGCTCAGGAACAGACGTTAGCATGATGTGAATGAACGCCGTCCTTGCCGGGTTCGGTGGCCGGTATTTTGGGGTTCGTACCTGACAGATACGATCAGCCGGCCGGAAAACGATTACTGCTCCTTTTTAAACAAATCCTGGAAGATCAGCGGGCCCCAAACGCGGCCACGTGCATGGACCAATGCGCCACCTTCGTTGATCTTTCCCAGCTTGACGGGGGCGAATCCGAGTTGCTTGGCCAGGGCCGCCACGGGAGCGGTCGCATCCTCGTCGTCGCTCGACAGAAAGACGACCCGGTGGCCGCCCTCGACGACCGGATCGGTCGCCAGGGTGGCCGCAATCAGGTGATTGAACGCTTTCACGAACCTGGCGCCGGTGAATGCCTTTGCGGCGAAGGCGGAGGACAGGAGACCGTCCATCTCCTCAAGGGGAGCCAGCGAGTTCATCGCGTCGATGATTGTCTTGCCTTTCCAGTCCGGCAGGGCCTTCGCAACTTCGCGATGCTGCTCAAACGGGACCGCCAGGATGATGGTGTCGGCCTCAAGCGCATCCCGCAGCGACCTGGCGACGACCGTAGGGCCAATCGCCCGGGCCTGCGGCGCTAATACCTCAGGTGGCCGGCGGCTCGCGACGGTCACGTCGATGTTTTTACGGGCGAAGGCGTGGGCGAGGGCCTGACCGATCTTGCCAAATCCGACAATCGTGTAGCTCATTGTGCTTTTCCAATCCGTGTTCATATTGATGCTGCGGGCAGGCCGACCGTGCGGCGCGGAAGTCGCTCACCATGGACACGCTCATTCCGCCGGTCAGCCGCTTCCCGCGATCCGGCGCGCGTTCAGATGGCCGAGAAGCCGCCGTCGACAGACAACTCCACCCCATTCACGAAGCTCGAATCATCTGAAGCAAGAAACAGTGCGGCAGTCGCAATTTCCTCGGGGCGTCCCATCTTTCCCCGTGGGATCAGGGATTCAAACATCTGCTTCGCTTCTTCGGTCAGAACCTGGTCCTGCATCGGTGTGGCGATCGGTCCGGGATGCAGCACGTTCACCCGGATGTTCCTGCCCTTCAGTTCGTTGAGCCACCCGCGTGCGAAAGCGTGCAGCGTCGCCTTGCTCGCCGCATACACGCTGTAACCCGGGAAACCTTTGATCGAAGCGACTGACCCGGTCATGAAGATCGATCCGCCATCGTTGAACAGCGGCAACGCCTTCTGAACCGTAAACAGCGTGCCGCGCGCGTTCAGGTTGAAGGTCGCATCGAAGTGCTGCTCGGTAATCTCGCCCAGCGGGACGGCTTCGCCCGTGCCGGCGCTCGCGTACAGGACGTCGATCTTGCCCTTTTCCCGCTTGACCGTGTCGAACAGGCGGTCGAGGTCGTCGAGATTGGCCGCGTCGCCGCGCACGCCGGTCACGTTCCGGCCAATCAGCCTGACGGCCTCGTCAAGCGCCTCCTGCCTTCGGCCGGTGATGAAGACATAGGCGCCTTCTTCAACGAACCGCCTGGCGCTCGCCAGCGCCATGCCGCTCGATCCACCCGTGATGACTGCAACCTTACCTTCGAGCTTTCCCATGACTTTTCCTTTCGGGTTTCGTCTCTGATTGTTCGGGACATTCCCCGTGAGGATCAAAATGGGGCGGCTGTCTTCAGGCGTTGAGTGCGCAATCGCGCATATCGGTGGTGCGAAATCGATCCGGACCGCCGATGGACGTCGGGTCGGACGATCGGTGCTCGCTGTTTGGAAACCGAGGAAAACCGGTTGCTATCTGCTCTAATGATGGGTTGTTATGAAGCACGATCTGTCGGATATGGGCTGTGAAAGGCGCACCCAGCGGTGCCGGAGTGCACCATGATTGACTGGGACGATGTTCGTTACTTCCTGGCCGTCGCGCGCGGCGGCTCGGTACGGGCTGCCGCCGGCCACCTCGGGGTCAATCACTCGACCGTGCTGCGCCGCATCGCACAGCTCGAGAAACACCTCGGGGCGCATATGTTCGAAAAGCTGCCCTCGGGCTACCGCCTGACCGCAGCGGGTGAGGAGATCCTCGGGTTCGCGAACCAGATGGAAGCGTCATCGCGCCAACTGGAGACGCGCGTTTTCGGTCGCGACCAGAGCGTGCGCGGACGTCTGCGCGTGACGCTACCGCCGTTCCTCGCAACACATCTGCTGATGCCGGATCTTGCCGATTTCGCGCGGATGCATCCGGACATCGAGATGGAACTCCTGCCAGCCGGTGAAGTCGCGAATCTGACGAACCGGGAAGCTGACGTCGCCATCCGTATCGTGCAGGACCGGGAAACACTGCCACTCAATCTTCACGGCGTGATTGGGCCTGCCTTGTTCAGCAGCATCTATATGTCTCGCGATCGCCTGACCTCCTGGCGTGCGGGTGTGCCTGACCCGATGCGCTGGATCGTCATAAACAATGATGGACTTCCGGGCTGGGCTCGAGAAGGAGAGGTTCGCACCACGGGGGCTCCGTTCAGGACGCCGGACGCTGAAGCGCAGATTGTCGCAGCACGGCAGGGGATCGGGATGACGAAACTGCCATGCTTCGTCGGCGATGCCGACCCGCTGCTGGTGAGAGTACCTGGCACCGACCTGCATGGGCATGGAACGCTCTGGCTTCTCACGCAGGGGGAGACACGCAAGACGAAGCGCGTGCGGCTCTTCATTGAGTTCGTATCCCGCAGACTTGCCGCGCACGCCTTGCTTCTCGCGGGGCTGTCCCTATCGCGCGACTGACGCCCGATAGGGCTGATGTGCCGACAGAGAACGAATGATCCGACAAGGGGCACCACCAGAATGTCGGGTTCTTGATTTTTTCCACCAGAACCTGACATTCCGCTTTCCCGCCCAATCAGCCGTTTTTGCGAACGGCATAATCGTCCCCCAAGGCCACCGACGTTATGAATGTGATGGGATGCAAGGACCTCGGTCCTTGCCGGGTTCGGGCGACACCCGGCCCCTCCTGCGATGGTCCGTCGCGCGGTAGAGCTTGCGGCGCTCGAACGACGAGCCGATGCCCAGGGCCTCGCGGTATTTGACCACCGTGCGGCGCGACAGGGCGAAGCCGATCTGGTGCAGCGCCTGGACGATCCGTGCGTCGGACAGCACCGCGTCGGGCGATTCCTCGTGGATCAGGCGGCGGATGTGGGCGCGGGCGGCCACGGTCGTCGGCGATGCGCCGCATCGTCAGCGGGCGCAGCGCCTCCGGCCCGCGCATCATGAAATCGGCCTGTCGGAACAGGATATGTTCGCCCACCACCATCAGGCTGTGCTGACGCCGCACCAGCGCATGTACCGGCCAGCGCGCGCCCGACAGCCAGCCGGCGACACGTCTGCGTTCGTCCTCGTGGCGCAGGGTTCCCAGCCGGCCGGCCAGGGCGGCGTTCAGCCCGACCGTCTCGGGACAGGTCCTGCGCCGCCGCCACGCGCCACGTGCCGTTGGGGCCTTCCTGCACGATCAGGTCGGGGATGCGCGTCTGGACGGGGTCGGCCGCGTCCTCGGCCCACGGGCGCGGGTTCAGCGCGCGCAGTTCGGCGATCATCTCGGCCAGGTCGTCGGCGTCCACGCCACAGGCCGCGCGCAGCCGGTTCCGCTCGCCCCGCGCCAGCAGGTCCAGGTTGGCCAGCAGCGCCGCCATGGCGGGGTCGAACCTGTTGCGCGCCTGCAACTGCACCGCGAGGCATTCCGCCAGCGACATCGCCGCCACCCCCACCGGGTTGAAGCGCATCAGCCGCTGGCGCACCGCCTCGATGCGTTCGGGCGCGACGTTCAGGCGGCGGGCCAGTTCCGCCCGGTCGGCGGTCAGCCGCCCTGCCGCGTCCAGTTCGTCGATCAGCATCGCGCCGATCCGCCGGTCGGTGCCGTCGGGCATCGCCCGCATCACCTGCCGCAGCAGCCGTTCGCGGATGGTCATGGGGCCGGCCGGCACGCGCAGGGTGGCGTCGTCCAGCCCCCCGGCTTCGGCGGGCCGGGCCTTCGCCCGCGAGCGTCGGGAGGTCGAAACGTTCCAGCAGGGGGGTGCCCCCTGCCAGCCATTGAAAGCCGGTCTGTCGATCCATGACCGGGGTCCAGGGCCTCAGGCCCTGGTGGGTTCGGACAAAGCCCGACCTTGCCCGCCCCGCCGTATCTGACGTTCAGGGGGCCAAGCCGGCGGGCAGGAGGTTATTTGGAACGCGCGGCGGCGGTGTAGAAGCCCTCGACATCGTGCCACAGGGCGGCGCGGCTTTCGGGGCGGGTGTAGAGCATGTGGCCGCCGGGATATATGTGCAGGCCGATGCGGTCGGCGCCGACGGGGATGTGGTCGTGGGTCCAGCGGGTGGTGCCGAAGGGGCAGGCCATGTCGAAATAGCCGTTGGCGACGAAGATATGCAGCCCCGGGTCCAGCGCCAGCAGCTTGCGCAGCAGCGCCACCTGGTCGGTCATGGGCGATCCCTTGTCGCCCCAGCCCCACGCACCGTTGACCTCCATGCTCAGCAGGTCGTACGTCAGTTCGGTGCGAAAGCCCAGTTCGTTCGCCGCATAGCCGGCGAAGGCGTTGCCGTAGGCGCGGCCGAAGCCCGACAGGGTCATTTCCGGACTGTCGTTGTTGTCGATGCCCTCGGGGTAGGGGTCGGCGATGGATTGCGTGAAATCGTACAGCCCGTACAACCGCCCGTCGCGGCTGCGCACGTCGTGGGACATCGGGTCCAGCGCGCCGCGCTGCTTGGCGACGACGGCTTCGGGCAGGCCGGTGCGCCGGGCGACCTCGGCATAGAATTTCTGCGCGTCCGCGCCCTGCGGCGGCGTGTTGGCCAGCGTCGTCAGATAGGGGCCGAAGGCGTAGCGATAGGCGTCGTCCACGGCGGCCGGCGTCAACTGGTGCGTCGCGTCCAGATGGGCGGCGATGAAGGTGGGCAGCGTCATGGCCGAGGCCACGGGGTTGTTGGCGGTGTCCAGGAACTGCATCTGGATGGCCGGCGAGATCATGACGATGCCGTTGACGATCAGGTTCTGCTGCTGCTGCAACTGCCACGCGACCTGGATCGAGCGGATGCCGCCATAGCTTTCGCCCACCAGATAGTGCGGCGACGCCTGCCGGCCGTTCTGGCCCACCCACAGTTCGATGGCCTTGGCGAAGGCCCCGCCGTCCCTGGTCACGCCGTAATAGGCGGCGGCCGCCTTGTGCGGGTCGATGGGGCGGCTGTAGCCGGTGCCCACCGCGTCGATGAACACCATGTCGGTGGCCGGAAGCCAGCTGTCGGGATTGTCCGCCAGATGGGCCGCCCCGCCGTCGGTGGGCTGGTCGGCGGGAAATTCCAGCATCCGCGGGCCGGCCGCGCCCAGGTTGAGGTAGGCCGTGCCCGCGCCCGGCCCGCCGTTGAAGAAGAACGACACCGGCCGGTTCTGCGCGGCGGCGCCGTCCTGCGTGTAGGCGACGTAGAAGACCTTGGCCCCCGGCTTGCCGTCGTCGTCGCGCAGGCTCAGCGTGCCGGCATGGGCGGTGTAGGCGATGGTACGGCCGCCGATGGTCAGGCGATGCCGGGTGATGGAATCGGCGGGCAGCAGGCCGGCCTGGCCGCCTTCCGCCGCGTCGGGCTTCGGCGCGTCGGCCTTGGGGGCCTCGGCCGGCTTGTCGGCGGCGAAGGCAGGAGTCGCAAGGCAGGCCGAGGCCAGCAGCAGGGCGGCAAGGCGGGTGCGCGGCATGAACGATCCTTGTGGTTGTATGGGGAATGGGGAAGGGAAGGCCGGGCGCTGCCCGACCCCGGCAAGGGCCGAGGCCTTTGCGTTGCGGTCAGCGCGGCTGGACCAGCGTGGGCACAGGCGCCGGCAGGGCCGCGTTCAGCACGTCCGCCAGCCGCACGCCCGCCTGTTCCAGACGAACCTGGATCACCGGCCACGCCGCCTGGTCGTAGGCGTCGCCCAGCGCGTTGCCCGTCTTCGGCAGGTCGGCATACGTCACGTCGCGCGCCAGGGCGTGGCTTTCGTTGGCCCAGGCGGTGACGGTGGCGTCCAGCGATCCGGGCAGGCCCTGCGGCGCCCAGGCCGCTGCCTGACCGGGGGTGATCGCGGCGTTCAGCAGGTCGGCCTCGTGGCGGGCGCGGGCCAGGTCGATGGAATAATGCGGCCCGGTCGCCAGGCCGGTTTCATGCTCCAGGATCGCCTCGTCCCACAGGGAATGGAGGTTGAGGTGCCCGTTCCGCGTTTCGCCGAAATAGCTGACCTTGACCATGTTGCCGCCCTTGTCATGGTCGCGTTCGGCGGCATGCAGCGGCTGGTGGAGATCGCCCACCAGATGCACCACCCATTTCAGGGCGACCAGCCGTTTCGCGCGCGGGGCATGCGCGTCGCCCAGGACGCGGGCCAGTTCGGGCAGGCGCTCGACCACGCAGTTGCGGTCGGGGCAATCGGCGGCGGCGTAGGCCGGGGCGTCGACGTCGATGTCGACATAATGCCAGGGCAGCGTTTCCGGTGCGCCGCCCTTGTCGTGCGGGATATGGCCGATCGTGTCGGGCCACGACGCCACCTGGTCCATCGTCTGGTGCCCTTCCAGGGCCAGCAGGTCGGCGACCTGCCGGGCGGCGGCCGGGGTCAGGCGGGCCTCGGCGATGTCGGCGACGATCGCATGTCCGTTGCCGCCCCAGGCCAGGGCGGGCCGTGCCGCCCCTGCGCCCAGGCCCGCCGCCAGCGCCATGCCGCCCAGGACTCGTAGACCCACCCGACGTAAACCCATTCCCGTTCTCCTTCGTCCCGCGACCCCCCCGGCCCGCGTTTGCCAACGACAGTTATTCGTTTCGCCGGGGAATGTGCAATCCCGGCAAGGTCGGGCCGCTGGACAAGCGCGACCGGTGCGGCTTATTAATGAACCGATCGGATCATGAATGGAGGCGTCCCGATGGCCCGGCCCGTCGACCCCGACCTGCGGCCCCGGCTGCTGGAGAAAATCATCGCCTATGTCCGCGAAAACGGCGTGGCGGCGTTTTCGCTGCGGCCGCTGGCGGCGGCGATCGGGACCAGTCACCGGACGATCCTGTATCATTTCGGATCGCGCGAGCAGTTGCTGTGCACCGTGTTCGACACGATGCGCGAGGCCGCGGCGCGCGAGGTCGAGGCCCGTCTGCCCACGCATGGCGACCCGCGCGCGATCTATCGGGCGCTGTGGCGGCATCTGGCCAGCCCGGACATGCGCCCGACCCTGCGGCTGTTTTACGAAATGTACGCCATCGCCACGCGCGACCCGCAACGGTTCGGCGATTACGCGCGGCGCACCGCGCACTTCTGGCTGGAGACCATCAGCCTGCGCTTTCGCAACGCCGGCGCGCCGCCCGAGCGGGCGCGGCTGCTGGGCGGGATGACCATCGCGCTGCTGCGCGGCGCGACGCTGGAACTGGCCGCGACGGACGAGGCCGAGCGCCTGACCGGCGTGGTCGATGCGTTTTTCGACCTGCTGCCGCCGGCGGGGCAGGCCGCATGAACCGGCCCGAACGCATCGAAGGCATCGACGCCGCGCGCGGGGCGATCATGCTGATCATGGCGACCGATCATGTGAATGCGCTGGTGGTGCGCCGCCATTCGGTCGAATTCTGGGCAGGGGCCTGGACACGGTACGGCACCGGCGCGGCCGACCTGCTGCAGCTTGGGTTCCGCGTCCTGTCCGACCTGTGCGCACCGGGGTTCTTCTTCTGGATGGGCGCGGGGGTCGCGCTGCTGGCCAGCCGCCGGGCGGACTGGCCCGGCCGGCGGCTGGCCGGGCATGTGGCGCTGCGCGGGCTGATCCTGGTGCTGCTGAGCTGGGTGATCGAGGTGCCGGCATGGGTGGTGGGCATCCATGGCGACCGGACGGGCGCGCATCCCGGCGGCTGGCCCGGCGCGGGGCCGGCGATCGGCCTGCCGGTCACGGTGCTGACCACGCTGGGGATCTGCACGATGGTGTTGGCATTGATGCAGCCCCTGATGCGGCGACGCGCGGCGATGGTGCTGCCGGCGATGCTGGCGCTGGCGGGGCTGTGCGTGCTGTCGCCGTCGCTGTTCCTGCCCGGCGACGCGGGCCGGCCGGTGGGGATGCCGGCGCGGCTGGGGCTGGTGGCGGGGCAGACGGGCGGGCTGTATGTCGAATATCCGGTGCTGCCCTGGCTGGGGGTGGCCCTGCTGGGGCACGTGTTCGCCCGGTTCCTGATCGGGTGGCGGGCGGCGACGCTGCGGGCGGTGGCGTGGATCGGCATCGTCTGCCTGCTGGCGGCCATCCTGCTGCGCTGGCATGGCACGTTCGGCAATCTGCGCCCGCCGCGCGACGGGTCGTGGCGGGAATTCTTCAATCTGGTGAAATACCCGCCCGCGCCGGTGTTCGTGCTGGCGATGCTGGGGGGCAATCTGTGCCTGTTCCGCGCCCTGTCGCGGCCCGGGCGGGTGGGGCGGTTCTGCGCCGGGTTCGGGCGGGCGCCGCTGCCGTTCTACCTGGCGCATCTGTGGCTGTTCGCCGTGATCGGCGCCGTGTTTTTCCCGATGGGCACGCAGTACGGCGTGGGGGTGCTGGTCTGGCTGGCCGGGCTGTGGCCGCTGCGGCGGCTGTGCCTGGGCTTCGCCCGGATGCGGCGGAACAGGCCGGCGTCGTCCTGGGTGCATCTGTTCTGAAAAGACATGGGATCATCAATGAAAATACGGCATCTGTATCTGGGCCTGTGCGTGCCGGGCGTGGTCGTGCCCTATGCGTTCTTCCTGCCCTGGCTGCTGGACCACGGGCTGGGCGGCGGGCGGTTCCTGCGCGACCTGGCGGCGAACCGCATCAGCCTGTTCTGCGCGGCGGATGTGGTGATCTCCGCGATCGTGCTGTTCCGCTTCGCCGGGGTGGAGCGCAGGGAAGGGCGGCTGGAGCGGCTGTGGCCGGTCTATGCGGCGACCCTGCTGGTAGGGGTGTCGTTCGGCCTGCCGCTGATGCTGTATCTGCGGCAGGTGACGATGGAGGGAGCGCGCCCCGGGGCAGCGCCCTGAGGCCGGTCACGGGGCAGCGCCCGGCGGGTCCGGCGGCGGCGGCTCGGACGGCCCGCAGGTGTCGCGCGGCGTGATGCGGTTCCAGGCGTCGAAGGCGGCGACCTTGTACGCTTCGGCCAGGGTCGGATAATTGAAGGTGGCGTCGAGGAAATAATCCAGCGTGCCGCCCAGGTTGAGCACCGCCTGCCCGATATGGATCAGTTCGGTCGCGCCCTCGCCCATGATGTGCACGCCCAGCAGCCTGCGCGTGTCCAGCGCGATCACCAGTTTCAGCATGCCGCCGCGCAGCCCCATGATGTTCCCGCGCGAGGTCTCGCGGAAGCGGGCGATGCCGCATTCGTAGGGCACGCCCCGGGCGCGGGCGTCTTCCTCGCTCATGCCCACGGTCGAGATTTCCGGCACGGAATAGATGCCGTAGGGGAAGAATTCGGGCGCGGGCGGCACGTGCTGCTGGAAGGCGTGGCACGCCGCGATGCGCCCCTGCTCCAGCGAGGTCGAGGCCAGCGAGGGAAAGCCGATCACGTCGCCGGTCGCGTAAATATGGGGGACGGCGGTCTGGAAGGTCTTCGGATCGACCTTCAGCCGGCCGCGCGTGTCGGCCTGCAGCCCGCAGGCCGCGAGGTTGAGCTGGTCGGTCGCGCCCGCGCGGCCGCCGGTATACAGCAGCATGTCCGCGCGCACGCGCTGCCCGCCTTCCAGCATCGCCACCGGCTGCCCGGATTCGATCCGGATGGCCTCCAGACGCGTGCCCAGGCGGAAATTCATCCCATGGTCGCGCAACTGGTGCATGAAGCCGGCGATCACTTCGCGATCGACGAAATCGAGGATGCTGTCGCGGGATTCGATGAGGGTCACCCGCACGTCCAGCGCGCTGAAGATGGTGGCGTATTCGATGCCGATGACCCCGCCGCCCACCACCGTCAGCGCGCGCGGCAGCCGGTCGAGGCTGATGATGCCGTCGCTGTCCAGCACGATGCTGTCGTCGAAGGGCACATGCGCCGGCCGGTGGGGCCGCGTCCCCACCGCGATGACGACCTTGTCGGCCGAGACCGTGCGGGTGTCGCCGGCCGGGGTCAGGATGCCGATGCGATGCCCGTCCACGAAATGGGCCAGCCCGCGCTGCACGGCCACCCCGTTGCGCGAGAACTGGTGGTCCAGCACATCGACCTCGTAATCCAGCGTCTTGGCCAGGCGGGCGCGCAGGTCGTCGGCGTCGATGTCGGTCTTGACCCGATAGGCCATGCCGTAGAAGCCACGCTCGCGCCAGCCGGTCAGGTTGAGCACGGTTTCGCGCAGGGTTTTCGACGGGATGGTGCCGCTATGGACCGAGACCCCGCCGACACGCGCCTGCCGGTCGATCACCAGCACCGAACGCCCGAATTTGGCGGCCTGAATCGCGGCGCGCCGGCCCGAGGGGCCACTGCCGATGACGACGAGATCGTACGCGTGGGGGTCTGCCATGCACGCCTCCTGCCCGCTGTGGCCCGCCTGTCAGGCGGGCGCGGTCTGCAGGGCAACGCGCGTATGCGTCACGGGGCGGCAGGGGGCGGGCGGTTATATGGGAAAAGGAAGGTCGGGCGCTGCCCGAACCCGGCAAGGGCTTCGGCCCTTGCATCCCATTCGTTGACCTATGATCGGGGTCCAAGGCCTCAGGCCCTGGTGGGTTCGGGCAAGGCCCGACCTTCCTCGGCCCGGATCTGGAGGAGTGCGGGATCAGGTCGTCCGTTTTTCGGCGATGCGGATGTCGCCCACGGTCACCACCCAGATCGCGAAGCCGGTGGCGGCCAAGCCGCAGCCGACCCAGCCGACGGACGTCCAGCCCCAGCCGGCCGCGATGGCCAGGCCGCCCAGCCACGGGCCAAGGGCGTTGGCGATGTTGAAGGCGCTCTGGTTCAGGGCGGCGGCCAGGGCCTCGGCCCCGGTGGCGATGTCCAGCAGGCGCGACTGGATCACCGTGGCCAGCCCGCCGCCGCAGCCGATCATGAAAAGGACCGGCAGCAGCGTGCGCATGTCGTGCGCCGACCCGGAAAACGCCGCCAGCGCCGCCACATTCAGCAGCAGCGTGCCGCCGATGGTGGGCATCATGCGGCGGTCGGCGGCCCAGGCGCAGGCCACGGTGCCGACCGTCAGCCCCGCGCCGAACACCGCCAGCGCCACGGGCAGCAGGGCCGGCGGGGCGTGGGTGACCGCCGCCATGACCGAGGCCAGGTAGGTATAGACGCAGAAGATGCCGCCGAACCCGATGGCCCCGATGGCCAGCGTCAGCCAGACCTGCCGCATGCCCAGCGCGCGCAGCTCGGTCATCGCGCTGGCGTCGGGGCGCGGGGTGTCGGCGGGCGCCAGCGCCAGGATCAGCAGCGCCGTGGCCAGGGCGATGGCCGCGATCAGGCAGAAGGCCCATCGCCACCCCACAAGCTGCCCGATGCCGTTTGCCAGCGGTACCCCGCCGATGGTGGCCAGCGTCAGGCCCAGCACCACCCGCGCCACGGCCTGCGCGCGGCGGTTGGGCGGCACCAGCCCGGAGGCGACCAGCCCGGCAATGCCGAAATAGGCGCCGTGCGGCAGGCCGCTGAGAAAGCGGAAGGCCAGCAGCGCACCATAGGTCGGGGCGACCGCGCTGAGGCCGTTGCCCAGCATGTAGAACAGCATCATGCCGATCAGCATGATCTTCCGGCTGATCCGCGCGCTGAACAGGGCGATCAGCGGCGCGCCCACGCAGACGCCGGCGGCATAGGCGACGATGGCATGTCCCGCCTCGGGCACCGAGACGCCAAGGCTGGCGGCCATCATGGGCACCAGGCTCATGGCCGCGAATTCCGCCGTGCCGATCGCGAAGCCGCCCAGGGCCAGGGCGAAGAAGATCCATCCCGTGTGGCGGGCGGTGTGGGGGTGTCGGGTCATGCGGGGTCCGTCCTGGATGCGTCGTCCGTCGATTGCGGGCGGACAACGCATAGAACGGATCGCCACCGGGCCGAAGAGCCGATCGCGCCCGTCCGGACGGAGACGGGCCTCAACTGGCGGGATAAGGCGTATCGAGCAGATAGACCATGCCGGCGCGCAGGCCGTCCGAATCCTCGGCGGGGGCCAGGCGCACCTTGCTGCCCACCCGCAGGCGGTCGAAGGCGTCGCCGGCGACGCTGGTGCGGTCGAAGGCGATGTCCTGCCCGTCGTCGGTCGCGATGACGCCGCTGCCGGCCGCCGCGTCCAGCAGGGTGATCCGCCCGCGGGCCAGCGGGGACGGGCGGAGCGCCGCGCGGTCGCCGCGCGTGCGCACATGGTCCTCGACCCGGCGGACGGCGGCGTCGAAGGCATCGCGCACCGTCACGTAGGGGTCGGCATGCGCCGGGTCGCGCGGGTTGTCGTGCGAGACCACGATAGGGCCGCCGGGGGCGAAGATCTCGATGGTCGCCGTATACAGAAACCCCCGCTGCTGGTGGCGGTGCAGGGCGGCGATCGTGACGTGGCAGCCCATGATGTCGTCCTCGAACCGGTCGAGGCGCGCGGCGCGGTCGCGGATGCGGGCCTCCAGCGCGGGCGAGGGCTCCAGGCCCTTGAAGGTGATTTGCAGGGGAACGATCATGGGCCTTGTCCTCGTGGTTCGAGGCGCGCCCGATGGGCAACACGGGCGGTGCCGTTCCATGGAAACGTGGGGGCGGCCACGCGGTTCCGGCCCCGTGGTTGCGGCCGGGCGGCAGGCGGGGCATGACGCGAGAGTATGGCCTGCCTGACAAAAAAGCTTCTTACCGCAAGGCCGGTTCGTGCGTTACACTATGACACGGATCCGGCCGCACGCACGGTGCGTGGGTGTTGGACGATCCGGAACCGGAGACAGACGATGCCGGCACAAACCATCAAGAGGGACGGCCCGCCCGACGCGCCGCCCCGGGCCATCGTCTCCGCCCCGACCGAGCCGACGCCCCCCGTGTCGTCCGCCCTGTCGACCGCCGAGGCCGAACGTCGCGACCCCGCCACCCGTACCCCGGCCCAGATTCACGCCGCCCATCGCGCGCGCCTGCGCCGCGTGCGCCGACGCTGACGCGCGGGACGGCCCTTCTGGTTTTCACGCCAAGGGTCAGGTGATGTCGCCCGGGATGCGGCAGATGGCCTCGATATTATGGCCGTCGGGGTCGAGGATGTAGGCGGCATAATAATCCGGCCCATAGGCGGGGCGCAGGCCGGGCGAGCCGTGGTCGCGCGCGCCCGCCGCCAGCGCGGACAGGTGGAAATCCTGCACCATCGCCTGGCTGTCGGCCGTGAAGGCGACATGGGTGCGGCCCACCGGGGCGTCCTGCAGGGTCAGCCAGAAGAACGGCGCGTCGCCTTCCAGCCCGTAGCCGGCATAGGATGTCTCGTCGCCCGCCGTGCAGGCCAGGCCCAGCGGCGCCAGCACCCGGTCGTAGAAGGCGCGGGCGCGTGGAATGTGTGTCACCGCGATCGAGACATGGTCGATCATGACCGGCCCCCGTGTCGTCCGGCCCGGCTGTCATCCGGCCTGGGTCGGTGCAATGCAAGGCGGAAATGATGGCACGGCGGCGCGCGGGCCGGCGATCACGCCTGTGCGACGGCGAGGGTTCGTGATCGGGCCCGGCGTGCATTTGGCGTGTATTTTCAAGCAGGCTTTCAGCGTTCTTGCAGGCTGCGGGCCAACCGGTCGGCGCGGCGGTCGGCCGCGCGGGCGTTGATCACGGCGAAGGCGTGGGCGACGCCGATGGCCCACAGCAGCAGGCCGGGCACCAGCATGAAGAACAGCCCGAACAGCGAGGCGAACCAGACCAGCCCGTTCAGCACCGCCTGGAACGGACGACCTGCCAGCAGCAGCCCCAGGGGCGAGCAGAACAGGCTGATGAAATAGAGCATTGGGGCAGGTCCTCTTGGAAGCGGGGGGCCGGCCTCGGGGCGCTGCCCTGAAACCCGCCAAAAGCCATCGGCCTTTGGACACCAATCTGTTGATCGGGGGGCGGGGGTCAAGGGGCCGAGGCTTGCCACGGCGCCACTGGCCGACCTCTTCACCTATATCCGGCGGGCCATGCCACAGATGGCGCTGGGCACGCTGTCCCCCCGACGACACGGTATCGCTGGTCGCCTTCCTGCTGCGGCAAAACGGAACGGCGCCCGGCAAGACACCGCTTGTCGCCAACCCCGCGGGTGCTGACACGAGTGGTCTTTCCCTTTGCTGGCAGTGAGGCACCCTAAGTTCGGGCGCTGCCCGAACCCGGCAAGGGCCGAGGCCCTTGCATCCCATTCGTTTTATGAAGTCCTGGGTTTCCAAAGGGATGGTCCTTGGATGGGTTAAGGGAACATCCTTTCTTTGGCGATTATACCGTTGCAAACATGGCTGCAATGGCCGGGTAAACGGAAGGGCCCGCTTTAGGGCCCCAAACCGAGAGAAGCAGTCTTTCACGCTGCTGCGGATTATTGACGACGATGCAGTTCTGGCGGGTAATCAAATGATCCGCTGTTGCGCAACATTACAGAATAGCGCATTGAGAATGCATCCCCCGCCCAGATGACGGAATTTGACATTCCCGCCAGTATCGTCAGCATTCATTCCTCGTTATCCTTCATCTCGCCGCAGTCGCAGATTGGATCAAGATCTAACGGGGCCTAGTCAGGGTAGGATGCTTCCATTTCCCGCCATATACCTTCTACCTGCAAGGCCGCTTTTAAGTTTTTGCGAACGTCTGAGAGAACTGGTGGATATATAATTCCAAGCTTTGACCCTACCACACTTTTGTAATCAGATTTTTGAATGGCAATAACTTTATCGATCATTTGGACAGAAACTTCGAGAAACTGAAAGCTGTTCCCGATCTCAACCCTCGATATTGAGGTTTGTGTTTTAATATCGATATGAAGTTCTTCGAGACTACGACCTTTTTTTGTCGCTGGGACTGTCGCGGCGTCGATGAGTTTGTTTCGTTCGCGAAGGATGATGCGGAGGTCTCGTGCGAATGACTCTATCCAACCACACCCTTTTACCAAGTCGGCATGCTTATTAAGCAAAAACGAAAGATCGCTGAATGCGTCAATGGCAACTAGATGTGGTTCTGGAACCCGGCGAAATGCGTCTGGGAGGAATTTCTGTATATTCTTGTGAAGTTCGGATTGGAGATTTGATTGCTTCGCAGCGGATTCAAAAATGTCGAGAGCACCTCGGCTCGCCATATAATGAGGGAGAACTTGCTGCATCACGGTGTGGATTGCGGACTCAAGATTGAAGGTCAAAGCCACAAACGTCGCTCCAATCTGTGCAAGTTCATCCTCCCGCCGCTTGCGATCCTCCTTGCGTTTGTCACGACGGGTCCTGAGGCAGTCCTGTAATTGCGCCGCGCCGAAGCCGAGTAAAGCTCCAATTGCCGTTGGAATGCCAGTATGCCAGTCCCATCCATTCGAGTGCTTCGCAATCTGGTTTAGGGACGAGATGATAGCGTCTAGTTGACTACTCGAAATCTCTAGTGATGTCGGCATCTATTCACTCCAATAGGTATTAGGATCTGTTAGATCTGAAGGTTACTCCTATATATGAGGAATGACCGAAAGCAATGCGACGCAGATTTTCACGGACGAAGCCTGGGCGGTTTTCCACCGTGATGTATCAATCTGAAAATTAGTCGATTTGGTTTGTTTCCTCGCGTGATATGTTCACAGTCCGACAATATTATTTTTTTCAGACTGCCAAGCCTCAGTAGTCATAGATCGCAACAAAGGCGATTGCCGTCTGTGTGCTACATTCCGTCAAGCAGATAGATGGTGCAGATCGGCGAAGCGGAATTTTTGCTGTCGGTCAAACTTAGCCGTGGGAGGCCGTACACCTCATGTCCGCTATGCGGAAAGCAATAAAGTGTCTTGTAAGTCCGACATGAGGCGAAGGCGGACTGACAGCAATGTTCGGCTGAAAAATTAGGAAAGTGGACGCCTTACCGGGGTTCATGATCTTCTGACCGCATAGACTGCCTTAACGCGGTCGAATATGCTCGCAACATGAAGATTGCTGTGATAGCCGATGTCCATGGTAACAGCCTGGCTCTTGAAGCCGTGCTGCGCGATATTACAAATGAAAATCCCGACCTGATCGTCAATCTGGGCGATCTGGTTTCCGGGCCGTTCGACCCTGCCCGTAGTGCCGATCTTCAGATGTCGCTTCCTGCCGTGACGTTAGCTGGCAATCACGAGCGCCAGTTGCTCACAGGCGGGACAGGCGCCTCCGACACCTTTGCGCGCCCTCGACTGTCGGAAGAACACTGGAAATGGCTCGGATCGCTTCACGGTTCATTGACGCTGCTGGAAGGCCGGGTATTCGCCTGTCATGGCAGTCCTGCGGGAGGGGACCTGGATTACTTCCTGGAAGATGTCTCGACGGGCCATGCCCGGCTGGATAGTCCTGACATTATCCGTCGCCGCCTGGTCGGGGCCGGTGACGTTCAACTCGTGTTGTGTGGGCACACCCATATCCCGAGGGTCGTCATGATCGACGGCATTCTCATCGTTAACCCTGGCAGCGTTGGTATGCCTGCCTATGACGACGATCGACCGGTCGCACATGTCATGGAGGCAGGCAGTCCACACGCGCGATATGCTCTGGTAACCCGGTCGCCCGCAGGATGGAATGTCGATCTACGGGCAATTCCCTATGATTTCGAAGCGGCTGCGCAACAAGCTGAGCATGCCGGTCGGCCCGAAATCGCATTCGGAGTGCGAACAGGTCGAATGCCCCGCTAAATGGTGCTGAGAGCAGGCGCTTTCCGTGCGACTCGCGACGCACAGCTTAAACGTCTGAGTTGAGGCGTAACCAGTCGTGGATTGCGGTTTTTGCGAATCAAGTAATGGGCAGATGAGGCGGGTTGGGTCGGGCAGTACAGTTATGGTTCAGGATGTTATATTTTTGTTCATGATTTGGGGGCTGGCTGGTTCCTGCTATGCCCTGTCTTTCCGAAACGGCAATTCCTGTTAGGCTGCGGGTCACATCGTGCAAGGAGGTGGGTCGCATGACCGCTCGCAGGTCTTTCGTCATTTTTGCCGTTGTCGCGGCGCTGGGTGCCGGGGCGGCGGTGCCGGCTTCGGCGCAGTCGGCGTTGTCGCTGTCGCGGCGGGGCACGAGTGTGGGCATTGCCGCAGCGCTGGGCAACCGCGACCGGCCCGAGGCCGACCGCGCGGCGGATGCCAACCGCAAGCCGGCTGCCCTGCTGGCCTTTGCCGGCCTGCGGCGCGGGATGAACGTCGCGGACATCATGCCCGGCAGGGGCTATTTTACGCGGATCTTCAGCAATGTCGTCGGCGCGGACGGCCATGTGTGGGCCGTCGTCCCGGCCGAACGGGTAGCGAAGAAGCCGGACGCGGCGGATGCGGTCAAGGCGATCGCCGCCGATGCGTCTTTCGGCAACGTGACGGTGCTGGTCCAGCCGCTGGATGCGATCAGCATTCCCAAACCGCTCGATCTCGCCTGGACATCGCAGAACTATCACGACGTCTATTACGGCAGCGGGGCCGATGCGGCGCTGGCGCTGGACAAGGCGGTGTTCGCGGCGTTGCGCCGGGGCGGCATTTTCATGGTGGTGGACCATGTGGCCAATCCGGGCATGACCCCGGACGCCGTCCGCACGCTGCATCGTATCGACCCGGCCCTCATTCGTCGGCAGGTCGAGGCCGTCGGGTTCCATTTCGAGGGCGAGAGCAAGGTGCTGGCCAATGGGCAGGACACGCACAGCCTTCCCGTCTTCGACCCGTCGATTCGCGGCCATACCGACCAGGTGGTGTTGAAGTTCCGCAAGCCCTGATCTCTTCCTTTCCTGACGGAGCCGCGCTCATGAAACGACTGCCTGTCCTGATGATCGGCGTGCTGATGCCGGCCCTGGCCGCGTGCCAGCAGGCGGCGCCTCCTGCCCCGGCACCCGTCGTGCAGCCTGTGGCGGTGGCCGGCAGCCTGACCGCGCAGGCCCCGCTTGCGGCGGCCGACAGCGTGCCGGGCGCGGGGCAGGCCCTGACGATCAGCTATCTGTCGACCGATGGCGTGACCGGATCGGGCCTGGTGCCGGTCACGGGCGAGGTGATCTATCCCGCCGGTCCGGCGCCCGCCGGCGGATGGCCGATCGTGGCGTGGGCGCATGGCACGGTGGGCATCGCCGATATCTGCGCCCCGTCGCGCAACCCGCATTCCGCGCGCGACAAGACTTATCTGGCCGAATGGCTGCATCGGGGCTTTGCGATCGTCGCCACCGACTATCAGGGGCTGGGCAGTGACGGCACCCACCCCTATCTGAATGCGCGCGCCGAGGCTTACAGCGTGCTCGACGGCATCCGCGCCGCACTGTCCGGACTGCCGGATCTGCGCAACCGGGTCATGATCGTCGGCCAGTCGCAGGGGGCGGGCGCTGCCTTCGCGGCCACCGCCTATGCGCCGGAGTACGCGCCCGCGCTGGATATTCGCGGCACGGTGGCCACCGGCATTCCCTACATGACGCCGCAGATCGCGAAGGCGCTGACGGCCGGCGCGCACGGGAAGAAGGCGCCCAAGGACGACCCCCTGGTGGCCTATGCCCTGCTGATGGGCGCTTCGACAGCCGGGCTGGACCCGTCCTTCGATGCGTCGGCGGCCTTCACCCCCAGGGCGATGAAGGCGTTCCATGCGGCGTCCTCGGTCTGTTTTCCCGACCTGTTCGACAGGGTCAAGGCCGATCACCTGACGCAGGCCAATGCCTTCGCGCCGGGGATTGACACCGCCCTGGCGCCGAGTTTCCGTGCCATGGCCTTCCCGACATTGAAGCTGCGGACGCCGCTTTTCGTGGGCACGGGGGCCAGGGACCGGGACGTCGCGCCCGATGGGCAGCTTCTGCTGGTGAAGGATGCCTGCCGCGCGGGAACGATCGTTCAGGCGCATCTCTACAAGGGGCTGGACCATTCCCAGACGGTGATGGCGTCCGTTCCGGATTCGGCGGCCTTCACGCGGGCGGTGATGGCGGGCGGGCCGGTTCAGCCGTCCTGCTCACCCGTCGGCCGGTAAGGTCACGTCGGGCGTTGCCCGAACCCGCCAGGGCCTGAGGCCCTGGACCCTGCTTATGGATGAAACGAGCGGGTTTCCAAAGGGTGATGCCCTTTGGCGGGTTTCAGGGCAGCGCCCTGAGGGGCCTCACGCGCGGTCGGCTGCGTTCTGCCGGTCCGGGGCGGGGCCCGAGTGATTGAGGGCGTCGGCGGCCAGGAAGCCGGCGTAGACGCTGATGAGGCACAGGACGACGGACAGGCCCACGTTCAGGGCGGCGCGTCCGGGGGCGCCGCCGCGCAGCAGGTCGAGGGTCTGCAGGCTGAAGGACGAGAAGGTGGTGTATCCGCCGCAGAGTCCCACCATGAAGACCAGGCGCGTCAGGTCCGACGCGGGGTGGCGGCCGGCGGCGATGGTCAGCGTGCCGAAAAACGCGATGGCGAACGAGCCGGTCGTGTTGATCAGGATCGTGCCCCACGGCAGCGCCTGGCTCCAGCGCGCGGTGGCCAGCCCCACCCAGTAGCGGGCGATCGTGCCCAGGGCGCCGCCGGCCCCGATGGCCAGGGTGGTCAGCAGTTTATGCGGGTCCAGCACGCGGTATTTTCCTGTCTTCGCGGATGGGGCGTTCAGTGCTGCATCCAGGTGGGAATGTCCGGGCGGTCCAGGATATGGGTGGTGACGCTGCCCAGCAGGCGGTCGTGCAGCCGGCCGTGGGCGAATGCGCCCATGACGATCAGGTCGCACCCGTCGTCGTGCGCGGTGGCCAGGATCTGTTCGGCCGCGTCGATCGGCGAGGCCGGGGGCGCGGTCCGGGCCTGGCCCGGCAGCGGCGCGCAGGTGGGCGGCAGCCCGGCCGGCGGCGGCGTGTCCGACTGGCGCAGCAGGGCCAGATGTTCCGCCTGGCGCAGCACGGCGCCGGCCGAGGCGAAGGCCCGGCGGCAGGGTTCGGTGTCCTTCCACGCCAGCAGGATGCGCGCGCCGACCGGACGGTTCCAGCCCGGCGGCACGAACAGCACGGGCCGGCCGGAGTCGAACAGGGCGGCGTGGGTGGCGCGGCGCTTCTGGTCGCTGTCGTGGGGCTGGGGAAAGCCGATCACGATCAGCGCGGCGTCGCCGGCATAGCCCGCGATGATGCGTCCGACCGAAATCTCGGGGTCCAGCCAGTTGGCCTCGACCGAAGGGGAGACCTGCCCGTCGGCCCGCGCGGCCGACAGCCAGGCGCGGAAGCGGGTGTGCAGGTCGTTTGCCCAGCCGCGCTGCGCGTCGCGCAGCTCTGTGGTGCGCTGTTCGGTCAGGATGTTCTCGGTGGGCAGGATGGTGTCCTGCGGCGGTTCGCGGGCGGCCAGCACGTCAAGCCGGGCGCCGCCGACGCGGTGCAGGATCTCGGCGGCGGCCGCCAGCAGGCCCGGGGCATGCTCGGGCCGGTTGAGGATGACCAGGATTCCGTTCATGGGGGTGACCCTTCCTCTTGGCCCTGCCCCGAACCCGGCCGGGCCGGGCCGGGGGCGGGCGGTCAGGGCGTCAGGGGCTTTTCATAGACGCGGTGGCGCTTGCACGGTTCGGGCACGATGCGTTCGATCAGGCGGCGCATCGGCATGTTGGTTTCCAGGATCCAGCCCAGTTCGATCATGCGATAGGGCAGGGTGCGGCCCCGGCGCATCAGCTCGCCGATGATCAGCGCGGGCAGGATGGCGCCCAGCGCCGTGCCTTCCAGGTCCTTGCTGACGCCCAGCAGGATGACGCGGGCCGAATGGAAGCGGTGGCGCAGCAGCCGCATGGCCAGCCGGACCCAGCCGAGGGGCGAGGGCGCGCCGCCTAGGTCGCCCACGGCGTCGTAGATGTTGGGCACCACCAGGGCCACCGCCACGGGCTCGCCCTTCTGTTCGATCAGCACGTAATGCTCGGGGCGCAGCAGGGGCTGCATCTGCGCGACCATGGTGGTGATGTCCTCGCGCGTCAGGTCGACGGCGCCCCAGCTTCGGCGCCAGGCGTCGTTGTACAGGCGGCGCAGGATCTCGGCGTCCTCGGCCAGGCGGCCCTTGCGCAGGCCGCGCGTGGTCACGCTGCCCAGCCGGCCTTCGCCCAGGCGCAGGCCCGACGGCAGGGGCAGCGCGGCCTCGGCCTCGGGGCCCATCTGCATCTGGTAGGCCAGCACGTCCATCGCCTTGGCGAAGCCGCAGGCCTCGACCAGCGGGGGCAGCCAGTGCGGGTGCCACGGCATGGCGATCATGGGGGGCATCTGCTGCCCGTCCACCATCAGCCCGTATTCGCCGTTGTAGTTCAGCAGGAACGGCCCGCGCGCCACGCTGGCCCCCTGGGCGCGCAGCCACGCGCAGGCGGCGTCCAGCAAGGGGGCCACGACGGCGATATCGTCGATGGCGTCCAGCGCGCCGAAGAAGCCGACATTTTGGCCCTCGCGCGGGGCCACCAGGTCGTCGATCTGCGCCGAGACGCGGCCGACCGGCCGGCCGTCGCGCATCGCCAGGAACAGGCGCGCGCGGCCGCGCCGGAAGAAGGCGTTCTTCTTCGGTTCCACCAGGTCGCGCTGTTCCATGTCCAGCGGCGGGACGTATCCCGGCTGGCCGGCATAAAGCCGCCGCGGCAGGGTGACGAAGGCCGACAGCAGGCGCTTGCCCTCGACGGGCACGATCGTGACAGGGGCCGACGCTGGAAGGGCGGATACGGACGTGTCGGCGTCGATGGACGGGGTGTCGTGGGCTGCGGTCCGGGCAGAAGAACGTTCAATCTGCATGTATGAATTCTGCCACCATCCCACTGTCGCGCCCACCATCGCACCCACGCTTGCGGAGGCCGATATAACGGACGGGGGCCAGAACATACAGCCCGAAAGGATGGAAAACGAAGCGTTATTTCCGTAATATCCCGAAACGATTCTCGCGACCGGAGGAGAAGGCGTGGACGCCGAGCCGAAACAGCTTCAGCAGGCGATGCAGCGGGCGGCGCCCGCCGGGGTGATGCTGTCGTTCCGCCCGATGTTCGGCGGTATCATGGGCTATGCGGACGGGCGGCCGGTCGCGTCGCTGTCGAACGTGGGGCTGGCGCTGAAGCTGGCGGGCGCCGACCGGGTGGAGATGCTGGCGCTGCCCGGGGCGGCGCCGCTGCGCTACGAACCCGACGCGCCGCCCAGCAAATCCTACGTCGTGCTGCCCGGCGCCCTGCTGGCCGACGCCCACGGGCTGCGCGGCTGGATCGCCCGCGCGGCGGCGGGGCTGCCGCCCCGGGCCGGGAAAAAGGGCCGCGTGCGGGCCTGACGAACGGGAAGGGCGGGCTCAGTCTTCGCCCAGGGCGCGGTCCAGCTCGTCCTTGTCCATCCGGGCGCTGTGGGCGGGGGTGGGGAAGGCGCCGGACTGGACCTCGTCCACATACTGGCGCAGAGCGGTTTCGATCGCGGTGCCGATGTCGGCGTAGCGGCGGGCATGGCGGGGCGATTTGCCGTCGTACAGGCCCAGCACGTCGTGCCACACCTGCACCTGCCCGTCGCAGCCCGCGCCCGCGCCGATGCCGATCACCGGAATCCGCAGCCGACGCGACACTGCCTCGGCCAGCGGGGCGGGCACCAGTTCCAGCACCAGGGCGAAGGTGCCGGCGTCTTCCAGCGCCCGGGCGTCGGCCAGCAGCCGCCGGGCCTCGGCCGCCTGCCGGGCCTGCACGCGCAGGCCCAGCGTGTGCTGCGCCTGCGGCGTCAGGCCCAGGTGGCCCATCACCGGCACGCCCAGCTCGGTCAGGCGGCGGACGATGGGCACGATCGGGGCGCCGCCTTCCAGCTTCACGGCCTGGACGCCGGCCTGCTGCATCATGCGGCGGGCGGCGGTCATGGCGTCGGCCTCGGTCGCGTAGGTCAGGAAGGGCAGGTCGGCGACGACGAAGGCGTGGCTGGTGCCCCGCACCACCGCCGCCGCGTGGCGGATCATGTCGTCCAGCGTGACCGGCAGGGTGGTGTCGTGGCCGTACACCACCATGCCCAGCGAATCGCCGACCAGCACGATCGGCACGCCCGCGCGTTCGGCCAGCCGGGCCGAGGGAAAGTCGTAGGCCGTCAGCATGACGATTCGCCGGCCCGCCTGCTTCATGGCCTGAAGGTCGAAGAGCGTGGTTCGCATCGGCAGATCCGCCTTGTCGGTGGGGGCGCGGGAAGGTCGGGCGCGGGTCAAGGGCAATGCGCCTGGCCCACCTCGCGGCGCATGGCGCAGCGGCGGTGCAGGCCGTGGGCGGCTTCCTCGGCCAGGATGGCGCGCAGGCGCGGGGTCAGGGCGTCGTCGTCCAGCAGGGTAAAGCCCGCGCGGGCATAGAACGGCGCGTTCCACGGCACGTCGCGGAAGGTGGTCAGCGTCACGGCGGACAGGCCGTGGGCGGCGGCATGCCGCGCGGCATGGTCCAGCAGGCGGCGGCCCAGGCCCTGCCCCTGCCGGTCGGCGCGGACCGACAATTCCCGGATGTGCAGGACGCGGCCGTCCTCGGCCGCCACGCCGGCGGTCAGGAAGCCGGTGAGGCCGGTCGCATCCTCGGTCACCCAGCAGGTGCCCTGCGCGATCGCTTCCAGGTGGCCGTCGGCCGGCATGACGTCGTGGCTGGCGATCCAGGCCAGGTCGGGCAGGGCCAGGAACGACGCGCCGGCCGAGCGTTCGACATCGGGCAGGCCGGGGGCGTCCGCCGGGCGGGCGGTGCGCAGGGTGGCCGCGGCCGGCGGCGGGGCGGGGGCGCGCGTCATGCCAGGCGCAGCACGACGGCGCCGGTCGCGATGACGGCGGCGGCGGCCATGCGGGTGCGGCCGATCCGTTCGTGCAGGATCATGCCGGCGATCAGCATGGCGAAGACGATCGAGGTTTCGCGCAGGGCGGCGATGACGGCGATGGGCGCGCGGGTCATCGCCCACAGCGCCAGCCCGTAGGACACCAGCGTTCCGGCCCCGCCGGCCAGGCCGGGCAGCAGGCCGCCGCGCAGGGCCCCCAGCGCGCCCACCCCGCGCGTCGCCGCGATCCAGACCAGCAGGGGCGGGCTGGAGGCCAGGAAAAGCCACAGCGTATAGGCCGCCGGCGCGCCCGACAGCCGGGCCCCGGTGCCGTCGACCAGCGTGTAGGTCGCGATCACCACCGCGTTCAGCAGCGCCAGCACGGTGCCGGCGCGGCCGCCCTGGCCATGCCCCGCCAGCGTCAGGGCCAGCACCCCGCAACAGATCAGCCCGATGCCCGCCCAGGCCGCGCCGGGCAGGGCCATGCCGGCCCACAGCGCGCCCGCGCCGGCCACCAGCACCGGGGCGGTGCCACGCATCAGCGGATAGACGCGGCCCATGTCCGCCACCCGATAGGCACTGGCCACCAGCACGTAATAAAGCATCTGCAACACGATCGACGCGCCCAGGTAAGGCCAGCTTGCCCGGGCCGGCGGGTGCACGAACGGCAGCAGGACGGCGGCGATGACGCCGGCCGCCCCGGTGACCAGGGCGGTGGTCATCAGCTTGTCCCGCCCGCCCTTGACGATGGCGTTCCATGTGGCGTGCAGCAGGGCCGCGAACAACATGATGGCGAAGATCCCGGCGGTCAGGTGGTGTGGCGTCATGGCCGGTATCCGTGCGGTGATGGGCGGGCCGGCGATCCCGTCCGGCGGTTCGGGTCCGGCATAGCGCCTTTGAACCGGTTTCCCAATGGGCGGATATAAAATCCCGGGTTTCCAAGGGGCCGCACCTTCGGGGGGCAAGGGCGAAACCCGTGCCGTCAGGGCCTGTTGCCGGGCTGTGGCGTCCGCGACTGCCGCGCCATCCAGATCGCCCGGATTTCGGGGGCATCCAGCCTGTGCGGGTCGGCGGGCTCGGGCTTGGCGACGGGGGGCGGAGGGCGTCTGGCGGACGGGTGCCGGGCGGGCCGGGCGGGGGGCGGCTTGCGCGGCGTCGGGTGGGATGCCGGTGCGATGGGGCGCGGTGTCGGGGGCGGGGCGGCGGGCGGGGCCGGAAGGGCGGCGCGCAGGGTGCGGGTGCAGGCCGATGCCACGCCGCTGCCGGGCTGGAGGGTCGCCAGCAGTGCCGGCGCCAGGGTGACGAGGTCGGGGCCACCGGCCGCCGCCCGCGCGGAAGCGGTCTCGGCCCCCGGCAGGATCGACGGGTTGGCCAGCGGGCCGGTGATGCGGGCGGTGTCGGGGGACGACACGGTCTGGGCGGTGTCCGGGGGTGTCGGGCGGGGGCGGGCGGGCTGCGTCGCCAGCGTGTAGTCCAGGGTGTCGCGGCGCAGGTCGGCGGTGCCGCGGCCCAGCGTGCGGCCGGCGTCGGTGTCCAGCAGGGTCGCGACCGACAGCAGGCCGTCGCGCAGCGGCAGGTCGGCGATGAGGCAGCGCGTGTCGGTCGGTTTCGGAAAGCCCAGCGCGGACAGGACGGGGCGGCCGATGGGCAGGCCCAGCAGGGCGGGCAGCAGGGCGAACAGGTCGCCGCCGCGATCCAGCGCCAGCGCCAGGCGGCCGGTGCCGTGCGCGAGCAGGCCGGCCGCCGACAGCCCCGTGGCGTCGAGGCGCGCGTGGCCGCCGACGATACCTTTGACGCCGGGCATATCGGCCCCGGTGGTATCCGCGACCGCCCGCGTCAGGCGCGCCAGGTCCAGATGCGTGGCGTCGATGAGGAGGCGGGCGGTGATCCCGGCCCCGGTGGCGGCCCCGGTGGCGGTTTCGCTGGCGACCTCGGTGGCGGCCCCCGGGGCGGTCTCACTGGCGGTCTCGCTGGCGGTCTCGTCGGGTGGGTCGGCGGGGGTCAGGGCCATGGCTCCGGACAGCGTGCCGCCGTCCAGCCCGGCCGCCAGCCGGCGCAGGTCCAGCGCGCCGTCGTGCAGGGCGATGTCGGCCTCGACATGATCCAGGCGGGTGGCGTGGCGGGTGATCTGCGCGGCGCGGTAGCGCAGCCGGCCCTTGATCGCGCGCAGCCGGGCGACGGGGAACGGCGCGGCGAACGAGAGATCGCGCAGCAGGTCCGCCGCGTCGGTCGCGGCGAGGAGCCCGGCCAGATCCTTCAGATCCACGTGGAGGGAATGCAGGTCGGCCTCCAGGGCCGGCACGGCGGCATGGAGATCCAGCCGCAGGGTGCCGTCCAGGTCGCTCGACCCCAGTTTGCCGCGCAGGTCGTCGACCCGCAGGGTGGCGCCGTCATAGTCCACGGCGCCGGCGGCCGAATAGGCGGGCGTGTTGGGGATCGGCAGGCCGGTCAGCGACGACAGCAGCGACAGGTCGGGGCCCGAGACGTGGCCCGACATGTGGACGGACACGGGCGCGCCGGCCAGGGCCAGCGGGTTGACGAGGGTGCCTTCCAGCGCCGCCAGGGTCCGGCCCCCGTGCACCATCAGCGTGATGGGGTAGGGGCGGTCGGACCGGGCCAGCGTCAGCGGCCCGCCGCTGACCAGGTGCCCGTCGACCGGCCGGCCGTCGTAGGTGCCATGCAGGTCGGCGACGATCCGGCCCCGAGGCCCCTCCGGGTCCGCGTTGTCGGGCGGGGTGGTGTAGACCCCCACCGTCAGGTCCACGCCGCGCCGGGCGTCCGTGACATCCATCCGGCCGTTGGTGACGCGCAGGTCGCCGATGTCGGGCAGGGCCGGCTGGCCGGTGGCGGCCGAGGGCGCGTCGGCGGTGATGTTGTCGGTGCCGTCGGCGCGGCGCACGACGCTGACCCGGGGGGTATCGACCGCGACCAGAGGGAAGGACATCCTGTGCTGGTGCAGGTAGGTCCAGAGGTCGAACCAGATGACGACCTGGCGCGCGGTGGCGAAGGGCCGGCCTTCGTCCTCGAACCCCCAGGGCTGCCCGATGGTCAGGCCGTCGAGGGTAAGGATGACGACGCGCCCCGGCCGGACGTGCAGGTGGGCGATGGTGGTCCGGCGGTTCAGCAGGGCGGTGGCGCGCGAATCGATCAGCGGCACGAACCAGTCCCACGACCAGGGCAGCAGCACCAGCACGCAGATCAGCACCAGGACGGCAAGGTCCAGCATCCTGGCCAGGCGCGACGGGCGCCGGCGCCGTGGAAAGGGACGCCATGGGGGTGGGCGTGACTGGGATTCGCCCGATGGGGATTGCCGCGCGGGGGGCTGGCGCGCGGGGGACCTGCGCGCCGGGCGGGGGTGCGCCGCGCTGGTCACGCGCGCGCCGGCCGGCCCCGCCCGGGCGGGGATGCGATCCGAAGGTCGGCCGGCCGGGCGGGGCGTCTGGCATGCATGTCCCGGGGGGAACGCAGCGGGGCGCGGCGGGTTGCGCCGGCCCGGCGTTCGGATCGGTCGTTCAGGGCGTTCCGGCCGGCGTCCCGCCTGGCGGGGGCAGAAGCTGCACGGTGCTGACCGGGCGGGCCAGGCGAATGCCCTCGTGCATGAAGCGCTGGGCCAGGCGGCGGTTGAATTCGCGCTGCACGCCCCAGCGGGCGGTGTCGGTGCAGCGCACCTGGCCGGCCAGGGTGACGGCCTGGGCCGAGACCGCGTTGACCCCCCAGTATTCCAGGTCGCCCAGCATGCCGGGCGCGAAGGCCGGGTCCTGGCGCATGCCGGCGACGATGTCCTTCAGCACCTCGCCCGCGTGGTCGGCGTCCTGGTCAGGGGCGATGTCCACGCTGACGGCGGCGTTGCCCAGGCCGCGATTGGTGTTGGTCACGGTCGATACCGCGCTGAAGGGGATGATGTGGACCGACCCGTCGGCCGCGCGCAGGCGCAGGGTGCGGATGGACAGGGTTTCCACCGCCCCCGACAGGCCGCCGGCGGTGACCCAGTCGCCGACCTCCATCGCGTTTTCCAGCAGCAGGAAGATGCCGGTGATGAAATCCTGCACCAGCTTCTGCGACCCGAAGCCCACCGCCACGCCGATGATCCCGGCGCCGGCCAGCAGCGGCGCGATGTCCAGGCCGATCTGGCTGAGCATGGTCATGGCCAGGACGATGACCAGGCACACCATCAGCACCGTCCGCAGGATGGGCGCCAGCGTGCGCAGCCGCATGGCCCGCAGGCTCTGGTTGCTGGTGGCGTAGCGGTCGATCTGCCGGTCCAGCGCCCCGTTGACGTATTCCCACAGCGTAAGGCCGACCGCCACCGCCACCACGATGGTGCCCGCCGCCGAGACCAGGCGCCGGCCGATGCGCCCGTCGCCGAACCACTGGAACGCCGGCATCCCCCAGGCCTGCATCAGCGCGACCAGCCCGGCGGCGGCCAGCGCCCAGGCCAGGACGCGCCGGGCGATGGGGTAATAGCGCGCGCCGCGCCGCGACAGGTCGGACAGCCGGCCGTCGGCGTCGGGGCCCGGCTGGAAGGTGCGGTCCAGCAGGCCGAACAGGATGATGGCCAGCACGCGGAAGGCGACCAGCACGGCGGCGGCGGCCAGGAACAGGCGCCACACCCGCTGGTAGCCGTCGGGGATCTGCGCGGCCCACACCAGCCACAGCGCGAAATCCAGCACCAGCGCCACGATCCACCAGCCGTCGGCCAGCCCGTCGAAGATGCTGTTGGCCAGGCGGGGGTGGATCTGCCGCAGGGGACGCAGGACGTTGGCGACCGGCCGACGGACGCGCACGATCAGGGTGGCGACCAGCAGATGCTCGACCAGCACGATCAGCCGGCCGATGGCGTCCTGTCCCCGGTCGGGCAGGTCCAGCACCTGGCCCACGTTGGCCACGCACAGGGCGACGATGGGCACCAGCGCCAGGCCGGTCATCCACCAGGCCAGCAGGGCCGCCGTCCCGTCGCGCAGGGGCAGGGGGCGCAGGTGCGGCAGGCGCGGCGACAGCAGGGCGTTCAGCACCACGTTCACCAGGCGGGCGATGGCGTAGGAATCGGCCACGATCAGGATGACGGCCAGCATGCGGGGCTCGTCGGTCAGGGCCGGGGCGGCCAGGTTGGCCACGCCGAAGAACACTGCCGGCGGCAGCACGTCCAGCACCAGCCGCAGCAGCACCCACGGCGCCAGCCGCAGCGTCCGGACCGTGCGCCGGCGCAGGCGGGCGTCGCGTTCGCGCTGGGCGGCGGCGGCCCGGTCCGCATTGTCATGCACGTCGTCGGGGTGGGTGGTGTCGGGGGTGTCGGCGGGCGGCGCGACGGGCAGCGGGGGCGGCGGCTGGATCTGGCCCGCCAGGCGGGCGTCCAGCCGCCGCACCCGCCGCGCCAGGGGAATGGACAGGCCGCGTTCCACCACGATGCCGGCCAGCATGACCAGCGCCAGCCGCCACGACAGGCCGGTCAGCAGCGCGCGTGATCCGGGGTGGCGCACCATGCGGCCGAACCATGTGCCGACATCCCGCAGGTCGACGAACAGGCCACCGAACGCCTTGACCCTCTGGCCCACGGTCAGGGCCGCGCCGGTCAGGCCCGTCAGCATTTCGGCGCCCAGGCTGCCCGGCGCCAGCGCGAGCTGGTGCGGGGCGGCGGCCGGGGGCGTCGCGGCCGGCGCGGCGGGGGCGGCACCAGGGGCAGCGGCAGGGGCGGCCGGGGCCGAGGCCGGAGCAGGTGTCGCGGGGGCGGTGCGGGCCGGAACGGTGATGACGGGGGCGGTGATGACCCGGGCGGCGGGCGCGGCCGCCGCGGGGGGCGCCTCGCGCAGGGTAGCGGGATCGGGCAGGTCGCCCAGAGTGCGCAGGTCCTGCAGGAAGGCCGCGCGGCGATCGGGATCGCTCAACGTGCCGACCAGGTGCCGGATGCGGGCCTGGTCCATCTGGGCCTGGTCGGGCGGCGCGGACTGGGCCTGGGTTGGAGGCGGAGCGGGCGGCGGCGCGGGGGATTGCGCCTGGCCGGGCACGAGCGGAAGCAGCAGGGCGATCAGGCACGCCGGCAGCAGCGCCAGGGCGCGGGGTCCGCGCCGCCGGCCGGTGCCGTGTCGTGAGGGCGGGGTGGGGTCAGGGTGACGATGCATGCCGCGTGCATCCGCTTGCATGGAACCTCCTGTGGGCAAGGGGGCGGCCAGGCGGCGGCGTGACGGGGCCTCCGGTCGGTGCTGGTCGTTTCCGGCCGGGCCTGGCGGCCGTGGGGCGGGTGGTACGGGGGCGGCGCGCGCAGGCTTCCGGCGCGCCGCCCCGACCGCGGGGATGACGGGACAACGTGCCGCGCGGCGGGTGGGTTGCCCCCGGACCGGGGGCGCAGGTGACGCGACGTGGCGGGCGGGGTGCTTCAGGCCGTCGGCAGCAGGTCCGGCGGAACCTGCTGGACCCGCAGCCGGATGACGCGCCCCAGGGCGTCCAGATCGGCCTGCACGCCGGGCATGATGTCGCGGATCGCCACCGTGGCGCGGGTCTGCGATGTCATGTCGATGATCGTGACGGGCATGGGGACGGGCATCGCCATCGACGCGGGCGCGGCGCAGTCGGCGGGTGGCAGGTGTGTCGCCATCAGGGGGCCGGACCCACCCGGGGCCGGATCGACGGTTGCGGCCTTCATTGCAGCGGGCCTCCGTGCTGGTGTGTCGGGCGCGATGCGGGCGTCGCGCCCCTTATTCCGAACAGGCGGGCGGGGCCGGGGTTTCCGGCGGGGGCCGGGCCTCACCGAAGCGTTACGCCGGCGCGGCGGGCGGTGGGATCGGGCTTTGCCCGAATTCACCGGGGCCGGAGGCCCAGGGGCCCGATTCATCAGGATATATAACGGGTTTTCGCGGCGCACCCTTCCATGTGGCTGGCGGATCAGGGCGGTTCGCGGACATGTGCCAGAAACCATCGGGTCGCGTGATCGACGACCTGGTCCAGCGTGCCGGGTTCCTCGAACAGATGGGTCGCGCCGGGGACGATCACCAGATCGCGCTCGCACTGCATCGCGCGCAGGGCCGCGCGGTTCAGGGCCAGCACGTCGTCGTCCCGGCCGCCGACGATCAGCAGGGTCGGCGACTGCACGCGGGCCAGCGCGGTGGCGCCGGCCAGGTCGGGGCGGCCGCCGCGCGAGACGATGGCGGCGATGCGGGCCGTATCGGTGGACGCCGCCAGCAGGGCGGCGGCGGCACCGGTGCTGGCGCCGAAATAGCAGATGGGCAGCGCTGCCAGATGGGCGGCCTGGCGCACCCACTGCGTGGCGCCGGCCAGCCGTGCGGCCAGCAGGGGGATGTCGAACACCTTCCGGCGGTCCTGGTCCTCGTTGTTGCGCAGCAGGTCGACCAGCAGGGTCGCCAGCCCGGCGCGGTGCAGCGCGTGGGCGACATGGGTGTTGCGCGGGCTGAAGCGCCCGCTGCCGCTGCCATGGGCGAACAGAACCAGCCCGTGCGCTTCCCGCGGGACGCCCAGCACGCCGATCGTCTCGCCGGCCTGTACCGTGGTGGTTTCGACCGTCTGGAAGGGTCCGTCCGTGTGACAACTGGACTTCATTGCCCTGTCCCCCGGGCTGGTGGGGGCGTCAACGCCCGTCCGCCGCCCGGGTTGCGCCCGGCGAACGGGGGGCCGGTGCGCGACGCGCTATGCGCCAGGCGCCCGTTGCGGCGCGGGGGGCTTCGGCGGCATGGTTGCGGGACCCCGCCCGCGTCGCCCCCGTCGGGGGGCGTCCGGCGCATCCGCCCAGAAGGAAGGGACGCATTCATGACCGCCATCGACACACCCGCATCCGGCACGATCGTCGTCACCGGCGGCGCGCGCGGCATCGGCCAGGCGATCTGCCGGGCGCTGGCGGGCGCCGGCTATGCCGTTGCCATCAATTACGCCCACAGCGCGGCGCAGGCCGACGAACTGGCGCAGGCCATCCGGGCGGCGGGCGGACGGGCGGCGGCGATCCGGGCCGACATCGGCGATCCGGCGCAGATCCCGGGCCTGTTCGCGGCGGCCGAGGCGGAACTCGGCCCGCTGGTGGGGCTGGTGAACAATGCGGGCATCCTGGGCGACAAGGCCCGCATCGACGAACTGGACGCGGCGGGGCTGGCCACCCTGCTGGCCGTCAACGTGACGGGCAGCATCCTGGCAGCCGGCGAGGCGGTGCGGCGGCTGTCCACCCGGCATGGCGGCAAGGGGGGCGCGATCGTCAATATCTCGTCGGTGGCGGCGCGCCTGGGCGGCCTGCCCGGGCTGGTGCCCTATGCGGCGACCAAGGGCGCGATCGAGACCTTCACCAAGGGGCTGGCCACCGAGGTGGCGCGCGAGGGGGTGCGGGTCAACGCGGTGGCGCCGGGCCTGACGGCGACCGACATGGTGTCGCCCGAGACGGCGAAATACGCCGCCGAGTCGGGCGTGCCGATGGGGCGCGTCGGCACGCCGGACGAGATCGCCGCGGCCGTGCTGTATCTGCTGTCGCCGGCGGCGTCGTACGTCACGGGCGCGTCGCTGACGGTGTCGGGCGGGCGCTGAGGGTCATGCGCGGATCACCGGCGCAGGGCACGTTCATGGGCTGCCGCATATGAGCACGCTGCGCATTCGCCGCTTTGTCCCGGCCGACGCGCAAGGTGTGATGGGTGTGATACTTCCCATCCAGCGGGAAGAATTCGGCATCCCGATTACGGCGGAAGATCAGCCGGACCTGCATTCGATTCCGTCCTTCTACCAGAGCGGCGTCGGCGATTTCCTGGTGGCGGAGGAGGGCGGCCATGTCGTGGGCACGGTCGGCCTGAAGGATATCGGGGCCGGGCAGGCGGCGTTGCGCAAGATGTTCGTCGCCCCGGCCTGGCGGGGGCGGGAGCATGGTGTCGCGCAGGCGCTTCTGCAGAACATGCTGGGCCATGCGCGCGGCCGCGCGGTGCGCGACATCTTCCTGGGGACGACGGACGCATTCGCCGCAGCCCATCGCTTCTACGAGAAGAACGGTTTTCGCCGGATCGACCCCCGGTCCCTGCCGGGTTCCTTTCCAAGAATGGCCGTGGATACACGCTTCTACGGCTTGAGACTGGGGTCGTGATTTTTCGATCTAGTCGTCATGCCGCAGGGCGCGTCCGCGCTTGATGCTGGCGCGGTGGGCCTTGCCGTCCAGCCGGCGCTGGCGGGCGGCGCGGCCGGGGCGGGTGGCGACGCGGAAGGCGGGGCGGTGCGCGGCCTCGCGGATCAGGGCGGCCAGCCGTTCGACCGCGTCCTCGCGGTTGCGTGCTGGGTGCGGAAGCGCCGGGCGGTGATGACGATGACGCCGTCGCGCGTGGCGCGGCTGCCCGCGACCTCGAGCAGGCGGGCGCGTACCCGTTCGGACAGCGCGGGCGAGCGCGCGGCGTCGAAGCGTAGCTGCGCCGCCGTCGCCACCTTGTTGACGTTCTGCCCGCCGGGGCCGGAGGCGAGGATGTAGCTGACCTCCAGCTCGGACTCGGCCAGGGACAGTCCGGGAAGGATCGGGATTGCCATGCGCGTGGCATAGCATGTATCGCGTCGCTGTCGTCAGCCTGCGTCCAGGTCTTCTCGTGGTCCTGCCCATAGCGCCGCTATGCGCGGTATGCTCCATCCAAACCTCGCTCCCAGGGTGGAAACGGCGATCAATGTAGCTCCGATGTACTGGACGACTGTCAAGCGATGACCATAAACTAAATTATCACAGAGAATCGCCACGAGCGGATATATGAACGTCAAGGAACTTATCGTTGCGGTACTCAAATGCGGGTATGCCTTAAACATCAAGGCGTAACATAGCCCTGTAAGAATTACACCAGCACCCACGATCCATCCCCACGCCGACCAACCGGGCAGATGGCTATAGTTCGCGAACGGCGCCAAAAGCACGGCGCCGGTTGCAAGTTGCCAGAATGTCGTGATTTCTGCGCGCTGGTTGCGGATGCCCTTGGTAATGAGGGTGATGAGTGCGTAGGCAGCGGCGGCTAATAACGCAAGCGTCACGCCGATCAACGCATGATCTCCACCAGGCATTCCTTTGAAGAGCAGCCCACTGGAAAGTGCTACACCAATAAATGCGGCTATAATCCATGAAATTTGCAAGCGCGTCACTTTTTCCTTGAGGAACAAGGCTCCGGAAATAATGATAAAAAATGGCTGAATATGATAAATTATTGTTGCCGTTGCAATCGACGTCAGTCCATAGGCCGTAAAGAATAAAACCCAGGAACACACTATGAGTGCGCCGCATGCCATGGCCGCGATGATATTGCGCGTATGGAAGTGAGAAAACAAACCACGAGACAGACACCAAATACCGAGGGATATAGCGCCGAATGCACAGCGCCAGAATACGAAATTTATTGGGTCAAGGGTGCTTTGCACGACGAAGACACCAATAGTTCCGGAAAGCGCCATTGCGACGGCGAGTTGAAGGGATGGGGATTGCATGATCCTCTCCTTTTTTACTCTACGAAGCAGCCATCAGGACGTTTTTTTGGCAGGTGAGACTATTGGAGGCGCTGGAATATCAAGGCTTAGTGGAAATTCCAAGTGAGGGCTAAACGAGTCGTAAGGGCATGAGATATGGCCTTCTGTTGTCGGTTTGCGCGTAAATGTTGGATCTGGAACCGGATGGTCGCCCACCGTTTCCAGAGCATCAGAATCTTCATCTCTGACGCCGAATTCTGCGAGAATGCGAATTATGTCAAGACCACCAACGGTGACAAAACGATCCTTCACATAGGTTTCATGTATATCGCGCAGCAATCCGTTCATCTGTATTTTATGCATGGATATGAATTTTCTCTATCACCATAAAAGAAATGAATCGTAACCTGTCGCAATATGGAAGACGCGTACGTGGCTCTTCGAGCCGTCGCGCACGTTGGCACCGCACACCACGGTGGAGCTGCCGTCGTTTAGTCACGGGGAACTTTGCAGCATTCCTCTCCTCCAGCTTCCAATTGTAAGGCGTGCCGCAAATTAGAGAAACGATAATTTGACGTAAGTTGCATTAGGAATCATGATGGTAAGATGACACGTGCACTCGATCTTCTGCTGATTCGCACCTTCGTCACTGTGGCCGATCGCGCCAGCATGACAAACGCGGCGAATAAGCTGCGTTTGACGCAGGGAGCGGTCAGTCAACATGTCAGGCGATTGGAAGACTAATCGAGTCGGTCGCTGTTTGAGCGTGCGCGTGGTGGTCTGAGACTGACTTCGTTGGGAGAACGCCTGCTGGGCAAGGCCCGGCATCTTCCTGCTCTTAACGATGAAATATGGGGGGGACTTGGACGAGCACGCCCTCACAAGGCAAGTTGCGTCTCCCTGCATCATCCCAGACAATGCAGAAACCATGCTCTTTTCCTCCATCATGGATTCCTCCTTCAAAAACGAAGGAGGGGCAGTTTCTCTTCGCCTGACATGGCTGACTCGGACTAAAAGGGAGGATTAAGGTGAGCGATCATACGCAGGATATGCCCGAGAGGGACGCACGGTAGAATGAACAGCCACGCTGGGACCGGGATCCGTGTGTCGGATATCTTCTTCGGGCAGTGAACTTGAGTGATCGGCGCGGCACGGGGTCCATCAACTGATTGGTCAGGAAGACGTCTTGGCGCGCACTTACGAAAGAAATACCACGCGATATTGGTTCGACAATGATCTTCCCGGCCTCAGCCTGATGTGTGCGGACTTTACGAGACAGGATTATCCGCCGCATCTGCATGACGGCTTTGTCATCGCCATTACCGAGGCAGGCGGATCGATCATCAAAAGCCGCGGCGTTGTGGATGAGGCGCGCCCCTCATCGCTGTTGGTTTTCAACCCGGACGAGCCCCACGCGGGTACAATGGGACGCAGTCAGCACTGGCGCTATCGATCCCTATATCTGTCTGATGACGCGATCAAGGTCGTGGCGCAAGGTCTCGGCATCGACGATATTCCGCGTTTTAATAGAAATATTTTCCTTGATCCTGATCTGATCCAGAGTTTTCTATCGTTACATTATTGTCTTGATGGCAATACGAATGGGCTCCGCCGCCAAGAATTGCTAATCGGCACTTTTGGGAGTCTGTTTCGACGCCATGGTCATGGTGGCAGTGTTATTGATCGTGCCCCACGAGATCGCATGCTGATCCGACAGGTCATGCAGAGGATGACGGATCAATTCGCGGATGATTTGAGTCTGGAGGAATTAAGCCGGTCGGTCGGTTTAACTCCGTTTCAACTGATCGGCCTTTTCAAGCGTGGTATCGGTCTGACCCCGCACGCATATTTAATGCAGATCCGCTTGGAGCATGCTCGTGATTACCTTCGGCGTGGCATACCCATTGCACAGGCCGCCGTAATGGCTGGGTTCTATGACCAGAGCGCGTTCACAACCTATTTTCGGCGCTGTCACGGAATCACGCCCAAGCAGTTTGTGAAGGCCATCCGTCAGGTGGAATCCTGAACGGTCTTTCCAACGCAATTTTCGCCAATCTTTTCTTCTCGAAAAGACGGACGCTCCTGATTTTGAGATTCAGGAGTACCGTATGTCGCCGCGTGCCTTTTATCATGACCATCCCGAGACCTTGTGTCTCCAGACCGAGATCATTGCCTCGCAGCCCGGACGTGTCCGGCTGGCGCACTCGCCGTTCTTTCCCGGTGGCGGTGGCCAGATGGCGGATCGCGGCATGCTGCGCTGGCAGCATGGGGAACTACCGGTGACGGGATTTGAAGGAAGCGGGAGGGATCAGTGGATCGTGCTGAGCGATCCCGATGCGGATATTACGGGTACCGTGGAAGCTGTTGTCGATCCGGCCTTTCGGCAGATGATGCGCGAACTGCATACCGGCACGCACATCCTGAATGCTCTTGTGTTTCAGAATTTCGATGGCGCCTTGGTGACGGGCGTTCAGATGAACGAGGACGGCACCGCCCGCATGGATTTCGATGTGCCGGACGCGGACAATGGTCGACTGCGATCGCTCGAAGCTCCGATCAATGATGTGCTCCGGCAGAATCTCCCAGTGACAGATAGCTATGCCGGAATCGAACAGGCGGCGAAGGAGCACGGTCTGATCCGTTCGCGATCCGTGGCCCCGCCACCAACCCCAGACGGCACGATTCGGATCGTCGAAATTCGTGGCCTGGACCGGCAAGCCTGCGGTGGTACGCATCTGGCTGAAACTGGCATGTCCCGACCCATCTGCATTCTCAAGATTGAAAACAAGGGACGTCATAATCGGCGAGTCCGCATTGGTCTGGCATAGGAGCGGATGTCATCATGGATACGGTTGATATCCCAACTGGATCGGTAAGCCTGCGGCGCGCTTTGGGGTTGCGGGCTGCCGTTGCCCTTGGTGTCGGGGGTACGATTGGCGGAGGAATTTTTGTCCTGATCGGCAATGCGGCGATGCTTTCCGGACCTGCGGCATTGCTGGCTTTTGGGCTCGCATTCGTCGTGGCTCTTTTGATCGCTCTGCCTTATGCGGAACTCGCCTGCCGTTATCCCACGGCAGGGGGCGGTTATGCTTTCGTGCGCGAAGTGCTTGGTCACGAATGGGGATTTCTGATGGGGTGGGTATTCTGGGGCTCCTATGTCTTCATCAGTGGCTACGTCACGTTTGGTTTCGGGGGATATTTGAGCGCTCTGACTGGTATACCGTCGCTTCTCGGTGCCCTCGGGCTTGTGGCAGTGTGTACCCTGATCAATGTCGTGGGTGTGAAACTGTCAGGGCAGGTCCAGCAGGCGATCATCGTCCTCGCGCTGGCCGGATTATCGGGTTTTGTTCTGCTGGGCCTGCCGTCAATCACGGTCACATATTTCCATCCGTGGATGCCCCATGGCATGGCTGGGGTCATGTCGGCCACGCTGATGGCCTTTCTAGCCTTCGGCGGCTTCGACATGGTCGCTGCCGCGGGGGAAGAGGTGGCGCGACCGGAGCGCAATCTGCCACTGGCGATTCTGCTGACGCTGGGGATTGTCCTGTTCGTCTACCTTGCCGTCGCCTTCGTCGCTCTGGGGACGTTGGGGTGGCGCAGTCGTCAGCTCCGTTAGCGGATGCCGCACGTATTTTCCTCGGTCGCAACGGGGAAAAGGGGATCGCTCTGGTGGCAGTCCTGACGACGGCGGCAACGGGAAATGCCGTTTTGGTGGTCACGTCGCGGATTTGTTTCGCAATGGCGCGCGACGGGCTCCTACCGGGAGCGCTGGCCCGCGTCCAGATGAGCACGGGGGTGCCGTGGGCCGCGACCTTGCTGAGCGCGGGGATGCTCGGTGTGGTTGCTTTGACGGGGTCGCTCCGGCTTGCGACGGCGATCGGCGGATGCCTCTACGTACTGCACTTTATTCCCTCGCTCCTGGTCCTCATAAGTCTGCGAAAGCGCGATGATATATTGCCGCCGTTCCGGATGCCGCTTCCGACTATTTTGCTGCCACTCGCCCTTGGCGTATCCGGGCTCATGCTCGTGGCTAGTGGCGGGCTGGGAATGCTCGGAGGGCTGATTTGGATCGGAATTGGCGCGTGTCTTCGGTGGTTGAAACCGATGGTTCGACGGCATTTATGAGGTCACGCAGCCTGTCGAAACTGTGAAAATGTGGCTCGCAAAGCGCGGGCCATTTCAGTCGCGGCTGACGATATGGATTTTGCGGAGAGATGGAGAGTGATTGCAAATGATGACAGATCGGGCAGCCCGGCGTCGCTGAGAATGGTGAGATCTGCCGGGATGGTGGATGACAGCCAGGCGGTCACGGCGAGATCTGCTCTTACCGTCGTGGCTGTCGCTTCGATGCTGCCCGCTTCGAACGCGCTTCGCCAAGTGAGCCCGCTTTTACGCAGTGCCTCGAGGATGACAGGACGAAAGGCGCAGGTGCGTGCCACCATCGAAATAGGTAACGGACGGCGACGATAGGCCTGGCCGCCCCGGGCGCCCACCCACACCAGCCTGTCCACTGTCAGACATTCGCCTGTCTCATGTCCCGCAGGCTCTTCAATGACCGCGAGGTCCAACTCTCCCTTCGCGAGAGCGACTTTCAGTTCAGGGGAGGCAGAGCAGACGAGGGACAATTCGACGTGGGGATGGGCGTCCGAGAACGCTTTCAAGGCCGGCGCGATACTGGTGCCGATCAGGTCTGGAGGTACACCGAGGCGCAATTTCCCCTTGATAGCGTGGCCTTCCAGATCTTCCCAGATGTCATCATTAAGCGCGAGGAGATAGCGCGCCTTACCGAGCAGACGCTCCCCCAAAACAGTAAGAATCAGCCCGCCACGCGTTCGTTCAAACAGGGCGCCTCCCAATTGATCTTCCAGGCGACGGACGTGCTGGCTGACGGCACCTTGTGTCAGATGCAGCGCATTCGCGGCAATCGTCATGCTGTCATGGTCGGCAACAGTGACGAAAGTGCGGATCAGGGCGAGATCAAGCGTGCGTGCCATAGCGGCATTATAGATCGTAATGGCCGACACATCAAACCATCGTTTTTCTAATGGATTGTCGCAACTTACATTCAGGTCGCGACAGGGAGAAAAAACGATGGCCACAGAGGGACTGTTATCGCTTGCCGTGTTCACAATGGCGTCCACGGTGACGCCAGGCGGCGCGACAACGATGGCGACAGCTTCTGGCGCGCATTTCGGATACCGCCAGACTCTTCCCTTGATGGCGGGGATTGCGGTCGGGCTTGGCTCGATGACGGCTGGTACCGCCGTCGGACTGGGGGCGATCATCATAAATGCACCGCGATTCCAGATGGCGATGAAAGTCGTTGGAACGGTCTATCTGCTCTGGCTCGCTTGGCGGATCAGTCGGAATGGGCCACCGCGTCAGGCGAGCATGGCGCGCCCTGCACGGTTTCTGTCGGGCCTCTGGCTGACGTGGCATAACCCGAAGGGTTGGGCGATCGCGCTCGGTGCGGCGGCATCCTTCGCGGGTATCGCCAGCAGCCCCTTGATTCTGGCGTCGCTTCTGGGCCTTGCATTTGGCATTTCTGCGATCCTGTCGCTGTCACTCTGGTGCATGGCGGGCTTGGTGGTGGGGCGTTTATTGCGTACTGACCGTCAATGGCACCTCCTGAACGCCGCGCTGGGCATTCTCCTTGCATTATCGATTGCGCCGATGTGGTTCTGACGCGGGATGTGCGGGCAGCCACGCGGACGTGCCCGACGCTCTCAGATCGTCTTTCCATTTGCGGCCAGAGTGGCTTTGTTGATCCTGCCTCTCTTATGGACCGTCGGCGATGTATCGGCGTCGAGAGCGGATGAGGCCCCTTCCCACCAATGGTACACAGGGAGCCTGATGTCACCATCGGGTGCCCTGCCAGTTGGAGGAATCCTCGTCATGGAGCCCTACGTCGCGTTTCAGTGCGCGAATGATCGGTTTGATGCCGTTGGTCGGAATCAGTCGCTCGCCGCGTCGTCATGCACGATAAGCAATTTTACCGCCATCAAATATGGAGTGACCCGTTCGCTCAGTCTACAAGCTATTCCTACGATTGCGCGTAATAAAGATGCCCGAAAGTGGGGTAACTTGGGATTCGGCGATCTGCCGGTGGATATCATGTGGCGCGTTCTCGACGAGGATTCGCGCCATCGATACCCCACTCTATCGTTCCTGAGCGGTATAAGCTTTCCGACCGGGCGGTACCAGAAGCTTGATTCCATGGCCGACGCGATGGGATCGGGAGGATGGCAGCTGCGTATAGGGCTTGCGGCGCAGTCGCTGCAAACGATGCCGAATAATCGACCACTGCGTTTGCGCGGATGGCTTGCATTCCACGTGCCACTTGGTCGCGTTTCCGTCCGGGGGCTGAATGCTTACGGCCTTCCCGCAAGTATGGCGTCCACAGTGAGGGTGGGCATGTCAGGGCAAGGTGGTGTGGCCGGAGAATATGGTGTTGATCGCCATTGGGTGCTCGCTTTCGATTTGGTTCGGAATTGGTCGAATGGAAACAGGATCTATCGGTCGAGGCGCAGTGCAGAGCCATCAAGCGGCGATTGGGAGGTCGCTCCGGCCGTCGAATATAATTGGTCGGCGAAGTTGGGGATCATTGCGGGCGCTGTGATCCCCATGGTCGGGCATAACGAGGCTAGAGAGTTTGTAGGACAGGCTGCTGTCAATATTGTATTCTAACCATGATAGGCATGGCACGGTGCACGAGCCTCCTGTATCAACATCGCGGTCGATCGCTGGTCAAAGGCGGACAGACAGCCGGTTATGCTGACCTGACCAGCAGAGCCTATCCGGGATTTTGTGCGGGGCCAGTTACTCTCAGAGGGTGAAGCGTTCGCCGAAGATGATGGCGAACTGCGTTTTAGCCTCGGTCCATTCACGTGGCGGGCGCTTCCAGTCCTGCGCCAGGTGATTGAGCACGAGATATCGCAACTTCATCGCGGCCGCCAATGACAACTGCCTGTCCTAGTCGTGCCGCAGGGCGCGTCCGCGCTTGATGCTGGCGCGGTGGGCCTTGCCGTCCAGCCGGCGCTGGCGGGCGGCGCGGCCGGGGCGGGTGGCGACGCGGAAGGCGGGGCGGTGCGCGGCCTCGCGGATCAGGGCGGCCAGCCGTTCGACCGCGTCCTCGCGGTTGCGCTGCTGGGTGCGGAAGCGCCGGGCGGTGATGACGATGACGCCGTCGCGCGTGGCGCGGCTGCCCGCGACCTCGAGCAGGCGGGCGCGTACCCGTTCGGACAGCGCGGGCGAGCGCGCGGCGTCGAAGCGTAGCTGCGCCGCCGTGGCCACCTTGTTGACGTTCTGCCCGCCGGGGCCGGAGGCGAGGATATAGCTGACCTCCAGCTCGGACTCGGCCAGGGACAGTCCTGGAAGGATCGGGATTGCCATGCGTACGGCATAGCATGTTTCGCGCCGCCGCGCGTGCTATCGGTTGGGTCGCGAAACGGAAACAGGGGGAACGCATGCCGGGTACGACCAATCTGATCGCCTTCGCGCTGGTGGCGCTGGGCATGGCGCTGACGCCGGGGCCGAACATGATCTATCTGGTCTCGCGGTCGATCTGCCAGGGCTGGCGGGCGGGGCTGGTGTCGCTGGGCGGGGTGGCGCTGGGCTTTGTCATCTACATGCTGTGCGCCGCGTTCGGCATTACCGCGCTGCTGCTGGCGGTGCCCCATGCCTATGACGCGCTGCGCCTGGGCGGGGCGGCGTATCTGCTGTATCTGGCGTGGCAGGCGATCCGCCCCGGCGGACGCTCGCCGTTCCAGGTGCGCGACCTGCCCGTCGACGGGCCGGGCCGGCTGTTCGTGATGGGGTTCGTCACCAACCTGCTGAACCCCAAGATCGCGGTCATGTACCTGTCGCTGCTGCCGCAGTTCGTCCAGCCGGGCCACGGCGGGGTGCTGGCGCAGTCGCTGACGCTGGGCAGCACGCAGATCCTGGTCAGCATCGCGGTGAATACGGCGATCGCGCTGGCGGCCGGGTCGATCGCATCCTTCCTGACCACGCGCCCGCGCTGGGCCATGGTGCAGCGCTGGCTGATGGCCACCGTGCTGGGTGGGCTGGCGGTCCGCATGGCGCTGGAGAGCCGGCGCTGAGCGTCCGTGTCCGGCCATCCGGATTTCAGCCCGTCGCGTCGGGGGGAGGGGCGGCCTGCAGGCCCCATATGCGCCGGGACATCAGCAGGGCCGCCACGCTGAGCAGGATGATGCCGGCGCCGATGCCCAGCCACCGCCGTGTCCCGACCATGTGCGCCATCGGCCCGCACAGGGCGAACCCCACCGGCCCCATTCCCACCGCGACCAGGCTGAACAGGGCGTTGACGCGCGACAGGACGGTGTGCGGGATCTGTTCCTGGACGGCGGTCTGGACCGTGACGTTCAGGACGGCCAGCGCCGCGCCGAAGACGGCGCTGCCCAGCGCCAGCACCAGCACGGGCACATGCAGTGCCAGCATGACCAGCGGCAGGGTCAGCAGGGCGGCGGCCAGTTCGAACGCGACGAGGGGCCGGGCAGGGTGAATGCGCAGGACCAGCAGGCCGCCGAGGACGCCGCCCATGCCGGTGGCGGAGGACACCAGGCCCCATAGCCGGGCGCCATCGGGCCGGGAGGCCAGCAGAACGGGGCCCAGGACGAAGAACGGGGCGAAGGCGACGAGATCCAGCAGCCCGTACTGCGCGGTCACCAGCCGCAGCCAGCCGTGCGTGCGGAATTCGCGCCAGCCCAGGCGAAAATCATGGAGGAACGAGGCCGGCGGCGGCCTGTCGCGCATGGCGGTGCGGATCAGCGCCAGGCAGCACGCGCTGATGGCGTACGACGTCGCGTCGAGGCCGATCGCCAGGGGGGCGTTGCCCAGGCTGACCAGCAGGCCGCCCAGCGAAGGCCCCACGATGGCGGTCAGCGAACTGGAGATGCTGAGCAGCCCATTGGCCTGCCGGATGCGATGCCTGCCGGCGATCTCGGGGATCAGGCCGGTTTCCGCGGGCCCGTAAAAGGCATTGCCGATGCCCAGGCAGGCGACCAGGGCCAGCAGCGCGGGCAGCGGCGGATGACGGAGCGTCAGCACGCCCGCCAGCAGGCTCTGGCTGACGCAGCGCAGCAGGTCGGCCCCGATCATCAGGCGACGCCGGGGCCAGCGGTCGCCCACCACCCCGCCGGCCAGCATCAGGACGATCGTCGGCGCCGTCTGCGCCGCCAGCACCAGTCCGATCGTCGTGGCGGAACGACCGCGCGCCAGCAGGGCAAAGGTCATCGCCACCGGAATGATGGCCGAGCCGAGCGTCGACGACGTCGTGGCCACGAAGAACAGGCAGAAGTCGCGTTCGCGCAGCAGCGCCCGGTATTGGCCGCGCGGACGGGCAGCGGGGACAGGTTCCATGACCGGCGTAGCATTCCCCCATGCGCCCATGCCCGCCGGTCTGCCGCGCGGACGTGCCGTTTCGCGGCGCTCTCGCGCGGCAAGATGCGTTTTCAGACGGGTTCGGAAAGAGGCTTCCGACCCAACGCGCCGTGGGTCGGATCGTTCATCGCCCCGGGCGCGGCATGACGCTGCGTGGCAGGGCGCTTCGCGCGGTCAGACGATCTGCGCGGGCTCCACGTCCAGTGCCGGGCCGCGATGGGTGGCGAGGTACCAGGCGACCGCGGCCAGGACGACGGCCCCCCCGGCCAGGACCGTGCCGCCGGGGCGTTCGTCGTAGAAGATCCAGACCCACAGCGGGCCCAGCACCACGTCGAGCATGGAGACGAACCCGGCCTCGCCGGACGGGATCAGGCGGCCGCCGGCCAGCACCAGCACGTAGGCGAACCCGGTCGTCAGCACCCCGAACAGGGCGCAGGCCACAAGCTGGGCCGGCGTGGGGAGGGTGGCCTGCGCCAGCGGGGCCGCCAGCAACATGCACCCCGCGGCGGCCAGCGCGCTCATGACCGTGGTGTCCATCGTGGGATGGCGCCTGGCGTGGACAAGCTGGAGGGCGAAGCTGGCGGTCGTGACGATGGCGGCCCCGATGCCCAGCAGGTCGTGCGCGGTCGCGGCCGCGCCGGCCATGAGGACGATGCCGCCCAGGGCGACGGCGCCGGCGGCCAGGAAGCGTTTCGTCACCCGCTCGCGCAGCCACACGAAGGCGACCCCCGTCGCGATGAACGGCAGCGCCGCGTAGATGGTCATGACGTTCGCCACCGTCGTCATGTCCAGCGCGATGACGTAGCTGATGGACGAGGCGACCGACAGGGCGATGGCGGTCAGTTCGGTCCGGCCCGGTCGCGGGAGGGCCCGCAGCGGCCTGGCGCGGCGGCGCACGAGGGCGAGGGCGCCGAGCGTGAGGAAGGCGAACAGCGACCGCCAGGCGACGATGGTCCAGGAATCGAGGGCGGCCATCCGGACGAACAGCCCGGCCGTGCTCCACAGCACGGCGGACAGGGCGACGAGGGCGACACCATAGTGACGATCCGGAACGCGCGCCATGACGACCCCGTAACGAGTGGACAGGGGCTGGTAGCAGATTGCCGGGTCGTCCGCCAGCCCGGGCCGCATGCCGAAAGCCGAAAGGGTCAGGCCCTGCCTTGCAGGTAGTCGGCCAGGCTTCGCGCCAGATGGTCGAACACGGTCCTGACGCGCCGCATGCGTTTCAGGTCCTCGTGCATGACGACCCACATTTCCAGCGGGAGCGAGAACAGGTCGGGCAGCACGGGCACCAGGCCGGGCGCGCGCCGGGCCAGCGGGTGCTGGCAGATGCCGATGCCGCCCCCCGCGCGGATCGCCGCGAGCTGCGCGACATGGTTGTCGGTCCGCAGGGCGAAATCGTCACGCGACAGGTCCAGCCCGGCCTGGTTGACCATGGCCAGGTCGCCCGCGGCGCGGTCGGGGCCGATCAGCGCGAAGCGGGGCAGGTCGGCCAGCCGCGCCGGCAGGCCGTGCCGCCCCACATAGGCGGGGGCGGCGAACAGCCCCAGCGGCACCGCGCCGATCCGGCGGGCGTGCAGGGCCGCCTGGACCGGCCGCGCCATGCGGACCGCGATGTCGGCATCCCGGCGCAGCAGGTCCTCGTTCCGGTTGCCCAGATGGAGTTCGAGGCGCAGGCGCGGATGGCGGGCGCGCAGGGCGGCGAGCATCGGCGGCAGGATTTCCGTGCCCACGATCTCGCTGGCCGTCACGCGCACCGTGCCGGCCACGCCATCGGCCGGCCCCGACGCGGCCCGCGCGAACGCGGCGGCGGCCGAGGCCATGGCCGCCGCATGCCCGGCCAGCACCAGCGCGTCGGGCGTGGGCTGCAACCCGGCGGGCGAGCGCGTGAACAGCACCGTCCCGATGCTGTGTTCCAGCGCGTCCAGCCGCCGGCGCACGGTCGGCTGCGCCACATGCAGCGCCCGCGCCGCCGCCGACAGGCTGCCTTCCGTCAGGATGGCCAGGAAGACGCGCTGGTTGTCCCAGTCGAAATGGCTGAGGTCGGAGGGGACGAGGTTCATACATTTCAGACTAGCTGATGGACGTGTTTTGACAATTCCGTTCATCCCGAAAATCGGCTGCCCTTGTGCCCCGTTCACAGGAGGCCACACATGAGTACACCCAGGACCGCATTGGTCGTCGGCGCGCGCGGCGGCATTGGCGGCGCGGTCGCGCGCAGCCTGCTGCGCCATGGCTGGCGGGTGCGCGGCCTGGCGCGCCGCCCGGCCGGCGACGTGCCGGGGATGGAGTGGATCGCGGGCGATGCGATGGACCGGGCGGCCGTGGTGCGGGCCGCCCAGGGCGTGCAGGCGGTCATCCACGCCGTGAACCCGCCCGGCTACCGGAACTGGGACACGCTGGTCCTGCCGATGCTGGACAACAGCATGGCCGCGGCGCTGGCCGCCGGCGCGCGGCTGGTGCTGCCCGGCACCGTCTATAATTTCGGCCCCGACGCGTTTGCCGACCCCGGCGAGGACGCGCCGCAACGCCCGCTGACTCGCAAGGGCGCGATCCGCGTCGAGATGGAGCGCCGCCTGCGCGATGCGGTTCCGGCGGGGCTGCGGTCGCTGGTCGTACGCGCCGGCGACTATTTCGGCCCCGGCGCGGCCAGTAACTGGTTCGCACAGGGACTGGTCGGCGGCCGGCGGCCGGTGCGGGGCCTGACCGATCCGGGGCGGCCCGGCGTCGGGCACCAATGGGCCTATCTGCCCGATGTCGCGGAAACCATCGCCCGGCTGCTGGCGCGGGAGGACGATCTGGACCCGGCGGCGCGCTTTCATCTGGCCGGGCACTGGGATGCGGACGGGACGGAGATGATCGCCGCCATCCGGCGGGCCCTGGGCCGGCCGTCCCTGCCGGTCCGGCGGTTTCCGTGGTGGCTGGTGAGCGTGGCCCGCCCGTTTGTGCCGTTCTGCCGCGAGATGCACGAAATGCGCTATCTGTGGCGCATGCCGCTGCGCCTGACTAACGGGAAGCTGGTGCGGTTTCTGGGCGATGAGCCGCACACGCCGCTGGATGTCGCGGTCGCGGCCGCGTTGGGGGATCTGAAGCAGCCTCTGCCCGAACAAGGGCTTTGCCCTTGACCCACCAAAGGGCAGTCGCCCTTTGGAAACCCAGGACTTTTAAAACGAATGGGATGCAAGGGCCGAGGCCCTTGCCGGGTTCGGGCGGAGCCCGACCTTCCTGAGAGCCTGTTTGAAAATGCGCGCTGGCGGCGATCCGACGCGCGTTTTCTGCGCTCCGATGCTCACGGCCCATAAGGCCGCTCCGCTTCGGGGCTCGAAAACACACGTCGGGCGCTTCACTGCGTTCCGCTCTCGCTCGCCAGCCCACATTTTCAAACAGGCTCTGAGACGTTATCGCCGGGTACAGGTCAGCGCGGGATGGGGCGGCGGGGTGGTGCGGGCGTGGCGGGCCACCCAGGTTGCGACCTGGGCGATGCTTTCGGGCGTGGTGTCGGTTTCGGGCATGTTGGTGGTGGCCGGGCCATTGGAATATTGCCCGACGATCCAGTAGGTGGGGCGGGCGCCGGCGTGTTCCAGGTAGCGGACTTCGGTTTGCACGCCGCGCATGAACTGGAAATCGGGGCCGTTGCCGCGCATGCCGTGCTGCGTGTCGAAGATGGTCATGAATACGGCCGTCGTCAGGTGGTGGCGGTTGGCCCAGCGGATTTCGCCGGCGATCAGGCGGCGGAACATCGCGCTGTGCGGCGTGCCGTAATAGGATTCGGTCGAGAAGATGTTGGCGGGGGTGTCGATGCCGAACCCGCCGGCCATCAGGGCGATGCGTCGCGAATTGGCGTAGTACGGATCGGTGGCGTAGTCGCTGGGGACACGGACGCCCAGGCCGGGGTTGCCCTGGCCGTCGGTGTCCGAACTGTCCGAGACATGGCCGTGCGCGCCGTTGGAGATGTAGGGCAGCACCAGGGCCGCGCCGGTCGTCATCCGGGCGTCGCGCAGGGCGATGGCGGTGTCGGCCACGTCGCGGTCGGTGAATTCCGACGACGGGTTGTGGAAGCTGCCGCCCCAGGGCGGGGCGGTGTCGGTGTAGCTGAGGTTCAGCATCGTGACATGGGGATGCCATCCGGCGGCGAACCAGCGGAACTGGCGGCCGGACTGGCTGTCGTCGAACACATGGTAATGCGACGGCGGCACGTCGGGCGTCAGCGCGGGGGACTGTCCGCCTTCAAACAGGCCGCCGCCGGCGCGGCCCTGCCACAGGGCGATCATCGCCGTCATGACGGCCTGGCCGTCGTAGCCGGGGGGCCTGGTCCAGGCCGGGTTGGCGTCGGGCCAGTCCAGCACCTGGCGGGTGGCGCCGTCGACCTGGTAGAGGCCGATGTTGCCGGTGGCCAGCAGGTTGGGAAAGCGCCAGGGCTGCGAAAGCTGGTAGCCGCCGATGACCGAGCTGATGAAGCTGGTGACCGGCTGGCCGGCACAGGGTGCGGGGGTGGCCCGGGCGGGGATGGTGAGGAGCGCGGCCGCCAGGCCCAGCAGGACGGGCGGCGCGCGGTGGGTGGGTCGGTGGGGCACGCGGCGGGTCGTCCTGTCGTGGCCGGCACAGCGTAGGACCGCCCCGTTAAGGCAATGCTAAGACGTTGCCGGACATAAGAGCCGTGACCGCGCTGTTGCGATGCGCGTGGCCCGCCGTTGGCTGGAGGGATGTTGGCCTTCATGACTGTTCCGGATCACCGCTATGCCATCGACCACATCCGGACCACGGGCAACCGGGTGTCGATCTCGGGCTGGTTCCTCGATTGCGTCGGCTGTGACCGGCTGGCCGTGCTGTGCGGGGAGGTGAGCCTGCATGTCGCCCGGCCCGAGGAATGGCGCCAGCCCAGCGCCGACGTCGCCGCCCTGTCCGACCCGCGCTACGACGCCGTGCGCTTTCATGTCGTCTTTCCCTTTCCGCCGGAATTGTCGCTGGCGATGCTGCGGCGGATGGTGCTGTCCTTCGAGGGCGACGGGCCGGCGCGGGTGCTGCCGGTCCATGCGGGCGAGGGGGACGGCGAGAGCGGGGAGCTTGCGCGGACGCCGCTGCGCGCGCTGCGGCTGGGCATCGGGATTCCGACCTACAACCGCGCCGCGCTGGTGCGCGAGACGGTGCGGCGGGTGCTGGACATGACGCAGTTCGATCCGGTCGTCCTGGTGGCGAACGACGGTTCGACCGACGATACGGCGGAGGTGCTGGCGCGCATTCCCGGCATCCATGTCCTGGACGCGCCGAACGCCGGCATTGCATGGAACAAGAACCGCCTGCTGTTCCATCTGCATGAAGTCGAGGCCTGCGACATCGTGCTGCTGCTGGAGGACGATGCCCGGCCGACGGTCTATGGCTGGAACGTCGACTGGATGCTGGCCTGCCTGCGCCATGGCCATGTGAATTTCGCGCCGCCCTGGTTTCCGCGCGCGTCGTCCGGCAACGGGTCGTGGCACGACCCGTTCCATAATGACGTGCTGACGGCGCAATGTTCGGGGTTCAGCCGCGAGGCGCTGTCCTATGTCGGATATATCGACACGCGCTTCGGCCGGTACGGGCACGAGCATGTGGAACATACCTCGCGCATGATCCGCATGGGCTATGGCGGGCTGACCAAGGAAGACGGTGCGTCCAAGACGTTCTTCCTGCTGGACGGGGCGATCGAGATCGTGGAGTCGGTGTCGAACTTCTCGCAGCAGCAGGTGGACGAGAATTCGGAAATCTTCCATCGGATTCACGGGGAATGCGCCTATCGTCCGCCGTGGCGGGACGATACGCAGATCCGCCGCCTGCGCGAGGAGATGCGGCAGGTGCGGCGGCAGTAGGGCCGCCGGTTGCCGGTTCCTGAGGCGTGGCACCCCAATCATTTGATAACGAATGGGTTTCCAAAGGGCGACTGCCCTTTGGTGGGTCAAGGGCAACGCCCTTGGCGGGAACATCCCACGAAAGGCTGGTATCAGAGCGACGCCAGGGCGGCCAGGGTGGCGCGTACCTGGTCGGGTGTCCAGTGCGCCAGGGCGGCCAGGGGCAGGCGGCAGGCGGTCAGGGGGGCCTCGGCCGTGCCCAGGCCGTAGGCGGTCAGCGGCGTGTCGTGGCTGGTGCGGATGCCGTCGGGCCGCAGGGCCAGCGTTTCCCAGCCCTTGGCCCAGGGGGCGGTGGAAAGGGCGCCATCGGGGTGGAAGCTGCGGATGGACGCGCGGTCGGGCGACAGCAGGAAGGCCGAGGACGGGCCGGCCCGCACGGCGACGCACAGGCCGGGGCCGGGCTGGGCGCGCACCGTGGGCGCGGCGTCGTCCGGTCCGTCGTGCAGGAAGCCCCCGTGTGCGCGGAGGGCCAGCAGGTCGAGTCCCTCGGGCACCAGGCGGTGGATCATGTTCAGGACCGACAGGGCGGCGACGGGGCCTTTGTCGCCGTTGGCGTGGAGGATGGGCGGCCATGTGCCGGTCGCGCGGTTGCGGACCGCGCCGCCCGCGTAGTCGTATAGTTCGAGCGAGCCGCCCAGCGTGCCGAAGATGGTGCTGCCGGCATCGACGGTGACCCGCAGGTGGTGGCGCGCCGCGGCCTGGGCCGTGAAACGCGCGGCCAGGCGCTGGTCGTCCTGGTCGCCGGTCTCGCGCGACAGGGCGAGGCAGTGGGACAGCATCGTCCGGATGGCGCCGGCATAGCCGATGTAGCAGCCGCTGTTCAGATAACGGCAGCGTTCGGCGCCGTGGCCGTCGAAATAGGCCTGGACGGGATCGTCCGGGCCGTCGGCCGGGGGCCAGAAGACGGGTTCGCCGTTGAAGACGATGTCGCTGTCGCCGGCGGCGAAGGCGCGCCGGATTTCGGCCGCCGCGCCGGTGACCAGCGTGTCGTAGGCGTCGGTGAACAGGACGACGTCGTGCGGCCGGACCGAGGGCTGGTCCAGGGCGTGCGCCAGGGTCAGGTATTTGTCGATGAAGTGAATGCGTTCGCGCTCGCCCTCGGGACGGAGGGGGCGGAAATCGAGGCCCGCGCGGCGGGCGCTTTCTTCCAGGTCCAGCATCATGGCCGTCCTGGGATGGCCGACGGTGACGTGAAGCATGCGCGATGGCCCCCGGTTTCAGCGACCCGTCCTGTCTGCGGGGGGAGTGTTGATTTTTCGTTGCCGCGCGGGAGGGGGATCAGGGCGGCAGGTCGCGTTCGTCGCGGCGGAGGTCGGCCAGGGTGCAGGCGCGGGTGGTGCGTTCGTCGTGCGGGCGGGCTTCGCGGCGGCGTTCGTCGCAGGCGGCGTCGTGGCGCACGCACAGGTTGTCCAGATTGATCAGCGCGCCGTCCAGGGCGTCCAGCACGTCGCCCGCGTCCGGGATGCGCCGGGCCTGGGCCATGGTCTGGGCGATCAGGGCGCGCAACGCCATCAGCCGCGCGGCCGTGAGGATTTCGTCGTCTTCGTCGTACGGCATTCCTATCTCCTGCCCCGGGATAGGCGGCAGGAGATAGGGTAATGCCTATTGCGTCAATAGGAAAATAGGAAGCTGGTCAGATGACCGGGCCTTCGTCTTCCTCGTCGGGTTCGATCGGGTCGTCGACCGGCACCTCGTCGGGCGGCGGGTCGTCGGGGTTGAACGGGCCGGGGCTGGGGGTGGGCATCGGACGCCGGGGGCCGGCGGGGGCCTGGTCGCCGCGGGGATAATCGCTGGACATGGCGCGGTCCTCTCCATCGCTCCTGTGGCAGGTGGGGCGGCGGGGTGGCAGCGCAAGGTGCGGCGGGTAGAAAACCGCGGGAACGGTCTTCCACCCGGGGGATCAGTAGCGGTGGTGGTAGTCGTCGCCGCGCCAGCCGCCACGCTCGTCGTACCAGCCGTGATGGCCGCCCTGATAGCCCCGGTGCCAGCCGCGATAGGGCGGGCGTTCGTAGACGCAGCCGGCGAGGGCGAGCAGGGCCAGCAGCGCGCAGGCGGGACGGATCGGATTCATCGGCGTTCTCCTTCGGTCAGGAGTCTGGGGCTGGATCGTGGTGACTGTGTGGCGAGGGGGCGGGTGTTATTTCCAGACCCATTTGCCGACCACGCGGCCGTTGATATGCACCTCGTCCAGCGTGCGGACATAGGTGGGGTAGCCGGGGTTGATGCTCATGATCTGGACCGTCACCGGGTCGTCCGAGCCGTAGACGATCTCCAGCCGTTTCAGCACCAGCCCGAATCCGTCCCACAGCACGTAGACGCCGGGGGGCGAGGGGGTGCGGTGGGCGGTGTCGACCAGCACGCGCTCGCCGGCCTGGTAGTCGGGCTCCATGCTGTCGCCGGCGACGCGCAGCACCACCAGGGATTCGGGGTTTTCGGTGAAGGCGCCCAGGAAGCGGCGGGGCAGGGACCAGTGGTCGGTGGGCCGGGGGCCGTCCTCGACCGCGATGTTGGTGGGGATGGCGCCGCCGCCGGCCTGGGGGGCCACGTTGTATTCGGGGATGCGGAACTGGCCGTCGGCGGGGACGGCCGGCGGGGCGGGGGGCGGCGGCGGCGGGGCGTCTTCCAGCGGCTGGTGGCTCGGGTCGTGCTCGTCGCGGAAGACGTCGGGGCTGACGCCGAAGCGGCGGGCCAGGGCGGTGCGGACGTCCTCGGGCAGTTTCTGGGGGGTGCCCTTGTGCAGATACTGCTGGAGGTAGGCGTGGTTGCGGCCCAGGGCGAGGGACTCGGCCTTCAGGGTGGTGGCCGCCCCGGTGATGAGCTTGAGCAGGGCGTAGCGCGGAGCGGTCAGGGCGGTCATGGGCGGAGTATCGGCGGAACGATAGGGAATTTCTAATAGGTTCTTTCCGCTTGATCGGTAGGAATAAGCCTATTACGGTCGGCGCCATGACATATGACCCGATTTCCCCCGCCGGGGGCGCCGGCTGATGGCGCGCTCGACATACGATTGGCCGACGATCGACCCCAAGGTGGACGCCATGCTGGCGCGCGGCCTGAAAGTGGTGCGCATCGCCGAGGAACTGGGCATGCGCGCCCAGACCCTCCGCGACCGGCTGAGCTATCGCCGCCGGGCGCCGCAGCCGGGGCCGCGACGCGACCTGTCGCCGCTGGTCCATCGGTCGTGCCTGAATTGCGGGGCGGCGTTTTCCGTCCGGTCGCGGTTCCTGCGGTTGTGCCCGACCTGCCGCGCCGAGTGCTGAGGCACCCGGAGGGCCGCGCCATGATTCCCTTCGAGCAGATCAACGACGCGGCGCTGGCGTGCCTGCCGGAGCTGGTCGCGCGCTGGTTGCCGGCGGGGCGGCGGCGGGGCGACGAGTGGGTGGTGGGCAGCCTGGCCAACGACCCCGGCCGGTCGCTGTCGATCAACCTGCGGACCGGGCGCTGGGCCGATTTCGCCGACGGGCCGCGCGGCGGCGACCCGATCAGCCTGTATGCGGCGCTGCATACCAACCACGACCGCGTGCAGGCGGCCCGCGACCTGGGGGCCTGTCTGGCCGTGACGGCCGGCATGCCGGCGGTGGAGGCGGCGCCCGTGATGGAATGGATGCCGGCCGTGCCGCCGGAGGACGCGCCCGCGCCCGACCTGTCGGGGTGGGACCACGCCTATGCCTATCGCGACGCGGCGGGGCGGGTGCTGCGCTATGTCGTGCGGCGCGACGCCACCGCCGAGGCGCGCAAGCGGATCATGCCGCTGACCTGGGGGCGGCTGGTCGAGCGGGGTGTGGCGCGGGTGGGGTGGCACATGCGCCATGCCGACGCCCCGCGGTCGCTGTACGGGCTGGAGCGGGTGGCGGGGGCGCGGACGGTGCTGGTGTGCGAGGGCGAGAAGGCGGCCGACGCGGCGCAGCGCCTGTTTCCGCGCCTGGCCTGCGTGACCTGGACCGCCGGCACCGGCAATGTGGGGCGCACGGACTGGACCGTGCTGGCGGGGCGGCATGTCATCGTCTGGCCCGATCATGACGGGCCGGGCGAGAAGGCGGCGGCCGAGATCGCCGCCATCCTGGCCGCCGTGGCCGAGACGGTGCGCGTGGTCGATGTCCGCGACATGGAGCCGGGCGAGGACGCGGCCGACCTGCGGGTGGACGACCCCGGCGAGTGGCTGCGCGCGCGGGTGGGGCCGGTGCTGTGCGGCGTCACGGTCAAGCGCGCGGCGGCCTGCGTGCCGATGGCGGCGCGGCGGGCGGCGGGGCTGGAGCCGATTGCGGTGCGCGGCGGCGAGATCGACCTGGTCGCGACCCAGGGCGAGCGCGCGCTGATGGCGGCGAACGCGCCGGTCTATCAGCGCGGGACCATTCTGGCGCGGCCCGGCCGGCGCGAGGTGGCGGCCGCCGACGGCCGGATGACCCATGCCGCCTGCCTGGTGGAGATCGGCGTGCCGGCGCTGACCGACCTGCTGTGCCAGGCGGTGGAGTGGCGGAAGTTCGACCGGCGCAGCCAGGCGTGGAAGCCCATCGACCCGCCCCCGGCAGCGGCGCAGGTGATCTTGAGCCGGGCGGGCACATGGTCGTTTCCCGCCATTGCCGGGGTGATTACCACGCCCACCCTGCGGCCGGACGGATCGGTGCTGATGGCGCCGGGGTACGATGCGGCGACGCGGCTGTACCATATCGACGACCCGTTGCTGGATCTGCGCCTGCCGGAACCCACGCGCGCCGCCGCCGAGCGGGCGCTGGAGGGGGTGCGCGGGCTGCTGGCCGAATTTCCCTTTGCCGCCGAGACCGATCGGTCGGTGGCGCTGGCGGGCATCCTGACCGCCGTGGTGCGGGGCATGATGCCGGTCAGCCCGCTGTTCGCCTTTCGCGCCAATACGCCGGGGTCGGGCAAGAGCTTTCTGGTCGATGTGGCCAGCGTGATTGCCACCGGGCGCGTCTGCCCGGTGACCAGCGCGGGCGAGGACACGGCGGAAATGGAAAAGCGGCTGACCGGGCTGCTGCTGGCCGGCTATCCGATCATGTCGCTGGACAATGTGAACGAGGAGCTGGGCGGCGACCTGCTGTGCCAGGCGACCGAGCGGCCCATCGTGCGGCTGCGCGCGCTGGGGCGGTCGGAAAGCACCGAGATCGAGAACCGGGCGGTGATCTTCGCCACCGGCAACGCCCTGCGGGTGCGCGGCGACATGACGCGGCGCACGCTGGTGGCCACGCTGGATGCCGGGATGGAGCAGCCCGAACTGCGTGTGTTCGCCCGCAACCCGGTGGAGGACATCATGGCCGATCGCGGCGCCCATGTCGCGGCGTGCCTGACCATCGTGCGGGCGTGGCTGGCGAGCGGGGAGCAGGTGCATCTGCCGCCGCTGGCCTCGTTCGAGGTCTGGAGCCGGACGGTGCGCAGCGCGCTGGTCTGGCTGGGGCAGGCCGACCCGTGCCGGAGCATGCAGGCCGCCCGCGAGGACGACCCCGAACGCAGCGAGCTGCGCGAGATCCTGGGCCTGCTGGCCGAGGCTGCCGGCATCGGCCGGCCCTGCGGCCGCACCGTGCGCGAGATCGACGAACTGTCGCTGCTGGAAACGCAGGATGCCGCCGGATACCGCACCGGGCTGCGCTTTCCCGAACTGCGTGACGCGCTGGTGCGCATCGCCGGCACGCCGGCGGGGAAGATCAATTCCAAGCGTCTGGGCCGGTGGTTCCTGGCGCGCCGGGGGCGGGTGATCGACGGGCGGCGGATTGCGGAATGCGGGGTGGCGCATGGGGGGGTGAAGAAATGGGCGGTGGAGGTGGCGTGAGTGAGAGAAGGTCGGGCGCTGCCCGAACCCGCCAGGGCCTGAGGCCCTGGACCCCATTCGTTTGGGGGGGAGTGAGGTCCATCTTTGCAAAAGATATTATAAATAAAATGGTTTCCAAAGGCCGGTGGCCTTTGGCGGGTTTCAGGGCGGAGCCCTGAGGCAGGCGCACGCGCTTCGCGGGTGGGTTCGGTGGGTCTGGTGGGGCGGGTGGGGCCGGTACGTGGGAAGTGGCGGTGACGCTTTTCCGGTACCGGGGGAGGGGGACCCTCCAGACCCACCATAGCCACCATCGGGTGGAATAAGGATATCTCTTGATGGAATCGGGAGATATTGTGTCCGTGACGGGAGAGTTCGGAGGCGGGCATGGCGGTGGAGCAGGGGAAGGCGGACGGGGTTCTGTCGCTGCGCCAGCAGCGGTTCGTCGCGGAATATCTGGTCGACCTCAATGGACGGCAGGCGGCGATCCGGGTGGGGTACAGCGCGCGCAACGCGGAGCGGCAGGTCACCAAGCTGATGGCGCTGCCCGGGGTGCGCGCGGCGATCGCGGCGGGGCAGGCGGCGCGCATAAGTCGGACGGAGGTCAGTCAGGACCGGGTGATTTCGGAACTGTCGTGCCTGGCGTTCTATGACGCCGGGGTGATCGGGGCGCATGTGCTGGAGGGGCCGGCGGATATCGCGGGCCTGCCGGAGGATGTGCGGCGGGCGATCGTCGGGTGGTCGTGGGACAAGGCGGGGAATTTTACGGTGAAGCTGTCGCCCAAGACGGCCAGCCTGGACCTGCTGGCGCGGCATCTGGGGCTGCTGAAGGACGTGCGCCAGCATCTGGGCAAGGACGGGCGGCCGGTCGATCCGCCGGCGACCTATACGGTTCTGGTGCGCTGAACGCGCCGGATCGGGTTTTTCGAAAAAGGGGGACAGGACCATGGCGATTCGCCAGCACAAGCAGATGGCCGAGACTGGCCGGGTTGCCGACGAGGCGTCGGATTTCGGCATTTCGCCCCTGGCGCAGGTGAATGGCGGGCGGGAAAGCCCGGACCGCGCGCGCGTCGGCGCGGTGCTGGACGATGGCGCGCGGGGGTGCGCGCCGCCGGTGCCGCGGGGCGGCGGGCGGATGCCGGCGCCGGCCGAGACGGACCATGGGCCGCATCGCGCCGGGCGGCGGGACGGCCTGACGCGATGAGCGCCGGCCGCCGTGCGGCGGCGGAGGGGATGTCCGGCGGGGCCTATGTGCCGGGCTGGGCGGATTCGGGGGATCATCCGGCGTTCGAGGCGGCGCGTTTTGGAAATGCGCTGGCGGAAGCAGGGATGATGCCGGGGTATGTGGCGCCCGAACGGGTGGCGGAGGACGAAGGCAGGCGATGACGGCGCTGTCGTACAACCGGGATGCGGTGCCGACGGTGCGGGCGTTCATGGCGTCGGACGCCTTCGTGCGCGGGCTGATGGGGCCGTTCGGGTCGGGCAAGAGTTCGGGCTGCGTGTGGGAGATCATCCTGCGCGGGCTGCGGCAGGCGCCGGGGCCGGACGGGGTGCGGCGCAGCCGGTGGGCGGTGATCCGCAATTCCTACCGCCAGTTGGAGGACACCACGATCCGGACGGTGCACCAGTGGTTTCCGCCGGCGCGGTTCGGGCGGTGGAAGCCGACGGATCATTCCTACGTCATCGACCGGATGCGCAACGAGGGCGACGACGCGCCGGTGGAGATCGAATTCCTGTTCCGCGCGCTGGACCGGCCCGACCAGGTGGGCAATCTGCTGTCGCTGGAACTGACGGGGGCGTGGATCAACGAGGCGCGCGAGGTGCCGTGGGCGATCATCGAGGCGGTGCAGGGGCGTGTGGGGCGCTATCCGGCGCGGCGCGACGGGGGCGCGACGTGGTCGGGCCTTATCATGGACACCAACCCGCCGGATGCGGAATCGGACTGGTTCCGGTTTTTCGAGGAACAGGACCATAGCGCGGCCATCGCGGCGCTGGCCGGAGGGCTGCCGGGGATGGCGGCGGACGGTTTCGCGCGGCTGTTCCGCCAGCCGGGCGGGCTGAGCGCCGGGGCCGAGAACCTTGAGAACCTGCCGCCGGCCTATTACCAGCGGCTGGCGGTCGGGAAAAGTGACGAGTGGGTCAGGGTCTATATCGACGGGGACTATGGCTTCGTCATGGATGGCAAGCCGGTGTTCGGGGAATATGCCGACGGGTTCCATTGCGCCGAATGCCGGACGGTGCCCGATCTGCCGATCTATCGCGGGTGGGATTTCGGGCTGACGCCGGCGTGCATCTGGAGCCAGGTGCTGCCGTCGGGCCAGTGGATCGTGGTGGACGAGCTGGTGTCGTCGTCGATGGGCATCGACCGGTTTTCGGACGAGGTGATGCAGCATTCGGCGCGGCATTACCCGCGCAGCGCCTTCATCGACGTGGGCGACCCGGCCGGGACGCAGCGGGCGCAGACCGACGAGCGGACGTGTTTCGAGATTCTGCATGCCAAGGGCATCGGCATCGCGCCCGGGCAGCAGGGGCTGGCGATCCGGCTGGAGAGCGTACGCAAGCCGTTGCGCACGCTGGTGGACGGGGCGCAGCCGGGATTTCTGCTGCATCCGCGCTGCAGGATGCTGCGGCGGGCGCTGATGGGCGGCTACCGCTACCGCCGCATGCAGGTGGGCGGCGAACGCTATGCCGACCGGCCGGAGAAGAACCAATGGTCGCACGTCACCGACGCGCTGCAATACGTGGCGACCCGGCTGTTCGGCCCGTCGCTGCGCTTTGCCGAGGCCGGCGTGGGGGACGGTGACGAGGATTTCAACGCGCATCCGGCCAGCGACCGGACGCGATCGAGCGTGACGGGGTACTGATGGCGGGACTGATCATACCGGCGGGCGTGCGGCCCGGGGCGGCGGCGCGCAGTTGCCGGCAGTGCCGGTTTCATGGGCTGGAGGGGCCGGATGTGGTGTGCCGGCGCTATCCGCCGCAGGTGACGGTGGTGATGGTGCCGCAGCCCGCGCCGCGCGCGGGGCAACTGGCGCCGCAGCCCTTCGCGACCTTTCCGCCGGTGGTGCCCGAGCATGTCTGCGGCGAGTTCGCGGCCGGGGGGCGGGCATGAGCGCGGAAGGTGTGGATGACGTGCCGACCAGGGATGCGGCCGACGGGCCGGACATGGAACAGGCGCGGCGTCTGCGGCGCTGGATCGAGAGCCCGAACATCGCCGTGGAGCTGGACGAGGAGACGTGCGCCGCCATCGCGCAGCGGGTGCGGCGGGAATACGACATGGACGACGCCAGCCGTGGCCCGTGGAAGGAAAAATACCGCCGCTGGCTGGATCTGGCGCAACAGGTGGCCGAACCCAAGACCTATCCCTGGCCGGGGGCGTCGAACGTCATCTTCCCGCTGCTGACCATTGCGGCGGTGCAGTTCGCGGCGCGGGCCTATCCGGCCATCGTGCGCGACCGCGACGTGGTGCGGGGCACCGTGCTGGGCCGCGACGACGGGGTGCCGGCGATGGACCCGCTGTGCCCCGGCCGGCCGCTGCTGGGGCCGGACGGCGCGCCGGTCTGGCTGGTGCCGCCGGGGGCGCGGCGGACGCGGGCGGATGCCATCGGCCGGCACATGAGCTGGCAGGTGCTGGACGAGATGGAGGAGTGGGAGGAGCAGACCGACAAGCTGCTGCTGAAACTGTCCATTGTCGGCGTGATGTTTCGCAAGACCTATTTCGACCCGGCGTTGCAGCGCAATGTCAGCGAGACGGTCGACCCGCTGCGGCTGTGCATCGACTACAACGCCAAATCGTTCGCCACCGCCCCGCGCATCACCGAGGAGATCGACCTGTACCCGTGGGAGGTGCAGGAGCGCATCCGCGCCGGCCTGTTCCTGGACGACGAGTACGGGTGCAACCACGATGCGTCGCCCGACGACGACGCGCCGGTGACGTTCCTGGAACAGCATCGGCGCATCGACCTGGACGAGGACGGCTATGCCGAGCCCTATATCGTGACGATCGCGCGCGATTCCGGACGGCTGGCGCGCATCGTGGCGGGATATGACATGGAGGGGGTGATGTTCGGCGCGGCCGACCATCGCGTCCGCCGGATCGACCCGGTGCCGTACTACACCAAGTTTCCGTTCATCCCGTCGCCGGACTCGGCGATCTACGACATCGGGTTCGGCACCTTGCTGCATCCGTTGAACGAGGCGGTGAACACCAGCCTGAACCAGATGTTCGACGCCGCCCACCTGGCGAACGCGGGGGGCGGGTTCATCGGGTCGGGCCTGTCGCTGAATGCGGGGTCGGTGCGCTTTCAGGTGGGCGAATACAAGGTGGTGAACGCGCCGGGGGCGGCGTTGCGGGAGAATTTGGTGCCGCTGGCCTTTCCGGGGCCGAACCCGGTGCTGTTCCAGCTTCTGACCTTTCTGGTCGATGCGGGGCGCGAGATCGCGTCGGTGAAGGACATCCTGTCGGGCGCGATGCCGGGCGGCAACACGCCTGGGGTGCTGGGGCTGGCGGTGATCCAGCAGGGGCTGAAGGTGTTCAGCGCCATCTTCAAGCGCGTTCATCGCAGCCTGGGGGCCGAGTTTCGGAAACTGTACCGGCTGAACCGGATCTACCTGCCCGACGAGGTGGGGTTTCGCGTCGGGGCCGGATATTTCAGCGTCACCCGCGCCGATTACGAGCAGGGCAGCGGGGTGGAGCCGGTGTCGGACCCGGAAATCGTCACCGACATGCAGAAGCTGGCGCGGGCGAATTTCCTGCTGGCGTTCAAGGACGACCCCTGGTGCGACGGGCATGAGATCCGCCGCCGCGCCTTCGATGCCGCCGCGATCGGCGAGGTGGGGCGCGTGCTGCGCGACCGGCCGGCGCCGAATTTCGACGCCGTGAGCCGGGCGCAGGACCTGGCGCTGCGCGCCCGGCGCGAGGCGCGCGAGGGGGCGGCGAGCGAGGGCCGCCAGCGCGTGCAGGAGATCGAGGCGCTGGCGGGGGCGATCCTGCGGCTGGCGCAGGCGCGCAAGGCGGAAGCCGATGCCGGTGGCGGGGCCGATCGGGGGGCGGTCGACGGGGAACTGGCGGATCTGGAGGCATGGCGTGAGGAGTTCGGAGAGGATGGATCGGCCGATACCGGAGGGGACGGACCGGGAGGAGATCCGCGACCGTCGCCGGGCGGCGCTGGCGGACCTGACCGAGGGGGATTTCCAGGCGTGGCGGCACCATCCGGTGACGCGGGCGGTGCTGCTGTTCCTTGGGGATTACCGCGATAGCCTGGAGCAGGGGCTTCTGGGGCACTGGCGCGCCGGCACGCTGATGCTGGCGCAGGAACACGAGACGCGGGGGCGGAGCCTGCTGGCCGGCGAGATCGCCGGGCTGGATCGGGACGTGCTGCGGACATTCTATGGCGGGGACGGCGTGTGATGCGTGAGGGACGGATTCTGAAACTGGACCGGCAGGAATATGTCGTTTCGGACTGGGACGGGGTGAACCGGGCGGGGTATGTGCCGCTGGACGACAAGATCCTGGTGCTGGCGGACATTCATGCCGACATCACCAGCGGCGCGGTGCAGTTGCCGGCCGAGTATGTCGAACGGCAGACGCTGGCCGCCGAGCACGGCACCGTCATTGCCGTGGGGCCGGCGGCGTTCCGCTGGAACGACGACGGCACGCGGCAGTGGGAGGGGCGCATCCCCCGGCCGGGCGACCGGGTCTATTTCGAGCGCTATGCCGGGCAGTTGCTGAAGGGCGAGGACGGGCGGATGTACCGGCTGATGTCGCAGCGTTGCATCGCGGCGATCGGTGTGGGCGCGGAATCGGACAATGACGAGATGATGGAAGGGACGATCTGATGTCGGATGTGCAGGACGAAGTGCCCGTCGCGGGCGGTGCGGTGATGGAGGATGGGGCCGGGCACGCGGGGGAGGCCGCCGCGCCGGAGATGGACGCGCCCGTAGCCCCCGAGCCTGTGGCGCTGGATGTCGAGGCGCAGGCGCGGCGGATGGGCTGGGTGCCGCGCGAGGCGTTTCGCGGCGACCCGGCCAACTGGCGGCCGGCCGGGCAGTTTCTGGAGCGGGGCATGACCCTGTTGCCGGTGCTGCAGCAGAATTACCGCACCCTGGACAGCCGCTATGGCGCGGTGCAGGCGGAACTGCGCGAGACGCGGCAGGCGCTGGTCGATTTGACCGAGCGCGCGCGCCGGGCCGACGAGCGGGCGCTGGGCCGGGCGATGAAGGAGATCGAATCGCGCCGGCAGCGGGCGGTGGCCGATGGCGACACCCGGGCCTTCGCCGTGGCCGAGCAGGAGTTGCAGGATTTGCGCGACAGCACGCCGCCCGCGCGGCCGGCCACGCGGGCGGAGCCTGCCCCGGCGACGCCGCGCGAGGCCGCCGGGGCGGAGGCCGGGGCGGTGCCGCCGGAAGTCGCGGCCTTCGTGCAGGCGAATCCGTGGTTCGGCACCAATGAGGAAGCGCGGCAGGACGCGATTGCCATCCACGCGGCGGTGGACCGGCAGCATCCGCGCTTGCCGCTGGCCGAACGGCTGGAGATGACCCGGCGCAAGGTACGGCAGTTGCACCCCGCGCTGTTCGAGAACGCGCGCCGGGTGGCGCCGGCCGCCGTCAGCCCCTCGCGCGCCGAGGCGGCGCGGCCGGCCAACCCGCGCGGGTTCGACGCGCTGCCCGCCGAGGTGCGGCGGGAATTCGACCGCTATGCCCGCGCCCTGTCGGGCAAGGGGCAGCCGCTGACCCGCGAGGAATGGGCGGCCTATTACTGGGAGAACGAAGGATGAGCGACGAACAGCGCCGGCGCGTGCCGGCCGAGGGCGCGCGGGTGCGCCCCGAGATGCCCGTCGAGGCGGCGCCGCGGGGCCGGAACGTGCGCAAGCCGTTCGGTACGCGGGAGCAGAAACTGGCTTATCCCGACAGGGAAGGATACCACCGGCACTGGTTCAACGACGAACCCGGCCGCATCGCCCGCGCGCAGGATGCGGGCTATACCCAGGTGGATGACGACAGCGGCAAGCCCGTCAGCATGACCGTGGGCGTTGCGCGCGGCGGCGGGGCGCTGATTGCGTACTTGATGGAAATACCGATGGAATGGTATCGGGAAGACATGGCGGCGCAGGAGGCCCAGCAGCAGGAACTGCTGGCCCAGATCAGGCAGGGCCGCGTCCCCGGCGGGCCGACCGGCGCCGACCGCAATGCCCAGTACGTGCCACGCGATGTCGGAATCACCATCCGCGAGGAACGTCGCTGAGGCGGGCGTGACCGGGGCCCAGGGATGGCCCCTTCGATACAGGAAATGACAAGGATCGGGCTTTGCCCGAACCCGTCCGTTATCCGGAGTTGGGGGCCTGAGGCCCTGGACCCCGATCGTGGACAAACGACTGGGTTTCCAAAGGGCTCGGCCCTTTGGCGGGTTTCAGGGCGGAGCCCTGAGGCACAGGCATCGACCTTGCGGCGCGCGCGCCGTTCCATCACTCGTGCAGGGGTCCTGCCAGATGAATTCGAATATTGCCAGCGGCCTTCGGCCGTTATCCTACATGTCCGGTGCGCCGTATAGCGGCGGCGTGCAGGTGTACTACGTGCCGGCCGGCAACCCCACGCCGCTGTTCATCGGCGACCCGCTGGTGGCGCTGGATGGCGTTGCCGATGCGAACGGCGTGCCGGGGGTGGGCATCGCCACCGCCGGGGGTTCCGGCGCCATCACCGGGGTGATGCAGGGCGTGGCCAACAATGCCGGCGAGCTGGTGCTGCCGGTGGTGCAGAACCAGGCGCCGTACCTGCCGGCGGGGCAGGCGGCGTATGTCTATGTCGCCGACGATCCGAACCTTGTGTTCGCGGTGCAGGAAGATTCGGTGGGCGGCGCGCTGGCGGCGGGCGCGGTGTCGAAGAACGCCGACCTGGTGGCCGGGGCGGGTTCGACGGTCAACGGGTTTTCCGGCTGGCAGTTGCAGTCGGCCAGCGTGGGCACCACGGCGACGCTGCAGGTGCGCATTCTGCGGGCGTACCAGTCGATCGACAATGCCGTCGGAACGAACGCGAAATGGCTGGTGCGGATCAACCAGCATTCGATCACCAGCCCGACCGGGATCTGACGCGGCGCGCGTCCGGGGTGGACCCGGAGGCGCTGCGATGGTGAAAAACTTTGAGCAGGCCACGCGGTTCTGTCGCGCGGGCTGAGGAGCGATTTCAATGGCCGTTATTACGACTGGCGCGCATCCCAAGGCGCTGTGGCCCGGGATCAAGGCGTGGTGGGGACGCAGCTACGACGAGCATCGCGTCGAATATCTGGATCTGTTCGACAAGCAGACGTCGGACAAGGCGTATGAGGAGGAGGTCGAGATCACCGGCTTCGGCCTGGCGCCGGTCAAGCCGCAGGGCCAGCAGATCTATTACGATGTCGAGGCGCAGGGGTCGGTCAGCCGCTTCACGCATGTGGCCTACGCCCTGGGCTATGTCGTGACGTATGAGGAACTTCGCGACAATCTGTACGAGGTCGTGTCGAAGCGCCGGGCGGCGCAGTTGGCGTTTTCCATGCGCCAGACCAAGGAAAACGTGCTGGCCGGCATCTATAACATGGCGTTCTCGGCCGCCGCGCCGGGTGGCGACGGGGTGTCGCTGGTCTCGAACCTGCATCCGACGCTGTCGGGCGCGCAGTCGAACCTGCTGGCCACGGCGGCCGATCTGTCGGAGGCGGCGGTCGAGGACCTGACGGTGCAGATCATGCAGTGCCAGAACAACCGGGGCATGCGCATCTCGGCGCTGCCGCGCACGCTGAACGTGCCGTCGGCGCTGTGGTTCGAGGCCAACCGGATCTGCAATTCGGTGTTGCAGAACGACACGGCGAACAATGCCGTCAACGTGCTGCGCGCGACGAATGCGTTCCCCGAAGGCATCAAGCTGAACCATTACTTCACCAGCCAGACGGCGTGGTTCATCCGGACCAACGTGCCCAATTCGCTGACCTATTTCGAGCGCGATCCGATCTCGTTCGATCAGGACAACGATTTCGACACGCGCAATGCCAAGGCCGCCTGCTACGAGCGGTATTCGGGATATTGGGCGGACTGGCGGGGGCTGTACGGCACGCCGGGGGTTTAAGGTCGGGCCTTGCCCGAACCCACCAGGGCAAGGATCGACGACTGGGTTTCCAAAGGGCGCTGCCCTTTGGCGGGTTTCAGGGCGGCGCCCTGAGTTCTTCCGAAAAACGATGGAGAATACGATGAGTGTGAAAAAGACCGGAACCAAGCCCGCTGGCGTGCCGATGGACGGGCGCGTGGCGGGGATGCAGATCCATCACCATCATCACTACCATGCGCCGGCCAAGGCGCCGGCGGTGACTTCGCCGCGTGCCGTGCCTGCCGTCGCGCGGGGCAAGGCGACGCCGGCCGGCGCGCGCAAGGGCGGCCGGCGGGCCTGAGGGCAGGCCCGGTCCCGGCCCGGTGCGCCGGGTCGGGACCCAGACGGAGGGAGGGCATGATGGCGGATGTGATGATGTCGCAGGTGATGGCGAACGGGCCGCGCAACCTGGCCGTCAAGCTGACGGATGTCAGCGACGGGACGGGGCTGGCGTCGGTTCGGATCGTGGACGCGCAGTCCGTCGCCTTTTCGGTCGGGGGGCAGGCGCCGGGGGTGCATCTGAAGGTGCGGCGCATCGCCTATGACGTGCACGGCATGGTGGTGCGCCTGCAATGGGAGGCGACCGAGCCGGTGGATCTGGCGACGCTGTCGGGCTTCGGTCATCTGGATTTCCGGCGGTTGCAGGGCATTGCGAACCCGAAGGCGCCGGGGGCCACGGGGTCGATCCTGCTGAGCACCATCGGGGCGGCGGCGGGCAGCGCGTTCACCCTGGATCTGGAAATGGTCAAGGGTGTTCCGCAGGAGTGAGGGAACGGCCATGACCGAGGCCTGGTTCTACAACCCCGGCGACCATTACGTGCTGGACGATCTGTCGGGCTTCAAGGTCCGGCGGTCGAAGGCGCGGACCATCCCCGGCGGCCAGACCGGCCAGGCGGTGGTGGACCGCAGGCGGTGGGAGGCGCAGCAGCCGCAGGATTTCGTGCGCGGGGTGGCGGACGACCAGACCGTCGATATCGCCCGGCCGCGCCAGCAGGATTGCTTTACGGTCGTGGGCACCTTCGTGACGGGTGCGGCCGGCGTCGGTGCGAACGGGGTGCCGGTGGCCCGCACGTTCGGGTTTTCGGCCGGCGACCGGATCCAGATCATGCTGGATCGGGGCGAGAATTTCGTGACGGACATCGTTGCGATCTCGGGTGCGGTGCTGACGATTTCGCCGGCCCTGCCGGGCGCGGTCGGCTGTCTGGGCGACCTGGCGGGGAACATGGTTCTTCAGCTTCCGCAGGTGAGGGCGGCCGCGTCGTTCGTCACCGAAAATGGCGCGGCGCTGGCGACGGAGGAGGGGCGGCTTCTGGTGCGGGAGGCATCGTCATGACGCAGGTTTCGATATCGCAGTTGCCGGACGGCGCGACGGTGCAGGGCGCCGACCTGCTGCTGGTCTCGCGCCCGGCCGGAGCGGGCTGGGCCAGTTTCCGGGCGAATATCTCGTATTTTCTGGGGTGGCTGGTCGGGCAGGACGTCGCGGTGCGGTCGCTGACCGGCGATATTTCGGCCGCCGGCCTGTCCGCGACGATGACGGGCGGGCAGGCGGCGACGGCGATCGCGGCCGGCGCGGCGCAGGCCGCCAGCGCGGCGCAGGCGGCGGCGGCGGCCGTGCCGAAGGCCAGCGTCGGCGCGGTGAACGGGGTGGCGGCGCTGGATGCCAGGGGCGGCCTTGTTTTGAACGCCGGGTCCGTCATGCATGTGGATGGCGCCGGCAATCTGATTCTCGATGTTCCGCTGCCGACCTCGGACCCCGGTGTGGCGAACGCCGTGTGGACGCAGGGCGGCGTGCTTCTTCTTTCGCAAGGCCCCACATCATGAAAATGCGCGCTGTTATCGCCGGTCTTTCGTTGTGGGCACCGGCCCCGGCCGTGGCGCAATATGCGCCGTTCCACCCGCCCGGCGGCCTGGCGGCGGCGACGGTGGTCGGCGGCCAGACGCTGGCGCAGATGCAGGCGGCGACGAGCGCCGCGCAGGCCACGGCATCGGCCGCCGTTCCCACGGTGACGATCGGGCAGGGCGGCGGGGTCGCGGGACTGGATTCCGGCGGCCGTGTGACGGCGCCCGTCAGTGGCGACGTGACGGCGGCCGCGGTGACGCCGGCCGGTGGGGCGGCGACCATGCTGGGGGCGTATTTGGGGACGGTGGCCCTGACATCGGATCTGGCGGCGTATTTGACGTTGACAGCGGCGGCACAGACATATGCGACGAAGACGGCGCTTGCCACGACCGAGGCCACCGCCAACGCGGCCGTTCCGTCGGCCGACATCGGCCAGCCGTCTGGTGTTGCGGGGCTGAATGCGGCGGGCCAGGTCACGGCGCCGGTCGTGGGCGACGTGACGAACGCGGTGGCGACGCCGGCCGGGGGCGCGCAGGTGACGATCGGCGCGGCGCTGGCCTCCTACGCCGCGCAGGCCGGGTTGGTGGCCGAGACGTCGCGGGCGGAGGGCGCCGAGGCGACGTTGCAGGGCAACATCACTGCCGAGGCGACGACGCGGGCAAATGCAGATGCACTGTTGTTCCCCCTTACGGGAGGAGAAATAGAGGGAACGATCATCCAGTCCTTACCTGCTGGAAACTGGAGATCCTGGTGGATCGACTCTACCGGTGCTGCCAGCCCGGCCCGTTGGGAATGGGGTGCTACGGCATTTCCAGAGACCGGGTCGAATGCAGGTTCGGATTTCTATTTTACGGCGCATCATGACGATGGAACTGTACATGAGGTCTATATAATTTCCCGCGACACCAGCATCATGACCTTTGATATGTCGCCTCGAGCGCCGACGCCCGTTATAAGTGATAATTCGCAAAGTCTGGTAACCACGGCCTTCGTACGCTCGGCCCTGGCATCTGCCGTCACCTACGCCACGCTTCCTGCACAGGGCGCTTTCGTAGGTCAGCGCGTCTTCTGCTCCGACTGCAAATCCACTGTCACCGCCCAGCTTACGGGCGTGACACCGGCCGGGCACGGCATCGCCGCGACCTGGGACGGCGCGGAGTGGACCGACGGCCTCGGCTATACCGTGACGCATTGAGGATTACGGACATGACCAATTACATCCTTTACCGGACAGCGAATGACGTCGTGCAGCCGCCGCCCTATACCGACCCGATCTCGGGCAGGACCGTCACGCCGCCGTCATTCGTGGCGGACCCTGCCGGACGCGTCATCCTGACCCAGCAGATCGGCGATCCGTCGTCCGTGAGCGTGCCGGCCGGTTTCGCGCTGGCGGCGGACCCGGCCGGGCACTATCCGGTGGGCAGCCTTTATCCGGTGCCGGCATGAGCACCAGCGGCACCGCGAGCTGGAACCCCGGCACCGCCGACATCATCAACGGGGCCTTGCGGCTGATCGGCGCGATCGCCAGCGGCGAGACGCCGCCGGCGAACGAATTTCACGATGCGCTGGCGGCGCTGAACGGGCTGATCAAGGCGTGGCAGGTCTCGGGCGTGCATGTCTGGACCCAGACCGAGGCGACGCTGTTCCTGCAACCGGGGCAAGGGCAGTATGCGATCGGCGGGGCGAGCGCGGACCATGCCGCCGAAAGCTGTGTCGTCACCCGCAGCGGCGCCGCCGTGGCGGCGGGGGCGTCGGTGCTGCCGGTGGCGTCGGCGGCCGGCCTGGCGGTGGGCGGGTGCATCGGCGTGGCGCTGGACGGCGGGCCGGTGTTCTGGAGCGGCATCGTCGCGATCGCGGGGGCGGCCGTGACGCTGGCCGGGGGGCTGCCGTCGCCGGCCGGGGCCGGGGCGCTGGTCGTGTCCTATGCGGCGCCGTTCGCGCGGCCGCTGCGGGTGACGGGCGCGCGGGCGGTCGATCTGGACACGGGGGTCGAGACGCCGCTGATTCCGATGTCGCGGCTGGATTACGCCAATCTGTCGGGCAAGACGGTACAGAACGGGCCGCCGTCGCAATATTTCTACGACCCGCAACTGGGCGCGGGCGTGCTGAGCCTGTTTCCCGCGCCGTCGGACGGGCTGACGGCGGTGAAATTCACCTGCCAGCGGCCGTTGCAGGATGTCGACACCGCCGCGCACACGGCGGACGTGCCGCAGGAATGGGTCTCGGCGCTGCGCTTCGCCCTGGCCGTGGAACTGGCGCCGGAATACGACTGCCCGGCGCAGCGGATGGCGATCCTGAAGGGGCTGGCGGACGAGAAATTCGCCATCGTCTCGAAATGGGATATCGAGCCGGCGGGCACGACGTCGTACCCGTTCAGCCAGGGCGTCTATCAGATGATCGCGGGCGCGTTGCGCCTGTGCGGGGCGGCCGGCCCGCAGGAGGTGCCGCGGCTGGGGCTGGTGGAGAACGCCGTCGCGGCGCTCAACGCCATGGTGCAGGGCTGGCAGGCGTCGGGCATCCATGTCTGGGCCGAGGAGGATTGCACCCTGTTCCTGCAACCGGGGCAGGTGCGCTACCTGATCGGCGCGGGGTCGCCGGATGCCGCGACCGTCGGCAGCCAGTGGGTCGAGGGCGCGCTGGCCGCGACGGCGGCGGCCGGCGCGGGGCAGGTGGCTGTGACGTCCGCGGCCGGGATGGGTGTGGGGTATCAGGTCGGGGTCTGGCTCGATGCGGGCCGTACGTTCTGGGCCACCGTCTCGGCGGTCGGCGGGGGGATGCTGACGCTGTCGGCGGCATTGCCGTCGCAGGCGACGTCGGGTGCGCGGGTGGTGGCCTATCCGGCCGCGCTGGTCCGTCCGCTGCGGGTGCCGGGGGCGCGGCGGTACCATTTCGCGCCGCCGGGCGGGCAGGCGATCGAGACCCCGCTGGTGCCGATGTCGCGGCTGGATTACGCCAACGTGCCGAACAAGACCACGCCGGGCATGGTGACGCAGTTCTTCTACGATCCGCAGCTTGGGGCCGGCGTCATGCAGGTGTGGCCCGCGCCGTGCGATAACGGCTGCGCGCTGAAATTCACCGCGCAGCGTCCGCTGGCGGTGTTTTCCGGCCTGGCCTCCGTTCCGGATTTTCCCGACGAATGGCTGGCGGCGATGCGCTGGAACCTGGCGGCGGAGCTGTGGCCGGAATTCAACGGGGCAGGAAATACCGGGCAATATGCGGTGCTGAAGCAGGAAGCCGTCGCCAGGCTGATGACGGCGCAGGCCTGGGACCGCGAACCGCAATCGGTGCTGTTCGGCGCGGGCGCGGGCCCCGCCGGGCGATCGGGGTAGGGCGTCATGGTGGTGCAGCAGGTCGCCTTCGCGGCGCAATCCTACCAGGCGCGCGCGGTGGCGCTGGATGCGCAGCGCTGCGTCAATTTCTATGCCGAATTCGCGCCGAAGGACGCGAAATCGCCCGTTGCGGTCTGGGGTTGTCCGGGCATGGTGGCATTCGCCCGGTGCGGCGACGGGCCGGTGCAGGGCATGTGCCTGATGGGCGGCGCGTTGTACGTGGTGTCGGGCCAGGTGCTGTACCGGGTCGATGCGGACGGGTCGTCGGTCGAACTGGGGGCGACGCTGGTGACGGGGCCGGTGTCGATGGACACCAACGGTGTCGATCTGGTCTGGGTCGATGGGGAATCGGGCTGGTCTTATTCGGTGGCCGGCGGCGTGCGGCAGATCGTGGACGAGAATTTCCATCCGGCCGACAGCGTGGTGTATTTCGACACCTATTTCGTCTTCAACCGGTCGGGCACGCAGCAATTCTTCCTGTCGCCGCAATCGGGCGTGGTGCCGTTCGACGGCACGATGTTCGCATCGAAGGAGGCGACGGCCGACCCGCTGCTGGCGATCGTGAACACGCACGAGCAACTGCTGCTGTTCGGGGCAGCGCGGACCGAGGTGTGGTACGACGCGGGCAATGCGCCGCCGGCCTTCCCGTTCCAGCGGTTCGAGGGCGCGTTCATCCAGCGCGGCATCGCGGGCGCGCATGCCCATTGCCTGGAGGACAATACCGTCTTCTTCCTGGGCGATGACGGGATGTTCTACCGGCTGAGCGGATTCCAGCCCCAGCGGATTTCCACCCATGCCACCGAAGGGGCGTGGCAGGCCTATGCCACGCGGGCCGATGCGCGCTGTTTCAGCTATACCTTCGGGGGGCACAAATTCGTCACGCTGCTGTTTCCCTCGGCGCGCGCGACGTGGGTGTACGACGTGGCCACCGGCCTGTGGCACGAGCGCGAGTCCTGGACCGGCGGCAGCGCGGAGACCAGCATCGGCCGCTGGCGCGGCAATGCGGCCGTCATGGCGTATGACCGCATCCTGATCGGCGACAGCCTGAGCGGCACCGTCGGGCAACTGAATGGCGCGGTCTATACCGAACTGGGGGCGACGATGCGCGGGCTGCTGGCCGCGCCCCCGGTCCACGACGCGCGCCGCCGGGTGTTCATGCGGCGGTTCGAGCTGGATGTCGAAACCGGCGTGGGGCTGCCGGCGGCGGCCGCCACGGCGCAGGCGGCGTACCAGCCGGTGGGCGCGCTGATGGTGGCGCCCACCGCCCTGACGCGGGCGGCGGCGCCCGTGGGCACGCCGGCGTCGATTGCCAACCTGCTGGTCAATCTGTGGGTGTGTCTGCCCGATGACGGGATGCCGCGCGGGGTGCTGATCGGCAATGCGCGGCCGGGTGAGGGCGGGCCGGGCTTTTCGATCGCGCTGGCGAACGACCGGACGGCGCCGGCGGCGCAGATCGTGGTGGCGGCGGCGGATGTGGCGGGCAATCCGGTGGTGGCGGCGTCCTATGCCCATGACGGGTGGGGCGACTGGGTGAATGTGCAGCTTTCGCTGTCGCCGGCGACGCGGATGCTGCAGCTTTTCGTCGATGGCGCGCCGCTGGCGCCGGCGTCGGTGGCGTGGGCGTCGGACGCGCCGGTCGGCAATCCGGCAGGCCAGGGCTGGATGGTGACGCCGTGGAACGGGACGGACGATCCGGTGGGCGTGCTGGCCGACCCGCAGTTCGGCGGCCACACGGCCGGCACCGGGACGGGGTGGAACAATGCCGCGCTGCAACTGGACCAGTCCGGCAACATGATTTCGCTGGCCGGCGGCACCATCAACGCCGTGTCGCGGACGGGGGCGGTGGTGTGGACGCTGGCGCCGGGCACGGTGCAGGCGGATATCCTGGGCGTGGCGCCGGGGGTGAACATGGCGTCCTACGGCGTCAATGCCTGCACGGTGCTGCTGCGGGGGCGGTATCTGGCGGTGGGGGTGCAGGCCGGCGCGTACTGGTGCGGGGTCGCCCTCTATGCCGTGGACGGCGGCGGCGCGCCGGGGTTCCGGGGCTTCGTCTACAATGACGTCGACGGGCCGGGGCCGATCTATGGCGCCAACACCTGTTTCCTGGCGGGGAACCAGACGATCGACGACCCCATCCTGTCGTATCAGGTCGCGTATCCGGCGGTGCCGAAAGTCGTGCTGGTCTATCCCAGCATCGCGCAGATCATCGGCGGGGCGGCGAAGACCGGCGGCCTCAACGGGCTGTATCCCGGCCTGGGCAATCTGGCGGCCTGGGGGCCGTGCCAGGTGCCGGTCATCGAATATTACTATCCCGCGTCGCTGGGAAACCATTTGCCGGGCCAGGTCGGCTATAACGGCAATGCCGGCTTCTTCCTGCCCGACGGGCAGGGCGGGACGAACCATTATCTGTATTTCAGCCGGGGCGACATGGCGGCGAACGCCGGCGCGGGGGGCAACACCAACACCGAATTGCGCGACGTCATCGGGCCGGCCTGTCCCGGCGGGGCGATGGTGAAGATCGCGATGGGCGCCGTCAGCTACGACATGCTGGCCGGCGCGCATTTCGCGGGCAACGGCACGACGTCCTTCACCGGCACGCTGCCGATGTACAGCATCGACAATGCGCACTGGGTGGACGGGGACGGGGCGGCGCAGATCCCGTTTGCCGACGAATACAGCTATATCACCACGGGCCGGCCGGGGGGCACGGACGTCTATGGCGGCCAGCCGTCGCTGACGCCGCTGCCCGGATCGGACATATGGCTGGTGACGTTCCTGAAGGTCGGGCGGTCGGACAGCCGGGACAACCGGGGCAACGCCGGCCTGTGGGACACGGTGCGGGTGTTCGCCTATTCCGGCGGGACGGCCACGCAGGTGGGCGCCCCGGTGTCGGGCGCGGCCTATGACGCGGCCGCCGACTGGGCCGGGTACGAACCGCCGCCGGCCGGGTACCAATGGGCGGACCGCAATGCCGTCGCCTATCCGTGGGGCGGCGAGATCCTGATCTTCGGCAACATGTCCGGCTCGGCCGTCGGTACCTATCCGCTGCTGGTGGGGGCGCAGTACTGCACGCGCTTCGGCACGCTGAATGTGGCGGCGGCGCAGGTCGCCGACCTGTTCGTCGGCCTGCCGGCGGCACCCTTCGACCTGTCGGTGGGCGCGAACCGGGCGCTGTTCCGCACCGCCCAGGGGGGCGCGTGCTATCCGGGGGCGGACGGCGCGCGGCCCCTGGGCGCGCCGCCGCCGGTGCTGCTGAGCGTGCCGCCGGGGGGCGATGCATCGGCCTTCGCCGTCAATCGCGGGGCGGGCGGGGCGTTCGTGCCCGGCGGCACGCTGTTGCCGGCGGCTTCGAACCCGCCGGGCAGCACCTACACCGAAACGCTGGACCCGGGTGGCGACGCGCCGCCGGGGGCCGACCCGCAGATCATGCTGGACTGGTCGGACGACGGGGCGCGGACCTGGAGCGCGCGGCGGCTCTGGCGGTCGCTGGGGCGGCAGGGGGCGTATCTGACGCGCCTGCGCTGGCTGAAGATGGGCCAGGCGCGGCAGCGGGTGCTGCGGCTGCAGGTGACCGACCCGGTGCGGCGCAACCTGATCGGGTTCTACCTGGATACCGAATCGGGGATGGAGTGATGCCGCAGGCACCGCGCCAGACCCTGCCGACCGGGGATCGCCCGTTCGTGTCCGCCGGCACGCTGGGGCTGACCCTGGCGGCGTATCAGTTCCTGTCGCGGCTGGGCGCGGCCGGGCAGGCCACCACGCGCAATGTCGAGGTGATCGCCCAGGCGCTGGGCGTGCCGGTGGCCGGCATTCCCGCCGACGGGCCGGTGTCGGTCACGCTGCCGGCGTCGTTTCCGCCCGCGGGCCCCAGCGGGGCGGCGGCGGCGCGGGCGGAGCAGGCGCGGATGCTGGCGATGCTGGCCGCCGTGCCGCC
>NZ_JABEQF010000015.1 GCF_014174355.1 Gluconacetobacter azotocaptans
CTGGCGCTCAAGCTCGCCCCCGATCATCGCCGCCACATCGGGATCGCGCTCGGCAAGCGTCGATCGAAAAAAGGCGTGCAGCCCGCTCTGGCTCATCTGGTCCGGCATCGTCGGCGTCGTCTCCATGCAACGAGGATGCTGCCGGCGGCGTTCGTCGAGGACACGCAAGGCAGCGATCGAAAATCGGACAGGATCGTAACGATCCTGTCCGCCGGGCACCACACGGCAAATCGGCGGGCGGCATGTTCTTGTGAATTTGCGACGGGGTCGACAGACCTGCCCGTCTCCCGCCATCATCACTGCCGTACCGCGTCGTTCCGGAGGGAGGAATATCGTCATGTCCGGCCGTCCCGCCATCCTGTTCGTCTGCATGGGCAATATCTGTCGTTCGCCCCTGGCCGAGGCGGCCTTCCGCGCCGCCGCCGCCCGCTACGGCCTGGACGTCGTCGTCGAATCGGCGGGAACCGGCGATTGGCATGCCGGCGAGCCACCCGACCGCAGGGCGCAGGAGGTCGCCCGGCGGCATGGAATCGATATCACCGGATACCGTGCCCGCATGGTGACGGCCGAGGATTTCCGGACCTTCAGCCATATCGTGGCGCTGGACCACACCAACCTGGCGCATCTGCGGACCCGCCGCCCGCCCGACGCGACGGCGCGCCTGTCGCTGTTGCTGGATTACGTTCCCGGCCGTCAGGGGCAGGGGGTCGCCGATCCCTATTTCGGGCACGTCAAGGATTTCGACACCACCTGGGCCGACGTCTCGGCAGGGGCCGAGGCCCTGGCGCGGGTGATGGCCATGAACAGCCAGTCCACGGAATAAATGCGGGAGGACGTCACGGATGCTGTCATTCAGGGCCCTGGTGCGCGCGGGATCTTTGCTTGCACTGCTGACGGGCGCCGGCACCGCGCGGGCCGCGCCGCCGATCGACCGGCTGCGCCTGCCGTCGGGATTTCATATCGCGGTCTATACCGACCAGGTGCCCTCGGCACGGGAAATGGCGGTCGGCGCCCGGGGCACCATCTTCGTGGGGTCGATGACGGCCGGCGTGGTCTATGCCCTGACGGACAGCGACGGCGACGGCCGGGCAGACAGGGTGCGCGTCATGGCGCGGGGGCTGATGATGCCGGTGGGCGTCGCGTTCCGCGATGGCGATCTGTATGTCTCCGACGTGCGCAGCATCGTGATCCTGCGCGGGATCGAGGACCGGCTGGACAATCCGCCGGCCCCGCAGACCGTGGTCGCCGACCTGCCCTGGCGGGTGGGGGACCATGGCTGGAAATTCATCGCCTTCGGCCCCGACGGCAAGCTGTATGTGCCGATCGGCGCGCCGTGCAATATCTGCGATGTCGGGCATCAGTTCGGCCGCCTGTTGCGGATGAATCCGGACGGCAGCGAGCGGCAGGACGTGGCCTTCGGCATCCGCAACACGGTGGGGTTCACGTGGCAGCCCGGCACCGGGACGCTGTGGTTCACCGATAACGGCCGCGACCTGCTGGGCGACGACGTGCCCGGCGACGAGTTGAACCGGCTGGACCAGGTGGGGCAATCGTTCGGCTATCCCTATTGCCATCAGGGGGATGTGTCCGACCCGGTGTTCGGGCGCGGCCATCCCTGTTCGGACTTCACGCCGCCGGTGCTGAAGCTGGGGGCGCATGTCGCGGCCCTGGGCCTGCGGTTCTATGAGGGCGACATGTTCCCGTCGTCCTACAAGGGCGGGCTGATCATCGCCGAGCATGGGTCGTGGAACCGCAGCCGCCTGTCGGGCTACCGGGTCATGGCCGTGCGGTTCGGCCCGGACGGGGCGGTGGCGTCCTATACGCCGCTGGTCGACGGCTTCCAGGACAACGAAACCCCGTGGGGACGCCCGGCGGACGTGCAGCCCCTGGCCGACGGAAGCGTCCTGATCAGCGATGACGAGGCCGGGGCGATCTATCGCCTGACCTATGACGGACCGGCATAGGGCAGCGTCCCGCCTTCAGGCGGGGCGATAGCGCGCCAGCCAGTGCGCGTAGGGCGCCGGCAGGGTCCAGGCCGCGTCCGCCCGTTCCAGCGCACGGGCCGCCGCATAGGGCCAGTGCGGGTTTTCCAGCAGCGGCCGGCCCAGCGTCGCCATGTCCAGCGCCCCGTCGCGGATCAGCGCGTCGGCCTGGTCGGGACGGTCGATATACCAGCTGGTGCTGGCCGGCAGGCCGCCTTCGGCGCGGACGCGGCGCGCGACGGGGGCCAGGAAGGCCGGCCCCCATGGAATATGCGCGTCGGGCGTCGAAAACCCGACGCTGACATCGATGAAATCCAGCCCGGCCGCGCGGAAGCGGCGCACCAGTTCGATGGCCTCGTCCAGGGTCTCGTCGTCCCGCCCGTCATATTCGATGACGCCCAGCCGCGCGCTCAGCGGCCGGTCCTCGGGCCAGACGTCGCGCACCGCCGCCAGCGTTTCCAGCAGGAAGCGGGCGCGGTTGTCGAAGCTGCCGCCATAGGCATCGTCACGATGGTTGGAATGGGGCGACAGGAAATTCTGCGCCAGGTAGCCGTGGGCGAAATGCAGCATCAGCCAGCCGAACCCGGCGTCGCGGGCGCGGCGGGCGGCGGCCACGAAATCCGCGCGGACCCGCAGGATGTCGTCCTGGGTCATGGCGTGCGGAATCTTCGGCAGGTTCGCGCCGAAGGCGACGGCCGAGGGGGCGATCGTCGGCCATCCGCGCGGGTCGTCCGGGGCGATATGGTCGTCCCCTTCCCATGGGCGGTTGGCGCTGGCCTTGCGCCCGGCATGGCCGATCTGGATGCCCGGCACCGCCCCCGCGTCCTCGATCGACCGGGCGATGGCGGCGAAGGCGTCGGCCTGCGCGTCGTTCCACAGGCCGGCGCAGCCCGGGGTGATCCGCCCCTCGGGCGAGACGGCAGTGGCCTCGATCGTCACCAGACCCGCGCCGCCGCGCGCCAGGCCCGCGTAATGCACGGCGTGCCAGTCGCCCGGAACGCCGTCGGTGGCGACATACTGGCACATCGGCGATACTGCGATGCGGTTGCGCAGGGTACGGCCCTTCAGGGTGAAGGGGGTGAAAAGATCAGGCATCGGACGCTCCGTGACGGCGGGGGATGCATGTTCGGCCAGACGGCGCGCCGGGGGAAGGGGGCCGCGCCGGGGGGGGGCCGCCTTGCGCCATTCGGACGCCTTGCCTAAGAGGCTGGTTTGCCGCCGCCGAGCGCCGCGGGATGCCGGCGGCGCGTGAAGGAGCGATCATGGCGGACATCGACGGGACCATGGCGGCTGAACCGGCGCTGGACCTGACGCCCGAAACCGGGCTGCGCCATCTGTGGCGCGCGCTGGCGGATATCGCCGACGGATGCCGCATGTGGCGGCTGGGCTGCACGCTGGGCTGGCTGGACATCAAGCTGCGCTATCGCGGGTCGATCCTGGGGCCGCTGTGGCTGACGGTGTCCACCGCGGTCATGGTCGCGGCCATCGGCTCGGTCTACGGCGCCCTGTTCCACATGGAGCTGCATCATTACCTGCCGTTCCTGTCGATCTCGCTGGTCCTGTGGGGGTATGTCAGCGGCATCGCCGGCGACGGGTGCCAGGTCTTTACCCGCGCCGCCGGCCTGATCCAGGCGGCGCGCATTCCCTTCACGGTGCACGCCATTCGTTCGGTGGTGCGCAATGCCCTGGTGCTGGCGCACAATCTGGCGGTCATTATCGTCGTCTTCGCGGTCTTTCGCCTGATGCCCGCGCATCTGCTGGCGGAAATACCGGTTCTGGCGCTGTGGGCGATCGACAGCCTGGCGCTGTCCCTGGCGCTGGGCGTGCTGGGCACGCGGTTTCGCGATATCCCTCCCATTATCGGCAGCCTGCTGCAGATCGCCTTCTTCGTCACGCCGATCATGTGGGAGCCCGGCCTGATCTTCGCCGGGCGGCAATATATGCTGCTCAACCCGTTCTACCCGCTGTTCGAGATCCTGCGCGGGCCGCTGATGGGCGAGGTGCCGCGCCTGTCCATCTGGATCGCGGCGGGGGGCTACAGCGTGGTGCTGTGGGTCGTCACGCTTCTTCTGTTCTCGCGCCTGCGGTCGCGGCTGGCATACTGGGTCTGAGACGATGGCTGGAATCGACGTACGTGACCTGCGCATCGCCTTTCCCCTCTATCACGGCAATGCCCGCAGCCTGAAGAAGCGGCTGGGCCGCGCGATCTCGGGCCGGCTGGAACATGACGCGCGCGACCGCGTGGTCGTGCGCGCGCTCAACGGCCTGTCCTTCTCGCTGCGTCCGGGCGAGCGGCTGGGGCTGATCGGCCGGAACGGCGCGGGCAAAACCACGCTGCTGCGCGCGCTGGCCGGCATCTACGAACCGGTGGAGGGCCGGGTGACCGTCCGGGGGCGGGTCGGGGCGTTGCTGGACACGAACCTGGGCATGATCGGCGACCTGACGGGGCGGGAGAATATCCGCCTGCGCTGCCTGTTCACCGGCATGGCGGCCAACGCCCTGGCGCAGGTGGAACGCGACGTCCAGGAATTTGCCGAACTGGGGGCGTTCCTGGACCTGCCGATCCGCACCTACAGTTCGGGCATGCAGGTCCGGCTGGCGTTCGGCCTGGCGACGGCTACCCGGCCGCAGATCCTGCTGATGGATGAATGGTTCATGGCCGGCGACGCCGCCTTCATGGGCCGGGCCAAGGCGCGGCTGGAAGGGCTGGTGTCGGGGGCCGAGATCCTGGTGATCTCGACCCACCAGCCCGAGATCCTGGCGACATGGTGCACGCGCGTGCTGTGGATGGACCAGGGCCATATCCGCATGGACGGACCACCTGACGCGGTGCTGCCGGCCTATCTGGGCCTGGAAAAAGCAGGAACCTGAGAGCCTGTTTGAAAATGCGCGCTGGCGGCGATCCGACGCGCGTTTCCTCTGCTCCGATGCGTCCGGCGGGACCGGGCAGCGAATCGGGATGTGTGGGGGAGGGGAAAGGGATGGCGCGAGTGACGGGGCTCGAACCCGCGACCTCCGGCGTGACAGGCCGGCGCTCTAACCAACTGAGCTACACCCGCTTCGGCTTGGGGAGGAAGACCTCCCGTCCGTTCGTGGAGGGCGAATTAACAAAGGTCGGCGGGTCTGGCAACCGCATTCGCACGAAAAAATCGCATTGCCCGATCGAAAGCCGCGATGTGAACGCCGGAGCGCCCGCCGCACCCCGGCGCCGACGATCAGTTCGCCGGGGAATCGCCCAGGGCGAGCGCGCCCTCCAACGTCGCGGCGACCGCGTGAACCGTGGCTGCGATTCGGACCGCGGTCTGGACCTGCTCGGTCGACAGGCCGCCCTCGCGCACCACTTTCTCGTGGCTTTCGACGCACATGCCGCAGCCGTTGACGGCAGACACCGCCAGAGACCACAGCTCGAAATCCAGCTTCTCCACCCCGGGGCGGCCGATGACGCTCATGCGCAGCCGGGCGGGCATCTGGGCGTAGTCGCCGCCGACCATGTGCACGAACCGGTAATAGATGTTGTTCATTCCCATGATCGCGGCGGCGGACTTGGCGGCGGCCAATGCCTCGGGCGACAGCACGGATTCGTATTCGGCCACGATGGCGCGGGTCACGTCGGCATTGCGCGATGCGATGGCCGTGGCGACGAACGTCCCGGCCAGCTGCTGCGGCGACAGGGTGATATCGTTCGCAAGGGAGCTCAGATTGAGCCTCAGGTCCTTCGCATAGTCCGGAAGGCGCTCCTTGAGCGATTCGATCGACATGATGGCTGTACCTGCTGTGGAATGGGGCCGCCGGCCAGCGGCCCGGAGGCGATCGACCGGCGGTAACGATGGGTCCGGCGGGGCCGGACCCGCCCGATCAGGGCTTCAGGAAGGCTTCGCCCTGCTTCCAGTTGCAGGGGCACAGCTCGTCGCTCTGCAGCGCGTCGAGGATGCGCAGGATTTCCTGCGGATTGCGGCCGACCGACAGGTCGTTGACGCTGACATGGCGGATGATGCCCTCGGGGTCGACCAGGAAGGTCGCGCGGTAGGCCACGCCCGCCGACGGCGACAGCACGCCGCAGGCCTCGGACAGCTCGCGCTTGATGTCGGCCAGCATCGGGATCTGCAGGCCCTTCAGGTCCTCGTGGTGCAGGCGCCAGTTCAGGTGCACGAATTCGCTGTCGATGGACACGCCGTAGACGACGGTGTCACGATCCTTGAATTCGCCGGCCAGCTTGCCGAACGCCACGATCTCGGTCGGGCAGACGAAGGTGAAATCCTTCGGCCAGAAAAACACGAGCTTCCACTTGCCCGCGTCGGTCTTGTCCGAGATCTGGACGAAATCGCCCTTCAGCCCCTCGGGGCCGCCGGGGACGGAGGTCAGGTCGAAACTCGGAAATGTGTCACCGACTGTCAGCATCGGCTTGCTCCCTTGCATATGTTGTCCATGGCGCGGCGCCGCGGGTGCGTTCCGGCCTCGGCGCATATTCTATGGCGCTGAAGCCGATATCATGCCAATGAATAATTTATATCCGAATGATCGAATGAATCGATGACACCCCTGCCATCCGCGCAGCAACTCCGCTATCTGATCGCCTTGGCCGACCTGCGCCATTTCGGTCGGGCCGCGCAGGCCTGCGCGGTGACGCAATCGACGCTTTCGGCCGGGATCCTGGCGCTGGAACGACAGCTGGATATCCAGGTGCTGGACCGCAAGGTCGGCAAGCGCGTGGTCTTCACCCCGATCGGGGACGAAGTCGCGGCAAGGTCCCGCCACGCGCTGGAGTCGCTGCAGGCGGTGCAGGACGTCGCCGATGCATCGCGCGCGCCCATGACGGGACTGTTGCGCATCGGCGTCATTCCCACCATCGGCCCGTTCGTGATCCCCGGCCTGGTGGCGCGCCTGCGTCGTCAATTTCCCCAGATCCGGCTGTCGGTGAACGAGGATCTGACCGGCAACGTGATGGACAAGCTGGTGCTGGGGCGGCTGGACCTAGTGCTGCTGGCCATGCCCTGCCCCTGCGAGGGGACCGAAACGCTGCCATTGTGGCGGGATGAGTTCATGCTGGTCCTGCCGGCCCGCCACCCGCTGGCGGCGCTGAACGCCGTCCCGGTCGAGCAGATCGGCACCGAGCGCATGATCCTGCTGGAAGACGGGCATTGCCTGCGCGACCAGACGCTGGCGCTGTGCCGGCAGGAACGCGGCTGGAGCACCCCCGATGGCGAAGAGGAGTTCGTTGTGACCTCGCTCTATACCCTGGTGGACATGGTGGCCGAGGGGCTGGGGCTGGCGCTGCTGCCGCGTCTGGCGGTCGAATCGGGAATTCTGCGCGACCTGCCGCTGGTGGTCCGGCCGGTGACGGGCTGCCGGGCCTGGCGTACGATCGGCCTGGCCTGGCGTCCGCACGCGCCCCGGGCCGCCGATTTCCGGCTGCTGGCCCCGCATATCCGCCCGCCTGCCATCACGGCACCCCCAGCGGACTGAAAAACCGGGCCTTTACCCCCGGAAAACCGCTGGTTTCGCGCCGTGTGCGGTTGACTCTGCCCCGTGGGGCCGGTATTCGGCCCGTCTTTGCGGTGTCCTGCCGCCAGATGAGGGTCGGATCATGAAGATCAGAAACAGCCTGAAGTCGGCCAAGGTTCGTGACAAGGACTGCCGTGTGGTCCGTCGTCACGGCAAGGTCTATGTCATCAACAAGAAGAACCCCCGGATGAAGGCCCGCCAGGGCTGATCGTCCGGACGGCCTTGGCCGTACGGTCTTCCATGTATGACGCACGTGCCCGCATTCCCGTCCGGATTCCCGGATGGAAGTGCGGGTTTTCGTGTTTGCGGGCCCTGGCAACGGCCCTGTCGCTGGGCGTCTGCGGCCCTGCCTTGAGTGCGCCGGCTCCGGCTGTCCCGCCGCCCCGGCTCTCCACCCCGGCCCAATCGGCCCCCACGGCGGCACCCGATATCGCGACGCTGACCGCCCAGCTGGCGCATGCGTCCTCGCGCGCCGCCGCTGCCGATCTGGAGGCGCGGATCGAGCAATTGCGCCAGCACCCCCTGTCGCCTACGACGCGACTGCTGCTGCGTCGGGCGCAGGCCGATCTGGCCGACCGCAAGCCCCTGGATGCGGTGGCGGATCTGGATGACGCGCTGGTGCTGCAACCCGAGGTCGGGATCCTGTGGCGGGACCGGGCACAGGCACGGCTTGCGGCGCGGGATCTGGACGGCGCGGTGGCCGATCTGGGCGTGGCGCTGCACCACGACGGCACCGATGCGGTGGCATGGCAGATCCTGTCGAATGTCGAGGAGCAGCGTGGCGACTGGAAAGCCGCCTACCAGGCCTGGCAGCAGCTCCTGACGCTGGACCCGATGGCCGCCGACGGGCAGCGGCAGGGCGAACGGCTGAGGCTGAAAGCCTTCGGCCAACCCACTTAAAATCCCGGAGGCAGGTCGGGCTTTGCCCGAACCCACCAGGGCCTGAGGCCCTGGACCCCGATCAAGGGTGAAACGACTGGGTTTCCAAAGGGCAATGCCCTGAGGCGTGGCTACCGGTCGGTCAGGCGGAATTCGATCCGGCGGTTGCGGGCGAAGGCGGTCTGGCTGTTGCCGGCATCCAGCGGCTGGAAATCGGCGAAGCCGGTGGCGGCCAGATGGTGCGGGCTGATGCCTTCGGCGATCAGCAGCTTGACCACGGTGATGGCGCGAGCGGATGACAGTTCCCAGTTGCTGGCGAAGGCGCTGTGGATCGGCTGGCGGTCGGCATGGCCGTCCACGCGCATGATCCAGGGAATCGATGCGGGGATCTGTGCCGAGACCTGATGGAAGGTGCGGGCCAGGGTGCGGATTTCGGCCACGCCCTTGGGCGACAGCTCGGCGCCGCCGGGCGGGAACAGGACCTCGCTTTGGAACACGAAGCGGTCGCCGACGACCTGCACGCCTTCCTGATTCTTCAGGATGTCGCGCAGGCGGCCGAAGAATTCCGAACGATAGCGTTGAAGCTGCTCGACCTTGTCGGCCAGCGCCACGTTCAGCTTCAGGCCCAGATCGTCGATCTTGCGCTGCCGGTCCTGGATTTCGGTCTGCGAGATCTCCAGCGCCGCCATCGCGGACGACAGCTGCTGGCGGATCTGCTCCAGCTGCGATCCCAGGTCCGCGACCTGCTGCTGGCTGGCCTGGGCCAGCCTGGCCTGGTTGTCGCGTTCCGACGAACTCTGCGCCACCTGGGCGGTCAGCGACGTCTCCATCGCCTCGTCCTTCTCGTGCGCGGCGCGCAGCGAGGCGACCGAGAGTTCCAGCGCATGGGCGTGGCCGCGTTCCAGCGACAGCATGGTGTTCAGCTGGGCGACCTGCTGGGCCAGCTGTTCCATCGCGCGTTGCCGCTTGTTCAGGGCCACGGACAGGAAGGCCTGCCCCAGCACGAAAACCAGCAGCACGAAGATGATGACCATCAGCAGGGTGGACAGGGCGTCCACATATCCCGGCCAGGCGTCGAGCCCGGCATGGGTCTGGCGGCGGCGGCGTGCCATGGGTGTCGGTCCCGTCCGTTAAATCGTCATCCGATGGGGCCGGGGGCACCTCATCGGACAAGGATGATCGTCAAAACAGTCGTCGGAAGCCCCCGCGCGCCTGCGGCGGCGGGGGTGGCCCCTCAGGGCGTGGCGCGCGCGCCGGCGGGCGCGGTTGCGGCGACGGTCCGCGCCAGCAGCCGCAGGTCGTTGCGGATGTCGGTCGAGATCTGGTTGCGGCCCTGTTCCATGTCCGACAGCATGCGGGTCAGCAGCATCTCGATGCCGCGCAGATGGCCCTGGGCGGAGTCGTCGGCCATGCGCTGCATCAGGGCATGGCTGGCGCGCATGGTGTCGGTCATCGTGCCGATCCGCTCGTTCAGGCTGCCCAGCAGGGCCTGCTGCTGGATGCGGCCGTCCTCGCCCCGGGCGATCAGGTTCTGCAGCTTCTCCAGGTTCTCGGCGGTCTGTTCCAGCAGCGCCTGCACGTAGGCCGGCACGCCGGCCTCGGCGCCGTCGGCGCTGGCCAGGCCGGGCGAGATGCGCGTCAGCCCGGCCAGCCATTCCTCAAGCTCGTTGAAGAAGCGGTTCTGCGCCTGGCCGGCCGTCAGGTCCAGGAAGCCCAGCACCAGCGCCCCGGCCAGGCCGAACATCGAGCCCGAGAAGGCGGTGCCCATGCCATGCAGCGGCTGCGCCAGACCGGTCTTGAGCTGGTCGAACATGACGTTGAGGTCGGCCGAGCCGACGGACAGGCCGCCGATCACGTCGGCGATCGACCCCACGGTCAGCAGCAGGCCGTAGAATGTGCCCAGCAGGCCCAGGAAGATCAGCAGCCCGGTCATGTAGCGCGACAGTTCGCGCCCTTCGTCCAGGCGCGACGACAGGCTGTCCAGCATGGACTGCATCGCCGGGGTGGACAGGACCAGGCGGTCGGTGCGGTTGCGCGTGGCCAGCATCGAGGCCATCGGCGCCAGCAGCTTCGGCGGGGTGGGCTGGGCCAGCCCGGCCCGGGGCTGGCGCAGCGTCTCGACCCACCGGACCTCGGGGATCAGGCGCAGGACCATCCGGACGTTCCATGCGATCCCGAACGCCAGGATGCCAAGGATCAGCCCGTCGAGGACCGGGTTGTTGAAGAAGGCGGAATACAGCGTCCGCCACAGCGTGGCGGCCACCAGCAGCACGGCGGCCATGAACAGGACGATGCGCAGGATATAGGTCGTGGGGTGGGTCACGGTTTGGGCCGGGGCTCCGTAGGGGCGGAAGGGGCAGAGGCGATCACATTCGAGAGGGTCACGTCAACATGATCCGGAGGCGTTTCGTTCGGCGGGGACCCGGACAGGCCGATGGCGCGGACGTAGATGCGCGTCGAGGCGACGCCCGCATGGATCAGGATCGAGCGGATCGCCAGCCCGCGCGACAGCGAGACCCGGCGCGGCGTCGAGGAATCGTCCGGGGTGCCCGAGGCATAGGCGTCGATCTGCCCCCGCGCCTCGGGCGCGGCCAGCAGGGCGGCCGCGAAGGTTTTCACCCGGTCGCTCATTGCCGCGTTCATGTCGGCGCTGCCGGGGGCGAAGGTCAGGCGCGTGCCGCCCGGCAGGTCCTGCACCGTGCCATGCGCGGTGGGGACGACCGGCGTTTCGGGCGGCGGCGGCGACGGATGCAGGGGGACGCTCACCTCGGGCGGCCGGATGATGGGCGACGGAGGCGGGGCGGCCGGGATGGTGGGCGGCGGCGGATGCGCGGCCGGGGCCGGCGTGGCGCTGGATGGGGCAGGGGCCGGCGCAGCGGTATGGGCCTGCGGCGCGCGCATGCCGTGCGGCTGGTGCGATCTGGGGCTGGTCGCCGGATGCACCGTCGCCGGATGGGCGGCCGGGGCCGGCCCCAGGCCGGACAGGGCGCTGTCGTTGGTGACGACCTGTGCGCGGGCCGGGTGTCCGGCCAGCGTCCCCGTCAGCGCAATGCCAAGCAGGCAGGCCGGGACGATACGCGAGATGCGGGGATAAGCGGAAGGAAGGGGATCGGACATGACCGGCGCAGCCTAGAGCAGATCGCGTCCGGGTCGAAGACCTGAACGTGTGGGGAATCCCTTAAAATATCTGCCCGATACCGATCCGCAGCGACAGAAACCGGTTCCGACCACCGTTCTCAGCGCGTGGTCAGGCTTTCGGCCACCAGTTCGCGCAGCGGGGCGTGCAGATGGCTGTTGCCGGCCACGACATTGACCACGTCGCCCAGATCGTCGAGTTCCGCGCCGTCGGGATCGGTGGCATAGCCGCCGGCCTCGCGCACCAGCAGCAGGCCCGCCGCGCAGTCCCAGGGCCGCAGGCCCAGTTCCCAGAAGCCTTCGTAGCGTCCGGCGGCCACCCAGGCCAGGTCCAGCGCCGCCGCGCCGAAGCGGCGAATGCCCGCGACCTGCGGCATCAGCGCCCCCAGGCTCCGGGCGAAGGGCAGGCGGCGCTGCGCCGGGACCTTGGCGAACGGAATGCCGGTGGCGAACAGGGCCTCCAGCATGTCGCGGCGGGCGGACACGCGGATGCGGCGTTCGTTCAGGAACGCGCCCACGCCCTTTTCGGCCCAGAACATCTCGTTGGCGGCGGGGTTGTAGACCACGCCGGCCACCATCTCGATGCTGCCGTCGGGCAGGCGGCGCTGCAGGCCGATGGAAATCGCCCAGTGCGGGATGCCGTGCAGGAAGTTGGTGGTGCCGTCCAGCGGGTCGACGATCCAGCGCCAGGTCCAGTTGTCGCCGCCCGACTCGCCGCTTTCCTCCATCAGGAAGGCATAACCCGGGCGGGCACGGACCAGTTCCTCGCGGATCGTCGCCTCGGCGCGCAAATCCGCCTGGGACACGAAATCGCCCGGCCCCTTGATGCTGACCTGAAGCTGCTCGACCTCGCTGAAATCGCGCAGCAGGCGACGCGCGGCCTTGTGGGCCGCGTTCTGCATCACCGTCATGTGGGGAGAGAGTCGCATGGCCACGTCGGTCGGTCCTGTCTGGTTCGTCGGATGATGAAGGGGGCGGGTGGCGAAGAAGGCGGCGGCGCGGACGGGGGATCCGCCGCGCCGCATCATGAGGTCTAAAGCATCAGGCAGGCGGTTGGAACGATCCCGTCACCTGCCCGCCAGCCGCCTCAGCCCTTTGCGCGTTCCACGTAGGTGGAATCCTCGGTGCGGACGACGATGCGCTCGCCGGCCTCGATGAACGGCGGCACCATGGTCTTCACGCCGTTGGACAGCTTGGCCGGCTTGTAGGACGAGCTGGCCGTCTGGCCCTTCACCACCGGATCGGCCTCGACCACTTCCAGCGTGACCTGGGCGGGCAGCTGCACGCCGACCGGGTCGCCTTCGACCAGGTTGATGACCAGCGTCATGTTGTCCTGCAGGAACGGGGCCTGGTCGCCCAGCAGTCCCAGCGGCAGCAGCGTCTGCTCGAACGTTTCGGGATCCATCAGGACGATGTTGTCGCCGTCCATGTAGGAATAGGTATATTCCCGCTCCTCGGTCAGCAGGCGCTCGACGGTGTCGGCGGTGCGCCACCGCTCGTTCGTCTTGTTGCCGGTCTTCAGGTCGCGCATCTCCACCTGGATGAAGGCGCCGCCTTTGCCCGGGGTGATGATCTGCTGCTTCAGGACTGTCCAGCGACGGCCGTCGTGCTCGATGACCTGTCCGGCACGGATCAGGTTCGCCTGCTGTTTCATGGGGGGCCCTGTCTGACGTGTGGGATGAAAGGCGGGCTTCTAGCCCTCTCGCGCGCCGAGGGCAAGGTTGGGGGCGGATTCAGCGTCGAGTTTGTGCAGACCGCCCGCCGGATCGCGGACGGCCAGGCCGTCGGCGTCGGGCTCCAGATAGTCCGGGCCAAGCGGCACCTTGCCGTGGCCGCCGGGGATATCCAGCGTGTAGGTGGGCCATGCCAGCCCGGTGACGCGGCCGCGCAGGCCCGCCAGCAGGCGCCGGCCCTCGGCGATCGGGACATGGAAATGTGCGGTGCCGGGCGCAGGGTCCAGCTGATGCAGGTAATACGGCTTGACCCGGGCCTCGACCATGGCGCGGAACAGGCCTTCCAGCGCCTCGGTGCTGTCGTTGACGCCCCGCAGCAGGACGGACTGGCCCAGCACCGGAATGGCCCGGGCCTGGATGCGGCGCAGGGCGGCGCGGGCCGGGGGCGTGAATTCGCGCGCGTGGTTGGCGTGGACCACCAGCCACATCGCCCGGTCGGTTTCCAGCGCATCGGCCAGTTCGTCGGTGATCCGGTCGGGGTCGGCGACGGGTACGCGGCTGTGCACGCGGATGGTGGTGACGTGGGGGATGTCGCCCAGCGCCCGCACGATCCCGCCCAGCCGGCGCGGCGACAGCATCAGCGGGTCGCCGCCCGTCAGGATCACCTCGCGGATCGCCGGGTGGGTGCGCAGCCAGTCCAATGCGCGGGCCAGGGCGTCGTCGTCCAGCACCCCGCCATCGGGGCCGACATGTTCGCGCCGGAAGCAGAACCGGCAGTACAGAGGGCAGATCAGCAGGGGCTTGAGCAGCGCGCGGTCGGCATAGCGATGCACGATACCGGGCACGGGCGACAGCGCGTCGTCGCCGATCGGGTCGGCGCGTTCGTGCGGTGCGGTCAGCAGTTCCGCCGCGTCGGGTATGACCTGCCGGCCGATCGGGTCGTCGGGGGCCTGGATCAGATCGTGAAAGGCCGGCGGGATCGCCGTGGCGTAGCGCCGGGCCACGTCCTCCAGCACCGGGACGGCCCCGGGCGGAACCAGCCCGGCGTCGAGCAGGTCGGGGACGCGGCGCAGCGTCCGCCGCGCCGGGCCGGAAATGATGTCGGGAAGGTTGACCGATCGTGTCATCGGCTGGCTCTACTCTGCCGGTTTTCGTCCTGCAACAGGAGTCGCGCATGACCGACAGGAACAACCCTGGCCGGCCCAGCCGCCCCCGCGATCCCGACCGGATCGCCGAACGTCTGGCGCTGCTGCGGCGGCGGGCGCTGGTGGCGCGGGGGGTGCGGGCGTTCTTCGACGCGCGCGGCTATCTGGAGGTCGAAACCCCCTGCGCCGTGCCGACACCGGGCGAGGAGGTGCATCTGCAGGTCTTCCGGACCGAGCGCGAGCATCCCGACGGGACGCGCCAGCCCCTGTTCCTGCAGACCAGTCCCGAATTCGCGATGAAGCGCATCGTCGCGGCGACCGGCCTGCCGGTGTTCCAACTGGCCCGCGTCTGGCGCAATGCCGAGGGCAGCAATCTGCATGCCCCGGAATTCACCATGCTGGAATGGTACCGTCCCGGCGCCGACCTGGCCGCCCTGATGGACGAGACCGAGGCGCTGCTGCGGGCCGTGCTGCCGCCGGCCCTGCGCCGCGCGGGGCAGGACATCCGGATCGACGAACCGTTCGCGCGCCTGACGATGGCCGAGGCGTTCGCCCGCCATGCCGGCCTCGACCTGCTGCCGACCGAGGGTGACGCCGCCGCCCTGGCCCAGGCCGCCGGATGCGCGCTGCGCGAGGACGAGAGCTGGGAAGATTTGTTCTTCCGCCTGCTGATGGAACGCGTGGAACCCGCGATCGCCCGCGACCGGCCGACTTTCCTGACCCACTGGCCGGCCAGCCAGGCGGCCCTGGCACGGCGCGACCCGTCCGATCCGCGCGTCGCCCTGCGGTTCGAACTCTATGCCGGGGGCATGGAGCTGGCGAACGCGTTCGAGGAGCTGACCGATCCGATGGAGCAGCGGCGGCGGTTCGAGGCCGACCGCGCCCGGCGCGCGGAGCTGTATGGCGCCGACCCCGACAGGACATGGCCGATGGACGAGGCGCTGCTGGGGGCTCTGGACGACCTGCCGGCCTGCGCGGGCATCGCGCTGGGCTTCGACCGTCTGGTCATGCTGGCCGCAAGTACGTTACGGATAGGCGACGTCTTATGGATGGGGTGAATTTTTTGTAACGTTCCCGCTTGGGCTTATTCAAGGCGGAGTATGTTCAGATTAACTGGTTTTCAATTTCTTTCTCCTATGTCGGTATCGCAGTCATGAAATACGCGTCAATCTTGCCATTGGCCGCCTTGCTCGCCCTGACGGCGTGCGAGGTTCCGTCGCCTCAGCAGAGGCAACTGCTCAATTCGATGGTCGGACGTGACGAGGTGGATGTGATCCGCACGTTCGGCGTGCCGACCCGCGCTTACGAGGCGCAGGGCCATGTCTTCCTCGCCTATATCGACAGCCAGACCAGCTACTCGCCCGGCAGCATGGGCTGGGGTTGGGGTTGGGGTGGCGGCGGCTGGGGTGGTCCCGGTTGGGGCGGCGGCTGGGGTGGTCCCGGCTGGGGTGGCGGCTGGGGCGGCGGATTCCCGCCCAGCTATTACATCAGCAGCTGCCAGACGACGTTCGAGGTCATCGCCGGCAAGGTGTCGGGCTGGACGATGCGCGGCGACGGCTGCTGACACACGGGCACCGGCGACGACGGCCGCCCGCCACGAAGGAAGACGGGCATGGGCGGCTGCGGCGCCGGACGAATGGGTTGGGATGACATGGCGCGGGGAAGGGGCCGGATTTTCGGCCTGATCCTCGCGGGCTCGCTGATGGGTATGGGGGGCTGCGGCGGCCCGGATCGGGTTCAGGACCCCTTGCTGGTTCGCGGCAGTACCGAGGCGGTGAATATTCCGACCGTTTCCGTCGAGCGGACCTATGCTCCGGCGCAGGCCGAGGGGCGCCCCGACAGTATCGTGGCCTATGGCGCGCCGGATACCCCGGTCTATCGCGACCGCCCGCTGGACGAGAACTTGCGCGGCAGCGTGGAACTGGCGGATTACGTGCGGGGGCTCGACCGCGCGGGCCTGCTGCCGCTGCTGCGGCAGGCGGGGCCGTTCACGGTGTTCGCCGTGCCCAACGACCCGATGGAAGATCTGGTGCCGGGCCGGTCGGGCGGCATGCCGGCCCTGCCGCTGGCCACCCTGCGCCGGACCCTGGGCTATACCCTGGTGCGCGGCACCTACCCCGAGCCGGTGCTGCGCGCGATGATCGCGGCGGCGCCGGGCCACCGGGTGGGCCTGCGGACGGTCGATGGTGCACTTCTGCTGGTCTGGGCCGAGGCCGCGACCGGGGAGTTGCTGCTGGGGAACGGCGCCGGACAGGTCAACCGATTGTGGGTGATGGGCGTGCCGCAATCCAACGGCGTGCTGTACCTGACGCAATCGGTCCTCGCGCCGCCCGCGTCACCGTCATAAAGTTCTGGGTTTCCAAAGGGCTTCGCCCTTTGGTGGGGCAAGGGCAACGTCCTTGCCTTCTCCGATCAGGCGGCCGCGATGGCGGCGTTCATGGCGCGCACGCCGGCCGCCGGACCGTCGGGATGCGACCAGACGGCGCTGATCACTGCCAGGAAATCCGCGCCCGCCCGGACCAGCGGGGCGCAATTGTCGGCGGTGATGCCGCCGATCGCCACCACCGGCAGTTCCATCATCGTCGTCCACCAGGCCAGCAGGTCGATGTCGGCCCGCACGTCGGTGTCCTTCGAGGACGACGGGAAGAATGCCCCGAAGGCCACGTAATCCGCCCCGGCCTCGCCCGCGCGCATCGCCATGTCGCGGCTGTCGTAGCACGACACCCCCAGTTGCAGGTCGTCGCCCAGCAGGGCGCGGGCCTGGGCGGCCCCCATGTCGTCCATGCCGACATGCGCGCCGTCGCATCCGCCACGGCGGGCCAGGTCGGGGCGGTCGTTCAGAATGAAGGCGATGTCGCGCTCCTGCGCCACCGGGCGCAGGATGTCGATGGCGCGCAGAATCGCGTCGTCGGACGCGTCCTTCAGCCGAAGCTGCACGGCGGCGACAGGCCCCGCGTCCAGGGCGCGGGCCAGTTCGGGCGCAAGCGCGGCCGGATCGAACGCGGGCGGGGTGACGAGGTAGAGCTGGCAGTCGGTCATCGTGCGCCGATCATACGGCGGGACGCGGCAATGTGACAGGTGCATTCGCCGAAGCATCATCGGGTGGGGCGGCGCCGCTCAGTACGGCCCGCAGCCGCTCGGGCGACGGGAGGGAGTCGAGGTGCACGCTGTCCGGCCGGCCGACCAGGCATGTGGCGCCCAGTGAGTCCGCCAGAAGGCGCACCGTCGCCAATTGGGGGCAGGCGGGGGAGATGACGATATGGCGCAGCCCAAGGCGCAGGGCCTCGGCCGCGCGGCCCGCCGCCGGCCCGCAGTCGAGGAACGCGGGCAGGCCCGCCTCCAGGTTTGCACCGGTGTCCGCGATCAGCGCCCGCCACCACGCCGGCCCCATGGTGCAGCCGGCGTCGGGTGGCGACAGCAGCACCCACTGTCCCGTATTTTCCCCACCCAGCGCGTCCAGCACGGCGCGGAGCTGAAGCGCGGAACCCACGGTCACGGCGCGCGGCGAGGATATCGCGTGGATCATCGCTTGACGTTGAACCGCGCGCGCGCGATTTCTTCAAGAGGATCATGATGGGCGGGAAGCACGTACGTGGCGCATTCTGAGGGGGCGACCGGTCTGGGCGTCGGGGCCGTCGAGCCCGCCGATCGGCTGGAACAGGCGCTGAACCGCATTGCCTTCGCGCTCGATCGCGGGCGGCCCGACCCTGTGGCCGCGCCGGCGGCCGACACGCAGGCGGTTGATCTGCATGCCCTGGCGGCCAACATCGACATCCTGATCGCCCGTATCCGCGACGTGATCGGCGACGATGTTCTGCAGCAGGACGGGCCCCCGCATGACGAGGATCGGTGACGCATGGCGCAGGTGACGGTTCGCATCAACGGCTATTCCTACGTCGTCGGCTGCAAGGACGGGCAGGAACGCCATCTGCAGGCCATGGCGCAGGAGGTCGAACGCCGGATCGAGCGCATCCGCGCCATCGGCGGGCAGAGCGGCGAGTCCCGCATCCTGGCTCTGGCGGCCCTGCTGATGGCGGACGAGATCCATGACCTGTCGGCCGAGAAGATGCCCGAGGACACCTCGCGGCAACTGACGGAGGCCCGTCAGGCCCGGGTCGAGAACGACCGCCGCCGCGAACAGCTGGCCCTTCTGGTCGAACGTGCCGAAAGCATTGCGGCGGCGCTGGAACGTGACTAGATTACAGGGGCGGGGCTGCCGGACTTGTCAGGCAACTCAACCCCTGGGCCGATAAGCACTTCCTTAGGGAGCTGGCTCTGACGTGATCCTGGTCATGTTACCTGGCGCCCACCTGCACTTGCAGGTCCGGGAGGGCTGAAAGACCAACGGTCATGGTGGCTCCGCACGTTTCTTCCCCCGAATGCGATCCCCCTGTCCTGGCGGCGGCCAAGGCCGAATTGCGCCGGCGCCTGATGGCCGGTCGCGCCCATCCGGCGGGGGCGGCGCATGCGCACGAGACGCTGTCCCGGCGGATGCTGGGCTGCGTCCGCGACGCCGTGCCGGCGGGGGCGGCGGTGGCCGCCGTCTGGCCGCTTCCCGGCGAAATCGACCTGCGGGCGCTGTGCGCGCGCCTGCATGATCATGGTTATCAGGTCCTGCTGCCCGAAACGCCGCCGCGCGGGCAGCCCCTGCGCTTCCGCCTGTGGCATCCCGGCGCCCGGATGGTGCCGGGCCGGTTCCGCACCGCCCACCCCGACGGGCCGGCCGCCCGGCCCGATTTCGTGTTCGTGCCCCTGCTGGCCTTTGACAGGCGGGGGTTCCGGCTGGGATACGGGGGCGGGTATTACGACCGCACGCTGGCCGACCTGTCGCCGGTGCCGGCGATGGGGTACGGGCTGGCGGCGCAGGAAGTGCCCGAGGTGCCGACGGGGCGCCATGACATCCCGCTGCCGGTCGTGGTGACCGAGCGGGAAACGATCCGCTGCGGCGCCTGATGCCTGCGCGGGCATAAGGACAAGGAAAGGCCGGGGTTTGCGGATTCTGTTTCTGGGCGACATCGTGGGGCGCACGGGGCGCGACGCCGTCATCGCGCATCTGCCCGATCTGCGCCGCACGCTGCGCCTCGACCTGGTGGTGGTGAACGGCGAGAATGCCAGCCATGGCTTCGGCCTGTCACCTTCCATCGCCCGCGACCTGATGGAGGCCGGGGCCGACGTCATCACCCTGGGCAACCACAGCTGGGATCGCAAGGACCTGATCGGCTATATCGACCAGGAACCCCGGATCATCCGGCCGGCCAACTACCCCCCCGGCACGCCGGGCCAGGGCAGCGTGGTGGTCACGCTGGTGGACGGGCGGCGCGCGCTGGTCGTCAATGTCATGGGCCGCCAGTTCATGGACGCGCTGGACGATCCATTCCGCGCGGCGACCGACATCCTGTCGCGCCATCGGCTGGGGGTGACGGTGCAGGCCGCGGTGGTCGACATCCACGCCGAGGCGTCGAGCGAGAAATGGGCGATGGGCCACGTGCTGGACGGGCGGGTGTCGCTGGTCATCGGCACCCATACCCATACCCCTACCGCCGATCACCGGATCCTGTCGGGTGGCACCGCGTTCCAGACCGACGCGGGGATGTGCGGCGATTATGACAGCGTGATCGGCATGGCCAAGGACGCCGCGATCGCGCGGTTCCTGCGCCGCATGCCCGGCGAGCGCCTTCAGCCGGCCGAGGGCGAGGCCAGCCTGGCCGGCATGATGGTGGAAACCGACGACGCGACCGGGCTGGCCCGCCGGATGGCGCCGCTGCGCGTGGGGGGGAAGCTGGCCCCCACCACGCCCGATTTCTAGGAGGCCGTGTCCGGCCTGCTTCGGAATCCTTATTTCGTCAGGCGACGCACGGTGGCGGCGAGGGTGTGGGCCAGGGCGCGGTAGGCCTGGCCGCCGGGGCTGTCGGGGGCGCTGATGACGATAGGGGCGCCGCTGTCGGCGCTGGCGCGGATGTCGGCCAGCAGCGGGATCTCGCCCAGAAAGGGCACGCCCAGCTTGCCGGCTTCGGCCCGGGCGCCGCCATGGCCGAACAGTTCGGTCCGGTGGCCGCAGTTCGGGCAGCAGAAATAGGACATGTTCTCGACGATCCCCAGGACGGGGACGTTCATCTTCTCGAACATCGTCACGCCGCGCCGCGCGTCCAGCAGGGCGATGTCCTGCGGCGTGGACACGACAATCGCCCCGGCCAGCGACACTTTCTGTGCCAGCGTCAGCTGCGCGTCGCCGGTGCCGGGCGGCATGTCCACCACCAGCACGTCCAGCGTGCCCCAGTCGACATCGCCCAGCAGCTGGCCCAGCGCGCCCATCACCATGGGGCCGCGCCAGATCATGGCCTGCTTCTCGTCCACCAGCAGACCGATGGACATGGCGCGGATGCCCCAGGCGTCCAGCGGCGTCATGCGTCCGTCATGGACCTCCGGCGGGTGGTCGATCCCCATCATCCGTGGCAGCGAGGGGCCGTGGATGTCGGCGTCCAGCAGGCCGACACGCAATCCCTCCATGCCCAGTCCCACCGCCAGATTGACGGCGGTGGTCGATTTGCCGACCCCGCCCTTGCCCGACGCCACGGCGATGACCACCCCCACGCCCGGCAGCAGCGGTGCGCCGGGCGCCCGCGCGGCCGGGCCGCCCAGGTTCAGCGGCCGGTGGCCGGCCGCCGGCGCGGGCGGGGCGGCGGGGCGATGCGCCGTCAGGATGATCGTGGCGGCGTCGATGCCGGGCAAGGCGTGCAGGGCGCGCTCGGCCTCGGGCAGCAGGGGCTGGATCCGGGCGGCGTCCGCGCGGTCGATCGCCAGCGCGACATGCAGCGTGCCGTCGCGCAGCGTCGCGCCATCCAGGGTCGCGGCGTCCAGCAGGCCGGCGCCCGTCGCCGGGTCGCGGACCTGCCGCAGGGCGTGCTCGATCGCGGCGCGGGCGGGTTCAGCCATGGTGGGTGTCCTTCCTGTGGGCCATTCCGGTGTGGGGGCGGCCGTTGCTGATCTGCAAAGGGGGCTGTCCGAGAGGGAGATAGGCTAAAAAATCCGCGCTGCAAATCGGCGGCTCCGGCATAGTGGCGGCGGCCGCGCAATGTAAGGAATCGCAACGGGGCTGGAGTCGCCCGATGTTCTGGCCCATGTGTGTCACAAGCCGGGGATACGGTGTCCCCCTGGAAGGAACCGGTTTAGATGACGTCATCCGCGTCCCGTTCGCCTGGGGATCCGGTGGCAGCGCGCGCCAGGCCCGGCGGGGGAACGCGCGACCACCGCGTCGACGCGCTGCGCGGCGTGGCCCTGCTGATGATGTTCGTGGACCATATTCCACAGAACGTCCTGAATCGCTTTACGCTGCGCAATGTCGGCTTCGCCGATGCGGCCGAAATTTTCGTGCTGCTGGCGGGCTATGCGTCGTGGCTGGCCTATGGGCGGAATTTCGACCGGGTGGGGCTGCGCGCGGGCGTCGACCGGGTACTGCGCCGCTGCGCCCGTCTGTACGTGTTCCAGGCCGTCATGGTGGTGGTCACGACGGCGACCATCCGCCGGTGGCGGCATTTCTGGCCGGTTCCGGTCGATTTTCTGGAACCCGAGCTGGCGCATGGGCTGAATTCGTTCTGGCGGGTCATGTTCCTCGACGCCCTGCCCAGCAACCTCAATATTCTGCCGCTCTATATCGTCCTGCTGCTGGCCTTCCCGCTGATCTACCTGCTGATCCGGCGGGGGCTGGTGCTGACGCTGATGCTCAGCGGCGGGCTGTGGGTGCTGATCAACGTCGATCCGACGATCAATTTCCCGAACTGGCTGGACCCGGATGGATGGTATTTCGACCCGCTGGCCTGGCAGTTCCTGTTCACGCTGGGGGCCTGCGCCGCCGTGCTGGCCGGCCGCCACGGCGGCAGCCTGCCGCGCGTGCACTGGCTGCGCGTGCTGTGCTGCGCCTATCTGGCGGTTTCGGCGCTGGAGGCGTTTCCCTGGTCGTTGTGGGGCCTGCCCGACCTGCGGCCCTTCGCCGTCGCCGCCCCGGACAAGAGCGTGCTGGCGCCACTGCGGCTGCTGGACGTGATGTCGATCTTCTACCTGGTGCAATCGTCGGTCGTGGCCCGGCGGGGGGCGGAGGGCCGGCTGGGCCAGGTGATGGCGCTGTTCGGCCGCCATTCGCTGGAGGTCTTTTCGGTCGGGACGGTTATCGACCTCTATGCGCGGCTGGTCTTCACCACGTTCGGCGACGGGTGGGGATTGCAGATCGCGGTAAATGTGATCGGTTTCGCGATCCTGTGGGGACTGGCGACGGTTCTCGACCGCCGCCGGGTACGGCAGAAAGAGGCTGCGGCCCGGGCGAAGCAGGCGGCCGCCGACCGCAGCGGCCCGGCCCTGTCCACGCCGGCGGCGCGCGCCGTCTTGGAGAACATGCATTGACGACCGACAGCCTTGCCTCCCCCATCCTGCCCCGCCTGACCGAGCGGCTGCGACGCGGACAACCCGTGCGGGTCACCCTGTTCGGGTCGTCCACCATCGAGGGGATCGGCGCCAGCAGCCCCGAACACGGGTTCGGCCCCCAGTTCGAACGCGGCCTGGCGCCTTTCGTTACCGGCGGCCTGACGGTGATCAACCGCGGAATCGGCGGCAACGGGGCGCGGGAGATGCATGACCGCCTGCCCGAGGTGCTGGCCGACGGGGCCGATCTGGTGCTGTGGCAGACCGGCAGCAACGACCCCTGGCAGGGCGTGCCGGTGGCGACTTACGGGGCGCTGACGCGCCAGGATCTGCTGGCGACGCGCGCCGCGGGCGCCGACCTGGCGCTGATCGATCCGCAATATTGCCGGATGCTGGAGGAATGCGCGGCCTTTCCGCCCTTCGTCGACGAGGTGCACCGGATTGGCGGCGAGCTGGGCATTCCGGTTTTCGCCCGCTATGCTCGGATGAAATCCTGGTGCGCCGAACTGGGCCTGTCGCGTGAGGACCTGTCGCCCGACGGGCTGCATATGGGCGACATGGGATATCGCCTGCTGGGCCAGGCGGTCGCGGCGTGGCTGGTGGAACTGACCGGGGCGCCGGCCGGCGCGTTCGTCCGCACCTGACCCGGGCGACAAAGCGGGCAAAACGGGATTGGGCGGTCGCGGGGGATGGTCTAGGATGTCGGCCTCGCGACGTTCTCCGTTTCAGGAAGCTGCCTGCCCGATGCCCCTGTCCGTTCCGGTTTTTTTCCGTCCGTTCGCCGTCGCCGGGCTGGCGTCGGTCCTGTCCCTGGCCGCGGGGGGCGCCGTCCGGGCGGAACCGGCGATGGTGCCGCACGCCGTTGTACCCGCGCCCGTAGCGCCCGCGCCTGGGGCGTCCGCCCCGGCCCGCCTGCCCGCGCCGGGGCGCGGCGCGCCCGACAGCTTCGCCGACCTGGCGGCGCGGCTGCTGCCGGCGGTGGTCAACGTCTCGACCACCGAGACGGTGAAGGTCGGCGATGCCGATGGCGGTGACGACGACGGCGGCGAGGACGCGCCGCAGATCCCGAATTTCCCGCAGGGTTCGCCGTTCGAGAAATTCTTTCACGACTTCATGAACCGCCAGAACGGCCCCGACGCCGCCCCGCGCAAGATGCAGGCGCTGGGGTCGGGCTTCATCGTCGATCCGTCGGGCATCATCGTCACCAACAACCATGTCATCCGCCATGCCGACCAGATCACGGTGACGTTGCAGGACAACACGGTGCTCAAGGCGCGGCTGCTGGGCCATGACGACCGCACCGACTTGGCGGTGCTGAAGGTCGACAGCCCGCACCCCCTGCCGGCGGTGACGTTCGGCGACAGCGACCATGCGCGGGTGGGCGACTGGGTGCTGGCGATCGGCAATCCGTTCGGCCTGTCCGGCACGGTGACGGCGGGCATCGTGTCCTCGCGCGGCCGCAATATCGAGCAGGGACCGTACGATGATTTCATCCAGACCGACGCGCCGATCAACAAGGGCAATTCCGGCGGCCCGCTGTTCGACATGCAGGGCCAGGTGATCGGCATCAACACCGCCATCTTCTCGCCGTCCGGCGGGTCGATCGGCATCGGCTTCTCCATTCCCTCGGCCGAGGCGCGGGGTATCATCGACCAGTTGCGCCGCACCGGAAAGGTGTCGCGCGGCTGGATCGGCGTGCGGATCCAGGACGTGACGCAGGAAATCGCGGACGGGCTGGGCCTGAAGGCCGCGCATGGCGCTCTGATCGCGGGCGTGGAGCCCAAGGGGCCGGCCGCGAGCGCGAAGCTGCAGACCGGCGACGTGATCCAGACCCTGGGCGGCAAGGATATCGACGGCCGCGCCCTGCCGCGCCTGATGGCGGACGTGCCGGCCGGGCAGGTGGTGAAGCTGGGTATCTGGCGGCATGGCCAGATCCTGACGGTGCCCGTGACGGTCGGCGCCCTGCCCGAGGACACGCCCGAGCCGCCGGCGCCCAAGCCCGAGGCCAAGGCGCAGGGCAGCATGGCGCTCAAGGGGCTGGGCTTCACCGTGGGGGCGATCGATGACGTCGCCCGCCAGAAATACAATTTGGCAGAAGGGCAGAAGGGCGTGGTCGTCACCGCGACGGCCGATGACGGCCCGGCCGCCGACCGGGGCCTGCGCGCCGGCGACGTGATCACCGAGGTCCAGCAGTCCGAGGTCGCATCCCCGGCCGACGTGCGCCGTCTGGTCGATGCGGCGCGGGCGCAGCATCGCCGGTCGGTGCTGTTCCTGGTGCAGAATGCCGACGGCCTGCGGTGGGTGCCGTTCCCGCTGGGCGGGGACAGCGGAAAATAACGCGATGATGGCGCCCGTGTCGCTGCATGCCGGCCGGTGGATGGCGGCCCTGCGCGCGATGCTGCCGCGCGGGCCGGACATCCGGCAGGCCGTGCGCCTGCTGGTGTCGGTGCTGCTGTCCGGCGTGCTGGCCAGGGCCGTGCATCTGCATGAACCGGTCTGGTCGCTGATTACCTCGGTCATCGTGACCCAGAGCCGGATCACCCAGACCCTGACCACCGGGCGGGACCAGATCGTCGGCACCCTGATCGGGGCCGGGGCCGGGGTATCGGCCATCATCCTGCTGCTGACGACGCCGTTGCCTACCTGGCTGGTGTTCTGGATGCTGCTGACCCCGCTGGCGCTGCTGGCGGCCGCGCGGCCCAACATGCGCTTCGCGGCCATCACACTGATGATCGTGCTGCTGTTTCCGGCACAGGGGGGCGACCCGTTCCTGCGGCCGCTGGACCGCATCGCCTCGATCATGATCGGCGTGCTGACGTCGCTGACGGTCTCGTTCTTCGTGCTGCACGACGAGGCCCGGCGTGACGTCCTGCGCACCGCCGCCCGCCTGGTGGGCGACATCGCCGACCTGCTGGACCGTGCCCTGCGCGGGCAACTGGACCACGATGCGATCGAGGCGGCGGACGAGGCTTGCCGCACCCATATACAGGACATCTATTCCGCGGTGGCCGAGGCGCAGGTCGAGCGGCTGGACGTTCTGCATCGCCGTCACGACCCGTTGCTGGACCAGTTGCCCGGGCTGCTGCGCCGGTTGCGGGGCAATGCGGTGTTCGCCGCCCGCGCGGCCAGCGAGGGCGAGACATTGGCCACCGGCGCCGCGCTGGACGCGGAACGGCACGCGCTTGGCCGCGTTCTGGCTCAACTGGCCCGCCGATGCGAGCGCGAAGCCCGGACCCGCCGGCGCAGGAGGCCCCCGACCATCGACGGGGCCGAGGCGATCCTGGTCGTCCTGCACGAACCCGGCCCGGACTGGAGCCCGGTCATGCAGTTCACGCTGGGGGTGCTGCATGCCGACATGGCGCGCGCGGTACGGGCTGTGTGGTCCGACGGCGCCGTGTCCGAAGCCGGCGAGCCTATCCCGCTTCTGCCGCCGGCCGCATCGCCGGCGTCGTCCGCATTGCCCGCCCCTTCCGCCGGCCACGCCGGCCGGGCGGCGGGCAGCCACCCGCGCGCCTGATCGCGCGGTACGGCGGGGCGGCCTCGGCCGTCCCGACAGCCCGGGGAAACGACGCGCGTCCCCCCGGTATGAGAACAGCACCCAGAAGGAGAATGAGGCGACATGATGAACCGGACAATTCTGGATAATCTGCCTGCCGGCGTTTCCGCACCGGGCTATGACCCGTCCGCGATCGGGACCGGAATCGTGCATTTCGGCGTCGGTAATTTCTTTCGCGCGCATGAGGCGTTCTATGTCGATCGCTGTCTGGCCCTGCCGGGCCAGCAGGGGTGGGGCATCGTGGGGGTCGGCCTGACCGACGGCGCGCGTTCCGCGGCCAAGGCCGACAGTTTCCGCGCGCAGGACTGCCTCTATTCCCTGACCGAGGCCGCGCCGGACGGCAGCCGTACGGTGCGGGTGATCGGGGCGCTGCGCGACTATCTGCTGGCGCCGGCCGACCCGGCCGCCGTGCTGGACCGGCTGTCGGACCCTGCGACGCGGATCGTCACCATGACGATTACCGAAGGCGGGTACAATATCGACGAAACCAACGGGACATTCCGCCTGGATACGCCGGCCGTGCGCGCCGACCTGGACGGCGATGGCCTGCCCACCACCATCTTCGGCTTCGTGGTCGAGGCCCTGGCCCGTCGCCGGGCGGCGGGGGCGGGGCCGTTCACCATCGTGTCGTGCGACAATCTGCGCCATAACGGCGATGTCGCCCGGACCGCCTTCCTGGGCTACGCTCAGGCCCGCGACCCCGCGCTTGCGGCGTGGATGGCGGAAAACGTCACCTTCCCCAACGGCATGGTCGACCGCATCACGCCCACGGTGGACCAGACGATCGCAGCAGGGCTGAACGCCGCCAGCGGGCTGGACGACGCCCTGCCCCTGGTGGCCGAGGATTTCACCCAGTGGGTGCTGGAGGATAAATTCTGCGCCGGCCGCCCGGCGCTGGAGCAGGTCGGCGTGGAGTTCGTCGACGACGTGACCGGCTACGAACAGGTGAAGGTGCGGATGCTCAATGCCTCGCACATCATGCTGGCCTTCTCGGGCATCCTGCTGGGCTACCGCCTTGTCCACGACACGCTGACCGATCCCGACCTGGCGCGGTTCGTCAACGCCTATCTGGAACAGGACGTGATCCCGCGCCTGACAGCGCCCGCCGGGCTGGACCCCGAGGCGTACCGGCGCAGCGTGCTCAGCCGCTTCTCGAACCCGGCGATGGCGGACCAGCTGCTGCGGATCGGCGGCGACGGGTCGTCCAAGGTGCAGGTCTACTGGACCGAAACGGTGCGCCGGGCCTTGGCGGCGGACGGCGACCTGTCGCGGATCGCCTTCGGCATCGCCGCCTATCTGGAAATGCTGCGCGGCGTGGACGAGGCCGGCGACAGCTACACCCCGTTCGAGCCGACGCTGAATGCGGCGCATATTGCGCTGGTGCGCGACGACGACCTGGCGGCGGCGCTGGCGCTGCCGGCCTTCGACGGCTGGCGCGACGTCCAGACGCCCGAACTGACCAACGCCATCGTCACCGCCCGTCGTGCCATCCGTGACAAAGGGGTACGCGCCGCTTTGCCGAAGTGATCGGTCGGGGAAGGACGGGTCGGGCCTGCCCGGTCCCGCCAGGGCCCGAGGCCCTGGCCTGCTGTCAGACCGGGCGCGTCATCAGTCGCGCGTCCGGGTCGTAGGTGGCCAAGATTTCCGCCGCCGCGGGTTCGTCCAGAACCATAAAGCCCGCCCGGACCCAGTATGGGGCGGCGGATCCGGTGGCCACCAGCGCCACGCGGTCCAGCCCTGACCGGGCGGCAAGTCCGGCGATCAGGGCCAGCGCGGCTCCTGCAGCCCCGCGTCCCCGTGCCCCGGGCAGCAGCGCGATATCGTGCAGGTACCAGCAATCGGGGCGGAGGGGCAGCGCCCCCAGCGCTGCGTCCAGCGCCGGGGGGGCCGCGCTGCGCCACGGGTGGCTCAGGACATAGCCGTGCAGCTTGTCCCCGCCGTCCAGCACCAGGCAACCCGGCGGACACAGCGCCAGGCGCTCGGTGAAGACCGCTTCGCCCTCGGGGTAGGCGGGATGCACCTGCGCGGCGATCTGCATGATGGCGGGCAGGTCACGCGGGGCCATGGCGCGCCAGCGGGCGGCGGCCGGCCGGGGTGGGGCAGGGGGCATGAAGGAAAAAACGCTCTCGACAGGCGGTTAGGCCGTCGAGCATAGCATTCTCGGCGCCGCGAGGGCAGAGGCACACAGATCGGGGGGGAGATGATGGCGGACCTGCGCCTGACCGTGCGGATCGACGCGAACGACCAGCCGCTGCTGGGCCACGGCAAGATCCGGCTGCTGGAGGCGATCGGGGAAACCGGGTCGATCTCGGCCGCCGCCCGGGCGATGGGCATGTCCTACCGGCGGGCGTGGCTGCTGGTCGAGGCTCTGAACGGCGCCTTCGCCAGCCCGCTGGTGGCGGCGCGGCCGGGCGGCGGCGGCGGTGCCGTCCTGTCCGAGGCTGGGGCCGAGGTCCTGCATCTGTACCGCGAGATCGAGCGCCGCTCGGCCGAGGGCGCGTCCTCCGCCCTGGGGGCCCTGGCGGCGCTCGCTGCCGTAAAAAGGCCATAGGACGCCGTCAGCGTGGTGCGATTGTCCGTCTCCTGGGATGGGCCTATTGTCATGACAAGACCATGAAACGACAGGACGGGCCGGATGACGCGGCGACCGGGGAGCAAGGATGTTCAGACGCGATCTCGTGAAAGCCGGTGCGGGTGTATCTCTGTTTTCACTGCTCGGCGGTGTCGCGCGGGCGAGGTCGGCCCGGGCGGCGGATGCGCCGGTCGCACCCTCGGCGGTGGGCGCGTTCGATGACAGCACGGTGCGGCAGATCGCCGAACGCCTGTCCCAGCACCCGTATCGCGCGCCCGACCAGACCCTGCCGGCGGCGATCGACAATCTGAATTTCGACCAGTACCGCGCGATCGCCTACCGGCCGGAACAGGCGCTGTGGCATGGGCAGAACCTGGAATTCGATGTCGAATTCTTTCCGCGCGGCTTTCTCTATCGCCCGCGCATCGAAATCTACGAGGTGACCGACGGCAAGTCGGCGGCGGTGCCGTACAACCCCGATCTGTTCACCTACGGCGACCCCAAACTGCGGGTGACGGACGATGTGGGCTTTGCCGGGCTGCGCCTGCGCTACGCCATCAACACCCCCGGCGTGATGGAGGAATGCTGCGTCTTTCTCGGGGCGTCCTATTTCCGGGCGGTGGCCAAGGGCCAGAATTACGGCCTGTCGGCGCGTGGTTTCGCCGACGGCACCGGCAACCCGAAGGGCGAGGAATTCGCGCTGTTCCGCGCCTACTGGCTGGAAAAGCCGCAGCCGGGCGTCGATTCCGTGGTGCTGCACGCGCTGCTGGACAGCCCGTCGGTGGCCGGCGCCTTCCGCTTCACCATCCGTCCGGGGGACATGACCACATTCGACGTGCAGTCCTACCTGTATCCGCGCACCGCGATCGCCGAGCCCGGCATCGCGCCGCTGACCGGCATGTTCTATTTCGATGCCAACGACCGCAACCACGTCGACGACTGGCGCCCGGCCGCCCATGACAGCGAGGCCCTGTCGATCTGGACCGGCAGCGACCAGCAGTTGTGGCGGCCGCTGCGCAACCCGCAGGATCTGCAATTCTCGGCCTTTGCCGACATTTCGGTGCGTGGATTTGGCCTGATGCAGCGCAAGCGCGCCTTCGCCGATTTCCAGGACCTGGCCCTGAACTATGAAAAGCGGCCGTCGCTGTGGATCGAACCGGTCGGCGACTGGGGCGCCGGCTCGGTCGATCTGGTGGAAATTCCCACGCCGAACGAGGTCAACGACAATATCGTGTCGTTCTGGCGCCCCAAGGGCGGGCTGGCGGCCGGGCACGAATATGCCTTCACCTATCGCATGTACTGGGGATGGGACACGCCCTGGCCCACCAAGCTGGCGCGTGTCGCGGCCACCCGCGTGGGTGCGGTGACCGACGACCCCGCCGCGCGGTTCTTCGACATCGATTTCACCGGCGCGCCGTTCGACAATCTGCCCGCCGACGCCAAATTCCATCTGGTGCCCAGCAGTTCGGCGGGAACGATCCGCAACGTCGTGGTCGAACCCAACCCCAACATCCATGGCTGGCGCACGACGTTCGAATTCGCCCCCGGCGACGCCAAGATCGCGGAACTGACCTGCGTTCTGGCCAATGACACCGGACCGGTTTCCGAACAATGGACCTACCGATGGACGCCCTAGAACCCGCCACGCGCGCATCCGGACCGGGCGTCTTCCGCGCCCTGCCCGACGAATCGCCCATGGGCATGGCGGTCCAGTCCCTGTCCGCCCCGCCCGACACGCACGGCCGCGGCCGCGTTCCGGTGACCGAACCGTCGATGATCGCGCTGCGGCGGCTGGCGGTCATCGGTTCGGCGTGCCTGCTGACCGGCTACGGCGCGTATGAAATGAACCGCGTGCTCAATTCGATGGGCGTGTCGATTCTGGGCGTGGTCCTGCTGGTGCTGTTCGTGCTGCTGTTCCAGTGGATCGCGCTGGCCTTCACCTCGGCGGTGGGCGGGTTCGTCTCGCTGCTGCGGCAGGGGGGAATGGGGCTGGGGGTGTCGCGCGACGGGCCGCTGCCCCCGCTGTCCACCCGTACCGCGCTGCTGATGCCGACCTATAACGAAAGCCCCGGCCGCGTGATGGCCGGGCTGCGGGCGATGTATGACAGTCTGGCGGCGACCGGTCGGCTGGAAGCGTTCGATTTCTTCATCCTGTCCGACACCACCAATCCGGATATCTGGGTCGAGGAAGAGGCCGCGTTCCTGGCGCTGCGCGAGGCGACGGGCGGGCACGACCGGATCTTCTACCGTCGCCGCCCCGTCAATACCGAACGCAAGGCCGGCAACATCGCCGAATGGGTGCGGCGCTTCGGCGGCGCCTATCCGCAGATGGTCACGCTGGATGCCGACAGCCTGATGGCGGGCGAGGCCGTGGTTCGCATCGCCGCCGCCATGGAACGCCATCCCGGCGTGGCGCTGATCCAGACCCTGCCGGAAATCGTCAACGGCACCACCCTGTTCGCGCGGATGCAGCAGTTCGCCGGCCGCGTCTATGGCCCGTTGATCGCGCACGGCATCGCCTGGTGGCACGGGGCGGAAGGCAATTACTGGGGCCATAACGCCATCATCCGCACCCGCGCCTTCGCCGAGCAGGCGGGCCTGCCGCATCTGCCGGGCCGCAAGCCGTTCGGCGGCCACATCCTCAGCCACGATTTCGTCGAGGCCGCCCTGATGCGGCGCGGCGGCTGGGCGATCCACATGGTGCCGGGCCTTGCCGGATCGTACGAGGAAAGCCCGCCGTCGCTGACCGATATCGCGATCCGCGACCGGCGCTGGTGCCAAGGCAATCTGCAGCACGCCAAGGTGGTGTCGACGCGCGGCCTGCACTGGGTCAGCCGCATGCACATGCTGATGGGGATCGGGTCGTACGTCACCTCGCCGATGTGGCTGGTGTTCCTGCTGGCCGGCATCCTGATCTCGCTGCAATCGCGGTTCGAGAAGCCGGAATATTTCGGCGATACCAAATCGCTGTATCCCCATTGGCCGCACGTCGATCCCGAACAGGCGAAATACGTGTTCATCGGCACGATGGCGATTCTGCTGGCGCCCAAGCTGATGGCGTATGTCGCCCTGCTGTTCGACCGCGTGTCGCGCCAGGGGTGCGGCGGCGCCGGGCGGGCGGCGGCATCGATCGTGGTGGAAACGCTGATCGGCGGGCTGATCGCCCCGGTGGCAATGCTGATCCAGACCTCGGGCGTGCTGTCGATCCTGATGGGCCAGGATTCCGGCTGGAACGCGCAGCGGCGCGACGATGGCGGGGTGCCGTTCGGCAACATCGTGCAGTCCTACTGGCGCTATACGCTGTTCGGCCTGGTGCTGGGCGGCTGCGCGTGGACCGTCTCGATCCCGCTGTTCCTGTGGATGACGCCCGTGCTGCTGGGGCTGGCATTCGCCATTCCCCTGGCGGCCCTGACCGGCAGCCGCGCGGTGGGCCAGGCCTTCCGCCGCGCCGGCCTGCTGCTGATCCCCGAGGAAACCGCGCCCCCCGACATCCTACGCCGTGCGGCGGCGGCCGTGGCCGCCCTGCCGCCGGCGCCACCCGCGGGTGACGGGGCGCATCTGCTGCTGGCCGACCCGGTGCTGATGGCGGCGCATCGCGCCATGCTGCCGCCGCCGCGCCGGCGCGGCGACCCGATCAACCCGGACCTGCTGGTCGGACTGGTGAAGCTGGAGGAAGGCACGGCGCGCGAGGCCGCGCTCCGGTCGCTGACCCGTGGCGAGAAGGCCGCGATTCTGGCCAGCCGCGACGGGCTGGACCGCCTGCGCGGGCTGGCCTGACGCAGAGCCCGTTCACAGGGGCTTTTTCGTCAGGATCCGTCGTCCGGGCCGCCATGATGAGGGCGATGATGGCCGCCACTGCCCGCACCGCCTGTTTCGTCGTCCTCGTCATCGCCCCGGGGGTCATGGGATGCCGTTTGCAGGGCGGCGCAGGCCTTGGCCATGGCGGGGGTGGGCGATGCGCCGCTCTTGTCGCACAGGGACGCGGCATCGGGGGTGCAGACCTGGGCGGCGGTTTCGAAATCCGTTTCCAGCACGTCCCGCGCCACCTCCAGGTCCTGGTCCTTGGTGCGGGCTTCCTCGGCAGCGACCATGTCCTGCGTCTTGTGCAGTTCCTTCAGCGCATCGAGGCAGTCCTGGCTGGCGGCATCGGGATTGCCCTGCAGGACCGCAAGGTCCTTCTGCAACTGGATGCTGGCGGTACGGCTGCCACCCTGGCCGTCGCCGCCTTCTCCGCCGCCCCCGCCGCCGTCGTCCTGCGCCATCGCCCCCACAGGGAAGAGGCAGCATGACAGAAGCAGGGCGGCGAGACGGGCGGGATGTGTAATCGTCACTCTGGCTATTCCACTGGCGCGAACGCCCCGGGGGCCGGGCGGGCGGATCGACGACGATCCCGGACCATCCCCGGGGAGGCGTCGGGCCGATGGAGGCGACGCCGCGGGATCGGCCGGACTATGGCAGGAACCGGCCAGCCGGGAAAGGGCGCCTGGTGCCGGGGCGGACACCGCAGGGCGGACGTTACATTTTTTGACGGATGCCGCCGGCCGCCGCGACCGGTATCAGGGGCTGTCGGGGTTGTTTGCCGCGTAGGCCCGGTTCAGCAGGGCCTGGATCTTCGCATCGGGCGCGCCCAGCCAGCTTTGCAGGAACGGCTGCTGTTCGTCCGCGCGGGTGTGCAGCAGGCCCCATGCCGATGCGCCGCCGGGCGCAAAGACGATGTCCAGCTGGTTGTTGGCGCAATCATGCGGTTTGCACAGATGGCCGATCGTGTAGGTCTTCCCGTCCATCGTCACCTGCGTGCTGGGCGTCGAGGTGGCATGTCCGCGCCGGATCCAGTCCGGATACCGCACCATGGCGGCGTAGGCCTGCCGATAGGGCGCGGACAGCAGCAGGTCCGCCGTCTGCGGCGCTGCGGCGCGGGTTGCCGCCGGCAGGGCCGTCTCCAGAAGCAACAGCAGGGCCGGCAGGGCGGCGGGCAGGCGACGGGCAGGCGAATGGAGCATGGCGTTTTCGTTTCCTCTCGGGTGTCCCGCGGGCGGACGCGGACGATGGACGAATCGGCTCTTCGACATGAAACCGATCTGGTCTAGAACGGTCGGCATGCAGTTTCGTCCCCACGCGCGGTCGGGCATGCCCGAACTGCCGAAGCCACGGTCGCTGAAGATCGGCGTTCTTGCCGGTCTCGCCGTTTTGTACGTCGCCCTGTTCTGGGGGCTGACGCGACGCGCCCCCGTGCATCATGCGTCGGGCTTCACGGCCATTCCCGTGGCCGTAGTGAAAACCGCGCGGCGGACGCCGCCGGCCCCGCCCATCGTGGTTCCGCTGGCCACGCCCCAGCCGGTGGTGATCCCGCCACCCACGCTGGTCGTCCGATAGGGCTCAGCCCGCGCCCTGCCCGTCGGGCGTCTGGCACACATCCACCCATTCGGCGCCGGTCAGGGTAGCCAGGCGATCGGGCGACAGGCGGACCGCGCTGTTGATGGCGCCGGCGGCGGGGATCACCTCGTCGAAGGCGCGCAGCGATATGTCGCAATAGACCGGCAGGGCCTGCTTCAACCCGAACGGGCAGACCCCGCCGACCGGGTGGCCGGTCAAGGCCTCGACATCCGCGCGGTCCAGCATGCGGGGCTTCTGCCCGAACACCGCCTTGCTCTTGCGATTGTCCAGCCGCGCGGTGCCCGCCGCGACGACCAGCACCACCTGTTCGCCCAGGCGCAGGGAAATGGTCTTGGCGATCTGATCGGGCGCGGTGCCGTGGGCGGCGGCGGCTTCGGCCACCGTGGCGGTGGACACCGGCAGTTCGACGATCGCGAGGTCGGGCGCGTGCGTGCCCAGGAAGTTGCGGACCGACTCCAGGCTCATCGGCCAGCGGCGGGCCAGGGGGTGGGCGAACGGGCGGGCATGGCGGCCTCCTGAATCCTGGGGACGATCCGGACGGCGTGCCCGGCCGGGGCATCATGACCGCCCGGGCGGGCGGTGTCACCCCGCGCGCGGGGCCGCCTTGCCCTCGAACAGGCGGAACATCGGCCCGGTCAGCAGGGTGGAGATCACCGCCAACAGCATCAGCGACGCATAGGCGAAGTCCGAGATCATGCCCCGCTGGTGCAGGATGGTCGCCGCGACGATTTCCATCAGCCCCTTGCATTGCAGCAGCGTGCCCACCGCCAGCTTCTGCCGCCCCGACAGCGCGGGCGCGGGCGGATACAGCACCACAGCCGCCAGCTTGGTCGCGATCGACACCACCACCAGCAACAGCGACGCCAGGACCGACGGGAAGGTCAGGGCATGGCCGTTGATGTGCATGCCGCTATGGCCGAAGAACAGCGGCGCCAGCCAGATCAGCGAGAAGGTGCCCACCTGCTCCACCGGCAGGCGGCGCACCCAGCGCGGCGGCATCAGCGCGCCTGCGACATAGGCGCCGATCAGTTCATGCAGGCCCAGTTGCATGCTGGCCCACGACCCCGCCGCCAGCCAGGCCGGCAGAACCATCCAGATCAGCCACAGCGGTGGATGCCGCACCCGCCGCGTCGCCCAGCCGCTGATCGCCACCATGCCCCCCAGCAGCAGGACGGCCAGGAATTGCCCGCGCTGCCAGCCATGCAGGGCGGCGGTGCCGTCGGCGGCGAACTGCAATGTCGCAAGCCCCGTCCACAGCGCCAGGTCGTCCACCACCGCCAGCCGCAGCGCCAGTTGTCCGATGGGCCGGTCGGCGGGGGCCAGTTCGCGCACGATGCCGATCAGCACCGGCAGGGCGCTGACCGCGATGCACAGCCCCACCGCCATGGCCCCGATCCAGTCGTGGCCGTCGGGCGCCCGCCATTCCGGAAGCGGCATCAGCACGGTATGCACCAGAAGGGTGCCCAGCGTGAACGGGATGGCCAGCGCCACCAGCGCGCTGCCCAGCAGGCGCGGCAGCGATGTGGGAGGAAGGACGGGGACCTCATTGGGGTCCTCGCCGGGATGCTGCCACATTTCCAGCCCGGCGGTGAAGGCCAGGATCAGGACCGCGACCCAGCCGATCGCATTGCCCGAGGCCGAGGGAATGCCCAGCCGGGCGACCGGCCATTGCGTGAGGGCCAGAAGGATGCCGACGATGATGGGCAGAACCGCGATCGGGATGACCCGTCCAAGCAGACGCCACGCCAGCCATGGCACCAGAACGAACAGACCTGCATCCGCGATCAATCCCATGCCGTTCATCGTCCTTCTGTTCTACCGTTGGGCAGGTTTAATATATGCATAATCTGGATATATGAAATTTTTAACGAGGGTAAAAACATAGTGGACTGATTTTACTATCTTCTTTTTGTAAGTAGTATCAATCCTGGAACCGGAACGGCGCTACCGGCGTCGTCCGCAATCCGAGAGAGAGAGGACAGCATGACGCAGCGCGTGGCCATCGTAACCGGGGGCAGCCGGGGCATCGGGGCGGGAATCGCCGTCAAACTGGCAGCGGACGGGTTCGATGTCGTCATCAGCTACGCCCGCAATGCCGATGCGGCGGAGAAGGTCGTCGCCGAGATCGCGGCCTTGGGCCGGCGGGGGATCGCGGTCCAGGCCGACAGCGGGCGGGTCGAGGACAATTGCGCCCTGGTCGCACGGGCCGTGGCGGAATTCGGTCGGGTCGACGTGCTGGTGTGCAATGCCGGCACCTATCCCTATGCGGGCGTCGAGGCGATGACGGTGGAGCAGGTATCCCGCACGCTGGATCTGAACGTGCGCGGCGTGATGGTGGAAGCGATCGAGGCCGCGCGCCATATGGGCGCCGGCGGCCGGATGATCTTCATCGGTTCGGCCTTCGCCGAGCGGGTGCCCTTTGCCAACATCTCGCTCTATGCCGCCACCAAGGCCGCGCTGGCCGGGTTCGCCCGGGGGCTGGCCCGTGACCTCGGCCCCCGTGGGATCACCGTGAACGTGGTCCATCCCGGCCCCATCGACACCGAACTGAACCCGGCGGACAGCGCGGGCGCGGAGCTGATCCGCGGCTTCATGGCCCTGCCGCAGTATGGGACGACCGGCGACATCGCGGATTTCGTGTCGTACCTGGCCAGCGAGAAGGCCGGATTCATCACCGGAACGGCGCTGACCGTCGACGGCGGCCTCACCGCCTGAGTGCGTTTGAAACGCATTTTGCCGGCGATCCGACGCGCGTTTCCTGTGCTTCGGTGCTCACGGCCATCAAGGCCGCTCCGCTCCGATGCTCGGGGACACACGCCGGGCGTGCCGCTTCGCGGCACTCTCGCTTGGCAAACCGCGTTTTAAACGCACTTGGTTTTGCCGACCCATGCGGCTGGCCCGATTCTGCCATACCGTGGACCTATTGTCGCCACGGCGGCATGGTCCGGTCCGGTATCGACACTGAACGGAAGCCTTATTCGATGATGTCCCGGACCTCTTTTCTTGCCCTGACCCTGGCCGGCCTTGTCGCCGGCGCGCCCTTCGCGGCCACCGGCGCGCACGCCGCGTCGGCCGATCCGGCCTGCGCCCGGAACAGCGCGACGCCCAGCTGGGACGTCGCCGGCCGCCTGTCCCAGCGCGAGAACTGCCTGAACAACCGGGCACAGGCGTACCGCGACGGGGCGACCCAGAGCGCGCAGCAGCGGGTTCAGGGCGTGCAGCAGCAGGTCCAGAACGGCCGTGACGCGGTCGATGGCGCCCGGGCCCTGCCGGGCCAGCAGCTGAACCGCCTGCGCGACGCCGGTACCGCCGGGCGCAGCCAGCTGAACGCGCTGGGCCAGACTAGCCGCGCCAACGCCGCCAGCATGCTGACCGGCGGCCTCTGAGACCCATCCGCCTCATGGGGGGCATCGCCGGTTGATGCGAAGGCAAGGGCGTCGCCCTTGACCCACCAAAGGGCCTAGCCCTTTGGAAACCCAAGATTTTATGAAACGAAGGGAATGCAAGGGCCAAGGCCCTTGCCGGGTTCGGGCAAAGCCGACCTGCCTCGGCCGGGAGGGGTCAGGACGCGCGCGAGGGCGCGCGCTTGCGGGACGACGGCGTGCTGCGGGCCGGCGGCCGGCCGGTGCGCGGCCCCGCTGCATAACCGCCCTTGCCGGCACCGGGCTTGCGGTCGCGGAAGCCACCGCGCCCGCGTTCGCCGGTGCGCTCGCCGCCGCCGGCGGGGGCCTGCGCCGGGCTGACCTGTACCTCGTCCGCATCGGTCGCGGCGACACAGGCGTTAAACCGCTCGGCCATGCCTTCCGAAATTTCGAACAGCGTGTGGTCGTCGGCGATGCGGATGGCGCCGATATCGGTCTTGCGCACGCCGCCCAGGCGGCAGATCAGCGGCACCAGCCACTTCGGATCGGCCTTGTCCTGGCGTCCGACGCTCAGCGAGAACCAGGAGCCGAGGCCGCCGCGCGGCGTGTGGTCCTCGCGCGCGGGGCGTTCGCGGCGGGCGGCATAATCACCCTCGGCACGCGGTGCGCGCGGGGCCTCGACGCGGACCGGGCGGACGTCTTCCGGGTCCGGCAGGCGGGCGCGGTACATCTGCAGCAGGGCGGCGGCCAGCTGCTCGGCGCTGCGGCCTTCGGCCAGGCGGGCGACCATCTCCTCGTCACCGGGGGCGGCGCCCTCGGTCAGGGCGGGGTCGGTCAGCAGGCGTTCGGCGTCCTGGGCGCGGATGGCTTCGGCGGTAGGCACGCCGGTCCATTCGGCCGACACCTTGGCCATCGTCAGCAGCCGTTCGGCCCGGCGGCGCATCGACGCCGGCACGATCAGGGCGCACACGCCCTTGCGCCCGGCGCGGCCCGTCCGGCCCGAACGATGCAGCAGGGTGGCGCTGTCGGTGGGCAGGCTGGCGTGGATCACCAGGCTCAGGGCCGGGATGTCGATGCCGCGGGCCGCCACGTCGGTGGCGACGCAGACGCGCGCCTGCCCGGTACGCAGGCTGTCGATGGCGCGGGTGCGTTCGTTCTGTCCCAGTTCGCCCGACAGGGCGACCGAGGAAAAGCCGCGTTCCAGCAGCGCGCCCTGCATGTGGCGCACCAGTTCGCGCGTGGCGCAGAACACCATGGCGGTGGGGCTGTCGGAATAGCGCAGCACGTTGACGACGGCGGGCACGATCTCGCGCGGGTCGGTCACCATGGCGCGATAGGTGATGTCGGCATGCTGGCGCGCGCCCGTCACGGTGTCGATGCGCAGCGCGTCACGCTGGTAGCGGCGGGCCAGGGTCGCGATTTCCTTGGCGATGGTGGCCGAGAACAGCAGTGTGCGCCGTGTGTCGGGCATCGCGTCCAGCAGTTGTTCCAGCTCCTCGCGGAAGCCCAGGTCCAGCATCTCGTCGGCCTCGTCCAGCACGACGGCGCGCAGGTCGGACATTACCAGGCGCCCGCGCGACTGGTGGTCGCACAGCCGGCCGGGCGTCCCGACGACGATGTGCGCCCCCAGCTGCAGGGCCCGGGCTTCGCGCCGGGCATCCATGCCGCCGATGCATGACACGATGCGTGCGCCGGCGGGGGCGTACAGCCATGTCAGCTCCCGCTGGACCTGCATCGCCAGTTCGCGGGTGGGGGCGATGATCACCGCCAGCGGCGCCCCGGCCGGGCCCATCCGTTCGGCCCCGCCCAGCAGCGTGTCGGCCAGCGCCAGCCCGAAGGCCACCGTCTTGCCCGATCCGGTCTGGGCCGATACCAGCAGGTCCCGCCCGTCGGCCGCGACGTCCAGGACGGCTTTCTGGACGGGTGTGGGCTCGTCGTATCCGCGCGCGTCGAGGGCGCGCCGAAGGGCGGGGTGGGTCTCGGGAAACGGCATAGATCAGGTCATCCGGCAGGGCGCGCGGGACAGCGGCCCGCGGGGCATGGCATCCGCGCAACGCGGGGGAGGGCGCTCCTTATAGAAACGCAGCCAAAAAGGCCAGCAATAAAGCGGACCGCATGGACGATGAGCGGTTTTAGGGAACCAGCACGGCCGCCCCCTCGAACCGGCCGGCGCGCAGGTCGGCCAGCGCCTGGTTGGCGTCGCGCAGGGCATAGCGCGTGGTCTGCGTGCGGATGCCCGCCTTCGGCGCCAGAGACAGGAAATCGATCCCGTCCTGGCGCGTCAGGTTGGCGACCGACACCAGTTGCCGTTCCTCCCACAACAGATCGTAGGGGAACGAGGGGATGTCGCTCATGTGGATGCCGGCGCAGACCACGCGGCCGCCCTTGCGCACTGCCCGCAGCGCGGCGGGGACCAGCGCGCCGACGGGGGCGAAGATGATGGCGGCGTCCAGGGGCTGGGGCGGGGGCTCGTCCGACCCGCCGGCCCAGACCGCCCCCAGCGACCGCGCGAAATCCTGCGTCGTGCCGTCGCCCGGCCGGGTGAAGCCGTAGACCGACCGCCCCTGCCGGATCGCGACCTGGGCGATGATGTGCGCCGCGGCCCCGAACCCGTACAGGCCGACCGACCGCGCGTCGTCCCCCGCCATCACCAGCGACCGCCAGCCGATCAGCCCCGCGCACAGCAGGGGGGCCAGGGACACGTCGTCGCCCTCGTCGCCCAGGGGGAATGCATAGCGCGCATCGGCGATGGCGGCGGTGGCATAGCCGCCGTCGCGGGTGTAGCCGGTGAACAGCGGATGGTCGCACAGATTCTCATGCCCCGCGTGGCAATAGCGGCAGACCCCGCAGGTATGGCCCAGCCACGGCACGCCGACCCGCTGGCCCAGCGCCAGCCCTTCCACCCCCTGGCCCAGCATGTCGATGCGGCCCACGATCTCGTGCCCCGGAATGACCGGATGGCCGGGAAACGGCAGGTCGCCGTCGACGACATGCAGGTCGGTGCGGCAGACCCCACAGGCACCGACCCGGACCCGGATCTCGCCGGGGCCGGGAACGCGATCGGGCAGTTCCACCCATTCCAGCGGCGTGTGCGGGGCGCTCAGTCTCATCGCATGCATCGTGGGATCTCCAGGGGACCGATGGGAAAGCGGCACCATGCATGCCGCCTGCCGCGCCATGATATGGATCAGGACGACCGGGCGCCGTGCGTGCGCAGGGCGGCCCTGACGGGATCGTGATCGACGCGGCGCGCGCCGCGTTTCGGAAACGGCAGCAGGGGGAACGCCATGGCGGCGCGCACGCTGTTCCCCTCAGGCCCGGCTTTGTCGGCGGCAGGGGGCGGAACGGGGGTTGGAGGATGGCGGTGAAGGGCCAGCAGGGCGGCGATCAGGGCGGGACCGGTCGAAAGATGACGCTGCATCCGGGACTCCATCGGAAGGACCATGGCGCGAGTTTACGTGAATGATAATCATTCGCAAGTAAAATGTCATAACGGGGGCGCGAGGCCGCTAGGCAGCGCCGTTTGGCGCGGCTAATCACGTTGGGTGGCTTGCCCCGGAACGCTGCGACCAGGTGGGGCCAACAAACGTCCGGCATTCATCGTGCCGGCAAGAACAAACAGGTGGAATTGGACAATGGCGAAAATCAAAGTCAAGGAGCCGGTGGTCGAACTCGACGGCGACGAGATGACCCGGATCATCTGGAGCTTCATCAAGGAGAAGCTGATCCTTCCGTACCTGGACATCGACCTGAAATATTACGACCTCGGGATCGAACACCGCGATGCGACCGACGACCGCGTGACGGTCGAGGCCGCCGAGGCCATCAAGACCTACCGGGTGGGCGTCAAATGCGCGACCATCACGCCCGACGAAGCCCGGGTGGCGGAATTCGGCCTGAAGAAGATGTGGCGCTCGCCCAACGGCACCATCCGCAACATCCTGGACGGCACCATCTTCCGCGAACCCATCGTGTGCGCCAACGTGCCGCGCCTGGTCCCGCACTGGACGCAGCCGATCGTGATCGGCCGCCATGCCTATGGCGACATCTACCGCGCGGCGGAAACCAAGATCCCCGGCCCCGGCAAGGTGTCCCTGCTGTACACGCCGGCGGATGGCAGCGCGCCCCTGGAACTGGAAGTGCACGATTTCAAGGGCCCGGGCGTGGCGCTGGGCATGCACAACACCCGCGCGTCGATCGAAGGCTTCGCCCGCGCGTCGCTGACCTATGGGCGCGACCGCAAGCTGCCGGTCTATCTGTCGACCAAGAACACCATCCTCAAGGCCTATGACGGCATGTTCAAGGACGTGTTCCAGGAGGTCTACGAGGCCGAGTTCAAGGCCGATTTCGACCGGCTGGGCCTGACCTACGAACATCGCCTGATCGACGACATGGTGGCCTCGGCCCTGAAATGGAGCGGCGGCTACGTCTGGGCGTGCAAGAACTATGACGGCGACGTCGAAAGCGACATCGTGGCGCAGGGCTTCGGCAGCCTGGGCCTGATGACGTCGGTGCTGCTGAACCCGACGGGCGACGTGGTGGAATCCGAGGCCGCCCACGGCACGGTGACCCGCCATTATCGCGAACATCAGAAGGGCCGGGCGACCAGCACCAACCCGATCGCCTCGATCTTCGCCTGGACGCGCGGACTGGCCTATCGCGGCCGCTTCGACAACACGCCCGATGTCACGCATTTTGCCGAGACGCTGGAAAAAGTGTGTATCCAGACGGTCGAATCCGGCCAGATGACCAAGGACCTTGCGGCGCTGATCGGTCCGGATGCCAAATGGCTGACGACGCAGGACTTCCTGGCGGCGCTGGACACCAACCTGCGCAAGGCCATCGCGGCGCAGGCCTGACCCGAAGGGAAGGTCGGGCTCTGCCCGAACCCGGCAAGGGCCTCGGCCCTTGCATCCCATTCGTTTTAAAAGTCTGGGGTTTCCAAAGGGCTAAGCCCTTTGGTGGGTCAAGGGCAACGCCCTTGCCTTCTCACACCGCGTCGTCCTCGCGATAGGGCGATTGCGCGTCCAGCTCGGCGATTTCCGACAGCATGTGAGTACGTTCCTCGGCCACGAAATCGGCGACCGCGCGGCGCAGGCCGGGATGCTGGATCCAGTGGGCCGAATAGGTGGGGCAGGGGCGATAGCCGCGCTGGATCTTGTGGTGGCCCTGCGCTCCGGCCTCGACCCGCTTCAGCCCGTGGGCGATGGCGAAATCGATGGCGCGGTAATAGCACAGCTCGAAATGCAGGAACGGCCATTCGCCGTCGCAGCCCCAGTTGCGGCCGTACAGCGTGTCGGCGCCCATCAGGTTCAGGGCGCCCGCCACCGGCGCGCCGTCCTGTTCGGCCAGCATCAGCACCACCCGGTCGCCCAGCCGGTCGGACAGCAGCGGGAAGAAATCGGGCGTCAGATAGGCACTGCCCCATTTGCGGTCCACGGTCGAGGTATAGAACCGGTAGAAATGGCCCCACAGATCGGGCGTGATTTCGGCGCCGCGCAGGGTGCGGAAGGTCAGGCCGCACTGGTTGGCGTCCCGGCGTTCGCGCTTGATGATCTTGCGCTTGCGTGACGACAGGGCGCCCAGGAAATCGTCGAAGCCGGCGTAGCCGCGATTGTCCCAATGGAACTGCACGCCCAGGCGCTGCTGCCATCCCGCCGCGCCGAACGCCTCATATTCTTCCTCGATGCAGAAGGTGGCGTGGACCGACGACAGACCCAGTTCGCCGCAGGCCTGGCGCAGCGCGCCGATCAGCGTGCTGCGCAGGGCGGCTGGGTCTTCGGCGTCGGGGTGGAGCAGCAGGCGCGGCCCCGGCACCGGGGAAAACGGCACCGCGACCTGCAATTTCGGATAGTACTCGCCGCCGGCCTGTTCCAGCGCGCGCGCCCAACTGTGGTCGAAGACATATTCGCCGTAGGAATGCGCCTTGGCATAGGTGGGCGCCACCGCGACGATGCGCCCTTCGCCATCGCGGATGGTGGCGTGCTGCGGCAGCCAGCCGGTGCGCGGCCCCGCCGAGCCGCTGTCTTCCAGCGCCGACAGGAAGGCGTGCCCGACGAACGGATTGTCCGTTCCCGCGCAGGCGTCCCACGCCGCCGCCGGGATCTCGGCGATGGCGCGATGCAGGCTCAGTGTCAGGGCGCTCATGATCCGGACATGGGGGCGCGGGCGGCCCCATGCCAGAGGGAATGGGCGTACATGCGCGGCGCCCCCGGGTCAGCCGATCTCGAACAGGCCTTCGACCTCGACCGCCGCGTCCAGCGGCAGCGACGGAACGCCGACGGTCGAGCGCGCATGCCGCCCGGCGTCGCCGAACACCATGACCGCGAGGTCCGACGCGCCGTTCATGACCGCCGCATGCTGGGTGAAGGCAGGCACGCAGGAAATGAACCCGCCCAGCCGCACCACGCGCTTCACCCGTGACAGGTCGCCGATCGCGGCGCGCACCTGGGCGATGACGTTGATCATGCAGTAGCGCGCGGCCTCGACGCCGATTTCGACGGCGACGTCCTCGCCCAGCTTGCCGCTGGCGAACAGCTTGCCGTCGACCAGCGGCAACTGGCCCGAGACGACCAGCGTGGACCCGGTCAGGACGGTGGCGACGTAATTGGCGACGGGCACCGCCGGGGTCGGCAGGATGATGCCGTGCTGGGCCAGGCGGGCTTCGGGGGTGCTGTCGGTCATCCGAGGTACTCCTGTGTCAATGGGGCGGTATCAGCCGACCAGCCGCAGCCGGCCCGCCCGTCGTGGTGGTGCCCCGGCGGAACCGTCGGGGAAATCGAGCGGCAACATGGGGGACGGGGCGTCTTCCATGTCATCCTGGTGCGGCGCGTCCGGCAGCCTGCGGCCCAGATACGCATCGGACAACGCCCGGAACGCATAGTCCAGCAGGGATGTGGCATAGGCGGCCACCGGATCGCCCTCCACCGTGCCGGCGGGGCCGAAACGGGTATAGGCGAAGGCGTCGACATAGGCTTCGAGCGGCGCGCCGTACTGCAGGCCGATGCTGACGGCCTGGCCCAGCATGTCCATCAGGCCGCGGGTCATCGGGCTTTCGCGCGCCGGGGTCAGCGCGACCTCGCCCAGCGTCCCGTCCTCGTATTCGCCGGTGCGCAGGAACAGCCGGTGGCCGCCGACGCTGGCCTTCTGGGTGAAGCCGCCATGGCGGGCCGGCAGTTGCCGCCGCACCCCGCGTTCCCACGCCAGGCGCGAGCGCAGCGGCACGCCCGCCGGGTCGGGGCGGGCGGGCATCCGGTCGACGAAGCCGGCCAGCGCCCGGTGCATGGCCTGATGCGCCCGCGCATCCGGCAGCGACAGCACGGTCTCGCCCGCCAGGGCGGCGGCGAAGGCGGCCTCGGGCGACAGGCCCCGATGCGCCAGACGGGCCAGGGTGCTGGCGGCCAGCCGCCCGTCGGGCCGCAGGGGCGAGAAGATGGGGGCCAGGCCGCAGGCCTCGACCCCCAGCAGCGCGTCGATGGGGCCGGGGGTGGAAAATCCGGTTTCGATTCGCGGCAGCGGCGCGTCGGTTTCCACTGCCGCCTCGCGCCAGACGGCGCGGGCGGTCTCGGCCAGGCCGGGCACGACGCTGCGCGCGGGCGGCAGCAGCAGCGCGTCCGGCCCGCCGCCGGCATGCGCCACCAGCGTCGCCAGCGACGCCAGGTCGCACGCGGCGTCCCTGCCGGTGTCGCTGTCGTAATCCAGCCCCATCGCCGCCAGGCAGGCGTCCAGATTGGTCAGCAGCAGGTCGCCCGACACTGTCACCTGCCGCAGCAGCGGGGCGTCGTCCTCGATCGGCCGGACCTTGCGTCCCTTGCGGGGGGCGGGCTCGGGGAAGGGCAGTTCGCCGTTGCGCCACGCGGCCTTCCGGTCGGCCGCGTCGCGCAGCATCATGCACACAAGCCGCAGGGCGGCCACGAAATCATCGGCGACGAAGCCCGCCCCCGGCTGCACGAAGCCGGCCAGGTTCACGATGAAGCCCGGACGGCGGTCATACTGGCCGCTCCACAGCGACTCGCCCGGCGCGGCCTGGCGCAGCATCAGCAGGCACGACAGCGACCGCGCCTGCGCCGCATGGGGGCCGGCCGCCAGATCGTCGACCCAGCGCGCGGCCTCGGTCGCCAGGCGCACCGCGCCGTGGCCCGGCGTCATGCGCGCCAGGGCGGCCGCGGCCTCGTCGTCCCAATCGACGGGCAGGGTGACGGCGCGCGTGGCGTCGTCCGGATCCGCGGCGGCCTGCGTGGTACGCATGCGTATGCCGTTCCAATGGCTTCGGGCTGTCATGGCTGCCAGTCTAGGCGCGCTTCGTCGCGGCGCGAAAGCCGGATATGGTAGGTCCGCGTGTATACAGACCACTGTATATTGTGGATATGGGGGATAAGTGGCCCATCGGGACATAGGCGGGAGAAGGGGCGGCCCGATCCCGGATATGTGAGGTGGCGGCCCGTCCGCGCGGGATGGACCGGCGGCGGAGAACGGGGCTAGTCTCGGGCCATGGCAAATCTCGGCACCCGGATCTACACCAAATTCAAGGGCCGTCTGGTCGGCAAGGATGCCGACGGTCGTTGCTATTATGAATCGCGGACCGCCAACCGTACCGGCGGCGGTCTGACCCGGCACGAACGCTGGGTGATCTACCACAAGGGCGAGGACGCATCGGCGGTGCCGCCCGAATGGTGGGGCTGGCTGCATCACGTCGATGCCGCCCCGCTGCCCGAAAGCGCCCGCCAGCCGTGGCAGACGCCGTACCAGCCGAATCGGACCGGCACGGCCGAGGCCTATCGCCCCCCCGGCAGCGATTATCGGGGCGGCCGGCGCGCGCCCTCGACCAGCGATTACGACGCCTGGTTTCCCGAAGGGTGAAACGGTGGGCGTAACCTGTTAGGGTTAGCCAGCCGTCACAAGGGAAGCGATACATCATGGTAACTGCGGTTCCAGTCAGAAGGGGCCGGAACCCGGCCGAACTCGCCGCGGGGTGCGCGGTTCTGGCGGTGCTGGGCGGATTGCTGACCTATGCCGTGATCGACAAGGGCCACCGCCACGAAAGCGGGTACCGGCTGGCCGCCTCCTTCGCGCATGTCGACGGGTTGTCGGTGGGTTCGGACGTGCGTCTGGCGGGCGTCACGGTCGGGCAGGTGGTGGACGAACAGGTCGATCCCGCCAGCTTCAAGGCCAACGTGACCTTCACCGTACGGCCGGATATCCGTCTGCCGACCGACAGTGCCGCAATCATCACCAGCGACAGCCTGTTGGGCGGCAAATATATCGCCCTGTCGCCGGGCGGGAACGATGCGATGCTGCATCCAGGGGCGACGATCACCGAAACCCAGGGGTCGATCAGCCTGGAGCAATTGCTCAGCCGCTTCATCTTCTCGGTCACCGATTCGATGACCCGGGCGAACCAGCAGCGCGCCAACCAGGGCCAGGGTCAGCAGGGCCAGCCGCCGGCCGCACCCACGGGCGGCCAGCCATGAGCGACTCCCTTCCGGCCGCGCCCGCAATCTGGCGGCAGGCGGACGGCAGCCCGGTCTCCTGCCAGGACAAGATCCGGGTCCTGACCGAGAATTACGCCGAATTGTGCGACGTCATGCGCGACACGTTCGAGGACGCGGTGCTGATCGGCGTCGACGAGGCGGAAATGAAGCGCGTCATCATGGAGGTCGCGGCCGCATTGCGAAGCCCGAAATCGTGACGCGCCGCGCGATGCGGCACGCGGCCCTGACCCTGCCCGCTCTTCTGTCCGTCGCCGCCCTTCCGCTGTCCCCGGCCCGGGCCGCCGAGATCGTGACGCCGCCGCCGGTCTATCCCGCCGACACCTGGCAGGGACGATCGGTCGCGACGCTGCGCGTGCTGGACCGGCTGGACTCCCGCGTCCAGATCCTGACGGTTCCGGTCGGGCAGGACGCGACGTTCAAGGCGCTGTCGATCCATGTCGGCGCCTGCCGTGACCGGCCGGCCGGCCTGGTCCCGGATGCGGCCGGATGGCTGTCGGTGCGTGACACCCATCTGGGCGGGGCCGGATTCGACGGCTGGATGCTGTCGGGCGAACCGTTCGTGGGCGTGTTTGAAAACCCGCTGTATGACGTGCGGATGCTGGGCTGTGCGGGCGACATGGTCGCCCCGGTGCCGCCGCCGCTGACCGCGCCCGAGGCTGAATCCGGCGCGCCGCCCGACGGGGGAGTGCCGGGCGGCACCCCGGCACCCGGGGCAACGCCCCCGGGGACCGCATCGGTGGGGCCGGCCACGGGCTCCGCGCCCGGGACGCCGGTATCGCCCCCGCCGGTACCCTCTGCGCCCATGCCGCCAGCACAGCAAGCGCGGGCCCCTTCGTCGCAGGCGCCCGCCTCGTCGCCCATGCCGTTGACGTCGCCGGTTGCATCCGGGAGCGTTGCGGGCCAGCATGTTCCCTTGCCGCCGCCCGTGCCGACCATGACGGACGGGGGTGGGTCGGCGCCGCTGTCGCTGTTGCCGGAGCCTCTTCCGCCGGCCGGACAGGCGCCCACGGCGGCCTCTCCGCCGGTGCCGCCCGGATATTCCCGTCCGGATCAGGCGCAACCGGGACAGCCCCAGTCGCTTTTGCCCCCTTAAGGGGCGAGCCCGCGCGCGGCGCGGGCAGCCTGCGCCGATCGACTTCAAGGAGGTGAGAATGGCCACGACCCCGACAGAATATGCCGGTCCGGCCGGCCGGTTCATGCCGCCGCCCGGCGAAGCGGCGCTGCTGCTGGATTTCGACGGGACGCTGGTGGATATCGCGCCCACCCCGGAATCGGTGGTGGTGACGGCCGGCCTGCTGGACGTCCTGCGGCGGCTGCGCACCAAGTGCGGCGACGCGCTGGCCGTGATCTCGGGCCGGGGGGTCGACCAGATCGACCATTTCCTGGGCGACGTGCCCTTCGCCGTGGCGGGCGAGCACGGGATTGCCGTGCGACACCGGCCGGACGGGCCGGTCGTGCGCGCCGACCTGCCCGCGGTCCCCCCTGAATGGCTGCATCGGGCCGAGACCCTGGCGGCCGGCTATCCTGGCGTGCGGATCGAACGCAAGGTGGCGGGCTTCGTGCTGCATTACCGCGCGGCGCCCGAGGCCGCAGACGCGCTGCTGGACGCGGCGCAGGGCTGGGTCGAGGCCAGCGGGGGCGTCTTTCACATCCAGGCGGCGAAGATGGCGTGGGAAATCCGCCCCGAGGGCGTGGACAAGGGCCATGCGGTGGCGGCCCTGATGCAGTCGCCGCCCTTCGCCGGGCGGCACCCCATCTTCGTCGGCGACGACATCACGGACGAGGACGGGATCCGCGCCGCCGTGGCGCTGGGGGGTGCCGGTTTCCGCATTCCGATGGATTTTCCCGACCCGGCCGCCTTCCGGGCCTGGCTGGCAACCCTCGCGGCAGGAGGAGACGACGTATGGGGCGTCTGATCATCGTATCCAACCGCGTGCCCTCGCCGCGCGAGCGCACGCAACCGGCCGGTGGCCTGGCCGTTGGGCTGCGGGACGCCGTGCGGGGCGGGTCGTCGATGTGGTTCGGCTGGTCCGGCAATCAGGCCGAGGGCGACGGCGACCCGGAACCCAGCATCGATACCGTCGAGGGCGTGACCTACGCCACCATCGACCTGACCGAGAGCCAGCACGAGGGATTCTACCAGAATTTTTCCAACGGCATTCTCTGGCCGCTGTTCCACTACCGCGTGGGGCTGATGAACTATTCCCGCCGCGACTGGCAGACCTATCTGGAGGTCAACGCCCTGTTCGCGCGCACGCTGGTGCCGCTGCTGAAGCCGGACGACGTGATCTGGGTCCATGACTATCACCTGTTCCCGCTAGGGCAGGCGCTGCGCGACCTGGGGGTGACGACGCGCATCGGCTTCTTCCTGCACATCCCCGTCCCGCCCTGGAGCCTGGTGCGGTCGCTGCCGGGCGCGGAACTGCTGCTGGAGGATCTGCAGGCCTACGACCTGATCGGCGTGCAGACCGACGAGGACGCGGACAATCTGAACCAGTCCTTTCGCGTGAACGGGCTGACGGAACGGGCGCGGGCCTTCCCGATCGGCATCGACCCGCACGAATTCCGCGCCCAGGCCGAAACCGGCGCCGACAGTGGCGAGGCCGAGCGTCTGCACGCCAGCCTGCGGGGCGCGGCCCTGGTGCTGGGGGTGGACCGGCTGGATTATTCGAAGGGGCTGCCGGAACGGTTCCGGGGGTACGAGGCGCTGATCGCGCGCTATCCCGAACATCGCGGCAAGGTCACCTTTTTGCAGGTGGCCCCGGTGTCGCGCGGCGATGTCGAGGAATATCGCGTGCTGCGCCGGCAGCTTGACGAGCTGACGGGGCGGATCAACGGGGCCTATGCCGAATTCGACTGGACGCCCATCCGCTACATCACCCGGCCGATCGCCCGCGATATCCTGGCGGGGTTCTACCGTATGGCCGATGTCGCGCTGATCACGCCCCTGCGCGACGGCATGAACCTGGTGGCGAAGGAATATATCGCGGCCCAGGACGCCGAATCGCCCGGCGTGCTGGTCCTGTCGCATTTCGCGGGCGCCGCCCCCGAACTGGACGAGGCCGTCCTGGTCAACCCCTATGACGCGGACGAGATCGCGGACGCCCTGCACCAGGCGCTGACGATGGGGCTGGACGAACGCAAGGCCCGGTGGAGCAAGCTGGATGCCGAGGTCCGCCGGACCACGGCCGGAAGCTGGGCCCGCGATTTCCTCCTGGCCCTGGACGAGGCCCCCCGGGCCCCCCCGACGCCCGCGGCATGAGGCGTCGCAGGTCCAGAATGCGCGGCCGGGCGGCAATGGGGGCCGGCCCGGGGCTGGTTCTCGCCGGCGGCGGCGCACTGGCGCTGGGCGTGGCCGAATGGGCCGAACATGTGCTGGGGATGGTGCCCTGCGGCCTGTGCCTGTGGGAGCGCTGGCCCTACCGCCTGCTGCTGGTGCTGGGCCTGCTGGCGGCGGCGTTTCCGCCGGCGCGGCGGTGGCCGCTGCGCCTGTGCGTGCCCGTGCTGCTGGCGGCGTGCGTGCTGTCGGGCGTGCATGTGGGGGTGGAACAGGGCTGGTGGCCCAGCCCGCTGGCGGAATGCCAGGCCCCGGTCTTCCATGGCGGCACCTTCGCCGAGCGGCTGGCCGCCATGCCCGCCCGCCCGGCCAAGCCCTGCGACGCGCCGGCCTATCTGTTAGATGCGCTGCCGCTGTCCATGACCGCGCTGGGCGGGATTTACGCGTTGATGCTGCTGGCGGTCACAATGTTCGTCCTCGGCCGCGACCGAAGAACAGGCTCACGATGAACAGCACCAAGAAAATGAAGAACAGGATCTTGCCGATATAGGCAAAGTCCGCGGCGACGCCGCCGAAGCCGAATACGGCCGCGACCAGCGCAAGGACGAGGAAGATCAGCGTCCAGCGTAACAGGTCCATGGGATAATCCTTCCGAATTGCGTACCGCGCGCGCGGTCGCCCCGCCGCGACAAGGGGTGCCCGGCGATCACAGTTTCAATGCGCGGCGGCCCGCAGGGTTGCTTCCGCTGTCCGGGCGGGTCATGTCATCGAAGGGTCCCGTCCCCAGAAACAACAGGCGAGTGGCGTATCGTGTCCGATTTCCGGTCCCTCTACCGTCATGGCTTCGCGCGGGTCGCGGGCTGCACCCTGCCGGTGGCGCTGGCCGATCCGCAGACCAACGTCGCGCGGATGGGGGACATGGTGCATGCCTGCCATACCGACGGCGTGGCGCTGGCGGTGTTTCCCGAACTGGGTGTATCCGGATACGCCATCGAGGACCTGCGCCAGCAGGACGTTCTGCTGGACGAGGTCGGGCGCGCACTGGCCCGCCTGGCCGAGATCACGGCGGATCTGACGCCGGTGGTGGTGGCGGGCGCGCCGCTGCGCCATGGCGATTCGCTGTACAATTGCGCCGTCGTGCTGCATCGCGGCACCGTGCTGGGCGTGGTGCCCAAGAGCTACCTGCCCAATTACCGCGAATTCTACGAGGCGCGTCATTTTACCTCGGGCGTCGGGCAGCGGGGCGGGATGATCCACGTCGCCGGCCAGACCGCCCCGTTCGGCACCGACCTGCTGTTCGAGGCCGAGGACGTGCCCGGCCTGGTGATCGGGGTGGAGATCTGCGAGGATTTGTGGGTGCCCGCCCCCCCCAGTACCGATGCGACCCTGGCGGGGGCGATGGTCATCGCCAACCTCTCCGCCAGCGATATCACGGTGGGCAAGGCCGATACGCGGCACCTGCTCTGCCGGTCGCAATCGGCGCGCTGCCTGTGCGCCTATGTCTATGCCGCCGCCGGCGAGGGCGAATCGACGACCGACGTGGCGTGGGACGGCCAGGTGTCGATCTTCGAGAACGGCGAACTGCTGGCCGAGACCGTGCGCTTTCCCCAGGGCCCCCACCGGGCGGTGGCGGATATCGACCTCGACCTGCTGCGGCAGGACCGCGCGCGGATGGGTACCTTCGCCGACAACCGGGTCGCCCGGTCGAAGGACGTAGGGCCGGACGGGGGCTGGCGGCGGATCGGCTTCGCGCTGTCGCCGCCGCCGGGCGACCTGGGCCTGCGGCGGCGCATCGAACGCTTTCCCTTCGTGCCCGCCGACCCCGCGCGGCTGGAACAGGATTGCTACGAGGCATGGACGATCCAGGTTTCGGCGCTCAAGCAGCGGCTGGCCGAAACGGGCGCGCGCCGGATGGTGATCGGCGTGTCCGGCGGGCTGGATTCGACGCAGGCGCTGCTGGTGGCCGTCCGCGCGGCCGACGAGTTGGGCCTGGGGCGGGACGCGGTGCTGGGCTACACCATGCCGGGATTCGGCACCAGCGCCGGCACGCAGTCCAACGCCATGGCCCTGATGCGCGCGCTGGGCGTATCGGCGACGGAACTGGATATCCGCCCCACCGCGCGCCTGATGTTGCAGGAAATGGGTCACCCCTTCGCCAGCGGCGCCGCGCAGTACGACGTGACGTTCGAGAACGTGCAGGCCGGCCTGCGGACCGATTTCCTGTTCCGGCTGGCCAACCAGCACGGCGGCCTCGTGATCGGTACCGGCGACCTGTCGGAACTGGCGCTGGGCTGGTGCACCTATGGCGTCGGCGACCAGATGTCGCATTACAACGTCAATGCCGGCCTGCCCAAGACGCTGATCCAGCATCTGATCCGCTGGGTCATTTCCGCGCGCCGGGTGGACGACGCGGCCTGCGACATCCTGACCGCCATCCTGGCGACCGAGATTTCGCCCGAACTGGTCCCGGCGGGCGAAGACCAGGCGTTGCAGAGCACCGAGGCCCGGATCGGCCCCTACGCCTTGCAGGATTTCACGCTGTTCTATGTCCTGCGCTACGGCTTCCGCCCCTCGCGCATCGCCTTCATGGCCGAAATCGCCTGGAAGGACGCGGCCGTCGGCGCCTGGCCGCCGGGCTTCCCCGCAGACCGGCGCATGGCCTACGACCTGCCGACCATCCGTCACTGGCTGGGGGTGTTCCTGGCGCGCTTCTTCGGCTTCAGTCAGTTCAAGCGCTCGGCGGTGCCGAACGGGCCGAAGGTTGTGGCCGGCGGCGCGCTGTCGCCCCGCGGCGACTGGCGTGCGCCGTCGGATGGTAACGCCCGGATCTGGCTGACCGAACTGGAACGCAACGTGCCGCGGGCGTAGGGCGGGGCAAAGGAAGGTCGGGATATGCTCTTTGGTGGGTCAAGGGCGACGTCCCCTGTGCGTGAAGGCAATGCTGTTTATGCCGTTTGCAAACACGGCTGATTGGGATGGGGCTGCCGGTCCGCTATCGGGAAAAATAGGAAAGCAGCCAAAACCCGAAGAGAGGCCGGGCAGTCTTCGTCCAAGACCTTCTATTTGTGCCGTTATGCAGTTTAGTTATAATGGAATCGAGATTTCACTTAATTGAATTATTTTAATTCTCGTAGCGTCTTGTCACCGTCAATCCACGATTTATGCTCACAATCCATTATCGGAATGCGGGAATCGTACAAGGGGGAGCATCTGTCCGTTGGCCACACCTCAAGCCGTCGATACCAAACTGACCCAGGCGGCGGTTTTTCTGGTTGCAACCTTCACCGACGGGGCTTCTACTGCGGTTGGCGCTCAGGTACGCGATCTGCTCGGGGATCTCTCGTCCCTGCTGCGCGGCGTCGGTTTCCGCATTCCCGATGGGCGCTTGACGTGCGTTACCGGAATCGGGTCAGTCGCGTGGGATCTTCTCTTCGGCACGCCGCGGCCGAAGGATCTTCACCCATTTCAAGAGATTCATGGGGTGCACTTCGCGCCGTCAACTCCGGGCGATCTGCTCTTTCACATCCGCGCCGCGCGCATGGATCTCTGCTTCGAACTCGCGGCCTTGATCGTCTCGAGGCTCGAGGGCGCGGCAACGATCGTCGATGAGGTTCACGGCTTCAAATATTTCGACGAACGGGACCTGCTCGGCTTCGTCGACGGGACCGAAAACCCGACCGGCCAAGCGGCGATCGACTCAACGATCGTAGGCAATGAGGATCCCGACTTCGCTGGAGGCAGCTACGTCATCATCCAGAAATATCTCCATGACCTGAAAAAATGGAATGCCACGCCGACCGAGGTGCAGGAGAACATCATCGGCCGGAAGAAACTGTCGGACATCGAACTCGCCGACGCGGCCAAGCCCAGCTATGCCCATAATGTGTTGACCACGATCGAGGAAAACGGCGAACAACTCCAGATCGTCCGCGACAACATGCCGTTCGGCGAGGTCGGCAAGGGGGAGTTCGGGACGTATTTCATCGGCTATGCCCGTTCACCTGCCCGCACCGAACAGATGCTGCAGAACATGTTTGTCGGAAAGCCGCCGGGCAATTACGACCGGATTCTGGACGTCAGCACTGCGGTCACCGGCGCACTGTTCTTCATCCCCACATCCGATTTCCTCGACAGTGCGCCTGACCTCGCGCCACTTGCATCTTCCGCCGAGGACGCCGGCAGTGCGCCGGCACCCGGAGCGCCCCCGGCAAAGCCACGTCAGTCCGACACGTCCCTAGGCATAGGCTCACTGAAAGAGGAACCGTGATATGAACAATCTTCACCGCCATCTCGCGCCCGTTTCCAGCACCGCCTGGGATCAGATCGAGGAGGAAGCGTCGCGCACCCTGCGACGGCACCTCGCCGGGAGGCGTGTTGTCGATACATCCAAACCTCACGGCCTGTCGCTCGCCGGCGTCGGGACGGGCCGCGGCACCGCGATCGAGGCACCGAACGACGGTGTTCGTGCCGTAAAACGCGAGATTCTGCCGTTGGTCGAATTGCGGGTTCCATTCACCTTGTCGCGTGAAGAAATTGACGCCGTGGAGCGTGGCTCGCAGGACTCGGACTGGCAACCGGTGAAGGACGCCGCAAAGAAAATTGCTTTCGCGGAAGACCGCGCCATATTCGATGGTTACGCCGCTGCGGGCATCCAGGGTATTCGTGCAGGCACCTCCAACGCCCATCTGAAGCTTCCCGCGTCCGTCCAGGACTACCCTCAGGTCATTGCCGAGGCGCTCAACTCTCTGCGCCTCGCGGGTGTGAACGGTCCTTATTCGATCGTTCTGGGCGCGCAGGCATTCCTCGCCATCAGCAGCGGTGACGATGACGGATATCCCGTACGCAAGCACATCGAAAGCATGATCGACGGTAAGCTCGTCTGGGCGCCAGCGATCGAAGGCGCGTTCGTCGTCTCCATGCGCGGTGGTGACCTGGCCCTCGACATCGGGCAGGATTTTTCGATCGGATATCTGAGCCACACGGCCGATGCGGTCGAGTTGTATCTTCAGGAAAGCTTCGTCTTCCGCGTCCTGACCAGCGAAGCGACCGTCGCCATCGATGCCTCGGCGCAACCGGCATCCTGAACGTCGAAACGTCCGCCGCTCGTAGCGTATTCGACATTCCGTATGCGGTGGTCAATTCATGAAATCCGACGCCTCGCCATAAAGCTCGCTCCACGCCAGATCCTGTCCGCTCACGTCCTCGCATGGTCCGTCTTCCGGCGCGCTCATCAAGCCGCAGTTCGACGCTCACACCTCAAGAAAAATATGCAACTGTCGTGGCAGGGCGGGGCAAAGGAAGGTAGGGCTCTGCCCGAGCCCGGCAAGGGCCTTGGCCCTTGCATCCCGTTCGTTTTGTGAAGTCCTGAGTTTCCAAAGGGATATGCCCTTTGGTGGGTCAAGGACGACGTCCCCTGTGCGCGAAGGGAATGTTGTTTCGTTGACGATTATACCGTTTGCAAATACGGCTGATTGAAGTGGGCTGCCGGTTCGCTTCCGGGCACGAAATTCTCGACAGCGGACGTTGGGGTCAGATGCCTGCTGGCAGGTACCGCCTCATGTCAGTCGCTTCAGCTCTTTTCGCTTCTCGCTCCTGCCTCGAATGGCGTGAAGGTCTGAATTGACAGCTCGTTTGTTCCCAATGCAAACAGATCAACTTTTTTATTACGATTCAAGCAGGTCAGGCGATGAATTTATTTCCAGTGAAAGCTCGTTTTGCTCTTGCCATCGCCACGACCTTCCTGTCACTGCAATCTGCATTTGCTCAAAGCCCGACCGAACGGAGCAGCCAACTCGTCAAGTCGATGTCGCTGGATGAGCAATTAGCTATTGTCTACAGCCGTGACGGCGGTGGATTCGGCGCGGCTGCCATTCCTGAGGGGGCCCTCGGATCAGCCGCCTTCCTCAAATTTCCCACGCGCCTCGGATTGCCCAATCTGGAATATTCGGATGCAGGATTAGGCGTCGGAGATCCGCGTCACGTGCGCGCTCATGGCGTTGTCGTTTCGCTCCCCGCAGGTCTGGCAACCGCCAGCACGTGGGACCCCGATATGGCGCGCGAAGGGGGGCGCATGATCGGTTCGGAAGCGTGGCGCACCGGGTTCAACGTCCTTCTTGCCGGAGGCGCGGATTTGACCCGCGACCCGCGCAACGGCCGCAATTTTGAATACGCAGGCGAAGACCCCCTGCTCACCGGCCGCATCGTCGGCGCGACGATCGCAGGCATTCAGTCCCGCCATGTCATTTCCACCCTCAAACATTTCGCGATGAACGACCTCGAAACATCGCGGATGACGATGAGCGCCAATATCAGCCCCAGTGCTATGAGGGAAAGCGACCTGCTCGGCTTCGAAATCGCCATTGAGGTTGGACATCCGGGCTCGGTGATGTGTTCCTACAATCGGGTGAATGATCTCTACGCCTGCGAGAATTCATATCTCCTGACGCAAACCCTCAAGCAGGACTGGAACTATCCCGGCTTTGTCATGTCCGACTGGGGGGCGGACCACACGACCGTGCGCGCCGCGCTTGCCGGCCTCGATCAGGAATCGTCAGGAAATACCATTGATTCGCGACTCTTTTTCGGGAACGCGCTGGCGGATGCCGTCCACAAGGGACAAGTTCCGCAAGAGCGCGTAGCCGATATGGCCCAGCGCATCCTGTATGCCGTGTACGACGTCGGGCTCCCCGATCATCCTCCAATGATCGGCCCGATCGATGTTGCAGCAGACATGGCCGTCGCACAAAAGGATGAAGAAGAAGGAGCAGTCCTGCTGAGGAACGCGCACAACATCCTTCCGCTTCGCCGGGGTATGCATGTTCTGGTCGTTGGTGGTCACGCGGATGCAGGCGTTCTCTCCGGCGGCGGTTCGGCACAGGTTTCGGCAATCGGCGGAAACGCTGTTCCGGTAGATGAGACCAGTCTCCCGTGGCCCGGAGCGCCTGTCTATTTCCGCTCGCCTCCGCTCAAAGCCATGCAGGCGCTCGGGTTGGGCCCCGTGACATATGAGTCCGGTACAGATATCGCGCGAGCAGGCAATGCAGCGCGCCACGCCGATGCCGTCGTGGTTTTTGCAACTAAATGGTCGGTGGAATCCATCGACTCTTCCGATTTGGCACTACCGGACAAACAGAATGACCTGATCGCCGCGCTGGCGAGAGCCAACCGGCATGTCATCGTGGTTCTGGAAACGGGTAATCCGGTTGAAATGCCATGGGTGAACGACGTCGAAGGCGTCCTGGAAGCCTGGTATCCGGGTGCTGCAGGCGGACAGGCCATCGCCCGCCTTCTCTATGGCCTGGCAAATCCGTCAGGCCATCTCCCCATGACGTTCCCATACGCAACAACGCAACTGGCCCATCCGGATATTGCGGGCGTCAATGCGAGAACCGTCTTCGATGTGCAGTTCCATACCGATCAGGAGCTTTTCTATGACGAAGGAAGCGAGGTCGGTTATCGCTGGTTCGATCGCCAGCATCAGACGCCGCTTTTTCCGTTCGGCTTTGGGCTCTCTTACTCGAATTTCCAATTGGACGGTCTTCAGCTTCATCCCGGCTCGAAAAGCCTGTCAGCCAGCTTCACCGTCAAGAATATCAGCCAACGTCAAGGCGTGGCGGTGCCCCAGATCTATGTGACCCTCCCCGATGGAGGGGGGCGCAGACTGGCCGGGTGGCAACGCATCGTTCTGGCTGCGGGGGAAAGCAAAACTGCGACCGTGACACTTGATCCGCGTATTCTCGCACGTTTCGATGCCGCGCACGATTGCTGGCGTATTCCGAAAGGCAATTTCACCGTGCGCCTTGCAGAAAGCGCTTCGGACAACGGATCCACATTGGTCGTCAGCATGCCACAGTGGATAATGGCACCGTAATGCCGGTAAGCCGCAACCTTGGGGAAACCGGTCATGAAAATCGGGGACCAGGGCCTCAGGCCCTGGTGGGTTCGGGCGACGCCCGAAATCAGCCTCGGTTCCGGACTTCCGGCGCCGTCAGGCAGACCCAGGGGTGGCGGGCGCGCAGCAGGGCGACGACGGCCGGCTTGTGGCCTGGCTGTTCCGTCAGCGTGTCGGTCATGGCGGCGTCGTGGACGCGGTATTCGGCCAGGATCCGGGGCACATGGGTGCCGGCGATGCCGTATTCGGCCAGCGTGCACCACAGGTCGTAATCCTCCCACCCCATGGCGTCGCGCCGGACGTAGTAGCCGCCGGCCGCGGCCCATGCCCATTTCGCCACCAGCGCCATGGCGTCGACATTGTTGCCGCCCACCAGGCGGCCGGGGTGGAACGGGACGTCGCCCAGCAGGCCCTGGGCGCGACCGAAGCGGCGGATGACGGGGTAAGCGTATCCGGCGTCGCCGATGGTCGCCAGCAGCGTGGCGCATGCCTCGGGCAGCAGCCGGTTGTCGGCGTCCAGTTGCAGGACATGGGGGGTTTCCGCCGCCGCCATGCCGATGTTGCGCGCGCCGCCCAGCCCGGCATTGCGGACCGCGCGCAGGATCAGCAACCGGTTGAACCGCGCCGCATGCCGTTCGGCCCAGGGCAGCAGCAGCGCCGCCGTGTCGTCGGACGAGGCGTCGTCCACCACGATAAGATCGAGTGAGGCGAGCGTCTGGCCGCGCACCGACTCCAGCGCCTCGATGACGTGCTCGGCATAATTATAGGCGGTGACGACCACCGTTACGGCGGCGTCGCGCAACTGGTCGCGGGCGAACAGGATGTCGCTGTCGGGGATGTCGGGCACGCCGCGGCAGCGCCAGGCGCCGCGCGCCAGCGCGATCTCACCCGCGCGCGCGGCTTCGGCGTCGCCGGCCAGCCCCGCGATCGCCGGGGCCAGCAGGCCGGCCTGGCGCTGCGGCCCGTAATCCCACAGCACGGTGTGGAACGCATCGCGGGCCATGCGGCGGCGCAGGGCCGGGTCGTCCACCAGTGTCAGCAGGGCTTCGGCCCATTCCCTGGCGCCGTCGGCCAGCATGCCGGTGACGCCGTGGCGCACCGCGTCGCGGAATGGCGCGGTGGGCGAGACGACGGAACACACGCCGGCCAGCGCGGCCTCGAAGAATTTCAGTTCGCTTTTGGCTTCGCAGAACGGGTTGCCGACCTCCAGCGGGGCGATGGAGATGTCCAGGCGCGCCATTTCGTCCGGCAGGGCCGCCAGCGGCACCATGTCGCGCCATTCGATCCGCGCGGCGTGGGGACGCAATTCGGGGAATTCGTCGGTCAGCAGCAGGGGACGCCCGCCCCCGGCCTCGCGGAACAGGACCAGCCGCACGGCGGGGCGCTGTTCCATGACGCGCAGCAGGCCCGCCAGCGCCTGGCGGAAGTCGCGCTGGTGCGTGCGCGACCCGGTGGCGTAGCCGATCCGCACCAGCCCGTCCGGCGAACAGGCCGCGCGCCGCCGCACGGCCTGGCGCGACCGGCGCAGGGTTTCGGCGTCGTAGATGTTCGGCCAGACGAATGTCAGCGGCGCCAAGGGGCGCATCCGCTCGGCCAGGGCCCGGGTGGGCGCCACGCCCAAGTCGCAGGCCTGCAGGGTACGCTGCATGTCCGAGAACATGCGTTCGATCCGGGCCACCGGGGCGCCGCCGGTGCGGATGCCGTCGATCAGGTCGGCGCGGGCCAGGGAGGGTTCGAACACGATGTCGTCGGCGTCGAAGGCCAGCACCGTGCCGCGTGCCCGCGCCAGCGCCAGCAGCGTGTCGACATGGCCGCTGAATTCGACCCGCCACAGCACGATCAGGTCGGCCCAGTGCACGTCCTCCGGCCCGACCGCCGCGCAGTCCCGGCAGCGCGCGTCGAACCCGGCGGCGCGGCAGGCGGCGGCGTTGCGCGCCACCCGGTACAGCGTGCCGGGCGTTGCGGGTTCGCCCGACACGAACAGGACGCGACGGAGGGAGCGCCGCCCCGGCGCGGGTGGGGGGGCGTCCGGCACGGGGGCGCGCAGGCGGCGGGCGAGGACGTGGGCAAGGACGTGGGCGATCCGGTGCAGCGGACCCGGCGGGGCCGCCGGTGGCGGGGGTAGGGGGGCGGTGGGGACGGGCGGCGGGGCATCCTGCCGGTTCAGGGCCAGCCGCAGTTCCATGGCGTCCAGGCGCAGGCGGCTGATCTGTTGCCGGGCCCGGGCCAGATCGGCCCGTGCCTCGACCAGATGGCGCCGCGCTGCCCAGTGCGCGCCGATGGCGGCGAAGCGGTCCACGATATTGGCTGGGGTGTGATCGTCCATAGGGTCGTCCCCCGCCAGCAGCGCGCACAGCGCGGCGAGGGGGCCGGGACCCCGCGTCGCCAGCACCAGCCCGTCGCCCAGCGGCAGGGACACGGACGGGCCGTCCGGCCAGGCCGGGTCGCCTCCATGGAGCAGGATCGCCCCCCGCTCCGCCAGCAGCGGCGCCAGACGGTCCGGTGCGCCGCCCAGGCGGACATCCAGATACAATAGATCGAACCGGTCATGTGGCGGGGTGCTGTCCGGTGGCAGGATGTGGATGCTGGTGGTCAGCCGCTGGCGCCGCGCGACGTCGCGCAGCAGCACGGCGATGGCGGCGTGGTCCGGCTCGCCCCCGCTGACGCCGATGCGGCGTGGCCGGGCCAGCGTCGTCACCCAGGCCAGGAACGGCAGGATGGCGCAGGTCGCCGGGTCGAAATCGAGGACCGGCGGCGCGCAGAAGAACGGGTCGAGGCCGTCGCGGCCCAGCAGCGCCAGATGGTCGGTCCCGATCGGGTAGCCGCGCAGGGGCGGGAACGAGGGGGGGCGTTCGTCGGTATCCATCGAATGTCGTCGTCCGGAGCCAGAGGGGCGATTTCTTTATCCCTTCAGGGCAGACGTTAATATTTTGGGAATATCTGCCGTGTTTCCTGTCCATGTTGTTCCGGGGATGGAAGCGTCTGGCGCGGTGTGCGCCGGCCGTCCGCATGTCCGGGGATGGCCGGGAAACATGGGTAGGGAGCACGACAGGTGGCGATTGTAACCGTAATGGGCGCCTCGGGCGCCACGGTGAATGTGACCGTCGATGGCGGCGACACGCTGTCGTTGGCCAGGGCCTATGCCAAGACCCTGCAGGATACGGCTGCCGGCAAGACGTTTTCCACCCTGCGCAGCGGTGGCAATATGTCCACCGCCAACAACGCGGTGGGCGTCATCACCGTCGGCGGAGCCTACGCGCTGGACGGCGCGTACGTGAATATCGTTGCCGGCGCGCTGTCGACCGATGCCGCCTCGTCGCCCGTGCTGACGACGCCGGTGGATATCAACGCGCGCGGCGTGACCACGCCCGTCGATGTCGTTGCCGGAACGCTGGGCGGGACCACGTTCCTGGCGGGGGACGGCGGAGGGTCGTTCCTGGGAACGGCGGGGAACAATACCTTCGTTGGCGAGGCTGGAAATTTCACGATCGAAACCGGGTCGGGCAACGATATCGTCGACACGGGCGGCGGCAATGACACGGTGAATGCCGGCGCGGGCGACAACCAGATTTATCTGGGCGACGGGTCGAACGCAGTGGCGTCGTGGGGCCAGGATACGATCCTCGGTGTGGCGGGCGTCCAGTCGGTCACGATCTATGGCGGCAATTCCTCGGTCTCGCTGGGATCCAACGCCTGGGTCAAGGACACCGCCGCCGGCAGCACCATCGCCGTGGGGGGCGGCAGCACGGTGTCGGGCGCAACGCGGGACACGGTGTCCTTCACCGGTACCACCGGCACCATCGCCGGCGGCATGTCCGACACGATTTCGGCCGCGGGCGACCTGGTCGTCAACCAGGGCGTGGGCAACAGCATCAGCGTGACCGGCAGCCTGACTTTCCTGAACGGCACGGGCATGACCACCGTGACGGCCGGCCAGTCCACGATCTTCGGCGCCGGCGGCCTGGACATGTCGGTGAACGGTTCGGGCAATACGCTGTTCGTGGCCAATGAAGGCAACCAGACACTGGACGGGTCGCTGTCCGGCAGTCCGCTGCATGCGTTTGCCGACAGCGGGACGGCGACCTTCATCGGCGGCACCGGCGCCGACACGCTGGTCGGCGGAATGGGCAGCGCCACGATGACGGGCGGGCTGGGCGACAATCTGTTCGCCTTCACCAAGGGGCCCAGCAGCGGCGGTGATAACGTCATCACCGATTTCGGCCGGTCGGCCGGCAATGTCGCCGCACTGTACCAATATGGCTACGAGAACAATAACGGGCTGCAGTCCGTCCTGGACGCGGCCACCGTGTCGGGGGGCAATACGACCATCCAGCTGTCCGACAGCACGAGGATCACGTTCCTGGGCGTCAACGACCTGAAAGCCAGCGACTTCACCCTCAGCTGACACGGCGCGTGGACTCCCATCCGGCGGATCGGCTGGGCGACGCGCGGTCCGACGACCGTCTGGACCTCTACCGGGCCAGCGCGCGGTTGCAGGATATGCGGGCTGTCGCCGCGCGCGACGATCTGGACCGGCTGGCGCATCTGATCCGGCTGCAGGAGCGGTCCCTTTCGGGCCGTCTGGTGCGTCTGCTGCGCGCCGTGCGCGCGCTGGCGCTGGGACGCACGCCCACGGGCCAGCCGCTGCGGCAGGCGGTTGTACGTCTGCGGCAGGACGGCGCCATCCGGACGACCCGGCGCGTGGCCCGCCGGATCCGGCATGCCCTTCGTTCCACGCCGCCGCACGCCGGCCTGACGCCTGCCGCTACGCACGACGCCTATGTGCGGGCCGTCGGGGCGGACGGGCTGGCGCCCCGGATCCTGATCATTGCGGAACTCAGCCTGGGCCAATGCGCGAAATATCGTGTCTGGCAAAGGGTGGAGCAGCTTCGATATCTGGGTTGGGCGTGCAGGGTCGTGGATTGGCGCGACACCGGCCCGGTGCTGACGGCCCTGCAATTCTGCACGCAGGTCGTCTTCTATCGCGTGCCGGCCTTCGATTCGGTGCAAACCCTGCTGGCCGAGGCCAGGCGCCTGTCGCTGCCGTGCTGGTGGGAGGTCGATGACCTGATCTTCGACCGCGACCTGTATCTGCGCAACGGCAACCTCGCTACCCTGCCCGACGCCGAACGTGCACAGTTGCTGCTGGGGGTTGGGCTGTTCCGAAATTGCATGCTGGCCTGCGACCGGGGCATCGCCTCCACTCCCGCTCTGGCCGAGGCGATGCGCGCCGCCGGCCTGCGCGATGTCGCGGTGATCGAAAACGCGCTGGATGCCGAGACCCTGGCCGTTGTCGCCGGGCTGGGGGCGGGGCAGGCACGGGATGACGGCGACGGACCGGTGGTGGTCATCTACGGGTCGGGGACACGGACCCACGACGCCGATTTTCGCGTGGCCGTGCCGGGGCTGGTCGCCGCGATGGCGGCGGATGCGCGCCTGTGGCTGCAAATCGTCGGCGACCTGGCGGTACCCGGGGAACTGGCCGCGTTCGGCGACCGGGTGGAGATCCTGCCCGGCCGCCCCTATCGGGACTATCTGGCGCTGCTGGCCCAGGCGGATATCGCCATTGCTCCTCTGGAAGATTGCATTTTCAACGACGCCAAGAGCAACATCAAATATATCGAAGCCGCGATCCTGGGCCTGCCGTCGGTCTGTTCCCCCCGCCGCGCGTTCGCCGATGCGATCATCGACGGCCGGAACGGCTGCCTGGCTGCCACCGACGACGATTGGGCGCACGCTCTGCGGCGCCTGGCGGACGATGCCGGCCTGCGCCGCCGGATCGGCGCCTGCGGGCGGACCGACGTCATGACGCGTTACGCGCCCGACCGGGTGGCGCGGCAACAGGTCGCGCCGGTTTTCGGCACGCCCGCCATCCCGCCGACGGACGGGCGGCTGCGGGTGCTGTGTGTGAATGTCTATTACGCGCCGCGCAGTTTCGGCGGCGCGACCCTGGTGGCGGAGGAGATGGTCCGGCGCCTGCGCGCGACCGGCGCGGTGGAGGTCGCGGTCCTGACCTCGCGCCCCGCGATCGCCGGCCGGCCGCATTCCGCCCTGCGCTACCAGGAGGGGAACGTGCCCGTCCTGTCGATCGATATGCCACCGGACGGCGACGCGATCGCAGCATTCGACAACCCCGCGGCAACCCCGGTCTTTGCCGATTTCATCGCCGCCTTCCGGCCCGACGTCGTGCATGTCCATGCGCCGCAGGGGCTGGGGGCCGGCATGCTGCGGGTCTGTCGCGAACGCGGCATTCCCTATGTCGTGACCCTGCATGATGCCTGGTGGCTATGCGACCGGCAGTTCATGGTGCGCGCCGACGACCGGTTCTGCGGACAGGCGCGGATCGACCCGCGCGTGTGCCAGCGCTGTCGCCCGCAGGCCCGTTATCTGGACGACCGGGCAGTGTTGCTGGGTCAGGGATTGCGGGACGCGGCGCTGCTGCTGAGCCCCAGCGCCGCGCATCGCACACTGCATATCGCGAACGGGGTCGATCCGGCGCGGATCGTGGTGAACCGCAATGGCTTCCGCTGGCCGGCGCGGCCCCGCCCCGGCCGCCCGGCCGAGCTGGTGCCGCGTTTCGGCTATGTCGGCGGAACCGAGGCGGTGAAGGGCTTTCCGCTGATCCGCGCGGCGTTCGAGGGGCTGGACCGGCCGGACTGGATACTGCGCCTGGTGGACAACAAGCTGAATCTGGGCCTCCGCTCGATCGACGTTGCGGAATGGCGGGTGCGGGGGCAACTGGACATCGTCGCGGCTTACGACGGCGAAACGATGGATGCGTTCTTCGATTCCATCGACGTGCTGCTGTTTCCCTCGCGCTGGCCGGAAAGCTATGGGCTGACGGTGCGCGAAGCCCTGGCCCGCGACGTCTGGGTGGTGGCGTCCAGCCCCGGCGGGCAGGCCGAGGATATCGTCGACGGCGTGAACGGCACGCTGATCGGGCTCGACGCGACGCCCGCCGATCTTGCAACGGCGGTCAGCGCATTGCTGGATCGGGGGCGCTTCGACGGTTACGTCAACCCGTTCAAGGACCGGTTGGCGACGTGGGACGCCCAGGCCCGGGACCTGCTGGACCTGCTGCGCGGCGTAGTCGCGCCGGAGTCCCGGACTCTCTGAAACGAATGGGATGCAAGGGCCGAGGCCCTTGCCGGGTTCGGGCGGAGCCCGGCCTTTCACCCCCTGCCGCCGCATCCCGTCAGCAGGGCGGCCAGAACCGCGCCTCGGTCGCGGCTGAGGAAGGGGTAGAGCAGGCGCATCTTCCACCCCGCGCGCCGGGTCGCACTCCGGCGGGGCTGGTCGCGCAGGCAGGCCTCGATCCATTCCGCCTGGAAATGCGGGTTGCGTGCCACCAGCGCGCGCCAGCGGCCGGTCCAGAAAATCCCGCTGGGATTGTCGCGCAGCAGTTCCACTTTGATGAACGGCACCTTGTCCGACCGCGCGACCGACAGCCAGTCGGCATGCATCGGGTTGGTGGGCACCAGCCGGCGCAGGCCCGTCCTGCGGTCCGGCCAGGCGGCGACGGCGCGCAGGCCGACGCTACGGATCGCCAGCCCCAGCCCGACCTCGCCATGCAGGACGATTTCGGGCTTGCTCATCAGGGCAAAGGGCTGGGCCAGGACCCGGCGGATCGCCGGATGGTCCAGCGCCTGAGCGGTGAAGCACAGAAACCACGATTGCAGGTGCCAGGCGACGCTGTGGGATTCGACCAGCCCCCAGACGTCGGCCGGCCGGTCCATCATGGCGCGCAGGATCGGCGCCAGGGGGCGCAGCGGGCCGAACACGCTGTCGTTGGCCAGCACGATGCGGTCGGCACCCTCGGCGCATCCGGCCGCCAGCAGGTCCTGCCATGCGCCGAAATCCAGACCGTCATTGGGGCGGGGATGGGCGGCGATGCCGTGGCGGGCGCAGAATCGCGCGGTTTCGGCATCTGTCGTGGCCGTGCCCGACAGCGCCAGATGGATCGTCATCCCGCAGGCGGCCAGTTCGGTCAGGTAATGGCGCACATGCGGCGCCAGACGCCCCGCGGGGTCGTACTGCGCGAACAGGCAGACGATGCGGGTCACGGACGCGCGACCTGAAATAGTCCGGGATCGTTATGACAAAAAGGACCTTGGCCAGATGCCTCTGGGAATCGACCCTTTCGGAAAGGGAGGCGGCTTTTGCAGTCCATGTCAGCAAGATTGTCCATGCGTCGAAATTTTTTCTGGCATAAGATGAAAGTGCGCGCTACAAGCCGCGACCTCCGACGCAAGACGTCGTGAACGGCAGGCCCGGTCACGACGTTGTCCCGTGGTAACTTGACTAAGGAGCAGACAGTCTCAATGAGCAAGGCCTTCATCGCCGCGGTAATCCAGGATTCGATCGACTGCACCGGCGTCGCCGCCAACCAGGCAGCATCCGACCTGATTTCCGCCATCGTCAAGGAACTGAAGAAGGAAGGCGGCTTCACGCTGCCGTCGTTCGGGACGTTCACGGTCAAGAAGACCAAGGCGCGCAAGGCGCTCAACCCCCGTACCGGCGACCCGGTGAAGGTCAAGGCCGGCAAGACAGTGCGCTTCAAGGCCAGCCCGAACCTGAAGAAGGCGGTCTGAACCGTTTTTTCGCGTCGCATGACGCCCCCACGGCCGGCTTGCCGGCCGTGGGGCAGTATTGACTATGACCGGCCCGTATATCGGCCGGCGTGACCGGATGACGGTCAGGATCAATCCATGTATTGATCGCGCGTTTTCGTGATTTCGATCGGAACGCCGGGCCCGGATGGGGCCATCGCAGGGCTGTGGCTGGGGCGGGAGGGATCGAACCTCCGAATGGCGGAATCAAAATCCGCTGCCTTACCGCTTGGCTACGCCCCAACATGCCGATTCCGCTCGGCCCCGCCCTTCTAATGTGTTCTTCCCGGTGGCGTAAAGGGGGCAGATGCCCCCTTTGGCCGGATGGGGGTCAGAACGGGTCGGGCGACGGGTCCAGCGGCAGGTCCACGGACGGGTCGGTGTCGGTTGCGCCCGTCATTGCCCCTTCGGCGATGGGCGAGGCCGAGCGGCGTTCCAGCAGATTGCCCAGGCGGGCGGCACGGTCCAGTGCCTGGTCCAGTGTGGCCATGGTGCGCGACAGATCCTCGCTGTCATCGCGGTCCCAGGCCCGCAGGGTGTAGGCCCACACGCCCACCAGCCCCTTGACCCGCAGCGCGCCCGCAACCCCCGAGATGTCCAGGCCGGCGGCGCTGGCCATCCAGCGCATGCTCTCCAGCGTCGCGCCGCCCAGCAGCAGCGCCAGGGCCGGGTCGAAGGGCAGGGCGCGCAGCACCGCGCGCACGCCGGCGCGATATTGCTGCAGCACGTCGAACCGCCGCATCAGCAGGTCGAACAGCTTCTCGCGCGGGGTGCCGGTGCTGCCGTCGTCGACCAGGGCGGATTCGTCGGCCAGGCGCCCCAGCTTCAGCAGGATGCAGGGCTTCAGCGGGAAGCGCCGGCGCGCGTCGTCCAGCGGGATGCCCGCGTCGCGCGCGGCGTCGACGACGGTCAGCCGCCGCCATCCGTAGATCGCGGCACGTTCCATCGCGGAGCGGAGCAGGGCATCGTCGAACTGGTCGTTGTCCATGAGGTCTTCTGACGTATCTTCGGGTCTATACCTGTGGTCCGGCCGATCCGGGCAGGCTCGGTCCGTATTGCGGTTAAATTACGGCGGGGCGGGGTGCAAGTTCGCCCGACGCCGGGGTGAGATGCGTCCCGTCCTGGAAATGTGCGCGGCGGGCGAGCCCGCGCGCGTCAGGACGCAAGTTCGCGCGCGCGGAGGGCGGCGGCGCGGATGGCGGCGTCCAGCGTGGCGGGCCATGCGTCCGCCTCCATCAGCACCGACAGGGCCTTTTGCGTGGTGCCGCCCGGGCTGGTCACGCGGCGGCGCAGTTCGGCGGCGTCCACGTCGGTTTGTTCCATCAGCGCGCCGGCGCCCGACACCGTGCGCCGGGCGATCCGCCGCGCCAGCGCGGGCGGCAGGCCCTGGGCGATGCCCGCGCGTTCCATCAGTTCGGCCAGCAGGAAGACATAGGCCGGGCCGCTGCCGGACACCGCCGTCACGGCATCCATCTGGTCCTCGGCTTCGACCCACGCGGTGTCGCCGATCGCCGACAGCACCCGTTCGCACAGGGCGCGCTGGGCCGGGGTGGCCGGCGGCGGGGCGTAGCACACCGTCATGCCCTGCCCGATGGCCGAGGGCGTGTTGGGCATCGCCCGGATGACGACCGCGCCTGGCGCCCCCGCTGCCGCGAAGGCGTCGGTCAGACCGCCGACCGTCTTGCCGGCCATGACCGACAGGACCGGCGCGTGCCGTGCGAAGCGCGCCAGCTCGGGAATGACGGCGTCGGCCTTCTGCGGCTTGGTGGCCAGCACGATCAGCGCGGGGACGAAATCCGCCGGCAGGTCGGCCGCCAGGGGCACGACGCGGTGCGGCGCCGGAACCGTGTCGCGATGCCGGTCGAGAATGACCGAAGGGGCCAGCCCTTCGGCCAGCCAGCCGGCCAGCATGGCGCCGCCCATCTGTCCGCAGCCGACCAGCAGCAGCGGCGGAATGGGATCGCGCGCGGTTCCGGTGCCGTCCGTCATGCTTCGCCGGCGCAGTCGAGCATCGCGGCCTCGAGGGCCTCGGCCGGGGTCTTGCCGCCCCACAGCACGAACTGGAACGCGGGATAGAAACGTTCGCATTCGGTGATTGCGATGTCGATCATGTCTTCCAGGCTTTCCATCGACGCCCCCGGCGCGCCGCGCAGCAGGACCGCGTGGCGGAACAGGGGCATGCCGCTTTCCAGATCCATGCCGAAATGACCGATCCACAGGCGTTCGTTCGCCAGGGCGACCAGTTCGAACAGAGCGCGGCGTTGCTGAGGCGGAACCTTCAGGTCGAACGTGCAGGTGAAATGCATCGCGCTGACTTCGCGCGACCACGAGAAGTACAGGCCGTAGTCGCACCATTTCCCGGGGGCCTCGGCGGCCATCTCGGAATCGTTGCGGCGTTCGAACGCCCATTCATATCCGCCGACGATCTGTTCCATGAGATCGAGGGGGTTGGAGTCCTGGGAGGGTGAGGAGAGCGTAAGGGCAGGCATGTGGGACTCCCCGAAAGCCGTGGAGGGAGGCCGGCGTCGCGCGCCGGACCCCGAACGTCTGCGAACCGGGCCGTGTCGCTGTCCCGACCCGGGGGCGGGACACGGCCACCCGTCAACCCTATGGGCGGTGCGGGCAGGCTGGCAAGCGCCGCGCGTGGGCGGCACTCGTCCGGCGCGGATTTTTTAGGCCGCCTCGTTCGTTTTCAGAACGAGTTGAAGGGCGCCGGATCCTGCGGCGGGGCGTAGGGCTGGAACCGTCCGCTGTCGGCCTCCAGCGCCGCGATTCGCGATTCGAGGGCGGAGAGGCGCGCCTCGGCATCTTCCTGCCCGCTGCGGGCACGGCTGGCCAGTTCGCGCACGACCTCGAATTCCTCGCGGCGAACCAGGTTCAGCGACGACAGCGCCTCGTCCACGCGGGCGCGGACGATGGCGCCGATTTCCTCGCGCACGCCGGCCAGGGCGGAAAACGCGCCACCGGCGACACCGGCGAGATCATCGAAAAAGCGTGGCCTGTCGGTCATCGCAGGGCCTCCTGTTCCAGGGCGGGTTCTGCCGGCCGGCCGCGTGGAAGGCGGCCGGCCGAATACATATGGTGTCGACGATATAGACATTCCATGTCGCCAAGGCCATCCGCCATTCGTGCCGGCTTGGAGGACGGGCGGCGCATCCCTATAAACCGGGGTCATGATCATCATCACCGGTGGGGCCGGGTTCATCGGCTCATGTCTGCAGGCGGCGCTTCGGGCGCGGGGCGAGGAAACGATCGTCGTCGACTGGCTTGGGACGGGCGACAAATGGCGCAACGTCGCCCGCCACGCGCCCGACCGGCTGCTGGCGCCCGAGGCGCTGGACGATTTCCTGGCCACCCGGCCCTATGTCACGGCCATCTTCCACCTGGGGGCCATCAGCGAAACGACCGCCCGCGACGGCGACCTAGTCTGGCGGACCAATATCGACCTGTCGACCCGACTGTGGGACTGGTGCGCGCGGAACGGCGCGCGGTTCATCTACGCCTCGTCCGCCGCGACCTACGGCGGGGCCGACCGGCCGGAACAGTTTTCCGACGACCCGGCGGGGCTGGAGGCGCTGCGCCCGCTGAATCTGTATGGCTGGTCCAAGCATGTATTCGACCGGCAGGTGGCGGCGCGCCTGGAGCGCGGCAGCGTGGCGCCCCCGCAGTGGGCGGGGCTGAAATTCTTCAACGTCTACGGGCCGAACGAGTATCACAAGGGCAAGATGATCTCGGTCGTGAAGGTGAAGTACGACGAGGTCCGCCAGGGCCTGCCGGCGCGGCTGTTCCGTTCGGACGTCGCGGGGCTGGCCGACGGGGCCCAGGCGCGGGATTTCATCTGGGTCGGCGACGTGGTGAACGTGATGCTGTGGCTGCTGGACACGCCCGGGGTCAGCGGCCTGTTCAATTGCGGCACCGGCGTCGCGCGGACCTACCTGGACCTGGCGCGCGCGGTGTGCAACGCGGCCGGCCGGCCGTGCCAGGTGGATTTCGTGGACATGCCCGACGCCCTGCGCGGCCAGTACCAATCCTATACCTGCGCCGACATGACGCGCCTGCGCACGGCGGGGTACACCCGGCCGTTCACGTCGCTGGAAGACGGGGTGCGCCGCTATGTGCAGGATTATCTCGCCGCCGCCGACCCGTACCTCTGACAGGCCGGGCGCCTCCGACCGATCTTCCCCCGACCCGATCCAGCAGAAAGATGCCGCATGCTGCCCGTGCTGATATTCCCGCAATTCGATCCGGTCATGGTGCATGTGGGCCCGCTGGCCATCCGCTGGTACGCCATGGCGTATATCGCCGCCCTGCTGATCGGCTGGCGGCTGGTGCGTCGTCTGGTGGCGCTGGCGCCCCGGGCGGCGACGGCCCTGCAGGTCGACGACTTCCTGACCTGGGCGACGCTGGGCGTCGTGCTGGGCGGACGGCTGGGCTATATCCTGTTCTATCAGCCGGGCGTCTATCTGGCGCACCCGCTGGCGGCCTTGCAGGTCTGGCATGGCGGCATGTCGTTCCACGGCGGGGCGCTGGGCGTCGTTATTGCCCTGGCATTGTTCAGCTGGCGCAACAGGCTCAGTTTCCTCGGCTTTTCCGACCGGGTGACCGTGGTGGTGCCGATGGGGCTGGGGCTGGGGCGTCTGGCCAATTTCATCAATGGCGAATTGTGGGGGCGCCCGGCCCCGGCCAGCCTGCCCTGGGCCATGATCTTTCCCCAGGCGGGGCCCGAGCCACGGCACCCTTCCGAACTGTACGAGGCGCTGCTGGAGGGCGCGGTGCTGTTCGCGGTGATGTGGCTGGTGTCGCGCCGGGCAGCCATCCGCGAACGGCCGGGCTTCCTGTCGGGCCTGTTCCTGTTCGGCTACGCCGTGGCGCGCAGCATCTGCGAATTCTTCCGCGAGCCGGATGCCTTCATCGGTTTCCTGCCCTTCGGCACCACGATGGGGCAGGTGCTGTGCGTTCCCATGGCGATCGCGGGCGCGGGACTGATGGCGCAGGCGATGATGCGCCCGCCCCGCCCGGTGCTGATGGCGGCCGACGCCGGGGCCGATGCGGCGTGACGGCGGGCGGGGGCGAACGCCTGGACCACTTCATGGCGCGGGCCAACGCGGCCTATTACGCCGGGCGCGACCCGTTCGCCGATTTCGCCACCGCGCCCGAGATCTCGCAGATGTTCGGCGAAATCCTGGGCGCCTGGGTCGCCGTCACCTGGCAGGGGATGGGCCGGCCCGACCCGTTCCTGCTGGTCGAGGCCGGGCCGGGGCGCGGCACCCTGATGGCCGACATGCTGCGCCTGCTGTCCCGCGTGGCGCCGGACTGTCATGCCGCCGCCGCCATCCACCTGGTGGAAACGTCGCCGCGCCTGCGCGCCGTCCAGGCCGGGGCGCTGGAAGGGCGGGCCGCGCGGCCCGTCGCCTGGCATGACCGGGTCGAGGATGTGCCCGACGGCCCGATGATCCTGCTGGCCAACGAATTTCTCGACGCCCTGCCGATCCGCCAGTTCGTGCGGCGTGTGGAGGGGTGGGACGAACGCTTCGTGCAGGGGGTGGGCTTCGCGACCCGGCCGGCGTCCGACCTGCCGGCCGGCGGTCCGTTCGATCGCCCCGTGCCGCCGGGCGAGGTGCTGGAGGTCTGCGCCGACGCCCTGGCGGTGGCCCGCGCGATGGCGGCCCGCCTCCGCCGGGCGCCCGGCGTCGCGCTGTTCGTCGATTACGGTTACGACGGTGCGCTGTGGGGCGACACGCTGCAGGCCCTGCGCGACCGCGAGCCCGCCTGGCCGCTGGCCGACCCCGGGCAGGCCGACCTGACCGCCCATGTCGATTTCGCCTCCTTCGCCGCCGCCGCCCGCGCCGCCGGGGCCGATGTCCACGGCAGCGTGACGCAGGGCGCGCTGTTGGCGGGCCTGGGCCTGTTCGCCCGGGCCGAGCAGCTGGCCCGTGCCCGCCCGCCGGCCGAGGCCCATGCCATTCGCGATGCGGCGCAGCGCCTGGCCGCGCCCGATCGCATGGGGCGGCTGTTCAAGGCGCTGGTCGCCGCCTCGCCCGGCCTGCCGCCGCCGCCGGGTTTCGCGGCGGCCCCGCATCAGGAGACATCCCATGACCGATAACGGGATTCCGGACGATTCGATCCTGTGCCACGCCCTGCTGGGCGACGTGCGCCACGGGTTTTTCACGCGCCGGGGCGGCGTATCGCAGGGGCCGTACGCCAGCCTGAACTGCTCGACCCGTTCGGGCGACGAAGCCGGGGCGCTGGCCGAGAACCGGCGGCGGGTCGCCGCCGCGATGGGGGTCGCCCCGGACCGGTTGCTAGGTGTGACGCAGGTCCATGGCGATGGCGTCGCCGTCGTAAGGGCCGGGGAGGCGATCTGGACGCCGGGGGGCGGCCCCACGGCCGATGCGCTGGTGACCGATCGCGCGGACGTGGCGCTGGGCGTCATTACGGCGGATTGCGGGCCTGTGCTGTTCGCCGGGCCCGACGGCCGGGTGGTGGGCGCGGCCCATGCCGGCTGGCGTGGCGCGGCCGGCGGCGTGCTGGAGGCCACGGTGGCGGCGATGGCGGCACTGGGCGCCGATGCCGCCGGCATCCGCGCCGTGGTCGGCCCCTGCATCGGGCAGGCCAGTTACGAGGTCGGGCCGGACATGCGCGACCAGGCGCTGGCCGCCGACGCGGGGGCCGCGCCCTTCTTTGCGCCGGGACGCCGGGCGGCGCATTACCAGTTCGACCTGGCAGGCTATTGCGTCGCGCGGTTGCGGCGGGCCGGGGTGGGCCATGCCGTGGCACTGGGCGTCGATACGCTGGCCGATTCCGACCGGTTCTTCAGCCATCGGCGGCGCACCCTGGCGGGTGGCGGCCCGATCGGGCACCAGATTTCGGTCATCGCCCGGCCCGATGCTACAAGCGGCGCATGAAACGCGCGCTTTCTGTCCATCGTGCGGCCGGCCTGATCGGCGCGGCCGGCCTTTCCCTTCTGTCCGGATGTCTCGACGTGCCGCATCCGTTCCGCGATCCGGGGCGGGAAGGGCGGTCGCTGGCCCTGAATCCGCCGCCCTCGCGCCTGGCGGTTCCGGCACCGCCGGCCGCCCTGCTGGGCGACGCCGCCGCCGGGGAATGGAGCCGCGATATCGTGGCCGCCCTGTTGGACCAGTCCGTCCCTGCCGTGGCCCAGCCGGCGCGCAAGGGCGACTGGTGGCTGCGGCTGGGGGCCGTGGCCCGGGGCGGCCAGGTGGTGCCGACCTACAGCGTCATCACCCCCGCCGGGATCGTCCGCAGCACGGACGAGGGCGTGGGCATTCCCGCCGCGGCCTGGGCGGCCGGCGATTTGGCGGTGCTGAAGAGCGCGGCGCAGCAGGCCGCGCCGGGCATTGCCGGCGCGCTGACCGGAATCCAGGCCGACCAGATGGCTCATGACCCGCACAGCCTGAAGCACCGGGCGGCGCGGATCTATTTCGCCGGGGTGGCCGGCGCGCCGGGCGACGGCGACGTGGCGCTGGCGAGGGCCTTCGCAACCTCGCTGCGCGATGCCGAGGACGCCGTGCAGAACACGCCGCGCGACGCCGATTTTTCGGTGTCCTGCAAGGTGACGGTGACGGACGGCCCGCCGGGCACGACCGGTCATCCGCAGCAGCATCTCCAGCTTGTCTGGCGGGTGGTGGACGCGGCGGGCAAGGAGGCCGGGGCGGCGACGCAGCTGCATGACATCGACGCCCATTCGCTGGACGGGCATTGGGGCGACGTCGCCGTTGCCGCGGCGCAGGAGGCCGCGGGCGGCGTGCGGCAGGTGGTCTCGCGCTATTCCGGGCGCGACAACGTGCCGCTGCCGCCGGGCGCGCCTGTGGCGATTCCGCCACGTTAGGCCGATCCAAATGCAGCCCGCATCCCTGACCGTTGCGCGAGACGGATGACAGGAGCGGGCGCGATTGCTAGAACCCGCGCGCTATCCCACGAGATCGCCGCCCGGGAGCGTCGCCAGATGAAGATCGTCGCCTGCAACAGCAATCTGCCTCTGGCCGAGAAGGTTGCGTCCGAGCTGCGCATGCCGCTCTGCAATGTTTCGGTCCGCCGTTTCGCCGATATGGAGGTCTTCGTCGAAATTCACGAAAACGTCCGCGGCGAGGACGTGTTCGTGATCCAGAGCACCTGCTCGCCCACCAACGACAATCTGATGGAACTGCTGATCATGCTGGACGCGCTGCGGCGCGGTTCGGCACGGCGCATCACGGCGGTGATGCCCTATTTCGGCTATGCGCGGCAGGATCGCAAATCCGGCCCCCGCACGCCCATCAGCGCCAAGCTGGTCGCCAACCTGCTGGTCGAGGCCGGGGCGAACCGTATCCTGACGATGGATTTGCATGCGATGCAGATCCAGGGCTTCTTCGACATTCCGGTCGACAACCTCTATGCCGCGCCGCTGTTCACCCGCGATATCAAGGGGCGGATCGATCACGGCACGCTGTCCTATGACGCGCCGCCGATGGCGATTCCCGGCGGGGACCAGAACCTGATGATCGTCTCGCCCGACGTGGGGGGCGTGGTGCGCGCCCGCCAGCTGGCGCAGCGGCTGAACGTCGATCTGGCGATCATCGACAAGCGGCGCGAGCGCGCGGGCGTGTCCGAGGTCATGAACGTCATCGGCGACGTGCGCGGCCGCTACTGCATCATGGTCGATGATATCGTCGACAGCGGCGGGTCGCTGTGCAACGCGGCGGCGGCGCTGATGAAGGAAGGGGCCACGGCGGTCGAGGCCTACGTCACCCATGGCGTGCTGACCGGCGGCGCGGTGAAGCGGATCGCGGATTCGCCGATCGGCATGCTGACCCTGACCGACAGCATCGCGGCGACCGACGCCGTGACTAAGGCCACCAATATCCGCCAGATCAGCACCGCCAACCTGCTGTCGCGCGCGATGCGCGCCGTGTCGGACGAAAGCTCGGTCTCCTCGCTGTTCGACTGACGGGCTGCGCCTGCGAGGGAGCGGCTTTTCAAACCGGCTCAAAAGCAGTTTCCTTCAGGCGAACCGGAAAAGGAGCCGCCCCATGACCGACCTGATCGCCCGCCCGTACTGGTACCTGCGCCATGGCGAGACGGACTGGAATGCCGAGGGGCGATCCCAGGGCCGGTCGGACATTCCCCTGAACGCGCGCGGCATCGCGCAGGCCGAGGCCGCGGGCGCCCTGCTGTCGCGGCACGAGGACGACCACATGCCGGTGGCCCGTATCGTGTCCTCGCCGCTGGTCCGGGCGCTGCGCACCGCGCAGATCGTCGCGCAGGCGATGGCCGCTCCGGGCTCGGCGCCGTTGCCCGTGGCCGTGGACGACGGCCTGCAGGAGGTCTGCTTCGGCGAGCAGGAAGGCCAGCCGATGGGCCATTGGTACGACAGCTGGATCGCCGGGGAGTACACGCCGCAGGGGGCGGAACCGTTCGCGGAACTGCGCGCGCGTGCCGTCGCCGCCGTCAACCGGGCCCTGGACGGACACGGCGTGGTGCTGATCGTCTGCCATGGCGCGATGTTCCGCGCCCTGCGCGCCGCCATGGGCCTGCCGCCGAACGTGCGCCTGCCCAACGCGGTGCCGCTGTGGGTCGCGCCGCGTGCCGAGGAGGCGAACGGCAACCGGACGGACTGGGGCCTGTCCCCGCTGGGCTGATTCCCATCGGTCGGGCTCTCTGCCCCAACCCGGCAAGGGCCTCGGACCAGGCCGGGCGGCCGAAAAATTTGCGTCGGAACCGGTTTTCCATTAAAGGCCCCCGCACGCGCGGGCACCCCTGGAGGCCCGCGTGCTTGGTTTTCAGGAGCAGACAGTGACCCAATTCACGAAACTTGAGGCTTCTTCGCGCGCGAAGGCTGGTAAGGGGGCAGCGCGTGCGACGAGGCGTGACGGCCAGGTGCCGGCCGTCATCTATGGTGCGAAGCAGGAACCGACCCTGATCGCGCTCGACCCCCGTCTGGTGGTGCGCGAAATGCACAAGGCCGGCTGGCGTTCGCGCGTGTACGACATCACCGTCGACGGTGCGTCGTCCCACGCCCTGATGCGCGAGATCCAGCTGCATCCGGTCACCGACCAGCCGATCCATGTCGATTTCCAGCGCCTTGCCGCCGGCGAGCGCATGCATGTCGAAGTGCAGATCCTCTTCACGGGTGAGGACAAGTCCCCCGGCATCAAGCGCGGCGGCGTGCTGAACATCGTCCGCCATACGGTGGAAGTCAGCGCCGATCCGGCCAGCATGCCGTCCTCGTTCACGGTCGATCTGTCGCAGCTGGACATTCACGACAACGTCCGCTGGAACGACCTGCAGGGCACGGAAAACGTGACGCCGATCCTGCAGATCCCGAACTTCGTGATCGCCACCGTCGCCGCGCCCAGCGTCGACGAAACGCCCGAGGCCCCCGCGGCCGCGGCAGCCCCGGCGAAGAAGTAATCCCAGGAGCGGACACGGCCATACGACAGGGAATACGGCATGCTGCTCTGGACCGGGCTCGGAAATCCTGAGCCGGGGATGAGCCGGCACCGGCACAATGTCGGTTTCATGGCCGTCGACCGGATCGCCGTCCGCCATGGCTTCGCGCCATGGCGGAAGCGCTTCCGGGGCGAGGTGGCCGAAGGGCGGGTGGGGCGGCACAAGGTGCTGCTGCTCAAGCCCCTGACCTACATGAACCTTTCGGGCGAGAGCGTTCAGCAGGCTGCCGCCTTCTACAAGATTCCCATCGCCTCGATCACCGCCTTCCATGACGAACTCGATCTGGCACCCGGTCGGGTGCGGGTGAAGCAGGGCGGGGGCGCCGCCGGCCACAACGGCCTGCGTTCTATGGACCGGATGCTGGGCGGCCAGGAGTACTGGCGCGTCCGCATCGGGATCGGGCACCCTGGCGCGCGCGACCGCGTGACGGGATATGTGCTGGGCGATTTCGCGAAAAGCGACCAGGACTGGCTTGAGCGCATGCTCGACGCCATGTCCGACACGGCGCCGGTCCTGGCGGACGGGCAGCCCGAACTGTTCATGACGAAAATGGCCTTGCTGGCCGGGGAGAAGGGCTGATGGGGTTCAATTGCGGCATCGTGGGCCTGCCGAATGTCGGCAAGTCGACCCTGTTCAACGCCCTGACCGAAACCGCGTCGGCCCAGGCCGCGAACTATCCGTTCTGCACCATCGAGCCGAACGTGGGCCGGGTGGCGGTGCCCGACCCGCGGCTGGACGCGCTGGCGGCGATCGGCAAGTCGCAGAAGATCCTGCCGACCAGCCTGGAATTCGTCGATATCGCGGGCCTGGTGCGCGGCGCCTCGCGCGGCGAGGGCTTGGGCAACCAGTTCCTGGCGAACATCCGCGAGGTTGATGCGATCATCCACGTGCTGCGTTGCTTCGAGGATGACGACATCACCCATGTCGAGGGTGGGATCGACCCGATCCGCGACGCGGAGATCATTGAGACCGAACTGATGCTGGCCGACCTGGAATCGCTGGAAAAGCGGATCGTGGCCTTGCAGAAGAAGGCCAAGGGCAACGACCGCGACGCCGCCGCCCAGGTCGCGCTGATGGAGCCGCTGATCGAGGTCCTGCGCGAGGGCCGGCCCGCCCGCCAGGCGATTCCGGCAGGGCAGGAGGAGGCCGTGCGCCGCCTGCAGCTGATGACCAGCAAGCCGGTCCTGTATGTCTGCAATGTCGAGGAAGCGTCGGCCGCCACCGGCAATGCATGGTCCGAGCGCGTGCGCGCCCGCGCCGAGGCCGAGGGCGCTATCGCCGTTGTCGTGTCGGCGGCGATCGAGGCCGAGGTCAGCCAGCTGGGCCCGGACGACCGCAAGGAATTCCTCGACGGGCTGGGCCTTGCCGACAGCGGCCTGGATCGTGTGATCGCCGCGGGCTATCGCCTGCTGGGCCTGCGGACCTATTTTACCGTCGGGCCGAAGGAAACCCGTGCCTGGACCATCACGGCCGGCACTCGTGCGCCCCAGGCGGCGGCGGTGATCCATAACGATTTCGAGCGCGGATTCATCGCCTGCGAAACCGTCGCCTATGACGATTATGTCCGCTACCAGGGCGAGGCCGGCGCCAAGGAGGCCGGAAAGCTGCGGATCGAAGGTCGCGACTATGTCGTGCAGGATGGCGACGTTCTTCTCTTCCGCTTCAACGTCTGAAAAGGGGGCTGGACAGGCGCCCTGTTGGCGATCCGGCGCGCGGAAACACACGCCGGGCGTGCCGCTTCGTGGCACTCTCGCTCAACAGGCCACCGGTCCAGCCCCCTTTTCGGCAACTTTGATGTCAGGGGTTTGCAAAGGGCGACCGCCCTTTGCCGGGGCTTGGGGCAGCGCCCCAATCCTGTCCTTCCCGACTTCGACAAAACCGACAATAATCCGGCGGCGTATCCGCACAGGGGCAGGGAGCCGATCATGAACACAGTCGCGCCCGTTATGGACGACACGGACCGGACCGATTGGGTCCCGGCCATGCCGCGCCTGGCCGCTGCTGCCCGTGAGGCCGCGCATGCCCTGGCGCGCAGTTCGTCGGCGATGCGCGACGCGGCCCTGCGGCATGCGGCGCAGGCCCTGCGCGATCGGCAGGATGACATCCTGGCGGCGAACGCGCGCGATCTTGCCGCCTCGACCGCCACGGCGTCCTTTCGCGACCGGCTGACCCTGACCCCAGCGCGGGCCGAGGCGATGGCCCGGGGGCTGGAGGATGTGGCGGGCCTGCCCGATCCGGTCGGGCGGATCATGGCGGAATGGACGCGGCCCAACGGCTTGCTGTTCCGTCGCGTCGCGACGCCGGTGGGCGTTATCGGCATGATCTATGAAAGCCGCCCCAATGTCGGCGCCGACGCGGCCGGCCTGTGCATCAAGTCGGGCAATGCGGTAATCCTGCGCGGCGGGTCGGAAAGCCTGCACAGCGCGCGCGCGATCCATGCGGCGATGGCGGCGGGCCTGCGCGCCGCCGGCCTGCCCGAGACGGCGGTGCAGATCGCGCCCGATACCGACCGCCGCCATGTGGCAGACATGCTGACGGCGTCCGGCCTGATCGACCTGATCATTCCGCGCGGCGGCAAGTCGCTGGTCGAACGGGTGCAGCGCGAGGCCCGGGTGCCCGTGCTGGCGCATGCCGAGGGGCTGTGTCACACCTATGTCCACGCGGCCGCCGATCCGGCGATGGCCCGGGGGCTGGTGGTCAACGCCAAGATGCGGCGCACCGGCATCTGCGGCGCGACCGAAACGCTGCTGATCGACGCGGCCGTCGCGCCGGCCCTGCTGCCCGACATCGTGGCGGACCTGGCCGCGCGCGGCTGCGCCTTCCGGGCCGATGGGCGCGCCCGCGCCATCCTGCCCGACCTGCCCGCGGCGACCGAGGCCGATTTCGCCACCGAATGGCTGGATGCGATCCTGTCGATCGCCGTGGTGGACGGGGTCGAGGACGCGCTGGCGCATATCGCCCGCTACGGCAGCGAACATACCGAGGCGATCGTGACCGAGGACGCGGATGCCGCGGCACAGTTTCTGAACGGCACGGACAGCGCCGTGGTGATGTGGAACGCCTCGACGCAGTTCTGCGATGGGGGCGAATTCGGCTTCGGCGCCGAAATCGGCATCGCCACCGGCCGTTTCCATGCTCGTGGCCCGGTGGGGCTGGAGCAACTGACCACCTTCCGGTACGAAGTCATCGGCACAGGACAGCAGCGTCCCTGACCATGGCGTCGATTCCCGCGTGGGGCGACGGGCGGCGGGTGCGGATCGGCCTGTTGGGCGGTTCTTTCAACCCCGTCCATGCCGGCCACCTGCAACTCGCGCAGCGGGCCTTGCGGCAGTTGCGGCTGGACCAGGTCTGGCTGATGGTGTCGCCCGGCAATCCGCTGAAGCCGGTAGAGGGCATGGCCCCGTTCGACCTGCGGCTGGAGGCGGTTGCGGCCCGCGTCGACGGGCGGCGGATCATCGCCACCGACATCGAACGGCGGATCGGCACCCGCTATACCGTCGATACGCTGGCGCAGTTGCGCCGGCGCTTTCCCCGGGCGGAATTCGTCTGGCTGATGGGGGCGGACGGGCTGGCCCAACTGCCGCATTGGCGGCGCTGGCGGCGGATCGTCTCGCTGGTGCCGTTCGCGGTTCTGCCGCGCCCGCCCTACAATCCGGCGGCGCTGCATGGGCTGGCGGCAATGGCGCTGGCGCGCTGGCGCCGCCCGGGGCGCGAGGCCCCGATCCTTGCGTTGCGTGCGCCCTGCGCTTGGGCCTTTCTTCCGGCCCCTCAGACCGGTATATCAGCAACGGCATTACGTGCGTCGGTCGCACGTCACCACCCTCCCGCAGGAGTTACAGTCATCGCCAGGAAGCCTCCGGCCGATACGGGGACCACTCGTCGCACGGCACCCAAGAAAACGTCAGGCACGGCCGGCAGTCGCGCCGGTGCGGTCAGCACCGTCGCCGGCACGGCGAAGGCGCCGGGCACCCCGCGCAAGAAGGCGGCCGTTGCAGGCCCCGGCAAGGCGGTTCGTCGCGAACCCGTCGAAACCGCCCTGCTGGACAAATACCTGGCCATTATCACCGAAAGCCTGGCCGACGATAAGGGCGAGGACATCGTGGTGCTGGACCTGACCGGCCGCGCCGCCTTCGCCGACCGGATGGTGGTCGCAACCGGCGTGGCCGACCGCCAGATCACGGCGATGGCGACGCATATCGAACGCAAGCTGGGCGAGGTCGGGCTGAAGCGCGTGCTGATCGAAGGCGCGAACGGTTCGGACTGGGTGCTGATCGACGCCGGCGATATCGTCGTGCATCTGTTCAAGGCCGAGGCCCGTGCCCTGTACGGGCTGGAGCGGATGTGGGGCGCGGATCTCGACGTCCTGCCGGTTGGCGAACCGGACGGCACGGTCTGAGAGACTCCTTGCAAACGCCTTTTGCCGGCAATCCGACGCGGTCTTCTTATGCGCCGAGGCGTCCATGCGCCTGATTGCCGTCGGACGGATGAAGGATGGGGTCGAGCGCGACCTCTTCCGTCGCTATGCCGACCGGCTGACGCCGCGCCTCGACATGGTGGAAGTGCCCGAAGGGCGGGGGGCGGCGGCCGAGATCAAGCGGCGTGAAGGCCAATCCCTGCTGGCGGCCCTGCCGGACCGGGCCTTTGTCGTGGCGATGGACGAAGGGGGCCGCAGCCACGGCAGCCTGGCGTTCGCCCAGCACGTCGAACGCTGGCTGGGCCTGTCGCGGCCTCTCTGTTTCCTGATCGGCGGGGCCGAGGGGCTGGACGGCCCGGTTCTGACCCGTGCCGATGACACCTTGTCGCTGGGGCCGATGACATGGCCGCACATGCTGGTTCGGGGGTTGCTGGCCGAACAGCTTTATCGCGCCCGGGCGATCGCTACCGGCCACCCTTATCACCGGGCGGGCCGGCCGGCCTGATCGGCCTGTGGGCGTCGCATACGCATGAAGGCAAGGGCGTTGTCCTTGACCCACCAAAGGGCCAAGCCCTTTGGAAACCCAGTAATTTATGAAACGAGTGGGATGCAAGGGCCTCGGCCCTTGCCGGGTTCGGGCAGAGCCCGACCTTCCTTTTCCCATATAGCTTAGTGCCTATGGGGCTGCGCCCCGAGACGGGCGGCAATTCCATGCTTTAACGGGGCGGACGCCGAAGCGTCCGCGGGCAGTCAGCGGATCGAACGGTTCGGCGCGTCGTCGCGGAAGGCGTGGCCGTAGGCCACCACCGGCAGGCTCTCGGGCGCTTCGGCCACTTCGGTCGAGTTCATCGGGCTGCTCAGGGCGCTAGGTGCGGCGTTGGCCGTGTGCGGCACGGGCCGTTCGCTGCTGGCGACCATGATGCGGCCCGTCGAATCCGGACGCGGATAGATGAAGCCGTAGGTCGGATAGATGCTGCCGTAGGCACCCGGGCGGGCCAGGGCGACGCGCACGGCCGACCAGTCGTTGTTGGGTGATACGTCGATGACCGACACATGGCGGCTGATGCCGCGCTGCGCCCAATGGGACTGGTCGATGATGATCGTGCGGCTGTCGACGATGTCCGTCACGACGGCGACATGGCCCAGCGGCATGCGGCGGTTGGCGCGGAAATTCAGGACGCTGCCGGCCTCGGGCGCGGCCCCGCGGGCGTAGACCCCGGCAGCATTGTACCACCAGTTGACGGCATTGCCGTGCAGCATGACGTCGGACGCCGACTTGGCGAAAGCCACGCACTGGATGACGTGTCCGGCATCACGATAATGGGCGACGCGCCGCGCGCTGATATGGTGGCCGTGAACGACGGGGCCGTGGACGGCACGATGCGACACGTTCCGCGCCTGGGCGGTGTGGGGGAGCATGAAACCGAGGGAAGCGGCCGCCATGAAAAGAAGGACCGAACGTCCCAAACCGCCTGCCCGCATTCCCAAAGACCCCACCCGCGTTGTCGCTGCGAAAACAGGGGTAGCAAGGGGGTTGCAACCCTGACAAGACGCCGGAGCATTTCTTGGCGAAGGCCGGATCATTTTCATCAAATCGGCCCGCTTCCCAAAAATAAATAGGAATATATTCCTATTTCATTTTCGCAGATTGCGGTTTTTGAAGGAAAAAACCGGGTTTCATGGAAGGGGCGCTGAAAGGGCGCAGGATTGGACGCAACAGAATCGGAATCGGGATCCGTGACCTAAATGCGACAGATGGTCGCCCGGCCCCGGATCCCGGGCAGGTGTCTTATTTCGTGCAGATGATCATGATTTCGACCAGGATCGCCGGGTTGGCCAGCACTGCCTGGACGCAGGCGCGCGCCGGGGCTCCATCCTTCGGCAGCCAGGCCGACCACACGCCGTTCAGCGCGTCGCGGTCGGCGATGTCCTTCAGCCAGATCTGGGCCTGCAGCAGGCGGGTCTTGTCAGTGCCGTGCAGTTCCAGCGCCTCGTCGATCTGCTCCAGGATGTCGCGGGTCTGGGCGGTGGCGTCGCCGGTCAGGTCGCGCGCGACGAAGCCCTGGGTAAAGAGGAAGCCGTGATACTCCACGACCTTCGACAGGATCGCGTTCGGTTCGGTGCGGATGATCTTGCTCATGGGGCCAGTCCTTGCTGAGGGCGGCCGGTCGGGCCGCGCGCCCCCTTCTCCGACACCGGGGCGGGGCGGGTCAACAGGGTGGTCGCTCCGGGACGCGCCGATTGTGCCAAAGCGGTCCAGCCGGTCCGGCGTGTCGAAATCGGCATGGATGGCGGCATCGGCCGGGACCGTGGCCAGCCGCCCGGCCTGCGCACGGATCAGCGCGCGGCCGCCGACATCGCCGTCCAGTGCCATCAGGGCCGGAAACACGGACCGGTCCCACAGGACGGGATGGCCGCTTCGCCCGTCATGGACCGGCACGGTCGCCGGCGCGCGATCCTGCCGATGCCGGGCGATCAGGCGGTCGATCAGCATCGTGTCGATCAGCGGCATGTCGCCCAGGCAGACCAGCACGCCGGACGGCGCGTGCAGCGCGGCCGCCGCCAGCCCGGCCCGCAGGCTGGCCGACAGCCCGTCCGCGTGGTCCTCGGCGATGGTAAAGATCAGGCCGGGATGGTCGGCGTGGCGGAGGATCGCCGCGCGGATCTCGGGCGCGCGGTGGCCCAGCACGACGATGACCGGGGCGGCGGTGCTGGCGCACGCGGCGCGGACGATGCGGACGATCATCGGCACGCCTGCCGCGTCCGGGGCCAGCAGTTTGTGGCGGGGCGCGGTGCGCGACGATCGTCCGGCGGCCAGGATCAGCGCGGCGACGGGGGGCGTCGCGTGTGTGGGCGTGCCCGCCGTCATGCCCAGCCGGGGCGACGTGCCAGCGGGGCGTCGCGCCGCACGGCCACGATTTCCGCCAGGATCGACAGCGCGATCTCGGGCGCGCCGATCGCGCCGATCGCCAGGCCGACAGGGCCGTGGATGCGGGCGGCGCGTGCGTCGTCATATCCGGCTTCGCGCAGGCGGTTCAGCCGCGAGGCCTGTGTTTTTCGCGAGCCCAGCGCCCCGATATAGAAGGCCGCGCTGTCCAGCGCCGCGCGCAGGGTCGGATCGTCCAGCTTCGCGTCGTGTGTCAGTGTGACGATGGCGGTATGATCGTCGATATTCAGTGCCGTCAGGGCCTCGTCGGGCCAGTCGGTCACCAGGGGAATGCCCGGGAAACGCTCGGGGGTCGCCAGTTGGGTGCGCGGGTCGATGACCGTCACCGCGAAACCCGTTGCCGCCGCCAGGGGGGCCAGAACCTGCGCGATATGGACCGCGCCGACGATCAGCAGCCGGTGTGGCGGGGTCAGCAGGTGCAGGAACCACGCCTCGCCGTCCGGGGCTTCGTGCCGTGCGCTGCGGCCGCCGCGAAATGCCGCGTCCAGCGTCGGCAGCAGATGGGCCGGCAGGTCGGCATCCCCATGGGCCGCCATGTTTCCTCCGGCGGTCCGTTCCACCAGGATATGATGCATGTCCGCCAGGCGCGTGGCCAGCAGGGCCGGCCGCCGTTCGCATCGCAGGGCCGTGGCCTGGCGCAGCAGCATGGGGTCCAGCGTTCCCTTCGGGCCGACCGATTCCACCAGGATGTCCAGTTCCCCGCCGCAGGCCAGGCCGACCGCCCAGGCCTGTTCCGACGTCACGCCATAGGACAGCAGTTCGGGGGCGCCGTCCCGCATGACGGAATCGGCGGCATCGACGACCGATGCCTCGACGCAGCCCCCGCTGACCGATCCCTCGATCCGGCCGGTGGCGTCGATCGCCATCATGCTGCCGGGCGGCCGCGGCGAACTGCCCCATGTCGCGACCACGGTGGCCAGGGCGGCGGGACGTCCTGCCTCGGCCCATGCCAGGGCAAGGTCGAGGGGATCGCGGGGAAGGGGGTGCTGCGTCATGACGACGGCACTCTATCAGGCGGGATATAGACATGCCAGATTGCGCCGCCCCCTTCGCGATCCCATCTGGAAATTGGGCGCGGCCCGGATCGGGCATGCCCTGATGCAGGAGGTACGGTTCATGACTTATCTCGATTCCGCCTGGTACGTGGTGGCCGATGGCGCGCGGGCGCGGGTGCTGAAACATGCCGGCGGCACATTTCACCCGCTGACGAGCCTGACGGCCGGTGACGAGGGCGAGGACGCATTTGCCCGCACGCTGGCCACCTACCTGAACGACGCGGCGGAACGGGGCGAGATCGACGGCCTGGCGCTGGCCGCTCCGCCCCGGACCCTGCATCTGCTGCGCACCCATCTGTCCGCCACGGTGCGCGCCCTCGTGGTCAGCGAACAGCCGCACGACCTGACCGGGGTTGCCGATCACGATCTGCCCTCGCATTTCGATATCCCCGCCACGGGCTGGCTGCGCCCCGTCCCGGGGTGACGGCCGCCGGTCTTGCCGGGCGCGCGGGCTGCCCCTAGAAACTGTGGCGTGGACTGTCCGGGTTACCCTGTCTGGGGGACCTGCCGGGCAGTCATGCTCGAAACAATCTCTGACCCCTCGCGAATGCGACCGGGTTCAGGAGGGGCCGATGCCGTTTTCTCCCGCGCTGGAACTGGACATCATTCCGGTTACCGCTTTCGGACAGAATTGTTCGATCCTGCGGGACCCGGCGACCGGACATGCCGTGGTGGTGGATCCGGGTGGCGATGTCCCCCGGCTGCTGCACGAACTGGCGGTCCGCGACCTGACGGTGGATATGATCCTGCTGACACATGGGCATCTTGACCATGCCGGCGGGGCGGATGAATTGCGCGACGAACTGTCCCGGCGGCAAGGCGCGCCGGTGCCGGTGGTCGGGCCGGATGCGCGCGATGCGTTCCTGCTGTCCGATATCGCGTCCCAGGCCGCGCGCTTCGGGCTGGAGGGAATGCGGAACGTGACGGTGGATCGCTACGTCACGGACGGCGAAACGCTGTCGTTGCTGGGCCGGACGTTTCATGTGCTGCACGTGCCGGGCCATACGCCCGGCCACGTCGTGTTCCACGACCCGGAGGCGCGCTTCGCCTTCGTCGGCGACACGCTGTTTCGCGGGTCGGTCGGGCGCACCGATTTTCCGTATGGGAACGGCCCCCAGTTGATCGAGGCCATCACCACCCGTCTGCTGCCGCTGGGTGACGACGTGACGATCCTGCCCGGTCATGGCGGGGCCTCGACGATCGGGGCGGAACGTCATAGCAACCCGTTCCTGCGGTAAGGGCGGACAGGAGAAGTCGAAGACATGATGGATATGCGCAAGATCGCCGGGGCCTGCGCCCTGGGGCTGATGATGGTGGGCGGGACAGCGGCCCGGGCGCAGGACGCGGGCGGCACGCCGACCCAGGCGCAGGCGGAACTGCCGCGTGAAAACCTGACGATCACCGGCCATGACGGAACGAAGCACGTCTTCTCGGTCGAACTGGCCCTCACGCCCCGCCAGCAGCAGGTCGGCGAGATGTTCCGGACCGCGGTGCCGGCCGATCGGGGCATGATCTTCGTCTGGCCCTATCCGCAGCAAAGCGACATGTGGATGGAAAACACGCTGGTGCCGCTGGATATCGTGTTCATCGGTGCCGACAACCGGATATCCGCCATCAGCGAGAATGCGGTGCCGCAGAGCCTGGCCCGGATCAGCAGCCATGGCGCGGTCCGTGCCACGCTGGAACTGCAAGGCGGCCTGACCGAAAAGCTGGGCATCGTTGTCGGTGACAAGGTCGACAGCAAGGCGCTGGCCGCCAGCCCGACCTGAGCGCCTGTTTGAAAATGCGCGCGGGCGGTGACCCGACGCGCATTTTCTACGCTCCGATGTTCACGGCTCATAAGGCCGCTCCGCTCTGAGCGACAGGTCCGGTCTTTGGGAAGCGGGTTACCGATCGGGGCGATGTGCGTCGTGGACGATCAGCCCCGCATCGTCCGGCGCCGGGCGCAGCCAGTCCTTATGGGACAGGGTCATGCGGGTGTCGCGGGCGCCGGCGTCCCAGTGCTCCTCCATCGATGCGGCCGAAAATTCGAAATCCCGCGTCTGCCCTTCGTAGGCTTCTTCCTGATAGATCAGCTGCAGGATGGTAATGGCCGGCAGGGAAGACAGTTGCTGGCGCAGGGCGCGGTCGCGGGGCGTCAGGTCCTGTTCGGGGATGCGGTCCAGCAGGGCACGGATTTCCAGTTTCTGCCGATGCAGGGCGCGGTAATGATCGGTGATCAGCCGCGTGCGGGATGAATATTGGATGTCCTTGGTCCGGGCCTGCACATCGAACATGTCCCGCGGGATCGGCCCCCGCGCGGAAAACAGGTCGACCTGGAAGATCAACATGCTGTCCTGGTCCGCGTTGTCCAGCAGGTGCTGCAGCGGCGTGTTCGACACCATGCCGCCGTCCCAATAATAATCCTGCCCGATCCGTACCATCGGCAGGGCCGGCGGCAGGGCGGCGCTGGCCATGACATGGTCGATGGTCAGGCGCGTGCTGGCCGTGTCGAAATAGATGAAATTACCGCTGCCGACGCTGACGGCCCCGCAGGCCAGCCGGATGCCGGACGTATTGAGCCGATCGAAATCAATCAGGGACAGCAGGGTCTCGCGCAGGGGCGCGCTGTCGTAATAGCTGGTGGCGGCATGGATATCGCGCCCCGCCAGCCAGGGATTGGCCAGGCGCGGGCGAAAGAACCCCGGTTGGCCGAACGTGCTGGTGACGAAGGACGACCAGGCATTGTGCATCTTGCGGATCGAATCGCCGGCCGGCGTGTCGCCGATCCAGATCTTGCGTGACGTCACGCGCTCCCAGAACTGACGCAGGCGCGGCACCCGCAGTTCCGGCGGGTTGCCGGCGATCAGGGCGGCGTTGATGCCGCCGATGGACACGCCGGAAATCCAGTCCGGCTCCAGCCCCGCCTCGTGCAGGGCCTGATAGACGCCCGCCTGATAGGCGCCCAGGGCACCGCCCCCTTGCAGCACAAGACCGATGCGGCTGCCTTGAGGGACGTGCGGGCGGTTAGGGGAAGGCTTGGGGGTGTCTGGAGCCATGCCGTGCTGTTTCCCTTTGGGCGACGGCGCCGATGACCACTCGCCCCATGCCCGAAGGATAAAGGGGCTGCCCCCCGAATCAAGGATCGCGCCGGCGGGGCGGGTATCCGATATCGGGCCTGCGAAGCCGCATGAATTTTTTTGGTCTGAAATTTCCCGGTTTTCTCCCGTATCGGGCGGATGGGCCAACCGGCATCCCATTTTTTTGCCAAACGATCTTCTCATCGGTGTTGACGGTGGTGTGGGTGGGGTGTAGATCGCTGTTCACCGCAGGGGCGGGGCCGAAAGGCACTTGCCTGGTGGGGTTGGGTTTGCTAAGGTCTTTGGCCCGGTTGGGCTGGATTGGTGTAGATCCAGAGGTCTTTGACAATAGAATAAGAGAGTTTGGAAGGGATATGTTGGCGGCGTTCTGACGATCTGGAGTGATCTGGGTTGTTTTGGAGGATTGGGCATCTGGTTTGTTCTGGGT
>NZ_JABEQF010000016.1 GCF_014174355.1 Gluconacetobacter azotocaptans
ATAGAACAGCGCCAGGCCCGGAATGGTCATCATCAGCACCAGCGCCGTGCTGACCAGCATCCACGCCGTGTCGCCCGTGTCGATCGCGGGGTCCGCCGCCAGCGCCGGGGTAGCGAGGAAAAGGGACGCGATCGCGAAAAGGGAGAGAAACGCCTTGATGGTACCCGAAACATGGGGACCCCGTATCGTGGGGGAGGAAGTGCTCATAGGGCGCCTTCTCCCGTTTCTCCTGTACGAATGCGCATGGCTTGCTCCAGATCAAAGACGAAGATTTTCCCGTCACCAATTTTGCCGGTATTCGCGGCCAGACGGATGGCTTCCACCGCACGATCGGCAAAAGCGCTGGGAACAGCGACTTCCAGTTTCGATTTCGCTATGAAATTCGTCTGGTATTCTGCGCCACGATAGATCTCGGTCTGGCCTTTCTGCCGGCCAAACCCCTTCACGTCCGTCACGGTCAGGCCAACCACGCCAATGGCGGCGAGAGCCTCGCGAACATCTTCGAGCTTGAAGGGCTTTATGATTGCTACGATCAGTTTCATGACCTGTTCCCATCCAGGATGCGACAAATTATTTCATTGTCGTTTGTTGAGCGCAATAGATTTGATCGAAAATTCGACTGTCGGAAAATTTACTATCGGCCGCCGCCAAATGCGCGATCGGGAACTATATAAATAAAATATCTATAATATATATCATCTTCACGGATATGTTTCCTCCGTGAAGATGATCCACATCCGACGGATCCGGTAAACGCGCCCGCAATGGTTCAGGCCCGGCCTCCTGACCGGATGAAGCAATATTTTTAATTTTAATAAACTATTTATACTTACAACTTCCCCCGAAGTGCCTTATCCTATCTCGGACAGTATTTTTTACGTAATAATCTTTTCGTTCAACGAAACAACACCCTCAATTACCCAATGTCGAACACAATAATGTCATAAGTCCGGAACGGTCCGGCCGGGCTCGCCGTTCGGGATGATCCGCATGACGCAACGTTCGGGTTCCGATGTGGTTCCCGGCAACGGCGCGACTTCATGGCAATTTTGTGGCGGCCGGCTCCGCTGCTGCTGGCGGCGCGCGACCCGCGCCACCCGCCGGCCAGGGCGACGTTCCGCAGCTCGAAAGCCATACGATAATACCCGGCGAGACGATCACGCAGCCCGCACGAAGGGCGCGGCCCCCGAACAGGGTGCCGTCCGGTCAGGATCGGGGGACGCCAGGCAAGATGCGGCGACAGACCATCGGTTGCACCGCATCTCATATCAGTTTGTGAAATTTAGGGTATATCTTTCATTTTTCCTCATGCCGAATAGATTGGCGCAGCATGAAATACATCCGGATGCCGGTCGCAATGGCCTTTCGACTGGATATGGAACAGACCCTGATGAACGATACCGACAAGATCGGCATTCTCGCCGGGGAATATGACCAGGCGCGCTTGGACAGAAGCGCCGGTGGTCGGAATTCGTCACGCCGTAAACTCTATTTCCGCGAACTGCCCAAGTGACAGGACTGGTCAGGCAGACAGGCCATCGTATGCAAGTGGTCTTCGAAGGGCGTGACGCCGTGGGCAAGGGGGATCAAGCGGATCGCCCAGCGCTGCAATCGGCATATCTGCCACATCGCCGCCCTGTCCGCCCCAACGACCGCGAGCGCGCCCAATGGCATTTCCAGCGCTGAAGCAGCGGAAGATCAGCCCAAGAGATCTGGAAGCCGCCGCCGCTGGGAGGCCTATACCGAGGCGTCAGCACCGGTCGACCCCGGTGCCGCCCGGCCAACGGCACCGGCGACCGTCACGTCCGCGACGGTCTTGTCATGACATGCTCAGGGCATAGAACAGACCCGCCGCGACGGCGATGGTAACCGGCAGGGTGAAGATCCAGGCCGGTGTAACCGGCGGTGGCAATCAGCCCCGCCCCCACCAGTTCGGCTGAAGCCCCCTGCGCCGGGGTCAGATGGGTATTGCCGATCTTCTTCCCCAGCGTATGAACGATGCGCCGATAGCCCACCATCGTGCCGATACCAAGGCATAGCGCGCTGAGCAGACGGACCCACCAGGGCGCATACTCGACCGTGGGGCGCAACTGGTTGCCGACCGCCTTCGCGGTCTTCCTGTCCTGGGCCGAGGTGGCCGGGTCGGCGGCAACTGTCTTCAGCCCGGCCACGACCTCGTAGATGTCGGCGCGCAGCTGCGACGGCACTACAGTGTCAGGCGTCGTCTGCCGCAGGCGCGCGACCGACGCCAGGGCCTCGTCGCGCAAGCCGTGATGGTCGTAGGTATCGAGCAGCGGGGCCACGATCGCCGCGCGTTCGGCCACATGCGTCACGTCCGGCGTGGCGCCGGGGTTGAGCGCGAAGGTCGCAGGCAGAATGCCGATGATGGTCAGCATGATCAGGCCGATGCTCTTCTGCCCGTCATTGCTGCCGTGCGAGAAGCTGACCCCTGTGCAGGTCAGGATCAGCAGGCCGCGCACCCAACCGTGCGGCGGCTTGTCGCCCTTGGGCGGGCTGTACAGATCGGGATCCTTCACCAGATGCTTCAGGATGAAATAGAGCCCCCCGGCGCCGACCAGGCCCAGAACGGGCGAGATCGCCAGCGCCCGCAGCACCTTCCAGATCTGCGACCAGTCGACGCTGTCCCCCAGCGCGCGCGTGTGCAGCAGCGCGTCGCCGATCGCCCCCCCCCGATCACGCAATGGGAACTGGAATTGGGGATGCCGAACCACCAGGTGAACAGGTTCCACGCCAGCGTTCCGAACAGCGCCATCAGCATCGGCACCGCCGGGTCCCCGTTGGGCGGCGACAGCACATCCGCCGGCAATAACTCCACCAGGCCGTAGGCGACACTGATGCCGCCCAGAATGACCCCCACGAAGTTCATCAGGCCCGACCAGACGGCCGCGACCTTGGGCTTGAGCGAGTTGGTGTAGATCACCGTCGCGACCGCATTGGCGGTATCGTGAAATCCGTTCACGAATTCAAAGACGCAGACCAGAAGGAAGCAGGCAACAAGAGCCAGGATGGAAAACGCTGAATAGGGGGCGAAATGCAGCATGGGAATGCACCCCGGGGTTGTTTCGGCCTGCTCATAGTCGAAACATTGAGAAATTTTCATCCACGGCGTTCGTATGTCATGAAATATTCACGGCATTTCGTATTTCGGATGTCCACACAACCCTGCCTACCCTGTCGGGCCGAAAAGCCGCTCAGGCTGGCGCATGCGCCGCGATTCCGGCCCGGACCCCTTTTTCCAGTGTTGCCAGCGGGCATTCCCTCTCCTGCGCGCACGAAGCAATCCGCAGGTCCATCCCCCAGCCCGTGTCGTCCAGCGGAAGGGCGTTCCGCAGTTCCGCCAGGCTCTGATGGAAGATGACGGCCTTGACGATCTGCACCCCGTCCGGCCGGCGCCAGAGTTCGAGCCCCAGCGTCGTGTCGGGTGCGGTCCGGTCGGGCTGGTCCGCGAAATGCCAGTCCAGGCCGAAGATCGTCGCCAGCATGTCCAGCGTCGTGTCATGGCCGGCGAACATCACCAGGCGCGCATGGCCGCCGACGACCGTTCCATCCGGCAGGGTCACCGGATTCCCGTCCAGAATATCAAGGATGGCGGACGTCAGGCCCCGGCCACGCGGATAGGCGATGGCGGGCAGCCGGCGCAGCATATCGCTGGCATAGGCATGCGCCGGCATGATGTCCTCCAGCAGCGCCGGGACGTCGCGCCGCCCCCAGGCGATCGCCTCTTCGGGCATGCCCTGAAGATATTCCAGCAACAGATTTTCCGCCGACGTGGCCGCCAGGGCCAGGCCGGCGGACAGGTGCGGCGCGCCATGCGTCCAGTCGACACCCAACGCCGCGGTAAAGCAGGCGCCGCCCGAGGCGCATCCGTCCGGAGCGACCACCGCCTGCACCGTCGAGAGCGCCTGCCGCACGGTCGCGGAACCCTCGGGGTCGCGTTGCCGCACAACAGACAGTTCGCGCATGATTTCGGCTCGGTTCAGCGTGGCGGCGCCGGCGGCCATCGCGTTGAACATCGGGTCGTGCCGGCCCGCCGGCAGAGACCCCGAGATAGTCGGGCAGCCGCCCGCCAGGGTCCGGGCCATGATCTCGCCGCTCTGGCGTGTGCGATCGTCGGCGGAATCGCCCCAGACGACCACCTCCTCCTTTCGCGGGCACCCTGCCGTCGGCAGCAGGCCCGCCGCCTGGTAATGGTGGGCCAGAAAGCCGCCCATCAGGGCAAGGTCGGCCCGGCCGTGGTCCGTCAATTGCCCCGGCGGTACCGGCCATGCGGGCCAATCCCGGCCGGTCGCCTCCCTCAGCCGTTCGACCGGTTGCGTGGGGCTGCGGATGCCATGCCGGGAAATCAGCACGATTTTTTCCAGAACCGGCTGCGCGGCCGTGGTCCGGCACTGGGCGGCCGACAGGCCGCCCGACATCGTGCTGCCGACGACAAGCGTCAGGCGCAAGAGGGAGGAAAAGCGCATCAGGGCACCGTCATCGTCAGGTTGAAGAAGACGCTGCGCCCCGACAGGCGCCAGTACAGGGGCGCCCCGTCGGGATATCCGGCGCTGGCGGCGGACTGGTTCCCGGCGAAATCGCTGATGGCATGGCTGTCGAACAGATTGGCGATCTTCAGGCTGGGCGTCAGGTCGCGCAGCACCCCGCCGACATTGCGGAAATGCCAGCCCAGCGCCAAATCGGCCGTCACGACGCTGTGGATGCGATACTGGTTGGCGAAAACGGTCTTGCCGGCCTCGTCCGTCGTGCTGTCCAGGCCCCAATGGTTTCCGACATATTTCCCGATGATCGAGAAGTACGGTCCCTTCGGATTTTCATAGAGCAGGCCGAAGGAGGCGAGCGCATTCGGTGTCTCGGCCACGCGGGTGTGCGTGCCTTTGTATTCCGCGTCGTTCACGCTGTAGTTGCCGTAGAGCGACAGGCCGAGACCAAGGGCATATTGCCCCTCGACCTCCAGGCCCTTGTAGACGGCGCCACCGCTGTTGACGTAGGTGGATTCCGTGCCGATACCCGGCACGTTGATCTGCGCCGAGGCAATGTAGTTGGAAAAATCAATGTAGTAGGCGTCGGCCGACAACGTCCATTTCTTCTTCTGGACGACCGTCCCGACCTGATAGTTCCAGGTCGCCTCGGGCTTGACCGAACCGACGCTCTGCACCTGGAAGACGCTCAGCGGCGGCGCCAGGAAGCCCCGCGCGACCTGCGCGTAGGCGCTCCAGCCGGGCAGGATGATCTGGTTAAGCGCAATGGACGGCTGCCAGGACGTGAAGGTCTGCCGGTCGTTCAGGGGCGTCTTCGTGCCCTTGTTGATCGGCGCGTCATAATCGCGATGGAAATAGGAATATTTGATTCCCGGCTTGACCGTCATGCCCCGCAGCGGGTGCCAGTCGAACTCCAGATACGGCTGCAGCGTCGTGTTGAGATCGTGAATATCATAGCTATAGGCCGATCCGGTCTTTCCGGGCACCGCGACGCCGCCCTGCGACAGATCCAGCGCATAGGTATAGCGTCGATCGTCCTGCACATCCGCCCACACCCCGGCCAGCACATCGCCCACCGGCGTCCGGGCTTTGAAGCCCAGCGTATCACCGTACGAGCGGAAAGCGGCGTCGGCATATTTCCCGGGAATGTCGTTCTTGTAGGTGGCCACTTTCTTGCCGGCGGCATTGTAGAAGGTGACCCCGTTCGCCGACGGGTCGTCCTGGCTGGCATCCGTCGATTCCGTATAGGAATGTTCGAACCCGTTCATGTACAGGCGATTTTCAAAATCGAGCCAGGGCGTCAGCTTCGTCTTGAGATTGATGTAGCTGAAATCGGACTGATAGGCACTCGGATTATAGCCGTAGAAGCATTGCAGCTTGGCGTTGTCGCACAGGCCGTAATTGTTGCCGTAGCGCGCATATTCGTCCAGGGTCGCCCCCTGCGTGGTATATTGCCATTCCTTGTTGTAGGTCGTGGCGATTGTCAGCGTCGTCTCATCGCCGAGACGCACGACATCCTTGAACAGGATATTGCTCCGCCGTTCGGCGGAACGGGTGAGGTAGCCGTCGGTTTCCTCGTGCTGCAGGTCCAGCACCATCTTGCCCAGGCCGGTCTTGCCGCTATCGACCTCCACCCCCCCGGCGCGGGTGTTGAAGCTGCCATAGGTGCCGTAGGGCGTCACCCCGAAATGGTCGGCCGGCGTCCGGGACGTGAAGCCGATCGTGCCGCCGAACGTCGCGTTACCGATCGTGGACGCCGTTCCGGGACCGCGATCGACCTCGGCCTGCCCCAGGAAATGCGAGATGAACAGCGAAGATGTCGTGTGATGCAGGTCGCTGGCATCGCCGAACGGGATGCCGTCGAAGGTCATGTTGTACTGACCGTCCTGGAAACCGCGCAGGCTCATGGTCTCGGCCTTGCCGATTCCGGGGCCGTTGGGGTTCTGCGTCCAGACGCTGGGCTGGAACTTGATGATGTCATCGACGCTGGCCAGCGGGATGATATTATTGGCGATGAATTTGCTCTGGATGATCGAGGTCGGCTGCGTGATCCACAGCGGCACCGTCGAGGGCGCCAGACGTTCAGCCCGACCGATCACCGTGATGGTCTCGGCCTTGCCGTCCCACCGATCCGTGCTACGCGCCTTGCGCGCCGCTGCCCCATCGGCGGCGACCGCGTGCGGTTGCCCAATCAGCACGCTGCCGTCGGCCTGCGTGACCAGCCGCAATCCCGTCCCGGCCAGCAATCGGCCGACGGCGTCCTGCACGCTGATCCGGCCGTCGATTGCCGGCGCCGTGCGGTTGCCGATATCGCCGGGAGCAAACAGGATGTCGTGTCCGCTTATGCGTGACAGATCCTCGAGAGATTGCGAAAGCGGTTGCGCCTTCAGATGCACGGTGACGACATCCGGCGCCGCGTGCGCCATGGATGCGGCCACCCCGCCCAGGCTCATGGTCATCAGAACGATCGAGGGCCGCAGGCCCGGCAGGCGGGGCATCGAGGAATTCCCATCAGTGGTGCCGATCACTCGGCTTGCTGACAGGACGAACGAGGGTGCGGCGACCTCAGTAAAAATTGAGTGCTTTCATAAAAGCTTCATGATGTGGATAGTCTGCCCCTGCCTGACCTTCACAGGCAGCAGCGCCTGCAGGGCACGGACGAAGCCGGCCGTATTGCCCGCATGGTAAAAGCCGCTGATGCGCAGCGTCGCCACGCCATCGGGCGCCAGTTCCATCTTGGTGATGCTGTAGCGGTTCATTTCCCGCACGGCATCACCCAGGGGAGTCTCGCGAAAGGCCAGGCGTCCGCTCTGCCAGGCCATCAGGTCCTCGACCGGCGGGCGATCAATGCGCGGCGGCAGGTCCGGATCGACGCGCAGGCGCTGCCCGGCCTCCAGCCTGACCGGCTGCCCCGCCCCGGCCGTGCGGGGCAGAACCGCGAGACTTCCCGCCAGGACCGTCGCCGTCAGCCGGCGGTCGATCAGGCGAATGTCGAACTGCCCGCAATCGGCCAGCAGGGCATGGGTGGGGGTTTCGACACGATAGGGATGGTCGCGCTGCGCCAGCCCGATCGCCGCCTGTCCGCACCTGAGGACAAGGCGGCGGTGCCGCGCGTGCGGCGGCACCAGAATTGTCGTGTCGGTGTCGAGCAGGATATCAATCTTCGGGCCGAGGTGCAGACGACGCTGCTGCCCGATGGCCGTCGTGTAGATCTCGGCTTCGGCCGGACGCGGCGCATCGACCAGCAGGCCCGCCCCCAGCAGCATCCCACCGGCCAGCACCGCGCGGCGCGTGGGCATCCGGTGTCCCGCCCGCAACGGGGCGCGCCTGGAAATGGCGGCCGATGGCGCGTGCGACGGCGCAAGACCGCCGGCCTCGGCCCATACGTCCGACGCCTGCTCGAAGATCGCGCGATGGCGGGCGTCTTCCGCCAGCCACGCGCGGAAGGCCTGCCGGTCGGCTTCCGAACAATCCTCTGCATGGAGCCGCGCCATCCAGCGCGCGGCCGTCCGTGTGATCGACGATGACATGGCCGTTCAGTCCATGACCCATTCGGTCAGGAAACAGATCGCCTTGCTGACATGCTTTTCGACAGCACTGACACTTATCTCCAGCCGCAGGGCGATATCGCGGTACGAAAGCCCTTCCAGCCGATGCAGCAGGAAGATCTCGCGGGTCCGGGCGTCCAGTTGCGCACACCCCTCGCGCAGCCTCTGCAAACGCTGCCGCGCCATAAGCACCGCGTCGGGCTGCGGGCTCGGGCACGGCACCGATCCGACGTCGTCCCCTTCATACGGCGCAACCGCGCCATGCCGTTCACGCCGGGCCTGATCCACGGCCAGGTTGCGGGCCGAGCGGACGAGGTAGGCGTCCGGATTCTGGACCCCCTCCGGACCACGTTCAAGAAAGCGCTGAACGGCGGCCTGCAACAGATCTTCGGCATCGTGGCGCCCCGTGATGCGCCTGATCCGGGCATGCAACGACAGCCAGCGCGGATGGGGAATGGCCCAGGCTGTCATGAACTTGCCGTCATGAACTTAATCCGTCATGGGTCGAACCGGCGCCCCTGTTGGATGCCCCGCCCTGCCTTCGCATCATCGCCGATCCCGCCGTTCCGCCGTCCCGAGGCCATCGCCAAGATCGCGGCCTTGCGGCGTGGTAGGGGCGGGTTGCCGCCATGTCATCAGGCCGAAGCCTGTTTTCATGAAATCTTCACCAAAGCCGGCGGCAGGGCACTGCCCTCCACCCCCTGGTCGTCAGGGTCGGCAAGGGCCACGACCCTTGCATCCCATTCCATTCATAATTTCTGGTGTTTTCCAAAGGGCTATGCCCTTTGGAGGGTCAAGGGCAACGCCCTTGCCTTCGCCCCTACCGCACCGCGGCGCGCAGGTGCGGGCGGCGGCGGTCCCACAGGCGCATGCCGCGCAGGGCCATGTCGGCCATGGCGGGTAGCAGGCGGGGCTGCATCAGGTCGGGGTCGAATTCCTTCATCCGCCGCGCGTTCTCGCGGTAGCAATCCTCGACGAACTGCGCGAACGAGAACTCGTCGAGGAAGACGTTGGCCTGCGTCACCGCGAAGTCGCGCCCGTCATTGGGCTGCTGCCCACGCCGCACCATCGCCAGCAGTCGCCCCAGCGCCCGGCCGTAGAAGCGCGTCGATTTCAGCGCGCGCCGCACCCGCCCCAGCCCGCGCTGCCGTTCACGCCAAGCCATGTAGTTGATGAAGAAGACGATATGCCGCGTTTCCTCGAACATCAGCACATCGAAGATCTCGAACAATCCTTCGGGCAGGAAGTGCGACTGGCGGGCGTTCTTGAACGCGCCGAAGCCCAGGAAGGCGTCGAGGCATTCGCCGAAGCCGAAATCGATGAAGGCGGTTTCCAGATCGGCGGGAAAAGTCTCGATCGGCTGTTCGGTCGCGTCGAGGCCGTAGCGGTCGATCATCACGCGGATCAGCCTGGCGTGGCGCGCCTCCTCCAGCCCCTGCAGGGCCACGGCCTCGCGCACTACCGGGTCATCGATCTGCGGAGTGAAGGCGTCGACGATCGCGCCGGCGCGGCGTTCGGTGTGGTACACCTCCTGCCAGAAGGGGATGGTCCGCAGGCGGGCCAGTTCCTCGTCCGTCAGTTCGGGCCAGGGCAGGGTCTCGGGGTCGAAGACCTGATGAGTGGCGACGAACTGGCGGCAGAACAGGTCTTTATGGGCCTCGGACCCGGCTTCGATACGGCTCAAGCAGCGTGCTCCACCTGCCGGGCGGCCGAGGGTTTCTTCATGAACCGGCGGATGAAGCGGGCCAGGTTCGGCGCCAGTTTCGGCCGCAGCAGGCGCGGGTCGTACCCCGCGAAGCGACGATCGTTTTCCTCCAGGCACAGATCCATCAGCTCGCCCACGCTGATATCCATGTCCGCAACATCCTTGGCGCCGCTGACGGTGAAATTATTGTCCTGTTCGTGGACGTTGCCGTCGGCGTCCATGGTGCGGGCCAGCCCCATCCGTTCGTAGGCCAGGAACACCCATACCGCCAGGACCCGGATCTCGAACCACGGGCGCTTCCAGGCCGGCATCGTCGCGCGGTGCCAGGCCAGCCAGTTGGCGAACAGCAGGATGTGGCGACATTCCTCCTGCATCACGGGCTCGAACGTCTCGATCAGTTCGGCGGGGAAGAAGCCGGATTGCCGGGCCAGCGCGAACAGGCCGAAGGCGAAGAAGCTGTCGACGCATTCCGAGAACCCGGTGACCAGGTACGCCCATTCGACGTCACGCGGTTCGATGTACGGGGGCTCGGGGGCCATCTTGATGTCGTAGGCCTCGACCAGCCGCGACAGGACCTCCTTATGGCGGTTTTCCTCCCACGCATTGCGCGACAGGGCATCCTTCATGTCGGGGTCGTCGATCAGCCGCGCATAGGCGGCCATGCGCAGGCGGGCCTTGCCTTCGGTCTGCACCGCAATGTCCCAGATCGGCAGCGAGGTCACGCGCTTCAGCGTCGCCGGATCCAGCTTGGGCCAGTCGATGACCGAGGGCTTGTAGGGATTGAACGTGTCGCGGAACATCGCGGCGACGGCGCGCTTGTGCTCGGTGCTGCCGGGTTTCAGGGGGCCGGGAACCGGGCTGGACCAGTGGCGGGCGTTGAAATCGGCCTCGGCCACCGTGCGGGCGTCGGCGCCCTTGGGGTCAATGGCCTCGGGCAGCGAGGAATAGATATCGGCAAGAGAGTTCATGGTCATGCGGGCTCATTAAGCAGAACGGCGCCGCCCGACCACAGGGCCGGCGCGACACCACCTGGCAAGAGCGCCCCGCCCGGCCGCGCGGGCGGCAGGCGGACGGGGCGTTCCCGTCGGCTAGCGGATGTCGTTCAGGGCGGTGATGACCCGGGTGACGAGGCCGTAGGCGATCGCCTCGTCGGCCGACATCCAGTAATTGCGGTCGGTGTCCTTGCAGATCTTTTCGTAGCTCTGCCCGGTTTCGCGCGCGAACAGGCGATTCAGGCGCTCGCGCATCTTCACGATTTCCCGCGCCTCGATGTCGATATCGGTCGCGGGGCCGCGCACGCCGCCCATCGGCTGATGCAGCAGGAAGCGCGTATTGGGCAGGCAGAAGCGGCGCTGCGGGTTGCCGGCGGCAAAGATCAACGCGCCGGCCGAGGCCACCCAGCCGGTGCCGATCACGTTCACCGGGGCCACCGAATCGACGAACCGGATCATGTCGTGGATCGTGTCGCCGCTTTCGACATGGCCGCCGGGCGAGTTGACATAGACGTCGATCGGGTGGTCCGACGCGCCGGCCAGCGCCAGCAGGCGGCCGGTGACGTCACGGGCCAGCTTGTCGTTGATCGCACCGAAGATCAGCACCTTGCGCTGGTCGAACAGCCGGCTTTCCAGCTCGCTGATCGGCGAGGACAGGGTCTTGTTGTCGCCCGGCTCCTTGGGTTCGGGGCCCTGGGGTTCGGGGATGTCGGGACCGTCCGGATCCTCATCATCCATCCGGATGCGGTTTTTCGGCTGCATGCCGGTCATTCTCATCTCCCTGTATCCAGGACTGTAATAGTCACGTGTTCCATCCTGCGCCGCCTTCGCCCCGGTGCCAAGACCCGACCTGCCCCCCATTGCCGGGAGGGGGACGGGCGATGCGGTATCGCACGCTCTCTCGCTAATGGCGGGAGAGCGGGCTAGAAGAGCGGATCGCCCCTGTTCGTCGCGATCAGGATTCGTCATGGAGAGAAGATGGGTATGACGGCGCCGCTGCCAAGAGAGCGTTCTGCACGCGCCGACACGCGCCGCGCCGTCCGGGCCGGGCGGGCAGCGCCCACGCTGGCCCTGCTGCTGCTGGCGGGGTGCGGGCACCGCGATGCGTTCGACGCGACGCTGGACTGGTGGCACCAGTACGAAGGCGGGGTGATCGCCCAGCAGCGCCCGCCGCCGCCCGGCATCCACGATCCCTATCCCGCGGTGGGCCTGACGCCCACCACGCCACCTGCCGTCCCGTCTGCCGCCCTGCGTCAGAGCATCACCGAAAACCTGGTCGAACAGCGGAACCTGGCCCATCGCCAGGCGGTCGAGATCGGCCCGCTGACCGTCACGGCGCCTGGAACGCCCCCGGGGGCGGCGAAAGGCGGCCCGGCCCGACCGGCCCCGCCCGCCGGCCCCGAACAGCCATCCGCCACGCTGGAGGCCGCCGAACGCCCGCCGCAGGCCGCCCCAACACCGACCGCCCCCACGACATCGGCCCCGCCGGCCCGCGCCACCCGCACCGACGAGGCGCCGGCGGCCATGCCGGAGGTCGCCATGCCCGAGGTCGGGGCCGATGTCGGCGGCGTCGGTGGCCCGGCCGTGCAGGCCGCCGCCCCGCCGGACGTCGCGGCGCGGCCGCCGGCGCCGCCCCGATTCCCCGGATTCGCCGTACCCGAGGACGGCGCGCTGGCGACGCCCGAGCGGCCGGCCTACGATCTGGCCGACCCCCAGGGCACGCGCATCCGCTTCCTGACGGCGTCGGACCAGCCGGTGCGGGGTCAGGACCGCCCCCTCGCCGAACTGGCGGGGCAACGGGGCACGCGGCCGATCTTCGTCCATGGCTATGGCGAGGCCACGTCCACCGACCCCGCCGAGCAGGCGCGGTCGATGAGCCTGGCCCTGTTGCGGGCACAGACGGTGGCCGACCTGCTGGCCGCGCGCGGCGTGCCGGCGAACATGATCCATCTGCGCGCCCATCCGTTCGGCGACGGCGTGCGGGTCAGCCTGAACCAGTAAGCGCGGCAAGATGACGCGCGCGCCCCTTCGGCGCGGTTGCCTGCCGGGCGGCGGCGTCGCTATACCTAGAGGGGACCGGACCCGTTCCTGCCATTTTCCGATATGCCGCCGACAAGAAGCGGCCCGGAACGGCGCCCCGGCGACCGTCCTGAACCAGCGTCCCACGAGCGACCAATGACCGAAGAATTCCACCGCATCCGCCGCCTGCCGCCCTACGTCTTCGCCGAAGTCAACAAGGCCAAGGCCGCGGCGCGCGTCCGGGGCGAGGACATCATCGATCTGGGCATGGGCAACCCCGACACCCCCACCCCGCCGCACATCGTGCAGAAGCTGGTGGAAACCGTGGCCGACCCGCGGTCGCACCGCTATTCCGTCAGCCGGGGCATTCCCGGCCTGCGGCGGGCGCTGGCGGGCTATTACGCGCGCCGCTTCGACGTGAAGCTGGACCCCGAGACCGAGGTGATCGCCACCCTCGGCTCGAAGGAAGGGCTGGCAAACCTGTCGGCAGCCATCACCAGCCCGGGCGACACCATTCTGGTGCCCAACCCTTCCTACCCGATCCATCAGTTCGGCTTCATCATCGCCGGCGCGTCGGTCCGCTCGATCCCCGCCACGCCGGACGAGGAGATGCTGCGCGCGCTGGACCGCGCGGTGCGCCATTCGGTGCCCAAGCCGACGGCGCTGATCGTCAATTTCCCGTCGAACCCCACGGCCTATGTGGCGGACCTCGATTTCTATCGCGAACTGGTGGCCCTGGCCCGCCGGCACGACATCTGGATCATGTCCGACCTGGCCTATGCCGAGATCTATTTCGGCGACCGGGTGCCGCCGTCGATCCTGCAGGTGCCCGGCGCGCGCGACATCGCGGTGGAATTCACGTCGCTGTCCAAGACCTATTCGATGGCGGGCTGGCGCATGGGCTTCGCGGCGGGCAATCCGCGCCTGATCACCGCGCTGACGCGGATCAAATCCTATCTGGACTACGGCGCGTTCACGCCCATCCAGGTCGCGGCGGTCGCGGCGCTGAGTGGCCCGCAGGATTGCGTGGCCGAGATCCGGACCATGTATCGCGACCGGCGCGACGTGCTGATCCGCGGGCTGCACGCGGCAGGATGGGACGTACCCTCGCCCGAAGGCTCGATGTTCGCCTGGGCGCCCCTGCCCCCCGCCTTCCGCGAGATGGGCAGCGTCGATTTCTCGAAGCTGCTGCTGAAAGAAGCCGGCGTGGCCGTGGCCCCGGGCCTGGGCTTCGGCGAGTATGGCGAAGGTTTCGTGCGGATCGGCCTGGTCGAGAACACCCAGCGCCTGCGCCAGGCGACACGGGCGATCAAGCAGTTCATGATCCGCCACGGCGTGACGCCGCCCCCGGCGCGGCCGGAAACCGGCGGCGCGGCCGTCCCCCGCACAGAAGCCGAGGCGGTGGCGAACGCCGACGCCTGACATTCCGGCGGACGGCGCCCCCGGAAGACGACACACGATTGACGAGACGACGACAGGATATCAGGTGACCGGACAGAACATGATTGCTGACAGCGCGGGCGGACAGGCACGGGGGGCAATTACGGCCCCGCTGCGGATCGGCATTGCCGGGCTGGGCACCGTGGGCGCGGGCCTGGTCAAGCTGCTGCGCGGGAACGAGACGATCGTGGCCGCGCGGGCCGGTCGGCCGATCACGATCACCGCCGTGGCCGCGCGCGACCGCACGCGCGACCGGGGCGTCGATCTGTCGGGCCTGACCTGGCATGACGACGCGGCGGCGCTGGCGACCGACCCCGATGTCGATGTGGTGGTGGAACTGATCGGCGGGGCCGAGGGCGTGGCCCGCCGGCTGGTCACCACGGCGCTGGAGGCCGGGCGGCCGGTCGTCACCGCCAACAAGGCGCTGATCGCGGTCCATGGCGCCGAACTGGCCGCCCTGGCCGAGCGCGCCGGCGTGCCGCTGATGTTCGAGGCCGCTGTCGCCGGCGGCATCCCGGCCATCAAGACGGTGCGCGAGGGGCTGGCGGCCGACCGGCTGACGCGGGTCGGCGGCATCCTGAACGGCACCTGCAACTACATCATGACCGCGATGCGCGAAAGCGGCCGCCCCTTCGCCGACGTGCTGGCCGAGGCCCAGGCCCTGGGCTATGCCGAGGCCGACCCGTCGACCGACGTGGACGGCATCGACGCGGCGCACAAGCTGGCGATCCTGGCCGGGCTGGCCTTCGGCCGGCCGGTCGCGTTCGCCTCGGTGCATGTCGAGGGGATCCGGGGCATCGATGCGCTGGACCTCGATTTCGCGCGGGCGCTGGGCTACCGGATCAAGCTGCTGGGCCTGGCGCGGCGGCGGGACGACGGGGTCGAGGCCCGCGTCCATCCCTGCCTGGTGCCCGAGAAAGCCCCGATCGCGCAGGTCGACGGCGTATTCAACGCCGTGGTGGTCGAGGGCGCGTTCGTCGGCCGCCTGATGCTGGAAGGGCGCGGCGCGGGCGAAGGCCCGACCGCCACCGCCGTCGCCGCCGACCTGATCGACGTCGCGCGCGGCAGCGCGGTGCCGGTCTGGGGCCGCAGCGCCGACGGGCTGACGCAGATCGAGGCCCTGCCGCGCACCGCCTTCCACGAGGAATATTACCTGCGCCTGAACGTCCACGACCGCCCCGGCGTGATCGCCGACGTCACCGCCGTGCTGCGCGACCATGGCGTGTCCCTGCGCAGCATGCTGCAACATGGGCGGGCCGACGCCGTGCCGCAGGATGGCACGGCAGGCGACCCCTCGGTGCCGCTGGTCCTGGTCACCCACCGCACGCGGGAATCCGCGATGATGGAGGCGCTGGGACGCATCGCGGCACTGTCGGCCGTGATCGGCGCGCCGGCGATGATCCGGATCGACCCCGGCTGACGCCCGCCCTCGCCGTGCGCGCCCCGGCCGGGCGCGCGTGGCAGACCCCATACGGGGCGGCCCCTCGCCCCGGACGTGCCGGCATCCAGAACCGGCAAGCAGAAGAGGATCATCGACGATGACGTCCACACCGAACCCGGGCTACAAGGTTACCGACCGCAACCTGGCGCTGGAACTGGTCCGCGTGACCGAGGCGGCGGCCATGTCGGCGTCGCAATGGACGGGCCGGGGCAAGAAGAACGAGGCCGACGGCGCCGCCGTCGAGGCCATGCGCCTGGCCTTCGACACGGTCGCGATCAACGGCACCGTGGTCATCGGCGAGGGCGAGATGGACGAGGCGCCGATGCTGTATATCGGCGAGAAGGTGGGCGCCGGCGGCCCGGCGATGGACATCGCCGTGGACCCGCTGGAAGGCACCAACCTGTGCGCCAAGAACATGCCCAACGCCCTGACGGTGCTGGCGCTGGCCGAGGCCGGGAATTTCCTGCACGCGCCCGACATCTACATGGAAAAGATCGTGGTCGGCCCCGACCTGCCCGAAGGCGTGGTGGATCTGGATGCGTCGATCGGCGCCAACCTGCGCGAACTGGCGCGGGCCAAGCGCAAGGATATCGGCGACCTGACCCTGTGCGCACTGGAGCGCGAGCGGCATGAGGAACTGATCGCCAAGACGCGCGAGGCCGGGGCCCGCGTCATGCTGCTGAGCGACGGCGACGTCGCGGCCGCCATCGCTGCCTGCCTGCCCAACGGACGCGTCGACATCTATGCCGGGTCAGGCGGCGCGCCGGAAGGCGTGCTGGCCGCCGCCGCCGTGCGCTGCGTCCATGGCCAGATGCAGGGCCGCCTGCTGTTCGAGGATGACGAGCAGATCCGCCGTGCGCAGGAAATGGACCCGGGCAAGGACCCCTCGCGCAAGCTGGGCCTGTATGACATGGCGCGGGGCGATGTCCTGTTCTCGGCCACCGGGGTCACCACCGGGCCGCTGCTGCGCGGCATCCGCCGCGACGGCAACCGGGCGATCACCCATTCCATCGTGATGCGCTCCAAATCCGGGACCGTCCGGTTCGTCGAGGGGCATCATGATTTCTCGACCAAGACCTGGGGTGCGATCTGACGCGTCCCATGTCTCCTGCTGCCCAATGTCCTGCTGCCCAGTGTCCTGCCGCCCGGCTTCCCGCCCGGCACCCCGGCCTTGAGACCGGCCGTGCCGGTGTCTGACAGTCTGCTCCCGCCCCAGGTGCCGACAGCCGAGCATCCCGTCTCCGATGGTGCGCGTCCCCGTGCAGCCGGTCCGGGGACGGGGCCTGGACCAGGTATCGGCATGGAAGACACCGGGATGGACGAAGCGGATCTGGTGCTGGGCGTGCGCACCAGCCTCGGCGGCCGGCGCTGGCGGTGGCGCGACCGGCTGCTGGCCGACCCGGACGGCCGGGCCGGGCTGATGATCGCGCAGCAGGCCGGCGTGCCGGAGATCGTCGGCCGGATGCTGGCCGCACGCGGCCTGGACGGACGCACGGCGGCCAATTTCCTGGACCCCACCCTGCGCGCCCTGATGCCCGATCCGTCCGCCCTGCGCGACATGGACGCCGCTGCCGCCCGGTTGGCCGACGCGGCGCGCTGGGGAGAAACGGTGGGGGTATTTGGCGATTACGACGTCGATGGGGCCTGCGCGGCGGCCGTGATGACGCAATTGCTGCGCGGCCTGGGCTGCCCGGTGACGACGCATGTGCCTGACCGGATGACCGAGGGCTACGGCCCCAACGTCCCGGCGCTGGACGGGCTGGTGGCGCGGGGGGCGACGCTGATCGTCTGCGTCGATTGCGGCACGGCGGCGGCCGACGTGCTGGCGACCCTGGCCGGCCGGGCCGACATCGTGGTGCTGGACCACCATAAGGCCGAAGGCCCGCCGCCGCCGGTCCTGGCCACCGTCAATCCCAACCGGCTGGATTGCGACTCCGGCCAGCGCGGCCTGTGCGCGGCGGGGGTCGCGTTCCTGACGGCGGTGGCGACCCTGCGGGCGCTGCGTCGCGCGGGCTGGTTCGCCGGCCGGCCGGAACCCGATCTGATAGCCTTGCTGGATGTGGTCGCGCTGGCGACCGTGTGCGACGTGATGCCGCTGACCGGTCTGAACCGCGCGCTGGTAACGCAGGGGCTGAAGATCATGGCGCGACGGCAGCGCACCGGCCTGGACGCACTGCTGGAGGTCGCGGGCGCGCGCGATCCGCTGTCGGCCTTTACCTGCGGGTTCGCGCTGGGGCCGCGCATCAATGCCGGCGGGCGCATCGCCGAATCGGGCCTGGGGCTGGAATTGCTGCTGTGCGATGACGCGGTCGAGGCCCGGCGCCTGGCCGAGCGTCTGGACGCCGTCAATCGCCGCCGCCAGACGGTGGAAACCGGCATCCTGGACCGCGCGATGGAGGCCGCCGAGGCCCAGCGCGCGGCGGGGCACCCGGTGCTGGTGCTGTCGGGCCAGGACTGGCACCCCGGCGTGGTGGGCATCGTCGCGGGCCGCATCAAGGAACGGTTCAACCGCCCCGTCCTGGTGGGGGCGGAACTGGAGGATGGCACCGTCAAGGGATCGGGGCGCTCGGTCGCGGATATCGACCTGGGCGCCGCCATCATCGCGGCGCGTCAGGCCGGATTGCTGACGACGGGCGGCGGCCATGCGATGGCGGCCGGCTTCTCGCTGCCGCGCGTGGGCGTCGCGGCGCTGCACGATTTCCTGAACGATCGGCTGGCGGCGGCGGCGGCACTGCCCGACGCAGTGGACCTGCCGATCGAAGGCGTGATCCATGTCGCGGGCGCCACCACCGAACTGGCGGCCGAGATCGGGCGTCTGGCCCCCTTCGGCGCGGGCAATGACGAACCGCTGCTGGCCATCCCGCGCGTGCGGGTGGTGCGCGCCGACCGGATCGGGCGTGAGGGCAACACCCTGCGCGTGCTGGTCGAAGGCGAAGGCGGCGGCCCGCGCCTGAAGGCGCTGCTGTTCCGCGCCGACGACCACCCCGCCGCCGCGATCCTGGAAGACCGCAACGCCCCGCCCCTGCATCTGGCGGGCTGGCTGCGCGCGGAAAGCTGGAACGGACGGGTCAGCGCCGGCTTCTTTATCCGCGACGTGGCGATGGTCGCGCACCCGCCCCGGTGACTGCGACCATAAAATCACCCCGATCCGATCTTGGGGCTTGACCGCCCGCCCCGACCGCGATACCAACCCGCCAAGCCTGATGTCCCATTCGTCTAGAGGCCTAGGACGCCGCCCTCTCACGGCGGCAACAGGGGTTCGAATCCCCTATGGGACGCCAAGGCTAAAATTTCCATTATAAATCAATATCTTGATCGGGCGTTTAGAAACGCCGGGATTGAGTTTTACACGCACGATCCGCTCCATGGCCTCGTGCGCAAGGCCCACTTGGTCAGCGGGCGCGCGTGTGGCGCTTCGCCTCAGGCAGAGTCTTGTAGCCGGTGATGGCCAAGGGGCGCCTGCGCGTGCTGGCGCTTCAGAGCACGCTGGACCTTACAGAAGAAGATTGGCGAGCGCTTACCGGCCGTATCTGCACAATCGCATACACCACGCTCTCCTCCCGGACGCCGCACCGGCGCCCGGAAGCGGCCCAACGTCACGTATTCTTCGGATCTACGCTGCGGAAGCCATAGGTCCTGTATTCGGTCGAAACGTGATTACCATTCACATGCACGACCATGTACCCCTCGGGGGTTCCCAGATGCGTGCCGTGCCACCAGTTGCCGCTCACCGCGCCGCCGGTAATGAAGGGAATGCCACCGTGCACCACCCGCTCCAGAACATGCGTATGGCCCTGAAGAACCGCCAGCACATTATGTGAGGCGATGAGTTGCAGGATTTCGCGCGTGTTGACCGTGCTCAACGCCTGGTGCTTGAAAAGAGAGGGGCTCTCGTCGGCATAGGTGTAGAAGGCCGTCACGATTGGAATATGCGACGATATGATCAGCGGCGTTCCGGTCGGGATGGCCGAGAGATAGGCCTTGAGCCAGGCAACCTGCTCCGCGCTGATCCTTCCTTCGTAATCCCGGTCGGGGGTGATGGTGACCGAGTCGAGAACGATGAAATGCACCCCCTTGTGCACGAAGGCGTAATACGTCTCGCCAAACGCCTTGCGGAAATAGTTCTTGCCGAACTCCGGGTCTCCCGTCGAGCAACCGCTGCTGGCATAGACACCGAAGCAATCGTGATTGCCGACCGTGTGATACACCTTCTTGCCAAGAATCTGCTCGGTCATTTCGTACAGATCCAGCAGTTTTCCTGCTCTTTCATGCGTGACCTCCATGGCGTCGAAGACATGGTCGCCACCTTGGAGGACAAAATCGGCCGCCTCACCCGACGCCTGACGGAAGCACATCCTGCAGCCCTTCTGCGCATCGAGCTCGGGCTGCAGGTGCGTGTCCGTGATGAAGAGAAACGAAAACTTCTCTCGTGTCCCGGTGTCAGCACCGCCCGCGAATGCGGGCGGCGTTCCCAGTAACGACGTTCCGAGCGCAGCCGAAGCCGAAAGCAGCGCTTCGCGCCGGCGAATGATTGTATTTGCCATGACAGCCCCTTCCGGAAACATAAATCAACTTCGGCCGATCAAAAGAAATGCTTGCTGAGCGTGAAGAATACCTGCCGCGGCGGCGCGGCCTGCAGCGTCTGGTAGGTTCCGCCCGGATCGGAATTGACAAACCCCGTCGTGCCGACACTCGAGATGTAGCGCTTGTCGAAAAGGTTCACGACGTTCACCTGGGCTTCGAGGTTGTTCAACCAGCCCTGACGGTGGAAACGGTATCCGGCGGCGAGGTTGAAGACGATCCTCCCTTTGATCGGGGAATCATTGAGGTAGGTATAGAAGCGGCGACTCTGATACTGCCCGCTGAACTGGCCCCAGACCGTGCCGTCGTCATAGGCCAGCTTTACATTGCCGATGTTGCGCGGCGCCGCCACGACCTGCTTGCCTTTGATCGGCACGACGACGGAACTTCCGGGCACGGCGATATTGTCATCATAATGCGCGTCGTTATACGACCAGGCCCCATACAGCGACCAATTGCGGGCGAAGCGCCAGTTTGCAGCGGTTTCGACACCGCGCGACGTGACGCTGCCGACGTTTTCAAGCACGTTCTGGTTTCCAACGATCACCGAGCTGATCGACGACGCCAGAAGCCTGTTGGCGAAATTGACATAATATCCGGTCAGCGAGAACTGCAGCGCCGCATTGTGGAAGCGGTAGCCCACTTCTTCCGTGTTGGTCGTCTCGGGCTTCAAATTCCCATGCACGTAGTCAAAACCGGCCTGCGTGGTCGAGAAAGGACCGGTCGATGCCGACGCGGTGTAGGCCGCCATGTTCCGCGTGAAATCGGCGAAGACTTCGTTGTGACTATCGAACGTATAGAGAGCGCCTGCCTGCGGGAGAAAACCGTTGGACGCCGATATCGACGCGTTGATCGGGTTTTTGCTTGAAATGGTTTGGGCCGAGCTGTCGGAAACGAGAGACTTGAATCCGGCGTTCAGGCGCAATTTTGGCGTCACGCGCCAGGTATCGCCAATGTGGAACTGATAGACCTTGGTGCGGAACACATATTGCCACTGCACGTCGAACGGATTGTCGTAGAATCTCTCGAAATCGTCCGGTGCTACGCCCGCCTGAAGCGGGTAGAGCTTCGCGGCCTGGCTGAACAGGTTATGCTCGAACCAGAAGCCGGCTTCGATGCGGTGATGCCGAAACCTGTAGGCAAGGCTCGTTGTGACGCCCTCGCGATGCATGTTGTATTCGGTCGTGGACACGGACAGGGGCGAACCCCCGAACTCAGCCGGTGTGGGGTCGTAGGGGTCCGCCCAGGTCCCGGGGCCCCGATCGAGATGTCCGTACACCGTGGTCGCGCCGCTGAGATGGGACGAGATGTCGTAATCGATCCGTCCATACCCCAGCACGTCCTGGCGGACGCCACCGCCCCGATAGTATGTATCGTCCGCGCTCTGATAGGGGGCGGGAATCGGCGTGCCGTTCTGGACGGCTCGGGCAATCTGTTCGGCCAGGGCGTAATTTCTGCTGATATCGTCATGATCATAGCCAAATCGGCCAATCAGGGACTTCGACAGGTCGAGATAGTCGTCCTCTCGTCGGTCATCGAGGTCGAGGTAGGTCGTTACCCTCACCGCGCTGCCGAGCGGCTGGATATATTTGATGTTAAGCTGCTGCTGCTTCTGCTGGCCCCAGCCCTTCCATTTGTCCGCGAACTGGTAATCATAGCTGATGTAGGCCTTGCCGCCACCGGGCAGGATACCCGTATTCACGCGCGCAAAGGTCCGCCACATGTTCGAACTGCCGACCGAGCCGGCAACATCCACCCCATAGTGATCCGTGGGATCGATCGAGGTGAACTGGATCGTCCCCCCCAGATTGCTGGTCGAGGCCGTACCCAGCGCGCCCGCCCCCTGCGCCAGGGTGACGGGGCCGTTGTTCTCGTTTTCGAGCGCGCGCCCGATGCTCAGGCCGTTGTTGTTGCGATATTGCATATTGCCAAGCGGCACGCCATCGAGCGTGTATCCCAGCTGGTCGGTAATGAACCCGCGCACCGTTATCTGCTGCGCCCACTCGTAGGCACCCAGCGGGTCCGACGACTGGAAATTCACGCCCGGCAGTTCGGACAATGTCGCCAGAGGCGACGTGCCCGGCACGGATTTGCGCAACTCGGCCCGCGACAGGATCTGAACCTGGCGGGAATGTCCGGCGCCCAGTACGATGACGCTCTCGGAAGCGCCGGCATCCGCCTTGCCTTGGCCGCCACCCTTGCGGGAATTGCCGGTCGCATCAGGGGCGGGTGCGCTTTCGATCAGGATGGTTCCATCAGCTTGATGCAGACTTTCCAACCCGGTACCCAGCAGCAATGTCGAGAGCGCCGCGTCAGGCTCCAGCACCCCTTTGACCGGATGAGCAATTACGCCGTTGGCTGTGGCCGCTTTCAACACGATCCTGACATTGGCCTGGCGACCGTAAGCAAGAATCGCATCCGCAACAGGCTGACGTGGCAGATCGAACGCGGCAGGACGGGCCTGCGCGGCAGAGAGGAACGGCAGGAACGTGCCGAGGCACGAACAGAGAACGAGGGCCTGGCGATATGTCGGTTTCACAGCAATCCGCTTCCTGGCTGAATGAGCGTTTCAACGGAAGGATGCGTAGGAGAGCTGAATCCGCCGCAACGCACATCAGGAAGATTGTGAAACCTTCATGACAGGCTGAACGATTTCAAAATATGTCGATTTTATCCGGTGATTCGACGTGTTCCGCCCCCAGGATCGAGCAGACCGCGCGTGCGAACGCGGACGGATCGCTCAGACGAAACACGCCGACCAGACGCTGCGCTGACAACGCTGCGCCATGCACCACAATGCGACGCTGATTGTAGAGATTGAGAATTGCGGCAGCCTCGGCCAATGTTTCCGTGCGCAATTCGAGTGTATCGCGACTCCAGGCCGTCCGGCGATACATCTCATCGGCGGACAGCGTCCCCACGCGCGGCGGCATGCCGTCGCCCGCACGCATCCATTGACCCGTTCCGAGGGACCATTCTTGCGATCCGGCATCGGCGCGCACCGCGCCGGCCAGGACAAGTATTTCGGTAGCGCGGGCCGATTGCTGAACCACGAAAGACGCGGCAGCGGGAAAAATCAGCGTCTGTCCCGCCTTCATCACGGGCGCATTCGACCGACCTGCGGTCCAGTCACCTCGAACCCGCCCGCACAGCAGCCGGGTCTCGACCGGACGCCCCTGCTGCACGTATCCCATCAGTAAAGTGTCGCGATCAAGGATAAGGCGACCACCTGGCAAGGGCACGGGGGCCGAGGCGCCGACGGTGGTACGCCAGACATGTTCATGCCCCTGCGAGCGCCCTGGCACCACCAGCGCGGCACATGCCGCGGCGGCCGCAAAGCGCATGACGTGCCGCCGCCCCTGGGACTGAGGGGCACCAGGCGTAACCGCGGGCGGGGCTGGCGCATGAAGGGCACGGGCGCGATCCAGCGACAGCCAGATCGCCTGCGCCCTGACGAAAGCCCCCCGATGCCGCGTGTCCGACGCCAGCCACGCGTCAAGGGCCGCCTGCGCTTGGGCAGGCAGCGCCCCACGATCGAGGCGCGCAACCCAGCCGAACGCAATATCGTCCGGATTATCCGGGGCGATGGTGCCGCCGGATGGATCGGTGTTGCGCCGTTTCACTCCGGGCCACCTCATTTTGGTCCGGGCCGCCCCGGCCAAACGCGCGTCCCAGCAGTCTCAGCGCACGCGCAAGCTGCTTTTCCACGACGTTTTCTGAAACGCCCAGATGATGCGCGACCTGTTTCTGCGACCATCCTTCGACCCTCCTCAACACCAGGACATCGCGGCATTTTTCCGGCAACTCCGCCATCGTCGCATGGAGCCGCGCCAGTTCCTGCCGGGCACCCACGACCTCATCGACCGGCGGTGCATCTTCCATGATGCTTTGGGCGTCGAAATCCGCCAGTGCGACGATCGAAATAATTTTGGCGCGGCGATAGTGCTGCAGGACCAGGTTGCGCGCGACCGTAAAGAGATAGGCCCGTGGCGACTGGATATGTGCGACATCGGCCTCGATCAGGATGGCGTAGGTGTCCTGGACGATATCATCGACCTCGATGCCGGAAAGCCCACGAAGCCACACGCGCAGATGCGGCTCATGCGGGAGAATGTGCTTTGCAATCCATTCCAGCCGGTCCGCCTGCACGACCATGTCCACGGTACCTCAATGCCCACGCGATCCTGGCGGCGTGCGTAGCAGCTTCGCCGGTTCAGAAATGTGACATCTTGATGACGAGAGAGGATGCAGCCCCTCTCTCTACGGGTCATGTCCCGGCGGCGCTCGACAGGGCCAGCCAGCAGCCTCAGGCGCCGGGCCTCGGATTGCACCTCTGTTGTAACGAAGCAGGTTCGTCTACGTCGCCTGCGTCATCGACGTCCTCGGACGACCGCGTCATGCGCACCGGCTTCCCTTGTCCGCTTCAAAGCGTCGCGATCGGCAAATCCGGCAATGAACCCCATTCCGCCCACGAGCCATCATAAACCGCCCCGCGCGGAAAGCCCGCCACCACGAGTGCAGCCGCGAGAACACAGGCCGTCAGGCCGGACCCGCATGTCGTGATGACCGGCCGCCCCCCGTCCACGCCTTCCTGCTCCAGCCGGGCTCTGATGTCCGGCACGGGCAGAAAACGGTTTTCGGCATCGAGAAGTTCACCAAAGGGAACATTCCGCGACCCCGGAATATGGCCGCTCCGGACGCCGGGGCGTGGCTCCTTCGCCGTTCCCGCAAAACGTGCTTTCGATCGCGCGTCGAGAATAACGGCATCGGACGTGCCCAGCAGAGACAGCACGTCCCCCAGCCCCTTGAGGCGGGTATAACGCGGGCTGGCGTAATAGGTCTTCGACACGGGTGCGGCCGCCGGGCCGCTTTCCACAGGACCGTCGACCCGGCTCCATGCGGGCAGCCCACCATTCAGCACACGGATATTGGCATGACCGAACAAGTCGGCCAGCCACCAGCCCCGGCATGCCGACGCGACACCCGTCTGGTCGTAGAAGACCACCTCGGATGACGTCTCGACACCCAACGCCCCGAACAGCCTGCCGAAACGCCCCTGACCGGGTACCATATGCGTCAGTGTCGTGTCGGGATCGGAGAAGCATTCGATGTCGAACCGGCGCGCCCCCACGATCCGGCGCGCCCGGAAATTTTCATCCGGGTCGAACGATTGCCCGGGCAATACGGATGTCGCATCCAGAATGACAAGACTCGGGCGCCCGATCCTGGCCACCAGCTCTTCGGCTTCGATCAACAAGGACATTCGCTTTTCCTTTCCTCTCTTCCCGAGCAGACACGCCGGAAAATCCCGCACAATCCGCCCTGCGGCGGCCTGTCAACGCAAGGGTGAAAAGGCAACCGGAACCACTACTTGCGACCGCATATCCTCGGTCAGAAAGCCTGCCGAGCCGCGTGGCGGCCAGACACCTGCCGCAACCGCTTCCCTGCGGATGCGTGCACGCTCATCAAGGCTGCCGTAAGGCCAGATATGTGCAAACCGCGCAGGGCCATCCAGGCTATACATCGCCGTCAACAGGGGGGAGAGCGGTGTCCGACCGGGCAGCGTCTTCCTGAAACCCTCGGCGACATCCGACAGATGGCCCGGACGGACATGGTAAGTCCGTATTTCGTAAATTTTTCCATATTCGCCGGGCTGGACACAGGGCAGAAACGGCAGGCCGCGCCAACTTTGGTACGAAACGTCGCGGACGCCGATCTCCCTGTCGGGAAAGAGACCCGATTCCAGCAAAGCCTGTCTTGCCTCGGCCAGATCGTCCATCAGCGCGAAGGCGCGCAAGATGATGATCTGGTTCAGCGGCCCGATTTCGCTCACCCAGCAGCCAAGGAAGGTTCCGCCGTCATTCAACGACAGAAGCAAGGGGTGAAGATCCGCCAGAACCTTCGTCTGTGTCCCCGGCAATACGGTGACCGTAATGGTTTCATACAGCATCTGATAACCCTGTCGTCCGCTCGCGGATCATAACGGGACGTTTCCCGATTTCTCTGTGCTGATCACATAGAATATCAGAAACGAAAGAAACATGACGACCGAGTCCATCATCAGGCCGACGGTGTAATGGCCGGTCTCCTGAACCAGCCCCGAGAATATGCTCGGACCGAAAAAATTTCCCAGATTCCCGATACTGTTGATCAACGCGATCCCCCCCGCGGCGGCCGGTCCCTGCAGAATCTGCCCCGGAACCACCCACATCAGACCCAGAACGGTAAACAGCGATGCGATGGCTATCGTGATGAATATTCCCTTCATCATCAGCGGTTGGCAGACAATCGTCAGGATCAGACACAGGAATGCCAGCCCCATCGGAATCAGGATATTCCAGCGACGCTTTCCCGATCGATCCGACCGTGCCGCGCAAATGATCAACGCCACCGCCCCGACGAAATACGGAATCGGCAGAAGATGCATGACCGCGTATTTATCGAACCCGACCGATCCGATCATTTGCGGAAGCCAGAAATGAATCGTACCGTTCACAAAAGACAGACAGAAGAAAATACTGGCCAGTTTCCAGACGTACGGATCGCGGGCCACCGCCAGGAACGAACGGGCCGTACGATCGGTTTTGACTTGCGCGCGTCGGTGCCGGACCTCGAAGAGGTATTCCTTTTCCTCACGGCTCAGCCATCCTGCCTCGCTGACGGAGTTCGGGAGGCAGATAAACAGCAGCATCCCCAGAAACGTGGACGGCAGCCCTTCCAGAAGAAAGATCCACTGCCATCCATGAAAACCCCATGTCCCGGATAAATGCAGGATCATGCCCGACAGGAGGGACGAAACGGCGCTGGAAACCGGAATCACCACGATCAGATAGCTGATGACCCGGCCGTGCCATTTTTCCGGAAAGCTCTGCATCAGGAAAAACAGCGTGCCGGGATAGAAGCCGGCCTCCGCAATTCCCAGCAGGAACCGCAGCAGCAGCAGCTCCCGCCCGTTGCCGATGAACGCCATCCCGGCCGAGATAATGCCCCACGTGACCATCGTCACCGCAAGCCATGTCCTGGCCCCGACTTTCGTCAGGATGTAGTTCCCGGGTATTTCGAAAATGAAATACCCCAGGAAAAATATTCCGGCGCCAAGACCGTATGTCGTGGCCGGAATCGACAGATCGCGCCGCATGTCCATCGCGGCGAAGCTGATGTTTACGCGATCAATAAACGCAAAAAAAAACACAGGATCAAAAGAGGGACCAGCCTCAGGATAATCTTTCTATGCAATGCATCTTCGTCGATGGGCATATCGGCCTCTCAAAGCACGTCTTGAAACAATCAGGCTATACGGAGCCCCAGATTTTTTCTCAGGGTGTCACCCTCATATTCTGTCCTGAACAGGCCACGGCGCTGCAGTTCCGGTATCACGAACCGGCAGAATTTCTCCAGGTCCGGTGGGGACGGCGGCATGATATTGAACCCGTCCGCCCCCCGGTTGACGAACCATTCTTCCAACTGGTCGGCCACCTGCTTGTAGGTGCCGATCGGCTGCCAGTGGCCACGGCCGCAGATGATTTTCTCGTACAGCTGGCGGATCGTCAGATTCTCCCGCCTGGCCTGTTCGACGATGACGCCCTGACGCCCCTTTCCGGCCTCGGTCTCCGGAATCTCCGGAAGCGGGCCGTCCACCGGATATCCGGAAAGATCGAACCCGCCCAGCAATGTGGAGAGAAGTGAGATACCGACCGCGGGATGAAGAAACGACTGCAGTTCCTCGTATTTCTCCTGCGCCTCGCTCTCGGTTTCCCCCATGATCGGGGAGACCCCTGGAAGGATCAGCAGCTCATTTTCGGTGCGGCCGTACTGGGCCAGCCGCCCTTTCAGATCCTGGTAGAAGGCCGAAGCCTCCTCCAGTTTCTGCATCGCGGTGAACACGATTTCCGCGGTACGGGCCGCCAGGTCCCGCCCGGGCTCGGATGAGCCCGCCTGAACGATGACCGGATGTCCCTGCTCGGAACGGGGAACGTTGAGCGGCCCCCGGACCGAGAAGAACTCGCCGACATGATTCAGCACATGCATCTTCTCCGGATCGACGTAAAGGCCGCTTTCCTTGTCCCGGACGAATGCGTCATGATCGAAGCTCCTCCAGAGCCCTTTCACGACATCCACAAATTCCTCGGCCCTTTTATATCTGTCGGCGTGCGCCATATGACGATCGCCGACAAAATTCTTGGATTCACCGGGGAACATGGAGGTCACGACGTTCCAGCCCGCCCGGCCGTGGCTGACCAGGTCGAGGGAGGCGAAACTCCGCGCCAGGTGGAACGGCTGCGTGTAGGTTGTCGAGATCGTCGCGATGAGGCCGACATGTTTCGTATGCTGCGACAGCACCGTCAGCACGAGCATCGGATCGATGACCGATGCACGCTCGATTCTCTTGAAATACTCCATGTCTTCCCAGACATTGTTCGTGTCCGCGATAAAGACAAAATCCATCAATCCCCGTTCGGCCGCCTGCGCGATCTGCACCATGTTTTCGGTGCTGACGCTGGCCTGGGGGTGTGCTTTCGGATGGCGCCAGGCGCTGATATGGCGTCCTGACGGTTCGAAGAACAATCCCAGTTTCATTTTTCGTGAATTCATGGACCTGCCTCACGCATGAGAAAAAACGGCGCTATTAAAAATACAATAAATATTGTTATGCCGGATGCTTACACGACCCTGTTTCGCAAAGGCGTCCCGTTTTCCATGTTGGTTATATTGTCGAGCAGGATGTCCACGACATTGCGTGCATAGAATTGGCTGTCGCCTGCATTATGGGGGGTGACGATCACATTTTCCCTGGACCAGAACGTCGAACCCTCAGGCAGGGGTTCATCTACAAACGTGTCCAGCGCCGCGCCGGCAATCGTCCCCTTGTCCAGTGCGTCCAGCAACGCCGCTTCGTCCACAACCTTGCCGCGCGACACGTTGATCAGATACGCATCCCGCCGCATGGACGACAGGAACGCGGCATCGACCAGACCGTGCGTTTCCGGCGTCAAGGGGCAGCTCAGGACCACGAAATCGGCTTCGGCCACGGCTTCGTGCAGCCGATCCGATGCGACGATATGGATGCCGTCCTCCACCTCCTGCACCACGGTGCGACGCACCCCGGTCACCGTCATATCGAACGCCTGGCAAAGATGGGCGACGCGCCGGCCGATGCTTCCAAGACCGACAACCAGAACGCGCTTTCCGGTCAGTTCCTGAACACGGTTCGTGGCGTCCCGCACCGGCGTACGCCATAGTCCGGCCTTCTGGTCGTCTCGCGCCTCGAAGAGGCGGCGGGATATGTTCAGAATGAACGAGAGAACATGTTCCGACACCGCCCGCGCGTTCACGCCACGCGCGCTGCACAACGGGATGTTCCGGTCCTGCAGCACCTTCTGTGGAAAATGGTCCACCCCTGCGCTGATGGATTGCACCAGCTTCAGTCGCGGCGCGCGATCGAGAAGATAGTCCTTCCATAGCATGGAAATGCAGAGGATTTCGGCCTCTTCTATATAGTTATCGAGATCCGAAAGAGAAAACACCTGTGTGCACGCCGAATCGTCCTGCCGGATGTCCAGCGCCGCCTTCAGATCGTACAGCGGATGCGCGCATACGATGCGCGGGCGACGGTCGAGCCACAATGTCTTCATTCTCAACAAAATCCCACATAGCGTGAAGCGTAAGATAACCGGCAATGGCCAGGCGCCCCGCGCGGGCGACCTTATTTCACACGGTCTTCCCGTATATACAGGGCAGACACATTACGTAATATCGTTATATCATAAGGAAAAATGAAACATCATCAGACACCGGGAAACCTGCACGCGCGTCACGACACGCCGCTCTGGACGAGCCGGATCGAACGAATGTTCCATGTCGCCACGTGTCAGAGCGTGATCCATTTTTGTAACGCTATCGGATGAATTTCGCTTTAGCAATTGGTTTCACCATGATAAAACGCCTCATACTATTCATGGTGGTTATCGATGAATTTGCGGCAGCTCGAAATTTTGCGCGCCATCGTTCGTTACAATACGACGGTTGCAACAGGCCGTGCCCTTGGGCTTTCCCAGCCCGCCATCAGCAATGCCCTCAAGGCGATGGAGGAACAGGTTGGTTTCGCCCTGTTCCAGCGCGTCAATAACCGTATTTACCCAACCGCGGAAACAAAAATCCTGCTGGCGGACGCCGAGTCGATTTTCGAGATCCACAAACGCCTGGAAACCCGAATCCGCGACCTTCGGGATAACCGGGCCGGGCAGCTTCGCGTTGTTGCAACACCACCGCTTGGATATGGCGTCATCGCGAAGTCGATCCATGTGATGCAGATCCGCCGGCCGCGCGTCCGCACCTTCTTCGACGTGAAACGGTACGAAGAAATCATGGAGAGCATCGAGACGCACCAGGCCGAATTGGGCTTTATCATGGGCTTCGCGGAACAGCCGGGCATCCGCTCCGAAGTCATGTACGAAGGCGAGATGATCTGCGTCATGCAGGCCACACACCCGCTTACCGAACTCGATGTCATTACACCGAGAGATCTGCGCCGGCATTGCTTTATCGCACTGGAAGGCGGCACGAAACTGGGAAGCGCCCTTCGTCAGTCGTTCGAGCAGGCGGAAGAGGAGTTCCATTTTTCCGTCGAGGTCAGATACGGCCTCACCGCCTGCGTCCTGGCCGATGCAGGGGTGGGCGTCGCCGTGGTCGATCCCCTCACCGCGTCGTCCGCCGGGCGGTTCTCTCTGGTTCACCGGCCGTTTCGTCCGCAGATTTCCGTTTCCGCGTCGGTCGTCTGGGCCGAGAACCGTTCCCTGACACGACTGGCCCACACATTCCTTAACGAGGTGCGTACGGTGATCGCGACGCAGGACCCATGACCGATGGCGCTGGCGTTGCCCGGCCGTCAGGACGCAGAAAATAGCCGGATGTCCGCCGGCCGGCCCTTTCCCAGAAGGGCCATCGCCGTCTCCATTTCGTTGCGCAGCATCCCGATCATGGCGACGGCACCGGTCTCGCCCCCTGATGCAAGCCCGTACAGGCCCGCCCGCCCCACCAGGACCATCCGTGCCCCGAGGGCAAGGTATTTCAGGATGTCGGTTCCCCGGCGCACGCCGCTGTCGGCCATGATCGTCATCCGCCCCCCGACGGCCTCGGCAATCCGGGGCAGCACATCGATCGGTCCGGGCTGGGGGTCGAGATTCCGGCCGCCATGCACCGAGACCACGAGTCCGTCGACACCCAGTTGTGCCGCCCTGCGCGCATCGTCGACATTCACGATGCCCTTGACGATCAGTTCCCCGTCCCATCGCTTCCGCAGTTCGGCGATGTCCTGCCAGTCGAGCGACCGCTTCAGCCCCACGGCGGACGCGGATGCCCGCATCACATTCCCCTCGAGGCCGGAGGGATAATGTCCGTAGCGCGGCACGCCGGACGTGGCCAGAAGAGGCAGGAGGACCCGCGCCACCCAGCGTGGATGACGCGCAAGATCCAGCATTCCGGGCACCGAACACCGGAACGGCACCGTGAAGCCATTTCGCGCATTATATTCGCGGTTCAGCGGTACCGGCGTATCCGCCGTCACGACCAGCGTCCTGACCCCGCTGGCACCTGCGCGTCGTATCAACGCATAGGACAGGGACACATCATTCCAGACGTAAAGCTGAAACCAGAGGTCGGCATCGGGTGCGCCGGCCCGTATCCGCTCGATCGTCGTGATCGACTGGGTTGCGACACAGAAGGGAATGCCACATCGGGCCGCCGCCCGCGCCAGTTCGGTTTCGCCATCATGCCATACCATGCCCGCCAGTGCCGTCGGTGCGATCGCGATCGGCAGCGCCGAGGTGTGGCCGAACAGCGGGGTCGACAGATCGACGACCGGCGCGCCGGCCAGAACCGACGGCATCAGCATGACGCGATCGAAGCTCTGGCGGAGATAACGCAGCGCGTTCTCGTCTTCCGTGCCCCGATCGATATATTCGAAGAGCCCCCGGGGCAGGACGGATTTGGCACGCGCCCGATAATCGTCGTAATTCAGCAAAGACGGCACGGGCCGCTCCCGATGTTATGGCAGGGGGCCGGGCCTACGACAGTCCTGCCGTGGAAAAGCCCGCCGGCCGGCCGGACGGGGAACCCAGCACCTCATCCTCACGCATCACGATTTGGCCCCGGATCACCGTCATGGCCGGCCAGCCCGTGCACTCATATCCGTCAAACGGGGTCCAGCCACAGGGGGAGGCAATCCAGTCCTGTTCGATGGTGCGACGACGGTCGGGGTCCACCACCGTAAAGTCGGCATCGTATCCGATCGCGATCCGGCCCTTGTTGGCCAGGCCGTAGACGCGGGCGGGTCCTTCAGCCATCAGCTGGACCATGCGCTCCAGGCTCAATCGCCCTTCGCTGACATGATTCAGCATGACCGGAACCAGTGTCTGAACGCCCGTCAGGCCTGCTGCCGTCTCCGGCCACGGCCGTTCCTTCGCTTCGCGGGAATGGGGGGCGTGATCGGACCCGATACAATCCACCATGCCATCGCGCACTGCCGCCCATGCGGCGTCATAATGCCGCCTGTCCCGGATGGGCGGATTCATGACCGCGAACCCACCATGCGTGTCGTAGATATCCGGCCCGAAATGCGTCAGGTGATTGACCAGAAGTTCGGTCGTCACAAGGTCGCGGAAATCCTGGAGATAGGACAGCTCTTCCGCCGTGGAGACATGCAGGATGTGGATCGGCCGCCCCGTACGCCGCGCCAGCGCCGCCAGCCGGCGCGTCCCCAGGAAAGCGCATTCCACATCATGCCAGTCGGCATGCAGCCGATGGGGACCACCGGCCAGGAACAGTTTTTTCCGCTCCTGCAGACGCGTTTCGTCCTCCGAATGGAAACAGATGCGCCGCGCGCCATCACGCATGATCGTCTCGACGCTGGCATCATCATCCACCAGCAGTTCGCCCTTGGCGGATCCCAGGAAAACCTTGATGGCGCAGACGTTCTCCTGCTGCTCCAGCGTCCCCAGTTCCACCGAATTGGTTTTGGTGGCGGCCAGATACAGTCCAACGTCACACCAGATCTGGCCCGACATCAGTTCGATTTTCCGCTCCAGCCGGTCGCGACTGGTGACGGGTTCGGCCGTGTTGGGCATGTCGAACAGCGTGGTGATGCCGCCCAGCACCGCACCGCGCGTGCCGCCCAGGAAGGTTTCCACGCGCGGGTCGCCCGGGTCGCGCAGATGCACGTGCGGATCGATCAACCCCGGCAGGACCGTCAGGTTCGTGCAGTCGATGACCTGCGCACCCGACGCGGTACGGAGATCCCCGATCGCGGCGATTTTTCCGCCGATGCATCCGACATCGGCCCGACAGCGCCCGTCGGCGATCACAACGCCATTGCGCAGGATCAGGTCGTAATGGTCCATAATGTCTCCCCCGGCGGGCAATGGCCACAGGGCTCACCTGCGGGACAGGGAGGCCACTGGGCGGGTCGCCCCCTCCTATCGGGCAGAGGACACCCGATAGGATGGCCCCGCCCCTATCCGCCTGTTACAGGCGGAAATCCGTTCCCACGTTTTCGATCAGGCGCAGGCAGGCATTCCACGCCATCCGCTCGATATAGAGCTGCTTGTCAGAAACCGCCTGTTGCCCCATCCGGGTCTGGATCGCCTCGGGCGGCACCACGAGTTCCGATCCGCCGGCCAGAGCCGCCACCTGAATCTCGCAGGCGCGTTCGATATTGTAGATGCGGTTCCACGCCTCGGCCGCCGTCGATCCCACTGCGATGAGGCCATGGTTGCGCAGGATGACGGCTTTGTGGTTCCCCAGATCGCGCACCAGACTGGCCCGCTCGGACTGCGAGAGGACGAACCCTTCGAACTCGTGATATCCGACCGCGCCGTGGAACATCATGGCCTGCTGGCTGATCGGCAACAGGCCATGGCGCTGCGCCGACACCGCGGCGCCGGCGCGCGTATGGGTGTGAATCACCACCCCGACATCGGGCAATGCCTCATGAATGGCGCTGTGGATGTTGCAGCCGGCGTCGTTGATGTCCGCCCCTTCATATTCGGGGCTCAGCGCACCGCTTTCGTCGATTTCAATCAGGCTGGATGCCGTGACCTCATCAAAGAGAAGATTGTACCTGTTGATCAGCAGTGTGTTCGATTTGTCCGGCACCCGCGCCGAGGCATGGGTGTGGATCAGATCGGTCATACGAAAATGCGCAAGGATCCGGAAGATCGCCGCCAGTTCCTGCCGGATGGACAGCCCCGCAGGGTCGATAGGAAGATTGTTCCAGGCCAATGCTCAACTCCATCAAGAAATTTCGTGCGGAAACGATAACAGATCGTACCTCTGGGGAGAGGCATAAAATGAACAGGCTGCCCCGAACGGGGCAGCCTCTTCTTACAGGGCGGCCGAGACGGAGAACATGGCGGCAAAGCCCGACCCCACGATATAAAGCGGCGCGCTTCCCGAAACCATGGTCCCGTTCACGGCACGGGTTGTCTTGGCATTGAACTGGGTGCTGTAAATTCCTGCCAGATAATGATTGTTTGTCAAATTCACGAGGTTCAGCTGAAGCTTCGGCGCCTTGACCGGCCCCACATTGGGGAAACGATAGCCGAGTGACATATCCACCGTCTTGTAGCCCGGCAGCTTCTCATCGTTCATGAACGTCGCATACTGCCCGCTGACGTAGTGCATCTGGATGTTGCCGAAAAACTTCGAGTCATCGTAGCTCAGACTGACGTTTCCGGTCCAGGTCGGCGAACCCGTCGCCGTCTTGCCGGCCGTGGGCAGATAGGTCCCCTGCCGGGGCACGTTGTTGTCGATCGTCGCATGCAGATACTCGCCCGAGAGGAAGAGCGAGAAATGATGGAACGGCCGCGACCCCACGGACACGTCGGCGCCACGGCTGGTCTGGCCACCGGCGTTCACATACTGGGTGACCAGTGTGTTGTTCTGGTTGACGACGGTGGAAACCTGGCGGTTCGTGAAATTGTAATTGAATAAAGTTGCCTGGGCGGTCAGGTAATTGTCGTTATAACGATAACCGAGCTCCTCGATGATCGAGTTCTCGATCTTCTGGTCGCGGGAGGCCCGTCCCGTAATTTTGCCGGTCGTCGCCGAAACCGAGTCCGCGATCTGGCTGGGATCCGGCACCCGCGAATTTACGCCGGCATCGAGGAAGACCTCGTGATGGCTGTTGAAATCGTAGCGCGCCCCAAGGCTGGGCATGGGCGCCGTCTGGTTGTTGTTGGTGTTGTAGGTGACGCCCGGAATACGATTGAAGTTCTGCGCACGGTAGAACAGATATTTGAAGCCGAATTCCAGCGACAGCCGGTGATCGAGGTAGTTCATCCGGTCGCCCAGAAAGATCTGGTCGGTCTGGACACGGTTCAGGACGTCGGCGAACGAATAGATCTTGCCGTTGGGCAGGTAAACGGCCGAGCTACGCGCACCCCAGAGGCTCTCGGGCGAACCGGAGGCGTTCAGATAATTGAACTGCCCGAACGAGGACTGCTCGGTGAAGGCATACCAGTCGCCGAAGATGAACCTGTTATGACGGTCGATATCCCAGGCCAGGCTTGCGTTGATGCCCGAACGCAGGAACAGCGCCGGCGATCCGGAATAGAGGGTGGCAGAGTTCGCGGTCGGTCCGTTCTGGGTCTCGAGCTGAAGGCCCTCGATCTTCTGCGTTCCGGTGTAGGCCGACGTGGGCGACAGATTCACGGCACCCGGCGCCGCGGCGCGGGCATAATAGACGTACGGCGCCACGTTCAGCATCAGGTTGTGACGCAGGATGATCTTGTTGTTCAGGGTCGCGAACATGCCCTCGTAGACGTTCTGGTGCAGCTTGTAATAGTTCGTGTCGCCGGGCGTGAAGGTTGAGGTATAATTGTAGTTTTTTCCATACGTATTCCACGCCGCCATGGTCGGCGGACGCTCGAGCTGGAAATTGAGGTCCGTCCATTCGACCGACAGCGCGGTCTGGCTGCCGTTGTGCCAGTCCTTGATGATCTTCGAATCGACGTGCTGCCGCCAGGTGTTGCCCGGCCCCCGCCAGTCGTTACCCAGGAAATTCGAGTACGACACGAACGCGCGCAGGCCCGTATGCCCGATATCGCCCGTTTCGAACCGTCCGAACACCTGCCGCGTGTCATACGATCCATAGGTGACGTTCACCATTCCACCCATCTTGTGCGACGGGTCATGGAGCGCCATGCGAATGGTGCCCGCCGCACCGTTGGACCCCGGCACATCGAAATTTGTCGAACCCGGGCTCAGCCGCACCTCTTCGAGGTTCAGGGCGTCGACCGCCTCGTTGGGGTAGAAGGTCCCGTCATTGGTGATCGGGGAATCTTCGAAAAGCCAGATGATTTCGTTATTATTCAGTCCACGAACCGTGATGCCGCCCGGCTGCACACCATAGGGGTCCTGCGACGCCACGACGGCCCCCGGCTGCATGGCGATCAATCGCTGTGGATTGGTCGTCGCCGGCTGGGTCTGGATATAGGCGCGCGTGGATGCGACCGACGATTTCACGCTGTTCGAAATGGCCAGCAGGCCGCCACCGGCGGAACGGTGCGTCAGCCCGGTAACCGCCACGTCCTCAGCGCTGCCGCTTCCGTCGATCGTGGAATCGTCTTCGGCCGACGGCGCAGGACCGGGTTTCGACGCCGGCTTCGCGACGGTCTTCGCCGTCCCCTTGCCATGGGCGGCATCGGGCTGTGACGCGACGGGCGCGGCGGCAGTGGCCGCACGGGCAGCGGGCATCGCGCCGGCAATGCTCAAAACCGTGGTAGAAAGAAGTATCAGTCGAGAAATCGACAGGGGCACCATAACGCCGAATTCCTTCTTCATCAGCATTCCATCCTCCGATTACGTTCCGAGGGACAAATTATATTTCTAATTCCGGGCGCGCTTTTTCCGTTCCATGATCGGATTTCCGGATAAGCCACGCCGGTATGTTGCGTTATCGTCACAAGGTAAGCATAGCCGCTGCCGGATCAGCAATTAGGTTCACTATCATCATATCGGGCACACTATACTGAAGAGTTATAGGGCACGTCCCGCCGATTCGGAATTTTCAGAATTATTCTTCTGATTCAATATCTTAAATCCATACGCCTCCGTCACCACGAAGGGCACGAAGTCTCTTTCAACACGGCTGAGAGTCGGATAAATTGTGCCACAACAGAATGAAACAGGCCGGCAATCAAACATCACATAGTCCAGTTTCCATCGGCGGCCATTCGATTTGACGTTGCAGAGGATCACTGATGTGGCGTTACAAAGGGTTTCAATTCCCTTCACCTGAAGGCCTTCGGGAAGGAAAGAATCTTCTCTTGCTATATCGTAAATTTTCTGCTGCCTATCGGCCCTTCATTCATCTTCATCCGCGTGCGCGATCCTGTGTGCCGCATGGCGTCATGTGCAGGGTGACGGGTTAAAGGTATCGCACCGATCCGAATGTGTACGGGCCCTGATGCGAAACCTTCAGACAATTAACGATGTTTAATACTCAAATATAGAAAAATCTTTTCTTTTCATGAGGTACCGATGCTAATCAGAGGTGGGTGGGTCGTTGTCGATCCGCAGACAATCGTCAAGGACGCCGCGATTCACGTCGTTGACAATCGGGTCGCCGAAGTCGGGACATGGTCCGCGCTGCGCGAAAGATACCCCGATGACGAGGTCGTCGGCGGTGCGACCTCCATTGTCATGCCGGGCCTGATCGATGCCCATTCCCACGGACGCGGGCTCTCACCCATTCAGAAAGGCGTCCTGTACGACTATCTCGAGAACGCGTTTCTCGACTGGTCGTCCATGGTGTACCTGCCCAACGATCTCTGCGCCGCCCTTTCGGCCGTACGGCATCTGCGCATGGGCTGCACCAGCATCCACCACACGGGCTGGAATGACGAAGGGCCGAAAGCGCTGGAAAACGCGCATCTGGCGATCGGCAGCTACCGCACATCCGGGATTCGCCTGGCCTATTCCCCGGCCGTCCGGGACCGTAACCGGTTCTGCATCGACGAGGAAGGGTTCGTCGACACGCTCCCGCCGGAACTGCGGGAATTCGTGACGCCGATGACGCGATACGATGCGAAAGCGATCGCCGACGACTACATGAATCTGTTCGAGACGCTCCATGCCTCGGACAATTCGCCGATGACCCGCGTCCTCCACGGGCCGTCATGGGCCCACGGCACCACCGACGATTTTTTCACGCGAATCCGCGACAGCGCCGCGGCCCACGACAATACACCCGTCCATATCCATACGCTGCAGACGCCGCATCAGCGGGCATGGAGCATCAAGACCTTCGGCTGCTCGCTCGTCGAACATCTCGACCGCCTGGGCGTTCTGGGGTCGAACACGACGCTGGGCCATGCCGTATGGCTGTCCGAACGCGATATCGAACTGATTGCCGCGCGAGGCACCAGCACCACCCATCATGCATCGTGCAACCTTCATGTCCGGAACGGCATTTCTCCGATCTGGCACATGATGAAGCAGGGCGTGAACGTCGCGCTGGGGATCGACGACAAGTCGCTGAACGATGACGACGATCCGTTCATGGAACTGCGCATGTCGGCGGTGCTCTCGCGCGTGCCGGGCTTCGACCTTGGCGAGACCCCCGCCCTGACCTCGGCGCAGATCCTGTCCATGGGCACGGTCAATGCGGCCAGAACCCTCGGTTTCGATCGTCTGCATGGAACGCTGCAACCGGGCGCCCCCGCCGATGCCGCGATTCTGGATACGGCGTCCATGTTGCATGATCCGTGGACGTCGGACAGGCTGGCCATTCCCGATCTTCTCGTCTGGCGCGCCAAGGGCCAGGACGTGACCGACGTCGTCGTCGACGGCAAGGTCGTCATCCGGGACCGCCGTTTCACGACCATGGACGTCGAGGCGCTGTACGCCGAGGTCCGGGACTACGTGAAGCATTACGAGGCCAAGCCGGCTTCGCCGGAGCGTACTGCGGCACTGGCCGCCCTGCGGCCCCATTTCCACGCCTGGCATCGCAAGATGCTGACCCATCTGGATGTCAGCGAGCCGTTCTATCGCGTGAACGGCCGCGCCTGATCGCACGGCGGGTCGCGCGCATCATTCCGATGCGCGCGATCCGCCAGGGCCTGGAGCGTTTTCGATAAATTAATTTGACCGAGGAACGTTTCCGGGTGTGTTGGCGGACCCCGCCCGATGGCAATCGGCGAGACGGACCATTACGAACTGTTCGCCAGACACGATCCGTGCCCCGCGCGGACGACACGCATATTACGGAGGATCCATGCTTCGACGTCGTTCCCTGATGCTTGGCGCCGCCGCCACGATCGGATCCGGCCTTGTCGGCACGGCCCGGGCCGCGACGCCCACCGCGGACGATATTCGTCGGCAGGGCTATATGCGCATCGCGACCACCGGCCTGGACGCGCCTTACAATTATGTCGATCCGGATGGGCAGGTCATGGGCTTCGACATCGACTGGTCCAGGATGATCTGCGCCAGCCTGGGGGTCGAGGCCCGGTTTTCATGCCTGGCATGGCACGGCATCCTGCCCGGCCTGATGGCGGGGCAGTTCGACGGCGTCATGAGCGCGGTGCGAATCACGCCCGAGCGCCAGGCGAATTTCACCTTCTCCGCCCCCTATACGACAGATTCCGTCGCCGTCCTGGTGCGACAGGACAACACCACGATCAAGGAGATCGAGGACCTGAAAGGTCTGGTCGTGGGCACCGCATCGGGCAGCATCCTGGAAGCCACGGCAAACGAGATGGCCCATGCCGCCACGCTGCGCTCCTATCCAGGCCTGCCCGACATTCTCATGGACCTGATTTCCGGCCGGCTGGACGGCGCCGTCGTGGGACGGGCTGGCGCGCTCTACGCCATTCACACCCACAACCTGCCGTTGAAGGTGGTCGGACGCGCCATCCGGCCGCAGCCCATCGCGATGATCCTGCCCAAGGGCGCCACGGACCTGGCATCGGCGGTCTCGAAGGCCATTGCCGACCGGCAGGCCGACGGGCAGGCCAGGACCCTTGCCGACCGCTGGTTCAAAGCTTGAGTATCGTCAGATGATCGACTGGAATTTCATGGTCACCTATAGCCCGCGGCTGCTGAAGGCCTGCGAGGTGACGTTCGGGATCAGCGTCACCTCGCTGGCCCTTTCGACGGTCGCGGGCCTTGGCATCGCCCTGCTGCGCCTGTCCCCCCGCCGGATCCTGTCGTCGACCGCATGGATCTATGTCTGGATCGTGCGGGGCACCCCCCTGCTGCTGCAGCTGTTCGCGATCTACTATGCCATGCCGATGACGGGACTCCGCCTCGACCCGTGGACGGCGGGCATCCTGACGCTGAGTTTGAATTCTTCGGCGTATTTTTCCGAAATCTTCCGATCGGCCATTCAGTCCATTCCCACCGGACAGACCGAAGCCGCGATCGCGATCGGCATGGGGCCGCTGCAGACCCTGCGGCGCATCGTCATCCCCCTGTCGCTGCGCCCGGCCCTGCCGCCCTATGTCGGCCAGGCCATCACGCTGCTCAAGAATTCGTCGCTGGTTTCGATCATCGCGGTGCCCGACCTGATGCAGACGGCCCAGAGCATCTATTCCACGACGTTCAAGGTGGTGGAGGTCATGCTGATGACCGGTGTGCTCTACCTCATCATGACCAGCCTGCTGCAGATCGCCCAGACGTCCCTGGAACGCCGCCTCAGCTATTATACGGTGAAATGATATGAGCATCGTATCCTTCCGGGACGTCTCCAAGACGTTCGGTTCCCACCCGGTGCTGCGAAACGTATCTCTGGATATCGAGGAAGGCCAGGTCGTTGCCATCATCGGCCCCTCGGGGGCCGGAAAATCGACCCTGCTGCGCTGCGTCAATCAGCTTGAGCGTCACAGCACGGGCGAAATCCTGATCGACGGTATGCCCATCGGCGGCAACCAGCGGAACCGCGACCTGATCCGGCTGCGCCAGACGGTCGGCATGGTCTTCCAGTCCTTCAACCTGTGGCCGCATCTTTCGGCGCTGGGCAACGTGATGGAGGGCCCCGTCACCGTGCTCAAGACCCCGGTCGCCGTCGCCCGCCAGCAGGCCGAGGCACTGCTGAAGCAGGTCGGCCTTGCCGATCATGCCGCCAAATATCCCGGCCAGCTTTCCGGCGGCCAGCAACAGCGCGTCGCGATCGCCCGGGCCCTGGCCATGAAGCCGCGCGTCATGCTGTTCGACGAGGCGACCAGCGCGCTGGATCCCGAAATGGTTCAGGAGGTCCTGCGGGTTATGGAAAGCCTGGCCGCCGACGGCATGACGATGCTGGTCGTCACGCACGAGATGGGGTTCGCCCGCAAGGTCGCCGACCGCGTGGTGCTGATGGCCAACGGGCAGGTCGTCGAGGAGGATGTGCCCGAAACCTTCTTCACCAACCCCAAAGAGGAGCGCAGCCGGGCCTTCCTGAGCCGCGTGCTGTCATCATGAGCCGGATCGAATCTGTCGAACCCTATGCGATCCGTCTGCCGCTTCACCTGTCGGGGGGCGGCCGCACGGAGGAATGCTTCCTTCTGCGCATCGTCACCGAAGACGGTCTGGAAGGGTGGGGCGAGGCCCATGGCAGCCCCTACCTGTCCCGCGCGGCCATAGACGCCCCGACGACCCACGTCACGGCACAGGGCGTGCGAACGCTGCTGCTGGGGCAGGATTCCTCCGACATCGCGGGCCTGCGCCACCGGATGGAGAAGGGCACCCAATGGATCGGCCGCGACGGCGCCGTGATGCAGGCCATCGCCGCCGCCGAATTGGCCTTGTGGGACCTCGCGGGGCATCGCGCGATGCTGCCGGTCGCCCGGCTGTTGCACGACGCACCACGGATGCGCCTGCCCTGCTATGCCAGCGACAAGGTTGCCGCGACACCGGCGCTGACCGAACGGCGCATCGCCGCCGAACGCGCGGCCGGCTTTGTCGCCCACAAGATCGGCTGGCCGCCCTTCGGCCAATCGGAAGAGGGCGACGTCGCTTTCCTCGAAGCCGCACGGCGCGCCGCCCCGGACGCCACCCTGATGGTCGACGCCGCACAGGCGTTCGACGAAGCGACCGCCGTGGCCCGTGCCCGGGCCTTCGAACGCTTCGGCCTGGCCTGGATCGAAGAGCCGCTCGACCGCGACGATCTTGACGGGCAGGCACGCCTGAAGCAGGCAAGCCCGGTCCCGATCGCCTCGGGCGAAGGGGAATGCGGATTGCCCGGCCTGATGCGCGTGGCCCCGCTGGTCGACATATTGCAGGCCGATATCACCCGCTGCGGCATTCTGGCGGCGCAGGCAGCAGCGCGGCATGTGCCACAGGTCTGCAGCCACTCCTTCACCACGCCCCTCAACGTGGCCATGCACGCCCACTGGCTGGCCGCGACGCCCAATAGCTGGTTCGTGGAATGGCCCATCGCGAAGATCGCGATCTGGCAGCCCTTCTTCCCGGATGGACCGTGCCCCGTCGACGGCGCCATCAGTCTTGGCGAACAACCGGGATGGGGCGTCCGCCCCGACCTTCCGGCGTTGACGCCGTTTCTGATCCCGGCCGCCGGGTAAGCCCCCCGACAGGCGAGGAGGGACGCCATTCCCCGATGGCGTCCCTTCCGCCGCGTCAGACGCTCCTGATCAGCCCGCCGTCCACGCGGACGCTGCTGCCGGTGATATAGGACGCACGCTCGCTCGCCAGAAACGTCACGACGTCGGCGAATTCCTCGGGGCGACCATAGCGATGGGCCGGAATCGTGCTCCAGGATTCGGCCGCGATGTCATCGGGCGTCAGGCCCCGGCGGCGGGCCGCCAGCCCATCGAGCTGATCGACCCGGTCCGTGTGGATCCGGCCCGGAATGACCATGTTGACCGTAACTCCGTCGGCCGCGACCTCATTGCTGAGTGTCTTGGACCATCCGGAAATGGCGGACCGGATACTGTTCGACAGGGCCAGATTGGGAATCGGCTGGATGATTCCGGATGAGGCCACCGTCAGGACCCGTCCCCATTTCTTCCTCTGCATCGCGGGCAGAAGCAGATTGGTCAGCAGGAAGATCCGGCCGGCCATCATGTTGAACTGGGCCGTCCACACATCCGGCCCCAGCGACGCGACCGCCCCTGGTGGCGGACCACCGCTGTTATTGACCAGAATATCCACGCCGCCCGCCGCGGTCACGGTGTCGGCCGCGGACATGACGGATGCGTCGTCGGACAGGTCGAGCGAGAGAGGCATGACACGCGCCTGCTGCTCCATCGGCAATGCGTCTTTCCATTCCCGCACGGCGTCCAGATTTCGCGCCGCCGCATAAACGGCGACGCCTTCCGCCAGAAGAGACCGCGCAACGGCACGTCCCAGGCCGCGGCTCGCCCCCAGAACCAGCGCCGTTCGTCCATTCAGTCCGAGGTCCATTGGCAACTCCATCCATCGAAAGAGAGAAAGGTATTATCCGTCCCGCGGACAGGCCCGTCGCAATCGCCTGGGGCAAGGACCATGGCGGAACGTCTTGTCCCGAAGATGAACGCATACAGCAGGATGTTTCGACCGCGCCACTCTTTCTCCACCACCCTTGCCTGTCGATAAGTTTTAAAAATAGTCTCCGTCCATTTTTCATAGAGACCCTGCCGGACCCGCCTTGCATGTCGAACCCGGAATGATAGCCTTTCGACATCTGCATCGGATCCAGGAGCGTCCCTTTGTCATGCATCAAGATCCGATCAAGGCCAGTGACCATCGCCTGCAGGCCCTGCGTCATCGGGCCCGCGACGAACTGGTCCGGATCGCCCATCCCCAGCGCCCGTGGACCATTCCCCATCCAGGCCCTGACGGAACGCCCGTTCTTGACGTCCTGATCGTCGGGGCCGGACAGAGCGGCATCGCCGCAGGCTTTGGCCTGCAACGCGCGCAGGTGACGAATTTCCTGATCGTCGATCAGGCCGAACGCGGCATGGAGGGGCCATGGCTGACCTACGCGCGCATGCGCACGCTCAGAAGCCCGAAGGAGTTCACCGGCCCCGACCTCGACATCCCGGCTCTGACGTACCAGACATGGCACGAGGAAAAATTCGGAAAGCAGGACTGGGACGATCTGAACCTGATTCCACGCGAAGACTGGGCGGAGTATCTGCTCTGGCTGCGTGATACGCTCGAACTTCCGGTCCATAACGGCATGAGCCTGGCCGGTGTCGCACCGTGGAGCGATTATCTCGCCGTCACCTTGCGCGATGCCGCCGGCGTCGAACAGGTCCGATACGCACGCAAGCTGGTTCTGGCCACGGGCCAGGACAGTCTGGGGCGCTGGACGATGCCCTCGTTCATCGCGGAACTGCCATCCGCGTTGCGCGCCCACACGGCCGATCCGATCGATTTTTCCGCCCTTCGCAATAAGCGCGTCGCCGTGCTGGGCGCCGGAGCATCGGCTTTCGATAACGCCGCCATGGCCCTTGAGGCCGGCGCGAAAGAGGTCCACCTCTTCTGCCGGCGTCCGGACCTTCAGCTTGTCCAGCCCTATCTTTGGCTGACATTTACGGGATTTCTCTGTCACTTTTCGGAACTGGACGATGCGTGGAAGTGGCGGATCATGCAACATGTCCTGAGCCTGCGCGAAGGCTTTCCGCAGGCGACCTGGGACCGGTGCGCACGTCATCCGAATTTTTTCCTGCATACGCAAAGCCCGTGGACGGACGCACGCGTCCACGCCGGTGGCGTCGAACTGACGATCCCGACCGGCACCTTTCAGGCCGATTTCGCGATTTGCGGCACCGGGATCGAGATCGACCCGGGCACCCGTCCCGAACTGTCCCACGTCGCCTACAATATCGCCAGTTGGGGTGACCGCTACGCGCCGCCGCCGGACGAATGCAATCCACGGCTGTCGCGTTTCCCATACCTGGGGGCGGATTACACCTTGCAGGAAAAGACACCCGGCCTGACGCCCTGGCTGAAACACATCCATCTCTTCTCCATCGCGTCGACCATGAGCTTCGGGCCGTCCGGATCCTCGATCAACGCCATGAAATTCGCCGTCCCGAAACTGGTCAGCGGCATCACCAGCCATCTGTTCCGGGACGATATCGAGGCCTATTGGGGCGACCTGCTGCGGTACGACGTCCGCCAGGCGGAGATTCGATGGCCGTCGCGGGCGTGACCTCGGGCACGCCATGCGGTGGCATCGGTCATGAAGGAGCACGCGGCATGGGCATTACCCGCAGGCAGGGTCTTCTCGGCGCACTCTCCTTCGCCACGCCGGCCGTTCTGCCTGTCATGGCCAATGCGCGGCAGAACGGAACGACCCTCCGGCATATCACCGGAAATACCGTCAACACGCTGGACCCGACCATGCTGGGCGCCACGCACGAATCATTCGGCGTCAGCATGAATGTCTACGATCGGCTGGTGACGTTCGGCAGAAAACAATCCGGGTCCATCTGGACATTCGATCCGGACGTCATCACGGGCGAACTGGCCGAACGGTACGAGATCAGCGACGACGGATGCACGATCACATTGCATCTGCGTCCCGATGCCACATGGCATGACGGAACGCCGGTTACGGTCGACGACGTCAAATGGTCTCTCGACCGTGGCGTTTCGGCCAGATCGCTGACCGCCCCCCAATTTTCCAGCGGTTCCCTGACATCGACCGAACAGTTCCGGGTTGCCGGAGCGCGGACGATCGAAATCCTGCTGCCCCGGCCGGACCGTCTGGCGCTGGCCAATCTTGCCATGCCGTACGCGATCATGATCAACAGCCGGCTGGCCCGCCGACATGCCACGCCCGACGATCCCTGGGCCCAGCAATGGATGCAGCAGAATACGGCCGCCGGAGGAGCCTACCGGGTCGAACGCTTTACCCCCGGCGTCAATATCATCCTGACCCGAAATGATGCATGGGGCGCCCGTTCGTCCGGCACATCGCCCTTTTTCGAACGGGTCATCAGCCAGACGGTCCCCGAAGCCACGACGCGCGCCAGCCTGATCGAGCGTGGCGACGCGGACATCGTCATCGATCTGGAAGCCTACGACGTCATCGCCATGACGGCCCGCAGGCGTGTCAGGATCAATTCGGTTTTCCAAAGCAACTGCTTCACGCACCTCGCCTTCGACACGCAGAGCCCGCCATTCGACAATGTGAAAGTCCGGCGGGCCGTCGCATCGGCGCTGCCCTACCAGGACATGTTTACCGCCAGCCTGTTCGGGCGGGGCCATCCTCTGTTCGATGCGGACTGGCGGGAAGTGCCGCCGGATATTTCCTTCCCCCAGGCCCTGCCACTGGCGACCGACCTGAAGCTGGCACGACGCCTGCTGGCCGAGGCCGGATTTCCCGACGGGTTCGCCACGACCTTCTCCTACGCCACCAGCCAGGCCACGACGGCCGAACCCATGGCTGCGCTGATACAGGAAGCCCTCAAGCGGATCGGCATCCAGGTCGATATCCGCAAATTGCCGGATGCCGAGTTCAATACGCTCGAGGCCGAAAAGAGACTGCCGTTCTACACGGACACCGCCGCCGGCTGGATCCAGCGCACGTATTATTTCTTTTATCTCTATTTCACCCGCAATCAGCGCTGGAACTTCTCCAGCTGGCGCTCTCCCGAAATGGTCGAGCTGACCGGCACCGCACGCTTCGAAACCGACAGGGCCCGATACGAGGACGCATGCCGGAAGATGATCGCGCTTCTGGCCGATCAGGTCCCGCTGATCATGCTCTGGCAGCCGAACATGGATGCGGTGACCTCGCCGGACATCGACGGCTTTACCTACCAGTTCCATCGCCAGATCGATTTTCGAAATCTGCGCCGCGTCTGACGGGAAGGAACGATGTCCATGATGCAGACATTCCGGCGACGGATCGGCGCACGCGCCCTGGCGTCACTGCCCGCATTGCTGGGGGTGATCGTCTTTACGTTTATCCTGATGCGGGTTCTCCCCGGCGATCCGGCGGTGTATTTCGCCTCGGGCCCCAATGCCGGCCAGGCCGAAATCGACGGTCTGCGCCACAAGATGGGTCTGGACCGGCCGATGCCCATTCAGCTGGCGCACTATGTCGCGGGGATCGTGACCGGCGATCTTGGCAATTCCCTGACCACCGGTCAGCCGGTGATGCACGATATTCGGGCCCGGCTTCCGGCGTCGCTCGAACTGACCCTGACGGCATTGGGCCTGAGCCTGCTGCTCTCGCTGCCGCTGGGCATTGTCTCGGCATGGTACGCAAACAGCCGGTGGGATCAATGCATCCGCACGCTATGCACAATATGCTTCTGCATTCCGCCTTTCGTATCGGCTATTTTCCTGATCTATGTCTTCTATTACATCTTCGGCCTCGTGCCGGACCCTACCGGCCGCATCAACATATTCACGCCGCTGCCGCATGACATCACCGGCTTTCTGCTCGTCGATTTTCTGTTGACGGGCGACCCCGCCGGGTGGCGGGAGGCCGCGGGGCAGCTTCTGCTCCCGGCCGTCACGATGGCGTTGTTCGTGCTGTCTCCCTTGACGCGCATGACGCGCGCCTCGCTGCTGACGGTCATGAATTCCGACTTCATCCGCACGGCACGCGCCATGGGTCTTCCGACATGGCGCATCGTCACCGTCTATGCGTTGCGCAATGCCCTGTCGCCGATCCTGACGACGGTCGGCATCGTCTTTTCGACCATGCTCGGTGCGAACGTTCTGGTCGAGAAGGTTTTCTCATGGCCCGGCGTCGCGTCCTATGCCCTCGACGCGCTCGTTGCGTCGGATTACGCGCCCGTGCAGGGCTTTATCCTGCTGATGGCGATCCTGTTCATCATGGTCAATCTGCTGGTCGATATACTGCAAGGCCTCGTCGATCCACGCGTATCGATGGAGTGAAAACGACAATGCCCTCCCTGACGGCAAGACGGGTGTCTCCCGCCGCTCGATTTTTCAGCCATAGCCCGACGACCGGCATCGCCGCGGGCGGCACCCTTATGCTGGCGTTTCTCGCGCTTACCGCCCCATGGATCTCGCCGTACGATCCGCTGGCCTCGGACGTGCCGCATGCCCTGCAGGCGCCCGGACCGCACCACTGGTTCGGAACGGACGAACTGGGGCGCGACGTTCTCAGCCGTGTTCTGGCGGCCGGTCGTCTCGACCTGACCATCGCGGTGTCCGCCGTCAGCCTGTCGCTGGCCGCCGGCGTGACCGTGGGTTGCTTCTGCGGTTATCTCGGCGGCCGGCTGGACCGTCTGGTGGGGCGGGTGGTGGATGTGCTGACGGCGTTTCCCCTGTTTGTCCTGGCGATGGCGCTGGTCGCGGCACTGGGAAATTCGGTTGAAAACCTGATTTACGCGACCGCGATCATCAATTTTCCCTTCTATATTCGCGTAGCAAGGGCCGAGGTCGCCGCCCGCCGCCACCTGGGCTGGGTGGAGGCCGCGCATCTGTCCGGCAACGGCACATCGCGCATCGTCATCGCCTTCCTGCTGCCGAACATCCTGCCGACCGTCGCCATCCAGGCATCGCTCAATCTGGGATGGGCGATCCTGAACGCGGCGGGCCTGTCCTTTCTTGGCCTGGGCATCACGGTTCCGACCCCCGAATGGGGGGTAATGGTTGCGAACGGGGCGCATTTCATGTCGTCGGGCCGGTGGTGGCTGGTGCTTTTCCCGGGCTCGGTCCTGATGCTGACGATCCTGTGTTTCAATCTTCTGGGCGACGGACTGCGCGACCTTCTGGATCCAAGGACACGGACATGATGCAGGGCATACTGGACATCGATGCCCTCAGCGTCAGGTTCGCGGGCCGGAACAGCCATTTCGATGCACTGCGCGGCGTATCCCTGTCCCTGGAACAGGGCAGGATTCTTGGCGTCGTCGGCGAAAGCGGGTCGGGAAAATCCGTTACCGGTCTTTCGGTCATGGGCTTGCTGCCGCAGCAGGCATCCATAACTGGCGGACGTATCCGGTTCAAGGATCAGGATATTACCGCCCGAACGCCGCGCCACCTGCGCGGCGCATCCATCGCCATGGTCTTCCAGAACCCACGCGCGGCACTGAACCCGACCCGGCGAATCTGCGATCAGCTGTCGGATGTCATTCGGGCCCATGAGTCCCTCGACAGCGGCGCGATCAGGCAACGTGTCATACATCTTCTGGAATCGGTCAATTTTCCGGATATTTCCCGTCGAATGGGTGTCTATCCGCACGAACTGTCCGGGGGACTCTGCCAGCGCGTCATGATCGCCATGGCTATAGCATGCTCGCCATCCGTCATTATCGCCGATGAACCGACGACGGGCCTCGACGTCCTGACCCAGAAAGCGGTGATGGACCTGCTGTTCCGCCTGTCGCGGGAACGGGCCATGTCGATGATGCTGATCACGCACGATCTCGGTCTGGCGGCACAATACTGCGATTCCATCGCCGTCATGCAGAAAGGCACGGTTGTCGAATCCGGCTCGCCAGCCAGGATCTTTTCGAACCCCCAACACGCCTATACGCAGCGGCTGGTCGATGCCTGCATGACCATGCACCCGGCCCAACCCCACCCGGCCGGGAAGACGACCTCCCGGAAGCGGCGCCCCCTCCTGGAAGTCTCAAACCTTCGCAAGCGCTACGCCAATGGCCATCTCGCGGTCGACGGTGTTTCGTTCGCCATCGCACCGGGCGAGAGCCTCGGCCTGATCGGGGAATCCGGGTCGGGCAAAAGCACCCTGTCCCGCCTTGTCGGCCGACTGCTGGATCCGGACGACGGCGCCATCAGGTTCGAGGGCCGGTCGATCGGCACGATCGGGGCGCGCGACTTCTTTCGGGCGGAACAGAGACCCCATATACAACTCGTGTTTCAGGATGCGGCCGGAAGCCTCAATCCCCGTTTCACCGCATTTGACTCGATCGCCGACCCGGTGCGCCGGCTGGGCCCCGCCAGAAACCCCGGCGCGCTGCGGCATCACGTCGAGAAATGCGCGGCAGATGTCGGCCTGGCTCCCGCTCTGCTCGACCGTTACCCCCATCAGCTTTCGGGTGGACAATGCGCGCGCGTAGGTATCGCACGGGCCATCTCCGTGGATCCGAAACTGCTGATTCTGGACGAACCGACGGCCGCGCTCGACGTCCTGGCCCAATCCGAAATTCTTGCATTGCTGGAACGGCTGCGACGCGAGAAGGGCATGTCCTATCTTTTCGTCAGTCACGACCTGCACATCGTCAGGATGATCTGCGACAGGATGGTCATCCTGCAGAACGGCAAGATCGTCGAAACCGGAAACTGCGAGGAGGTTTTCCAGAACCCACGGGCACCCTATACGGCGCAGCTTCTGGCTGCGATCCCACATTTCCGACCCGCATCACAGGAGGCCGCAGCAGCCACCGGAACCGAGTTCGCCGGATCGTAAAGCACCCGAGACGACGACAGAGGCAAGCGCCATCGGCCAGGCATCGGCGGCGCCTCGGACGGACACCCGTTCATATAACCAATCCAAATAGGATCGAGGTTTTCTTTATAAGGGGTAATATTGAATCCAATCAGGCGATTGGATACCATCAGTATTACCATATACCTGTGGCCGGATCATGAATCCTTCCATTCCCAACATCGATGCGAGAGAAATATGAGTCGCGTTATTCGGATCGCTGCGGCCCAGATGGGACCGACCCAAAAGAACGACAGTCGGGAGGCCACCCTCAACCGGATCATCGCACTCCTCGAAAAAGCGTCCGATGCGGGCGCGAATCTGGTCGTTTTTCCGGAACTGGCGTTCACAACGTTTTTCCCCCGCTGGATACTGGACGGCCAGAGCCTGGACTCTCAGTTCGAGAGCGCGATGCCCAATCCGAACGTCCAGCCCCTGTTCGACCGGGCGCGTGAACTCAAGATCGGTTTTTATATCGGATACGCCGAAATCACGCCGGACAACCGCCGGTTCAATTCGTCCATCATGGTCGATACGAAGGGCAATATTGTCGGCAAATACCGGAAGGTTCACCTTCCCGGTTCTGTCGAGCCCCGGCCGAATGCCGTCTATCAGCAGCTTGAAAAGCGTTACTTCGAATACGGCGACATGGGGTTCCCCGCATTCCGGGGCGGCAAGGATCTTCAGGATGCCATCATGGGCATGCTGATCTGCAACGACCGTCGCTGGCCCGAGGGTTGGCGGTGCCTCGCCCTGCAAGGGATGGAACTGCTGTGTGTGGGATATAATTCCGCGGCGTACGATCCCAATGGCGGAGAGTCGGAATCCGCCGAACTGCGCACCTTCCATGCGCAGCTGGTCGTTCAGGCCAATGCCTACATGAACGCGTGCTGGGCCGTCGCGGTCGCCAAGGCCGGCAATGAGGATGGATCGGGGCTGATCGGTGGCTCCTGCATCGTGGACCCCAACGGCCGCATCGTCGCCGAAACCAAAACGCTTGCCGATGAAATTGCGGTTGCAGATTGCGATCTCGATTTGTGCGAGCAGGGAAAATCGAAAATGTTCAACTTCGAATCCCATCGTCGTCCCCACTGGTATTCCCGCATCGTCGAACAGACGGGCGTCGGGTGCGTGCCGGAGACGGTTGCGGAATAACCGCAGGCCGAAAGATGGTTCCCACGTTCGTGGAAACGACGCCGCTTCTCAAGCCTTGACCTGTGATAACCTGGGGCAACACGCAAGATAGGCTGCCTTCCATGTCGGACAAAAAACGAATACTGGTCATCAACCCGAACGCGTCCACGCGCGTGACCCAGGTCATTGACCGCGAATTGAATGCGATACGGAAGCAGACGTCGTTCACAATCGACGTCTGCGACCATCCCTCGGCTCCCCCGGGAATTGCCCGGCAGCAGGACGCCGATATGGTCGCCCCCCTGGTGCAGCAGACCATCCGCAGGGAACGGGCATCGGCCTATGTCGTCGCCTGTTTCAGCGACCCGGGACTGACCGGAGCCCGGGAGGAGTCGAAAGGTTCTCTCGTTCTTGGCTGCGGTGAAAGCGCCATCTTGCATGCCCTGACGATCGGCGACCAGTTCGGCATCATTTCCCTGTCCGATCTGTCGACCCTTCGTCAGCGCCGGATGGTCCGCATGATGGGGCTGACGTCCCGCTATGCCGGCAGCGCCGCCATTTCCGCCACGGCCGAGGAAGCGACGTCCCCCCTGCTGATCGAAAAGATGGTGGAAGCCGGTCGCGCGCTGGCATCCGGGGGGGCCAATGTCATCCTCATGGGATGCGCCGGGATGGCCCATTTCCGGTCGTCTCTGGAAGACAGGCTTGGAATGCCCGTTATCGATCCGACAAGTTCGGCGGTTGCGATGGCGCTCGGCCTGTGCACCCTTCGCGAAAGCAGACTGAATGAATCCGACCCATAAGATGATCGGCGTCCTGGGGGGAATGGGGCCCGCGGCAACAGCCGATTTCATGAGACAGGTGATCCTGTCCACCCCGGCCAGGCGCGATCAGGACCATGTTCCGCTCCTGATCTTTTCCGATCCGACAATACCGGATCGCAGTTCATCGATTATCGATTCGACCGTCCCTTCGCCGCTGCCCATGTTGCGCGACTACGCCTTGCGCCTGCAGCGCGCCGGGGCGACGGCAATCGTGATCCCCTGCAACACGGCTCATCATTTCTACGACCAGATCGCCGGCTGCGTCACCATCCCGATTCTTCATATCGTCGATGCGGTGCGCGAAGAACTGGATGAAAACACCGACCTGCGCTCCGGTGGCGTCGCAATCATGGCAACGGCGGGGACCCTTCGCTCGCGCTTCTACGAACGCAAACTTGCCCAGGCCGGATATGGGTGCATCGTCCCGACCGAGACGGAACAGCATCTGGTGGACCGGACCATACAATTGATAAAGGGTGGACAATCCGAAATGGCAAAGCCGTTTGCCATACAGGCGGTTCAGTCTTTTCGTCAGAGAGGCGCCGGGTCCGTCATACTGGGCTGCACGGAGCTTCCTCTTATCAAGGAGGTGTTTGACGATATCCTGCCTCATGTCGACTCGACGAAAGCGCTGGCCCGGCGCTGCATAAGATATATTTCGGACGGTACGTCCTGATTTTTCGAACGACGTGAATTTTCAGAGACTTTATACCAATGACGCCTCGCGAACTCAGAATGACTGGATACATTAAAAGCCATGGTTGAAAGTGCATTATTCCGGGAAGGCATGTCGTGGCTTGGATCGGCCGTCAATATCATCACAACGGATGGGGCCGCTGGGCGACACGGCTTCACGGCCTCCGCCGTATGCAGTGTCACGGACACCCCACCGACCTTGCTTGTCTGCATGAACCGGACCGTCAGTTCCCATGAGGCTTTTCTTCAAAACAAAGTCCTGTGCGTCAATGTCCTCAGGGGCGACCACAAGACGCTTGCCAATGGCTTCGCAAGCCGGCGCTTGTCCATGGATGACCGTTTCGGCCAGGCCGAATGGACCCGTCTGAAGACGCAGGCGCCTGCCCTGGTCGGCGCGACGGTGAATTTCGACTGCATCATCGATAAAGTCACCAGCGTCGGAACGCATGACGTTTTGTTCTGTACCGTTCAGGCCGTCAGGCTGGCAGACAATCGGGAAGGCCTGATCTGGCTCGGCCGCAGCTATCATGAACTGCAGGACCCATCCGCCTTCGGAAGCCAAATTTAAAACTCTATAACTCTCTCGTATGATGGGGCCAATCTGCTGATAATCAGGACGGTTGTCAGTGGCGGCAACACTGTCTAGTTTGACCCCTGCCAGCCCCTGACCAGGCCGGATATATTTACTTACATAGTTCGCTACCATCTATATATGGATAATTATATTATTTTATACTCGCGATCGTTTCGTTCGAAATTATCGGCCGGGCGGATGATTTCCAAAGACGACCGTTTTCATGGCTACCGATTCTCCGGCCGCGACTTGCAAGCGGCGCCCTTCACCTTGCCCGCGTGGGGCCGGTCTCCACAGTTAAAGTAAAGATATGAAAAGGAGAAGTTTTCCATGACTCGCGCCGACAATCGTACTGCGGATCCTTCGATCCTCCGGCTTCTGGTCGACCGCTGGTCTCCTCGCGCCTTTACCGGGGAAACCATTTCCGAGGAAGAACTGAAGGCGATTCTCGAGGCCGGGCGCTGGGCGCCTTCCCAATATAATTCGCAGCCCTGGCGGTTCATGTACGCCCGCCGGGATACGCCGCACTGGGGGCACCTGCTGTCCTTGCTGAAACCCGTCAACCAGCGCTGGGCGAAGTCTGCGGCGGCCCTGGTGTACGTTGCCTCCTGCAAGACCATGATCCCCCGTACCACGCCGGACCCCGTCTTTTCACGCACGCATTCCTATGATGCCGGCGCCGCCGCGATGCTGGTTCTGCTTCAGGCAACCTATGCAGGCTGGTCCGCCCATACCATGAGCGGCGTGAGCAACGTGGACGAAACGCATGCCAGTCTCGGTCTGCCGGCGTCCTATGCCTTTGAAACAGTCATCGCCATCGGAAAGCAGGGATCGCCGGATCTGTTGCCCGAGGACCTGGCCATCCGAGAGGTTCCCTCGACCCGCCGGCCGCTTGATGAAATCATGTTTGAAGGTCCCTACCCCGCCAGCTGAGGCGCCTTTCGGCGGGGGCTGTTCCCGACCAGATCGAACAGGCGGCGGTTGTTGAACCCGTCCGCCCGTTCAAGGGAGCGTATTCCACGGCCCCTCCCTCGCCCCGTCCAGACCTCAATTACGGCCATACCACGCACACCGGATGCGCGACCTGCTGCCTTTCGCCGATCAGACGCCAGACTTCACGAAAGGATAGCGCCGCCGCCGTTGCCCCGTTGCCGCGTAAATTGCATTGCCCAGGGCGGGAAAGGCCGACACCGTACCGACCTCGCCGATGCCGCCCGGCGGTTCGTCGCTGGGGATGATCGAGACCGCGATGGCCGGGCATTCGTTGATCCGCATTACGCGGTAATCATTGAAATTTCTTTGCTCGACACGCCCGTTCGCGAACGTGATCTCGCCATAGAGCGCCGCCGAAAACCCGAAGAGCAATCCGCCCTCGATCTGCGCGCGTACCGTGTCCGGATTGACCACGATACCGCAATCGACCGCGACCGTGGCCCGCACGATCCGCAGCGCCCCCTCCGGCGGGGCCGAAACCTCCACGATCGCGGCGCAACAGGACCCGAACGCATTGTGCAGCGAGACGCCCCGCCCCGTCCCCGGCGGCAGCGGACCGCCCCATCCGGCCTCGCGCGCCACACGGTCGAGGACGGCGCGCGAACGGGGATTTTTCCCCAACAGCCGCCGCCGGTACTCGACGGGGTCCACACCGGCGACCTCGGCCAGCTCGTCGATGAAGCTCTCGACCACATAGGCATTGTGCGCCGGCCCCACGCCCCGCCACCAGCCGATCGCCACCGGCGGATCGACCCGCGTCCACATCACCCGCATGCGCCCGAGGTCGTAGGGCGTGTCCACCGCGCCGGCGACGGCGTCATGGTCGAGCTGCCCCGCCGGAAGGCCGCCGGGCATGGACCGGTCGACCACCGACCCGCCGGTGACGTGATGGACCCAGGCGCGCGGCAGGCCATCCGCCCCCAGCGACGCCGCCATCCGGTCGCAATAGGCGGGGCGGAAATGATCCTGGCGGATGTCCTCCTCGCGGCTCCAGATGAATTTGACCGGCCGTGACAGGTGCCCGGCGAAGCGGACCGCCTGCTCGATCGAATCCGTGGCCAACCTGCGCCCGAAGCCACCCCCGATCATCTGGTTGTGGATGGCGACCCGCCCGGGCGGCAGGCCGGTCAGCCGGGCCACGATCTGACGTGCGCGCGTCGGCACCTGCGTGCCCGCCCAGACGTCGCAGCCATCGGCGCGCAGATGGATTGTCACGTTGATCGGTTCCATGGCGGCATGCGCCAGGAAAGGCAGCTCATACACCGCCTCGACCCGCCTCCCGCCCTCCGACAGCGCCGCGTCGATCCCCTCGGCGTCCCGCGCGATGACCGCCGTGCCCCCTGCCGCGCCCTGGCGCAGGGCCTGCATGAGGTCGGCCGACGACAGGCGGGCGTTCGCCCCGCCGTCCCATTGCGGGTCGAGGGCCGCCAGCCCCTTTTGTGCGGCCCAGTACCGCCGGGCGACCACACAGACGGCGGTGCCGATGCTGACGACATCCGTCACGCCCGGCACGGCACGGGCGGCCGCCTCGTTCATCCGCGCCAGCGTGCCGCCCGGCACCGGACAGGCCGACACGGCGCCGTAGCCCATGTCCGGCACCTGCAGGTCGATGCCGAACATCGCCCGGCCCGTCGTCTTGTCCGGCACGTCCAGACGCGGGACAGGCCGGCCGATCAGCCGCCACGCCGACCGCTCGCGCAGCGGCACGGCCGTCGGCACCGGCAGCGCGCCGGCGGCCTCCGCCAGGGCACCGTAGCGCGCCTCCAGCCCCCGCGCCGGACAGGACACGACGCCCGCCTGCGCGCGCAACGCCTCCACCGGCACGCCCCAGCGCCCGGCCGCGGCAGTCAGCAGCATCATCCGCGCGGCCGCCCCGGCCTCGCGCAACGAACGCCACCCCTTGCGGATCGATTTCGAACCGCCGGTCGACAATGTCCGCAGCAACTCCGGCGGCGCGGCCGGAAGATCCTGCGGCAGGGCGGTCACGACCCGCACCTGCTCCAGCGTGACCTCCAGTTCCTCGGCGATCAACATCGCCTCGGCGGTGTAGATGCCCTGCCCCATCTCGATATTCGGCACGACGAGGGAAATCGTGTCGTCCACGCCAATCCGGACGAAGCCGCCAAGCGACACCGGGCCGGCGTCCGGCCGCGACAGACTGTCGCCCCGCGCGCGGGGCGCGGCGGCAAAGGCCAACACCAGGCCGCCGCCGGCCAGCAGGCGCCGCCGCGTCAGGCCCGTGCCGTCAGATGGCGACATGGGCCCGGATCGTGTCCACATCCAGCGTCCCGACCGCGCCGGACGCCACCACCTGCCCGCGATCGAGCACGACGACGGACTGGGCCAGCGCATAGGCGAAGTCGAAATATTGCTCCACCAGCAGAATCGCCATGTCGCCCCGCTGCCGCAGCAGGGCGATGACGGCGCCGATATCCTTGATGATGCTGGGCTGGATGCCTTCCGTCGGCTCGTCCAGCACCAGCAGGCGGGGCCGGATGACCAGCGCGCGGGCGATGGCGAGCTGCTGTTGCTGCCCGCCCGAAAGATCGCCCCCGCGCCGGTTGAGCATCTGCGCCAGCACCGGGAACGTCTCGAAAATCGTGTCGGGTACCTTGCGCTGTCCGCGCGGAAGCAGCCCGAATCCCGTCTCGAGATTCTCCCGCACGGTCAGCAGCGGAAAGATGTCGCGGCCCTGCGGCACGGTGGCGATGCCGCGTCGCGCCCGCTCGCAGGCGGGCAGGGCCGTGATGTCCTCCCCTTCCCACAGGATGCGGCCCGACGAGACGGCGTGCATGCCCGTGACCGCGCGCAAGACACTGGTCTTGCCCACGCCGTTGCGGCCCAGCAGACACGTGACGGCCCCCGGATGGGCCTCCAGCGAGACCCCCCGCAGCGCGATCGCCGCACCGTAATGAAGGCGGATATCCTCGACCCTGAGCATGCCGATGTCCCTCACCGCCCCAGATAGACGTCGATCACGCGCGGGTCGGCGCTCACGGCCTCGAGCGCCCCCTCGGCCAGGACCGACCCCTCGTGCAGCACCGTCACGCCGACGCCCAGCGCACGCACGAATTCCATGTCATGCTCGACCACCACGATGCTGCGCGTGCGGTTGATGTCCCGCAGCAGGTCCGCCGTCGCCATCGTCTCGGCATCGGTCATGCCGGCCACTGGTTCGTCCACCAGCAGAAGCTGCGGCTCCTGCCCCAGCAGCATCCCGATCTCCAGCCACTGCTTCTGCCCGTGGCTGAGCCCCCCCGCCTGCACCCGCGCGTGCGGGGCAAGCCGCGTGGTTTCAAGCAGCGCGTCGATGCGCCCGGCCTCCTCCGCCGTCTCGCGCGCGAACAACAGCGCAAATGGCGAACGCAGCCCCTTGAGCGAGAGCAGCAGATTGTCGCGCACCGACAACGCCTCGAAGACGGTCGGCTTCTGGAACTTGCGGCCGATGCCCAGCCGGGCGATCGCGGCTTCGTCGCGCTTCGTCAGATCGTGGCCGGCGAACCGCACGACGCCGGTGTCGGGGCGCGTCTTGCCGGTGATGATGTCCATCATCGTCGTCTTGCCCGCGCCGTTGGGCCCGACGATGGCGCGCATCTCGCCCTGCCGCAGGCTGAGCGACAAATCGTTGATCGCGCGGAAACCGTCGAAGCTGACCGACACCCCGCGCAGTTCGAGAAGGGCCTCGCCGCTCATGCCGCGTCTCCTGCCGGGCGGGTGATTTCGGGCGTCACCTCCGCGCGACGGCGGACGAGATGGCGCCCCAGCCCCATCAGCCCCTGGGGCAGGAACAGCGTCGTCGCGATGAAGAGCGCGCCAAGCCCATACAGCCACAATTCGGGCAGCCACGCGGTGAACAGCGTCTTGCCCAGATTGACCAGCACCGCCCCGATCACCGCGCCCGACAGCGTGCCGCGCCCGCCCACCGCCACCCAGATCACGGATTCGATCGAATTGGCGGGCGCGAACTCGCCCGGATTGATGATGCCGACCTGAAGCACGTACAGCGCGCCGCCCACTGCCGCGATCAGGGCCGAGACCACCCAGACCAGCAGCTTCACCTGGTCGGGACGATAGCCCAGGAAGCGCGTGCGGCTCTCGGCGTCGCGCACCGCGATCAGCAGGCGCCCGAAACGGCCCCCGACCAGCGCGCGCGTCGCCAGCATCGCCCCGGCCAGCACCAGCGCGCTGATCATCAGCAGCGCCGCGCGCGTTCCCGGCCGGTGCAGGTCGAAGCCCAGAACGTCCTTGAAATCGGTCAGGCCGTTATTACCGCCGAAGCCCAGCCCGTTCTGGAAGAAGGCCAGCATCAGCGCATAGGTCAGGGCCTGGGTGATGATCGACAGATAGACCCCCCCCACGCGTGAGCGAAAGGCCAGCCAGCCGAACAGCGCGGCCAGCGCGCCCGGCACGGCCAGCACCAGCACCGCCGCCACGACGAAATGGTCCGACCCCCACCAGTACCACGGCAGCGCCTTCCACGACAGGAACACCATGAAATCCGGCAGGTCGGGATTGCCATACACTCCCCGCGCCCCGATTTCGCGCACCAGGTACATGCCCATGGCATAGCCCCCCAGCGCGAAGAACGCCGCATGGCCCAGCGTCAGGATGCCCACGAAGCCCCAGACCAGATCCACCGCCAGCGCCAGCATCGCATAGGCGAGATACTTGCCGGCCAGCGTCACGACGAAGGGCGAGACGCTCAACGGGGTCGACTGGGGCAGCAGGCTGCCCAGCGCCAGCAGGGCCGCGATGGCGAGCACGGCGGCGGCGGTGCGCACGACACCGCGGAAAGCAAACCCGCCCGTCATGATTCCACCCCCCGGCCCCGCAGCGGGAACATGCCGCGCGGATGACGCTGGATGAACAGGATGACCAGGAGCAGCAGCAGGATTTTGCCCGACACCGCGCCCACCAGCGGTTCCAGCGCCTTGCCTCCCACGCCCAGCGTCATCGCCGCCGCCAGCGTGCCCCACAGATTCCCCACGCCGCCGAACACGACGACCAGGAAGCTGTCGATGATATAGCCCTGCCCCAGGTTGGGGCTGACATTGTCGATCTGGCTGACCGCGACCCCCGCCAGGCCTGCGACGCCCGAGCCCAGCCCGAAGGTCAGCGCGTCCACGCGCGCGGTGCGGATGCCCATCAGCGCCGCCATGCGCCGGTTCTGCGTCACGGCGCGCATCTGCAGGCCCAGCGCCGTGCGGCGCAGCACAAGGAGCACCGCCCCCATGACCGCCCCGGCGAACAGCATGATCGCGAACCGGTCGAGCGTGATCGTCAGCCCGCCAAGCTGGAACGACCCCGCAAGCCAGCCCGGCGTCGCCACCGCGACGTTCGTCGGCCCGAACAGCGAGCGCACCGCCTGCTGCAGGACCAGCGACAGCCCCCAGGTGGCCAGAAGCGTCTCGAGCGGGCGGCCATAGAGAAAACGGATCAGCCCGCGCTCGATCAGCATGCCGGCCGCGCCGCAGACAAGGAAGGCCACCGGAACCGCCAGCGGCAGGCTGAAGGCCGCCAGTCCCGGCGCCACCGCCGTCAGCGTCTTCTGGGTCAGGTAGGTGGTGTACGCCCCCAGCATCACCAGTTCGCCATGGGCCATGTTGATGATGCCCATGACGCCGAACGTGATCGCAAGCCCCATCGCCGCCAGCAGCAGGACCGAGCCGAGGCTGAGGCCGTAGAACACCTGCTGCCCCAGGTTCCACAGGCGGATGCGCCGGTCGATCGTCACGATCGCGCGCCGCGCTGCCTTCCGCGCCTCGGCCGGCGCGGCCTCGTCGGCGGCGAAACGCGCCAGTACCGCGCGCGCGTCCAGCCCGCCGGCGTCACGCAGGACGCGCACGGCCGCGCTCTGCGCCTGCTCCCCGGTCGTGGGGGCCCCCGGGCTGAGCAGCATCGCGGCCCGCGCCCGCTGCAGCGGCACATCGAGCCCCGCCTCGTGCGGCGTCGCCAGTGCGCGTTCGACCACCGGCAGCATCGCGGGGTCGGGATGGTCGGCCAGCCGCACGGCGGCATCGCGGCGCGCGGCCGCGTCGCCGCCCAGAAGGGCCTGCCCGGCCATGGCCTGGGCCAGCGCGCCGCGCACCCGGTTGTTCTCGCGCACCATCCGTGCCCCGGCCGGCGCGGACGCCACGGGGGCGCCTGTCCGGGCGTCGGTCCAGCTTTCGCCCTCGCGGACGTACAGACCACCGTCCTCCGCCACGAAGAGATGGTGCGCCGACAGCGCACGCAGCACGGCCTGGGCCTGGGGCGCGCCCTCGGCCCCCAACCGGCCCACCGCCGCCGCGATCGCCTCGAAGTGCGGCGAGGTCAGTCCGGCAAAGGGGTCGACAGGGGATGCCGCATCGGACGTCGTCCTATCCGACGTCTGGGCGCGCGAAGGGGCCGGGGCGCCCGCCAGGACCACGCCCAGCAGCACCAGCAGCGCGACCCGGCGCCGTCTTTCAGACATGCCGCGTGCCGAGGCAGGCCTTCTTTACCGTGTCGTAATTGCCGCAGCGAATCGGCGCGCGCCAGTCGCCGATCAGGTTCCGCGTCTCGGGCACGAAGGGCGACCACGCCTGGCCCGGCACCGCGCGGGGCGTCTGCCAGACGACGTTGAACTGGCCGTCCTCCTGAATCTCGCCGATATAGACCGGCTTGGTGATGTGATGGTTGGGCAGGACCTCGGCGACGCTGCCCGTCAGGTTGGGCTGCTTCAGCCCCACCATGGTCTCGATCACCTTGTCATGGTCGGTGGTGCCGGCTTTGGTCACGGCCTGAACCCACAGGTTGAAGCCGATATAATGCGCCTCCATCGGATCGTTGGTGGTGCGCCTGGGGTTTTTCGTGAATGCGCGCCATTCCTGGATGAAGGCCTGGTTGGCCGGCGTATCGATGCTCTGGAAATAGTTCCAGGCGGCCAGCTGCCCCACCAGAGGCTTCGTGTCCATGCCTGCAAGCTCTTCCTCGCCGACGCTGAACGCCATGACGGGGATGTCCGTCGCGGAAATGCCCTGCGCCGCCAGTTCCTTGTAGAAAGGAACGTTGGCGTCGCCATTGATGGTGGAAATCACCGCCGTCTTCCGGCCGGCCGAGCCGAACGTCTTGATCTGCGAGACGATGGTCTGCCAGTCGGACTGGCCGAACGGCGTGTAATTGACCATGACATCGGCATCGCTGATGCCCTTCTGCTTCAGGTAGCTTTGCAGGATCTGGTTGGTGGTGCGCGGATAGACATAATCCGTGCCGACCAGCGCAAAGCGCTTCGCCCCGCCGCCATCCTCGCTCAGCAGGTAGTCGACCGCCGGAATAGCCTGCTGGTTCGGCGCCGCGCCCATGTAGAAGACGTTGCGGCTGCATTCCTGCCCTTCGTACTGAACGGGATAGAACAGGATGCCGTCGAGTTCCTCGAAGACCGGCAGGACGGCCTTGCGCGACACGCTGGTCCAGCAGCCGAAGGTGGCGGACACCTTGTCCACGGCCAGAAGCTGCCGTGCCTTTTCGGCAAAGAGCGGCCAGTTGGAGGCCGGATCGACCACCACCGCCTCCAGCGGCCGGCCCAGCACGCCGCCCTTCCTGTTCTGAAGCTCGACCAGCATCAGGATCACGTCCTTCAGCGTCGTCTCGCTGATCGCCATCGTGCCGGACAGCGAATGCAGCACGCCGATGCGGATGGGTTCGCCTGACGGGGGCGCCGCGCGCAGCGTCCGGCTTCCGCCGAGCATCGCCGCCGATGCCGCAAGACTGAAGCGGGCGAAGTCGCGGCGGGTAATGCGCATCGTCGGGTCCGTCATGTCGTCCATTCCTTCTGACATGGCGCCATTGGTCCCGTATCCGCGAGGGATTGGCCATACGCAATCTGGCGTAGATGCCACCCTTCCCACCGACGTGAAGCGCGTCAGTCGATGGCGATGCCATGCCTTTCAAGGATGCGCCGCGCCGGTTCCAGCGCGGCCGCATGGCGCCGCCAGCGGGCCAGCGCGTCGCGATAGATCGGGCGACGGACCTGCGCCGCGCTGGGGGTCGAAACCGGCGACGCATTGGTGTGGAAGGACAGGCACGCATCCGCCCAGTCCAGCCCGCAATGCGCGAGCAGGCGCCGCGTCACCCCTTCCTGGTCCGCGACGATCTCCTCGTACCGCACCTCCAGCACCCGGCCTGGAACCGCCTGCTGCCAGAAGCGCATCAGCCGGTCGAAGCGCACGTAATATTCCGCGATGTCCTCGATGCTGTAGCTGTAATCGTAATAACGCGAGGTGGTGGCGAAGAGATTCTTGAAATTGCTCAGCACCGTGTCCATCGGATGGCGCCTCAGGCACACGATCCGCGCCTGCGGCAGGGCGCGGGCGATCATGCCGGCATAGAGGAAATTGCCGGGCAACTTGTCGCTGAACCGACGGCCGTCCTGCGGCACGTGCGCCAGGGCACGCTGCATGTAGGCCCGCCCGATCGCCCCCTGGTCCTTCCCCGCCGCGTGCATGATGGTCTCGGGGTCCAGCACCGTGCGGCTGCGGGTGCGCGACGCCAGCTTGACCGCGATGGGAAAGGCCTGAAGTTCGCCCGCGCCCACGACATCCGGATGCGACGACAGGATCCGGTCGACCAGGGTGGTGCCGGTGCGCGGCATGCCGATCACGAAGATCGGCGCATCCTGCGGCGGATCGGTCACCGGGGCAGCCGCGCAGACCGGCCAGTTGGCCTCCATCGCGTCGAAGACCTCGGCATCGCGTGCAAAGCTGTAGGGCAATGTGCGGCGATGCGCCGCATTGGCGTCCCACAGCCAGCGGAAGGACTCCTCGGTTTCGCCCAGATCCTCCAGTTCCTTCGACAGCGCGTAGCCCAGCAGCAGCCGCGCCTCCGGCTCGCGCGCCGCCGCCAGCGCCGCGCGCAGGCGCGGCACGTGGTTGCGTTCGGCCGTCTGGCGACGCAGGCCGGCCAGCGTGTGATGCGCCCGCGCATGGCCGGGCGCGCGCGCCAGCAGCGCCTCGAACGCCTGTTCCGAATCCGCGACGCGCCCGACGAAGCTCAGCGCCACCGCATGATTGTAGCGGAACTGCATGTCATCGGGCGTGGCCCGCACCGCGGCCGCGAAATGCGGAATCGACGCCTCGTGTTCGGTCAGGCGCGCATAGGCGCACCCCAGCGTATCCCGCGTCAGCGCATCCGCCTTCTCGCCCGCGACCAGACAGGCCTCGGCCTCGCGCAGCGCCGCAGCAGCCTCCCCGTCCCGTCTCAGCAGCAGCAGGCACCGGGCGAACTGCGCGAAATATTCGGCGGAACGGCCCAGTTCGGTCGCGGCCTGCAACAGCGCCGTCCCCCCGCCGACATTGCCCAGCGTGACGTCGCCTATCCCCATCAGGAAATGCGCCTCGGCCGAGCGGGGCTCGCGCGCGGCGACGGCGGCGGCGATCTGGCGGGCCTGAAGCGGCTCGCCCCGTGCCAGCGCATGGCGCGCCTGCCTCAGATCGGGCCTCATAGCGCGGCCACCAGCCCGAACATCGCGGCGATCCTGTCGATCATCCAGAAGGCGCCCATCGAACCCGCCGCATAAAGCGCCACGCCCCGCACAGCCTGCGCCACGCCCAGACTCCGGAAAAGCAGCAGGCTCAACGTCACGATCGCCACGAAAATCAGCTGGCCGATTTCCACCCCCACGTTGAAGCTGACCAGCGCCGCAAGGCGCTCGGGCGGGGCGACGCCGATCTCGCGCAGCGCATCGGCAAAGCCCAGCCCATGCAGAAGGCCGAAGCTGCCCACGACGAAGGCATAGCGCCCCAGCGGGAAACGCCCCCCCGCCATGCGCCGGGGCGCAAGCACGCCTTCCTGCGCCATGAACATGATCGACAGGGCGATCACGGCCTCGACGGGCGGTTCGGGCACGTCGATCACATGCAGAAAGGACAGCGCCAGCGAAATGGAATGGCCGATCGTGAACGTCGTGATCAGCAGCAGCAGCCGCGCGCCCCCCGTCAGCATGCACAGGCACAGCACGAAGGTCAGATGATCCCAGCCGGTCAGGATGTGCAGGATGCCGAGTTCGGCGTAATAAGCCACGACCGCCGGCGCCGACCGCACGACCGGCATGCCCCGGGCCACCGCCAGCGCGGCGCGTCCGGCCTCGAGTTCCACGGGGTGGCGGGCATGATCGGCGCTGAGGGCACTCTGGAAGGTCGCCCCGTCGAGGCGCCAGGGCGTGTCGATCCGCTCGGCGGGCGTCAGCGAATGGTCACAGCGCAGGGTGACCGCGATTGCCACCCGGGCGCCGCCGCCCGTCTCCTCGCGCCCCGTCGTGACACAGCCCCGGGGCAGGCCCAGGGGCTCGGGCGTCGCCACGCTCTGCGGCAGGTCCACCGTCAGCACATAGGTGCCGGGGGCGGCACCGCGCGTGAAGCTGAAATCGCCCGCGTTGAAGACATCGGCACGGGCCTGCGATGCCAGCAGGCCCAGCGACGCGACGACCACGGCCAGCCCCGCGCGGAGCGCGCACCGCATCCGCCGCACGGTGCTATCGTTCCACGGCGACATCGAAATCCCTTCTCAAACGCGCGACCTCGGCCGCGATCGCGGCATCGCGTTCCTCGGATATCATGTCGGCCCGGATGGCGTCGCGCACCTTGTCGTAAGGGGCCTGGGTCGCGGGGGTGCGGGCCTCGACCCGAACGAAATGAAAGCCCCGGCTCGATCGGATCGGGCCGGTCCAGGTGCCGGCCGGCGCGGCCTGCAGCGCATGCAGGAAGTCGAGCCCGAACATGCTGCTGATCATCGACTGGCCATAGGCGGGCAGATCATGGCCCATCCAGAAATCATCGCCCTTCACCTCCTGCCCCTGGCGCAGCGCCATGAGGATGGAGACGGGATCCTGCGGCGCGGTACGGAAGAAGACATGGCGGAAGCTGATCTCGGGCTCGCCGCGATAGAGGTTCGGATGGGCGGCGTAATAGGCCCGCATCTGCGCCTCGGTCGGGTCCGGGGGCGAACCTCCGACCATGAAACGGACCTGGTCGATCATGCGCTGCCGGATATTGCCGTCGGCAAGGTACAGCCGCCGCCGCAGCGATTCCCTGAACAGGATCTCGTCGGCGACATAGCCGTCGAGGACCGTGCGCCTCTCCTTCTCATCGGGCTCGTGCCCGGAAAGCGTCGCGTAATCGTCGAACAATGTCCATTGGACCGACCGCGGAATGTCGATCGTCTCACGACACCCCTCCAGCACCCAGTACAGCAGGAAACAGCATCCGCCGATCACCAGAAAGGCGAGGAACGGCACGGCGTCCCGCCACGCGGGGCCGCCCATGTCCCGGGCATCGTCACGAGGGGGCATCATGGTCACATCGGCTTGTAATCAAGCAGGGATTGCGGCGCGCCGCAAACCTTGATGATGCGCTCCACCGCCTGCTGGCGCCTCAGGTGCAGCGGCACCGTGGACTCGGGGGCGGCGCGCATGACACCGACCTCGCGCGCGGTGAACGGCGCGGCATGCACGCTGCCCGGTGTCGCCCCCAGCGTGAAGATGACGAAATTCAGCACGTCCGCCAGATCGGCATCCGACAGCGACGCCCGCGTGACGTTGGGCAGCCCGTCCACATAGGCGCGCCCCTGCGCATCGCAGACCAGCCAGCCCGCCTGCCCGCGCAGCAGCGGCACCGAATGCGGCGGCGACAGTCCCAGCGTGCCGTGGCACCCGCCGCAATGCAGCATGTAGTTGGTCTGGGCGTGGTTGAACGTCACCGCCCGCCGCTCCACCGCGCTGTTGTCGGCCGCGCGCGCCACGGGGCACGCCGCGACGCACAGCATGCTGGCCAGCATGCCCGCCAGGGCGCGCGGGGCCAGGACACGTTTCACCGCACGCGACCGTGCCGTCATTCCGCCACGCCCACCAGCGCCGCCGTCGAACAGTGATAGGCCATGCTGGACGTGCCGAAGCACCAGATGATCTCGTTGTTCGCCTGCGGGCGATAGGTCGGCAGCGCCCCGTCGGTATTGTCGCAATGGCACTGGCGGCACGAGGACGTGCCGCAGCAGTCGCGATAGGCGATAAGGTAGCTGCGCTTGTCCGCCGGATTGTAGCAGGTGCCCACCCACGAGGTCAGCGAGGGCTGCGTGCCCGGCGGGCAACTGTGCACCCCGCCGCCGCAGCAACTGCACAGCGATCCATCGATGGCGCAGTACCGCCAGTAATTGCAGCGCGTATCGTCGGTCACCTGGGCGTTCTTCTGGAATTCCGTCAGCCGGGGCGTCGTGGCGGCGTGCGCCCTGGACCGGTCGACCGGCAGAAGGGGAAAGACCGGCGCCGCGGCAAGCGCCAGCCCCACGCGCGACAGTACGCCCCGCCGCGACGTGCCCGACGCCAGCCGCCGCGTCAGCTTCTCGCTCCAGCCCTCGAAAAGCCGCCCATCAAACATCTGTGCCACCGTGAAGATCTCCCCCTTGAGGCGGGTGTCGTGTTGTCCTGCCGTCCCTCAGGCCGCATTCGGGCTGGGATGGAGGGAGCGAATGTAATCCTGTGCCGAGGCGAAGCCGGTCTCGTCCGCGACCACCAGGCTTTCGACATGCTCGCGGGTGTTCAGCAGCCCCTTGGACGCAATGGTTCCGTCGGCGCGCAGCAGCACGCCATACGGCAGCTTGCCCACATGGAACGCCAGGCCGGGCGCCGCGCTGTTGATGACCGAAGCCGGCTCCAGCCCATAGCGCGCGATCAACTTGCCGATCGCCGCTTCCCCGTCGTCGCCGACGAAGAACAGCTTCAGCCGCTCCGACTGGGCCGTCGCCCGCACGATCGGGATGATCTTGGCGCAGACCGGACAGTCGGAGGCGACGAACATCAGCAGGACGGCACGCGCGCCCATCGCGCCGGGCGCGATCTCGACCACGGCGCCATCCATCGCCGTCAGGGTCAGGCGCGGGGCCACAGCCCCGACCTTGGGGCCGCCATCGGTCACCAGCGCGCCCATCGGGGCGATGCGCTCGTGCAGCACGCCGATCTGGCGCGCCAGGGCGACCACCGCGACGGTCAGAAGGGCGGAGACGATCCAGAGCAGGAAATTCGAAGTCACCATCATGTCATGCGTCCTGACGTGGAGCGAGCCGGGGCGAAGCCATGCCGCCCAGCGATATCGCCGTCGAAACCAGAAGAAAGATCAGCAGCCCCCCCGCGATGGGCAGCGGCGTCCACGCGGGCTGGGCACAGGCGGCGCGCGCCGCCAGAAACCCGGCAAGAAGCAGGTCCAGCACGACCTTGCGCCACGAGATGGGCTGCGGCGCGCCGCCACACGCGCAATCGAGGTCGCGCCGGCCGCGCAGCAGGTTGACGGCCATCGCCAGCGCGAAGACCACGAACAGCAGCGCCGCGGTCACCCCCGCGACACGCGGAAAAACGACACCGGCCAACGCCGCGCCGGCGCCCAGCTCCAGCAGCACGACGGCCAAGGCGGCCCCGTCGAGAAGCGGCACGGGCACCAGCCGATAGGCCGCCAGGCGACGCATCCATTCCGCCCGGTCGCGCAGCTTGCCCAGCCCCGCGACAAGAAGCAGCCAGCCCGCGGCCGCGGCCGCGGCGTCGATCGCGATGTCCGCCGCCTCCATCACCCTGCCTCAGGACCTGTCGGTCGCCAGCAGCGTCGTCCGTCCGACATCGCGCAGGCTGCGCAGGATCTTGCCCGTCTCCGGATCCATGACCCACAGCCAGCCGTCTTCCGAAAGGACGAACAGCAGCGGCGCATTATCCTCGCTCACCCCCACGGCGTAGCCGGAGGTCGGCAGCGTGAAGCGGTTGACCAGCTGATGCGTCGCCGTATCCAGCACCCACAGTTCCGTGCCCGAACGTTTCTGCTCCCAGGGCGCCCCCTCGTGCATCAGCGCATAAAGCCGCTTGCTGCCCGGATGGAACGCGAACGGACGCCGCCCGCCCGGCCGCCAGGTGGTCTGCTCGGGCGAGGTCGTGGCGGGCGACAGTCCCGCCGCCTGCTGAAGCGACCACGCTTTTTCCAGTGTGCTCGGCGCGCCCAGGTGCACGGGATGGACCATGCCGTTGAAAGTGATGAACAGCGCCTGGCCGCCGGCACGGTCCACCGGGCTTTCCTCGAACACCGGGTCCTGCTGCGCGTCGAAGAATGGAATACGATCCGTGATCCGGCCGTGGCCGGATGCGTCGATCGCCACATCCGCCAGCGCGCCGTCGGCGCAGAGCGTCGCAACCCCGGTCTTGCCATGGGGATAGATCAGCCCGCAGGCCGGAATTTCGGTAATGCCCAGCACATTGCGCTTCGCCAGGTCGATCGTGATGATCGAAGACGCCGGCTGCATGTTGTAGACATAGCCCCGCAGCCCGTCGGCGCTGGTCGAGAAATAAGGCGTCCGGCCCGACGCGATGAGACGCCCCGGCAGTTCGATGTCCTTGATCAGGTTCAGCGTGTGCCCGTCATAGACCGACAGCAGGTCCTGCCGCGTGCCGCGATTCATGCGCGTCCATATCGTCTCTGACACGTAATATTCTTTGCCCTGCGGGGCCAGCGCGAAGCCCGCGGCCGGCGCGGCGTTGATCGTGCCGACGATCTTGGCGGTATCCCCGTCGATGATCGTGACCCCGCCCGCGCGCGTGCCGACATACAGCCAGTGCGGATTCGGCTTGGGCATGACCGCCGTGTTGCTTTCCTCCGTCTCCAGGATGGGCGGCGGCGCGGCAAGAGCCGTGCAGGGAAGCAGCGCGCCCAACAGGCCGCACAGCATCCTGCGCATCCGTCTCATGTCTCGTCCAACATGATCTTGCCCGGGCATGGCGCTCTCCGATGATGACATGGCGGGAGGCGGCAGGCGCGTCCCGTGGGGAATGTTCCGGCATCATCACTGTCCCGCGCCCGGGACGTCACTACGTCAAACACCGCAGATCGCCCCCCTCAGGGGCGTGGCGGATCATTCATTCAGCGTCGTGACGGCGATCGCGGCGGCCGAGGCGCGGTTCTCGACGCCCAGCTTCGCGAAAATCTGTTCCAGATGCTTGTTCACCGTACGCGGACTGATGTTCAGGATCTCGCTGACATCGCGGTTGGGCTTGCCCCGGCTGATCCACAGCAGCACCTCCGCCTCGCGCGTGGTCAGATTGTGCCGACGCCCCAGCAGCCGCTCCTCCTCGCCCGGTCGCCGGAGCAGCAGCGTGACACACATCGAGCCGTTATCCATCGTGCCGACGACGACGCATTCCAGCCGCCCTTCGGCAACATCCAGCGTCTGGCGCACGACAAGCGGCCGTTGCGTGCCCAGATCGACCAGCACGTCGCCCAGCGGCGGGGGCAGGCGGTCATCCACCTGCCAACGGGGAAAGCAGCTTGTCAGCGCCGCCGCCGCTTCCGGCGTATGCCACAGCAGCACCCCCGCCGCGCTGACCCCGATCGTCGGACGACGCCCGAAATCGAGGGCCTGATGGCTGGCCCGTGCGGCGCGCGCGTTGCGCAGATGCACGCGCACCCGTGCGATCAGCTCATCCACCACCACGGGCTTGTGGACGTAATCCACCCCGCCGGCCTCCAGCCCGCGCACGACGTGTTCCGTCTCGGTCAGGCCCGTCATGAAGATGACCGGAACGTGGCCGAGCGCCGGATCCTTCTTGATGCGCCGCGTGGTCTCGAACCCGTCCATCCCGGGCATCATCGCGTCCATGAGGATCAGGTCGGGAACCACGCCCTGCAGCAGTTCCAGCGTGGCATGGCCGTCGGGCGCGATCAGCACCGTCATGCCTTCACTCTCCAGCGCCCTGGTCACGAACCGCAGCGACTGCGGCGTGTCGTCCACCACCAGCACGCATGGGCGATCGGCATCGAACAGCCTGTCAGGACTCGGCATCGTCGATGATCCTTCCCACGCTCCGCAGGTCAAAATGCTCCAGATGTTCCGTCAGGGCGGCGATGAAGGCCGTGTCGCCGTCGGTTTCGGCCACCAGTTCGGCAACCAGCGCCTCGGCCGCGCGGACATGGCCCATGCGTGCCGCCCGGCGCAGTTCGCCCATCTGCCGCAGCAGCCCCGGCGAGGCCCCAGGCGGCGCCGTCTCGGGTTCGGGCGCCTCGGCATATGTCCATTGCAATGCCAGCACGCGCCCGATCATACCCAGAAGCACATCGACATCCACCGGTTTTGTGACGAAACCATCGTGCACGGCCAGCCCGTCGGCCCCGGCGCTGAATTCGGCCGCGTTCGCCGACACCATCACGATGCGCATCCCCGGACCGGCCAGCGCGCGCAGCCGCGATGCGATGATCCACCCATTGTCGCCGGGCATCTGAATATCCAGCAGCACCAGGTCGGGCGACAGGCGCGCCGCCCGTTCCAGCGCCTCCGCCCCGCTGGACACGCAATGGACCTGAAAACCGAGAGGCGTGAGAAGCCCTTCCAGAAAGCCGCGCTGGCGCGGGTCGTCATCGACCGCCACCACCTGGCGGCGCTGCCCCTGATAGCCGACGATCCGGTCGCTGGAGGCGGGGCCGCCCACCTGATGGACGGCCGGCAGCATCAGCGACAACCGGAAGGTGCTGCCCACGCCCGGCGTGCTCTCGGCCGTGATGTCGCCGCCCAGGATGCGCGTCAGCACGCGCGTGATCGACAGCCCCAGCCCTATGCCCGGCTGGGGGTGGGTTTCCTCCTGGCGACCACGCTCGAACGGCTCGAAGATCCGTTCGAGATCCTCGGGATGGATCCCGGTGCCGGTATCCGAAATCTCGATCCGGGCGACCTCGCTGCGATAGCGGACCGACAGGGTCGCGCCTCCCTGCCGGGTATATTTCACGGCGTTGGACAGCAGGTTGATCACGATCTGCCGGAAGCGCTTCTCGTCCGTCTTCACATGCGACGGCAGGCGGTCATGAATGACCAGGTCCAGCGACAGCCCCTTGGCTGCCGCCTGCATGCGGAACATCGTCACCAGATGTTGCAGCAGGGCCCGGATCGGGACGATATCCGAGCGCACCTCCACCACCCCGCTCTCGACCCGCGAGATATCGAGAAGCCCCTCCACCAGGTTCGTCAGATGCTCGGCGGATTGGCGGATCACCCCGCCGACCTCCACCGGCGCGACGGCGCCCCCGCGCTCGAGAAGCTGCGCGTAGCCGTAGATCGCATTCAGGGGCGAGCGGATCTCGTGGCTGACCGCCACCAGGTAGCGGGTCTTGGCCGCGTTGGCGGCCTCGGCGGCGTCGCGCGCCTTCTGCAGCGCCGCATCCGTCAGGATGTGGGCGGCGACCTCCTGGCGAAGCATCGCGGTCTGCTGCCGGGTCTCGCGCTCGGCCGTGCGCCGGCTGTTGTGCGCCAGAACGAACAGCCACGCCACGATGCCCGCCGGCACCTCCAGCGCCGCGAAGATCTGCTCCAGGTCCCGCCGCAATGCATCGGACGCGCCCTCGCCGACCATGATCCAGTAGAATACGACGCCCAGAATCGCGTTGAAGCCCAGCATGATGACAAGGAAATGCGCCACGCTGCCGTCGAGATGGCGCCCGCTCCCCCCGGGCAGCAGGCGGCGCAGCAGGTCGCGGGCCTGCTGGACGATGTCGCTGTTGTCCTTGCACTGGTCGTGGCAGCGGCTTTCCAGCGTGCAGCACAGCGAGCACACCGCCCCGCGATGGAACGGGCAGGACACGATGTCGGCTGCCTCGTAGACCATGTCGCACACCGTGCAGCGCAGGTCCGACGGGTACGCCTGGGGCGGACGGGCGATGTAGAAGCGCCCGCGGGTGGCCAGGGCGATCGCCGGCGCCGAAACGAACGCCACGGTCAGCCCCAGCAGCGGCGCGAACGCCTGCGCGGTCTCGCCCAGCACCCCCGTCAGGGCCGAGGACGAGGTGATGAGGGACAGCGCCATCGCCCCCACTCCCACCGGGTTCACGTCGTACAGATAGGCCCGGCGGAATTCCACGCCCCTGGGGCTCAGGCCCAGCGGCTTCGAAACCATGAGGTCGGCGGACAGGGCGCCGATCCAGCCGGAGGCGAGATTCGCATACAGGGCCAGCAGCGTGGCCATGGTGCGCAAAATCCCCGCCTCCATGATCAGCAGGGCAAGCACCGCATTGAACACCAGCCACACCACCCGGCCGGGATGGGCATGCGTCAGCCGCGCGAAGAAATTCGACCAGGCGATCGACCCCGCATAAACATTGGTCACGTTGATCTTCATCTGGCAGGCCACGACAAAGACCAGCATCAGGGCCAGCGCGACATTCGGCCGCCCTGTCACCTCGCCGAACATGACTGCATACATCGCGGGCGGACTGTCGGCCTGGGCCAGGCCGATATGATGGGCCAGTGCGAACACCATCAGAAACGAGCCGGCCGCCAGCTTCAACCCGCCGATCACCCCCCATCCCGGGCCCCCCGACAGAACGGCCGCCCACCATCGCAGGTCGAAACCCCGCGACGGCCGGCGGAGAAAGCGCAGATAGTCCGCCTGCTCGCCGATCTGCGGCAGAAGCGACAGGATGGTCGAAAGGGCCAGCCCGAACAGGATGAGGTTTCCGCTGCCGCTGCCCAGCCCGCCCGGCGCATGCGCCCAGGCCGCGACCGCCGCGGGCTCGGACATCAGGACATAGGCCAGCGGGCCGAATTGCAGGACAAGCCATATCGGCTGCGTCACAAGCTGCATCCGGGTAATGGCCTTCATGCCGTACAGGGCGATGGGCACCACGCCCAGCGCGCTGATGACGTAGGCCAGCCAGATCGGCACACCGGTCGCCAGACTGATCGCGAACGCCATGATGCTCGCCTCGACCGCGAACAGCAGGAAGGTGAAGCTGGCGTAGATCAGCGAGGTCACCGTGGACCCCAGATAGCCGAACCCCGCGCCGCGCGTCAGCAGGTCCACATCCAGCCCCTCGCGGGCGGCGCAAATGGCGATCGGCGCGCCGATCACCAGAAAGATCACCGTCGCGACCACGATGGCCGTCATCGCGTTGACGAAGCCGAACTGCAGCGTGATCGTCCCGCCGATCGCCTCGCAGGCAAGGAAACTGGCGGCCCCAAGCGCGGTATTGGCGATCGTCCAGTGGCTCCAGCGCCGCCCGCGCGACGCGGTATGGCGCAGCGCGTAATCCTCCAGCGTCTGGGTATTGACCCACTGGTTGTACGTCCGGCGTTCCGGCTGGACCGGTCCGCTGGCTCCGCCGTCGGTGCGGCGCGATGAGGGAACGGCCTTCTTCATGACACGGCGATGATACAGGCGCGCCACGCCCGCCGCCAGAGATCGCGCACGTCCGGCGGGCAGGGAAAGTTACGTCAAATGACCCATATCAGTCTCGCAACGAAATGCCTAAAGGGTGAAACTGAACAGGAAGGAGCAGATTCCCCTTCCGCCAAGAAACCCGCCCGCGCAGGCGGCTCACGCGACGACGACCCGATGCTCTGGAGGAATGTATGAGAGGCCTTTCGGCGAAAAGAACCCGGCTGCTTTGCGCCACGATCCTGATGAACTGCGCCCCCATGGGCCTCATCATCGCGGCGTCGCCGGCCGATGCCGCCGATGCCGCCGACGCCGCGTCCATGGACCCGGCAAAGGCGCGCCAGGGAGCGGGCAAGAAAGCCGCCACGCCGAAAGCTGCCCCCGCCCCGGCCGTGGTGGCCCAGGCGGCACCCGCGACCGGCGCGGCATCGGTCCCGCGTCCCGCCGCGACGCCCGCGGCCTCCGGACAGGGCGAGCAGGTGTACGTCACCGCCACCCGCCGCCGCACGCGCCTGGAAGATTCGCCGATCAATATCTCGGTGCTCGACAGCAAGACGCTTCAGGCCGAGCGCATCACCGACATCAAGCAGTTCAGCGCCTTCGTGCCCGGCCTGACCGTCACCGACACCGGCCCGGGCAACACCGGCAACATCATCATGCGCGGCCTGTCCTCGGGCAACACCAGCACGACCGGCAATTTCAGCAACAATGCCGTCGGCGTCTATCTGGGCGAGGTCCCGCTCTATACCGACTTCAAGCTGATCGACATCAACCGTGTCGAAGTGCTGCAGGGCCCGCAGGGCACGCTGTATGGTCTGGGCACGCTGGCCGGCGCCGTCCGCTACATGCCCAACCGGCCGGACACCGAAAAATGGTCCGCGGACATCGACGGCAAGACCTTCGGCATGGCGCACAGCAGCGATCCGGGCGGCGAGATCAACGGCACGTTCAACATCCCGATCCTGAAGGATCACATCGCCTTCCGTACGGTCATCGGCTACTACAACGATCCGGGCTGGATCGATTACAACCATGTGCTGAAGGAGCCGGGGGTTTCCAACCCGCAGCCGGGCGATGAATCCTTCGGCACGCCCGCCCAGCAGCGCGAGAATTTCAACCGCTACAAGGACGTCAACTACGACCACACCTTCACGACGCGCAACCAGCTGCTGCTGCAGCTCAACCCCAACGTCAAGGCCTACCTGACGTACGCCCATCAGGAAACGAAGACCGCCGGCCAGCAGGCCAACGGCGCGGGCGTGATGGGCACGGGTCATGACGAAGGGCCGTGGCGCTATCTCGAGCCGGTCGACCGCACGTCGGATCTCTACAGCGGCGAACTCAATTTCAACATTCCCGGCATCATGCAGATCGTCAGCACGACGGCCTACACGCAACAGGTCAACAACCAGACCGAAGACAACACCGACCTGCTGCTCGACCTCGATTACGGCTACCAGGCTTTCCCGAACTTCTCGTCCTACGCGAAGAACCATCGCAAGTACCGGCAGTTCAACGAGGAACTGCGCCTGGTCTCCACGCACAAGGGGCCGTTCAACTGGGTGGTCGGCGGCTTCTACAACCAGCTCAAGACGTCCTATCTGCGCCATGAATACGTGCCGGGCTATTCGGAATGGGCCGGCTACGACCGTCCGGACGAGCTGGAATACGCGTCGTTCGTCTACACCACGACGACCGAGAAGGCCGTCTATGGTGAAGGCACGCTGCATCTGCTGAAAAACCTGCAGGTCACCGGCGGCATCCGCTATTTCGATTATGACGCCACGGTCGACGGCGGCACGGCCCTGCCGCTGTTCCAGGCCTATCCCAACGTCAATTACAACGAACAGCGCGGTGCGACGGGCGCGGACGGCGTCATCTGGAAGGCGAACATCTCCTATCGCTTCAACCCCAACGTCATGGCCTATTTCACCTACAGCACCGGCTATCGCGTCGGCGGCGTCAACCGCGTCGCCCCCTGCACGCTGCCCGTCGATCCCAGCTCGCAGCATGCCTGTGCCCTGCCGAACGAGATGAGCTTCCAGCCGGACCGGACCCGCAACGAGGAACTGGGCGTCCGCGCCAACTTCTTCCATCACCGGGTCATGATGACGCTGGCGGGCTTCCATATCGACTGGCTGGACGTGCAGGTGCCCAGCCGCACGAAATACGGCAATGTCGGCATCACCGCCAACGGCGCGCAGGCCGTCTCGCAGGGCTTCGACGCCACCGCCAGCTGGAAGGTCACCCCGAACTTCTCGCTGACCGCGACCTATTCCTATACCGACGCGCACCTGACCCGAACCACGCCGGACCTGGTGAACGGCCTCTACACCGCCTATGCTGGCGACCGCCTGCCGGGCTCGATGAAGAATTCGGGCAGCCTGATCGCCAATTACGTCATCCCGCTCAAGAACGAACGCAACATCGTCCTCAACTGGGCCACGACCTATAACGGCAGCATCTATTCGCACGTCGGCCTGCGCGGCTATGGCGAGAAGATCCCCAGCTACGTCACCCATCGCGCGTCGGTTACGTACAACACGAAGAAATGGAGCCTGGATTTCTTCATCAACAACATCTTCGACCAGTACGCCGTCACCGCCGTCAGCAACGATTACGGCTCGGTCCGCTCGCGTGACGGCGTGGTGGAACGCTACTATGCCTATGGCATGCTGACGCCGCGCACCTTCGGCATGGAAGGACATATCCACTTCTGACGGGAAACATCCCGATCGCGCCCGCCAGGGGCCGCCCGGATCACGGGCGGCCCTTTTTTTATGAGGGGGACGTTCAGTCGGCGCGCAGGCCGCCTTCCTCGATAATGAAGCGGGCGATGCGCTCCACCCCCTCGCCCGCACGGATATTGGCGAAGACGAAGGGCCGCTGGCCGCGCATCCGGCGGCTGTCGCGATCCATCACCCCCAGGTCGGCCCCCACATGGGGGGCAAGGTCGATCTTGTTGATGACCAGCAGATCGCTGCGGGTGATGCCCGGCCCGCCCTTGCGGGGGATCTTGTCGCCCGCCGAAACGTCGATGACATAGATCGTCAGGTCGGCCAGTTCGGGGCTGAAGGTCGCGGCCAGATTGTCCCCGCCGCTTTCCACAAGCACCAGGTCCAGCGCCGGAAATCGCGCGCACAGATCCTCGATCCCCGCCAGATTGATGCTCGCGTCCTCGCGGATCGCGGTATGGGGGCACCCGCCCGTCTCGATTCCCATGATCCGCTCCGGCGGCAGCGAACCCGCCCGCGTCAGGAATTCCGCATCCTCGCGGGTATAGATGTCATTGGTCAGGGCCGCGATGTCATAGCGATCGCGGAAATGGCGGCACAGCGCATCCATCAGCGCCGTCTTGCCCGTCCCCACGGGGCCACCGATTCCGACGCGGAGAGGGCCGCGATAGCTGTCCGTCATGTGCGAAAAAGCCTCGTTTCCTGTGTTTCATGATGCATGGCCGCCAGATCCGCGCGAAAGCACAGCCCGCCCAGATCGGCGATGCCCTGTCCCTGTGCCGCGGCAACGGCCGCCGCGATCGGCCGTTCGAGCGCCGCCAGCGCGCGCAGCGCGTCGGTCTGCCCCAGCGGCACCAGCCGCACCGCCGCCGAGACCAGCCCCGCCGTCACGGCGGTGGCGCTGGCGACCAGCGTATGGCGCTCCCCGGCCCCGCAGGTGCCCAGGGCCGCGCCATGCGCCACCGGCAGCGGCCAGGCGACGCCCGGCGTGCCGCGTCCGGCAATCTCCACCCCCCAGACCGCGACACCGCGCAGAAAGGCCTCGCCCTGGCGCGTCGTTTCCTCCCACCGCTCCCGCGACGACGCCAGCGCGCAGCCGATCCGGGCCAGCGACACCAGTTCCTCTCCATCGCGCGCCTGCCAGGCGGCGCGGGCCAGGATCAGGTCGTTGCGCAGGCTGCCGCAGGACAGCAGATCGCCGATCCACGCCACCAGCGTCGCCACGTCCGTGACGTCCCCCGCCTGGACGGCCCATTCCAGGCCGTGGCTGTAGGCGAACCCCCCGGTGGGAAAGGCGGGCGACAGCCAGTTCAGCAGCCGCGCGAGCGTCGGATCGTCCACCGGCGCGTCAGGAGTGGGAATGCGGGCCGTGCCCATGGTCGTGATGCCCATGGTCGTGATGATCGTGGCCGTGATGATCGTGGCCGTGATGCGCATGGGCATGAGGATCATGCCCGTGCGCCTCGTGTCCCCCATGGCCCGCATAGGCGCCGGTTTCCGGATCGAACGGAGCCTGCAGCGGCGCGATCGTCCCGCCCAGACCGCGCACCATGTCGGCAATCACATGGTCGTCGCGGATCAGGATGCGCGTGGGCCCGATCATCGCCGGCAGATGGCGGTTGCCCAGATGCCAGGCCAGGCGCAGCAGCGCATGCGCGTCCGGCGCCGTGACCTCCAGCAGCGATTCATCCAGCGCCTCGACCCGCGCCACGCCGCCGTCGTCAAGCAGCAGCCCGTCGCCCGCCACCAGCAGCCGCGCCTGCGGCAGGTCGAGCAGCACCCGCGCGCCCGACTGCAGGTCCAGCACCTTGCGGCGGCGATGCCGGCCCTCGTAATCGGCGCGAAACAGGTCGCTCTCGCGCGCCGGGTCCCACGTCCGGGCGGGAAGGATGTCGATGACGCGCCGCATCAGAACAGGAAATAACGCTGGGCCATGGGCAGCACCTCGGCAGGTTCGCAGGTCAGAAGCACGCCGTCGGCGCGCACCTCATAGGTTTCGGGGTCAACCTCGATCACGGGCATGGCGTCGTTATGAATCATGCTGCGCTTGCCGATGCCCCCGCGCGTGCCGGACACCGCAACCAGGCGGCGCTTCAGCCCCAGCCGTGTCCCGATGTCGTCCTCCAGCGCGGCGCCGGAGACGAAGGTGACACAGGTCGCGGCCGGCGCGCCGCCCAGGCTGCCGAACATCGGCCGCCCGTGGATGGGCTGCGGCGTGGGGATCGAGGCATTGGGGTCGCCCATCAGCGCGTACACGATCGCGCCTCCCTTTATGACCAGTTCCGGCTTCACGCCGAAGAAGGCCGGCTCCCACAGCACCAGGTCGGCCAGCTTGCCGACCTCGATCGAACCGACCTCGCGCGCCAGGCCGTGGGAAATGGCCGGATTGATCGTGTATTTGGCAATATAGCGCTTCACGCGGCTGTTGTCGGCCGCGCCGTCGCCGGCCAGCGCCCCGCGCTGCAGCTTCATCTTGTGGGCGGTCTGCCAGGTGCGGATGATGACCTCGCCCACCCGTCCCATCGCCTGGCTGTCCGACGACATCATCGAAAGCACGCCCATGTCGTGAAAGATATCCTCGGCGGCGATCGTCTCGCGCCGGATGCGGCTCTCCGCAAAGGCGATATCCTCCGGCACGCTGCGGTCCAGGTGATGGCAGACCATCAGCATGTCCAGATGCTCGTCGAGCGTGTTGATGGTGTACGGCCGCGTGGGATTGGTCGAGGACGGCAGCACATTGGGCAGCGCCGCCACCCGGATGATGTCCGGCGCATGGCCGCCGCCCGCGCCTTCCGTATGGAAGGCATGGATGGTCCGGCCCTGGAACGCGGCGATGGTGTCGTCCACGAAGCCGCTCTCGTTCAGCGTGTCGGTGTGGATCATGACCTGCACGTCCATCCGGTCGGCGACCGACAGGCAGCAATCGATGGCGGCGGGCGTCGACCCCCAGTCCTCGTGCAGCTTGAGGCAGCAGGCCCCCGCGCGCACCATCTCCTCCAGCGCCTCGGGGCGCGAGGCGTTGCCCTTGCCCGCGAAGGCCAGGTTGACCGGCAGCCCCTCCGCCGCCTGGAGCATCCGCGCCAGATGCCACGGGCCGGGCGTGCAGGTGGTCGCCGCCGTGCCCGTCGCCGGGCCGGTGCCCCCGCCCAGCAGGGTGGTGACGCCCGAGGCCAGCGCCTCTTCCACCTGCTGGGGGCAGATATAGTGGATATGCGCGTCGATGCCGCCGGCGGTGACGATCCTGCCTTCCCCGGCCACGATTTCCGTGCCCGGACCGATGATGATGTCGACACCCGGCTGGATGTCGGGATTGCCCGCCTTGCCGATGCCGGCAATCCGCCCGCCCTTCAGGGCGATGTCCGCCTTCACGATCCCCCAATGGTCGATGATCAGCGCATTGGTGATGACCGTGTCCGCGGCCCCCGCCGCATTGGTGACCTGGGACTGCCCCATGCCATCGCGGATGGTCTTGCCGCCCCCGAACTTCACCTCCTCGCCCGGAATGGTGAAATCCCGCTCCACCTCAACCAGCAGGGCGGTGTCCGCAAGGCGGACCCGGTCGCCGGTCGTCGGGCCGTAGGTCATGGCATAGTCGAAGCGTCCGATGCGCGCCATCAATCCAGTTCCCCCATCACCGCGCCGCGGAACCCCACCACCCGGCGCCCGCCCGCCAGCGGCACCAGCGTGACATCCATCGCCTGTCCGGGCTCGAAGCGCAGCGCGCCGCCCGACGGCACGTCCAGCCGCCACCCCCGCGCCTGCGCGCGGTCGAAGACCAGCGCGGGATTGGTCTCGGCGAAATGGTAATGGCTGCCCACCTGGATCGGCCGGTCGCCGGTATTGGTGACGCGCAGCGTCCGGCGCGGCCGACCGGCATTGAGTTCGATCTCGCCTTCGGGGGTGATGATCTCGCCGGGGATGGCCCCCGCGGGCAGGGCGTCAGCGAATCGGGTCATGGACCGTCACCAGCTTCGTGCCGTCGGGAAAGGTCGCCTCGACCTGCACATCCGGGATCATCTCCGCAATGCCCGCCATGACCTGGTCGCGGCCCAGCACGCGCGCGCCGCCCTCCATCAGGTCGGCCACGCTGAGGCCGTCACGCGCCCCCTCCACCACATAATCGGTAATCAGCGCGACCGCCTCGGGATAATTCAGGCGCACCCCGCGCTCTAGCCGCCGTCGGGCCACGTTCGCCGCCATCGCGACCAGCAGCTTGTCCTTCTCGCGCGGAGTCAGCTTCATCCTTCCCCTCCAAACCGCCTTATTGAAGACGCCATGTCACCGGGGCCGGATACCCCCCGCGCAGCAGCGCCGTGATGCGGCGGGCCAGCTGTCGGACGTTCATAGCCTCATTCCCCAGCAATCGCACGACCAGCACGTCATTCCAGGCCGATGCCGCCCCTTCGACGGCGGGGCCCGCGCCCGCGATGCACGCCCGTGCCCCCTCCAGCCAGCGCGCCACGTCGGGGGCCGCCATCGTGATGGTATGCATCACCACCGCGCCCGACGCGACGGCGCGCCGCGACAGCATGGCCCCGAACGGGCCGTCCGCCCGAAAATTCTCCATCAGCACGGGAATGCCGTCCCGCCTGATGGCCAGCCGGTCCCGGCAGACCAGCCGTTGCACCGTCTCGCCGGATGCGACGCGGCCGAACACGCGGCATTCGCTGGCCAGGAATGTCGCGGCCGACGGCATATCGACGATCAGGTCGCGCGCCACCACCCCGCCGTCATAGAAGATCGTCTCGTGGGGCAGCCAGTCCAGCCGCGCCCCCGCCTCGATCCGGCAGCGGGTGACGATCCGGGTCGGCCGGTCCGCCGCGCGCGCGCCATAGATCCGCTCGGACGCCTGGGTGGTGACGATCAGATGAGCCCCTGCCCGGCACAGGATGCCACCCACGACCCTGTCCCCGCCGGCCAGGCCGCCCGAAACATTGACCAGCACCGCCTCGACCCCCGATGTGCGGACGCGCGGCACCAGCACGCGGCAACACCCCGACTGCCGCAGCCGCACCAGGCTGGAACGCTCGCCGGCCTTCCTCGCCTGGAGGGCGAAGCCGCCCGCCGCCCGCTGGAGCGGCGCTGCGTCGGCGTCCACGACCGGCAGGTTCACGGCCGCCGGGAGGTCGGCACGCGGGGGGTATGGCAGGTGGCGTGGGTAATGATCTCGACCATGGTACCGTCGACATCCTTCAGGTCCCCGGCGCTGAAGGTCCGGTGCCGGCGGTCGAACGTCGCCACCAGCGTCCCCGACCGGGCGACGATCTGCGTCGGGCTGAACAGGACGGTGCAGTCATCCGCCATGCAGATGGGGCGTCCCGCGCCGCTTGCCGGATCGGTACGCATCCAGCTTCGGGCCGCTTCATCGAACACGAAAATCGCGTCGAACGGATCGCTCTTTTCGGCCGACATGCTCCGCGCCGTCGTGGTGCCGGAACACGCAACGGTCAGCGGCCGTGATGCGGCGACAGCCTGGCCGCACAGCAGGGCGGTCGCGATCAGGCATGCGCCCCCGGCCTGTCTCAACGGGCCGCACTCGACCATCCTCCGCCCCATCACGCCCTCTCTTCGCAGGCGGCTCATCCGCCGCACCTTCCCGGCCCCGACACGTTCAGGCGATACCATTTCACCGCGACCGGCGCCAACGCCCGGACCGATATGGGGCCGGGCGCGGACGGACGGGCAGGCCCGGGCGCAATCAATGCGCGGCGGCGGACTCCACCGTCAGGGCGCTGTGATAGTTCGCGCCCTTGACCCCCAGCTTGCGCATGGCGATGCCGGTGAGGCAGGCATTCATGATCTGATCGGCATTGAGCGCCGTCGCGTAGCTGAGGTCGAGATAGGGGGCCACGTCCAGCATCGCGAAACCGACGACCTTCGTCTCGGCGCAGATGCGCCGCACCAGCGGCACCGCCTCGCGCATCGTCAGGCCGTTCGGCGCCGGCCGTCCCGCGCCCGAGGCGTAGGCCGGGTCGAGGGCGCTGATGTCGAACGACACGAAGATGTTCTGCGGGCCGCTCTCGATCTCGCGCAGGGTGGTATCGACCACGCTCTGCCAGCCGCTGGTCTCGACCTGCGCCATGGTGTGGTAACGGATGCCCTTCGACTTCATCCAGTCGAAATCCGCCGCGCTGAGGCCGGGACCGCGCGTGCCGATCTGCACGACGCTGCCACCCTTGACCGTGCCGCTTTCGATCAGGCGTGAAAGCGCCTGCTCGTCCGAATAGAAATGCGCCTGGTCGCGCGCGACATCGTTATGCGCGTCGATCTGCACCAGCCCGACATTCCCTGCCCCGTAGTGATCGGCCATGGCCGTCACGGTCGGGATCATGACGGAATGATCGCCGCCGACCACGAAGGGAACGACCTTCGCATCCACCATCTCGCCCACCATCTGGCGCACATGGTTGACCGACAGCTCCACGCTCATCTTGTCGACGGCGAAATTGCCGTAATCGGCAAGGTTGAGCACGAGGCCGGGATCGACCCCGGCATAGACGTCGAAATCGCCCAGGCCATACATGGCCCGCATGACGCCCGGCGCATTGTGCGCGTCACGCCAGCCGCTGCTGAAACCCAGCGGCACGCCCACGAACGCGACATCCACCTTGCCCGCCACCAGATCATCCTTGCGCAGCGCAAGCGGCGCGCCGGCAAAGGTCGGGATGCCCTGGGATTCGTACATGTAGCGCCTGACGCTGAACGGGCCGGGAGCGCGATGATGGGCATCGAGTGCCGGAGGACGCACGACCGCCATGCTGTTGAAGCCGCCGGCAGCCGGGTTGAGCTGCACCGCCGCCATGTCGCCATCCGGGTCGAGCGCGGACCGCCCCGGCTGCGCGGGGCCGTGCGGGGGCTGGAACTTGTCCGCCGCGATCGTGCCCATCATGGCCGCCACCGTCGCCCGCGCCGCCTGCGGGTCCTTGGCGGCGAGGATTTCGGCCATCTTCTCCCGCGTCAGGCCAAAGCGCTCCAGCGTGGCGGAATCCGCGACAAAGGCCTTCTGCTCCGGCGTCAGCGCGTCGGTCGAGGCACCCGCCACCGGCGCCGCATGAGCGGCGGGAACCAGGGCGGGCGCCAGGGTGGCGAAAGCAAGCGCCGCCAGTGCGGCGCGGCGTTCGGCCCGAAAGGACATGCGATTGCTCACCGGTTCGCTCCCTTGCCCTTCGTGGCGTAGTACTTGTCCTGCCCATGCTCCGACGAGAGCGGGCTGAAATAATTGGCCTGGGTGATGCCCTTCTTGCGCATCGCGATACCCGTCAGGCAGCTGAAGAGGATCGTGTTGGCGTTGAGCGCGCTGCGATAGGTCGGATCGAGCGCCGGGGCGAGTTCGACGATGTCGAAGCCCACGACATTCGCCTCGGAACAGAGCCGGCGCATGATCGGAATGGCCTCGCGCATGGTCAGGCCGCCGGCCACCGGGGTGCCCGTTCCGGGCTCGAAAGCCGGATCCAGCACGTCGACGTCAAACGAGATCCACAGATATTTCGTGTTCTTCTTGGCCTCCTGGATCGCACGCTCCATCACGGCGTCCCAGCCATGTTTCTCGACCTCGGCCATCGTGTGATAGCGCATGCCGATCAGGCGCTCCCACTCGTAATAATCCTTCGAATAATGCGCCCTGATGCCGACCTGGATATAGTCCTCGGGGCGGATATGCCCCTCCTTCATGGCGCGGTAGATCGGCTGGCCATGATCGAGCAGATGGATGCGTCCCCGCCCCGTATCGAGGTGGGAATCGAAATGGATGACGCCGACCTGACCCTTGCCGTAGACATCCGCCATGGCCGCGACATCTGGGTATTCCAGACTGTGGTCGCCGCCGATGACGACAGGGATCGACCCCGCCTTGCCGATCTCGCCCACCATCCGGCGCACTTCCTGCACGCTGCGCTCGGTGCTGTTCTGATCGACCGCCGCGTTGCCGTAATCGACGATGTTCAGCACCTCGCTCGGCGCGATCATGCTGGACACTTCCGTGCCGCCCGTGCCGTCGCGCATGACGCGGATCGCGTTCGGGCCGTGCTGTGCGTCACGCCATCCCGACCCCATGTCCAGCGGCGCGCCCATGATGGCGACATCCACCTTGCCGGCCTTCAGGTCCTCGGGCGTCAACGCGATCGGCGAACCGGCAAAGGTCGGCAGGCCGGTGCTGTAGCCATGCATGTACCGCGAGGTCTGGATCGGCCCCGGCTCGCGATGCGGGTCCAGTTCCGCCGGCCGCCGCAAACGCCAGTCGTTGAAACGCGGCGACGTCGTATCGAACGGAATGGTCTCCGGATCGACCCCCTTGTGGAACTGCATCTGACCATAGACCGTCATGACGGTATCGACATAATCCGCCAGTTCGCGGGGCGACGAGGTCTCGCGGATCTGCCGGAAGAGCTGGCTGGAGGGAATGACCGACGAGGTCTTTCCACTCTTGAGGAAGTCGATTTTATCCGCCGGAAGGTCCTTGAGGCGCGCCATGACGTCGGCCGGAATATCGAGCGGATCGATCTTCATCATCCCCGGCGTGTAGGCGTCGATATATTTGGGAATTTCGCCGGGCTTGGTCGGGGGCGCTTTCGGAAAGGCGGACGAATCGGCAGGCGGCGCCGCAATGACGGGACTGGCCGCCAGAGAGGGCAGTACCAATGCCGCGGCGGCCATGAGTGCAAGACGTGTTCTCATTCAATGCCCCAGTTGCAAGATCGCCACAGATGTTCCGCCGCGCCTAGGCCAGCCCTGCGGATTGCCACACTTTGCTCATGCGGGGTCGAAATGAATATGGGGTATTTGACGCAGACAGCGGCACCCCACGGTGCATGAGCGGCCGTGGCGGCACCTATGGGCTCCGCGACTCCGGGTGTTCTTAGGTATTTTCCTGCGGCGTTTTCCAGGCAACAAAAAACCCGCCTCTGAGGGCGGGTTTTTATATGCGATAGCCAAGGCTTATTCATGGTTGCGGGGCCCGCGACCAAAGAAACTGCTCCTTGTGAGCGGGTTCGCTGAACCTGGACGGTTCGAAAGACCCCTCGATTTGAGGGGGAATCCTGAGATTCCAGGGCCCGCTGGTGAGTTCATGCCCGAATGGTCGCGTCGACATGCTTGCGCTCCTGTTTATGGCCGCGATTGAAGCCTTTCGGCGACCGCATCCAGAAAAACGCTCAGACGCAACGACAGATGCCGCGCAGGCGGATATAGCGCGGAAACCGGGGCGGCCGCACTTCTCCATTCGGGAAGGACATGCACAAGCCGGCCATTCGCAAGATCCTCGGCCACGTCGATTTCCGACTTCAATACGATGCCTAGTCCGTCCAGAGCCCATTCGTGAGACACGTCGCCACTATCGGCATGCAGGCGGGACGTCACCGGAAATTCAATGATTTCCCGCGAGGGGCCTGTAAGGGCCCAACGCGTCGCCTGGCCATAGAGAAGCAAATCGTGTCGGGACAGATCACCCGGCTTTGCGGGAATACCGCGGCGGGCAATATAATCCGGTGACGCAACGGTGATACGATAGCTGTCCAACAATTTGCGGGCCACAAGCGACGTATCGGCGATGGACCCGATTCTGATCGCTACATCCAATGATTCGTCGATCAGCCCACTGACCTGATCGGTCAACCGCAGGTCGATCGAGAGATGGGGCCACCGCCGCACAAGTTCTCCACACAGCGGGCGAATATATTTTCGCCCGAACGCCGCTGGTGCACTGACACGCAGCAGTCCGCGCGGCTCGCTCCGCCCCTCGGCGAACAAGGATTCAGTTTCTTCGACTTCGGCAAGAATTTTCTGTACACGATCGAACAGTAACTGCCCTTCGATCGTCAAGTTCGACTTCCGCGTGTTACGAACAATCAGGACCACCCCGACGCGGTGCTCCAAAGCGGCAAGGCGCTTGCTCACCACGTTCAGGGCCAGGCCGAGATCCTTTGCTGCGGCGCTCAGGCTGCCGCACCGCGCGATCCGCGCGAAGATCCTCAGGTCCGCCAGATTGTCGAGCAAAACCGTCTCCCGATCGGAGAGTATGTATCTCCGAGATCCAATCTAGTTCACGCAAAGAGGATTCGTCTACGAAGAGTGATGGGCTTGCCCGGCGTCAGCAAACGCCATGTATCGTCGCCTTTCAAAAGGGGAACAGACTTGGTTCACAAAGCACTGGTCGCAGGCGCCAACGGCATCATCGGCAAGGCGCTGCTGGAGGAACTTGCCAGGGCACCCGGTTGGGAAGCCCAGGGCCTCTCCCGCAGTCATGGAGACATTCTTGCTGATCTGAGTGACGCCCCACACACGCGCAAGGCGCTGGAAGGCGCGGCGGACTGCACGCACCTGTTTTACGCAGCCTACGGTTCCGGTGGAGGCCTGGCCGAGGAGGATACGCGGAATTCGGCGATGCTGCGGAACCTGCTTGACGGGTTGAAGCATGTTGGCGCGCCGCTGACGCGTGTCGTCCTGTATCAGGGCGCCAAGGTCTATGGTGTGCATCTTGGGCCGGTCTCCACGCCGTTTTATGAAGACGAAAATCCACGGCCGATCGGCCCGAACTTCTATTTCACCCAGGAACGCGAATTGCAGGCGCGGCATGAGGCCGGCGGCCCGGCATGGACGATCCTGCGCCCCGATGTGGTCGTGGGCGATGCCGCCGGGAACGCGATGAATATCGCGACCGTCATAGGGGCATACGCGGCTATTTGCGCCGCCGATCAGGCGGCGTTCCGGTTCCCCGGCTCATACAAGACGTACGACAGATGTCTGGCACAGGTCACGGATGCCCATGCGCTGGCACGCGCGAGCCTGTGGGCGGCAACGTCGGAAGCTGCGGTCGGTCAGGCGTTCAACTACGTTCATGCGCCTTTCCGGTGGCGTCGGATCTGGGAGCGTCTGGCTCAGCATTTCGGCCTTGCGGTGGGCGAACCGATTCCGTTCTCGCTGGCCGGGCACATGCCCGCGCTCGCACCGATCTGGGGACAGATCGGCAAGCACCTGGTGCAGCCCGACTTCGCCAAGGCTGTCGGATGGGGGTTTGGAGACTTCGTGTTCGGCACGGAAGTCGACGTCGTGTCCGACATGACGAAAATCCGACTGGCCGGATACACAGAAGACGCCGATCCGCTTGCGGTTCTGATCAACGCGATTGAACGCCAGCAGAAACAGGGCGTGATCCCGCGCGTCGGACTGCGCGAGGGTTAGCGGCAGCGCTTCGCCGCCTGCCTCGCATGGACTTTTCGCTTCCCCGGCCTTCCCTGCCCTTCCCTGCCCTTGTTCTCCGCCTGCGTACGCCTTGGCACGCCAGGCTACGCCCGGACACGCACGAGTTGGTTGCGGGGATCGATAGGCGTGTCGTGCAGTGCGCAACAAAAAACCCCGCCATCTCAATGAGATAGCGGGGTTTTCGGATAACCATGGTTGCGGGGGCAGGATTTGAACCTGCGGCCTTCAGGTTATGAGCCTGACGAGCTACCGGGCTGCTCCACCCCGCGGTGGTGTAAGGTGGACTGGAAGACCTGGCGGCGACCGACTTTCCCGCGTCTTGAGACGCAGTAT
>NZ_JABEQF010000017.1 GCF_014174355.1 Gluconacetobacter azotocaptans
CCGCATGGCAGGCGCGGGGCGGCGGCGCCCCGGCCGTGCGCTGCGGGGCGCTGGCGCTGGTCGCCCTGGGCGATCCGCGTGACGCGGCGGCCCAACTGGACGGCCTGGCGCACGCCCCCGGCGACCTCGCGACGCGCGCCGACATCGCGGGCGAGGCGGCGCGCGCCTGGCAGGAGGACGGCGACCCCGGGCGGGCGTTCGACAGCGCCGGCTACGGCCTGGCCCTGCGCCCCGGCGATCCGGGCCTGCGGATCGTGCGGGCACGGGCAGGGGTGGAAAGCGGCCATGCCGCGCAGGCGGTCGCCGATCTGTCGCCGCTGCCGGCCGCGCCCGATGCGCTGACCCAGGCCCTGGTGATCCGGGCGTCGGCCTACCGGCGGCTGGGGCGCATCGACCTGGCCCGGGTGGATATCGACGCGGCCATGGACCGCGCGCCGCAGGACGTCGCGGCTCTGCTGGAACGGGGCATCGTGCGGCAGCGGCAGGGCGACCTGACGGGCGCGCGCGGCGATTGGGAGCAGGTAATGGATCTGGCCCCGGATTCCCGGCAGGCCGACATGGCGCGGCAGGACCTGGCGGTGCTGGAAGCCGATCCCGACGCGCCGTGATGCATTCCAGGCATGTCCTGGGCGCGGGGGTCACGTTCGCGTCATATGTGACCGTGTAACATGGACATGGTCCCGGCATGTGCTACAGATCATGTCATGGGGTGGAGCACCACCTCCAAGAAGATAGAAGAACAAGAAGAAACAAGAAGAAACGGAAACCTCCATGAAGATGGGCGGCGCGTCTGCTGTCTCCATTTTTCTCCGGCGTTGCTCCTGATCGCGTCGCGTCAGCGCTCCCTTCCGGGGGCGACGCCGGTTTATCCAGGTTTCCGTTCCGTCACGCGGCCCCTGCTGTTTCCTTACAGGGTGTTCTGGATTAACGAGGACGCATGACGCGCATTCTCGTGATCAAGCTGGGTGCGCTGGGCGACCTGGTCCAGGCCTTCGCCCCGTTCGCCGCAATCCGCGCCCATCACCCCACCGCCGACATAACGCTGCTGACGACCGCGCCGTTCGCCGGCCTGATGCGTGCCGCGCCGTGGTTCGACCACGTGGTGGTGGATGCGCGGCCGCCCTGGTGGGACCTGCGGGCGCTGGCGGCATTGCGCCGGGTGCTGTCGGGCCATGACATGGTCTACGACCTGCAGACCTCCGGCCGGTCGTCGCGCTATTTCCGCCTGGCGGGGCGCCCCCCCTGGTCGGGCATCGCGGCGGGCGCGTCCCGGCCGCACGACAATCCGCAGCGCAACCACATGCACACCCGCGCGCGCCAGCGCGACCAGTTGCGCCGTGCCGGCATCGCCGACGTTCCGGACCCCGACCTGTCGTGGCTGGCGGCGGGCGGGCCCGTGCTGCCCGATCCCTATGCCCTGCTGGTGCCGGGGGCCGCGCCCCATCGCCCGGCCAAGCGCTGGCCCGCCGAACGGTTCGCGGCGCTGGCCTGCCGCCTGCGCGATGCGGGCGTGACGCCGGTGGTGGTCGGCACCGAGGCTGAAGCCCCGCTGGCGGCCGTGATTCTGGCCGCCTGTCCCCAGGCCCGCGACCTGACGGGGCAGACCGGCCTGGCCGAACTGGCGGGCCTGGCCGCGCGGGCGCGGCTGGCGGTGGGCAACGACACCGGGCCGATGCACATGGCCGCCGCCATGGGCTGCCCGGCGACGGTCCTGTTTTCGCGCGACAGCGACCCCGCCCTGACTGCCCCGCTGGGCCGTGCGCCGGGGCAGGTGCAGGTCATCCGCGTGGACGATCTGGCGTCGCTGAGCGTCGAGAGGGTTGCGGCGTCGCTCGGCTGAGGCCATTACAGCGACGTTTCCCTGTTTTTCCCGCCTGTTTTTTGCCGGAGCATCCATCCATGCCTGCCATCACCCTGCCTGACGGATCCGTTCGCCGCTTTGACGGTCCGGTGACGGGCACTACGGTGGCGGAGGCCATCGGCCCCGGACTGGCCCGCGCCGCCCTGGCCATGGAAATCGACGGGCGCCTGGTCGATCTGTCGCGCGAGATTTCGGACGATGCGTCGGTGCGCTTCGTCACCCGCAAGGACGAAGCGGCGCTGGAGATGATCCGCCACGACGCCGCCCATGTGCTGGCCGAGGCGGTGCAGTCGCTGTGGCCCGGCACGCAGGTGACGATCGGCCCGTCGATCGAAAACGGCTTCTATTACGATTTCTACCGCAACGAGCCCTTCACGCCCGAGGATTTCCCGGCGATCGAAGCCCGCATGCGCGAGATCGTGGCCGCGAACGCCGCCTTCGCGCGCGAAGTGTGGCCGCGCGACGCGGCGATCCGCTTCTTCGAGGACCGGGGCGAGCGCTTCAAGGCCGAGCTGATCCGCGACCTGCCGGAGGACGAGCAGATCTCGATCTACCGCCAGGGCGAATGGCTGGATCTGTGCCGGGGGCCGCATCTGCGCGGGACGGCCGACGTGGGCAATGCCTTCAAGCTGATGAAGGTGGCCGGGGCGTACTGGCGCGGCGACCACCGCAACCCCATGCTGACGCGCATCTACGGCACCGCCTGGCGCGACCAGAAGGAGCTGGACGCCCACCTGCACCAGCTGGAGGAAGCCGAGCGCCGCGACCACCGCCGCATCGGGCGCGAGATGGACCTGTTCCATATCCAGGAGGAGGCCGTGGGGTCGATCTTCTGGCACGCCAAGGGCTGGCGCCTTTATACGGTGTTGCAGGACTACATGCGCCGGGCGCAGACGCGCGGCGGGTACCAGGAGGTCCGCACCCCCCAGCTGGTCGATCGCGCGCTGTGGGAGGCTTCGGGCCACTGGGACAAATATCGCGAGCACATGTTCGTCGCGACCGTCGAGGACGAGGACAAGACCCTCGCGCTCAAGCCGATGAACTGCCCGTGCCATGTGCAGATCTTCCGCCATGGCCTGCGTTCGTATCGCGAACTGCCGCTGCGGATGGCGGAATTCGGCGCCTGCCATCGCTATGAGCCGTCGGGCGCGCTGCACGGGATCATGCGCGTGCGCTCGTTCACCCAGGACGACGCGCACATCTTCTGCGCCGAGGAGCAGATCGCCGCTGAAACCGCGCGATTCGTGCGCATGCTGGCCGATGTCTACGCCGACCTGGGATTCGAGAGCTTCCGGGTGAAGTTCGCCGACCGGCCCGAGCAGCGCGCCGGCACCGATGAGACCTGGGACCGGGCCGAGGGCGCGCTGATCGAGGCCTGCCGCCTGGCGGGGGTTTCGTATGAGCATAACCCCGGCGAGGGCGCGTTCTACGGGCCGAAGCTGGAATTCGTGCTGCGCGACGCCATCGGCCGCGACTGGCAGTGCGGCACGCTGCAGGTCGATTACGTGCTGCCGGAACGGCTGGATGCGTCCTTTATCGGCGAGGACAGCGCCCGGCACCGCCCGGTGATGCTGCATCGCGCGATCCTGGGGTCGTTCGAGCGGTTCCTGGGCATCCTGATCGAACAGCATGCCGGGCGTTTCCCGCTGTGGCTGGCGCCGGTGCAGGCGGTGGTGGCGTCGATCGTCACCGACGCCGCCCCCTATGCCCAGCAGGTGGCCGACACGTTGCAGGCGGCGGGGCTGGTGGTCGAGACCGACATCCGCAACGAGAAGATCAACGCCAAGATCCGCGAACACAGCCTGGCGCGGGTGCCGGTGATCCTGGTCGTCGGCCGCAAGGAAGCCGAGGAGGGCACCGTCGCCATCCGCCGCCTGGGCGGCGCGGCGCAGGAAGTCGTGGCGCTGGACGACGCGGCGCGGACGCTGGCCGACGAGGCCCTGCCGCCCGACCTGCGCCGTACGCGCTGACCTTTTTAGGCCGCATCTGCTTGCGGCGCATGGCTGGCTTCGTCCTCCATGCGCCGAGAATGCTTGATCTAAGTGGCCAGAGTGCGCCACATAGCGGCCTAACCGGAGGACTCGCAGCCGCCCCGATCGCCTGGCACCTGGGTGCAGGTCCAGGGCGGCGTGTCCTCCGTACCGAAATGAAGACAGGAGCCGACCATAGCCAGACCTCCGATGCCCACTCCGCCTAACCGCGAGGGCCCACGCGTCAACGAGGAAATCCGCGTCCCGCAGGTGCGTCTGATCGACGCGGACGGCGAGATGCTGGGTGTCATGCCCACGCGCGACGCGCTGATGCGTGCCTATGCCGTGGGTCTCGACCTGCTGGAAATCAGTCCGAACGCCGAGCCGCCGGTCGCCAAGATCCTGGATTACGGCAAGTTCAAGTACGAGCAGCAGAAGAAGCGCAACGAGGCCCGTAAGAAGCAGAAGGTCATCGAGATCAAGGAGGTGAAGGTTCGCCCCAACATCGATGAAAACGACTATCAGGTGAAGATGCGCGCCATGAAGTCGTTCATCGGCGAAGGCGACAAGGTCAAGGTGACCCTGCGCTTCCGTGGGCGCGAAATGGCGCATCAGGATCTGGGCATCAAGGTGCTGGAGCGGATTCGTTCGGAGATGGACGAACAGGCGAAGGTCGAGCAGATGCCCAAGCTGGAAAACCGCCAGATGATCATGGTTCTGTCGCCCCGCTGAACCGGGACCCGGCGAATCGAAGACGAAAAAGGCCCGGACAGCCCGTCCGGGCCTTTTTTCGTTGAGGGTAGAGCAGGTTGCCACCATGACGCGATCCAATCCCGTAATTGTCTGGTTTCGCGAGGATTTCCGGCTGGCCGACAATGCGGCCCTCTTGGCCGCCGTCGAAACCGGGCAGCCGGTTCTGTGCGTGTTCGTGCTGGATGCCGCCACGTTTCCCGGAGGGGCGGCGCGCTGGTGGCTGGACGGGGCGTTGCGCGCGCTGGACGCCGCCCTGCACGCGCATGGCGGTACGCTGCATGTGCTGCGCGGGGCAGCCGGCAGCCTGATTCCCGAACTGGCACGGGACAGCGGGGCCGCCGCCGTCCATTGGAACCGCCGGTACGATCCGGTGGGGCGTGGGGTGGATACCGCGCTCAAGGCGGCGCTTCGGCAGAGTGACGTTGCGGCCCACAGTTTCGCGGGCGCGTTGCTGCATGAACCCTGGACGATCCGTACCCGTCAAGGTGCGCCGTTTCAGATGTTCACGCCCTTCTGGCGTGCGGCCTGTGCGTTCGGGGGGCCGCGACCGCCTCTGTCCGCACCGTCAGAACTGTCGTTCGCCCGGTTGCCCGAGACGCTCGAGGACAGCCGCGTGGCGCCGGCGGGCTTCGGGCTGTTGCCGGTGGCGCCGGACTGGGCTGCCGGCCTGCGCGAGGACTGGGAACCGGGCGAGACGGCGGCACACGCATGTCTGACGCGATTCCTGGGGGATGGCCTGGCGGCGTATGGACGTGTGCGGGACATTCCGGCAGCGGAGGGGACCTCGCGCCTGTCGCCGTATCTGAGGTTCGGCCATATCACGCCGGCCCAGGTCTGGCAGGCTGTTGCGCAGTCGGGGCAGGAGGGCACGAAGTTTCTGGCCGAAATGGGATGGCGCGAATTCGCCTGGTCCCTGCTGTTCCAGCACGAGGATCTGGCGCGGCGGAATCTGCGTGGCACATTCGATGCATTGCCCTGGCGGACGGACCCGGAGGGGTTGCGGGCATGGCAGACGGGACGGACGGGATATCCGCTGGTGGACGCCGGCATGCGGCAGCTCTGGCGGACCGGGTGGATGCACAATCGGGTCAGGATGGTGGTGGCGTCGTTTCTCGTGAAACATCTGCTGATCGACTGGCGGCAGGGCGAGGCATGGTTTGCCGACACGCTTGTGGATCATGATCCGGCGAGCAATCCGATGAACTGGCAATGGAGCGCGGGCACCGGGGTGGATGCGGCCCCGTTCTTCCGGATCATGAGCCCGGTTCTGCAATCGGAGAAATTCGATCCGGCGGGCGACTATATCCGTCGTTGGGTGCCGGAACTGGCGGATGTGCCGGCGCGCCTGATCCACGCCCCGTGGGTGGCCGATGCCGGGGTACTGGGGACGTGCGGCGTGGTCCTGGGGCGGGATTATCCGCTGCCGATCGAGGATCACCGGCAGGCGCGGGCACGGGCGCTGGCCGCGTGGACGGCCCTCCGGAACTGAGGTCCCGGACCCCCGTCATGGACAACAGATCGGTGTCCAGAGGCCTGTGGCCTTTGGCGGGTTTCAGGGCAGCGCCCTGAGGCCTGGCATACGAAGCCCTACGGCCGCAGTACGACCGTCGCGGTGGCCGATGCCGTCACGTCCTGTTCCTCGGGCGGGGCAGTGGGCGGCAGGGCGGCGCGGGCGGCCATCATCATCATGGGCATGGGGCGCGGCATGCCCCGGTCTTCCAGCGTTACCGACCGGATCGTGCCGACTGTCAGCCCCAGTGTCGTCGCGGCCGAGGCGGCGCGCTGGCGCACGGCCTTCAGCGCCTCGGCCTCGGCCTGCTGGACCAGGGCGGTGCGCCGGTCGGGCGACAGGGACCAGTCCAGCCCCGACAGGGCCAGGCCGCGCGCCTGCAACCGCCCGACCAGATCCAGCAGCTTCGCCCCGTCGCCGCCGGTCAGGCGCAGGGATTGCCGTGCCGTCCATTGCGGCGGCCGGGGCGTGTCGTCGCGCTGCACGGAATAGCTGTCGGTGACGACGACCAGCCCCCCGGCCGCTCCGGCGGCGTCGGTGGCCTGGCGGATCAGTGCGTTGACCCGCGCCTGAGCGGTCGAGACGGCGGGCGCCGTGGCTTCGGCGAACAGGGTGGCGGTCAGCCGGTCGGGCGGGGCATGAACCGTGCCGGTCGCCGACAGCGTCAATTCGGTCGCGGATGCGGGGGCGGGCACGGCCTGTGCCCGAGCCGGGCCGGTCACGGCGCAGGACGCGGCCGTCAGGATGGCCAGCGCGGGGACGGCTATGGTGCGGGGAGGCGTGGGCAGCGGTCGCATCATGAATGGGTGTCTTCCTTCAGGGCCACCAGGGCGCGGCGCAGTTGCACGATGCCGGACCGGACCTTGCCTTCGGCGCACAGATGGGCGCCCTGGAAACGCAGGTCGCGAACCTCGCGCGGGGGCGGGCCGTAGGCGTCGATGATGGTGATCAGCCGGTCGCAGAAGGCGCGGCTGTCGCTGGTGATGATGACCGGATGCCCCGCATCGTCGCCGGCCTGGGCGTGTTCCCCGGATTCGGCGGGCTGAAAATCGTCGGGAGGAGGGGCGAAACCGCAGAGGCAAAGGCTCATGACCACCAGGGCTGGGGCCATCGCGGCCGGGACCGCAAGGGGCTGCATGTTCATGAAGGAAACCCTAGGGCAGGTCATGTGTCGCGCTCATGGGGTGCAAGTGAAGCCTCCTTCATGACCGACCGGCCGGATGCCGATGTGTCTGGCGAGGATGGTGCGGGCGGAATCGGGATCGGGCGGCCCGCGCGGGCGGGGGGTGCCGAGCGCTGCGGCACCGGCAGGATCATCCGCACTGACAGGCCGGGCGCCTGCGTACGCAGGCGCAGCACCCCGCCATGCAACTGGACGATCGCCTGCACCAGCGACAGGCCCAGGCCCGCGCCGGGGGTGTTGCGCGCCGTTTCGGCCCGGAAGAATCGTTCGGAGGCACGGGCGAGGTCGGCCTCGTTCATGCCGATGCCTTCGTCGGTGACGGCGATGGTGACGACGCTCTTGCCGGGGTGGGGGATGCCGTGGCCGGGCAGGCTTGGCCCCAGGCTGGCCGACAGCGTCACCGTCCCGCCTGCCGGCGAGAATTTGATGGCGTTGTCCAGCAGGTTGGCGACCGCCTGCTGCATCAGCGACCGGTCGCCATGAAACGGCAGGCTTGATGGCAGGCGCAGCGCCAGGCGGATGTTCCGTTCCTCGGCCACGGCCTCGTACAGGTCGCCGACGTCGACCAGCACCGGGGCCAGGTCGAAGGGCGCGAAGGCCGAGCGCCGCGACCCGGCCTCGATCTGGGCGATGCGCAGCAGGGCCTCGAACACCGCCGTGACGTTGTCCAGGTGCCCCACCGCGCGTTCGACGGCCATGCGCAGCTCGTCCTCGCCATGGGCGTGCAGGGCGGCGTCTTCCAGCTGGGTGCGGGCGCGGGTGATCGGGGTGCGCAGATCGTGGGCGATGGCGTTGGACACCTGCCGCACGCCGTCCATCAGCCGGACGATGCGGTCCAGCATCTCGTTGATCGCCTCGGCGACCTGGTCCAGCTCGTCCCCGTTGCCCACCAGGGGCATGCGCCGCGACAGATCGCCCCGGGCGATGGCCGAGGTGGTCTGGGCGACCGATTTGATCATGCGGCGGAACATGCCGTGGACCAGCACGGCGCCGCTGACGGCCAGCAGCGTCACCATCAGCCAGGCCCACAGCAGCGAATCGGTCAGCAGCCGGCGCAGCACGGCGCGCGCGCGGATGTCCCGGCCGACCAGCAGGCGGAAGCCGCCCGGCAGGGCGAAGGCATGGACCTGCGCCGTGTCCTGCATCCCCGCCCGCGTGACCTGCAGCGCGTACCACACATCGGTGCGCACCACCGGGGCAGGCCATTCCGACAGGTTGCCGGCCAGGCGGTGCCCCGACGGGTCGACCATCAGGTAGATCGCGTCGTCGTCCAGATTCTGTTCCAGGCGGTCGTCGATGGTCAGCGCCAGCGTCGGCAGCCCGCCCTCGGCCCAGCGCTGGCTCAGCGCCCGGGCATCGGCATTGATCGCGGTTTCGACCTGCCGTTCCAGAAAGCCGATCGTCCCCCACCAGATGAAGGACATGAACAGGATGGACGACAGCGCGAACAGCACCCCGTAGCCCAGCGAGAAGCGCAGGCTGGCCGAACGCGGGATGCGGAACCGCCGCCCGTGCCTGCCGGCCGCACCCTCGTGTCCGCCCCGGTGTCCACTGGGCATGATCAGGCGATGTCCATCCGCGTCATTGCCCGCCCTAGTCCGCCCGCAGCATGTATCCGGCGTTGCGGATGGTATGGATCAGCGGCGTGTCGAAGGGCTTGTCCACCTTCTGCCGCAGGCGCGAGACATGGACGTCGATGACGTTGGTCTGCGGGTCGAAATGATAGTCCCACACCCCTTCCAGCAGCATGGTCCGCGTCACGACCTGTCCGGCATGGCGCATCAGATATTCCAGCAGGCGGAATTCCCGGGGTTGCAGGTCGATCTTCTGCCCCCCGCGACGGACCGAGCGTGACAGCAGATCGACTTCGAGATCGGCCACGGTCAGGCGCGTCTGCGGCACGTTGTCGCTGCGGCCCCGGCGCGACAGGGCCTCGACGCGGGCCAGCAGTTCGCTGAACGCGAAGGGCTTGGTCACGTAATCGTCGCCGCCGGCCTTCAGCCCCTGCACGCGGTCGTCGACATCGGCCAGCGCGGACAGCAGCAGGACGGGGGTGCTGTTGTTCTGCGCCCGGATGGTTTCCAGCAGCCGCAGGCCGTCGATCCCGCCCGGCAGCATGCGGTCCAGGATGATCAGGTCGAAATTCTCGCTGACCGCGAGGAACAGCCCGTCCTTGCCGTTGTCCACGGGTTCGACCAGATGCCCGGCCTCGCGCAGGCCCTTGGCGACGAAATTGCGGACGGTCGGATCGTCCTCGACGACCAGGATATGCATGTCGGTCCGGCTCCCGGTTCCTGTGGATGGCAACACCTTACCCTCGCGGGCGCCCCGATGGCCAGAGCGGCCGTCCCACCCCCTTATCGGATGGTCTGACCGAAGGTTGTTTCGCAAGGCGGTATCCCGAGCGGGAGCGCGGTGCGGAACGACCTTAGTCGTCCATGCCTTCGGGGCGGTGGGCGACCACGACGGCCACCGTCAGTACCGCCCCGCGTCGGCGGATCTTCAGCTGGACGGTCGATCCGGGATGTTCCGCCGCGATGGTGCGGATCAGGGTGCGGGAACTGTCCATCGGTTCTTCCCCCACCGCCAGGACGATGTCGCCGGTGCGCAGGCGGGCCTGCTGGGCCGGGCCGCCGCGGTCGGTGTCGGTGATGCGCACCCCGTCGTGCGTGTCGCCGTCGGCCAGGGTCACGCCCAGCCACCCGCGGTCGATATGCCCGGTGCGGCGCAGTTCGGCGACGATGGGGGCGACGATTTCCGACGGGATGCCGAAGCCGATGCCCACCGACCCCCCGGTAGGCGAGACGATGGCGGTGTTCAACGCCACCACCTGGCCGCTGAGGTTGAAGGACGGGCCGCCGGAATTACCCGGATTGATCGGGGCGTCCAGTTGCAGGAAATCGTCGAACGGGCTGGCGCCGATGTCGCGCCCGCGCGCCGACACGATGCCGGCCGTCACCGACGAGCCCAGCCCGAACGGGTTGCCCGCCGCCATGATCCAGTCGCCGACATTGATCTGCCGGCTGTCGCCCCAGGTCACGAACGGCAGCGGGTGCGGAGCCTGGATCTGGATGACCGCGATGTCGGTCAGATCGTCGCTGCCCAGCAGCCGGGCCGGAAACTCCGTGCCGTCGGACAGCGACACGGTGATGCGGTCGGCCTCGCCCACCACATGGTTGTTGGTCACGATCACGCCGCTGGGGTCGATGATGAAGCCGGAGCCCGCGCCCAGCATTTCCTCGCCGCGCGAGCGCATGCGGTCGCGGAACCGGCGCTCGAACGGGGTGCCCTTGACGCCGGGGGGGACGGGCTGGCGCTTGTGCGGGTCGTCGGCGTCCTGCGTCACCGCGATATTGACCACGGCCGGGACGACCAGCCGCACCAGCGGGGCGAAGGTCAGCGGCCCCGTGGCCACCAGCGGCGGCATCGGGGGGGCGAATAGGGGGGCGTCGGCCGCGAATGCCGTGGTGGGCGGGCAGGCCAGCAGGGGCAATAACAGCGCGGGGGCCGCGCGGCGAAGGGAGTGGGCAACCATCCGCCGCATGGGCACGGGATCCTGTTCCTGTCGTACTGGTCGGCGTGGTGGCCTGATCGGGCGGCCGTTCCGGACGATAGCCGATAAACGGGCCGGCGTCATGGCCGGCCGGGCCGGTCCCGTCGGGCGGCCGGGGCGGCGGTCGCGGGCTGTTCCGGCCAGTCGTGCCGGGGATAGCGCCCCCGCATGTCCCGGCGCATGTCGGCCCAGGACCCGGCCCAGAACCCGGCCAGGTCGGCGGTGATCGCCTGCGGCCGTCCGGCGGGCGACAGCAGGGCGATCTGCAGGGGCACGCGCCCGTCGGCCAGGCGCGGGGTTTCGCGCAGGCCGTAGAAGGTCTGCGCCCGCGCCGAGGCGGTGGGCACCGGCTGGGTGTAATCGACGGGCACGCGCCCCCCGGGCAGGTCCAGGGACGTGGGCAGCGTGCGGTCCAGCCAGGTCAGGGTCGCGTGGTCCAGCCGCCCGCGCAGGATGGCCAGCACGTCCAGGGCCGCGACTTCGGACAGGCGGGTCAGGCCGGACAGCCAGGGCGGCAGCCAGTCCGCGGCACCGCGGGCCAGCGCCGCGTCCGACAGGTCGGGCAGGTCCTCGCGCCCCGGCAGGGTGCGCGCCAGGGCCAGCCGGGCCTGGAACTGCCGTGCCGCCGGCGTCCAGTCCAGGGCGCTGTCCAGCCGGTCGGCCACCTGGCGCAGCAGCAGGTCCGCGACCTCGTCGGGGGCGGCAGCCACCGTGCGGTCGCGCAGAACCAGCGCCCCCAGCCGCAGGCGGCGGCGCGCCATCACTGTTCCGGTCACCGGGTCCAGCGTCGTTTCCACCTGTTCGTGCGCGCGGGCGCGCAGGGTGTCGGGCAGGCGGTCGGGGTCCAGCGGCGCGGCCAGCCGGATGTCGGCCGCCATGCGCACCTGCAGGGTCGCGACCGCCAGCAGGCCGGCATCGGCCAGGCGGTCGGTCTTGCCCAGGCGCGCGCCGCCGCCGCCCGACAGGCGGAAGCTGCCGGGTTCGCCGCGCCGCTGGGCGATGCGGTCGGGGAAGGCGGCGGCCAGCAGTGCCCCGGGGTTGCCGGAGGCGGAGGCATCGCCGCGCAGGCCCATGCGCCGGCGGTACTGCCCCGCCGCCTGGCGGATCCGCGCCAGCGCGCCGCGATCGGCGTCGGCATGGTCGCCGCCGGCGATCAGTTCCAGCCGCAAGGCGATGTCGGCGGGCGGAGTGGGGGGCGCGCCGCCTCTGGCCCCCCTGCCGACGGGCGCTGGCCGGGCGCGCAGGGGGTCGCGTTCTTCCAGCAGGGCGGCGATATCGGCCGCCAGTGCGGCCTCGGCCGGGTCGCCGGCGGCCAGCATCATGGCCGCCAGACGCGGATGCGCGCCCAGGGCCGCCATGCGCTGGCCGGCCGGGGTGATCCGGCCCTCGGCATCCAGCGCGCCCAGATCGGCCAGCAGGGTGCGCGCGGCCGCGAACGCGCCGTTGGGCGGGGTGTCCGGCAGGGGCAGGGCCTCGGGCGGGGTGCCCATGGCCGCCTGCCACGCGGCGGTGTCCAGCCGCAGGCCGGTCAGCTCGCCGTCCAGGATCTCGGCCCGGTCGTGCGGGGCCATGCCGCGCCCCGTCGCCTCGCTCCACAGGCGCAGGGCGACGCCGGGGGCCTCGCGCCCCGCGCGGCCGGCACGCTGCGCCGCCGCCGCGCGGGAAATCCGCACTGTTTCCAGTCGCGACAGGCCGGTGCCGGGGTCCAGGCGCGGGCTGCGCCGGAAGCCGCCGTCGACCACGATCCGCACGCCGGGCACGGTCAGCGACGTCTCGGCGATCGAGGTCGCCAGGATGACCCGCCGCCCGGCATCCGGCGCGGGGCGCAGGACACGGTCCTGCTCGGCCGGGGGCATTTCGCCATACAGGGGCAGCACGGCGGCCGGGACGCCGGCCAGCGCCGCCTGGGTGCGCCGGATTTCGCCCACGCCGGGCAGGAAGGCCAGGATGTCGCCTTCATGTGCGGCCAGCGCGGCGCGGATCGTCCGGGCCATGGCGTCGGGCAGGTCGCGCAGGTGAGGGATGTCGCGGGGGGCGTGCTGGATCTCGACGGGGAACATCCGGCCCGCGCTTTCGATCAGCGGGGCGTCCATCAGGGCCGCCAGCGCCGCGCCGTCCATGGTCGCCGACATCGCCACCAGCCGCAGGTCCGGCCGCAGGCTGCGTTGCAGGTCCAGGCAGAAGGCCAGCGCCGCGTCGGCATCCAGCGAGCGTTCGTGGATTTCGTCCAGGATGACGCAGGCCACGCCGTCCAGCGTCGGGTCGGACAGCAGGCGGCGGACCATCAGCCCCTCGGTCACGACCTCGATGCGTGTGCGCTCGGATACGGCGGATTCCAGGCGCGTGCGGTAGCCGACCAGCCCGCCGGCCTGTTCGCCCAGCAGGCCGGCCATCCGCTGGGCCGCGGCGCGGGCGGCCAGCCGGCGGGGTTCCAGCATGACGATGCGCCCGTCGCCCCGCCAGGATGCGTCCAGCAGCGCCAGCGGCACCGTCGTGGTCTTGCCCGCGCCCGGCGGTGCGACCAGCACCGCGCCCGGCACCCGCGCCAGGCTGTCGCGCAGGGCGGGCAGGATCTCGGCCACCGGCAGGTCGGCCGGGATGGAACAAACGGGCTTTTGCAGGTTGGGGCGGGAGTCCATATCCTGGTTATGCGTCGGTGGCCCGGCGTCGGCAATCGCCGGCGCCGGGCTGCCTTGTCTATCGGAGAATGCGTTCGTGATTTTGTCCCGGCTCTGGCCTGTCTTCCTGCTCGCCCTCGCGGCGCTGTCGCCCCGCCCAGCCGGGGCGGCGGAAAGCGCGCCGGTGACGAGTGCGCGCGATGTGGCGACGCTGGTGACCGACACCGACCGCTACCGCCCCGGGGTGCCGCTGCATGTCGGCCTGCGCCTGCGCCTGCAACCAGGGTGGCACACGTACTGGATCAATCCCGGCGACGCGGGCGAGGCTCCGACGCTGGACGTGCGCGGCGAAAGCGGAGCCACCGGCCGGTCCGGCGCCATCGCCTGGCCGGTGCCCGAACGCCTGCGCGACGGGCCGCTGATGTCCTATGCCTATACCGGCGATGTGCTGCTGCCCGCCGAACTGCGCCCGGTCGCGGCCGCAGGGGCGGGCGATGGCGCGATGGTGCTGAAGGCCACCGCCGACTGGCTGGTCTGCGCCGCCGTCTGCGTGCCCGAACACGGCGTCTTCACCCTGAGCCTGCCGACAGGCGATCCGGCCCCGTCGGCCGAGGCCCCGCTGTTCGCGCGGGCCGCCGCCGGCTTGCCCACGGCCTCGCCGTTCGCGGCGACGATCGCACCGGACGGGACGCTGGCGCTGTCGGGCGAGGGGCTGTCGCCCGACACGGTGCGCGATGCCTGGTTCATGCCCGTGACCTCCGGTGCGATCGACCAGGACGCCGCCCAGGCTCTGTCGGTGCATGACGGGGGGCTGACCCTGGCGCTGAAGCCCGGCGATGCCTTCCATTCCGCCGCGACCCTGGACGGGGTGGTGGTGCTGAAGGACGCGGGGGGGCAGACGCGGGGCCTTTCGGTTTCGGCGCGTCCCGGCACCGTCGCCGCGATGCCTGCCGCCCCCGGGGCGGGTGTCGCCGGCCTGGGGCGGATCCTGCTGCTGGCGTTCGCGGGGGGGCTGGTGCTGAACCTGATGCCCTGTGTGTTTCCGGTGCTGGTGATGAAGGCCATGGCGTTGACCCGTCTGGCCGGTGGCCGGGCGTCGGCGCGGCTGGCCGGGGCGGGAGCGTACACGGCGGGCGTCGTGGGCGCGTTCGCGGCGCTGGGGGGCATCATCCTGGCCGTGCGGGCGGCCGGCGACGTCGCGGGGTGGGGGTTCCAGTTCCAGTCGGCGGCCTTCGTCGCGGCGATCTGCTGGCTGCTGTTCGCGGTGGCGCTGAACCTGCTGGGCGTGTTCGGCATGGGCAACGGCATCGCGTCGCTGGGGGGCGCCGGGACGGTGCGCGCGGGCTATCTGGGCGATGCGATGACCGGGGTGCTGGCCGTGCTGGTGGCAACCCCCTGCACCGCCCCCTTCATGGGGGCGGCCATCGCCGGGGCGCTGTCGGCCCCGGCGCCGGTGGCGATGCTGGTCTTCGTGGCGATGGGGGCGGGGCTGGCGGCGCCCTACCTGGTGCTGGCCGGCGTGCCGGGGCTGGCGCGGCATCTGCCGCGTCCTGGACCGTGGATGGATATCCTGCGCCAGGGGCTGGCCTTTCCGGTGCTGGGCACCTGCGTGTGGCTGCTGTGGGTGCTGGCGTTGCAGGCCGGGGCGGGCGCGGTAGCGGTGCTGGGCACGGGACTGGTGCTGGTGGGGCTGGCCGCGTGGCTGACCGGGCTGGCGCAGGCCATGGCGATGCGCGACGCGCCCGCGCGCCGGATTCGCCTGTGCCGCGCGGTGGCGCTGGCGGCCCTGGGCATCGTGCTGGCGTTGCTGCCGGGCCTGGGTCAGCCCGTGACCGGGGGCGACGGCGGCGCTAACGGCGGGGGCCTGCCGCTGCGCGCCGACGGGGCGGAACCGTTTTCCACCGCCCGTCTGGCGGCGCTGCGGGCGCAGGGCCGTCCGGTCTTTGTGGACATGACGGCGGCGTGGTGCATTTCCTGCCTGGTGAACGAGCGCGTGGCCCTGTCCTCGGCCCCCGTGCAGGCGGCCTTCCATGACCGGGGGATCGTCTACATGAAGGGCGACTGGACCAACCGGAACGCGGAAATCAGCGCTTTCCTCGATGCCCATGGCCGCGCGGGCGTGCCGTTCTACCTGTATTATCCGGCGGGTGGCGGCGAGGGACGGCCCCTGCCGCAGATCCTGACGACGGGGCTGGTGCTGGACGCGCTGAAAAGCTGAAAGGCCGGACGCTGCCCGAATCCGGCAAGGGCCAAGGCCCTTGCCGGGCGGCAGGATCAGTAGCCGCCGGTCGATGTCGACGGTGCGGCGGGCGTGGAGGGCGTGCCGGGCGGCAGGGTCAGGTAGCCGGGCTTGGGCGACATCACCCGTGGGGCCGCGGGCGTGGCGTCGGATGGGACGCCGGTCGGGAACACCGCGTCGGGCACATCGTCCGCCGGCGGGGCAGCGGGCGTTGTTGCGGCCGGTGCTGCGGGTGCCGGGGGCGTGTCCGCGGTGGCGGGTGTGGCGGGGACGGCGGCCGCAGGCGCCGCCGCGTCCGGGGTGGCCTCTGGAGCAGCCGGCGGCGGGGCGCCCGGCAGGCCCAGCGCCTGCTGCTGGATCGCGCTGGTCGAGGCCGCGCCGCTGTTTTCCACCAGCCAGTCGGTCAGATGGTGGCGGACCTGGAATTCCAGCTCGACGTTCATGTCCTGCATCATCTGCGACGTCAGGGTATAGAGATGCGCCTGGGTGTCGGCGTTGCCGTCCCCGTCGGACGAGTTGGGGCGGAAGGTGCGGCGGACATGCGCCTCGGCATAGCCGGCGTGCTGGCCGTTTGCCGTCACGATGTCCAGATGCACGTCCATCCGTCCTTCCAGCACGCCGCCGGGCAGATGCAGGATCGACGCCCCGTCGATTGTGAAGATCGCGCTGCCGGCATTGCCCACCGCCATCAGCCGGTCCGCCGCCATGCGCAGAAGCGCCTGGTCGGGCGGGGTGGGCGCGCGGCCGGAAATGTCGCCGGGCACCGATCCCGGCTGTCCGTTATCGACGGTCGTCACCGTGCCCACGTTCAGATGCAGCACGGACAGGTAATCGTAATGCAGGGGGGCGAAGCTGGTCTGCGGCGGCGTTTCATCGCACGCCGCCAGAGGCAGCAGCGGGCAGGCAAGCAGGATCAGCAGGGGCAGCCGGACGGTCCGGCGGGACAGGCGCATGGATGGCATCTCCAACGGATGGATCGACAGAGCACGGGCGGAAAGCGCAGGCAAAACAGAAAACTGTCGCAAGCCTGCCGCCCCGCGCCGCCCCGGTCAATCGGCCGCCATGATCCGGCCACAAATCCCTGGGTCAGGCGCCGCCGATCTCGGTGCGCGGGAAGCGGAAACAGATATTGCAGAACTCGCAGCTCATGCTGATCGTCCCGTCCTCGGTCATGTGGTCCAGATCGTCGGTGGAGAACGTCTCGAGGATGCCCGACAGGCGCGCGCGGCTGCACCGGCAGCCGAAGGCCAGCGCGCGCGGACGGTCGGCGCAGACGTCCTCGGCGTGGAACAGACGGTAGAGCAGGTCTTCCGGTGGCAGGGACTCGTCGGTCAGTTCGGCGTCGGTGACGGTCGCGGCCAGGGTCAGGGCGGTGTTCCAGCTGTCGTCCTCATCGCCCGGGGGGGCGTGTTCGGCCGCGATGCCGCCTTCGGTGGCGATGCGTTCCAGCAGCAGGGCGCTGGCCCGCCAGCCGGCGTCGGTGTGCACGCAGGCCAGGCGGATCCAGCAGGCATGCTGTTCGCTGGTCTGGAAATAATGCGCGGCCATGTCCGACAGCGAGGCCCCCTGGATCTCGACGATGCCCTGGTGGAGGTCGGTGTCCGGCCCCTGGTCCACGGTGAAGGCCAGATAGCCCGCCCCCAGCAGCCGCCCGGCGTCGAGGTTGGGGTCGGTGGACGCCAGGTCCGCGATGCGCGCGGCGTCCGAGCGCGCGTGAAAGCGCAGCGCGCCCGCATGGGTGCAGTCGGCGACCAGGAAGGACACCGGCCCGTCGCCGCGCGCCTGCACCGAGAACGAGCCCTGGAACTTCAGGGCCGACGCCAGCCCGCCGACCAACGCCAGCGCCTCGCCGGCCAGTCGCAGCACGATGGCCGGATGGTCATGCCGGCTCAGCAGCGCGTCGGTCAGCGCGCCGACGCGCACCAGTCGTCCGCGTACGGGCCGTCCGGCCAGGTAGAAGGGCGTCACCCCCTGGGGTACGACCAGGTCCGGGACGTCGGGCCGATGGGTATCGAGGAAGGCGGGGGTGTCGATCATGGGGTGTCCTGTGGGGGGGGGCGGATCAGATGCGGGCGCTGATTTCCGCCTCCAGCGCCTCCAGCCTGGTCTCGAAGGCGCGCAGCAGGTCGGGGCGGACGCCCTCCTTGGCGGCCAGCGCCGTCAGCAGCGCCTGCCGGCATCGGTCATGGCCGGCGTCCAGATCCTCGGTGCGGCTGACGCCGGCCAGGCAGTCCAGATAGGCGTTGCGCAGGACGGTCACGCCGGGGCCGCGGCAGGGCAGGGTGGCGAAGGCGGCCTCGACGCTGCCTTCCACCCAGCCCGGCGTCGCGGGCACGTCCTCGGTGGTGGTGGGGTGGGCGGGAACTTCGGCGGGGCCGGTGGTCATGGGGTCGCGTCCTCCTGTCCATAGTCCTGCCAGCGTTCGCCGGCCATGGCCCAGACCAGCAGGCCCTTCTGGGCGTGCAGGCGGTTCTCGGCCTCGTCGAACACCACCGAACGGGGGCCTTCGAAGACGTCCTCGGTCACTTCCTCGCCGATATGGGCCGGCAGGCAATGCATGAAAAGGGCGTCGGGGGCGGCATGGGCCATCAGCGCGGCATCGACGCGATAGGGGGCGAAGGCCACCAGGCGCTGGGCCGCGTCGGTGTCGGACATGCTGACCCAGGTGTCGGTGATGACGCAGGCCGCCCCGGCCACGGCGGCGCGCGGGTCGGTCGTCACCGTGATGTCGGCGCCCGCCCGCCGTGCCCAGGCCAGCGCGTCGTCCGACGGGGCGTGGGTGGCCGGCGTGGCCAGCCGCAGGCAAAAGCCGAACAGCGCGGCGGCCTCGATCAGCGAGGTGGCGACATTGTTGCCGTCGCCCACCCAGGCCAGGGTCTGGCCGGCGATCGGGCCGCGATGTTCCTCGAACGTCATGATGTCGGCCAGGATCTGCACCGGGTGCGAGGCCGGCGTCAGCCCGTTGATGACGGGCACGCTGGCCCAGCGCGCCAGTTCGTGCAGCGCCGCCGTGTCGCCGGTGCGCAGGACGATGGCGTCGACGAAGCGCGACAGCACGCGCGCCGTATCGGCGATCGTCTCGCCCCGGCCGATCTGCATGTCGTTGGGCGACAGCAGGATGACGTCGCCGCCCAGCTGGCGCATGCCGACCTCGAACGACACGCGGGTGCGCGTCGAGGGCTTGGACAGCATCAGCCCCAGCGCGCGGCCCAGCAGCGGCTGGCGCGGATGCAACGGGCGGGCGCGGCCATGCTGCATGCGCTTGATGCGGCTGCCCAGGTCCAGGATTGCGCGCAGCGTCGCGCCGTCGAAATCGCGCAGGTCCAGGAAATGGCGCGGGGTCATGGCGGCGGTCCGGGCCGGCGCGGTCGGGATGGCGTTCATGCCGCGCTCTCCTGCCCGGCGGTCGCGGCCAGGTGGGCGCGTACCCGCAGGGCGGCCTGGCCCAGGCGGCGGGCGGCTTCGGCGCAATCGTCCTCGGTGATGACCAGCGGCGGGACAAGGCGCAGGACATTGTCGCCTGCGGTCACGCCCAGTACGCCTTCATGCATCGCCGCGTCCTGCACCAGCCCGACCGGCGCCACGCAGCGCAGGCCCAGCATCAGGCCGATGCCGCGCCGCGCGTCGAAGATGTCGGGGAAGGCCGCGACCAGATCGTCCAGATACCCCGCCAGCAGGCCGCCGCGCGCCTGTACCTGATCGAGGAAGCCGGGGGCCAGCAGCACGTCCAGCACCGCGTTCGCCGCCGTGCAGGCCAGCGGGTTGCCGCCGAAGGTGGTGCCGTGCGAGCCCGGCGTCAGGTGGCGGGCCACCGCCTCGGTCGCCAGGATGGCGCCCATGGGGAAGCCGCCGGCGATGCCCTTGGCGGTGGACATCACGTCCGGGGTCACGCCCGACCATTCGTGGGCGAACAGCCGGCCGGTGCGGCCCATGCCGCTCTGGACCTCGTCCATGCCCAGGTACAGGCCGAATTCGTCGCACGCGGCGCGCAGTTCCTGCAGGAATCGCGGGTCGGCGACGTTGACGCCGCTTTCGCCCTGCACGGGTTCGATCATGATGCCGGCGGTCTCGGCCGTGATCGCGGCGCGCAGCGCGTTCATGTTGTTCATCGGCACATGGTCGAAGCCTTCGACCTCGGGGCCGAACCCGTCGAGATATTTCGGGTTGCCGGTGGCCGCCAGCATGGCCAGCGTGCGCCCGTGGAACGCGCCGTTGAAGCAGATGATCCGGTTGCGCTCGGGGTGGCCGTTGCGGGCCTGGGCGCGGCGGATCATCTTCACCATGCCTTCGTTCGCCTCGGCGCCCGAATTGCAGAAGAAGACGCTGTCGGCGAAGCTGGCGGCGACCAGCCGTTCGGCCAGCCGCTCGGACTGCGGGACGCGATACAGGTTCGACACATGCATCACCCGCGCCGCCTGGCCGGCGATGGCCGCGACCAGATGCGGGTTGTTGTGCCCCAGCGACGAGGTGGCGATGCCCGCGCCCAGATCCAGGAATCGTCGTCCGTCCGCCGTATACAGCCAGCAGCCTTCTCCCCGCTCGAAAGCGAGGTCGGCACGGTTGTAGGTGGGCATCAGGGCGGGGATCATGATGAACCTTTGTCGTTCTCTGTCCGGGGGCGTGTGCTGGCCGGGTTGCGGGAAGATCGGAAACGCGAAACGGCCCACACGCCGGGGGCGGGCAGGCATTCGTCTCGGTCGCATGATGCGGGCGGGTGCGGCCACAAGTCAAATTCTGTCGCATGTCCGCGCGCGCATGCCGCGTATTCGCCGCTGCGGGCCTGCCCCCCTGTTCCTTGTTCCGGCCGGTTTGTGCCATGCTGGCGCGCATGACGGATCGTGCGGCGGCAGGAACGAAAAGGCGCGCGCGGCGGGCGGACGGCCCGGCGCCCGATCGCGCTGCCCTGCGCGCGGCGGCGCTGGCGCATCTGGCGCGTTTCGGCACCACGCGGGCCGGGCTGGAGCAGGTGCTGGCGCGGATGGTGCAGCGCTGGGCACGGCGCGCGGCCGAGGCCGGACTCCCCGCCGACGAGATCGAATCCCAGGCCGCCGCGGCGCGCGCGCTGGTTGCCGGCGTGGTGGGCGACATGGCCGAGCTGGGGGCGGTGAACGATGCGGCCTTCGCCGGGTCGCGCGCCCGGTCGCTGACGCGCGTCGGCCGCTCGCGCCGCGCGGTGCAGGCGCACCTGGCCGCGCGCGGGGTGGGGGACGATGTGGCCGGCGCCGTGCTGGACGACGCGCTGGGCGCGCGCGACGGCGCGGGGTACGAGACCGAACTGGCGGCGGCGCTGGTCTTCGCGCGCAAGCGGCGCGTGGGGCCGTTCCGCCTGGCCGGAGATGACGAGTCCGACGATGCGGAAGACGAGGCCGCCGCGCGCCGCCTGCGCGCGCTGGAGGCGATGGCCCGCGCCGGGTTCGGCCGTTCGGTCGCAGAGGCCGCCCTGGACATGGACGCCGGGGAAGCCGAGGAGCGGATCATCCGGATGAAGTCGACATGAACGGCGGCCTGGTGGGTCGTGTGGCCGGCCGCCTTGCGGGGGTGCTGGCGGTCGCGGGCGTGCTGCCGCTGGCGGCGTGCGGCGGCGGCAGGGGCGGGTGGCATGGGTCGGTGCAGTGCGCGCCCTATGCCCGGGCCGAGACCGGGCTGCGGCTCAGCGGGGCAGCGGCCGGGTGGTGGCGGCAGTCGGCCGGGGTCTATGCGCATTCCCGCATGCCGGCCCCCGGCGCCGTCCTGGTGTTCCGTTCGACCTCACGCCTGCCCGACGGACATGTGTCGGTGGTCCGCCAGGTGCGGGGCACGCGGGCCATCCTGGTCGACCAGGCGAACTGGGAACCCGGGCGCGTCGATCATGACGTGCCCGTGGTCGATGTGTCGCGCGACAATGACTGGTCGGCGGTGCGGGTCTGGTGGCAGCCTGTTCACAGCATGGGAAAAAGCGTCTATCCGACATACGGCTTCATATCCCGCGACCTGCCGCAACGTCCCTCGCCGGACGCCTGACAGCAGCGGGGATGCAAGAGGGTGCTTGCATGACGGGCGGCGTGGTTCCATGTCATGGGACGGTTTCACGTCACGGAGCCGGCCGGCGCCAGCGACGCCGACGATGGATGAACGCAGCTTCGCGTTACGGCGCGGAATCGAGGGTGTGCTATGGGTAGCTTGAGCATCTGGCACTGGCTGATCGTGCTTGCGGTCGTGCTGGTCCTGTTTGGCGGCGGCGGCAAGATCAGTACGCTGATGGGCGACGTCGCGCGCGGCGTCAAATCGTTCAAGAAGAACATGGCCGACGACGAGTCGATGGAGGCCGGCACCTCGGGCCAGCCCGGCGGCCATATCGCGCCGCCCGGCCCGACCATCGACGCGCAGAAGGACGCCAGCTTCTCCGGCGCGGGTCGTCCGTCCGGCTCCCCCCGTTCGTGACAGGCGGAGCCGACCGGGGCTGAGATGGACAGCATGATTTTTGCCGATCCCTGGACCGCGGCGGTGGGGGACATCGTGTCGGCCGGGCGGCGGATGGACCGCTTCGGCTGGGTGCCCGCGACGGCCGGCAATATCAGCCGCCGGCTGGCCGACGGGCGGATCGCCATCACCCGCTCGGGCGGCCACAAGGGCCATCTGACCCCAGACGGCGTGATCGAGGTCGGGCCCGACGGCCGTGCCGTGCAGCCGGGTGACCGGCCCAGCGCCGAAACGCTGCTGCATTGCCAGCTTTACGCCTTCGCGCCCGAAATCGGCGCGGTGCTGCACGGCCATTCGGTGGCCTCGACCGTGCTGTCGATGGCGGCCGGCGACGCCATCGAACTGACGGGCTACGAGGTGCTGAAGGTCTTCGAGGGTCAGGACACCCACGATACGACCGTGCGCGTGCCGGTGTTCGACAACGATCAGGACATCGCCCGGCTGGCGGGGGTGGTCGCGCCGCATCTGGGCCGGATGCCGGCGGGCTACGTGATTCGTGGCCATGGCGTCTATGTCTGGGGCGGGACCATGGACAGCGCCCTGGCGCGGCTGGAAGGGCTGGAATTCCTGCTGGCCTGCGAACTGGAACGAAGGAAGATCGCGCGATGAGTCGCCTGACCGTCTATCGCGACGACAGCCCGGGTACGATCGTGCGGCGCACCGAGGACCCGGCGGAGATCGCCGCCGGCCTGCGCGGCATCGGCGTGCGGTTCGAACGCTGGGACAGCCCGGTGGTGCCGCCCCGCGATGCGACGCCGGACGAGGTGCTGGCGGTCTATCGTCCCTATCTGGACGAGTTGATGGGCGAAACCGGGGCCGGATCGGCGGACGTGGTGCGGATCAACGCCGCCACCCCGAACCTGCCCGCGCTGCGCGACAAATTCCTGTCCGAACACATCCACAGCGAGGACGAGGTGCGTTTCTTCGTCCATGGCTGGGGCAATTTCGTGCTGCATGTCGGGGGGCATGTCTATGACGTGCGCTGTACCGAAGGCGATCTGATCTCGGTCCCGGAGGGGGTGCCGCACTGGTTCGATGCGGGGCTGGAGCCCGATGTCGTGGCGCTGCGGGTCTTCACCGACACCACGGGCTGGGTCGCCCGCTATACGGGCGACGACATCGCCCGGCAGTTTCCCGTCACCTGAAGGCGGCACAGATGACGGCGACGGCGCGCGCATCCACCGCGATCGACACGGTGCTGCTGGATATCGAGGGGACCACCATCCCGGTCTCGTTCGTCCATGAAACCCTGTTTCCCTATGCGCGGGCGGCGATGCCCGCCCTGCTGGCCCAGCGGGCCGGCGACCCCGCCGTGCGCGCGGCGGTGGCCGACATCGCGGAACTGGCCCCCGGCGTACCGCCGCTGGCGCAGTTGAACGAATGGATGGACCAGGACGCCAAGATCGGCCCGCTGAAGGCCCTGCAGGGCCTGGCCTGGGCCGAGGGCTACCGCTCCGGCGCGTTGCAGGCGCCCCTGTTCGCCGACGTGCTGCCTGCCCTGCGGCGCTGGCGGGCGGCGGGGCTGCGGCTGGCGGTCTACTCCTCGGGCTCCGAGGCGGCGCAGCGGCTGATCTACGGCCACACGACCGAGGGCGATGCCGCCGGGCTGTTCGACGGGTTCTACGATCTGCGGATCGGCGGCAAGCGGGCGGCCGACAGTTATCGCGCCATCCTGGCCGAAACCGGCTGGACGCCCGGCCGCACCCTGTTCCTGTCGGACATCGTCGCCGAACTGGATGCGGCGGCGCAGGCCGGCCTGCACACCTGCCAGCTGGTCCGGGCCGAGGACGGGACCATCGCCGGGACCACCCACCCGGCCGCGGCCACGCTGGACGATGTGTCGCGCCTGTTCGCGCTGCCGGCGGTATGAGGACGGCATGAGGACGCATCTGCATACCGGCTGGCGCCACATCCCCGACGAGGCGCGCGGCATGGCGGCGGCGCTGGGCAATTTCGACGGCGTGCATCTGGGCCATGCGCACCTGCTGCACACGCTGCATGCGGCACGGCCCGACCTGGGCCTGGCGGTGGTGACGTTCGAACCCCACCCGCGCGAACTGTTCCGCCCGCAGGACCCGCCCTTCCGCCTGACCCTGCCGGACGAACGGCTGTCGGCCCTGTCGGCGCTGGGCGTGCGGCATGTCTTCCAGATTCCGTTCGATGCCGCGTTCAGCGCCATGTCGGCCGAACGCTTCGTGACCGACGTGCTGCACGAGGGGCTGGGCCTGCGGCATCTGGCCTGCGGGGCCGATTTCGCTTTCGGCCACCGGCGCGGCGGCACCGTCACCTTCCTGTCCGAACGGGCCGAGGAACTGGGGCTGGGGCTGACGGTGGTGCCGGCGCTGGCCGATGCCGGCGGGCCCTATTCCTCGACGCGCATCCGTCGCCTGCTGCAGGACGGCTACCCCGAGCGCGCGGCCGAGGAACTGGGCCGCCCGTGGTCGATCCGCGGCATCGTGCAGCATGGCGACAAGCGCGGCCGCCTGCTGGGCTTCCCCACCGCCAACATTCCGCTGGGCCGGCATCTGGAACCGGCGCGCGGGGTCTATGCCGTGACGGTGCGCCTGACGGACGGCCGGTCATTGCCCGGCGTCGCCAATATCGGCCGCCGCCCGACCATCGACGACGGTCAGGAAAGCCGGCTGGAGGTCCATCTGCTGGATTTCGACGGCGATCTGTACGGCCAGACCCTGTCGGTCGCGCTGCACAGCCTGCTGCGCGAGGAACGTCGCTTCGCTGGCCTGGACGCGCTGAAAACCCAGATTGCCGTGGACGCCACCGCCGCCCGGGCCTACCTGGCCGAGATGCTGCGCGGGGGCGTTTAAGAGGCTGACCGCAGGTCGGGGTCATCTTCCAGCACGAAGCCTGTGGATTTCAGCTTGCGGTCATCGAGGCGAAAGTACCCCATGGGGAAACGCCGGGCGAGGGTGCGGCTGAATGCCACGCCTTTCAGCACGTCGAAGACGACCGGGACATGGAAACCGGTTTTTCGTCCCGCGCGGCGATAGACCTCGGCATAGGTCGGGGAACGGCTGTCGGCGACGTTGTAGATGTCCACGCCCGCCTTGTGGCTGGCGAGGTCGCGTTCCATGAGGTGAACGATGGCCCGGGCGACATTGCGTGACGAGATGAAGTGGCTGTTGCGGTAGAGTGCGAAGACCGCGCGTTTGGCGCTCCAGGACAGGGATTCGTCGAGAAAACTGCGTTTCTGTGCGATGGCGATACGGTACAGGTCGATGTGCATCGTCTGCGCGTATTGCGACAATACGCGTTCGCCCAGAACCTTGCTGCGCGCGTATTCCAGCATGGAGGGTTCGGCAAAATACTGCTTCTTCAATGAAAGATCGGTATTGATGATCGGCGCTTCCTCGCTGAGAAAACGCGCGCGGGGTGAACCGTAGACGACCATGGAACTCGCCTGGCCAAAATACCGCACGCCGGCCGTGGCGCAGATTTTCGCGAAGCGATCCAGGTTCGTCACATTGGTCGTTTCCATCTCGTGCACGTTCGACAGGCTGGCGGCGAGATGAATGACGGCTTCGACACCTTCGGCAAGGTTCTCGAGGTCCGCTTGCGGAAGGGTGGGGTCGGAAAAATCGATCTGGACCCATTCGACGCCCGGGGTGGCCGGTATGGAATGTCTGAACGTGCCCCGGATGCGGTAGCCCCCTGCGGCCAATCGCGCGATGACGGCCTGGCCCAGATTTCCCGTGGCCCCTGTCACGAGAATCAAGGGGCGCGCGGCGACCAGCGAAGTCGCGGGAGAGAGCTGCTTCACGCGGCGCGCGACGAATTGGGCCTTGATATGGTCTGCAAGGCGGATGGCGAGCGACATGATGACCATGGTCGGGTTGGCGTGGCCGCTCGTGGGGAAAACCGATGCGCCTGCAACGAACAGGCCGCTGACGCCGTGAACCTGGCAGTCAGGGTCGACCACGCTTGTGGCGGGGTCCGTGCCCATCCGGGTCGTGCCGGCCGTATGGGCCATGTCATGGATCAGGAGTTTCGAGATATCCGCAGTCCGGAACTCGTCTCGGAGATGGAAGCCCCTGATGCCGGCCCGTTCGAGATCTTCCTGAAGAAGATTGGCCAGTTGCACGATATCGCGACGCAGGTCGGCGTCGATTTTCCAATGCACCCGGGCCAGGGGCAGGCCCAGCCTGTCCGTGCGCGTCGAGAGGGTGACGCGGTTGTCGGGGTGCGGCGGCTGTTCGCAGATCACGTTCAACGAGGCTTTGGCCAGCTTGCGGCCCCCTCCGCCGGCAACGTAGTCACGCGCGACGAAATTCGCATTGATCGCGACCGCGGCGTCGGCGATCAGACGTCGGAAACGTTCTGGAATTTTCTGGTAATTGAGGATTTTGCGCCCCAGGGAGGTCGCCACCAGTCCGAAATTGCGGGCCACCGCGACGACATCGCCAAGCGGGTTTCGGCTCTGGCGTTGCGCCAGGCGCTTCAGCGCCAGCACGGAATCGTCGGGCGAGATCTCGATGCCGGTGAAGATGGCCATGTTCGGCAGGCGTCGGCTGGTCTGCACCTCGGGGTGCAGGGCCAGGCCGTGCGAGTACATGAAAACCCGGTGACGCTCCTGCAACGGAAAAAAACCGAGAAGGGCGGCCGCCTCATCGCGATGTTCGGGAGAAAAATATCCAAGCTCGATACTGGGATGGTCCATCAGATAACGCCCGACGACGTCGTGGGCGTTGCCCGGCACCTGTCCGTCGCTGTCGCGCGACATCAGCAGAAGGCGGGCATTTTCGATGGCGCCCGCCGCCAGAACAACGCATTCCGCCCCCAGGGCGACCCGGTTGCGCCCGGTGAGGGAACCGCGCAGTTCGACCCCCGTGGCCTTCCCGCCTTCGATGCTGACGGATGACACCGTTGCGTTGTACACCACCGTGACGCCTTTATGCGTTTCCCGGCGGAAATCGGGGCCGAAGCGCATGACGTCGGTCAGCGCGTGCCGCGAGCGCGCGAATTGCCAGAAGAACGAACCGAAGTGATGTAGCCGGCCCATCTGGTCGGGTTCGCGGCGAGACGCCTGGGTCCAGAAGGCACGGTCGTGGACCAGCGGGCCGAGATCGAGATAGGTCGCGGCGCGTTTCATGTAGGGGGCAAGCGTCTTCATGCCGAAAGGCCAGCCCGATCCTGCGACCCACGGTCGCTGTTCGTAATCCGCCGGGGAAAACGGGGCCACTTTTCCGGCCCACGCCATCGTCGATCCGCCCAGGACGCGGCACCGGACCCCGAATTTTTGTATATCCGCCTTCCAGAAGCGCATCTGGGGCGCGTGCCAGGCGCTGCGTGCGTCTTGCAGGGTTTTGTCGAGAAGGTCGCCGGATACGTCGATCGCGTTCAGCTCCTCATGGTCCGGGTCTTCGTCGAGGGCGCCGCTTTCCACGATGGCGATACGAAGGCCCTGTCCGGACAGCTCGCGCGCCAGCGTCAGTCCGGCGGCGCCGCCGCCGACGATGACGAGATCGAAACGAGTCGACAGGCTGGCCGGGTCCTTGAGGTGCTCGAAATCGATATAGTCCGTCATGTGATTACCCGTATCGGTGGAACTGTCTGGGCCGCCATCCGTCCGCGTAAGGGCCGTCAGCCGGCGGGCGCACGGGAAAACCGCGTCATGATGCGTTTCACGATGCCGGCGGCGGCGTCCCGTTCCAGGTCGTCGAGGCACACGAACCACAGGACGCCGTAGAAGACGGCCATCGCGATCCCGAAAAACAGGGTGGCGGCGGGGAGGGGCATGTCGACGAGCGCTATGCACATGCAGGCGGCGCCGGTCAGGGCCGCGGGCAGGATGCGGGCGAGGGCCTGCGTGATCGGCGGGTAGAAACGGATGCTGAGGAACATGCGCACCACGAAGTCGCCCGCCGTCCGGATGGCCCAGGCAAAGGCCGCGCCGACGACGCCGAAATGGTGCAGGAACACGACCAGCAGGGGCACGTAGACCAGCATTTCGCCGATCGACAGCTTGGCGCTGGCATCGGGCCGGCCGATCGCGTCGAGGAACCCGGCCGCGATGGCGTCCGCGCTGCCGATGAAGATGCCCAGGCACAGCAGTTTCATGATCGTGCTGCTGTGGATGGCGAAGTCCTGATCGATCCAGAGCGAGAGGATTTTGGAACTGAACAGCGCCGTGCCCAGGCAGAGGGGCAGCAGCAGGGCCGCCAGGGTCAGGACGGATGTCCGGTAAAGCTCCACGGTTCTGACGGAATCCGTGCGCCAGGAGGACGCCAGGGCCGGGTAAGCGGACGCCGCGACCGCATTGGTGACCATGGAGAAGCGGCCCACCGCATCCGACGGCGTGGTGTAGAAGCCCGTCGCGGCCGCCGAGATGACGCTGGCGATCATGAACCTGTCGATATTGCCCAGCAGCGGATAGGCGATGTTCGAGACGGTCATCCAGCCGCCGATCCGCAGCAGCGGCGCAAGCAGGTGCGGCCGTACCCGGGCGGCGCGAAGCTGCGGCACCAGCCTGAGGCAGAAGCGGATATAGGCGATGGCCATCCACAGCCGGCAGCCCGCCAGGACCAGCATCACGCCGACGAGGCTGTCCCAGACTTCCAGGACCAGCAGCGGCCCGATGTAATAGGCGATCGAGATCGGAATATTGATCAGGTTGGTCGCGCGAAATTCGTGGTACGCGGTCAGCACGCCCCACAGGGCGGCATTGATCATGACCAGGGGCGCGGTCGCGCAGAAGACCAGCAGGGCCACGATGGTTTCGTGCTGGAGGTTCTCGGGAATCTTGAGGCCGTGCCGCACCCAGAAACTGACCGCACCCGCTGAGATGAGGCCGCCGATGACGCCGATGCCGGTCAGCGTCAGCACGCCGGTCAGGATCAGGTCGGCGGTTTCGTGGTCGCTCTGGTCATGTGTGCGGCCGGCGATGGCGCGGGTGAGGGCGCGGCCGAGGCCCAGGTCGAAGATGCCGAACGTGCCGATCAGGCTGAGGGCGATGGTGAAGATGCCCCATCGGGACAGGCCGAGCTCATGAATAAGCCGGGGCGTGACGGGCAGGGCCACAAGGACCGGGGCGATCCGCCCGAACATGTTCCATGCGGCATTCGTAATGACATGACGCGGCCGGGGACCGGACTGCTGGACCGGGGACACCATGGGCAAGTGCATCCTTCAAGCGACGACAGCCCCGGCGTACGGGGGAATGGGAGAGGCGCTTCCGGTATTCAGGCGGCAGGGGCGTGTGGCGGGGTCATGACGCCACCAGCGCTTTCGTTACGATCGGGGCCGCTTGCCCGGGGATGTCAGGCGAATCTTTCTGCACAGATTTCGTCCTCATCATGACCTCGATCCGTCCGGGCAGGTCGCGGTGCCCGGAAAAACGCGGGAACCCGAAGGCTGGAGCGCTCTTGCCCAAGGAATTTTCTAACTTGTGAAATCCGCGACAGTTTCACCGCAGGGGGTGGGTCGCGCGCATTATGTGGCGGCGACCGCCCGGCAACCCGCCCCAGGGCGCGGTGCTTGACCGCGGGGGCCGCCGCTCCGCATAAGGTTGGGCTTTACCCGGCCCGATCCGCGCCGAGCGAGCCGGGTCCGCCATATCTTGTCGTCAGTAGTCAGAAATCAGGGTCATGACCGAGTCAAAACCACAGGATCTCTATCGGGAAACGGTGTTTCTGCCGACCACCAGCTTCCCCATGCGCGGCAGCCTGCCGAAGCGGGAGCCGGAGATTCTGGCGCGGTGGGCGCAGTCCGACCTGGACGGGCGCCTGCGCGCGCAGGCCGAGGGCCGGCCGTCCTTCATGCTGCATGACGGGCCGCCCTATGCGAACGGCAACCTGCATATCGGCCACGCGCTGAACAAGATCCTGAAAGACGTCATCAACCGCGCGCACCGCATGGCGGGCTTCGCGGTGCATTACGTTCCGGGCTGGGACTGCCACGGCCTGCCGATCGAATGGAAGATCGAGGAGGAATACCGCAAGGCCGGGCGCGACAAGGATTCGGTGCCCATCCTGCAATTCCGCGCCGAATGCCGGGCCTATGCCCAGAAATGGCTGGACGTGCAGGCCGCCGAATTCCGCCGCCTGGGCGTGCAGGGGGAATGGGACCGGCGATATGCCACGATGGATTTTTCCTCGGAGGCCACGATCGCCGAGGAAATCGGCCGCTTCCTGCTGAACGGGCTGCTGTATCGCGGGCTGCGGCCGGTGATGTGGAGCCCGGTCGAAAAGACCGCCCTGGCCGAGGCCGAGATCGAATATCGCGACCATGAATCGACCACGATCCATGTCGCCTTCCCCTTCCTGCACGACCCGACCCCCGGCCGCGCGCTGGAAGACGTGTCGGCGGTCATCTGGACGACGACGCCGTGGACCATCCCCGGCAACCGCGCCATCGCGTTCGGGCCGGACATCACCTATGCCGTGCTGCGCGTCGATGGCGTGACCGACGCCGCGACTCTGGAGCCGGGCGCGCGCCTGCTGGTGGCCGAGGCTCTGATCCCCGCCTTCTGCGCCGCCGCGGGCATCACCGACCATTACGTGCTGTACACCCTGCCGGGCGAGGCGCTGACCGACGCGGTGTGCGCCCATCCGTTGCGCGGCGAGAATTACGATTTCGAGGTGCCGCTGCTGGCGGGCGATTTCGTCACCACCGACGCGGGCACCGGCCTGGTCCACATGGCCCCCGCCCATGGCGAGGACGATTTCGCGCTGTCGGTCGCCAACGGGGTCGAGGTGCCGGAAATGGTGCTGGACGACGGACGGTACGCCGACTGGGTGCCGCTGTTCGCCGGCACCCATGTCTTCAAGGCCGCCGATCCGGTGTGCGCCGCGCTGACGGCGGCGATGGAACGCGCCATTGCCGACGGCCAGGCGCCGGCAGGCCTGGTCGCCCGGTCCACCCTGATCCATTCCTATCCGCATTCCTGGCGGTCGCGCGCGCCGGTGATCTATCGCGCCACCCCGCAATGGTTCATCCGCATGGATGGCGAGGGCCATCTGCGCGCCCGCGCCCTGCGCGCGCTGGACGACGTGACCTTCGTGCCCGCGCAGGCGCGCAACCGCCTGACCTCGATGGTCGCGGGGCGTCCCGACTGGTGCATCAGCCGCCAGCGCGCCTGGGGCGTGCCGATCGCGGTGTTCGTGGAGAAACGCACCGGCGAGGTGCTGCGCGACCCGGCGGTGATGGCGCGGATCGTCGAGGCCTTCCGCGCCGAGGGCGCGGACGTGTGGTACAGTGCCCCGGCCGCGCGCTTCCTGGGCGCGGGGCGCGACCCCGAGGACTACGAACAGGTGTTCGACATCGTCGACGTCTGGTTCGAAAGCGGGTCCAGCCACGCCTTCGTGCTGGGCCGCGACGGGATGCCGTTCCCGGCCGACCTGTATCTGGAAGGGTCGGACCAGCATCGCGGCTGGTTCCAGTCCTCGCTGCTGGAAAGCGTGGGCACGCGGGGCGTCGCCCCCTATCGCGCGCTGGTCACCAACGGCTTCGTGCTGGACGAGCAGGGCCGCAAGATGTCCAAGTCGCTGGGCAACGTGGTGGCCCCGCAGGACGTCAACGACTCGCTGGGCGCCGATATCCTGCGCCTGTGGGTGATGAATTCCGACACCAACGAGGATCTGCGCATCGGCGGCGAGATCCTGAAGCAACAGGGCGAGTTGTATCGCCGGCTGCGCAACACCCTGCGCTGGCTGCTGGGCGCGCTGGACGGCTTCACCGAGGCCGAGCGTGTCCCCTACGAGCAGATGCCCGAGCTGGAGCAATGGGTGCTGCACCGGCTGACCGAACTGGGCGGGCTGATCGGCGGCGCGGTGGACAGCCACGAATGGGTGGGCGTCTACGGGGCGGTGCACGGGTTCTGCGCCACCGACCTGTCGGCGTTCTATTTCGACGTCCGCAAGGACGCCCTCTATTGCGACGGGGCGGACAGCCCGCGCCGCCGCGCGGCGCGCACGGTGCTGGACCATCTGCATCGCTGCCTGTGCACCTGGCTGGCACCCGTGCTGGTCTTCACCGCCGAGGAAGCCTGGACCGCCCGGTTCGGCGAGCAGGAGAGCGTGCATCTGCATGCCTTCCCCACCCTGCCGGAGGAATGGATCCGCCCCGACCTGGCCGACCGCTGGGCGACCCTGCGCGCCGTGCGCCGCGTGGTCACCACGGGGATCGAGGCCGCGCGGCGCGACGGCGTGGTGGGGTCGTCGTTGCAGGCGGCGCTGGAACTGCCGCTGTCCGAGGACGAGGCCGCGCGTTTCGCCGACATCGACTGGTGCGAACTGGCGATCGTGTCGCAGGCCGACGTGGTGGTCGAGGCCGGCGCGGCGTCGATCTACCTGACCGACGCCGAGTCGGCCGAAGGCGCCGCCCCGCCCGTCGGCGGGGCGCATGGCGCGCCGGTCATCCGCGCCGCCGGCGGGCATAAATGCGTCCGCTGCTGGAAGGTGCTGGACGAGGTGGGCAGTACCGCCGCGCATCCGGACCTGTGCCTGCGCTGCGTCGACGTGGTCGACGCCCGGGCCGGCACATGACCGGGGGCGCCCGGCTGTGCCGCCTGGTGGGGGCGGCGCTGTTCGTGCTGGTCCTGCTGATCGACCAGGGCAGCAAATACTGGATTCTATACGAGTTCAACCTGCCCGAGCGCGAGACGGTGGCGCTGCTGCCGTTCCTGAATTTCACCATGGTCTGGAACCGCGCCATCACTTTCGGCATGCTGGGCGGGCTGGGGGCGGCGGGGCGGATCGTGTTTCCGGTCGTGGCGCTGCTGATCGTGCTGCTGCTGGCGGTATGGATCGCGCGCACCACCCGCCCCTGGGTGGCCGGTGCGCTGGGCGCGATCATGGGCGGCGCGGTGGGCAATGTCATCGACCGGCTGCATTATGGCGCGGTCGTCGATTTCATCCACGCCCATGCCTATGGCTGGTCCTGGCCGGTGTTCAACCTGGCCGACGCGGCGATCGACTGCGGCGTGGCCGTTCTGCTGATCGACAGCCTGACCGATCGGCGTGGTCCGCGCACGGCTGCGTTGAGCGGAACGCTTGCCGGAACCGAAAAGGAACGGTAAGAGGCGAAGCATGGCGCCCTTAGTCACCCGTACCCTGTCATTCGCCCTGCTGACGTCGGGCGGACTCCTTCTTGCCGGTTGCTCCGGATCGGATGTTACGCGGGCCTTCGGGCTGGAACGCGAAACGCCGGACGAGTACACGGTGACGACGCGCGCGCCGCTGTCGATGCCGCCGACCGACGAGTTGGCGGCCCCGCACAGCGACGCCTCGCGCCCGCAGGATGAAAGCCCGCGCCTGCAGGCGCTGGAAACCCTGTCGCCCAACGTCGCGCTGCAAGGCGCGGGCGGCCCGCCCAGCGCCGGCCAGTCCGCTCTGGTGAACGAGGCCGACAATGCCGCCACCTCGCCCGACAAGGGCGAACTGGGCAAGGCGGGGCAGGGCTTCGTCGATCGCCTGATGTTCTGGAACGGCGGCGGCGCCGGCGGCGTGGTCGATGGCGAGGCCGAGAACCGTCGCCTGCGCCAGAACGCGGCGCTGGGCAACAGCCCCGTCCAAGGGGCGACCCCGACCGTCACGGGCGGCCACTGACAGGCTGATCCCCGGCCGCCGGATGGCGTTGTCCGTCCGGCCCGGTTTGCCAGCCGGCCCGTGCATTGGGCCTGCACGGTGGTGGCGATCTGCTTTATCCTGACATGATGCCCGATTCGCCGCATCTGCCCGTCCGTCCGGTCATCCGGCGCCTGTCGGAACAGGTGGTCAACCGGATCGCCGCCGGCGAGGTCATCGAACGCCCGGCCGCCGCGCTGAAGGAACTGGTCGAGAACGCGATCGATTCCGGTGCGCGCCGCATTGCCGTCCTGCTGGAACGCGGCGGCATCGACCGCATCGAGGTCGTCGATGACGGGTGCGGCATGGCGCCGGACGACCTGCTGCTGGCGGTCGAACGCCATTGCACCTCCAAGCTGCGGGACGAGACGCTGGTGCGGATCGAAACGCTGGGTTTCCGGGGCGAGGCCCTGCCGTCCATCGGGGCCGCCGCGCGGCTGAGCGTCGTCTCGCGCCCGCACGGGGCCGACAGCGCATGGCGAATCGCGGTGGAGGGCGGGATGGTCGGCCAGCCCGAACCCTGCGCCGGCCCGCCCGGCACACGGGTAGTGGTCGAGGATCTGTTCTTCGCCACGCCCGCGCGCCGCAAATTTCTCAAGAGTCCCCGAGTCGAATCCGGGCATGCCGACATTACGGTGCGCCGCCTGGCCCTGTCGGTGCCCCAGGTGGCGTTCCGCCTGCAACTGGACGACCGGGTGCTGTTCGACCTGCCGGCGCAGGACATGGAATCGCGCGTCGCCGCGATCCTGGAGGCCGAGGGGGCGGACGGGCTGCTGGCGGTCGAGGGGGTGCGGGGCGAGTTGGCCCTGAGCGGATTCGCCTGCGGCCCGTCGGTCCATCGGGCCACGGCGGCCGGGCAGATCCTGCTGGTCAATGGCCGGCCGGTCGTCGATCCGGTGTTGCGGACGGCGGTGCGGGTGGCCTACCGCCATGTGATCGAACAGGGGCGGCACGCGGTGGTGGCGCTGGCGCTGACGATCCCGCCCGACCAGGTGGACGTCAACGTCCATCCGGCCAAGACCGAACTGCGCTTCGCCGATGCCGCTGCCGTCCGGGGGCTGGTGATCGGCGCGCTGGGGCGGGCGCTGGGGGGCGGCGCCGGGGCGGCGGGCGTCCGGCCCGGCCTGCTGCAATCACGGCCCTCCAGCCCGGCGCGGATCTGGTATCCGCCGCCCGACCGGCCGGCCGCCGACCCGTTCGCCGCACCGCCGGCGCGGCCCGACGGTCTGGCCGCGCCGCGCCTGGATCTGGGCGACCGCCCCGCCGCGCGGGTGCTGTCCGACCCGCCGGGCGATTCCCCCATCCCGTTTCCGACCGTATCCGCCCCGCCGCCCGATGCGCCTGTTCCTGCCGACCCCATTCTGGCCGACCCGGGCGATTACCCGCTGGGGGCGGCGGTGGCGCAGGTCATGGGCACCTATGTCATCGCCGTGTCGGGCGACGGGGGGCTGGTGCTGGTGGACCAGCACGCGGCCCATGAACGGCTGACCCACGAACGGCTGCGCGCGCAGTATCTGGACGGCACCATGCGGGCGCAGCGCCTGCTGCTGCCCGAAATCGTGACCCTGCCGCGCGCGCAGGCGGATCTGCTGCTGTCCTTCGCCGGCACGCTGGCGGCACTGGGGGTGGAAATCGAATCGTTCGGCGGGGGCGCGGTGCTGGTGCGTGCACTGCCGGCCCTGCTGGGCACCGACGACCCGGGCGGCCTGCTGCGCGACATGGCCGAGGAACTGATCGAGGACGATCTGGCCGGCCCCGCCGAGATCCGGGCGCTGGACGGACGGCTGGACGCGATCATTGCCCGCATGGCCTGCCACGGCAGCGTGCGCGCCGGCCGCACCCTGACCCGGGCGGAAATGGACGCCCTGCTGCGCGACATGGAACGCACGCCCCGCGCCGGCACATGCTCGCACGGGCGGCCGACCTGGCTGAAGCTGAGCCGGGCGGACCTGGAACGGATGTTCGGTCGCCGTTAGGGCGTTCGGCCGGAGGGAATCGGCCGATCGGATAAAGCGTGCCCGGACTGGTCCGGGTCGTGTGGTCTCGGGAAAATGATCGTGGGTTTCCGTCACTTTCGGCGTGGGGCGCCGCGCGATGGCCGGCCCCCGGCTTTCCCGGGGAGGCGAAACGCGCCACCGTCGCCGGGCGGACTATCAAGACCACAGACGGAGGCCCTATGTCGGCAAGACGCCTGGCCCGGATCGGGGCTGCCCTTGTCATGGGCGCGACCGGAGCAAGCATGTTGGACGTGGCTGTCGCCCGGGCCGACGAATATACCGACCTTCTCGACATCCTGCTGATGAAGGGGAATCTGACCCAGGCCGAGCATGACGGGCTGCTGGCCAAGCATCTGCATCATGGCCATGTCCCATCTCCCCGTGCGGCACGGGTGGCCGCGAGCCGGCGCGACGACGCGCCCCGGCAGGTCGCCGTGGCGCATCATACGGAACTGCCCGGGCCGGTCGTGATCGGCGGGCCGACCCTGGACCCGTCCGTGCTGCAGGCGCGCCAAGCGGCGGCCAGCGCCGCCGACAGCGCGCGGATGGCCCAGGCGGCGATGCTGTCCACGCAATCCGCGCTGGACAATGGCAGCGTCGTGCGCGTCGACAAATATGTCGCCGGCAAGGGGCTGACGTTCCGGGCCGGTCCCATCGACATCAACCTGTCGGGCTTCATCAACGGTTTCTACACCTACAACAGCCCGGCCGGCGGCATGCCCGTGGCGGGCGGGGTCTCGACCGGCGCCAGCGGGTTCGACTCGTCCGCCGTGCGCAACGGCCTGCTGCCGGCGGGGCTGATCCTGAAGCTGAAGACGACGCAGTCGGGCATCGACCTGAACGCCGTGCTGGGCATGTATCCCGGCATCGACAATGCCAAGAACGGCGCGTTCAACGCCAATACCGGCGGCAGCCCGGTCGGGCTGGGCACGGCCGGCCTCGATTTCCGTCAGGTCTACATCACAGCCGGCACGAAATCGTTCGGCACGGTCAAGATCGGCCGCGACCTGGCGATCTTCGGCGGGGATGCGATCCTCAGCGACGCCACCCTGCTGAGTGTCGGCTCCACCGGCAGCAACGCCAGCCCGGGCAATACCTCGCTGGGGCGCATCGGCGTCGGCTATGTCTATGCGGACTGGATCCCGCAGATCTCCTATGCCTCGCCCGTCATCGCCGGCGTCCAGGCCACCGTCGGCGTGCTGCAGCCGCTGGACGAATTCAACTTCGCCGGCGGCGGGTTGTCGGCGGAATCGACGCAGCATTCCTCGCCGATGGTGCAGGGCAAGCTGACCTACGATTTCAAGGCCGGCGACCTGGCCGGCCGGATCTGGGCAGGCTTCCTGACGCAGCACCAGCAGGCGTTGACCGGCACCGACATCCCGGCCACGGCCAAGCGGGGTGCCACGGTCGAAGCCGGCGAGATCGGCGCCAAGCTGACCTACGGGCCGGCGCAGGCCGTGGCGTACTATTACCGGGGCAGCGGCCTGGGGACGACCGGGCTGTTCTTCGACGGCATAGCCGCGAATGGCCGCAAGCGGGATTCGGAAGGCTATTATGTACAGGGCATGTACAACGTTACGGGGAAGCTGAAGCTGGTGGGCAGCTATGGTGTCAGCAATCTGTATCAGGCGCCGGGCGAGAACAGCACGCTGCTGGTGCGTCGGAACGAATCCGAAATCGGGGCGGTGTATTACAGCCTGACGGACTGGCTCAACCTGGTCTGCGAGTATGCGCATACGCAATCCGATGCGCACGGGCCGAACAGCGCCAGCGACAATACGGCGTCGGGCGGCGCGATCCTGCTGTTCTAGGAAGTCGATTCCGGGGGCGGGGGCCAAAAGCAAGCAGGAATGTTCCACCTCGGCGGAACGTGAGCGGCCGGCGTCTGGTTTCCCTGCCGGAAGGGGGATAGGCTTCGCCCATCATTCACGGACGATGAGACCGACGTGCATCCCATCCTGCTTCCCCTCGTCACGTATCTGCCGCTCGGCGGTGCGCTTGTCATCCTGCTGACGCGGGGCACCACGGAGGCCGTCGAAGGCGCGTCGCGCTGGGTGGCGCTGTGGACCAGCCTGCTGGTCTTCGCACTGTCGGTGCTGATGTGGATCGAATTCGACCCGCATCAGCCGGGGTTCCAGTTCGTGCAGATGCTGGACTGGGCGCCGTCGTTCGGGATTTCGTACCATGCCGGGGTCGACGGGATCAGCATCCTGTTCGTGCTGCTGGCGACCTTCCTGACGCCGCTGTCCATCATCGGCGGGTGGAAGCTGGTGACGAACCGGGTGCGCGACTACATGGTCGCCGTCCTGCTGCTGGAAACCACGCTGGTGGGCCTGTTCTCGGCGCTGGACCTGGTGCTGTTCTACGTCTTCTACGAGGCGACGCTGATCCCCGGCAGCCTGATGATCGGCGTGTGGGGCGGGCCGAAGCGGATCTGGGCGTCGATTCAGTTCTTCCTGTTCACCTTCGGCGGGTCGCTGTTCATGCTGCTGGCGCTGCTGGCGATGTGGAATGCCACCGGCACCACCGATATCCCCGTGCTGATGCATGCGAATTTCCCGCCGGCCATGCAGTGCTGGCTGCTGCTGGGCTTCGTGCTGGCCTTCGGGGTGAAGCTGCCGCTGTTTCCCCTGCATGCCTGGCTGCCCGACGCCTATACCGAAGCCCCCACGCCGGCGTCGGCCATGCTGTCGGGCGTGTTGTCCAAGGCCGGTGCCTACGGGCTGCTGCGCTTCGGCATCCTGATGTTTCCCGACGCGGCGCGGCTGTTCGCACCCTATGTGCTGACGCTGGGCGTCATCGCGGTGATCTATGCCGCGATCATCGCGCTGGCGCAGACGGACATGAAGCGGGTGATCGCCTATTCCTCGTTCTCGCACATGGGGGTGATCGCGGTGGGGCTGTTCACCCTGACGCCCGAGGGAATTGACGGTGCGATCTTCCAGATGCTGTCGCATGGCGTGGTGATCGCGGCCCTGTTCTTCTGCGTCGCCGCCGTGTCGTGGCGGGCGGAAACCCGGTCGATCGAGGCGTTTTCGGGCGTGGCCCACAAGATGCCCGTCCTGGCGACGCTGGCGATGCTGTTCGTCATGGCCAATATCGGCCTGCCGGGCACCGGGGCATTCGTCGGTGAATTGCTGGTGATGGTCGGCGCGATCCATGTCTCGTTCTGGATCGCGTTCCTGGCCGGCACCAGCATGATCCTGGGCGCCGTCTACATGCTGGTGCTGTATCGCCGGGTGATGTTCGGCAGTGCCGGACGCGGCGTCGTCGCCATGCTGCGCGACCTGACGGGGCCGGAACTGGCGGTGCTGGTGCCGTGCGCCATCGTCACGCTGTGGATGGGTATCCATCCGGCCAGCTTCCTGCGGGTGTTCGACCCGGCGGTGGTCAACGCCGTCGCGCCGCCGCAGGCCGCCGCCGCAGTCGCCGGCCCGGTGCGGCCGGCAGCGGGCTGACGCCCGGCACAGGTCGGGCTTTGCCCCAGCCTGGCAAGGGCCTCGGCCCTTTGGAAATTCAGTCGTTTATCCATGATCGGGGTCCAGGGCCTCAGGCCCTGGGGGGTTCGGGCAAAGCCCGACCTTCCTTGCGCCGCCTATATCCTGGTGCCGCCCGTCAGATTTCGGGAATGGGTTCCTGCTCCAGCAGATCGGCGGTGGAGGCGGCTTCGGGGCGGCGGAGCAGCACGCCGCCTACCGATGCGACGACGATGCACAGGATGCCCGCCCATTGTGCGGGGCTGAGATATTCGCCCAGCAGCACCAGCCCGGCCAGGGCCGCCACCGCCGGGTCCAGGCTGGTCAGGATGCCGAATTCCCGCGCCTGCAGCCGTTTCAGTGCCAGCATTTCCAGCGTGTAGGGCAGCGCCGACGACAGCAGCGCGACCCCGCAGGCCACCAGGGCCGCGTGCGGATGGGCGGCGGCGCGCGGCAGGGTCAGGAGGAAGACGGGCGTTACCGCCAGCGCGCCGGCCGCCAGGCCGATGGCCGCCCCGTGCGCGGCGTCGATGCGGTGGCTGATCCGTGCCCCGGCCAGGATGTAGGTTCCCCACGCCACGGCGCCCAGCATGCCGTACAGCACGCCCACCGGGTCTATCCCGTGGCGATCCAGCATCGACCCCGGTTGCAGCAGCAGCACCAGGCCCAGCACCACGGCGGCGATCAGCATCATGTCGAGCGCGCGGCGCGATCCGAGGAAGGTCAGGGTCAGCGGACCCAGGAATTCGACCGCCACGGCGACGCCCAGCGGCAGCCGGTCCAGCGCCAGATAGAACATCATGTTCATCAGGGCGATCGACAGGCCGTAGCCGACGACGATCAGCAGGGTCCCGCGGTCTGGGGCCGCCCGCCAGGGCCGCGAGATGAGGCACAGGGCGATCGCCGCGACCCACAGGCGCAGGCTGACGGTGCCCAGCGGCCCGAACAGCGGAAACAGCGTCTTGGCCATGGACCCGCCGACCTGGAACGACAGGATGCCGCCCAGCACCAGAAGCACGCCGACCAGCCGGCCGCCCGACCCATCGGGTCCGGGGCCGCCATGAGGGGCGGAAGAGCGGGGGGAAGCGGTCATCGGTATCCTGCGGCCCCGGGGTGGATGCGCCGCACGATGCGGACCGTCCGGGCGGCGGGGGCGCCCGGACGGGATGAGATATCAGACGTCCAGATTGTCGACCAGACGGGCATGATCCTGGATGAACTGGAAGCGGAGCTCCGCCTTGCGGCCCATCAGATGTTCGACCCGCTCGCTGGTCAGGGCGCGATCCTCGGGCGGGGTGACGACCTGCAGCAGCGTGCGGCGCTTCGGGTCCATCGTCGTCTGTTTCAGGTCGCCCGGAGGCATCTCGCCCAGGCCCTTGAAGCGCGAGATCTCGACGCGGGCGTTGGGCTTGAATTCCGATTTCAGCTTCCGCTCGCGGTCGGGGTCGTCCATCGCGTAGATCGTCCTGCCGCCCTGCGTCAGCCGGTACAGCGGCGGCTGCGCCAGGTACAGATGCCCGCGCCGGATCAGGTCAGGCAGTTCGCGGTAGAAGAACGTCATCAGCAGCGAGGCGATATGCGCCCCGTCCACGTCGGCGTCGGTCATGATGATGACCCGGCCGTAGCGCAGGCGGGCGGCGTCGAACCGGTCACCGATGCCGCAGCCCAGGGCCTCGACCAGATCGCGCAGTTCCTGGTTGGCGCGCAGCTTCTCGGTCGAGGCGCTGGCGACGTTGAGGATCTTGCCGCGCAGGGGCAGTACCGCCTGCGTCTCGCGGTTGCGGGCCTGCTTGGCCGATCCGCCGGCCGAGTCGCCCTCGACCAGGAAGATTTCGGTGTCGGCGGCGTTTTCGCGCGTGCAGTCGGTCAGCTTGCCCGGCAGGCGCAGGCGGCGGGTGGCGCTTTTGCGCGGGGTGTCCTTCTGGTCCTTGCGGCGCAGCCGTTCCTCGGCGCGTTCGATGATGAAGGCCAGCAGATTGTCGGCCTGCGCCGGATGGCCGGCCAGCCACTGTTCGAACCGGTCGCGCAGCGCGGTCTCGACCAGGCGGCTGGCCTCGGACGAGGTCAGCTTCTCCTTGGTCTGGCCCTGAAACTGCGGGTCGCGGATGAAGGCCGACAGCTTGGCGGCGACGGCGCCCAGCACGTCGTCGGCGTTGATGGCCGCCGCGCGCTTGTTCGACCGCTGTTCGCCCCAGGCGCGAAAGCCCTTCAGCAGGGCGGTGCGGAACCCGTTTTCGTGCGTGCCGCCCTGCGGGGTGGGAATGGTGTTGCAATAGGACGACAGGCTGGCCGCCCCGGATTCGAGGAACGCCACCGCCCATTCGATCCGCCCGGTGGACGTGCCGTCGGGCGCTGTCGGCAGGTCGGCGTCGCCGGACCAGATTTCGGTCAGCAGCGCGGCCGATGCGCCCAGTTCGTCGCGCAGGCTGTCGGCCAGGCCGCCGGGGAAATGCAGTACCGCCTCGGCCGGGATGTCGCTGTCGTGGACCAGCGCCGGGTCGCACGACCAGCGGATGGTGACGCCACGGAACAGGTACGCCTTGGACCGGCACAGGCGATAGAGCCGCGCGGGCGAGAAATGCAGCCGGCCGAAGATCTGCGGGTCGGGGGTGAAGCGGATCTGCGTGCCGCGCCGGTTCTGGGTCGCGCCGATCTTTTCCAGCGTGGTGACCGGGTGGCCGCGTTCGTAGATCTGCCGCCAGACCGCGCGGTCGCGGGCGACTTCGACTTCCAGGCGCGCGGCCAGGGCGTTGACCACGGACGACCCCACCCCGTGCAGGCCGCCCGAGGTGGCGTAGGATTTGCCCGAGAACTTGCCGCCGGCATGCAGCGTGGTCAGGATGACCTCCAGCGCCGAGCGGTCCTTGAATTTGGGATGCGGGTCGACGGGAATGCCGCGCCCGTTGTCGCGGACCGTCAGCCAGTCGCCGTCTTCCAGCGTCACGTCGATGGTGGTGGCGTGGCCGGCGACGGCCTCGTCCATCGCGTTGTCCAGGATCTCGGCCGCCAGATGGTGGTACGCGGCCTCGTCCGTGCCGCCGATATACATGCCCGGACGGCGGCGGACGGGTTCCAGCCCCTCCAGCACCTCGATGGCGCTGGCGTCGTAATCTCCGCCGCCGTCGCCCCGCGCCGGTACCGGTGCCGGCGCCGCGGCCGGCCGGGCGCGGGTGTCCCGTTTGGGGCGGGACGAGGAGAAGAGATCGTCGTTCATGTCCTGTTCTTTGTTCCGCCGCGCCGTCGCCTGTCAAGCGGGCGGCGGGCCCGGCGAGGGGTGGCCCCATGAAAAAAGGCCGGGACATCCGTCCCGGCCGTGGTTCCGTTCGCTGCCATCCCCCTGAGGTGACCGCGTGCCGGTCCCTTTAGCTGCGTGCCGCGGGGCGCGCGTGGCGGTAGCGGGTCCGCACCTCGGTGCGGAGCACGCGCTCGGGGGCGGCGCAGGTTTCGTACGACGCCGGCTGGATGATGTCCTTGGCCTGGGCGTAGCTGGACAGGTCGGCCGAGGATTCGAGGGCGGCGACCTCGTCGAACATGGCGACGCGCTGGTCGCAGAACGCGGTGCCGGATTTCAGCCCGCGCTCGGACTGCACGTTGGCCAGCTGGGTGATGTAGTCGTCATGCTCGCGCTGGCCGGTGCGGCCGTAGGTCGTGTGGAAATACGCATTCAGCGTGTTTTCCTCGGCAAGCAGCTTGGCGCGGAACTTGCCGACGAAGGCGTTGTATTTGTCCTGCATGTTGCACGACAGCGCGGTGACCATCAGTTCGCTCTTGAGGCCCTGCACGTCGAACGCCTCATGCGCGGGCGAGGACGTGCATTGCGTGGCGGCGAACGCGGCCTCGCCGTTCACAAGGCCGGCAAGGGCCAGGCCGGCCACGGCGGCGCGCCAAATCGAGAAAGACATCGTATGGATTCTCCAGACCGAGCGAAACGCAGCACCGGACCTGTGATCTGCCACATGAACCGGTATGTGAACTAGGCGAGCTAGATATCTAGAATGGCAAGAATAACCTTGCCCATGGCGTTGGCAATCGAATTCTGCCGCCCGGCCCGCATTCGGCACCGTCCCTCCGGCGGATGGGGTATGGCTCGGCTTCTATCGCGACGGTCGCCGACTCGCAAGGATTGGGTTAGGGTCCGCCGGCGCGGCGGCGGATAGGACTTTCGTGTCGGCCGCCGTTGTTCTAGAGCGAATGCCGGTGACGCGCCCCCTGGCGGGCGCGGACGACATTGAACGAGCGGAGCCGACGAGTGCGAGTGCGACTGTCTTCTGCAATCCTGGTCACGGCAGGCGCCATGCTGGCCGGGTGTGTGAACAAGCCGATGCCTCAGGCGGGGGGACCGGCCAATCCGTTCGGGTACCTCAAGCGTTCGGCGGTGTGCCAAGTCGGGCCGGTGCGTTCGGCGTCGCCGGGCCAGATGACCGCGACGATGACCGTGCGCAGCGACGACGGCAATTGCGGCGTCACGGTCCAGCAGTCCGGCGGTCAGGCCTATGCCTCATTCGGGGTGTCGCCCGCGCCGGAGCACGGCAAGGCATTCATCTATAATTACAATAATCACACTTATGTGACATACACGCCCAATACGGCCTATGCCGGACAGGATCGGTTCACGGTGACGTTGATCCGTGGGACGGGCCTGCCGCGCGAATATCTGGGGGTCACGGCCACCGTGGACGCCACGGGCGTCGTGGTGCCCGTGCCGGCCGTCACGGCCCCGGTGGCGCCCGCCAAGCCGGCCGCGACGCCCGCGCGCCGCCGCAAGGCCGCCACCAGGCATTGATGCGGCCTGCTCCCGATCCGCGCCGGATCGGGACGCGACGTCCCGCCCGGCCGGATCGGGCTGTCAGATCGAAAAAGTGATCGGTTCGGCCAGCGGGCGGCGCATGCCGCTGGATTCGGCGCGCCGGACCAGGTCGTCCAGGCTGAGCTTCCGGCACTGGACGGCCACGGCGTCATCCAGTTTCTGCCAACAGGGCTCGACCACGCGGGCGAATAGCGCCCCGGCCGGCCCGTCGTCGGACGACGAATCGTCGGCGGTCGCGATCTCGACGATGTCGGCCAGGGTAATGTCGCGCCGGGGCCGGCCCAGGCGATAGCCGCCGCGCGGTCCGCGCACGCTTTCCAGCAGATTGGACCGCGACAGCGTCTGGAGCAGGGGTTCGATGCCGCGCCGGGCCAGGCCGGCGCGCTCGGCGATGTCGGCGGCGCTGACGGTGCCGCTGCGCCCGGCATGGAACGCGACGTCCAGCATGATCAGCACCGCAATCATCGCCCTGTCACGCCGAAGAAGCATGCCTCTGACCCCTTGTCCTGTTGTTGTCCATCGTACGATGGAGCGAATCTAACAGCATCGGCGGCGATGATCCACGCTTCTGTTTGGTGTGATGGTGGATTATGTCGGGGATTACGATTAAATTCGCGACAGGGATTTCGAGGAGAGACGCGAACATGGACAAGACGGCGGCGGCGGACGGCCGGATGGGCCTGGCACCCCCCCGGGGACGGGTGTACGAGTCGATCATCGAGACGGTCGGGGGGACGCCTCTGGTGGCCTTGCCCCACCTGACCCGCGAGGACGAGATCGCCAGCCGGATCCTGCTGAAGCTGGAATTCTTCAATCCGCTGGCGTCGGTGAAGGACCGGATCGGGGCGGCGATGGTGCTGGCCGCCGAGCGGCGGGGTGAGATCACGCCGGGCAAGACGGTGCTGGTCGAGCCGACATCGGGCAATACCGGCATTTCGCTGGCCTTCGTGGCCGTGGCGCGCGGCTATCGCCTGATCGTGACGATGCCCGAGGGAGCGTCGATGGAGCGGCGCAAGATGCTGCGCCTGCTGGATGCGCAACTGGAGCTGACGCCGGCGCGGCTGGGCATGGCCGGCGCCATCGCCCGGGCCGAGGACATCCTGAAGAAGACGCCCAATTCCTGGATGCCGCGCCAGTTCGACAACCCCGACAACCCCGCGATCCACGGCGCGACGACGGCCGAGGAGATCTGGACGGACACCGACGGCGCGGTGGACATCGTGGTGGCGGGCGTGGGGACCGGCGGCACCGCCAGCGGCATCGCCCACGCGCTGAAGCCCCGCAAGGAGGGGCTGGAGGTCTACGGGGTGGAACCGGTCGAAAGCGCGATCCTGAACGGCGACGAGGCCGGGCCGCACGGCATTCAGGGCATCGGCCCGGGCTTCTGCCCGCAGACGCTGGACCTGGCCGCGCTGGACGGCGTGCTGACGGTGTCCGAGCGCGAGGCGATCGCCGCCGCCCGGCGCTGCGCCCGGCTGGACGGCGTGCCGATCGGCATTTCATCGGGGGCGGCGCTGCATGCCGGCCTGAAGCTGGCCGAGCGTGAGGAAAACAAGGGCAAGACGATCGTCGTCATCGCGCCCTCGTTCGCGGAACGGTATCTGTCCACCTCCCTCTTCACCGGCCTGGCCTGAAAATCGGTCTGTAAACGCATTTTGCCGGCGATCCGACGCGCGTTTCCTGCGCGCTGGTGCTCACGGCCATGAAGGCCGCTCCGCTCCAGTGCCCGGAAACACGCGCCGGCCGTGCCGCGTGGCGGCACTCTCGCTCGGCAAACCGCGTTTGCAGACCGATTTTGGGTGGAAACCGGCGTCGGGAAACGCGCTTGGGCGCGTTTCCCTGTGGCGTCAGTGCAGGATGATTTCCACGCGCCGGTTCTGGGGTTCGCGCGTGTTGGGGCCGGTGGGCACCAGGGGGTGGGTTTCGCCGAAGCCCTGGATGTCGATCGCCGTGCCGGGTACGCCGTCGCGGACCAGTTCGGCCTGGACCGTCTGGGCGCGGCGCAAGGACAGCGCCATGTTGTAGCGCGTGCCGCGCGGGCCGGGATGGGCGGCCGAATTGTCGGTATAGCCGTCGACTTCGATCCGCGTCGTCCCGGTGTGGGTCGAGGCCTGGGCCGCGGTGGCCACGATGGCGCGGGCGCGGTCGGTCAGCACCGCCTTGTCCCAGTCGAAGAACACCAGATAGGTGCGGCTCTGCATCGGGGCGGGGGCGGCCGGTTCGGGCGCGGGCGGCGGGGGCGGCGGCGCGGGGTTGAATTCGTAGCGCAGGCCCAGCATCAGCGAATGGTTGAAATCGGTCATGGTATCGCGGTTGCCGGTCGCGATTCCGAAGTCCTTGACGCTGTTATAGCCGCCGACGGTGCCGATCGAGCGCGCGCCGTGCGATTGCGGGCCCAGCATCGTCCAGAACCGGTATTCCGCCGTCGCCGACAGGCCGACCACCCACGGCATCGGGAACGCCAGGCCGAAGATGCCCTGATATGCGAAATTGCCGAAGGTGCCGCCGATCTGCTGGTCGAAGCCCGGCCCGGTCGCGCCCGCGTTCATCGCCTGCCAGGCATAGCCGACGCCGGCGCCGAAATACGGAAACAGCCAGCTTTTGCCGATATCCAGGTCGAACAGGGCGTTGGCCATGACGCCATAGGTCTGCTGGCGTCCGTGGCCCTGGGTCGAGCCGAAATTCTTCAGCCCGTTATTGCGGTAGTCGCCCTCAACCTCGACACGGAACCCGTTGCCCAGGCCCCAGCCGACGCTGCCGATGCCGGTGACGCCGGTATGGTAGCTGTCGCGTCCGTCGGGGAAGTTGGGCGACGACCGGACGCGCTGGTCCTGGTTGAAGCTGGCCCCGCCTTCGCCGGCGACATACAGCCCCTGGACGGGCTGGGCAGATGCCGGGGCGACGGAAAGGACGGGACCGAGGACGGCCATCGCCGCCAGAATTGACCCCGTGAGCAGTCCGTGCCGCAATTTCATAATTTCTTCTCTCCCCTCGCCGGACGTGACGGCATGATGTCCGGGCGACTGAATGCGACATGGTTCGGTGGGCTGCCAGTCTCTGCCTTCTTTTGCCGAAAGATGGGCTTATGGCAATCCATAGGTGCCATGCGGCCCGTCGAATGCGGCGCGACGGTGACGGCGACCGCGCAGTGTGTGCCGGTGGACACACCGCACGGCAGTCAGATCAGCAGGGCCTCGAAGGGCGGAAGCAGGTCGGGGGCGTCGAATTCCAGCACCCACAGATCGGGGTCGCGCCCGACCTGCCGGGCGATGTAGGCGTCGGCGGTCTGCTGGTCGACCGGATCGGCCCCGGTGCCCCTGATCCAGGCGGGGCGGCCGTCGGGCGCCCGGGTCTGGCCCAGCACCGACAGGCGGCCGTCGCGGCCCAGCAGGACGGCCAGCACCCCGCCCGCGTCGGCGTCGCCCCGCCGCAGGACCATCGCGGGGTGGCCGGTCTGGTTCGCATGGCGGATGACGGCGGCGGCCCACAGGCCGGTGCGCAGGCGGGCTTCGGTCATGAGGTCCTACTCGGCCTGGGGGGCATAGGCGATGTCGTCGGGGATCGCGGTCAGGGCCGCGCGGTATTCCGCCGGATTGTCGATCAGCGACCGCGCGGCGTCGAGGTCCGAATCGGTGCCGATGGCCGCCGGGCAGGCCTTGCGGATGTCCAGTATGCGCGACACGGGCAGCGGAAAGCGCGCGGCCCGCGCGGCCTGCACCGCGTCGCGCATGTCCACCGTGCCGCCGGCGAGGTCCTGCAGCTGCCGTTCCAGGTCGGCCTCGCCCCGGCTGGTGCAGATCTGCGGCATCACGCCCAGCCCTTGCAGCGGCCAGCCCTGCGGGGCCAGGACGCGGCTCCAGGTCACGAACAGTTCGCCGCCGTCGGGCATCTGGCCGATGGTCTGCACCAGGCCCTTGCCCAGGGTGGCGCTGCCCACGACCACGGCGCGGCGGTGATCGGCCAGGGCGGCGGCCAGGATTTCGGCCGCACTGGCCGTGCGGCCGTCCACCAGGATCACGATCGGCGCGCCGCCGGTCATGTCGCCGCCCTGCACCGCCCAGATATGATTGGCCTGCGGGTCGCGCCCGTGGGTGATCGCTGCGACCCCCCGGTCCAGCATCAGCGCGCTGGTCGTCACCGCCTGCTGCAGCACCCCGCCCCGGTTGCCGCGCAGGTCCAGCACCAGCCCGCGCAGATGCGGGTCGTCGGACGCCTGGTCCAGATACTGGCTCATTTCCTCGGCGGTATCGGCCGAGAACGCCGTGACGCGGATCACGATCGTGTGGTTGCTGGCGTAGGCGAAGACCGTTTCGGGCGGAACGGAGGCGCGGTGCAGCACCACCGTGCGCCGTGTCCGCTCGTCGCCCACCAGCAGCGTGACCTTGCTGCCGACCTCGCCCAGCAGCCACTGGCTGACGGTCGCGGGCGTCTGGTCGCGGGTCGAGCGCCCGTTGACCGCATATATCCGCTGGCCGCTGGACAGGCCCTCGGCCCAGGCCGGCCCGTTGGCATTGACCCCGGTGATCAGGATCGAGCGCGCGTCATGGCCCAGCGTCAGCCCGGCCCCGGCCGTCCCGCCGGTGCGGCTGTCACGGTCGGTGGTGGCGGGCGATGGGGCCACGTAGCGCGAATACGGGTCCATATGGTTGAACAATTCGTCGAAGAAGCCTTGCAGCGTGCCGTCCGCCCCGGCGTCGCGCATCGGGGCGGAACGCGCCCAGGCGGCCTGCATCAGGCGGACGGCCAGGGCGGTCCAGCCGGTCTGGTCGGTGTCCGGCGGCGCGGGCAGCGCAAGCAGCGTGTCCTGCCCCAGCGACAGCCGTACCTGGCCGGCCTGCGCGTTGACCCCCAGGGACGGGTCGATCGCGCCCAGCCCGTTCAGGCCCCACAGGCAGAATTCGCGCGCGCTGTGGCTGTCCAGCGTGCGGGGGGTCAGGAAGGCCAGGGCCGCGCCGATGACGGAATTCATCAGCTCCGCGTCCAGAGCGGGCTGTGCATCGGGTGTCTGCCGCCCCCCCGGGGCGGGGGGCAGGGTGGCGGCCGGGTCGGAGGCACGGGTGGCGACGGGTGCGACCAGAAGCATCACGATCAGCATCAGGGCGATGGGCCGCGCCGCCCGCGCGAAGGGCGTGCCCCGCCGTGCCGCCCCGCGCGGGCGGGACGGGGACAGGCCCGCCGGAACGGGGGATGTCAGGGGGCGCATCAGCGCGGGCGTGCGCCACGCGGACGGCGCGGCCCGCGCGCGGCAGGGTCGCGACGTGCCGGGGCCTGGGGCCCGGCCAGCGCGAACAGCAGGCCGCCGGTCACCGGCGTGGCTTCGACCAGACGGACCGTCACCTTCTGGGCCAGCTGAAAGCGCATGCCGCCCTGTTGGCCGTGCGGGGGGCGGGCACGCAGGGTTTGGGTCGATTCGTCGTACATCCAGACATCGTCGGACAGGGTGGAAAGCGGTACCAGACCCGTGGCGCCGGTCTGCGTCAACGTCACGAAGAGACCGAACCGGGTTACACCGGACACATGGCCATCACATTCGCATCCCACCTGCTCGCCCAGCCAGGCGGCGACATAGCGTTCGGTCGTCTCGCGCTCGGCCAGGGCGGCGCGGCGCTCGGTCGCGCTGACCTGCGCGCCGATCTCGTCCAGCCGGGCGGCGTCGGCGGCGGGCAGGCCGTCGGGCGGGGTGGTGCCCATGCCGACCAGGGCGCGATGGACCATCAAATCGGCATAACGGCGGATCGGGCTGGTGAAATGGGCGTAGGCCGGCAGGGCCAGGCCGAAATGGCCGATGTTGTCGGGGCTGTATTCCGCCTGGCTCTGCGCCCGCAGGATCGTTTCGTTGACCAGGCCGGCGGCGTCGGTGCCCGATGCGCGATCCAGCACCGCATCCAGGTCGCGCGCCCGCATCGTCCCCACGGGCGGCAGGTCGTAGCCCAGCGTGGACAGGCTGTCGCGCATGGCCTCGGCCCGTTCCGGCGAGGGCGGGGCATGGATGCGGTACAGACACGGCCGGCGGCGGCGATCCAGTTCCTCGGCGGCGGCGACGTTGGCCAGCACCATGAATTCCTCGATCAGGCGATGGCTGTCGTAACGGGGCCGCGGGTCGATCGAGGCGATCCGTCCCTGGGGGTCGAATCGCACCAGACGCTCGGGCAGATCGAGGTCCAGCGTGCCACGTCGCGCCCGCGCCGTCGACAGGGCGCGCCATGCCGCAAACAGCGTTGTGATCAGCCCGTCGGGCAGTGCGCTCCCGTTCTCGCTCTCGCCGGGGTCCGCCTCGTCGGCCTGCTGGGCCTGGTCATAGGTCAGGCGGGCGGCGCTGCGCATGATGCCGCGGCCGAAGCGGTGGCGGGTCTTGGTGCCGGAGGCGTCGATATGGATTTCGGCGAACAGGCAGCCGCGATCCTCGCCGGGGCGCAGCGAACACCAGCCGTTCGACAGGGCCTCGGGCAGCATCGGGACCACCCGGTCGGGGAAATAGACCGAATTGCCGCGCCGCTGCGCCTCGCGGTCCAGTGCCGATCCGGGACGGACGTAATGCGCCACGTCGGCGATGGCGACGATCAGCCGGAAGCCGTCGCCGTCGGGTTCGGCATAGACCGCGTCGTCGAAATCGCGCGCGTCGGCGCCATCGATGGTGATCAGCGGCACCGCGCGCAGGTCCTCGCGGCCCGCGGCGGATACGCCGCGCGCGCGTTCGGCCTCGGCCAGCGCCTCGGCGGGGAAGGCGTCGGGAATGCCGTGGGTGTGGATGGCCAGCAGGCTGACCGATCGCGGGTCGCCCATCCGGCCCAGCCGTTCGACGATCCGTGCCGATTTCAGGCCCGGCCCGGCCTGCGGCAGAGGTTCGGCGATGACGATCTCGTCCCCCTCCGCCCCCAGCGTCTCGGCCGCCGGGACGATCCATTCGGCCTTGGACCGCTTGTCGGCGGGAATCACGCGCCCGGCCTCGGCGCCCAGGTGGGGCGGAGCGTCGCCGGTCGCAGGGGTGGGGCGGAACAGGCCGACGATCCGCCCGGGCGCATCGGTCAGCCGGCGCAGGGTCCGGCCTTCGTACCGGCCGGGGCCGAGGCGCTTCAGCCGCGCCACCACGCGCTCGCCCGGCGCCAGCGCCGGGCGGCCCTTCTGTTCGGGGTGCATGAAGACCACCGGAGCAGGCCCGTCGCCGTCCCAGGCGACCGGGCGCGCCACCGGGTCGCCGTCCGGGTCGGTGCCGGTGACCTGCACCACCGTGGCCTCGGGCAGCGCCGACGATGCCCGGAACCGCTTGGCCCCGGCCGGGACCAGCGTGCCCTCCAGCGCCAAGTCGCGCAGCAGCGCGCGCAGGGCGGCCTTGTGCTGCGGCCCCAGGCCGAAGGCGCGGCTGATCTCGCGCTTGCCGACGCGGCCGGCGGATTCCGTAATGAAACGCCGCAGGGCCTCGCGGTCCGGCAGGCCGTCCGCGTGGGGCGGGGGGGCGGTCGGAAGGCGGTCGGGCGGCGGGTCGGTCAGGTCCCGTCCCCCCATGCTCAACCGGCCTCGCTGGCCGCTGCGCGCCGTGTCCGCGTCGTCGTCCCCGTCTTGGTTGCTGCCTTGGTTGCTGCCTTGGTTGCCGTCTTGGCGGTCGCCTTCGCGCCTGCGGCCTTGGTCTTCGTGGTGGCGGCCTTCTTGGGCGCGGCCTTGCGGGGGGCAGCCGCCTTCTTCGGCGCGTCGGCGTCGGTCGCGGCGGCTTTGGTCCGGCGAGCCGGGGTCTTCTTCGCGGCGGCCTTGCCCTTCGGCTTCAGCGGTTTGCCCTTTTCGGCCAGCAGCGCCACCGCCTGATCCAGCGTCACGTCTTCCATGGCCTCGCCGCGCGGCAGGTTGGCCACCATCTGCCCATGCTGGATGTAGGGGCCGAAGCGGCCCTTGCGCACGATGACGGGCTCGCCGTCCTTGGGATGCGGCGCGATGGTACGGACCGAGGCCAGCTTGCGCGCCAGCACGTCGACCGCGCGGTTCAGCCCGACCGTCAGGATGTCGTCGTCCTTGTCCAGCGAGCCGTAGACCGCGCCCATCTTCACATACGGGCCGAAGCGGCCCAGCCCGGCCTCGATCTGCTCGCCGGTGTCGGGGTGGATGCCGACGAGGCGGGGCAGGGACAGCAGGCCCAGCGCCTGGTCCAGCGTGATCTTGTCGCCTTCGATCCCGCGCGGGATGGTGGCGCGCCGGGGCTTGGCCTTCTTGTCTTCGGGGTCGGGTTCGCCCTGCTGGACGTAAAGCCCCCACGGGCCGCGCCGCACGGTCACGTCCTCGCCGGCCGGGGACTGGCCCAGGACGCGCATGCCGTCCTTCAGCGTGTCGGCCTCGCCCTCCTCCTTGGGGTCCACCACCAGGCGGCGGGTGAACTGGCAGGTGGGGTAGTTGGAGCAGCCGATGAACGCCCCGTACCGCCCCAGCTTCAGCCCCAGCCGGCCGGTGCCGCAGGCGGTGCAGACGCGCGGGTCGCCGCCGTCGGGCCGGGCGGGGAAGAAATGCGGGGCCAGGTCGGCATCCAGCGCATTGATGACGTCGGAGATCTTCAGATCCTTCGTCTGGTCCACCGCGCGCGAGAAATCCTGCCAGAAGGCCGACATGACGTCGCGCCAGTCGGCCCGCCCACCCGAGATGTCGTCAAGCTGCTCCTCCAGCCCCGCCGTGAACTGCGTGTCGACATAGCGTTCGAAGAACGAGGTCAGGAACGCCGTGACCAGCCGGCCGCGATCCTCGGGGACGAAGCGGCGGGCGTCGAGGCGGACATAGTTGCGGTCGCGCAGCACCGACAGGATCGAGGCATAGGTCGACGGCCGGCCGATCCCGATCTCTTCCATCTTCTTGACCAGCGACGCCTCGGAATAGCGGGGCGGCGGCTGGGTGAAATGCTGGTCGGCGGCGACGTCGCCGGTCTTCAGCGGATCGCGCTCGCGCATCGGCGGCAGCATCCGGCTGTCGTCGTCCTGCTCGTCCTTCTGGCCGGCGTCGTCCCGGCCTTCGCTGTACAGCTTCAGGAACCCGTCGAAGGCGATCATCGAACCGGTGGCGCGCAGGCCGGCCGCGCCGCCGGCATCCGTGATCTCGACGATCACCTGGTCCAGTTCGGCCGATTGCATCTGGCTGGCGACCGAGCGTTTCCAGACCAGGTCGTACAGCCGCCGCTGGTCGTCCGTCAGGTGGCGGGCGACGCTGGCGGGCGTGCGGGTGATTTCGGTGGGGCGAATCGCCTCGTGCGCTTCCTGCGCGTTCTTGGCCTTGGTGGAGTAGATCCGCGCCTTGTCCGGCACATAGGGCGCGCCGAAGCTCTCGCCGATATGGGTGCGGATGGCGGCGATGGCCTCGCCGGCCATCTGCACGCCGTCGGTTCGCATGTAGGTGATCAGGCCGACCGTCTCGCCGCCCAGGTCGATGCCTTCGTATAGTTGCTGGGCGGTGCGCATGGTGGCCTGCGCGCCCATGCCCAGCTTGCGCGAGGCTTCCTGCTGCAGGGTCGAGGTCGTGAAGGGCGGCGGCGGGTTGCGGCGGACCTTGCGCCGTTCGACCGAGCGGACGGCGAAGCGGCCGCCTTCGACGGCGGCCTTGGCCGCCATGGCGCCGGCCTCGTCATTCAGGTCGAACTGTTCCAGCTTGCGGCCGGCCAGGTGCGTCAGCCGCGCGGTGAAGGGCGCGCCGCCGGGCGTGGTGAACTGGGCGGCGACGGTCCAGTATTCGCGGCTGCGGAACGCTTCGATCTCGGCTTCGCGCTCGCAGATCAGGCGCAGCGACACCGATTGCACGCGCCCGGCGCTGCGCGAGCCCGGCAGCTTGCGCCACAGCACCGGCGACAGGGTGAAGCCCACCAGGTAATCCAATGCCCGGCGCGCCATGTACGCCTCGATCAGCGGCTGGTCCAGGTCGCGCGGCTGGGCCATCGCCGCGCGGATGGCGGACTTGGTGATCTCGTTGAAGGTAACGCGCTGGACGTCCACCCCCTTCAGCAGGTTCCGCTCCTCGAGCACCGCGCGGACATGCCACGAGATAGCCTCGCCCTCGCGATCCGGATCGGTGGCCAGGTACAGATGCCGCGCGCCGCGCAGGGCCTTGGCAATGGCCGTGATCTGGCGGTTGCCGCGCTCGTCGGATTCCCAGTCCATGGCGAAATTCTCGTCCGGGCGGACGCTTCCGTCCTTCGGCGGCAGGTCGCGGACATGGCCGAACGAGGCGAGAACCGTGAATCCGTCCCCCAGATACTTGTTGATCGTCTTCGCCTTGGCAGGCGATTCGACCACGACGACGTCAGTCATTCTGTCTCCGGATTACGCATCTCGTTCCAGGGCCGGCCGGTGTCGGTGGGTGCGGATGGCAGCACGACGCTTCCCCCGGGAAGGGTTTCGACATCGCCCGCCAGCTCCAGCTCCGACAGCGCGGTCAGGATAGCCGATGCCGAGAACTGGCAGCGCCGTACAAGATCGTCAACCGGCGTTGGCGTGAAAGACAGCAGGGACAGGATTGCGTCGCGCATGTCCCCGGACCCCGAAGGGGGCCGGGGAAGGGGCGCCTCGCCCGCTTTCATTTCCTGTGCGGGGCGGCCGGCCGGGGGGCTGGACGGGCCCGCCGCCTGCGGCCGGGCCACTGGCGCGGGGGGCAGTTCGGCCAGTACGTCCTGTTCGTTTTCCGTCAGCACTGCGCCGCGCCGCAGCAGGTCGTTGCTGCCCCGGCAGCGTGGGTCCAGCGGCGATCCGGGGACGGCGAACAGCGTGCGGCCGTAATTTACCGCCATGTCGGCGGTGATCAGGCTGCCCGAGCGCAGCGCGGCCTCGATCACCACGCAGCCCAGCGACAGGCCGGCGATCAGGCGGTTGCGCCGGGGGAAATGGCCCTGCTGCGGGGCGATGCCCAGTGGGGTCTCGGTCACCACCACGCCGTGGCGGGCGATCGCGTTCTGCAATTCTGCGTGTTCGGGCGGATAGGGGCGGTCCAGCCCGCCGGCGATGGCCGCGATCGTGACCCCCGCGCCCAAGTTGCCGCCATGGGGGGCACCGCCATGCAGGGCGCCGCGATGGGCGGCGGCGTCGATGCCCCGCGCCAGGCCCGAGACGATCGAAACCCCATGCGCCGCCAGGGTGGCCGCCAGGCTTTCGGCCATGCGCGCGCCGCCCGACGAGGCGTTGCGGGCGCCGACGATGGCGACGGCGCGCCCGCCCAGCCGCGCCGCATCGCCCAGTACCGACAGGACGGGCGGCGCGTCGTGGAGGTCGGCCAGCATCGCGGGATAATCGGGATCGCCCAGGACCAGGATCCGTCCGCCGATGGCGGCGGTGCCGGCGATTTCCCGTTCGATCTCGTCCGGCGGGGGAATACGCAGGCGGCTGGCCCGCCCCGCCGCCCGGGCACGGGCGGGCAGGGCGGCCAGCGCCGTCTCGGCGTCGCCATAGTCCAGCAGCAGCTTGCGATAGCCGACCGGACCGACCCCCTCGGTGCGCGCCAGGCGCAGGTGGGCGGCCAGCGGCCGGCGCGGGTTCACGGGCGGGGGCTCACGGACGGGACCGGCCGATTCGGGGTTCGGTCCCGGCCAGCAGGCGACGGATATTTTCGTGATGGCGGCCGATGACCAGCAGGGCGATCAGCAGGCCGGCCATCGCGACCGGCGCGCGCGGATCGCCGCCGCCCAGCGCCGTCAGCAGCAGCGGCAACGCCACGAACGCCGCCAGCGCCCCCGCCGACGACAGTTTCGTCAGCTTTGCCACGCCCAGCCAGATGGCGCAGCAGGCGATGCCGGCCAGCGGCGACAGGGCCAGCGCCGCGCCCAGCCCGGTGGCGACGCCCTTGCCGCCCCGGAATTTCAGCCAGATCGGGAAGCAATGGCCGACGACGGCGAACAGGGCGGCGACCGCCTCGGCCTGGCCGGTATGGAAGGGCGACAGGACGAAGGCGCAGACGACGGCGAATGCCCCCTTGGCCCCGTCCAGCAGTAGGGTCGCCGCCGCCAGGCCGCGCCGGCCCGTGCGCAGCACGTTGGTGGCGCCGATATTGCCCGACCCGATCTGGCGGATATCGCCGGCGCCGCCGACCTGCGTCAGCAGCAGGCCGAAGGGGATGCTGCCGATGCAGTAGGACAGGGCCGCGATGGCCGCCAGCAGCGGCAGGGCGAAGGCGGGAACGGTGTCGGTCATGGCGCGGGCTGCCCGGTGGTTGCGGGGGCAAAGACGGGACGTCCGGCCTTCCAGGTGCCCAGCACCCGGCCCTCCAGCGCGCGGCCGTCGAAGGGGGTGTTCTGGGCGCGGCCGGGCATGTCGTCGGCATCGACGCGCCAGGCGCGGTCGGGGTCGAACAGGCACAGGTCGGCCGGCCGTCCATCGGCCAGCGTTCCGGCGGCGGCACCCAGCAGGGCCGCCGGGCGATGGGTCAGCAGGCCCAGCGCCTCGATCATCGGCAGGCTGCCGCCATGCACCTGCGCCAGCGTCACCGCCAGCAGGGTGGCAAGGCCCGTGCCCCCGGCCGTCGCCACGGCGAAGGGCTGGCGCTTGTCGTCGGCGTCGCACGGGGCATGGTCGGACGCGATGGCGTCGATCGTCCCGTCGGCCAGGGCGGCGCAGATCGCCTGGCGGTCGGCCTCGCCGCGCAACGGCGGCGACAGCTTGGCATAGGTGCGGAAATCGCCGATCGCGGTTTCGTTCAGGTCGAAATAGGGCGGCGCGGTGTCGCAGGTGACGCGCAGGCCGCGCGCCTTGGCCGCGCGGATCAGCTCCACCCCCTCGGCGGTCGAGACATGGCCGAAATGCAGCCGCCCCTTCGTCAGTTCGACCAGGCGCAGGTCGCGGGCGATCATGATGGCCTCGGCCGCCGCAGGGATGCCCGGCAGCCCCAGCCGCGTCGCCAGTTCGCCATCCGTGGCGCAGCCGCCGCGCGCCAGCGACGGGTCTTCGGGGTGCTGGACGACCAGCGCGTCGAACCCGCGGGCATAGGTCAGGGCCAGGCGCATGGTCCGCGTGTCGGCGATGGCCCTGGTGCCGTCGGTGAAGGCCACGGCCCCGGCTTCGTGCAGCAGGCCGATCTCGGCCATCTCGGCGCCCTCGCACCGGCGGGTCAGCGCGCCGTAGGGCAGGATCGAGACCACGCCCGTTTCCTCGCCCCGCGCGCGCAGCAGCCGGACCAGCGCCGGGTCGTCGATCGCCGGCTGGCTGTTGGGCAGCACCGCCATGGTGGTGATGCCGCCCGCCGCCGCCGCCCGGGCGGCCGAGGCCACGGTCTCGCGGTACTCGAAGCCGGGTTCGCCGATGGCGACGCGCATGTCCACCAGGCCGGGGCACAGGATCGCGCCCCCGCCGTCGACGACGGCAGCGCCTTCGGGCGCGCCCTCGGCCCCGGGCAGGTCGGTGCCGGCAATGGCGCCGTCGCGCACCAGCAGGCGCCCCGGACGGTCAAGCCCCTTTGCCGGGTCGATCAGGCGGACGTTTTCGAACAGGATGGCGGTCACGTCGGTTCTCCGGCGCGCGACAGCAGGTCCAGCACCGCCATGCGCACGGCGACGCCCATTTCGACCTGTTCGCGGATGACGCTCTGGTCGGAATCGGCGACGCGGCTGTCGATTTCCACGCCGCGATTCATCGGGCCGGGATGCATGACCAGGGCGCCGGGGCGCGCCACCGCCAGCCGCCTGCGGTCCAGCCCGTAGAAGCGGAAATATTCGCGCGCGCTGGGCACCTGCCCGCCGGTCATGCGCTCGCGCTGCATACGCAGCATCATGACCACGTCCACGTCGCGCAGCCCCTCTTCCATCGTGTAATGGACGTCCACGCCCAGCGCCCCGATGGCCCCGGGGATCAGGGTCGGCGGCCCGACCACGCGCACCCTTGCCCCCATCGCCGTCAGCAGATGGATGTTCGACCGCGCGACGCGGCTGTGGCTGACGTCGCCGCAGATTGCGACCGTCAGTCCGTGCAGGCCGCCGAAATGCCGGCGGATGGTCAGCGCGTCCAGCAGCGCCTGGGTCGGGTGTTCGTGCGTGCCGTCGCCGGCATTGACCACGCTGGCATCGACCTTCTGCGCCAGCAGCGCCGGCGCGCCGGACTGCGCGTGGCGCACCACCAGCAGGTCGGTCCGCATGGCGTTCAGGGTGGTGGCGGTGTCCAGCAGGGTCTCGCCCTTGTTCACCGACGAACTGGCCACCGTCATGTTGATGACGTCGGCGCCCAGCCGCTTGCCCGCCAGTTCGAACGAGGTGCGGGTACGGGTGCTGTCCTCGAAGAACAGGTTGATGACCGTCCGGCCGCGCAGCCGGTCGCGCGGCGTCTTGCGCGACCGGTTCATCAGCGCGTAGCTCTCGGCCAGGTCCAGAAACGGCTCGATCCGCGTGGGGTGCATGCCCTGCACGCCCAGCAGGTGCCGCGTCGATTGCGGGAAGAAACGTTGTGGCGCGGCGCGGGGTCCGTCGCTCATTGCGCGACGGCCCCGATCCGGGCCATCACCTCGTCCCGGCCCAGCGCCGCCAGTGTCGCGTCGATGCCCGGCGAGGTCGTGGTGCCGGTCATCGCGGCGCGCAGCGGCTGCGCCACCTGGCCCAGCTTGTGGCCGTGATGCTCGGCGAAGCGGCGCAGGGTAGCGTCGATCGTCGGCGCGTCGAACGGGTCGATCACCGCCAGGTCGCGGGCCAGCAGGCCCAGCATCGTCCGGGCCTCGGGCGTCAGCAGCTTCTCGGCCTTCGCGTCGAAGGACAGCGGGACATGGCGGCCCAGGAAGGCGGCGCTGTCGGCCAGGTCCACCAGCGTCTTCGCGCGGTCCTTCAACCCGGGCATCAGGGCCTGGATGCGGGCGCGCGTGATATCGTCCAGCGTCACGTCCGGCCGGCCGGCCAGCCGCTCGACCACGTCGTTCGCCAGGCGGGCATCGTCGGCCTGGCGCAGCCACACGCCGTTCAGATGCAGCAGTTTGGCGTAATCCATGCGCGAGGCCGACCGGCCGACGCCATCCAGGTCGAACAGCTGGATCTGCTCGTCGCGGGACAGGATCTCGGCGTCGCCATGGCCCCAGCCCAGCCGCAGCAGGTAGTTGTTCAGCGCCTCGGGCAGGTATCCCATCTCGCGGAATTCCACCACCGACTGGGCGCCGTGCCGCTTGGACAGCTTGGCCCCGTCGGGGCCGTGGATCAGCGGCAGGTGCGCGAAGGCCGGCAGGTTCCAGCCCATGGCGCGATAGATCATCGCCTGGCGGAAGCTGTTGGTCAGGTGGTCGTCGCCGCGAATGACGTGGGTGATGTCCATGTCATGGTCGTCCACCACCACCGCCAGCTGATAGACCGGCGTGCCGTCGGCGCGCAGGATGATCATGTCGTCCATTTCGGCGTTGGCGACGCGGACTTCGCCCTGCACCAGGTCGGGGAGGGTGGTCTCGCCCTCGCGCGGGGCGCGGATGCGTACCGTGTAGGGCGCGCCGGGCGGGGCCTCGGACGGGTCGCGATCGCGCCAGTAGCCGTTGTAGCGGGGAGGCCGGCCCTCGGCCATCGCCTGCTCGCGCATCTGCTGCAGTTCCTGGGGCGTGCAGTAGCAGCGATAGGCCAGGCCCTGCGCCAGCAGATGGTGCGCGACTTCCGCATGGCGGGCCTGCCGGGTGGACTGGAACACCGGCTGTTCGTCCGGCGTCAGCCCCATCCAGGCCAGCCCGTCGAACAGCACGTCCACCGCCTGCTGGGTCGACCGCTCGCGGTCGGTGTCCTCGATGCGCAGGAGGAACTTGCCGCCATGGTGGCGGGCATAGAGGAAGTTGAAAAGGGCGGCACGGGCGTTGCCGATATGCAGCAACCCGGTGGGGCTCGGGGCGAAGCGCGTACGAACGGTCATGAGGCGGCTCCATACCATGGGATGCCGCCTGCTTACAGGGGGATCGGCATATGGCCGATCCGCATCCGGGGCGGCTAGGCTGCCGAAGTGGACGATTCGGGTGGAGACAGGGGCAGGTGGCCGGCGCGGATGCTGCTGGCGGAACGGTCGCGGCTGGCGTTGTGGCTGCCGGTGGGGCTGGGGATCGGCATCGCGCTCTATTTCGCCCTGGCCCGCGAGCCGGCGGGAGGGGCAATCCTGTCGCTGCTGGTCGTGGCGGGTGGGGCGCTCGCCTGGATCGCGCGGGCGCCGCATGGGCTGGCGGCGCGGGTGCTGGGGGGCGGCACGGCGGCACTGGCGCTGGGGTTCGTCGCGGCCTGGGCCGCCACCCATCGCCAGCCGCCGCTGCCCGACCTGCCGCGCCGTGCGACGATGGTGATGGGCCGGGTGGCTTCGGTGTCCGTCCTGCCGCCGCGCGACGGGGCCGCCGGGGACGGGGCCTTGTCTGTGGATCTGGCGGACGCCCGGCTGGAGGACCCGGTCGATGACGGGATGCCGTCCCTGCGCCGCACGCTGCGGCTGCGGTTGCGGCCCGACGATCCGGCGGGGCTGTCGCCGGGGATGGTGGTGCGGGTGCGTGCGATGCTGCGTCCGCCGATGCCGCCCGCGTGGCCCGGGGGCCCGGATCGCCAGCGCCGGGCCTGGTTCGACGGTACGGCGGGTGGCGGATACGCGTTGGCGAGGGTGCAGCGGGTGCAGGCGGGGCCCGCCCCGGCCCATGGGACGCTGGAGACGCTGCGCGAGGCGATCCTTGCCCGCATCCTGCATGTACTGCCGCCCGACCGGGCCGGTGTGGCGGCGGCGGTGCTGACCGGGTCCGCCGCGCCGATGCCGCAGGCCGACCGCGACGCCTTCGCCGACGCAGGACTGGCGCATCTGCTGGCGGTGGCCGGGCTGCATCTGGGCATCGTCATGGGCGTGACGATGGCGGTGGTGCGGCTGCTGCTGGCCTGTTCGGAACATGCCAGCCTGTTCTGGCCGTGCCGGCAGGTCGCGGCCCTGGCGGGGCTGGCGGCCGGGGCGGCGTATGTGGTGCTGACCGGCCAGCATCTGCCGGCGCTGCGGGGCCTGACGATGGCGGCGCTGGTGGTGCTGGCGCTCGTGACCGGGCGGCGGGCGCTGTCGATGCGCGGCCTGGCGGTGGGGGCCACGCTGCTGCTGCTGACCGGGCCGGAGGATGTGATGGAAACGCCGCTGCAGATGTCGCTGGCGGCGGTCATGGCGCTGGCCGCGGGGTTCGAGGCCGCGCGGCCCGCCTTGCGCCGGCTGGTGCTGGATGGGGGCTGGTGGCGGCGGGGCGGCGCCCATGTGGCGCATCTGGCGCTGGCCAGCCTGCTGGCGGGCGGGGCGACGGTGCCGGTGGTCATGGCGCATTTCGGCACGCTGCAGCCCTGGTTCCTGCTGGCGAACCTGCTGGCGGTGCCGCTGATGGCGATGTGGATCCTGCCGGCCGGGCTGCTGGCCGTGCTGCTGATGCCGCTGGGGTTGGAAGCCGTGGCCCTGGTGCCGATGGGCTGGGGCATCGGGGTGGTGCTGGATCTGGCGCGGGCGGTGTCCGGCTGGCCGGCGGCGCGGATCATGGTGCCGGCCATGCCGGGGTGGGCGCTGGCGGCGTGGCTGCTGGGCCTTTGCTGGACCTGTCTGTGGACCCGGCACTGGCGCCGGGCCGGTGTGGCGCCGATGGCGGTGGCGCTGCTCGCCCCGTTCCTGGTGACGCCGCCGGACCTGCTGGTGGCGGCGGACGGGCGGGCGGTGGCGGTGCGCGACGGCGGTGTGCTGCGGGTGGGGCCGCATCCGGGGGCGGACCGGGTGGTCGAGGCCGACTGGCGCCAGGCGCTTGCCCTGCCCATCGCGTCCCTGTCCTCCGACGACGGCCGCGTCGCCTGTCGCGACGGGCTGTGCCGTCTGGCGGGCGGGCAGGTGGTGTTGCGCCTGTCGGGCACGGCCGCGCCCGATTGCGCGGGGGTCGCGCTGCTGGTCGTGCCGGGGGGCGAGGGGGCGGGCTGTCCGGGCGTCGCCACCATCGACGGGCTGAGCCTGTGGCAGTCGGGCGCGCAGGCCGTCTATCTGCGGCCGGACGGTCCGCGCGTCGTCACCGATCGCGCCGTGCGCGGCGCGCGGCCCTGGGTCATGGGGCCGGGCCAGCACGGCATGCCGACCCTGCCGCTGGCCAAGGCCGAATAAAACCCCGGGTTTCCCTACCCCAGGGGTGAATCAGGGCGGCGTCAGGTTCTTGGGCGTATATTGGCAGGGTTCCTGCGCCGGGCAGCGCCAGCATTCCGGCCGCCGCGCCTTGCAGACGTAACGTCCGTGCAGGATCAGCCAGTGATGCGCCGGGCGCAGCATCGGGGCGGGGATGCGGGCGATCAGCTGGTCCTCGACCGCGCGGGGGGTCTTGCCGGGGGCCAGGCCGGTGCGGTTGCCGATGCGGAAGATGTGGGTGTCCACCGCCATGGTGCTGTCGCCGAAGGCCACGTTCATCACCACGTTCGCGGTCTTGCGGCCCACGCCGGGCAGGGCCTCCAGCGCCGCGCGGTCATGCGGGACCTGCCCGGCGTACTGGTCCAGCAGGCGCTGCGACAGGGCGACGACGTTGCGCGCCTTGGTCCGCCACAGGCCGATCGACCGGATATGCGCGCCCACCCCGTCCTCGCCCAGCGCCACCATGGCGGCGGGGTCGGGGGCGTCGCGGAACAGGCCCGCCGTCGCCCGGTTGACCGAGGCATCGGTCGCCTGCGCCGACAGCACCACCGCGACCAGCAGCGTATAGTCGTCGCCGAACACCAGTTCGCTGGCGGCATCGGGATTGGCCTCGGCCAGCAGGGTGATGAAGCGTTCGACTTCCTTCAGCGTCATGCGGCGCCGGGCCTTCGCGGGGCGGGCGGGCTGGGTCATGCGATCCTGTTCGTCTGTTGGTGGCGCCAGCCTTTCTTGTCGACCGGACGGGGCGGCCTGTAAATCGCCGGTTGCTTGCTTTCGGCCGGGGGGATGGCGATAATCGGGGCCGAACCCGATCGAATGTGAAACGGACCCGGCGATCCCGGGGCGGCCTGTGCGCCGCCCGTGGCCGGCAGGGATGGAAGGGATGGCCGTCGGGACCGGCCGGGACATCATGGCGGACAGACAGACCGCGCCCGGCGCCCAAGGCCGCGCGCGCAACGAATTCGGCGAGGTCCTGGGCTTCGTCATCCGGCGCTGGCTGCGCCATCCGGCATCGCTGGCCTGCACCCTGGCGGGCGTCGCGGTGGCGACGGTGGCCGACGTGGTGACGCCGCTGCTGGCCGGATGGCTGGTGGACGATGTCGCCCGCGCGGGGGCCGTAACCGGGCCGGTCGCCCCGGCCCTGGTGGCGGCGCGGCATGACGTCCTGCTGCTGCTGGGCGGGCTGGGGGTGCTGGGGCTGCTGGGGGTTGCAGGGCGGCGGATGTCTTATCTGGGCATCACCTTCCTGACCGCCCGCGTGATGCGCGACATCGCCCAGACCGCCTTCGCGCGCGTACAGCGTTTTTCCACCGACTGGCACGGCAACACGTTCGCCGGATCGACCGTGCGGCGGCTGACGCGCGGCATGTGGGCAGTGGACACGCTGGCCGACACCCTGATGCTGATGCTGCTGCCCGGCATCCTGGTGCTGGGCGCGACGACGGTGGTGCTGGCCCTGCGCTGGCCGCTGATGGGGACGCTGCTGGGCGCCAGTTCGGTGGGGCTGGTGCTGATGTCCACCCTGCTGACCCTGCGCTATGTCGCGCCGTCCGCGCGGCTGGCCAATGCGTGGGACACCCGTATGGGCGCGGCGCTGGCCGATGCCGTGACCTGCAACGCGGTGGTCAAGGCGTTCGGTGCCGAACAGCGCGAGGAAGCGCGCCTGTCCTGGATCCTGTCGCGCTGGCAGAAGCGCACCGAGCGGTCGTGGGTGCGCGGCACCAACAGCGGCAACCTGCAGAATTTGGCGGCGCTGGCGATGCGCGTGCTGCTGGTGGGCGCGGTGCTGGCGCTGTGGTGGCGCGGGCGCGCCGGGCCGGGCGATGTGGCCTATGTCCTGACCATGGTCTTCCTGGTTCAGGGATATCTGCGCGATATCGGCCAGCAGATCTCGATGGTCCAGCGCTCGGTGAACGAGATGGAGGAACTGGTCGCGATCTATCGCCTGCCGATGGGGGTCGCGGACGCGGCCGGTGCGTCGCCGCTGCGGGTGACGCACGGGGTCATCCGCTTCGACCATGTGTCGTTCGGCTATCGCGCCCAGCAGGGCCCGCTGTTCCGCGACCTGTCGATCGACATTCCCGCCGGCAGCCGCGTTGCGCTGGTCGGGCCGTCGGGGTCGGGCAAGACGACGCTGGTGAAGCTGCTGCAACGGCTGTACGACGTGTCGGACGGGCGGATCCTGATCGACGGCACCGACATCGCGACCATCACCCAGTCCAGCCTGCGGTCGCAGATCGCGATCGTGCAGCAGGAACCGGTGCTGTTCCACCGGTCGCTGGCGGAAAACATTTCCTACGGTCGTCCCGACGCGACCCTGGCGGAAATCCAGGAAGCAGCGCGTCAGGCCAACGCGGCGGGCTTCATCGACCGGCTGCCCAAGGGCTATGCCACCATGGTCGGCGAACGCGGGGTCAAGCTGTCGGGCGGCGAGCGCCAGCGTGTGGCCATCGCCCGCGCCTTCCTGGCCAACGCGCCGATCCTGATCTTCGACGAGGCGACGTCCAGCCTGGATTCGGAATCGGAAATCCTGGTGCAGGAGGCCATGGAACGGCTGATGGTCGGCCGCACGGTGCTGGTCATCGCCCACCGCCTGTCGACTGTCGTGGGCCTGGACCGCATCCTGGTCTTCGCGCGCGGCGAACTGCGCGAGGACGGGTCGCACGCCGAGCTGATCGCGCAGGATGGCGGGTTGTACCGGCGGCTGTTCGAACTCCAGTCCCTGGACGGGTAGGCGTCCCTTATCCCTCCTGCTCCGGCGCGAGGCCCAGGAAATACAGACGCAGATCCTCAGGCCAGGCGGCGATCCGCTGCGCGAACGCCTGGCGGTCCCCCGCGAACAGGGCGCGCGCCGCGTCCTCGAACCCCGGCAGGTCGCCCGCCGCCGCCGACATGGCGCGATAGGCGGCGTCGCGTGCCAGACGGGCCTGGTCGGCGGCGGCGCGGGACCGTCGCGCGTCGTCGATCAGGCGGCGCAGCGCGGCTGACGCGCCGCCGGGTTGCGCGGCCAGCCACTCCCAATGGCGGGGCAGCAGCGTCACCTCGCGCGGCACCACGCCCAGGCGCGGGCGCCCGCGGCCCCGTGCTGCGGCATCCTGCTCCGGCGCGTCGGGCGGCATGAGGTCGGGATGCGATTGTGCCAGGCGCGACAGGATGTCCGCCGCACTGCCGCGCAGGTCGAGGTCGATGACCGCCCCGGTCCTGTCGCGGAATACGAGCATGGAGGCATCGGGACGGGCTGCAAGGATCCGCCCCAGGGCAAGCGCCACATCGGCCAGGGGCCCCCGGGCCACGCGGCGTCCGTCCTGAAAGGCGGTGAAAGTCTCGTCAGTTTGGGTCATGTCGCCGCGGTTTTTAGTCGAAGGGAGTGGCTTCGTCAATTATACCCGGGTATAAATAAGCCGGTCAGGATACGAGAGGCAGGCCATGAAAGCGGACCGGAAAGCGGCGATCGCCACCTACAAGGAACGGAAGAGTGTGGCGGGGATCTTCCTTGTCCGCTGTGCCGCCTCCGGACGGTGCTGGGTGGGCGAGGCGCCGGATGTCGCGACGATCTGGAACCGGATCTCGTTCGAGCTTCGGCACGGGACCCATTCGAATCCGGCGTTTCAGGCGACATGGCGCGCGGCGGGGGGTGATGGGTTTTCGTTCGAGGCGGTCGAACGCATCGACGCGGCGGCGCTTGCCTACGGCCGGCACCGGACCCTGCAGGCCCGGCTGGCCCATTGGCGCGGCGTGTTGGGGGCTGAACTGCTCTGACGCGCGGCGGGCAACGTCCGGGTGCAGGACAGCGCTGCGATACCGCGTGACGTTCAGCGATGCAGCATCGGCCCCAACGCCACGCCGCCGAACAGATGGACGTGGAAATGCGGCACTTCCTGCCCGGCCGCCGCCCCCATGTTCGACAGCAGGCGATAGCCGGCCTCGTCCAGCCCCAGCAGGGTCGCGACATGGCCCACGGCGCGGGTGAAGCCCGCGATTTCGGCGTCCGAGGCGGTGGCGCTGAAATCCGCGTACGACACGTACGGGCCCTTGGGGATGACCAGCACATGGACCGGCGCCTTGGGGGCGATGTCGTGGAAGGCCAGGGCGAACGAATCCTCGAACACCTTGCTGCACGGAATCTCGCCGCGCAGGATCTTCGCGAAAATATTCTGCGGGTCGTAGGGACCCAGTCCGGAGACAGCCATGGATGCGCTTCCTCGGGTTATGGCGATCGGGGCTGGTGAAGGCCGGGCTTTGCCCGAACCCACCAGGGCCTGAGGCCTGGACCCCGATCATGGATCAAACGACTGGGCCTGACCGTATCAGGCAATTGGCCTCAGGCCAGGGGGTCGTGCGGGCGGGCGGCCTTCTCGGCGATGCCGCTGGTGCCCTCGCGGCGGCGCAATTCGGCCCAGACGTCGGCGGGCTCCACGCCCGCGTCCACCCACATGACGATCAGATGGTACAGCACGTCCGCGCTCTCACCCACCAGTTCGCCGGTGTTGCCCGCGACGGCCTCGATCAGGCATTCGACCGCTTCCTCGCCGAATTTCTGCGCGATCTTGCGCCGGCCGCGCGACAGCAGGCGCGCCGAATGGCTGACCGACGGGTCGGTGCCCTTGCGCGAGGTCACGACGGCGAACAGCCGGTCCAGCACGTCGGGCGTGGCCGGCGGGGCGTCGGCGACCGGCGCGACCAGGGCGGCGGTGGCCTTCTTGCGCGCGCGGGGCGACTCGACCTGCCTTTCGGCCTGTTTGACCGCCTTGCGCGGCGCGGGGGCCTTCTTGCCGGCGGCCTTGGGGGCCGTGGGCTTTGCGGATTTGGGCTTGGGGCTCTTGGGCATCATGCACTCTGCTGGAAAAATCCGGCGCGTCAGTTCGTCTGGCGGACCGGCAGGCCGGCGTCCGCCAGCGCCTGCTTGACCTGCGGGATGGTGAACTGGCCGAAATGGAAGACGCTGGCCGCCAGCAGGCCGGTGGCCCCCGCCTGCGCGCCCTCGACGAAATGCGCCAGCGTACCGACCCCGCCCGACGCCACGATCGGCACCCGCACGGCGGCACAGGCGGCGCGCAGCAGGTCCAGGTCGAACCCGCCGCCGGTGCCGTCGCGGTCCATGCTGGTCAGCAGGATCTCGCCCGCGCCGCGCGCGGCGACCTCGCTGCACCAGTCGATGACGTTGCGCCCGGTGGGGGTGCGCCCGCCATGGGTATAGACCTCCCACCCGCCATGGCCGTCCGACCGCGCGTCGACGGCCACCACCACGCACTGGCTGCCGAATTTCCGTGCGGCCTCGTTGATCAGGTCGGGGCGGCTGACGGCGGCGGAATTCATCGCGCATTTGTCCGCCCCGGCCAGCAGCAGGCGGCGCATGTCGTCGGTCGTGCGCACGCCCCCGCCGACGGTCAGCGGCAGGAAGATCCGCTCGGCCGTGCGGTTCACCACATCCAGGATCGTGTCGCGGTTTTCGTGGCTGGCGGTGATGTCCAGGAACGTCAGCTCGTCCGCGCCGGCGGCGTCATAGACCGCGGCCTGCTCGACCGGGTCGCCCGCATCGCGCAGCGACACGAAATTGACCCCCTTCACGACCCGGCCGTTCTTGACGTCCAGGCAGGGAATGACCCGCAGCTTCAGCATCAGGACAGGATCCGCAGGGCCTCGGCCGGGTCGACCCGGCCGTCGTACAGCGCGCGGCCGACGATCACGCCCTCGATGCCCGGGGCCTGGGCGGTCGCCTGGCGCAGGGCCCGCAGGTGCGCCGCCGTGCCGACGCCGCCGCTGGCGATGACCGGGACCGACAGCGCGTTCGCAAGTTCCGCCGTCTGGGCGATGTCGATGCCCGTCAGCATGCCGTCGCGGCTGATCTCGGTGAAGATGATGGCCGCGACACCGGCATCCTCCATCCGCCGGCCCAGCTCGACCGCCTGCATTTCCGACGTTTCGGCCCAGCCCTCGGTCGCGACCTGGCCCGAACGGGCGTCGATGCCCGCGACGATGCGGCCGGGGAAGGCGCGGCAGGCCTCGCGCACCAGGGCGGGATTCTTGACCGCGACGCTGCCCAGGATGACGCGCGTGATGCCCGCCGACAGCCAGCGCTCGATCCCCGCCATGTCGCGCAGGCCGCCGCCCAACTGTACCGGTACCATGGCGTTGGCGATGATGGCCTCGATCGCGGCGCTGTTGGCCGACCGTCCGGCGAAGGCGCCGTTCAAATCGACGACATGAAGCCACTGGCACCCGGCGGCGGCCCAGGCGCGGGCCTGCGCGCCCGGATCGTCGGAATAGACCGTGGCGGCGTCCATGTCCCCCCGGCGCAGGCGGACGCAGGCCCCGTCCTTCAGGTCGATGGCGGGATAGAGGGTCAGGCTGTGTCCGGTCACGCTGATGGGTCCACGGGCAGGAATGGGAACGGAAAGGGCCTGCGGGTGCGCGGGCACGACCCGTTCATTGTCCTGCAGGCGCTTGGTGAAGAACAGGCCGCGCACGGTTCGGCCGTCGGTGCGGGCATAGCTGGGATGGACGCCCCACTGGTGGAAGCCGAAGGACTGGAACAGCCGGATGGCCGCCACCTGCGTCTCGCGCACGTCCAGGTTCAGGATCTGGTACCCCATGGCCCGCGCGCATTGCTCGGCCTCCAGCAGCAGCAGCCGGCCCAGCCCGTGGCCGCGCGCGTAGGGCGCCACATACAGGTGCATGAGCGTGGCGCTCATGGCCTGGGCCTCGTTGTTGCGGGGCGGGCGGACCAGTTGCGCCGCGCCGACGATGATGCCGTCCAGCCGCGCGACGAACAGCATGCGTTCGGGCACCATCAGCAGGCCCCGGAAGTATCGTTCCATCGCCTGCCGCCCGGGCACGCTCAACCAGCCGAAGCCGCCGCCATCCAGGATGGCGGCATCCGTCGCCTCGCACAGCGCCCCCAGATCGTCCTCGTGCAGGGATTGCAGCCGCTCGGTCCGTCCGCGGTCGCGGCGGATGCCGCCGATCTCGTTCATGCGGAGGCTCCTTCGCGAACAGGCGACCAGCGCAGGAAGTTGGACAGGATGCGCAGGCCGACTTCCTGGCTTTTCTCGACATGGAACTGGGTGCCGGCGCGATTGCCGTGGGCGACGATGGCCGGCACGGGGCCGCCGTAGTCGGTGGTGGCCACCAGATCGGCCGCGGCACCGGCGCGCAGCGCGTAGGAATGGACGAAATAGCCGTGGGCGTCCGGACCCAGCCCCTCGGTCAGCGGATGGGCGCCGGGGGTGAAATCCAGCCGGTTCCATCCCATCTGCGGCAGGCGCAGGTTCGGTGCATCCATCTGCGCGATCTCGCCCGTAATCCAGCCGAAGCCGGGCGTCGTCGCATGTTCCAGACCGCGTTCCGCCATCAATTGCATGCCCACGCAGATGCCCAGGAACGGCGTGCCGGCGTCCGTCGCCTCCTGGATCGTCTGGAGCAGGCCGGGCACCGCGGCCAGGCCGGCGGCGCAATCGGCGAACGCGCCCTGGCCCGGCAGGACGATCCGGTCGGCCCGGCGCACGGCGTCGGGCGCGGCGGTGATGGTGACGGTGGCGTCGATGCCGCTGTCGGCCGCCGCGCGCGTCAACGCCCGCGCGGCCGAGGCAAGGTTGCCGCCATTATAGTCGATGACGACGATGGACTGGGTCGCGGAGGCCATCCTGTCCCTCATTTCCCTTTCATTCCCCTGCCGTCGCGGCGCGCGGGGCCAGGATGCCCGGATGCCGTTCCAGCAGGCGCAGCAGCGCGGCCTCGATGCCCGGGGCGACGACCACCGGGCCGGCGGTCAGCCCGTTCAGCCGCAGCTCCCATTCCCTTATATCGGCGGCGCACAGCGCCAGGCCCAGATGCAGGCCCAGCCACACCGGCGCGATCAGCGTCGAATGGCCCAGCGCCGCCCAGACCGCAAGGGTCGCCGCGCCCGCCAGCAGGCCGGCGATCCAGCTGCCTTGCAGCACCAGCCCGACCCAGCCCAGGACCAGTACCCGCCAGGACAGGCGTTCGGCCACCAGCACTGGCGGTCGGCTGCCCTCGGCCCGGAACCAAGAGGAATAGGTGGTCACAGCACGCCCTTGGTCGAAGGGACCAGGCCGGCGGCGCGCGGATCGGCCTCGGACGCCATGCGCAGGGCGCGGGCGGCGGCCTTGAACGACGCCTCGGCGATATGGTGGCAGTTGCGTCCGGCCTTCTGCGTCACATGCAGGGTCAGCAGGGCGCTCATGGCGAAGGCGCGGAAGAATTCCTCGAACAGTTCGGTATCCATCTCGCCGATCTTGTCGCGGGTGAACTCGACCGACCAGGCCAGGTAGGGACGGCCGGAGATATCGACGACGACCTCGCTCAGCGCCTCGTCCAGCGGGGCCAGCGCGTGGCCGAAGCGGCAGATGCCGCGCTTGTCGCCGATCGCGCGGGCGAACGCCTGGCCCAGCGCGATGCCGGTGTCCTCGGTCGTGTGATGGAAATCGATATGCAGATCGCCCTGCGCCGCGATCTCCAGGTCGAACATCGCGTGCCGGGCCAGCGCCGTCAGCATATGGTCGAAGAAGCCGATCCCCGTCGCGATGCGGGACTGGCCGGTGCCGTCAAGGTCCAGCCGGACCGTGATGTCGGTCTCGCTGGTGACGCGGTGAATCGTGGCGGTGCGGGCGGTATCCATGTCCCGTTCTCCTACAGGATAGGGGCGGGTTAGGCCACCATTCCCGTGCGAGTCCGGCCGGGTGCCCCGGGGGCCGGGTGGCCGGATATTGGCTTCGGCGGGCTTCTGCGGCATGGTGCCGTCCTGCCGCCGCCGCTCCGCGCGGGCCGGGCGCCGGCCGATCATCATATTATGGAGTATTCCGGATGGCAGCGCTCGACAGCCTCCTGTCCCGTTCATCGACCGACGCGCTGTCCGACCCGGCGCCCGCGGGGTCGGTGCTGGAGGACATCCTGTCCGCCGCGATGCGCGCGCCCGACCATGGCAAGCTGCGGCCCTGGCGCTATGTGCTGATCCGGGGCGACGCGCGGCCGAAACTGGCCGAACTGGTAGTGGATGGGATGCGCGCGCGCGATCCCGACGTGCCGGCCGAGAAGATCGAGAAACGCCGGCACCGCTTTTCCACCATGCCGCTGACGATCGCGCTGGGCATGCATATCCGCCCCGACGACAAGATTCCGGTCATCGAACAGGAAATGGCGGTGGCCGCCGCCGCGATGAACGTCCTCGACGCCCTGCATGCCACTGGCTTCGGGGGCGTCTGGGTGACGGGGGACATGACGTACGATCCTGCGGTGGCTTCGGCCCTGGGGTTGGACGCGCCGCACCGCCTGGCGGGGTTCCTGTTCGTGGGCACGCCCGACCCGGGCCGGCCGGTGCCCAAACGGCGGCAGGTCGTGGACTACGTCGCCGAATGGCAGGGCATGCCGGTTCGCTTCGGCGCGGACACCTGACCAGGGAAGGGGAAGGGCGATGCACAGCGACGTCACGATCATCGGCGGCGGCCCGGCTGGACTGGCTACGGCCCTGTCGCTGGAGGCGTTGGGACTGTCGGTCACGGTTCTGGAGCGCGCGCCGCTGGCCCAGTTCGCCGAACCGGCCTTCGACGGGCGCGAAATCGCCCTGACGCACCATTCGGTCTCGGTCCTGCAGCGCTGCGGCGCCTGGGCGCGGATCCCGCCCGTCGGGATTTCCCCCCTGCGCGAGGCGCGGGTGGAAACCGGCCGGCACAACCACCCGCTGACCTTCGACACGCATGGCAAGGGCGTCGACGCGCTGGGCTATCTGGTGTCGAATCACCTGATCCGGCGGGCCTTGTACGAAGAGGCCCTGTCGCGCCCTGGCATCACCATGCGCGCGGGCACCGCGACGCGGCGGGTTCGCGATGGGCAGGAGGCCGTCAGCGTCCTGTATGAGGGCGGCGAAATCGAATCCCGCCTGGCGATCGCCGCCGATGGACGGTTTTCCGATGTCAGGCGCCTGCAGGGGATCGGCGCCATCGTGCATGATTTCCGCCGCGCGATGCTGGTGTGCCGGATGGCCCACGATTCGCCCCATCATCATGTGGCGACCCAATGGTTCGATGACGGGCAGACTGTGGCCCTGCTGCCGGTCAATGGCGGCGCGTCGTCACTGGTCCTGACCCTTCCCCCCGACCGCATCGAGGCGTTGCGGGTGATGGACCGCGATCGGTTCAACGCCGATATCATGGCGCGGATCGGCAATCGGCTGGGGGGGATGCGCCTGGTCAGCACCCGGCATGTCTATCCGCTGCGCGCGGTCTATGCCCATCGCTTCGTGGCCCATCGCTTCGCCCTGATCGGCGACGCGGCGGTCGGCATGCATCCGATCACGGCGCACGGCTTCAATCTGGGCCTGAAGGGGCAGGAGGCGCTGGCCGAGGAAATCGGCGTGGGCCTGGCCCGCGACGGCGACCCCGGCTGCGCGTCCGTGCTGAAGCGCTTCGAAACCCGGCACCGTCTGGCCACCGCGCCGCTGTTCGCGGCGACGAATGGAATCGCCACCCTCTATACCCGTGACGAAATGCCGTTCCGGCAGTTGCGCCAGGCCGGCCTGCGGCTGGCCGATTCGCTTTCACCCTTCAAGTCGGCGGTGACGAACATGCTGATGGATAAGCGGAAATCGGCCTGAAACCGCCATTTTTGTCCGATCGGTCAAAAAAGGTCCGAAAAAATCGGACGACCGGTGTTGACGGTGGTGTGGGTGGGGTGTAGATCGCTGTTCACCGCAGGGGCGGGGCCGAAAGGCACTTGCCTGGTGGGGTTGGGTTTGCTAAGGTCTTTGGCCCGGTTGG
>NZ_JABEQF010000018.1 GCF_014174355.1 Gluconacetobacter azotocaptans
CGGGCCAAAGACCTTAGCAAACCCAACCCCACCAGGCAAGTGCCTTTCGGCCCCGCCCCTGCGGTGAACAGCGATCTACACCCCACCCACACCACCGTCAACACCGATGAGGCATAAAAACCAAAAAAAGCGACCATCGCCTGTCCAACCCCAGGAAAACCGCCATTCCGCCAATCGTCGGCATGGTGCCCCGGCCAGGGGCTCCCGGCCCCAGCGGACCGGCCATAACTGGACAGGGGGCCGTCTTTCATATTTTCGGTCCTGGCCCTCATATGATGTGTGACATCCTCCGGGAGCCATCAGGATAGGTTTTCCGCCATTGTCTGCTTCCGCCCCCTCCCTCCCCCCATATGCGACGCGCACCGTCCGCTGGCCCACGGCGACCGGCCGGTGTCCGTTCCACCGGGTGCTGCGCTTCAGCCTCGCCCTCGACCTGATCGGCGGCATCACCGGCGTTCTGCGAAGCCTGAACCGGTTCGACCTTCCGGGCCGGCGGATCGGGCAGGATTTTCCCGGCATCTGGCGCTTCGCCTTCGTCACCAACGCCAATGCGACACTGTCTCTGGTGTTCAGCCATGCCACGCCCTTGATCGTCGGCAGTCGCCTGCGCCCCGCCAAGCCCGAAACATTGATGCAGCCCCCCTCTATCCTGCGATGGCGCCCCTGGGGCGCGACCATGTGATCGGAGAGATGTATCGCCTGGCCCTGCACGCCAGCCTGGCGGCAGGTGGGATCGGCAGCGCGCTGATGTGTCTGGCCTACTGGCCGAGCGGCCCCCTTATGGGCCGGGTCATCGGCACGCATGACCCGGCCGCGGCAATGATTTCGCGCGGCGTCGACATGGCCTTTTTTCCTGCCCATCTTGCTGGTTTTTATCCGCCTGCAGGGCCTGGAATGAGTGGGGCCGGCGTTTCGCGCCTATGCCACCCCGACGCGGCTCATCCCTACCGACACATGAGAACCGATGCGTATCGTCTTTCCTTATATCGCCCAGCCCCACCAGACCCTGCACTCGCTTCCGATCGCGCTGGAAATGGCCCGTCGCCATCCGGGCATCGCGGTACATGTCGCTTGCCTGTCCCAGGCGCATGAGGATTATGTCCGTCACCTGGCCGGCTTCTATCCGGATTCAGAGGTGACATTCGATCGGCTGCATCTACCGGCCCTGCTGCGCCGCCACATGGAGCGTCGGGGGCACGATGTGCTGACCAAGATGGTCGCCCTGCTGTATAACAAGAATTATTTCGATGGATTTCAGGCCATTGTCGTGCCGGAACGCACGTCGCTCTATCTCCGCAAGATGGGCGTACGCGCGCCGCGCCTGATCTGGACCGGGCATGGCGCCGGGGACAGGGCAATCGGCTTCGCGCGCGACGTGCGAAATTTCGATTTTATCCTGACCGGGGGACGAAAATTGGAAAGCCGCCTTTTGGCGCGGGGGGGCTTGCGTCCTGGCCATTACGTCACGGGCATTTACGCCAAGTTCGACATGGTCCGCCTTCTGCACCAACAGGCGCCGCCCCTGTTCCCGAATGAACGGCCAACAGTTCTGTATAATCCGCATTTCAGCCGGAAGCTATCCTCATGGCATAGGTTCGGGTTAAAGGTGTTGGATTATTTTGCAACTCAGGATCAGTACAATCTTGTTTTCGCCCCCCATTACAGGCTGTTCGACGGACGGCGCACCGAGGCCGTCGAGCTCGTCCGCGCCTATGCGGGTATGTCCCATATGCGGATCGACCCCGGCAGCACGCGGAGCATCGACATGACTTACACCATGGGGGCCGACGTCTATCTGGGCGACGTCAGCAGCCAGGTCGCCGAATTCCTGATTACGCCGCGGCCGTGCCTGTTCCTGGACGCACATCACACGAACTGGCGCGACGATCCGAACTACCAATTCTGGACGCTTGGCAACGTCGCCACATCCACCACCTCACTCGGGCAGTCTATCGACAGGGCATACACGATGCAGGCAGATTTCCTTGAACGGCAAAAATCGTATATACGCGACACCTTCGGCCTCTCGGACACCGGCCCCTCGGCGCCTGCCGGCGCGGACGCCATCGTAGAATTTCTCCGGAAGGCCGGCCAATGACCGCCTTTCCCGCACTCGACACGCTCCAGGTGGAAGATTCGTTACCGGACATGACACGCCATCCGTCTCCAACAGATTCTGGCCAGGCGCGTCGCCTGGGTGATTTTGCAACGTTTCCGGACGCGCTGGACTATGCCGCCCTTGGGGAGGCCGGGTTCAACATCTATTCCGGACGCGGCCAGCTTCTGGAGGCCCTGCCCTACCGCACGCTGCGCGCGCAGGCGCGCGACGTGGCCCGCCGCCTGCTGGCCCGCGGCCTGCGGCCGGGTGACCGGGTTGCCATCGTCGCGGAAAGCGACGGCGATTTCGCCCGCATGTTCTTCGGCTGCCAGTATGCCGGCCTGGTTCCGGCCCCCCTGCCCCTTCCGGTCGCATTCGGCGGGCGCGAGGGATATGTCGCCACCCTGCGCGGCATGATCGAGAGCGCCGGCGCCACGGCCGTCGTCATCCCCGACATCATCGCATCCTGGACCGACGAGATCGTCGCGGAATTCGACCTGCGCTTCTCCGGCAGCCCGGCCGACCTGCTGGGCCTGCCCATCGGCGATGTCGACCTGCCCGTCGTATCGCCCGACGACCTGTCCTATCTCCAGTTTTCGTCCGGCAGCACCCGCTTTCCGATGGGGGTCGCCGTCACCCAGCGCTCCGGCATGGCCAATGCCCGCGCCATCGCGCGGGACGGGCTGAAGGTCCGCGAGACCGGCGATCGCTGCGTGTCCTGGCTGCCGCTCTATCACGACATGGGGCTGGTCGGATTCTTCCTGACACCGGTGACCTGCCAGTTGAGCGTGGACATGCTGCCCACCCGGGAATTCGCCCGGCGTCCGCATGTCTGGCTGGACCTGATCAGCCGCAATCGGGGCACGATTTCCTACAGCCCATCCTTCGGCTACGAATTGTGCGCCCGCCGCGCCTCGTCCATCTCGCTCGACCTGTCCAGCTGGCGGATCGCGGGCATCGGCGGCGACATGATCCGCCACCATATCCTCGAGGAATTCGCCGAGCGTTTCGCCGCCTCGGGCTTCGACAGCCATGCGTTCACCGCCAGCTACGGCATGGCCGAAGCCACGCTGGCCATCAGCTTCGTCCCGCTGGGTTCCGGCATCCAGACCGATACCGTCGATCTGCGTTTCCTGGAAACCCAGGGCATCGCGCGGCCGTCGAACAATCCCTCCCATGCCTTGCGGACCTTCGTCCGGTGCGGGAAGGTCCTTGCCGAACACGATCTGGTGGTCCGCGACCCGTCGGGAAATGCGCTACCCGACCGCAAGGTCGGTACGATCTTCGTGCGCGGACCCAGCCTGATGCGCGGCTATTTCAACCAGCCCCAGGACACCCTGCGGGTGCTGGACCGGGACGGATGGCTGAACACCGGCGACCTGGGCTACATGCTCGACGGACAGGTGGTCGTCACCGGGCGCGCCAAGGATCTGATCATCATCAACGGCCGCAATATCTGGCCGCAGGACCTGGAATGGTCGGCCGAAACGGAAATCGGCACCCTGCGCAGCCGCGACGTCGCCGTCTTTTCGGTCGACCAGGAAAAGGGCGAGAAGGTCGTGGCGCTGATCCAGTGCCGTGCCTCGTCGCCCGAGGCCCGCGAATTGCTGCGCAACGAGGCCGCGAACCTGTTCCGCCGGCAGCACGGGGTGGACGTCTCGGTCATCCTGGTGCCGCCGCATACGCTTCCGCAGACATCGTCCGGCAAGCTGACGCGCGCCCGGGCCAAGGCGATGCTTCTGTCGGGGGCGTTCGATACCCCTGCCGAGACTGCCTCGGTCGCCTGACCCGACGGGCGGCGCGCCTGCCCGCCCGCGATCCATACTGGTCAAGAGACCGGATTTCGATCATAAGGCGTCCTTCTTTCCCGGACGGGCGGCGATACCCTGCCTGCGCCGGGACGAGGCCGCCAGATGTGATATGCGGGCGCCCCGGGCCTTGCCTCCCGGGGGGACGGCCCGCAGAAGGATGCAAATACATGAGTGAAACGGTTGCAGACGTCTCTGCCCTGATCGTCCAGACGCTGCTGGCGAACCCCAAGGTTCCCCGCGACATCAACGGCAGCAGCAAGATCGTCGAGGACCTGGCCTTCGATTCACTCGCCGTGATGAATTTCGTCATGGAAATCGAGGATTCGCTCGACGTATCCGTCCCCCTCGACCGTCTTGCCGACATCCGGACCATCGACGACCTGGCCGCCTGCATCGTGTCCCTGAAGCAGGCCTCCTGATCCATGTCGATCTTCAGCAAATATGACGGTCTGGCCCGGTCGCTGGCGGCCGTGACGGCGGATGGCGGCCGCAATCCGTTCGCCGTCGTCATCGACCGTCCGCTGTCCTCGACCGTCGGCCTGATCGAGGGGCGCGAGACGCTGCTGTTCGGCACCAACAACTATCTGGGCCTCAGCCAGTCGGAAGCCGCGATCGAGGCCGCGATCGCCGCCGCGCGGACCCACGGCGTCGGTACCACCGGATCGCGGATCGCCAACGGCACGCAGGGCCTGCACCGCCAGTTGGAAGAACGGATCGCCACCTATTTCCAGCGCCGTCACTGCATGGTGTTTTCCACGGGATACCAGGCCAACCTGGGCATGATCTCGGCCCTGGCCGGCAAGGACGATTACCTGCTGCTGGATGCCGACAGCCACGCCAGCATCTATGACGGCAGCCGCCTGGGCCACGCGCAGGTCATCCGGTTCCGCCATAACGACCCCGAGGACCTGCGCAAGCGCCTGCGCCGCCTGGATGGCACCCCGGGGGCCAAGCTGATCGTCGTCGAAGGCATCTATTCGATGATGGGCGATGTCGTCCCCATGGCGGAATTCGCGGCCGTGAAGCGGGAAGCAGGGGCCTGGCTGCTGGCCGACGAGGCCCATTCCTTCGGCGTGATGGGCACGCACGGACGCGGCGTGGCCGAGGCCGACGGCGTCGAGGGCGACGTCGATTTCGTAGTGGGCACCTTCTCCAAAAGCCTGGGCACGGTGGGCGGCTATTGCGTTTCGGACCATGACGGGCTGGACCTGATCCGGCTGTGCTCGCGCCCCTACATGTTCACAGCCTCGCTGCCGCCCGAAATCATCGCGGCGACGATGGCGGCGCTGGACGAGATGGGACGCCGCCCCGAACTGCGGCACACCCTGATGGACAATGCGCGCCGCCTGCATGCGGGGCTGAATGCGGCCGGTCTGCGCACGGGTCCGCAGGCCAGCCCGGTCGTCTCGGTCATCCTGGACGAGGTGGACCAGGCCGTGCGGTTCTGGAACCGACTTCTGGACCTGGGCGTCTACGTCAATCTCAGCCTGCCGCCCGCGACACCGGACCAGCATCCGCTGCTGCGGACCTCGGTCATGGCGACGCACACCCCGGCACAAATCGACCGCGCGATAGAGATCTTCGCGACCGTGGCCCGCGAGTTCGGCCTTATGCGCCCGGCGGCCGTGACCGCTTCCTGAACAGGCCGGCCCGCCGCAGGGTCCACAGCAGCCACGGCAGACAGATCAGAGGATGGCGCTCGCTAAAGGGTGTCAGCGCAAGCTCGATCCCCGTATGGCGCCTGATCTTCCAGGCCACGTAACGCGCCCCGCCGGTGAAGGTGAAGGCCGCCTTGGCCAGGCGGGCGATGTTCAGCGGGCGCCCCAGCGTATCGCGCAGCCGCCAGCGCCGGAGCGCTCGGGCGCGGACGCCGGCACTGACATCCGGACGCAGGATCGCCCCCTGCCGGCTGAAGGACAGGCCCGAGGCCGTCCAGGCCGCGGTCAGCAGATCCCGGTAGCGATCCTCCTGCCCACCCAGCAGGCTACGAGGCCGCGTCCCGGATTCGACCCGCAGTTCCGCGCCGTAAGTTCGTTCCAGTAGCGATTCCCAGTACCGTTCCGCGGTTCCTTCCGCCGGCCCCAGGCACGCCGCCCACCAGGCCGCCACCGCGACCGCACGCACTAGGCAGCGCAGGATGTCATCGGCGGCCGCCGCATCACGCACCCAGACCAGGCGCAGCGGCTGGCAGAACCTGGCCCATAGCGTGGTGTCGACAGTGCGCCGGCCGGTCATGGCGCGAAACTGCGCGATGGTGATGATCGCGACCTTCGCCCGGATGGTGGCGCCATTCACGACCTGTTCGTGATATTCGACATTGGGTGGCAGCAGGGCATTCGCCACTTGTGCGCTCCGGCCGCGGGGCCAGTCGGACTGGCGCTCCACCACGATATAGAAATCCAGGATCCCCTCGGGATCGGCCTGCCGCAACGCCGACCCGTAGAACAGCACCCCCATGACCGGCGCCTGCCCCACCAGTCGGGCCGCGAATGTGGTGACGGACGGGCTGACCGGTCGGACCAACTCGCCGGCCAGCAGCCGGGCCACCCGTCCGGCGGCCGAACCGTCAAACCGACCGGGGGCGTTCACGCCACCCCCCGGATGAAATCGAAGGCCGGTCCGGCCGACAGGAATGTCCGCCCGTCGGGACCGGAATTCAGGATCTCGCCATCCAGGACGAAATCCTCGTCGATCCTCAGCGCCAGCCGGTCGGTCTGGCCGCGCTCGTAGGCCGGGCATCCGTCCAGCCACTCGGGCGACCGGCCGCGGAGCAGGTTCCATGTCGCGGCTGCCAGTCGTGGGGGATAGGCCTGGACATTCAGATAGGACATTCCCTCGTTCCCCGTCCGGGGGGCGAACGGCCACACCCGGCGCGGCAGGCAATGCAGGGTGGTGGCGAGGAACAGGAAACAATCCTCCGTCCGCGGGGCCTCCTCCCCGACAGCCAGCGTGATTCTGTTGCCGCCCAGCCATTTCCGCCGCGTGGAACGCAACGCCAGGCGCCCGATCGACGACGCGATCGCCACCCCGACCGCGATGTCATGGGAAAACCGGTCGATGGCAGGCCGATGCGCGATCCCGACACCTCGCGTGAAGGCAGCCGCCCCATGGAACATACCCAGCGCCGCCGGGCGATCCGGGTCGGACCAGCGGACCGCCAACGCCTCGCGCCGAACGGTCGTCCGCCGCAACCCGCCGTCGCGGGCCAGGGCGCCCAGCCGGTCGAGCGCCGCGACCCCGCGCAGCCCGAACCCGACATCGCTTGCGATCAGATTGGTGTTGCCCGACGGCAGCACAGCCAAGGCCGGCAGCGCATCGGCGGGGTAATGACGATATATGGCGGACATGACTTCGCTGACGGTGCCGTCCCCGCCATCGATCGCGATCGTCCCGACCTCGCGCCGGGCCAACTCCGCCACCGCGTCCTGCACATGTTCGCGGCCGGAGGGACGAACGAACAGCGGACCAAGAAGGCGGGCCGCGCTATTGCGGAACGTCCCGTCATCCTTGCCATTCCGCCGGCTGCGCGGATTGTGAATCAAGGCAAAACGTTCGGTCACGCGGTATCGGTCCTTTTCTGGTCATCGTCCATCCGTCCGGCCATAAGCCGCGTTCCCGATGGTATTGCAAGGCGGGAAAACCGGGCGCTCCCTCTCGACAGCGCGGGTGGAAGGCGGCATGTGCGGGCACTGGCGTCGGCGCGTTGAGTCACGGCCCGCCGTCCGCCCGGACCGCACCACAGCGGAGGCCCCATGACCGAGATCACGCTCGCCCACCTGTCGGACCCGCACATTGCGCATGACAAATTGTGTCTGCCGCCGACGGCAATGCTGAACAAGCGTGCGTTGAGCCACCTGTCATGGCGACGCAAGCGCCGTTTCCTGCATGTCGGCGCCATTCTGGACAGGGTGGTGGCGGACCTGCGCGCCACCGCCCCGGACGTCGTGGCCCTGACCGGCGACCTGACCAACCTGGGCCTGCCTGCGGAATGCCGGCAGGCGGCCGACTGGCTGCGGCGCGACATGCCCGCGCAGACGATCGTGATCCCCGGCAACCATGACATGCTGGTGCGGGACCGCTGGCCAAACACGCTCGGGCTCTGGGCGCCATGGATGGCCCCGGCGCCGGATGATTTTCCCTTTGTGCGCCAGGTCGGCCCGGTGGCGCTGATCGGCGTCAATTCCGCGCGGCCGATGCCGTGCTTTGTCGCGGCCGGGCAGATCGGACGGCCCCAGGCCGACCGTCTGGCCGCCATCCTGCACGACATCGGCCGGCAGGGCCTGTGCCGGGTCGTCATGATCCATCACCCGCCGGTCGCCGGCATCGTGCCCCCCCGGAAGGCGCTGCTGGACGCTGCACTGTTCAGGGACGCCATCGCCCGCGCCGGGGCGGAACTGGTGCTGCACGGGCATTCCCATATGTCAGGCCTCTCCTCCCTGCCCGGCCCCCTGGCGCCCGTACCCGTCCTGGGGATAGCGTCGGCCTCGATGCGGTCCGACCGCCCCGAGCGCGCGGCGGCATGGCAGCAGATCCGGATCGCGACCACGGAACGGGGCTTCCATATCGAAATCCGGCGGCGGATTTTCCGTCCCGACATGCCGGTGCTGGCGCTTCCGGCCATGATCTTCGCCTCCTATCGCATCCCGTCGCCAATTTGAGTATGTGTGGGCCAACATGAGGCGCGTACCTTCCCTTCCGTCGTTCGTCCGGAGCATTTCCGCGGGAACGATGGACCATTATCTGATCGCGCAGACCCTGCCCCCGTTCGCCCTTTCGCTCGGCGTCGTGATGACGGCGCTGCTGCTGGAACGGCTGCTTGTCCTGTTCAATGTGCTGGCGGCGGACGGCGGCACGCTGCGCACCTTTGTCAATTTGCTGGCGGACCTGGTGCCGCACTACCTTGGCCTGGCGCTTCCCGCGGCGATCTGCGTCAGCGTGTTTTCGGTCGTCCGCAAGATGAGCCAGAACAACGAGATCGACGCCTTGATGGCCAGCGGCGTGTCCCTGGCGCGGATCGCGCGGCCGTTCATCGCCATGGGGGTCGTGCTCGGCCTGGTCAGCTTCCTGCTGTACGGGTTCATCCAGCCCTATGCCCGCTACAATTTCCGCCAGGGCATGTACCTGGCCAGCCATGCGGGCTGGGCGCCGCATCTGCAGGGACGGATGTTCGCGACACCCTCCGGCACCCTGATGCTGACGGCCGACCGGGTCGACGGGGTAGGAACACGGCTGTTCCACGTCTTCATCCGCGACAGGACGCAGGATATGGAACGCGACATCACCGCCGAAAGCGGGACGCTGCAGATCGCGGACGACCGGTCGTCCGTTCGCCTGGACCTTGCGCACGGCGTGATCGTCACCGACCGCCATGACGACCATCCCACCCTGGCGACGTTCGATACGACGACCCGCATCCTCCAAAGCGAGGGCCGGGGCGGCACCTTCCGCCACCGCGGGAACGACGAGCGCGAACTGACGGTGCCCGAACTGCGCCGGGCCATTCGCCATCGCGATCCCACCATCCAACGCTCCCATCTGGTGGCCGAACTGCATTTCCGCCTGGCCCGGGCCATGGCCATCCCGTTCATTCCGGTCCTGGCATGCGCCCTGGCCGGGGTGGCCAAGCGGCAACGGCGGAATGTGGGCCTGCCTGTCGCGGCAATCAGCCTCGTGGGCTTCGACCATGCGCTTCAGCTGGGCCTGAGCCTGGTGGCCAGTCGCGCCATGTCGCCCTGGCTGGTGATCTGGGGACCGTTCGCCCTCTTCTGCATTGCCTGCGTCGTACTGCTGGCCCGACGCAATGGGATGTCCGGCGCTGGATGGTCCCTGAAACGACTGGCACAACGCGGACCTGTCGCGGTCGGTTCGACGATGGACACAGGTCGATGAAAGGAGCCCATCTGCCGATCGGATCGGGTCGCGGAGTGCTGCTGCGCTACCTGTCGCGCGAACTGATCACACGCGTGACGGCGACCAGCCTGATTCTGGTCGCGCTGATGGAAATCCTGGCGCTGCTGGAGCAGTTGACCCCCATCCTGGACCGGCACCTCGGTGTCGGGGGCATCCTGTATTTCCTGGCACTGCGAAGCCCCCTCCTGCTGGGCAGCGTCTTTCCGCTCGCGGTCCTGATCGGGGCGCTGGTCATGCTGGTGCAAATGACGACGGCGAACGAAATCGCCATCCTGCGCGCGGCCGGGCTGTCGACCCCCGCCCTGGTCCGGCTTCTGCTGCCCGGCATCCTGGGGCTGGCGCTGGTCGGCGTCGCCATCGACGACCAGGTGACCCCTCGTGCCGAGCTGGCGCTGGCGCGCTGGTGGAACGCCACCGACCCACACCCCGAAACCGGGCACGCATTCTGGTTTCGCTCCGGCACCACGCTGATCGACGTGGGGTATATCGCCCGGGGCGGTCGGGACGCCGGCAAGCTGGACCTGTATCGGCGCGATCCGGGGGGACGGCTGAATCGGGTAGTCCATCTCGCGGACGCACATTTCGTCGACGGCACATGGAGCGGCGGCGACGGGCGGCAACTGACGATATCCCAAGCGGCAGTGGCCCCGGGCGCCTTCACCGCCACCCTCGCCGACGCGGGATGGCCGTCCGGGCTTCGTCCGGCGGATCTGGTGCGGCTGTCCATGGATACCCCGCCCCTGACCGCCTCGACGATGATCACGATCCTGCGGGACCGCGCGCCCGCCAGCCTGCCCCCCAGCTATTTTCGCACCGCATTGCTGCAGCGCGCGCTATTGCCGGTGACATTCATCGTAATGCTGTTATTGGCGATGCCGGTGGTTTATATCCCCCCTCGCACCGGCGCGCGAAGCTCTCTTCCGGTCTGGTGCCTGGGCGGGGGCCTGCTGTTTATCGTATTCCAGGGACTGATGCGGGCCTTGGGCAATGCCGGCACCCTGCCGGCCCTGGCCGCGACCCTTCCGGGCCTCGCGATTTTCGCATTCGGAATCGCTGCCCTGATGTTGAGGATAGAAGAAAAATCATGAGCGGCACCCTGCGCAACGCGAATCTCCGAACGGGACGCAGCTTCGATCTGGGGAAGATGAACCTCCGGCAACTCTGGATCGCCTATCTGACCTACCCGACCATCATCCTCTACATCGTCCTCGCCATCGGCAGCTTCACGCTCCTGGCCCGGCATTTCCCCGGAATCGGGCCCACTTTGCTGGCTGGCGGCGCGGTCGTCGCGGTCTATCCCATGGCATGGTACGCGATACATCGCTTCATCCTGCACGGGCGTTTCTTGTACCGGATGAAATGGACGGCCGGCCTGTGGAAGCGCATCCATTTCGATCATCATCAGGACCCGCACCTGCTGGATGTCCTGTTCGGATCTCCGCTGAACACGATCCCGACCATCGCGATCATCACCATTCCCATCGGCTACCTGATCGGCCACCTGGGGGGCAGCGCGGCCGCCTTCGGGACGGGGCTTACGATCACCTGCATCTATGAATTCTTCCATTGCATCCAGCATCTGAACTACAAGCCCCGGATGCGCTGGATCCAGAAGATGAAGCAGCGCCACGTCCTCCACCATTTCCATGACGAGGACGGCAATTACGGCATCACCAGCTTCGTCGTCGACCGGATCTTCGGCAGCTATTACGTCGATGCACGCGCCCGTCCCCGCAGCCCCAGCGTCTTCAACCTGGGGTACGATGTGGCGGAGGCTAACCGCTATCCCTGGGTGATGGAGCAGACCGGCACGCCCCCCCGGGACCGGCCGGCCGGCGCGCCCCACAGAGACGCCGCATGACGCCGGACGGCACGCTGAACGTCCTGATCCTGGCGGGCACGCGCGCGGGGACACGCGACCCGATGGCCCAGGCCGCCGGCGTATCGCACAAGGCGATCCTGCCCGTCGCCGGCCGACCGATGATCGCGCGGGTTGTCGACGCGCTGTCGGCCGTGCCGAAGATCGGCCGCATCGCCGTCAGCATCGAGGACCCCGAGGTCCTGACCGGCCTTCTGGATCGTCCCGTCACCATTCTGCCGCCGGCGCGCGGCCCCAGCGGCAGCGTGCTGGAGGCGATCGGCACACTAGGCACGCCATTGCTGGTCACGACGGCCGACCATGCGCTGCTGCGCCCGGAATGGATCGAATCGTTCCTGTCCGCCACCGGCGACAGCTGCGACGTCGCGGCCGCCATCGCGATGGAGCAGGACATCCACCGCGACGTGCCGGGCACCAAGCGCACGATGATCCGCCTGGCCGACGGGGCGTTTTCGGGCTGCAACCTGTTCCTGTTCCGCACCCCGGCGGCCGTGGGCCTCGTCCGGCTGTGGCAACGCCTGGAACAGGAACGTAAGCGGCCCATCCGCATGGCCCGCCTGCTGGGGTTGGGAGTCCTGTTGCGCTATCTGACGGGGCGGCTGACGCGCCAGGCCCTGTGCGCACGGATCGAACATCTGGCCGGCGCGTCCGCCCGGCTGGTCCCTCTGCCCGACGGACGCGCGGCGGTGGACGTGGACAAGCCGGCTGATCTCGATCTGGTGCAGTCGCTGCTCGCGGCGGCCTGACCTGATGGTCAATTCCCGGGAAGGGGGCGGCTGCTCCGCTCGACGGTCAGGCGGCTGAAGGCATCGTTAAAAATCGTTTGATCGCTTCGGCTGCCCTTCTCGATGACTGCGTACCGGACATGCAGAATGTTTCCTTGAACGCCTTCGCCTGGAGATCGGCAAATCTGCCGGAGTCTGCCGAAGCACGTTCCAGTGCGCCCGGCAGGTCAGAGACCTTGTTGATCACTTCACCAAGTGACCAATGCGCATAACTGGGGTTGCCTTGCCAGGATGCGTTGTGTGAGTTGATAAAAATACAAGGCCGCGGGTTATATATCCATTCATAGACTTGGCTGCTGACGTCACCCAGATAAATATCGGCAGCGCGGGTGTACGACATATCGGTCGACATCGTGCTGCCGGTATCAATGCGGATATGGGGCAGGTCAGTGAAACGGCGCGGTATCGCCTTTCGAAGCCTCATGCGTCGATGTTCAAGCGATGCGTGTAGTCGCCTTTGAAACAACATGACATGGGGCGCAAAAATAAGGTTGAAGGTGTCTTGCTGCGAAAAGTAATCAAGCACCTCCTCTCCCATCTTCCCCCATGACGACAATAATGGATCAAAATGAGGGTTGTACAATACAGTTGGACGATCATTGTCAAAAATACGCGGAACCTGATCAAACGCTATGGTATCAAATTTAGGATATCCAATAACCGCATGATTATCCGACGTGATCAATTCGCCGCGCAACATCCGGTCACGCACCTTGTTGCCGGGCAACAAGACAAAATCGAACAAACGTGTGACGGCGCGGAATCCCACTGACCGGTCGCCCGCCCCGTGAGGCAGGTAAATCAACTTCAGGTTATTCAATGCATACCGGCGTTTAAGCAGCGTGGATGTCGTTTCCGGAACCACCAGCGCGTCGAGGCTGGCAAAGACCGGCACATTCTGGCGCAGGATCGCCAGCCGCCGAAACGGAATGACGCCGAGGGCGATGGCGTTCACCACCTCCACCAATCTGGACGTCGTCAGCCGAACAAAATGCACAGGCATGTCGCTCGGAATGAGATGCCGTACTCTTTTTTCCTGCTCTGGACTGGACGTGAAAACGGACACGTCGACACCGGCCGCAACCAATTCGGCTATGATCGGCGCTGTATGGGAAATTTGATGCAAAGCATCATGATTGAACAGAAAACCGACCTTCATTTCCGCAGAATATCCCGAATTATATTCGCACCACGTCGCGCCGCGCCTGGGGATCGATCCCCTAGTGATTTGCCTGCCATCTCCTCCTGCCGCGCGCGATAGAGAGCATGTCGCGTTATGGAATTCTGGAGCGCGGCCATGAGATCACCGGGATTTTCCACAACATCGCCTAAATGCCAATGTTGGAAATCAGGGTTGTTTCGCCAGTCGACCCTATGCGCGTTCAGGAACACGCAAGGCTTGGGTGTTACGAGAAATTCGTAAACCTGACTACTGACGTCACCGACATAAATATCGGCTGCGGCCGTATAAGTCATGTCAACACAACGATCGGATCCCGTGTCTATTAAAATCGTGGAGTTGCTGCGTGCATTCCACCGATCTCGAACCGCCTGCCTGCGACGACGAAACATTTTCGTATGTGGCGCGACAATCAGATTAAATTCGGATTGACCGGCAAATTGTCGAAGCATGGGTTCGATGAATCGCGGCCATGACGACAGGCCTCGCGCCTTATGGGCGTTATAGAGCACGGTGGGACGCGTCGTGGAAAAAAGGGGGCCGTAAACATGCGACAATGCCGCACAGGTCTCCAGCTTAACCGAGCCGATCACCATGTGATTATCAGCTCTTACCAGGCCGGCATCGAGCATTCGCTGAGCCGATTTCTGGCCCGGCAGCAAAATATAATCGAATTCCTTGGCTTCTTTGGTAAACCCGCGAGCACGATCCCCGCAGCCATGCGGGATATAGATAAGTTTCGGACGGGATATGCCCAGCCGTCTTGCCGAGGCCACTGTATCCTCGACCGTCACGATCGCGTCGTATTGGTCGAGTATTGCCGCGTTGTCGCGCAGGACCATGTTTTTGAACATGCCAAGAGTACGGATCGACTGCATCGCGGCCGTCGGCACAGACCGGCGGAGGCGGCGATATTCCATTTCCGGTCCGTCAACGGCTCGACGAATGCGCTCAAGCTGATAGGGCGTCTCGGGGTCGTTGTAAAAGCTTGTAACATTTACGCCGCATTTCGCCAACTCCAGGGCAATTGCCGCGGCATGATAGCACTGATATGATTCAGCTATGTACAGGAATGCAATCTCCGCCATACCCCAATCCATAAGCCAAAAGCGTATAATGAGCAAGAACCGTTGATATCCTCAGCGAGTAAACAGGGCTCACTTCGGCGGGCTCTGGCTAATGTCTCTTGGCTTTTGGCAGGTAAAGGCGTCGGTGCAATACTAAGCCTTGTCTATTTGGGATTGGCAGTACGTGTACTGAAGAGCGAAGGATTTGGTGAATTCACTCTCGTTTTCGGCACTGCGCAGGCTATCGCTGCGATCGTTAGCTTCCAGACCTGGCAGATCGTCGTTCGCTATGGTGTGCATCACGTCTTGACGGAGGAAGAAGGCCCGCTGGCGCGTCTGGTTGGCTTTTGTATCGGACTCGACCTCGCCGGTGCCGTCGCGGGATGCTTTATCGCATGGGGCGGCGTAACACTCTTGAAGCCCCTCCTCGGATGGTCGAATAGCCTGTCTCACGCAGCGCTGGCATTCTGCTTCGTCATGTTGCTTTCTATTCGATCTACCGCAGTCGGTCTGTTGCGATTGCGCGATCGCTTCGGTCTTGGCGCGATGGCGGACGCGGTAACGCCGATCATGCGCTTCCTCGGCGCGCTGGCCGCGGTCTTATGGGATCGTACGGTTACGGGTTTTCTTCTTGCCTGGGCGATCGCGGACATCGTCACCTCGATTGTCTACTGGGTTTGCGCCATAAAAGTTATGCCGCGATCTTTCGTCGTTGCAGATCTTCGAAAAAGCTGGTCCGCAGCAAGCGAGAATCCGGGTATCTGGCGCTTCGCCTGGCTGACCAATCTTAATTCGGCTGTCGGTACCGGTTGCAACAATATGATCGTATTGTTGATTGGCATCGCCACGGGCGCTGCCGATGCCGGGCATTATCGTTTGGCGTACCAGCTCAGTCAGGCACTCGTTCGTGTTTCCGAAATGTTTGCGCGTGCTGTCTTGCCGGAGTTCGCGCGATCCCATGCCGGCCAGGATTTAGACAGTATAAAAAGGCTGCTGCGTCGATCGACCGGGTTGGCAATAGGCGCCACGCTGGTCATCGTTCTGTCCTTGTTTGCGTTTGGCCGGTTCACATTGCAACTCGTGGCCGGACGGGACTTCATGGGGGCTTTTCCGCTTTTGCTCGTTCTTGGCATCGCCGCATCTCTGGATTTAATTGGCGTCAACTTCGAACCGGCACTTGTCGCGACGGGGCATGCCGGCCGGGCGTTTCAGGTTCGCTGCGTCCGTACGCTGGCGCTGTTCGGCATGCTCGCACTGTTGATGCCGCATTTCGGCACCATGGGCGTCGCATTCGGTATACTGGTTTCATCACTGTTCGGTCTTGTGCTGCTGGCCATAACGGCCTGGAGGGCCGTGACCCGCGCGGGTAATGCGCCAGTTACCGAGATCGTTTGAGATGCCGCCTGCCCTAAGACCGGCGTGACGGGGTCGGCGATGAAACTGCGTCAGGATCACGCGGCGCCGGCTTTTCCATGGCTTGCCCCGCAGGGTCCAAACGCCACTCTTGTGCCCTCGCCCATAGCCATCCCGCCATGATGAAGAACCGCACCATGACGCGGGCACCGGATCGTGGCACGATCGGGATATGCCCTCCGACCTCGCGGAAAACCAGATCGCCATCCGGCGCGCCATCCTGCATCTATGCGGCCAGATGGGGTGGTCGTCCCTGAACGAACTGCCGCTGCCAGACGGACGGCGGGCGGACATCATGGCGCTGCGCCCGGACAACGGATTCGTCTGCATCGAGATCAAGTCCGGTCCCCGGGATTTCCTGACCGATTCCAAATGGCACCGTTATCGCAACTGGTGCGACCAGTTCTTCTTCGCCGTGGACCGGGATTTTCCGCTCGCCCTTCTGCCCGACAGCGCGGGCCTGATGGTCGTCGCCACGGATATGCGGCCCGCCGGCTACACGATCATCGCCGAATCGGCCATCACGCGGGATGCGCCCACATTTCCCCTGGCCTCCGCCCGGCGGCGAAAGCTGACCCATCTGTTCGCGACGCAGGCCGCCGAACGGCTGGGCCGACTGGACGACCCGGCGATCACGGCATCCCTGCGCGCCGCCCGGCGTATCGAATAGACCGGCCACCCGCGCCTGTGCGCCCCATCGCATGACACGGGGCACAATGTACGCCATCACCCACCGACAGTGCCCGCCATCCAGAAAGGCCCCCCCGATGTCAGACGCCATCCTGTGCCGGTTCGAAGCCGCCCGTTCCATCGTACGGGACGCCGCCGACCTCGCCATGTCCATGCGTCCCGCCTCGGGCGGGCCATCGGGCACCCAGAAAAGCGCGCAGGACTGGCTGACCGAGGCCGACGGCGCGGTAGAGGCCCTGATTTCCACCCGGATCGGCGCCCTGTTCCCCGAGGACGGCTTCCAGGGCGAGGAAGAAGGACGAACCCGCACGGGCCGCCTGCGCTGGGTCGTGGACCCGATCGACGGCACGTCGAACTTCGCGCGCGGCCGCAACCGCTGGTGCGTATCGCTGGGTCTTCTGGAAGACGATCTGCCGGTCGCCGGCATTATCCAGGCCCCGGCCCTGAACGAGACCTACACGGCCGTGCGCGGTCGGGGCGCGTTCCTCAACGGCCGGCCGATCCACGCCTCGCCGGTCGACGACACGCGCTCGGCGATGATCGAGATGGGCTGGAGCAGCCGCGTCCCCGCCGGCGTATTCGAAGACAAGGTGGCGACGATGCTGCGGCTGGGCGCGATGCCCCGATCCGGCGGATCGGGCGCACTGGCGCTGGCCGATGTGGCATGCGGCCGTCTGGACGGATATCTGGAAATGGTCATCAATATCTGGGACGTCGCGGCGGCCCTGGTCATCCTGGACGAGGCCGGGGCCAGGACCTCGCCGTTCGTGCGCGACGGCGGGCTGGAACGCGGCATCACCATCCTTGCCGCCGCGCCCCGAATCGCGGACGATCTGGCCGCGGCGCTCGACGTCCCTCTGGGCTGACCCACGGCCATTGTTACGACACAAAATTTCATCAACACTCCCGGTCTGAAATCCATGCATGGATTTCAGACCGGGATACGAGAGACAGCCGCCCGGAGCTTTTGTGAGATCCGTGCCGCTGTCCCAGGCCAGGAGATAAGGGAGCATGCTTTTGCAAGACGGCCGATTCCGGTTGAAGCCGGCACTGCTGGCGGCAACCCTGCTGCTACCGGCGGCACCGGCCCTTGCCGCCGGTGAAAAGCAGCAGGCGCTGGTGGACCGCGCGACCCTGACCGTGCGCGACATGTTTTCCGGCGCGCGGTCGGACAGCAAGATCTCCCAGTACATGACGCGGGCCCGCGCAGTGATGGTCTGCCCGTCGATCTTCCGCATGTCGATCGGCTTTGGCGGGTCCGGCGGAGGATGCGTCCTGCTGTCGCGCGATGCGCGCGGATCGTGGTCCGATCCGGCATTCTTCAGCCTCAGTTCTGCCAATGTCGGTATCCAGCTGGGCATGCAGGATTCCCAGGTCATGTTCTTCGTCATGACCGATCGCGGCCTGCAGGCGCTGCTCGACAACCAGTTCCAGCTCGGCGCCAACGCGGCGGCGTCGTTCGCGACCATGGGGTCGGGCATCGAAAGCGGCACGACCGGCCAGCGCAACACCGACATCATGGCCCTCCAGAAATCCAAGGGCCTTTTCGCCGGCGCAGCACTTGGCGGATCGAAACTGTCGGTCAACAGCGGCGCCAACCGGTCCTATTACAACCAGATCGTCGGGCCGGAAGACATCGTGATCTCGATGCGGGTCAATAACCCCGGCGCCGACCCGCTGCGCAGCGCCCTGACCGAAGTGCAGGCCCGGGCGACGGCGTCCGGTCCCGCCAACAGCGCGCCCGCCGCACCGGCCTACGCGCAGCCCGGCTATCAGGACGGCGAACCCGCGCAGGTCCCCCCCTCGCCCGCCTCGGGCGCCATCAGCAGCCAGCCGCTCGCTCCGCCGCGTTAAGGCCCTACCCGAACAATATCCCGAACGGGATCGCCGCCATGATCCAAGCCGTGAGAATATTCCGCTTGGATCATGACGAGCCCGTTCTGGCGCGCTGTCCGATCAGGTGAAGGGGCCTGATCGGGTGACGCTCCATCATGCCACCCGGCGGCCGCCCACCTTACAATAAAGATGCTTGTCCCCCCCGCCCGAGCCACCCAGGCGGGCCGGAATGGCGCACGATCATCGCCCTGCAACGCATCTGCAATGAAACTTGCGCGATGTGCTCACGTTGGGGCGGCAACAGGGCACGTTCGGATTGGACCGATCCGATCGCACGCGATTTGGGTCGCATGCCCGGCGTCCATGACGCCCTTACTCTGCAAATGTGGGTTCAATCGCTCCGCCTTTCCAGACGCGATGTGACGGCCGGTCAATTCCGGCAGCCAACGCAGTCAGTATGCGTGAATTTTCATTCCGAACCGCGAAGGGAATCCGATCTCATGGCACGACAGGCATTCCATACACTGGATGGGTTGCGCGGCCTGGCCGCGATTGCGGTCGTTCTGATCCATATGGGAATGATCTTTCCGCTGGCCTGGTACCCCGCCGGGGCCTATCTCGCGGTGGACCTGTTTTTCGGTCTCAGCGGTTTTGTAATGGCCGAGGCCTATTCAGCGCGGCTGGACGCCGGGATGCCGGTGTCCGACTTCATGCGAAAGCGCGTGCTGCGCCTGTGGCCGCTTTATGCGCTGGGCCTGACGATCGGCGCCGCCACGACGGCGTCGCGAGTGCTCATCCATTATTCGCCGCCCTCGGCCCTCACGCCTTATCCCCTGGCGTTGCTGTACATCCCGTGGAGCGGCCCGAAAGGCGAACTTTATCCGCTCAACCTACCAGCCTGGTCGCTTTTCTACGAACTGGCGGTCAACATGGCCATGGCGGTCGGCTGGCGCAGGCTGACCAATCGGGCGCTCCTTGTCCTGGTGGCCCTCTCTGCCCTGGGCCTGATCGCCTCGGCCTTCGCCATCGGCTCCCTGAACGGCGGGTTGTCGTGGAGGGGCGCGCCGATCGCCGTGTCCCGCGTCACCTTCTCGTTCTTTCTGGGTATCCTGTTGTGGCGCGTCAGGCTGCGATCATTGAAGATCGCCGCGCCGATACCGCTGATCATCCTGGCGATCGGCCTGACGATCGACACGACCCTGCTTCCGCGCACCGTCATCGACCTGCTGGAGGTATTCCTGCTTTTTCCATCGATCATCCTGCTCGGCGCGTCGACGCAGCCCACCGAAGGCAGCGTGGCCCTGTTCGGTGGCGTGGGGGGCATATCCTACGCCCTCTACGCGGTGCACGAGCCGTTGCTCCAACTGACCAGTTCCTTCATCCACAACGTCCTGCACGTTCCGGTACAGGCGGTGCCGCACTGGGCGTGCATGATCTTGCTGGCCGGGCTGATCCTGCTCGCCTGGGTTCTGAACGATCTGGACGTGACGCTGCGCGGGTATCTCGATCGCTTCATCAGATGGATGACGCGACGCCCGGCCCAGATCCTGCGCTCGGTACCCGATCAGCCGTGATCACGGCGTCCGGTGGCCCCGATAGGCGCCGACATTGCGATTGTGCTCCTCCAGACTGGATGCGAACAGATGGCCGCCCGCGCCGTTCGCAACGAAATACAGCGCATTGCCGGATGCGGGATGAGCCACCGCCTCCAGCGCCGCCTGCCCCGGCGCGCAGATGGGACCCGCGGGCAGGCCCGGCAGCGTGTAGGTGTTGTAGGGGCTCGGGGTGTCCAGATCCATTCGCGTCAGCGCATGGCCCAGCGGCCCCGCCCCCTGGTTGAGTCCGTAGACCACCGTCGGATCGGATTGCAGGCGCATGCCCTGTTTCAGCCGGTTGATGAAGACCCGTGCCACCATCGGCCGTTCGGACGGGATGGCGGTTTCGTGCTCCACCATCGACGCCAGGATCAGCAGCGCACGCCGGTCGGGAATTTCGGGCACAGGGTCACGCCCGCGCCAGACCGTATCCAGCGCCGTCGCCATCGCCGCCTGCATCCGCGACAGCAGCACCGCACGCGGCGTGCCCCATTCGTAATCGTAGGTCTGCGGCAGGATAGCGCCTTCCGGCGGCACGGCGATGGATCCGGTCAGAACCGGCGCGCGCTCGATGATGTCGGCAACCTGCATCGCCGACAGCCCTTCGGGCACCGTGATGCGATGCAGGACGGGCCGGCCGTGGCGCAGGACGAACAGGGTATCACGGATCGACGCATGGGCAGGGAATTCCAGTTCCGCCGCATGCAGAACCCCGTCCTTGCGCGTCAGGCGGACCGCCATGCGGAAGACCAGGGCCACGACGTCCCCACCCTCCAGCACCCGTGCGTGCTGAAGGGTGGAAATGGTGCTGCCCAGGCCCCCACGCGGCACGACCACCGCACGGGCCACCGGTAACGGGCCGGAGGTGCGATACAGCCACCATCCCCAACCCGCCAGGCCACCGGCAACGAGGCCCAGCAGCATCAGCAGGGCCGCAAGCCATTTCAGTATCCTGCCCATCTAGCGGACCATCAGCCAAGGCAAGGCCGATGGCCGGTCAGACGCGGCGCAGGATGATGCTGGCGTTGGTTCCGCCGAAGCCGAAGCTGTTCGACAGGGCGATGTCGATCTTGCGGCGCTGGGCCTCATGCGCCACGCGGTCGATCGCACTGTCGCGGGACGGGTTGTCCAGGTTCAGCGTCGGCGGCGCGACATTGTCGCGGATGGCGAGGATCGAGAAGATCGCCTCCACTGCGCCGGCCGCGCCCAGAAGATGCCCGATGGCGGATTTGGTCGACGACATGGCTACCTTGCCCGCGGCATCGCCGAACAGGCGCTCCACGGCTTCCAGTTCCAGATCGTCCGCCATGGTCGAGGTGCCGTGGGCGTTGACGTAGCCGATGTCGGCGACGTCGATGCCGGCGCTGCGAACCGCCGCCTGCATCGCCCGATAGGCGCCCTCGTGCCCCTCGGCGGGGGCGGTGATGTGATAGGCGTCGCCGGACATGCCGTAGCCGACGACTTCGCCATAGATCTTGGCGCCGCGCGCCTTGGCGTGCTCGTATTCCTCGAGCACGACGATCCCGGCCCCCTCGCCCATGACGAAGCCGTCACGGTCGCGGTCCCAGGGACGGGACGCCTTTTCGGGGGTATCGTTGAAGGCCGTGGACAGCGCGCGTGCCGAACTGAAGCCGGCAATGCCCAGCGCACAGACCGCGGCCTCGGCGCCGCCGGCAACCATCACGTCGGCATCGCCCAGCATGATCAGGCGCGAGGCATCGCCGATCGCATGCACGCCAGTGGCGCAGGCGGTCACGACCGAATGGTTCGGCCCCTTGAAACCGTATTTGATCGAAACGTGACCCGAAACCAGGTTGATCAGCGCCGACGGAATGAAAAACGGCGACAGGCGGCGCGCACGCCCCTCATGCACCGTGATCGAGGCGTCGTAGATCGTCTGCAGGCCACCGATGCCCGAGCCGATCATGACGCCGGTCCGGCAACGCTCTTCCTCGGTCTGCGGCTTCCATCCGGAATCCTCGACCGCTTCGGTCGCCGCCACCATGCCAAGATGGATGAAGCGATCCATCTTCTTCTGGTCCTTGACCGGCACCCAGTCGGACAGGGTCAGGCCGCCGGTACCTGTCGGTCCGGCGGGAACCTCACCCGCGACATGGGCGGGCAGGTCTGACGGATCGAACGAGGAAATCCGGCCGAAGCCGTTTTCCCCGGCCACGAGACGCGACCAATTATGTTCGAGCCCCAGCCCGAGCGGGCTGACAATGCCCATACCGGTGACAACAACGCGTCGACGTTCCGACGCCACTCCGGCAGACTGTATCAACCCGCTCCGCTCCCTGATCACGAAAACCGTTTTTCCGGCAAAACCGACTTCAGGCGGCTTTCTGCTTCTCGATGTAGTCGATCGCGTCCTTCACGGTGGCGATCTTCTCGGCCGCATCTTCCGGGATCTCGACGCTGAACGCCTCTTCGAACGCCATCACCAGTTCGACCGTGTCCAGGCTGTCCGCCCCCAGATCGTCGATGAAGGAGGCTTCCGGAGTGACCTTGCTTTCCTCGACACCGAGGTGTTCGACCACGATCTTCTTAACCTTGTCGGCGATTTCGCTCATCTGTCTTCGCTTCCTGTGTGCCCCAAAGAAACGGGCGGTTCGAAATTCATTCGTCCTGTCTGACGTCCCGCAAACCGGAACCGGCGGAACACGTCCAGCCCGCTTCGGACGAAGCAGCGGGCGATTAGCATGGTTTTCAGGTCATCGCCAAGGCAGGGATCGCATTTCCGGCATAATCCCTTGCCCCGGCCACGGACGAATCCGGAAAAATCGCACCGTTTTCCGCCATATCCCGGCCGGCGTCCAGCGGATTCGGTGCAGCCGTGCCTCAGGGCATCGCCATCCCGCCATTGACGTTCAGGGTCGTGCCGGTGATCCACCCCGCCTCGTCGGATACCAGATAGGTCACGGCGGCGGCGATGTCATCGGGCTGGCCCATCCGCCCCAGCGGAATGCCGCCCAGCAGCTTTTCGCGCTGAGCCTCGGCCAGGACGTCGGTCATGGCCGTCTGAATGAAGCCCGGCGCCACGACATTGACCGTTACCCCGCGCGAGCCCGCTTCCTGCGCCAGGGACTTGCTCATGCCGATCATGCCGGCCTTGGCGGCGGAATAATTGGCCTGCCCGGCGTTGCCGGTAATGCCAACGATCGACGCGATGCTGACGATCCGGCCCGAACGGCGGCGCAGCATGCCCTTCAGGGCGGCGCGGCACAGGCGGAAGGGGGCCGCCAGATCGACCTCCATCACACGGTTCCAGTCGTCGTCCTTCATGCGGATCGCCAGCCCGTCGCGCGTCAGCCCGGCATTGTTGACCAGAATATCCAGCGGGGCGCCGGCCGCGGCCTCGGCCGCGGCGACCAGCGCGTCGGCGGCGGCCGGGTCCGACAGGTCGGCCGGGCACACATGCACCCGCGCCCCGTCCGGCGCGATCTGCGCCGCCAGGCCGTCCAGCACCGCCTGGCGCGTGCCGGACAGGACCACGGTCGCCCCCTGCCCATGCAGGGTCCGCGCGATCGCGGCACCGATTCCCCCCGACGCGCCGGTCACCAGCGCGATCTTGCCATCCAACCTGAACATCTGTCCGTCCTTGCTCGTCATCACTTCTGTCACAGCGCGGCCAGGAACGCCTCGATATCGGCAGGCGTGCCGACCGAGCGCGTCGCGACAGCACCGTCGATCCGCCGGACCAGCCCGGACAGGACCTTGCCGGCGCCCAACTCGACGAAGCTGTCGACCCCCATGGCCGCCATCGCCTCCACGCTTTCGCGCCAGCGCACGGTACCGGTGACCTGCCGCACCAGCAGGTCGCGAATCGCCTGCGGGTCGGTCACCTTGGCGGCGGATACATTCGCCACCACCGGCACCACCGGCACAGCCACATCGGCCCGGTCCAGCGCCTCGGCCATCGCATCGGCGGCGGGCGCCATCAGCGAACAGTGAAACGGCGCCGACACCGGCAGCAGGACCGCACGCTTCACGCCCCGCCCCTTGGCGATGCCGACCGCGCGTTCCACCGCCGCGATCCGCCCGGAAATCACGACCTGGCCGCCCCCATTGTCGTTGGCGACCTCGATCGTCTCGGTCACATCCGCCTGGCCCTCGACCCGCAGGGTCGCGGCCTCGGCGCAGATCTCGCGCGCCTGGTCCAGATCGACGCCGATCAGCGCCGCCATGCCGCCCACACCGGGCGGGACCGCCTTCTGCATCGCCTCGCCCCGCACGCGCAGCAGGCGCGCGGTCTGGGCGACACCCAGCGCCCCCGCCGCCGCCAGGGCGGAATATTCGCCCAGCGAATGCCCGGCGACCAGCGCCGCCGTCCGCTTCAACTCGAGGCCGCCTTCCTTTTCCAGCACCCGCAGCACCGCCAGCGACACCGCCATCAGGGCGGGCTGCGTGTTCTCGGTCCGCGTCAACTCGTCCATCGGGCCGTCGAACATCAGCGCCGACAGGCGCTGGCCCAGCGCGTCGTCGACTTCCTCGAAGACTTCGCGCGCAGGGGCGAAGGCTTCGGCGAGTTCACGTCCCATCCCGACGGACTGGCTTCCCTGGCCGGGGAATATGAAGGCGTGAACAGGCATGGCGTCCTCGTGATCCGGATATGTTTTCTTCTGGACAGGGGACATGGCGGCAGGAGCCCGGACCTGTCAATCGCCGGCGGCACCCGGCCGGCGCGACAGCCGGCGCCGCGCCAGCAGCAGCACATCCCACGGTACGGCCGGGACCTCGCGCAGGCGCCAGAACCAGCGGCGCGACCAGCGGCGCGCGGCAGGCACGCGCGCCGGCGGCACCCGTGCCACCTGCCACCCCGCCAGCCGCATCAGGATCAGGCAGCGCGGCAGATGGTAGGCGCTGCTGGCCACCGCGACGCAACCACGATACCCGCACCCCCGCAACAGCGCCGAACAGGCCAGGACCGACTCCAACGTGTCCAGCGCCGTGTCCTCGATCATGATCGCCGCGTCGGGAATGCCGGCCTCGCGCAGCAGCCGGGCCATGATCGCGGCCTCGGCGGGCCGTCCGTCCGGACTGCCGCCGGTCGGCACGAACACGGCCGACGGCATCGACCGCGCGTAGGCAAGTGCGGCCTCGACCCGCCGGCGCAGGGTGGCGGTCGGCGTGCCGTCGGGGCGAACGCGCGCCCCGAAGATCACGATCGCTCGGACCTCGGGCGAGGGCGGGCCGGACATCACGCCGGCGCGCGCAGCAATACCCGGTTCAGCCCGGCCAACGTGTCGAACATCCTGCGCCAGACCGTCGCGAACCGTTCGGCGGATACGCCCCGCCCGTCCAGGATCGCCGCCAGATCGCCCACCGTCCGTTCACCGTCGATCAGCGGCAGCAGGCCGCGTGTCTGCGGGGGAACGGGCACTGCGACCGACAGCGTGCCGAACGCGAAGGGCAACCGGTCGTCGGGCTGGATCTGCCGCGCCAGTTCGACACCCGGAATTTCCCGCATGACGGGGACCGAGCACGGGTCCATCGGATCGGCGAACGACACGTCGTCGGTCGCCCGGCGCACATAAGCCACATGCGTCGCCATGTTGCCGGCCAGGGCCTCGGCCACCGCCGCGCGCTCGCGCTGGGGCAGATGAGCGATACGCGCCCGCAGCCTGGGGTCGGGCAGCAGCAGCGCGGGGTCGTAGCGCATCGGCTCCATCAGGCAGGTCGCGCGCAATCCGGCGCCGTCCAGCAGCGCGAACAGGCCCGGCACGTCATAAGCCCGGTCGCGCGGGTTCAGCAGCAGGTCGTACAACCCCGCGTCGCCGCCCGTCAGATGGTCCCCGAAATTGCCGTTCTGCCGCAGCCACGCGGTCTGCGGCAGATGGCGCATCACCCGCCGGGCCACGTCCAGCCGTGCGGGCGGCGGTTCGTCATACGGGGCCAGCCGGGCCAGCGCCTCCTGCAGCATGTAGACGCCGGTACGGCCGTACGGCGCATAGACCATCAGGCCCATTCCCCCGCCGGGGGCCAGCACCCCCACCAGGCCCGCCAGCGCCGCGTCGGGATCGGGCAGATGGTGCAGCACGCCGCAGCAATCGATGTAATCGAACGGCCCGGGGGCAAGGCCGGGCAGATCGTCCAGCGCCCCCTGCACGAAACGCATGTTGTCCAGCCCGCGCGCCGCCGCGCGCGACCGGGCGATAGCCAGCGCCCGGGCCGAACGGTCCAGGCAGACGACGTCGCCGGGCCGGCCCGCGCGGGACAGATGGGTCGCCAGCATGATGGCGCCGTCGCCGGTGCCGCACCCAGCCACCAGCGCGCGCAGGGGCTGCGACCGCGGACGGGTGGCGCCGAACACCCAATAGTCGATTTCCCGCAGGTGGCTGGGGCTGCCGATCAGCAGCCGCCGGGCCTCGTCCGCCGGATCGCGCCCGGGATAGGGATAATGCTCGTACTGGGCGGCCAGCCCGGCATCGCGGCTGTCGTGTTCGGCCGTCATGCCGTCCCCGCCCCGCCGGCCATCAGCGCGGCAGCAGCTTGCCGCGCTGCCAGGCCTCGGCGGCCTCGTCCGCGCTCATGCCCTCGCACCGCATGGCGTAATCCAGCGCACTGACCACCTTGTTGCCCAGGGTCAGTTCGTCCAGTTCGTCCAGCAGGTCGGAATCCAGTTCGTCCCGCGCCGCCCGCCGCAGCAGCATCCGGGCCTGCTGGTCGTTGCCCTGCGCGGCCCGAGGGTCGTCCAGCAGGCGCAGCCGCCCGCCATGATGCAGGAAATGCGGCTGCCACAGCGGCAGGATGGCGGCCTCGTCGGCCTCGATGGCGCGGACGGCGTGCTGGAACGCCTCCTCGTCCGGGCGGGCCTCGATCGTGAAGCCGCATTCGGTCAGCCCATACATCGCCACGCAGTGCCGCACCCGTTCCAGCACCGAGGCCGGGGTCACGATGTTGCGGCCGACGCCGCCGTCGTCGCCCGACAGGTCGGCGATCGAGGTGATGTGCCCGGCGGCCCCGGTCGGCAGCGCCCAGCCGAAGGACGGCTTGTACAGCAGGCCGAAGGCCTCCATCCCCAGGGCCGGGGCGTCCCAGTCGGCATCGACGTCCGACAGCCAGGCCGACACGAACAGGTCGATGTCGCCGGCCGCCATCCGGGCGGACAGTTCCGCCCGGTTTCCGGTGACGTAATCGACCTCCAGCTCGTAGGCTTCCAGCACACGCACCACCGCCGCCGCCGCGGCTTCGTGCAGGATGGAATCCGGATGGCCCAGCGTCACCGTCGTCATATCACTCTCCCCCGTTCTCGGGAGCGTTCCAGCAGGTAGGTCCCGTTTGCGCAAGGGCCGGCACGGCAAAAAGACCGGCCGGCATACCCCCCGCCCGCTGGACGCTGGACGTGATCGCCTACCAGATCTTCACCCGATCTTCCGGCTTCAGGTAGAGCATGTCGCCCGGGCGGATGTTCCATGCCCGGTACCAGGCATCGATATTGTGCATCGGCATGTTCACCCGCGCCTGCGGCGGCGAATGCGGATCGGTCACGATGCGCTGGCGCACGCTGTCCTCGCGCAGCTTCTGCCGCCAGACCTGCGCCCAGCCCAGGAACACGCGCTGGTCGCCGGTCAGCCCGCCCAGCACCGGCGACGGCTTGCCATGCAGCGAGGCATGGTAGGCGTCCAGCGCCAAGGTCAGGCCGCCGAGATCGGCGATGTTCTCGCCCATCGTCAGCTTGCCGTTCACATGGACGCCCGGCAGCACCTGGAACGCATCGTACTGTGCGCCGAAACGGGCGGCCAGCTTCAGGAACCGCGCCTCGTCATCCTTGGTCCACCATTCCTTCAGGCGACCGAGATAATCGAATTTCCGCCCCTCGTCGTCGAAGGAATGGGTCATCTCGTGACCGATCACGCCGCCGATGGCGCCGTAATTGATCGCCGGATCGGCCTTCGGGTTGAAGAACGGCGGCTGCAGGATCGCGGCGGGGAACACGACCTCGTTGAACAGCGGGTTGTTGTAGGCATTGACCGTCTGCGGCGTCATGTCCCACTCGTCGCGGTCCACCGGATGGCCCAGATGGCCCAGCCAGTAGCGCCATTCGAACGCCATGGCCCGTTCCGCGTTGCCGTAGGCGTCGCCCTGGCGGATCTCCAGCCCCGAATAGTCGCGCCAGCGGTTGGGATAGCCGATCTGGACGGTGAAATGGTCCAGCTTCTGGACCGCCGCGTCACGGGTCTGCGGCCCCATCCATTCGTTATGCTGCAGGCGCACCCGGAAGGCGGCCTTCAGCTCGTCGGTCAGGGTATGCATCGTGTCGCGATAGGCCGGCGGGAAATAGCGCGCGACATACACCCGGCCCAGCGCCATGCCCATCGCGCTGCCGGTCGCCGACGCCCCGCGCTTCCACCGGACGGGAAGCTGCGGCTGGCCGGCCAGGATCCGGTCGTTGAAATCGAACGACGCATCGACGATGGCATGCGGGAGGTAGCGCGCGGCGTTGTCCACCAGATGGAAGGCCAGCCAGGCCCGCAGGGTCGCCAGATCGGTCTCGGACGCGATCCGCGCTTCGCCGGCGATGGCGTCGGGCTCGCCGACGATCAGCGTGCCCGTGCGCGTGAGGGGCTCGGGCAGTGCGGCAGCCGTCAGGTAAGCCGTCCAGTCGAACCCGGGCGCGCGCTTCTGCAGGTCCGGCACCGTGATCGGATTATAGACCTTGTCCGGGTCGCGCAGGTCCGCCCGCGCCCAGTGGACGCCGGCCAGCCGGGTTTCGAATGTCACGATCGCGGGCGCCATGCGCGCCGCGTCCGGCCAGTGGATCATGTCCAGGATCTTGGCGACATAGGCTTGGTAGGCGGTCTTCTTCGCCGCCATGTCGGGCTTGAGGTAGTAATCGCGGTCCGGCATGCCGATCCCGCCCTGATCCAGGGTCAGGGCATAGACCGTCGGGTCCTTGGCGTCCGGCTGGATCCCGAAGCCGAACAGCGAATACTGGAACCCCGTCTGCGCCCGGCCCAGCAGGGTCGCGAACGCCGTGCGGTCGGTCACCGCGCGTATGGCGTCCAGGCCGGCGGCCAGCGGCTTCTGGCCCCGGGCTTCGATGCCGCCTTCATCCATGAAGGTCGCATAGAAGGTGCCCAGCTTCTGCTCGATCGTGGTGGGTTGTGCGGCGGGGTGCGCGGACAGGTCCTGCAGGATGGTCTGCACCCGCTTGCGCGACAGTTCGCTCAGGGCGTTGAACGGCCCGTAGGACGTCATGTCCGGCGGAATCACAATATCGTGAACAGCACGACCGTTGGCATAGCCGAAGAAATCATTGCCCGGGCGAATCGCTGCGTCCCGCCCGGCGACGTCGAACCCCCATGCCCCGTAGGTCGGCGCATCGTCGGTCGCATGCGCCACCGTCGCCCCGCCCGACATCAGCATCGCCACACCGCACAGCCAGGCCGCGCGGGTCCGTCTTCCGCGCCGGCTTCCTTTGAATTCCGCCATCATGGTCCCTTTTTACGTTCGGCCGGCCGGCGCACCCCGCGCCTCCCGGCTTATTTCCGGCGACCGGCCTTGCCCGCCTTGGCACCAGCCGGCACCGGGGATGCCTCGGCGGCAACCCGGTAGTCGAACACCATTGCCCCTGCCAGATAAGGCGCCGCGAAGACCTTGAAGGCGTCGTGCGCGGGGTCGAACAGGCCCGGCTGGTTCACCACCGGGCGGCCGACATAATAATTACGATCCCCTTCCGAACGGAAGGTCACGAGGAAGGCGATTTCATACCCCTCGTCCTGTCCCTCGCCGCTGTTCTGCACCCCGGTTTCGATCGAAACCACCAGCGGCCGCCCGTCGGGGCGGCGCGAATCGGTCGCCAGTTCCAGGAATCGCCGCACGACCTCGGCCCTCTGGAACGGGGTCGCGGATTTCAGGAATCGGAACAGCACCATGTGCCTGACCACGCCCGGACGGAAATCCGGGGCGGTGAAATTCGCCGCGCCGACCTGCGCCAGCACCTGCTGGACCGCGACCGCCGCCGCGTCGGGCGGGGCAACCCCGGCGGGGGAACTCGCGATCGGCAGGGAATAAGGATCGGCCAGCGCCGGCGTAACCGTGGCGGCGCCGGTCACGGCAAGAAACCCCAATCCGGCCATGGCCGTCCAAATCCGATCGGTCATCGTGGTGTCCTTCCCTTCCTGTTTCCCCGCGCGGAACATTCACCCCGCCAGGCATGGCGACGGCGTCAGGCGATGGCCGCCTGGCGTATGAACTTCTTTCGGCGCTGGCGGATCAGCAGGTAGACGACCCGGCCGATCAGCGCATGGACCCAGCCATGCGGCGCAATGCCGATCGTCTTGAGGATCATGCCGGTCACCCGCGCGGTGTGTTTCGGCTGGTAGACACCCATCGCCCGCGACATGTAGGCGGCGATGCAGCGCCCGTGGTCGTAGGGCATGCCCACCGGATCGTTGGTGGTATGGTACGCCGACGCCAGTTCGTCGTCCTCGCTTTCGGTGACGCGGCCCAGCGCGATGCGCGTGCGCTCCCATACCCCCAGGCGTTCCCGCTTCAGGTAGCGGTGCATGTGATCGTAGAACAGCTTGAAATGACGGTATTCGTCGGCCGCGATCTGCTTGCAGATCGCCTTCAGCAGCGGCTCGTCCGTCGCATCGGCCAGCGCGGTGTAGAAGGACGACGTCCCGGTCTCGACCATGCAGCGCGCGATCAGTTCGCCGGTGCGCGACCCGCGGACCGAACTGTCGACCTCCAGGTCCAGGCTGTAGGCCGCGCGATAGCGTTCAAACGCCTCGGGATAATTCCAGGACGGGTCCGCCAGCATCGCCCAGCGTCCCAGTGCGTCGCCGTGCTGCACTTCCTCTACCGCCCAGTTGTCGGCCGCCGCGCCGAAGGCCGGATCGTCCGAGAACACATTGTTCAGGTAGACGGCATAATCGACGCCATTCCGTTCGACGACCGAAGCCGCCTTGACCACCGGTATGATGTCGGGGTCCACCCGCGACGGGTCGAAACTATCCCAATCCATCTGTTCAATGCGCCAGTGCTTCATCGTCCCCAGTTCTCTTGCGTCCGTTGCGGTCACAGGCGGCCGGATATCATCCCCGGCCCGGATCGGGCATTACCGCCGCATATGCGCGGCCTGCACAAATCCTTTTCAGCATCCGAGATGGCATAAACGGCCGCATTATGCCATGCAGGCAAACCCCGGACGGACGCGCACGCCCCCTGGCGCCCCCACGGCATGACAATCATGACAATAACGAACGCGGACCAAACCGTATGAACATCCATGAATATCAGGCGAAAACCCTGTTACGCGGGTTCGGCATGCCCATCCCCGAGGGCCGCGTCGTCCGCTCGCCGGACGAGGCCGTGTCGGCCGCGCGCACGATGGCCGGCCCGCTGGTCGTCGTGAAGGCGCAGATCCACGCGGGCGGCCGGGGCGCCGGGCATTTCGCCCACGACCCCGGGGGCAAGGGCGGCGTCCGCCTGGCCCGCACGCCCGACGAGGTCGAGCAGGCTGCCGTGGCCATGCTGGACCACACGCTGGTCACCCGCCAGACCGGCCCGGCCGGCCGCGTCGTGCGCCGCCTGTATATCGAGGCCGGCTGCGACATCGGGCGCGAGCTGTACCTGTCCCTGCTGGTGGACCGCACCACGGGGCGAATCGTCATCGTGGCGTCGCAGGACGGCGGCATGGCGATCGAGGACGTGGCCGAGGCGACGCCCGAGCGAATCCTGAAGGAATCGATCGACCCGTCCGTCGGGCTGGCCGACTACCAGGGCCGCAACCTGGCGGCCCGGCTGGACCTGCACGGGCGCTCCATCCGCGCCTTCACCACGGTGCTGCGCGCGGCCTACGACGCCTTCGTCGCGCTGGACGCCTCGGTCGTCGAGATCAACCCGCTGGTCGTGACGCCGGCGGGCGGCCTGCTGGCGCTGGACGCCAAGATGAGCTTCGACGACAACGCGCTGTTCCGCCACCCGGAACTGGAAGAACTGCGCGACGAGAACGAGGAAGACCCCCGCGAGCGCGAGGCCGCGCGCCACGGCCTGGCCTATGTCGGGCTGGACGGCACCATCGGCTGCATGGTCAACGGCGCGGGCCTGGCCATGGCGACCATGGACATCATCAAGATGGAGGGCGAGGAACCGGCCAATTTCCTCGATGTCGGCGGCGGCGCGACGCAGGAACGCGTGGCCGCAGCCTTCCGCATCGTGCTGTCCGACCGCAAGGTCCGGGGCATCCTGGTCAATATCTTCGGCGGCATCATGCGCTGCGACATCATTGCCGAGGCCATCATCGCCGCGTCGCGCGAGACGGGCCTGCATGTGCCGCTGGTCGTCCGGCTGGCCGGCACCAATGTCGAACTGGGGCAGGACATCCTGTCGAAATCGGGCCTGCGCATCATCCCGGCCGACGACCTGGCCGACGCGGCGCGCAAGATCGTCGCCGCCGTGCGCGAAGAAGGAGCCGCCTGATGTCCATCCTGGTCAACCACGCCACGAAACTCATCACCCAGGGCTTCACCGGGGCGCAGGGCACCTTCCATTCCGAACAGGCCCTGGCCTACGGCACCCGCCTGGTGGGCGGCGTCACCCCCGGCCGGGGCGGCGAGATCCACCTCGGCCTGCCGGTGTTCGACACCGTCGCGCAGGCGCGCGAGGCCACGGGCGCCGACGCGACGGTCATCTACGTGCCGCCCGCCGGGGCCGCCGACGCCATCCTGGAGGCCATCGCGGCGGAAATCCCGCTGATCGTCTGCATCACCGAGGGCATCCCGGTGCTGGACATGGTGCGCGTGCATCAGGTCCTGGCCGGGTCGGACAGCATCCTGATCGGGCCCAATTGCCCGGGCATCATCACGCCGGACGAATGCAAGATCGGCATCATGCCGGGCGCGATCCACCGGCGCGGCCATGTCGGCATCGTCTCGCGTTCGGGCACCCTGACCTACGAGGCGGTGGCCCAGACCACCGCGATCGGCCTGGGGCAGAGCACCTGCGTCGGCATCGGCGGCGATCCGGTCAAGGGACTCGATTTCACCGATGTCCTGGAACGCTTCATTGCCGATCCGGATACCGATTCGATCATCATGATCGGCGAGATCGGCGGCACATCGGAAATCGAGGCCGCCGCCCTGATCCGCGACAGCGGGACGACCAAGCCGGTGGTGGGCTTCATCGCCGGCGCCACCGCCCCGCCGGGCCGGCGCATGGGCCATGCCGGGGCCGTCATCACCGGCGGGCACGAGACCGCGGCGGCCAAGATCGACGCCCTGCGCGCGGCGGGCATCCATGTCTCGGCCAGCCCGGCGACGCTGGGCCGCACCCTGGTCGACGTGCTGTCCGGCCGCGCCTGATGCGCCGCCGCCCCCTTGCGCCCGCAATCGGGGCGCAAGGGGACGGCCCAGGATGGGTGACATCCGGCCCCCTTCTGTGGCACAGCCGTGTTTCCCTATTCGCCGAGTTCGAGGAAACCTGCCCGATGCCCGATGGTGTCATCCCGGCCACATCGCCGCATCACGCGGCGTCCCTGCCCCAGCCGCGCACCGACTGGACGCGCGACGAGGTCGCGGCCCTGATCGCCCTGCCCTTCCCCGAACTGATGTTCCAGGCGCAAAGCGTGCACCGCGCCCGCTTCGACCCGACCGAAATCCAGATTTCCACCCTGCTGTCGATCAAGACCGGCGGCTGCCCCGAGGATTGCGCCTACTGCCCGCAGAGTGCGATGCACGAGGATGGCGGCGTGAAGGCCAGCCGCCTGATGGCGGTCGAGGCCGTGCTGAAGGAAGCCCGCGCCGCGCGCGACGCCGGCGCCGCGCGCTTCTGCATGGGGGCCGCCTGGCGGTCGCCCAAGGAGCATGACCTGGATACGGTCTGCGCCATGATCGAGGGCGTGAAGGGCCTGGGCCTGGAAACCTGCGTGACGCTGGGCATGCTGGACGACCGGCAGGCAGGCCGCCTGCGCGACGCGGGGCTGGATTACTACAACCACAATCTCGACACCTCGCCCGAGCACTACGGCGCCATCATATCCACCCGCACCTACCAGGACCGGCTGGACACGCTGGCGCATGTGCGCGACGCCGGGATCAATGTCTGCTGCGGCGGCATCGTCGGCATGGGCGAGGACGACAGCGACCGTGCCGGCCTGATCGCCAGCCTGGCCAGCCTGCCCAAACACCCCGAAAGCGTGCCGATCAACCTGCTGGTCCGCGTCGCGGGCACGCCCCTGGCCCAGGCCGAGCCGGTCGATCCGATCGACTTCGTGCGCATCATCGCCGCCGCCCGTATCACCATGCCCGCCAGCCGCGTGCGCCTGGCGGCCGGCCGCGAGGACATGACGGACGAGGCCCAGACGCTGTGCTTCCTGGCCGGCGCCAATTCGATCTTCTATGGCGAGAAGCTGCTGACCACCCCCAACCCGGAAGCCAGCCGCGACGCCCGCCTGCTGGCCCGGCTGGGCATGCACACAAGCCTCAGCCAGCACTAGGCAGGGGCACCGACCGGCCGGCGCGGCCATTTAGGGCTTGCGTCCGGCCGCGCTCTGCCCGACATCACCCCTCATGTCGTATGCGATCAAGGAGATGTTCGCGACCCTCCAGGGCGAGGGCGCGCACGCCGGCCGTGCCGCCGTGTTCTGCCGCTTTGCCGGATGCAATCTCTGGTCGGGGCGGGAGGCCGATCGCGCTGCGGCGGTCTGTCGCTTCTGCGATACGGATTTCATCGGCACCGACGGCGAGGGCGGCGGACGCTTCGCCAGCGCCGCACTGCTGGCCGATGCCATCGCCACCACCTGGCCGGCCCCCGACCGGTCGCGCGCCTTCGTCGTCTTCACGGGCGGCGAGCCGCTGCTGCAACTGGACGCCGCCCTGATCGAGGCGGTGCACGCCCGCGGGTTCGAGATCGCGATCGAGACCAACGGCACGCTGCCCGCGCCCGACGGCATCGACTGGATCTGCGTCAGCCCCAAGGCCGGGGCAACGCTGGTGCAGCGCCGCGGCCATGAGCTGAAACTGGTCTATCCCCAGCCCGACCTGCCGCCCGAAGACATGGCGGGGCTGGATTTCACGCAATTCTGGCTACAACCGATGGACGGCCCGGACCAGGTCGCGAATACGGCCGCCGCCGTCGCCTATTGCCGCGCGCACCCGCGCTGGCGCCTGTCGCTGCAGACCCACAAGCTGATCGGGATTCCCTGACATGACCGCCTCGCCTGGCATGGCCACATCCCTGGCCCCGGCCGACCCGCTGCGCGAGACGGCCATCGTGCTGTTTTCCGGCGGCCAGGATTCCGCCACCTGCCTGGCCTGGGCGCTGTCGCGTTTCGGCCGGGTGGAGACGCTGGGCTTCGATTACGGCCAGCGCCACGCCGTCGAACTGACCTGTCGGGCCAGGCTGCGCGACGGCATGGCGGCGCTGAACCCGCTGTGGGCCGAACGGCTGGGCGAGGACCATACGCTGGCCCTGGATGCGCTGGGCGCGGTGTCGGACACCGCGCTGACGCGCGACGCCGCGATCACGATGAACGAAAACGGGCTACCCAGCACCTTCGTCCCCGGCCGCAACCTGATCTTCCTGACCTTCGCCGCCGCCCTGGCCGCCCGGCGGGGAGCGCGCCACATCATCGGCGGCATGTGCGAAACCGATTATTCCGGCTACCCCGACTGCCGCGACGACACGATCAAGGCGCTCCAGGTCGCGCTGAATCTCGGCATGGCCAGCCGCTATGTCCTGCACACACCCCTGATGTGGATCGACAAGGCCGAAACCTGGCGGCTGGCCGAAGGGCTGGGCGGCACCGAACTGGTCGAGCTGATCAATCGCGAAAGCCACAGCTGCTACCTGGGCGTGCGCGATACGCTCCATCCGTGGGGCCATGGCTGCGGCGCGTGCCCCGCGTGCGACCTGCGCCGCGCGGGCTGGGAACGCTATGCCCGGGATCGTCTGGCCGGGACAGCGGCGCATGCTTGACCTGGTCTTCACCCGTCGGTTCTCGATGGGCCACCGGCTGATCCACGGGGCGAGCGAGAGCTGCGCCCTGCCCCATGGCCACAACGAATTCGTCACCGTCGGGCTGCGTCCCACCACCCCGCGCCCGCTGGATGGCGCGGGCAACATGGTCGTGTCGTTCCAGCGGGCGAAGGGCCGGTGGCATCGCTTCGTCGATGACCGCCTGGACCATGCGCTGCAGTTGTCCGAGGACGACCCCCTGCTGGGGTGGTTCCGCACGCACGAACCCGAACGCGCGCGCCGCATCGTCGTCACCCCCGGCGACCCCACGACCGAACTGATGGCCTGCCTGATGATGGCCAAGCTGAACGCGCTGCTGGATGACGACGGCGGCGTGCTGCGCTGCGCCGAAATCACGTTGCAGGAAACGCCGACCAACACCGTGCACTTTGCCGGCGACCCGCTGGACATGCTGCCCACGCCCCGCCCGCCGGAACGCTGCTGGTGGCGGCGCGCGGACGACAGCATCTCGGATTCCTGACCGGGGTCACCGCCCCGCCACACTACATCACGCCCACACCACATCCCGCCTGACACAAGGACCCCGCATGACCGGCCTTGCCCGCTACCGGACCGAATGGTTCGGCAACGTGACCCGCGACATCCTGGCCGGCATGGTCGGCACCTTCGCCCTGATCCCCGAGGTCATCGCCTTTTCCTTCGTCGCCGGCGTCGACCCCGAGGTCGGGCTGTATGCCTCGTTCGTCATCAGTGTCGTCATCGCCTTTGCCGGCGGACGCCCGGGCATGATCTCGGGGGCCGCGGGATCGGTGGCGCTGGTGGCGGCGGCCCTGGTCCGAGCGCATGGCGTGCAGTACCTGCTGGCCGCGACCCTGCTGGCCGGGGCGTTGCAGATGCTGGCCGGGGCACTGCGGCTGCATCTGCTGATGCGCTATGTCTCGCGTTCGGTACGCACGGGGTTCGTCAACGCGCTGGCGATCCTGATCTTTTCGGCGCAGTTGCCCCACATGATGCATGTCACCTGGCATACCTATGCCGCGATCGCGCTGGGTCTTGCGATCATCTACGGCGTGCCGCGCCTGTTCAGCGCCATTCCCTCGCCGCTGATCTGCATCGTGGTGCTGACCGTGGTGGCGTCGGTCTGGCACGCGCCGCTGCACACCGTCGCCGACCTGGGGCGCCTGCCCGACAGCTTGCCGCATCTGGTCTGGCCCCAGGTGCCGCCGACACTTGCGACCCTGGACATCATCCTGCCCTATGCGGCGGCCATGGCGATGGTCGGCCTGCTGGAATCGATGATGACCGCCAGCGTCGTCGACGACATGACCGAAACCCACAGCAGCAAGCGTACGGAATGCGTGGGGCTGGGCGTCGCCAACATCGCCGTCGGCCTGTTCGGCGGCATCGCCGGGTGCGGCATGATCGGCCAGACGGTCGGCAACCTGCGCTATGGCGGGCGCGGGCGGCTGTCGACCTTCGTCGCCGGGGCGTTCCTTCTGCTGCTGATGGTGGCGTTGCGGCCGTGGGTGGCACGGGTGCCGGTCGCGGCCCTGGTGGCCATCATGATCATGGTGTCGGCCAGCACGTTCTCATGGTCGTCGCTGCGCGACCTGGGCACCCATCCCGCGACCGCCAGCCTGGTCATGCTGGCGACGGTGGCGGTCGTGGTCGCGACCCACGACCTGGCGGCCGGGGTGCTGGTGGGCGTACTGCTCAGCGGCCTGTTCTTCGCGTTCAAGGTGTCGCGGATGGTGACGGTCGACAGCATGTACGACGCGGCCCGCGATACGCGCACCTATCGCGTGGCCGGGCAGATCTTCTTCGCCTCGTCCGACCTGTTCACCGACCAGTTCGACACGCGCGACAGCGCCCGCCATGTGCAGATCGACCTGCGGCAGGCGCATTTCTGGGACATCACCGCCGTCGGCGCGCTGGAAGAGGTCGTCGCCCGTCTTGAACGGCACGGAATCGCAGTCGAACTGATCGGCCTCAACGCCGCCAGCGCCACCCTGATCGACCGCCATTCGGCGCTGGAGGTCCCGGCGACCTCATCATAGCTGGGGTCTATGTTCTGGGTGGCGGCTCGGCGAACGGATCCGACCCCACCGCCGGCAGGACGCCGGCCGTCGCGGGGGTGCCCAGTGCCCGCGCGCTCTGTGCGGCCCGAAGCGACAGCGCCGCCGCGCCGCCGGCATCCCCGGCCAGGCCCGCCGCCCGCGCCGCGAGCGTCAGCGCCCGCGCCATGCCGCGATAATCCACAATCCGCCGTCGCAGGCCGGCCGCGTGCTGCGCCAGTTGGCGCGCCTGCCCGGGATCGGCCGTCAGCAGCAGGCGGGCGCGCAGTTCGTCCTCGTCCGCCTGCCATTTGTCAGGGACCGGGCGCGTGTGCGCCAGATGCCGGGCGGTAACGGACAGGGTCGCACGGTCGCCCCGCGCATCGGCAATCAGCCCGGTCAGCAGGCTGGCCTGCTCGGCCACACCGGGGTCGGCGACATCCATCGCGCCGGCTGCCAGGGGGGCGGCCTCGGCATCGCGCGACAGGCGATGCAGCGCCGCCGCCTGCACCAGGTCCAGTTCCGCGTCGCCGCCGTTTCGCTCCCGGACCGCCAGCGCCGCGCGCGTGGCCGCCACGGTGGACAGCGCATCGGCCGGCCTGTCCTGCGCCAGTTGCACCACGGCCAGATTATATCCGGCATCCCCGATCGCCCCGGCATCGTCGCGCGCCAGGGCGCGGGTCCCGGCCTGCCGGTACTGGCCCTCGGCCACCGACAGCCGGTCCAGTTCGGCGGCCTGGCGGGCCGCATCCATCGACTGGTTCAGGGTGTCGTCCCGCGGCGGCGCGACACCGCCGCCACCGCACCCGGCAAGAACCACGGACAGCGCCGCGATCGTCAGGCACACCCCCTTCATGGCTGGATCTTTCCGGCCGGCAGGCGTCGTGACGTGGGCGCCGAAGCGCTGCTGCCACCCAGCAGCCACAGGCCGCGCAACTGATCGGTCAGCTTCTGCAGGCTGGCCGCCGTCACCTGCGCCTGCGTCAGCAGCACCGGTAATTCGGCCGACGTTTCCTGCAGATTGCGGGTGATCGCCGGAAGGCGCGGGCTGGCCTTGCGCAGGTCGCCGGTCGCGGCCCGGACGTTGGCCATGCTGGCGTCGGCCTTGGCCATCAACGCCGACATCTGGCGTTCCACCGGGGCCAGCTGGGCGATGGCGTCGTTCAGCGCCGCGACCGTCTTTTCCGCCTGGCGGATAAGCTCGTCGTTGGTCATCAGGCGGCCCACGGTGCCCTTGCCGGCGTGCAGGTCGGTGATGGTGCTGTCCAGTTGCGACATCATGTGCTGCGCGCTGTCCAGCACGGGCAGGATCCGGCTGCGGATATCGGCGAAGGTCTGCGTGACCATGTCCGCCGGGTTGGGCGCGTTGTGCGCGGTGACGACGGCGTAATGCCAGTCCATCTCCTGCCCGGTGCCACGGCTGATATCGATATAGTTCGCGCCGGCCACGACGAAGCGCTTGCGAATGACGGCGGTGCTGTCGCGCCGGATATAGGGTTCGATCTCCGGATCGATTTCGGCCACCGCGTACATGCCGCCCGACGGATTGATCCGGATGCGGCGGATATTGCCGGCATGAATGCCCAGCACCTCGATATCGTCACCGATGGACAGGCCGCTGACCCCGACGTCTGGCAGGACGATCCGCAGCCGGCCCTCCGGCGTCAGCCAGTCCCGCAGGACGCCTGCCTCGATGATCGCGGCGAAGCAGATCACCAACGACAGCAGCACGAGCACCCCGACCCATTCGTCGGCATAGCGCACCCGCACGAGCTGCCGTGCCAGGTCGGTTTTCTGATCCTGGGCCATCATACCCCCCGCATGACGAAAAGGCCTTCGTCGAGAAGGCGCAGATGGACATTCACCGCCTTGCGGTATTCGTACCAGATCGAGGCATTCCGTGCGAACCACACCACTGCTGCCCCCCGGTCCCGCGCAGCCGTCACGGCTTCGAGGAACGGCAGCATCGCATCGGGCGGCAGGGTGTCGGACACATCTTCCAGCAGCAGCAGCTCCGGCCGGCCCAGGAAGGCCCGGACGCAGGCGGCGCGCGCCAGGTCGGCGGCGGACAGCCGGCCCGGGACCGAGACCGGCAGGCCGGGAAAGCCGAAGGCTTGCCCCAGCGCCATGGCGGCATCGATCACCTCGTCGGTCGGGCGCGTGGTGTGATGCAGTTGCGGCAGCATGATGTTGAGATGCGTGCCGAACAGATCCACCCACATGCCCTGCCGGGCGATCCGCCCGATGCGCCCCCGCAGCGCGTTCAATTGCCGGTCGCCCAGGCCCTGCCAGTCCAGCCCCATGAAGCGCACCGATCCCGCGGCCAGCGGCACCATGCCGCAGCACAGGTCGGCAAACAGCGTCGCCCGGCGCGGGTCGCGGCATTCGATGACGGCCGAGTCGCCGGGCATCAGCCGCAGGTCGAAGGGCACCGGCGCCAGGCCGCTTTCGTCGAACGACGGCAGGGCCGCGCGAAGCTCCAGCATCGGGCCGCTCGTCGCCATCGCTCAGAACTCCAGGCTGAACAGGATATTGACGGTCATCACCAGCATAATCCCGCGCGCGAAGCCGCGCGGCATGATCGTGGCAACCGTGTCGTCCTGGCTGACCAGCAGCCCGGTCATGCACGACCCCAGCCCGACGAAGAATCCGACCAGGATGAACTTCAGGGGAATGACCAGAAAATCCCATGCCGACATCGCCGTCAGGACATCGGAAAAGAACGTCCAGACCGACATGTTCATCACGCCGGTCGCATGCGTCACGATGAAGCCCATCAGCAGGGAAATCAGGGCGAAGATGATCCCCAGCGTGAAACCGCCCAACGTGAAGGCGAAGGTCCGGGGCATCACCAGCACCAGGAACGGATCGATGCCCTGCGCCTGCATGGCGCGGATCTGCCCCCCCAGGGTCAGCAGGCCGATTTCGGTCAGCGACAGCATGCCGCTGCGGCCCAGCAGGATGATGCCGACCAGGACCGGGGCGATTTCACGCACCAGCACCGATACCAGGATCGACCCCGTCATCTGCGCCATGCCGGCGAACCCCAGCCAGTAGGCGGCCTGCGACACCACCGTCAGGCCGGCCAGCGTAGCGGTGAAGACGGTGCTGAGAAACCCGCCCGCCACCACCTGGCGCAGGCTGAGCCGGAATTCGTAGCGGACGGTCCGACGCCACGAATTGGGACGCACGCTTTCGCGCAGCACCCCCCATCCGGCGCCGATCAGGACCAGCGCGAAACGGACCTGATGGCGCGTGATGCGCCCGATCCACGCCAGCGGCGTCCTGGCCCGGCCGCACCAGGCCAGGATCCGGCGCCGGATCGACCCGTCCGGCGTTCCGTCGGGGGCCGCCTGTCCGGGCTGCGTGGCGGCTCCATCCGTCATCACCGCCGTCCTGCCAGGACATAGGTGCGGGTCATCCCCGCCTGCGGCACGAAGAACCGCCCCCGTTCACGGAACAGGAAACGCTGCCGCAGGATCAGGTAGACCTCCTCGGTCACCTGGATGGTGCCGACGTCCGGCGCCCCCTGCGCCATCATCTCGGCCATGCCGATGGCATCGCCCCACAGGTTGAAGACCTTCGGGTCCTGACCCAGCAATCCGCCGAATACCGGCCCCACGTCGATTCCCATGCGGAAGACCGGCTCCAGGTCCGCCTTGGCCAGGATGGACAGCGAGGCCTCGCGCATGGCCAGCGCGGCGTTGGCCATGCGCTCGGCCGCACCGGGGTCGGGCGTGCGGGAACATCCCGCGACGCAGACCAGCCGGTGCCCCAGCATCTTGATCGAGTACAGTCCGCATTGACGCGCCACACCCTGCAACTGCGTGGCCAGCCCTTCCACCAGCGCCAGGACGGTCGCAGGCTCCCGATGCGACGACGTGATCATGTCCGAGAACGTGATGACCATGACGGCCACCGCCGGAAACAGCCCCTCCGGCACGGCGCCCGCCCCGTCCAGCGACCCCGGCGGGACCAGGAACCCGTCCCCGAACGCATGGTCCGCTTCCTCGGGCCGGGGTTCGTTCGCCAGTTCGTCGGCCGCCGCCGCCACCGCGCTATAATGCTGGGCGGCGAAGCGTGCCGCCACCACGCTCGCCATCATCGTCACGAAATGCGGCACCTGCCCCACGCGCGGCGCGTCCTCCAGCGTTATCACGCCGACCGGCCCCGACGCCCCCACCACCGGCGCCAGGAACAGGCCCCGGCTGCCGAAGGTGCGCATGAACAGGCGGTAGAAATTGGCCGTGCGCGGATCGTTTCCGGCATCGTCCACGCTGATGGCGTCGCCGTGTGCCACCGCATCGAAAAAGGCGGTGAGGTCGTTGCGCGACAGTTCGAACCCGCCGGAATGGGCGTCATGCCGCGAATCGTAGCTGTCGACGCACAGCAAGGTCGCCCCGTCATGCATGATCCGCCAGACCGCCGCCCGCCGTGCCGACGCCAGTTCGGCCAGGCTGCGCGTCAGGATCAGGGCCTCGTCCGTCGGGTCGAACAGCTCGGGATAGGCCGCGACCCGCTGCAGGACCTGGCTTTCATATCCGGAAACGGCCTGGAAACGTTCCAATTCCCGCGTCACATGGTCGGTCCGGCGGCCCTGGCGGAACAGCAGCGCGCCCAGCAGCATCGCCAGCAGCACGATCAGCAGAGAGAACATAAGATTCTGTCGGCCATCCACCATCGCGAAACCGGCGAAATCGCTTTCCGGCGCGACCAGCAGCAGCACCCATTTCTGCGCCGTCGCCGGCAGCGCCGCGGCGATGGTGACGAAATTGCGCTTGCGGCTGCGGACTGTATGGGGGCCGTAGCCCTCGACCCGATAGGCGTCGAAGGCCCCGGCCAGGACCGGATAGGTCTGGGGGTCGATCGTCATCTTCGACGGGTCCCACCCTGCGGCCTTCGCGATGTCGGCCATGCGGCGGCCGGCCAGCAAATGCCCGTCCTGGTCCACGATCAGGGCATGGCCGCTCTGCCCGATCTTCAGCGAATCGAGGAAATTGGTCAGTTCGTTCATCGACAGGTTGATCGCGAAGACATATTTGCGACCATTCAACCCCTGATAGGCGATCGATGCGGTGATGATCATCTGCCCGGTCTGCGCGATCAGGTAGGGCGCGGTCCAGAACAGCTGGCCCGACTGCATCGCACCCGTATACCAGGGGCGCGTGCGCGGATCGTAATTCGCCGCCGTGTTGCTTTCGGTCCGCAACGGCTTGCTCTGCGCGTCGAAGAACTGGTGCGTGAACTGCGCCGCCGCCCCTTCGCCGGTCAGTTCGGTGGTCTCCAGCCCCTTGCCGTTGGGATCGCGTTCGATCAGGCTGAAATGGCCCTCGGTGTCCGCCAGATAGAAGGAATGGATCTGCGGCACGTGCCGCAACATGCTGCCGCCATAGGCGTTGAAGATCTTGCGGACGGCGGTCTCCGGCCCGTGTTCCAGCATGTCGCGGGCGATGACGGCCCCGGACGACGCGGGGGCCAGGTAATCGCCCACTTCCTGCGCGATATAATTCTGCTGGCTGGTCAGCAGGTCATGGGTCAGCCCCAGCGCGCCGCTGCGAATCGTGCGGTAGGAATGAAAGCCGATCCCCGCGATGACCGCGATCACCAGGACAACGCCCAGGACCGGAACCCCGATGTGGAGCAGGAAGCGCCTGACCCGATCCGAATGGGCGGCGGCGGGATCCACAATCTCGTCAGCGGCCAATGATATCTTCCCGATCTGGTAGAGATACCGCCCCACCATAGGCCGCGCCTGTCCGGGGTGCCAACCTTGGAAGGCTGTTTAAAAAGCGGGTCTGCCGACTACCCGGCGCACGTTGCCCACGCGCTGCGGCAGCGCGGCCTCTCACCCCCTCAACCTGTCCAGATCGGTTCCTTGATCTTTTCCAGGAAGCGCGCGTGCGCCGACAGTTCGCCGGCTGTCGGCACGATCGGGCGCGGCGACCGCTGGGCGGCATAGTCGTAGGTATAGGATACCTGGGCGGTGCCCCCATCCTGCACCGCCAGCCCCAGCCCGCGCTGGCGGCCGCCCATCAGTTCCAGATAGACTTCGGCCAGCAGGCGGCAATCCAGCAGGGCATTATGGGTGGTGCGGGCCGACAGATCGATGGAAAAGCGCCGGCACAGCGCATCCAGACTGTTCGGCAGGCCCGGATAGCGTTCGCGCGCGATGTCCAGCGTGTCGACCATGCGGTCCAGCGACAGCGGCGGCCGCTGCACGCGCTTCAGTTCGGCATTCAGGAAGCCGAAATCGAACCGCGCATTATGGGCGATCAGTTCGTCTTCCCCGATGAACTCCAGGAAGGCGTCGGCGATGTCCACGAATTTCGGCTTGCCCTCCAGATCCGCCAGCGTGATGCCATGCACCCGCGACGCCTCCTCGGGGATGTCACGCTCGGGATGGACCAGCACATGGTAATGCTGGCCGGTCGGCAGGTCGCCGACCAACTCCAGGGCCGCGATCTCGATCACCCGGTCGCCCCGTGCAGGGTCCAGGCCGGTGGTCTCGGTATCGAACAGGATCGCCCGTTTCATCCGCTATTCCCCTCGCGTTTGCATGTTCGCGCGTCATCCGTCCGGCGCAACCGCGCGATCAGGCGCCTGACCCGCCGCGTCGTGTCGCCACGCGACAGGCCGGTCAGGATGACATCGTCGGCGCGCCGCCGCTTCTCGCGGTCCGGCATCTGCCGCGCGATGACCGCCTTGACCTGCTCGGGCGCCATCTTGCGCCGGCGGCGGACACGATAGGTCTGCACGTCCACGGGCGCCGAAACGACCACCACCCGGTCGCACGCCCGATCGCCGCCCGTTTCAAACAGCAGCGGCACGTCCAGCACCGCCCAGCGATGGCCCGACCGCCGCGCCCGGGCCAGGAAGCGCGCGCGTTCCTGGCGGACCAGCGGGTGGATGATCCCTTCCAGCCCCGCCATCAGGGCCGGGTCGCCGATCACCGCCCGGCGCAGGGCCGCACGATCCAGCACGCCATTCGAGACGGAGCCGGGCACCAGACGGGCAATGGCCGGCAGCGCCCGCCCGCCCGGCGCCTGCAGCGCATGGACCACGGCATCGGCGTCGAACACCGGAAACCCAGCCCCCCGCAGCAGGCGCGCCACGGTCGATTTTCCCATCCCGATCCCGCCGGTCAGGCCCAGGACCCGCATGTCAGCCCGCCAGATCGGCGTCGAGCAGCGCCTGGAGTTCGGCATCCACCACCGGATCGACGCCGAACCATTCCCGAAAGCCCAGCCGCGCCTGGTGCAGCAGCATGCCCAGCCCGTCCACCGTCGGCAATCCACAGTCCCGCGCGGCGCGCAGCAGCGGCGTCATGCGCGGGACATAGACGATGTCGCAGACGGCCATGCCGTCCGGCGCCCGCGCCAGGCTGGGCGCGAACAGGTCGTCCGGCCCGCCATGCATGCCCAGCGACGTCGTGTTCACCAGCGCGGCGTAATCCAGCAGGCTGTCTTCCCACCGCGCCCAGTCGACGATCGTGATGCCGTCCAGCATCCCGGCCAGGGCCTCGGCCCGGCCGCGGGTCCTGTTGGTGACGGCGACCGGCACACCCCGGTCCAGCAGGCTGGCCGCGATGGCCCGCGCGGCCCCTCCCGCCCCCAGCAGCAGGACGGGCCCCCGCGTCACGTCGACGCCGTGCGCTTCCAGATTGGCGACGAACCCGTCGCCGTCGGTCGAATGCGCCTCGATCCGTCCATCGGCGGCGAACACCAGCGTGTTGACCGACCCCGACCGCTGGGCCGACCGGTGCAGGGTGTCGGCGATGGCGAACGCCGCCTCCTTGTGCGGGATGGTCACGTTGGCGCCACGGAATCCGGCGGCCTGCAGGCCCCGGATTGCGGTCTCGAACAGGCCGGGCCGAACCGGCAGGGGCACGTACGCCCCGTCGATGCCATGCCGCGCCAGCCAGAAATTATGCAGCAGGGGCGAACGGGAGTGCGCGACCGGCCAGCCGATGACACCGGCCAGCATCGTGCGGCCGGTCAGGGTAGGACGCGCGCTCATACGGTATGACGCGCCCAGGCCTGGGGCAGCACCCGGGCCAGGCGGTCCGCCCATTCGCGCTGGCCGCGCGCATCCGCCACCAGATCCTGCCGGATTTCCAGCTCCACATAGGCCAGGCCGTTGCGCTCGGCATGGACGGGAATCGTGTAGTCGCTGCCGTCGGTCAGGGCATAGGGCTCGTTGTCGCCGACCAGCAGGCCGCCTTCCTGCTCCAGCAACGATCTGACGATCAGGCCGAAGCGCGGCGCGCGGTTATGCAGCACCCCGGCATGCCACGGCCGGGGCATGCCACCCATCTCCGGCGTGAAGCTGTGCAGGGCCACGACCACCGTGGATTGCCCGTGCCGCGCCGCCAGTTCGTCGGCGATGCGCGCGTGATAGGGACGGAAGATCTCGTCCTCGCGCCGGGCAATGTCGGCCGCGTCCAGTTCCAGATTGGCAGGCACGTCGGTCCCGTCGCTGACCCGCACGACCGAGGTCGGATGACCCGGCGCCCGATTGCAGTCGATTACCAGCCGCGAATAGACCTGCTCGATCAGGATCGTATCCAGCCGCTCGGCCAGCAGACGGCCCATGCCCGCCATGCCGATGTCCCAGGCGATATGCCGGTCCCAGTCGGACGCCGGCACACCCAGGTCCCCCAGGCATGACGGAACCGCACGGCCCGCATGGTCGCTGAGCAGCAGGAACGGCGACGCGCCCGATCGCCCATGGACGCCGACCGGCGCCGGGTCGCGGGCGCCCAGCAGCGTCCCCGACGCCAGGCCGCCGCCACGCGGCGCGTCATCCTGTGGCATCGCTTCAATCCTCAACGTGCATTGCATCCTGCTACTGGCTTTAACCTGCCCGCCTGTCGCGCGAAAGCCGTTCGCGCGAAAGCCGTCCGGCGCCTACGCGCCGCTGGCCAGGCGGCGAATCCGATCCTCGGCCCCGGCCTCGTCCCAGCGGACCGGTCCGACGATGCGCAGCACCTCGCGCCCCTGGCGATCGACCAGCAGGCTCAGCGGCACCCCCTCCTCGCGCAGTGCGGTGGGGATCTGCATCTGCGGGTCGCACAGAACCGGAAGCCCCGCGATGGCGCGCGCCTTGTAGAACCGACGCACCGTCGCCGCCCCGCCCCGATCGACGGACACCGGCAGCACCGCGATGTCGCCCGTCGCCGACAATCGCGCGGCCAGACGCGACAGGGCCGGCATTTCGGCCACGCAGGGCTGGCACCAGGTGGCCCATAGGTTCAGGATCACGATCCGTCCGCGCCAGTCGGCCAGATGCCGCGCCGCACCGCCTTCGTCCGTGAAGTCGATGGCCGGAAGCGGGGTCGGCGCATGCCCCTTCAGGCCCGACAGCGAGACGGGCGCCGGTTCGTCCGCCGCCCGCGCGCCGGACGGTGCGAGGATGGAATTGCACCCGAGCCATGCGGCCAGTAGGGTGCCGCCGTTCGCGAGCAGGGCGCGGCGATCAACGGATGTCGACAGGGTCTGGGGCATGGAATGTCTGTGAACGAAAAAAGCAGCGCAGGGAACGGCGAAAACAGCGCGGGCAACGACGCGGCGCAGGCCAATGCCCAGTGGGGCGGACGGTTCGCGGGCGGGCCGTCGGCGATCATGCAGGAAATAAATGCCTCGATCGGGTTCGACAAGGCATTGTGGCGGCAGGATATCGCGGGGTCGCTGGCCCATGCCGCCATGCTGGCCCGGACCGGCATCATCTCGGCGCAGGACGAGGCCGAAATCCGTCAGGGCCTGACCGAAATCGGGCAGGAGATCGAGGCCGGACGTTTCGTCTTCAGCACCGCGCTGGAAGACATCCACATGAATATCGAGGCGCGCCTGTCCGAGCGAATCGGCGAGGCCGGCAAGCGCCTGCATACCGCCCGGTCGCGCAACGACCAGGTCGCGACCGATTTCCGCCTGTGGGTCCGCGACGCCATCGACGGGCTGGACGCGCAGGTCGCGGCCCTGATGCGCGCCCTGTGCCGCCGCGCGCAGGAGCATGCCGCCGACCCCATGCCCGGCTTCACGCACCTGCAGACCGCCCAACCCGTGACCTTCGGCCATCATCTGATGGCCTATGTCGAGATGCTGGGCCGCGATCGCGGCCGCCTGGCCGACACCCGCCGCCGCCTGAACGAATGCCCCCTGGGGTCGGCGGCGCTGGCGGGCACGTCCTTCCCGATCGACCGGCGGATGACCGCCGCGACCCTGGGGTTCGACCGGCCGACCGCCAATTCGCTGGACGCGGTGTCCGATCGCGATTTCGCTTTGGAATATCTGTCGGCGCTGTCGATCATGGGCATGCACCTGTCGCGCCTGTCCGAGGAAATCGTGATCTGGTGCTCGGCCCCGTTCGCCTTCGTGCGCCTGTCCGATGCCTTCACGACCGGCTCGTCCATCATGCCGCAGAAGCGCAACCCGGACGCCGCCGAACTGGTCCGCGCCAAGATCGGCCGCGTCAGCGGCGCGCTGGTGGGGCTGCTGACCGTCATGAAGGGCCTGCCGCTGGCCTATGCCAAGGACATGCAGGAGGACAAGGAACCGGTCTTCGCCGCGACCGACGCCGCCGCCCTGTCGCTGGCGGCGTGCGACGGCATGGTCCGCGACCTCGCGGCCAATACCGACCGGATGCGCGCCTATGCCGGATCGGGCTATTCGACCGCGACCGACCTGGCCGACTGGCTGGTCAGGGTGCTGAAACTTCCGTTCCGCACCGCCCATCATGTGACCGGGCGGCTGGTCGGCCTGGCCGAAAGCCGGGGCGTCGATCTGGCGCAACTGTCGCTTGAGGACATGCAGGCCGAGGAACCCGGCATCACCCAGGACATCTTCTCGGTCCTGACGGTCGAGGCCTCGATCGCGTCGCGCATCAGCGAGGGCGGCACCGCCCCCGGCAATGTCCGCGCACAGGCGACGCGCTGGCTGACGGAACTGGAGGGCGCGGTATGACACCGATCCGCGCCAGGACCGGTCTGGGCGCCCTGCTGCTGCTGGCAGCCCTGGCCACCAGCCTTGCCGCCTGCGGCAAGAAAGGCCCGCCCGAAGCCCCCGGCCCGGCCTCGAAGATGACCTACCCCCGCACCTATCCGGCACCGGACTGACGCCGGCCGGGGCGGCGGCATAAGGTCGGGCTCTGCCCGAACCCGGCAAGGGCCTCGGCCCTTGCCTTCGCCTGCCCTGATGAGATGCAAAATCAGAACGGCTTGAGCAGCCGGTCCAGATAGTCCAGCTCCTCGCGCGGACGGGTCCTGTCGGAATCGCGGCGACGTAGCTCCTGCTCGATCTCGCGCGCCCGCTCGCGCGAGATCGTGTCGGGCACATGGGTGTCGGCGTCCAGGCCGTCCTTGCCCTCGCCGGTCTTGCGGCCCAGCGGGTCCTGATCGCCTTTCCCGCTCTCTTCGGACTCCGCGTCATCCTCCGGCGTCCCTGCCCCGCCCGATCCCGAGCCGGTCGCGAAGCCGGGGAAGAAGCTGCCGGCCCCGCCGCCCGACCCTTTCATGGACTGGCGCATCTGCTGGCCGGTCTTCTGCAGGTCGGCCAGCGCCTTGCGCTGGGCGTCGGCGGCGGCACCGTCATGCCCGTCGCTCAGGGCGGTGCGGGCCGCCTTCATCGCGCCTTCGGCATCGGCGAAGCCCGAGGGCGTCTTGCCCGTCAGCCCCTTGAATTCCTGACCCAGTTCCCCGAGCGCACGCCCCAGCGCGTGCTGCACCGCCCGGTCAGCATGCTGGCCGTCGGCGTCTTCCGGCCCCGGCGGCCCCTGCTCCGCCTGCCCGGCCGAGGCCGGCGGCGTATCCTGCCCAGCCGGGGCGGTGGACCCATCCGCCGCATCGGGCGGCGGGTTCAGGCCAAGCTGGCGCAGCAGTTCCGCCGTCGGCATCGTCGACAGATCGCCATCGGCCCCTTCGCCCCGCACCGCCCGGCGCGCCGCGTCCTGCTGTTCCTGCTGGCGGCGGCCACGATCCAGGCGCGACTGTGTGCGATCCAGCAAGCCGGACTGACGCCGGATCAGGTCCTGCAGCGCGTCGCCCTGTTCCTTTGCCTGCTGCCGGGCCTGCATCTGCCGCGCCAGATTGGCCATGTCCTGCGGCGTCGCGTTACGCATCCGCTCCAGCATGTCCTCCATCTGCTGCAGTTTCTGCATGGCGTCGGCGGAACGTCCGTTCCGGGCATCGTCCTGCATCTGCTGCATCATGCGCGACAGGGCGCGGTCGCCATCCTGGGTCAGGCCCGGCAGGTTGGGGATGGCGGTGTGCGCCTTCAACGCCTGCTGCGCCAGCGCCTGCATCCGGCGCATGATGGCCTGGCGCAACGTCTCCATTCGCCGTTGCAACTCGGCCTGCTCGCCTGCCGACTGCCCCTGGTCGCCCAGTTGCCGCATATGGTTCAACTGCGCGGCCACGGCCTCCTGCGCCGCGCGCACATCCAGCGACGCCTGCGCGCCGGCGCGATCGCCCTGCCGGTTATCCTCAATATCGAGGGCGAGGTACCACAATTGCCCCACCGCCCCGTCCACCGCGTCCCGGTCCGGCATGTCGTGACTGTCCAGTTGCGCGGCGGCACTGGCCAGGTTCAGCACCATGCCGGCATTCGTCTGGAACGGCCCGGGTGTCTCGCCCAGCGCCGTCAGGTCGGCAGCCCCGTCGAACCGACTCTCCCGCCCGATGGCGACGCGCCTGCGGACATCGAGCACCGCCTTGGCCACCGGGCTGCGGAACAGTCTGGCCCCCAGGCGAAACCGCGCTTCGGGGCTTTGACCGACACGGCCGCTGGCGCTGGTCGCCACCAGCCGCCCGACGACCTCCTCGCCCGCCCAGGGGTCGGCCGACAAGTCGGGCGTCGCCGTCCCGGTCACCTCCTTCGGGTGGCCGTCAACCGGTATCGGGACATTCAGGACCCGGGCCGGAACGCCGTCCCCGCCATGGACCAGGCGCAGTTCCGCGCGCAGCGACGCAATGCCGTAGGCCTGGCGGGCGGCATAAGGCAGGCGCGTCCGCCATTCCCCCCGGGCACCGCCGGCCCCTGCCCCCCACGCCACGGACGGCGCGGCATCGGGTAGGACCGTGACATTCCACCGGCTGAGCGACCGCCCCCGCCCGCGCAGGGTCAGCGACGCGCTGCCCAGCAGCGGGACATCGACCGACCAGCTTCCCGAACCGAGCGGCCGAAACCGGTCCGGCCCCACGGCCGCCCCGCCGCCGGTGGCGGAGGCACGCAGGTCCGGCCGGCCGCGCAGGTCGGTGATGCTGATGCTCAGGACCGCGCCCTGCGGCACCGTCGCCTGCCCCGCCCGGTCGTCCAGGAAAACAGGCGCGCCGGGGGCGTAGGCCGGCATGGTGATCCACGCCTGGATATGCGGCCGGGGCGCTCCGGGGTCGTCCAGGCCCGGCCAGAACGCGGACGCCAGCCGCCCGGGCGCGTCCCCGCCCGCCCACAGCAGCGCCAGCAGCAGGACCGGCGCCAGCACGAAGCCGATCCGCAACGGATCATGCGCCGTCAGCGACAGGCGCGGCCAGCCGGTAAGCAGGGTTCCGATCCCCTGTCCGGTGCGCTGGACATGCAGGCGCCACAGGGCCTGCTGCCCCGCATTGTCTTCCGCCGGCCGGTCCCCCAGCGTCTGCAGCGGACGATGCGCCAGGCCCGACGCATGTTCGATGCGCCGGTCACCCCCCTCCACCGTCGGAGCCGGCACCTGGCGACCCCGCCACCAGACCCAGCCGACAGACCCACCGGCCAGCGCGACCAGCAGCACGGCATGCACGATGTCGGGAAGACGCTGCGGCAGGCGCAGCAGGCCGGCAATCATATAGGCCGCCAGCAGACCGATCACGGGCAGGACGACCGGCCACACCCCTTCGATCCACAGGACGTTGCGCGCACGGTGCCGCGCGGCCGCCAGCCGGGCGGGAAACGCGGTCAGCGCCGCCTCGGACGGTGCCGGCCTTTCCTGCGGATGAGCGGTCCCGCCCGCCATGAATCGCTCAGTCGCCGGCCGGGGCCGGCCCGACCCAGTCGGGAATCCGGTCGGCCGCCCACAGGGCCTCGACCGGCTGCCGGTCGCGGATAATGGTCCAGCGGCCGCCGTCCACCAGGACCTGCGCCGCCATCGGACGCGCGTTGTAGGTCGAACTCATGACCATGCCGTAGGCCCCGGTATCCAGCAGCGCCACCCTGGCCCCGTCGTCCAGACGTGGCAGGGTGCGCCCCTGGCCGAACGAATCCGCGCTTTCGCAGACAGGCCCGACGACATTCACGCTTTCGGTCGGCCGCACCGCGTCACGGGCGGACAGCGGCAGGATGCCGTGCCAGGCATCGTACAGGCTGGGCCGCATCAAATCGTTCATCGCCGCGTCCAGGATCAGGAACGGCGGCCGGCCGTCAAACCCCGCCTTGCGCAGGATCACCTGCGACAGCAGGACGCCGGTCGGCCCGACCAGCCAGCGCCCCGGCTCGATCGCCAGGCGAACGTCCAACTCGCCCAGTTCCGCCCGAATGGCCCCGGCCAGGGCCGCAGGCGCCCCCTCGATCTCGTCGCGCTGGCAGATGCCCAGGCCACCACCACAATCCACCAGTTCCACAGGCAGACCACGCGCCCGTACCGCGCGGACCAGTCCGGCGACCCGGGCGAACGCGGCGCGATAGGGCGCCATGGCGACGATCTGGCTGCCGATATGCAACGAGAAGCCCAACGGCAGCAGGCCGGGCAAATCCACGGCCCGGGCATACAAATCCGCCGCGTGGGCGTAGGGAATGCCGAACTTGTTGGTCGACAGACCGGTGGTGATCTTTTCGTGCGTCCCGGCATCGACATCGGGATTGACGCGCAGGGTGATCCGCGCGGTCCGCCCCGCCGACACCGCCAGCGCGGACAGGATCTCAAGCTCCTCGGCGCTTTCGACCGCGACATGGGCAATGCCCTCGGCCAGGGCCAGGCGCAGTTCGTCCGCCGTCTTGCCCACGCCGGAGAACACGATGCGCGACGCCGGAATCCCGGCCGCGCGCGCACGGCGCAGTTCCCCGCCGCTGACGACGTCGGCGCCGGCTCCTTCGGCCGCCAGGATGCGCAGGATCGCCAGATGGTCGTTCGCCTTCACGGCGAAATAGATGGAGGGCGTCAGGCCGGCATCGCGCATGGCACCCGCCAGGCGACGGTAGCGCGCGCGCAGGGTCGCCGCCCCCATCACCCACGTGGGAGTGCCAACGGCATCCGCGATGGCGTTGAGGGGAACGTCCTCGAGCACCAGGCCGTCGAGCGCATGCATCGACAGGTGCGGACGGGCGGCCAGCAGGTCTCCGACGGTCGGATCCGGCCCCGCGAGCGGAGAAGTTGAGTCAGCCATCCCCTCAGGATACCGGCTCGCGACCCCGCTTCCAAGGTCTTAGTGTCCATCCGGGAACATCTTGAATCATTAGAATAATTCGATGCTTCTGGAGCGATTGGCGTCGTCTTGCCGCTTCCGGCGCCCGGAACAAGGTTCCGAAACCGGCGAAGGGCCTCAGCCCGGCCTTGGGGATCGACGGCGGGTTTTACCTGACGATGACGTAATTCCTGGCCGCCGCATAACGGCACCGTTCATACCGAGGGCTCCATCGCGAAGACAAAAAAGCGCCCCCCCAGAAAGGACGTCATGGTGTATACTGCAATACCAATAAGCTGGGCAGTATAGATCCCGATCCCCATTTCAGTATGGGTGAAGACCACCACGCTCAGATTGACCAGATAGGCAATCAGGGCGACGAGACTCCATCGCAGAAAACCTTTCTTCCAGCATCCCGTATGCCGGAAGGTCCATAGCCGATTGAGGCTGAAGCTGATGACGTAGCCGACCACGTAGCCAAGGAAATTGGCGACACGGTAATCCGCTCCCGCATAGGAAATCAGCATAAAGATCAGGAGGAGAGAAAAGAGGGTATTGCCTGCGCCTACAAACAGGAATCTGGCAAGCTCGCCGAGCCTGAGATACAGATCCGGCCTGACATGTACGTTATTCATGAACTCAGTCTATCTCATTATTTGTGCAAAATCATGGCAATCGAAAGACCGAACGGAAGATTGCCATGAGAGAGGATTTTTTTCTCGAAGGAGAAAATTTTCAGCAAAATTTTATTCGTCGCGGGCGCGGGCATCGTGCCGTCGTCGCTTGTGGCCCCCGTCATATTCTTGATGATACGCACGGCGGCAGCCATCGGGAAAAGCAGCGTGTTGAAATAGGAACAGCGCTCGACCCTGAAGCCGATCCTTCTCGCCAGATCCAGCAATTGTTCCTTGTTATATCTGCGTTTATGATGGTTTTTGACATCATGATTGGACCACATCCAGCTATAGGCCGGAACGGTCAGGAACAGATGGCCATCGGGCTTCAGCAGATTCGCCGCCGCACGCAAACAGCCTGCGTCATCGTCCAGATGTTCCAGCACATCGAACATGACGACCAGATCCGCCTCCCCCGACCTGAACGGAAGATCCGGCAGCATGCCGTCGCAGACGTCGAAGCCACGGCTGATGGCGAGCTGCCGGCCGAAACCATTGGGCTCCATCCCGACGACATCGCCGTAGGCAGACAGCATCATCAGGTTTCCGCCCGTCCCCGACCCAAGCTCTATAATTTTCAGTTTCTTTTTTTCTGCTATTTTATTCAGAAAAGAAGAAATAATCCTACGCCGACCAACATACCACCAATGATTTTCTTCCATGGAAGCCATGGATGTGTACATGCCTGCGTCCATAATCTACGAATCTCTCATTTTGAGCCGTATTGAGGGGTTCTTGTAAAAAACGAGGATCAGTCTTTACGCATCAGCAAAGAGGAAACCGCGCCGGGCATCCCCGAAGCGGGTCTGGTTGTGCGAGGCTATCATAGCGGGGCCTTGATCGGCAGCGTGGAAAATTGTCCTCGGCTTTTGCGGGCGGGAGGTAGCTAAACGACTGAAGGATGCGGCGGTTGTTGAACCTGTCATTTCATTCGCCCGTCCAGTACATCGGGACGAACAGCTCAGGAGAGACGACAATGACGGACGACCCGCTGATCGACGCCGCCGTGGCGGTCCGCGCCAATGCCTACGCCCCCTATTCCCGCTTTCACGTGGGTGCGGCGCTGCGCAGCGCCGACGGGCGAATCTTCGCCGGCTGCAATGCCGAGAACGCCGCCTACCCCGAAGGCGTCTGCGCCGAAGGCGGGGCGATCTCGGCCATGGTCGCGGCAGGACAGCGCCGGATCGTGGATATCGTCATCAGCGGCGGCGGTGAAAAACCCTGTGCCCCCTGCGGCGGCTGTCGCCAGAAGATCCGGGAATTCGGCGCCCCCGACCTCAGGGTCCGCATGGTGGGCGCGACGGGACAGGTCCTTCTGGTCCGTACATTGTCCGACCTGCTGCCCGATGCGTTCGGTCCCGACGATTTGGCGTGATCACAGGGCCCGCGCAATCGACGCCCCCCTTTCACGCTAGCCGCGGAACGGGCGGCCGAGGCGGCGTTCGCCATCGATGTCACGTGACGCCGCCAGTCCCCAGCCCACCATCAGGAACACCCATCCCGCCGTCCGCACCGTGAACAATGCGCTGCTGGAAGCCAGCGGCCACAGCAGGATGCAGCAGGTCACAAACAGCATGGCCTGCTGTGGCGCATCCGCGGGCGCCAGTGCCCGCATCATGCGCCACAGCCACATCACGACCAGCACGACAAAGCAGGCCAGCCCGGTCAGTCCCGCGGTCGTTGCGGCTTCCAGATAGAAGTTATGCGGATGAATATTGCACCCCATGGCGGCGTTTCGAGCGTCCAGCCGCCAGCCGAACGGGGCCAGGCCATGGACATAAGCCGGATCGGCGCAGAAATCGCGAAACCCGTCGAACCCCAGGCCCAGCCAGGGATGATGCCGGACCATGACCGCCGCCCGCAGATAGATCTGTCCATAGGCGCTGTCGGGAAAATTCGTGATCTGCGCCAGGAAGCGCACCACCAGCTTCGCATAGGCTGGCGGAGAGAGGACCGGCAGCAGGCATAGTCCTGCCACCCCGGCCAGGGCCGCCGCGAAGACGGGCCATCTGGTCCAGCGGACGACCAGCGCCATGATCACCAGCCCCAGGCCGAACAGCAGACTGGGCATCCTCTGCCCGATCAGGATCATCGTCAGGACAAGGAACACGATGACGGCGACGCCCCACAGCTTGCGTCGCCACTCCGGAGCCTCCAGCCGCCGGACGACATGGGGCATGATGCCGGGAAAGACGACCATCAGCAGCGCGGCACCGGCACGGGGCTTGTAGAACGGGCCGGTCAGCGCCCCATCCGTCCAGCGCGGATAGCCCCAGAGATTCCGGCCCAGCAGATATTGCTGCCAGCATTCGGCGACGATCCAGACCGCTGCCACACTGACCACCAGCCCCAGCCATCGCCGCGACCGCGCGTCGCGCAGCACCCAATGTTCCAACGCGGCAGCGAACAGAAAAAATCTTCCGATAACGATCGCTTCCGAAATGGAATGGGCAGACCCATTCAATATCGACGACAGCACTGCCAGCGCCCAGAACAGCATCGCGACGGGAAACCAGCCCCGACGCCACCAATCGCCCTCCCGCGTCATTGCGCAATGCGCCAGGAACAGGATCCCGACCCCGGAGATGATGCCGTCGGAAATCGCACGCCCACGCAACTGAAAGAACGGCAGGGTCAAGGTCATCGCCAGCGCCAGCCAGCCCGCGATCCGATCGACCCTCATGCCCCGCAATTTCGTCTTCTCCACCATTACCCCACAGACATGACCCAGACGGCCTGACGATGCCGCCCAATCTGCCGCATCACCATGATTCCAGTCCGACACATGAACGTCATTTGAACTCGTCCGTGGCTGTGTCGTTACATATCGTAATAATTATCACGCGAGCACATCATGGGACGTCTGTTGATTGCCATCATCGGTGCCATTCGCATGAACCGCCTTCGCTACGGGGAATGAAGCACCCCCGACATGCAAAATGGCAGGCGAATTGCCTGATCTTCGGAATCGAAAGTTACAATTTCCAGTATTTCATGGCCGAAACAGGGCATGGCTCCCGGCTTCGAAGCGGGCCGGGATTCAACGCATGACGATGCATGCGTCGATCCGGTCGACCGCCTGGGTCACCGGATGCTGCCGGATATTCGAATGTTCGGAAAGGAAACTGGCGGAGGGGATGGGATTCGAACCCACGGTACGGCTTGACACCGTACAACGGTTTAGCAAACCGCCGCCTTCAGCCACTCGGCCACCCCTCCGCCGAAGAGCGTGTTTTTCACACGGCGTTTGCAGCGCTGCTTGTAGACCGTCGCCACAGCGCCGTCAAACCCGAAACCCGCCCCAACCGGTCGGTTACAGAACTTTCTTCAGGGCGGCGTTCACCAGCGCGGGATTCCCCTTGCCGGCCATGGCTTTCATGACCTGGCCCACAAAGAATCCGAACAATTTATCCTTGCCGGACCGGTATTCGGCCAGCTTGTCCTGGTTCGCGTCCAGCACCGCCTGCACGGCGGCGTCGATCGCGCCGGTGTCGGTGACCTGCCGCAGGCCCCGGCGCTCGACGACGGCCGCCGCCGATTCGCCGGTTTCCAGCATGTCCTCGAACACGTCCTTGGCGATCTTGCCGTTGATCGTCCCGTCGGTGATCAGGTCCAGCATGCCACCCAGCCCCTCGGCAGTGATGGGGCTGTCCTGGATGGTCCGGCCGGTACGGTTCAGGGCGCCAAAGAAATCGCCGATCACCCAGTTGGCCGCCAGGCGCGGATCGCGGCCCCGCGCGACCGTCTCGTAGAAATCGGCCGTCGCCTGTTCGGCCACCAGCACGCCGGCGTCATAGCGTGGAATGCCATATTCGCTCTGGAAGCGCTGGCGCTTGGCGTCGGGCAGTTCCGGCAGGACGGCCCCCAGCGATTCGACCCAGGCTTCCTCGACCACCAGCGGCAACAGGTCCGGATCGGGGAAGTAGCGATAATCGTGCGCGTCTTCCTTGCTGCGCAGCGACCGCGTCTCGCCCCGCGCCGGATCGAACAGGCGGGTTTCCTGATCGACCGACCCGCCGCCCTCCCAGATCTCCACCTGGCGGGCCGCCTCGATTTCGATCGCCTGCATCACGTAGCGAATCGAGTTCACGTTCTTGATCTCGCACCGCGTGCGGAACGGCTCGCCGGCCTTGCGGACGGATACGTTCACGTCGGCGCGCATGGAGCCTTCCTCCATATTACCGTCGCACGTGCCCAGATAGCGCAGGATCATGCGCAGCTTGCGCAGATAGGCCCCGGCCTCCTCGGGTGTGCGGATGTCGGGTTCGCTGACGATTTCCATCAGCGCGACGCCCGCGCGGTTCAGGTCGATGAAGGACCGTGTAGGGTCCTGGTCATGCATCGACTTGCCGGCATCCTGCTCCAGATGCAGGCGGGTAATGCCGATGGTCCGGATCGACCCATCGGCCAGTTCGATCTCCACCGCGCCCTCGCCGACGATCGGGTGGGTGAACTGGCTGATCTGGTAGCCGGTCGGCAGGTCCGCGTAGAAATAGTTCTTGCGGTCGAATCGGCTTTCGAGGTTGATGCGCGCCTTCAGGCCCAGCCCGGTACGGACCGCCTGCGCCACGCATTCGCGATTGATGACCGGCAGCATACCGGGAAAGCCCGCGTCCACCAGGCTGACATGCGTGTTCGGCTCGCCGCCGTACGATGCCGAGGCGCCGGAAAACAGCTTGGACTGGCTGATGACCTGGGCATGGACTTCCAGCCCGACGACCAGTTCCCAGGGGCCGGTCCGCCCTTCGATCACATAGCTCATCACACCACCTCCGCGCGCAACGCCGGGCGATGCGTGAAGGACGCCGCCCGTTCGATGGCGCTGGCGGCCGCCAGGACAGCTTCCTCGTCGAACGACCGGCCGATGATCTGCAGGCCCAGCGGCAGCCCGTTGGCGCTCAGCCCCGCCGGGACCGACATCGCGGGCACCCCGGCCATGCTGGCCGGAACGGTGAATACGTCGTTCAGATACATCTGCACCGGATCGTCCATCTTTTCCCCCTGCGCGAAGGCCGGGGACGGCGCCGTCGGCGTCAGCAGCACGTCGACCTGCTGGAACGCGCGCTCGAAATCCCGCCGGATCAGGTTCCGCACCTTCTGCGCCCGCAGGTAATACGCATCGTAATATCCGGCCGACAGGACGTAGGTTCCCATCATGATCCGCCGGCGAACCTCCGCCCCGAATCCGGCGCGCCGGGTCGCCTCGTACTGCTCGTCCAGCGAGGCAGCCGGCACCCGGCGCCCGAAGCGCACGCCGTCATAGCGCGCCAGGTTCGACGAACATTCGGCCGGCGCCACGATATAATAGGTCGCCAGGCCATACTTGGTGTAGGGCAGCGACACTTCGACGATCTCGCATCCCGCGTCGCGCAGCCAGGCGATGCCCTTGTTCCACGCGGCCTCGATTTCCGCCGGCATGCCCGCCACGCGGTATTCGGCGGGAATGCCCACCTTCATGCCCTTCAGGTCGCGGCCGCAGGCGGCGCGGTAATCGGGCACCGGGCAATCGACGCTGGTGCTGTCGCGAAGGTCGAACCCCGCCATCGACTGCAGCAGGATGGCGCAATCCTCGACCGTGCGGGCCATCGGCCCCGCCTGGTCCAGGGAACTGGCGAAGGCGATGGTGCCCCACCGGCTGCACCGCCCATAGGTCGGCTTGATGCCGGCGATTCCGCAATAGGATGCCGGCTGGCGGATCGAACCGCCGGTGTCGGTGCCCGTGGCCCCCATCACCAGGCTGGCCGCCACCGCCGCCGCCGACCCGCCGGACGAGCCGCCGGGAACCAGGACGGTGTCCGCCTCGCCCTCGCGCTTCCACGGATTTTCCACCGCGCCGAAGGCCGAATTGATATTGGCCGAACCCATCGCGAATTCGTCCAGGTTGGTCTTGCCCGCGAACACCGCGCCGTCGCGCAGCAGGTTTGCCGTCACCGTGCTTTCGTACGGCGGCACGAAATTTTCCAGCATCCGGCTGGCAGCCGTCGTCCGCACCCCGTCGGTGCAGAACAGGTCCTTGATGCCCAGCGGAATGCCCGTCAGCGGCGCGGCCTCGCCCTTGGCCAGCACGTCGTCCGCGCGACGCGCGGCATCCATCGCCTGGTCCGCCGTCACAGTAATGAAGGCGTTCAGCCGTCCGTTCAGCCGTTCGATCGCGGCGATATGCGCACCGACCAGCTCGACCGCCGAGAAATCGCGCCGCCTCAGCCCGTCCTGGGCCGCGGCGATCGTCAGTTCGGTCAGCATCATTCCACCACCTTCGGCACGGTATAAAACGGCCCCGCCGCATCCGGCGCGTTGGACAGGACGGCGTCGCGCGCGTCCCCGTCCGTCACCACGTCGTCGCGCATGCGCAGCGCCGCATGCCCGGTGCCCACCATTGGTTCGACACCGTCGATGTCGACCTCGTTCAACTGCTCGATCCAGCCGAGAATGCCGTTGAGTTCACCCTGCAGGGCATGCAGGTCGGATTCGTCGATTCCTATCCGGGCCAGTCTGGCGATACGACGGACGGTCGCGGGATCAAGCGACATGAAGCATAACTTTCCATCATGACTTGGGGGGAATAACCTGCCGGGCAGGACAACGCGCGGACCATAGACCCAGACATGCCCCTGTTCAACATGCACCAGATCCGCGCCCAACTGGGCCGCGACCAGCGCCTGCTGGGCCTCGACCCCGGCCAGAAGACGATCGGCCTGGCCCTGTCGGACGTCTCGCTGATGCTGGCCTCGCCTTACGGAACGCTGCGGCGGGGCAAGCTGTCCGCCATGGCGGTGGAAATCCGCCGCATCGCCGAACGCGAGGACGTGGGCGCCCTGGTGTCGGGCCTGCCGCTGTCCCTGGACGGCAGCTTCGGGCCGGCGGCCCAGGCGGCGCGCGACTGGATGATGTCCCTGTCCGAGCAGACCGGCCTGCCCGCCGCGATGTGGGACGAGCGCCTGTCATCCAGCGCCGTCAACCGGATGCTGGTGCAGGACGCCGACGTCAGCCGCCGGCGCCGTGCCGAACTGGTGGACAAGCTGGCCGCGTCCTACATGCTGCAAGGCGCGCTGGACGCGACCGCATACTGACGCGGCCGCACGGGTCCGCGCGGCAGGGTGACATGGATCTATTTTTAAATGGGAAGCCCGAAGGATGGTGGGCGCAACAGGGATTGAACCTGTGACCCCTACCATGTCAAGGTAGTGCTCTACCGCTGAGCTATGCGCCCATCCGTTCGGTGAACAGGCTTCTAGCCGGGCTGGCGGCGTTGCGCAACCCGTCCGTGCGGAAAAAATGAAATCGCACCCCTGTTTTGACGAAGCGCCTGATAACATGGGATAACTTCGCGAAATGGTTGCCAGTTCCCGCCTGGATCACACCGACGCGACGCCGTTGAACGACGGGGATGACGCCCATCCCGCCCCATTTGTGGTGACAGCGCCACGCGCTGCGCCCCTGCCTCTGGTGATCGCCTCGCCGCATTCCGGACGCGCCTATCCGGACGCTTTCCTTGCGATGTCGCGCCTGGACCGCGCCATTCTGCGCCGCAGCGAGGATTTCCATGTCGACGAGTTGCTGAACCGGGTGCCGGACCTGGGGGCCAGCCTGATCTGCGCGACATTTCCCCGCATCTATTGCGATCCCAACCGCGAGGCATGGGAACTGGACCCCACGATGTTCAGCGAACCCTTGCCCGACGGGTGCAACAGCACGACCGCCCGAGTCCGCGCGGGGCTGGGGACGATCCCGCGCCTGTCGGCCACCGGCGTGCCGATCTATCGCACGCGCCTCCCGTTCGCCGAGGCATGCGAACGGATTCGCACATGCTGGGCGCCCTACCACGCCGCCCTCTCGGCGTTGATCGACGCGGCTGTCGCCGCCCATGGCGTCTGCCTGTTGGTCGATTGCCATTCCATGCCTGGCCCGACAGGTCGCAACGCACCGGATTTCATCCTGGGCGACGCCTGGGGCACGTCATGCGCGCCGGCCATCACCGCCGCCGCCGAAACTGCCCTGCGCGCACGTGGGTTTGGCACCTGCCGCAACACTCCGTATGCCGGGGGCTATGTCACACGCCATTACGGCCGCCCCCGCGACGGGGTGCACACCCTGCAGGTCGAAATCAGCCGCGCGCTGTACATGGATGAGGCGCGGCTGGAAAAGGGCGACGGATTCGCCCTGATCCGGGCCATGCTGACCGGCCTGCTGCGCGACCTGGCGGCGGCAACGGAACGACTGACCCGTGACAGGGCCACCGCCCTGTCGTCCTGAAAGGTTCCGACGTGGCGGTCAGCCGACCTTCGGCGCCTCGCCCGACGGGGTCTGCTGATCCACGGCGGCAGGCAGGAACTGCGCCAGCGCCGGCAGGATGGTCGATGCCGGCAACCCCGTCCGGTCCGCCATCGCCTGGATCTGCTGGCTGGACAGGATCGAGCGCAGTTCGTCGACCGAAATCGGCAGGTTCTGGCCGCTCCCGATCCACGACCGGACCTTGTCCCCCAGCCCCGCCTGCTCGGCCTGGGCCATCAGGGTGGAAATCCCCTGTGCCGACGTCAGTTCAGCCAGATGCTGATGTACCTTGTCCGTCAGTCCGGTGCTGTCGGCCAGTTCCGTCACCTTGTTGATCAGTCCGTCGAATATTCCGGGCATTGTTCACCTGACCTTTCCTGGTCGCATTCCCTGCGGCAGGGCCATTATGAAGCAGCCGCCCGGAAATCAGGACAAAAAAAAGCGGTGCCAAAGCACCGCCAAGTTTAGGGAGGAAACGTCCAAGAAGCAGCTGCACATCGCAACACTGCAACGCCCCGATAGGAGCCCCAATCACATTTAAGTGTCAAGAAAATAGTACCCCGTGTCGCCGCCATCGCCACAAGGCACGGCTGCCCCGGCCCGTGAACGGCGCTGTCACACAGATAATTCGTGAGCTCGAAAGGGGAATCGGACTGATGGGAGGCGGGAAAATCTCCCGCTCTCTGCGGCGACATGATCAGCCGCCCGACGATCCGGATGGTGGGTGCGACAGGGATTGAACCTGTGACCCCCGCCGTGTGAAGGCGATGCTCTACCGCTGAGCTACGCACCCATCCGATGTCGTTGCGGCCCTATTAATGGATCTGCCCCCCCTTCGCAAGGGGCCTCATGCTCCATTTTTCACCGTCAGAAGCCGAACATGTGATCGAGGGAAAAGCCCCCCTCGTCGCGCATGACGCCGTGATAGCCGAACAGACGGCACGTCGTGTCCCGGATCATGACATAGCCCCCAAGACCGGCCTGCTCGACCGCCTCGGCGCCGAACAGGCGATGCGGCCACACCATCGCCGAGCCCGAACAGGCGATCTCAAGCCCTGATTCGGCAATGGCCCGCCCCGCCTGGTCGTGCAGGGTCAGGACGGTGCGCGAATGCGGCCGCCAGTCGGCGGATGCCGGATAGATCAGGCAGCAGAAGGCGTGCCCCAAGCCGTTTCCGCCCTTGAGGAACAGCCGTGTGGTCAGGCCCGGCGGCGGCCCGGAATAGGATTGCGGCTCGCCCCGATAGGTCATGACGGTGTTGAAGATGTGCGCGCCGAAACTGGTCTCCGCCGCGTGGCCGCCATCGCGGGCCTGGAATCGCACCAGCGCGTGCAGCCACCCGTCGGCGTCGCCGCCGTCGCGGAAATCATAGACCAGTTCGGCATGGCCTTCGGGCACGCCCAGTTGCGCCAGGTCCAGGGCCAGATCGTGGTCGCGCGGCAGGCAGCCCAGGAATTTCTGCCCGGTGGGGTTCCCTGCCCCGTCGAAACAATCGACGCGCAGCGGCAGGGTCGCCTGCGATTCGGCCATCGGCACCGGCTGCACGATCGTAAGGAACCGCGCGGGGTCCAGAATCGGGAACGGCAGCAGGAAGCCACGCCCGAACGACTCGGGCAGGTTGGCAATTCCGGGGTCGGGACGCAGGTCGGCGCGTTCGACATTCAGGTGCGCGATGCGGGTCCGGTGCGCCGATATCACCTCGTAACGGGGACGGACGACATGGCGGCCGGACCGGAGTTCGATCTGCGCCGGCCACGCCAGGTCCGGCAGGCAGTCGGCGACCCGGATCGCCGCCGTCTGGTACGGCCCGATTTCGCGCATGATCGAGGCATGGTGCGCCTCGCCCATGCGATTCAGGCTCATCGCGCCTGGGGGGATGGGCACCGCGTGGCTGTTCTGCACCCACAGGACGACGTCCTCCCCCACGTCGGGGGCCGGCAGGTTGGCATAGCGGTCGGACGGCCAGGCATTGGCGTCGTGCGTGACCGACAGGCTGTGGTTGCCGTCCGTGCCGTAGGTATCCAGCGCGTATTTCACCACGTCATGCCCCGCGACGCCGATGGCGTGCACGAACAATTGCCCCGTGAAGGCCGGCAGGCCGAATCGCGCGCGCACCGCCTGACTGTCGATGACGATGCTGCCGCCGTCGTCGGCCACGTCCTGTTCCCACGTCGCCAGCACCTTCCCGTCCGCGCCGAACAGCCGCAGCCACAGCCGCACCGCCCGCGCGCCGTAGCGCGACCAGTAATTCGCGCTGACCAGCCGGGTGGACAGCCCCTCCTGGTCGCGGAAGAACGCATGGTTGGTGGCGAAATTCAGCCGGTCCAGATACCGCTCGCGCACCGTCAACATCCGATCGGGCAGCCGCAGCGCGTCCATCGACAGGAACCGCGCTCCGGGCGGCAGCAGATGGGCGATACGGTCATGGATCCGCCCGCCATCGAAGGTGGCCGCCAGCACGACGGCGACCGGCGCCCCCGCAAGGTCGGTCAGCGCCCGCGCCGGGCCGCACGGCGTGGGCTGCCCCACCAGGGCGGCATCATGGACATACAGCCCCTCGACCACGCCAAGGTCGGGACCGAGCGCCCGCACCATGGCGAACATCCCCTCGGGGTCGTAGACCGCGACCGGCCCCAGGGCGCGCAGTTCCGCCGCCAGCGCGGACAGGGCCTCGGCCGCCAGCGGATGCGCCAGCGCCTTGTAGAGAACATTACCGCCCGCCTGGGCGTCATAGGTACGGATGTCCAGCATGGACCATTCATACCGCAGAATGCGGCAACCAGAAATCATGCCGGCCGGGTAGTGCCCCGAATCAGGCCTCCGGGCCCAGACCCAGACGGTGACGCATCTCGCCGGCCACCAGCCCGGTATCGTCCAGCGGGTGGACCGGCCAGTCGTCCATCCGCCCCGCGAACGGCCGGATGCGGCCCGCGCGGGCCAGGTCGCGCAGGAACAGGCCGATCCGCCGCGACCGTCCCGGCAGGTCCGCGATCATGACCGGCACGTCGCTGGCCACGGCTTCGGACACCATGGAGACGGAATCCTTCGTGACCACTATGGCGTCCGCGCAGGCCAGCAGGCCCAGATAGGGATTGTCCCCCTGCATGTCCCACACCCAGCCCCCCAGCGGCGACACGCCCGCGCGCACGACGGCGCAGACATCTTCACCGGTCCGCCGCGACGGGGTCACCGCCACGCCAACCCCGTCGCGGCGCATCATGTCGACCAGTTGCCCGGTCAGGGCCACCGCCTCCGTCACATCCAGGCGGAAACGACCGTTGGAACCGCCCAGCAGCACCGCGACCAGCGGGCGTGGCAGATGGGCCAGGCGCGGCCCCCACTCGGCCCGCGCCGCCGCCAGCCGCACCGGCGACACGCCATGCAGCGCCGTGCGCGTCAGCAGGACGTTCGGCCCCGCGATCTCGTCATGCCGGTTGGCGATCACCAGGTCGAATCGGCCCAGGCGCATGCGGGGGTTCTGGATCTGCACGATACGCCGGTCCGCCCGGCGCAGCGCCGCGCCGACCGCCCCGCCGGTGCCCCCGACGCTGAAGACCAGCCCGGCCGTCCGGGGATCGACCGGCGGGTCGATCGCGCGCAGCGGGGCCGGCCACCATGCGGCCGGCAGGCGCCCCCACAGGCCATGCGCCCTGACCGGGCAGAAAAACGGAGACAGTCCCGCCCGCGCCGCCAGACCGTACGCCTGTGAGCGCATGCCCGCCAGATCTTCCGCCACGACCGCCACCAGCCGATCCGCGGACTGGGGAAGATGAGGGGAAAGCTGATCCGAAACGTGATCCATGACGTCATCTGCCGGTAGGCGCACCCTGGCGTCAATCGAGCCGGACGGGGCGCGGGATGCGGCGCCCCGACGGAATCGCTTCGCCATCGCCGCCGGGCGGGGTATCTCGGGGCACGATGAATGACGCACCTTCCCTCCGCTTCGACGATCTGAACCTTGACTCCCGTATTCTCGCGGCGTTGGGGCCGGCAGGATATGTCGTGCCCTCGCCGATTCAGGCGCTCGCCATTCCACCGATTCTCGACGGCCGGGATGTCGAGGCGCTGGCCCGGACCGGGACGGGAAAGACGGCGGCCTTCGTGCTGCCGGTCATGCACCGCCTGCTGTCGCAGGAACACAGCCCGGATACGCGGGGGGGCCGTGCCCGCGCGCTGATCCTGTCGCCGACCCGCGAACTGGCCAACCAGACCGCCGGCACCGCGCGGACCTGCGTCCGCCACTGCGGCCTGACGGTCACCGTCGCCATCGGCGGCGTGCCCAAGGACCGGCAGGCCCGCGCCCTTGCGGCCGGCACCGATATCCTGGTCGCAACGCCGGGACGCCTGCTGGACCATCTGACCGACGGGACGCTGAACCTGGACGGCACCACGTGCCTGGTGCTGGACGAGGCCGACCAGATGCTCGACCTGGGGTTTCTTGAGGACGTGCGCGCCATCGCCGCCCGCCTGCCGGTGCGCCACCAGACGCTGATGTTCTCGGCGACCATGTCGCCCGCCATTTCGGCTCTGGCCCGGCAACTGCTGCACAAGCCGGTGCGCATCGCCCCGCCCGACGCCCCCGCGACCCTGCCGCGCATCCGCCAGCAGGCGATCTTCGTGCCCACCGCGCGCAAGGCCGCCACCCTGATCGCCCTGCTGCGCCGGGCGCCGGACGACCGGACGATCATCTTCACCCGCACCAGGCAGGGCGCGGACACGCTGGCGCGGGCGCTGGGCAAGGCGGGCGTCACCGCCACCGCGCTGCACGGCGACCACGGCCAGGCCAAGCGCGAGCAGACGCTGAACGCATTCCGCCAGGGCACGCTGCGCGCCCTGGTGGCGACCGATGTCATGGCGCGCGGCATCGATGTCGACGACGTGGCGCTGGTCGTCAATTTCGACATCCCCGAACAACCCGAAACCTATATCCACCGGATCGGCCGCACCGCGCGCGCCGGGCGGCGCGGCACGGCGCTGTCACTGTGCGATCCGTCCGAACGCCTGCTGCTGCGCGACATCGAAAAGCAGACGCGGGCGCGCATCGCGGTAATCGAATCGCCCTGACCGACCTGCGCTGGCGTGCGGGCGGGCGCGCGTCCATGGCATTGCGGCATCGCCGCGACTCTATAAACTCCGGTTCATGGCCCGCCCGATCCACCCCGTCGCGCACCATCACACCGGGACAGACGCCCGCCTGCCGGGTCGGCTTTCCGGCCGCCGGGACATGCCATGATGAGCTGCGGATCAGGCTCGCGCCCCGGTCCGTCGCCGCGCATGCGTGGGCGGCCCACATTTCAGGACGTCCTGCCCGCTCCGGCCCAGCCCCTGCCCCGCTTTTCCGTCGAAATCCCACCCCCCGACCTGTCGCGCTGGCAGCGGGGGAATTGCGGCATTCCCGGCGTCATCCATCTGGAAGCCTCACGCCCCGGCCCGCATGTCGTGCTGACCGCGCTGATCCATGGCAATGAATATGCCGGCGCGACCGTGCTCGACACGCTGTTGCGCGACGATCTGCGCCCGGCCCATGGGCGGCTGTCGCTGATCTTCGCCAATCTGGACGCCTTCGCGCGGTTCGACGCCGCCAATCCCGTGGCGTCGCGCTTCGTGGACGAGGACATGAACCGCCTGTGGTGCCGGCGGACGCTGAACGGCCCGCGCCAGTCGGCGGAACTGAACCGCGCCCGCGCGCTGCTGCCGGTGATCGAAAGCGCGGACATCCTGATGGATCTGCATTCGATGCTGTGGCCCGGCACGCCGCTGATCCTGGCCGGGGGGGCGGAGTCCGGGCGCAGGCTGTCGGCGATGGTCGGCGACCCCCCGCTGATCGTGTCCGATCACGGTCATCGGGCCGGCCCGCGCCTGATTGATTTCGAGCGGTTTTCAACCCCCGGCGGACAGGCGGCAGCCTGCCTGCTGGAAGCCGGGGCCCACTGGGACAGCTGCACCGTCACGGCGACCGCACAGGCCGTCCACGCCCTGCTGCGCCACAGCGGCCTGCTGCCCCCCGACCGTTCGCCACCGACGGCGGCGCCGCGCCACATGATGGTGACGGACATCGTGACGGCCCATACGCCGCGTTTCCGCTTCGTCAAGCCGTTCCGGGGCGGTCAGGTCGTCCCACGCCGGGGCACCCTGCTGGCGCAGGACGGCCCCGACGAGATCCGCACCCCCTACGACGACTGCATGCTGGTGATGCCCAACCTGCGGCCCGGCCGTGGCCAGACCGCCGTGCGGCTGGCCACGTCCGTCCCGGACCCTGCGATCCGGAACGGGGCGTAACCTATCTTCAGCGGTAGATGGGGAAGCGGGCGCACAGGGCCTTGACCTTGTGGTGGACGGCGGCCTCGATGTCGGCGCAGCCGTCCTCGCCGCGTTCGGCCAGGGCGGTCAGCACCTCGTCGATCATCAGCCCGGTCTCGCGGAACTCGTCGGCGCCGAAGCCGCGCGCGGTGGCCGCCGGGCTGCCCAGGCGGATGCCCGAGGTGATCGCCGGCTTTTCCGGGTCGAAGGGCACCGCGTTCTTGTTCGC
>NZ_JABEQF010000019.1 GCF_014174355.1 Gluconacetobacter azotocaptans
GATGCCCTCCAAGACGCGGTATGCAGCGCAATCGACGACGTCGGTCACAGTCAAGCCGCCGCCTGCTTTGCTGCCGCCGGATATGAACCAGATTGATCGGATTATGCTCTAGGTCAGATTCCACCTGGGCCAGGGCAAGATCGATTCCAGCTGTAACGCCGGCCGACGTCCATATCGTGCCGTCTCGAATGAAAATTGGATCAGATTCAACGCTTACGGCGGGAAATCGCTGGGCCAGTTCGGTGCAGCGCGACCAATGCGTGGCGGCACGCCTGTTGTCGAGCAATCCGGCTTCTGCCAACAGAAAAGCGCCCGTGCAGATCGAGGCCACACGCCGGGCCGCTTGTGCGCGATCGCGCAGCCACTCCACCAGACCGGGATCAGCGGCGGCCTCACTCACACCGATCCCACCTGCGACCATGAGTGTGTCGACAGGTAGGGTCATGGGCGGCAAAGGGTGCGCTACCAACCCCAGACCGGACGAACTGGTCACGACCGGATGCGCCGCGATCATGACCGGGACGTAAAAGGGGGCCGATCGACCGGAATGTTTGATGGCGACATTCGCGGATCCAAAGACCTGAAGGGGACCGGTGACGTCGAGCAGTTGCACGTTCGGAAAAGCTAGGATCTCGACACGGCGAGACTGGTGCATGACGGCCAAGTTTGGCGGAAAATGAGGGTCATCTGGCATGGCCGCCAGATCCTGCACCGGTATGGTGGTTTCACTCAACCATAGAGAGGCATGATCGCAATGGCGCTGCGTATTGGGTTGATGCTGTTTCCACGGGTACAGCAGTTGGATCTGACCGGACCATATGAAGTTTTTGCCATGCTTTTCGAATTGCCAAGTCGATCTGGTGGCACGAACCATGCAGCCGGTGACGACGGCAACTGGGCTGATCCTGACGCCGACGACAACATTTGAGACGTGCGGAACGTATGACGTCCTGTGCGTGCCGGGAGGCGTAGGGATTACGCCTTTGCTGGAGGATCGGGATGCCTCGGGTTTCGTACGACGACAGGCTGAGACGGCACGCTATGTCACATCCGTCTGCACCGGTGCGCTATTGCTGGGCGCTGCGGGATTGCTGCGCGGGCGGCGTGCCACAACACATTGGAGCGCGCTGGATCTGCTGCCGCTCTACGGGGCCGAGGCAATTCGTGAACGGGTCGTGCGGGATGGGAACCTGATTACCGGAGGTGGGGTAACAGCGGGAATCGATTTCGCTCTGACGTTGACCGGAGAAATTGCCGGACATGAGGCCGCGCAGGCCATTCAGTTGCAGTTGGAATATGCTCCCGCACCCCCATACGATGCCGGAACGCCAGACGGTGCGCCGATGGCCATCGTGGCGCAGACTCGAGTGCGACTGGCGGGAATACGGGCGGAACGAGAGGGCATTGTCCGGCGGAGCATGACTTCCAAGTATTGTTGAACAGATATATTCATTGCGCCTTTTGCATATGACGCGTGTTGCAACAACGTTCTGATATGAAAGTCGAGTAAATTTTACAATATTGGAACAACGAAAACCTATGGAAGAAGAACAGATGATATTTATATTTTCTTACGGAACCTTGCAGAAGGACGAGGTTCAGCTTTCTTCGTTTGGCCGTCTATTGGATGGTCAGAATGACATTCTTGTTGGTTATCGTATGTCGATGGTTGAAATCACAGATCCAGATGTTGTCCGTACCAGTGGAAGCCGGTTTCATCCGGTTGTCGAAGCGAGCGAGAACGATGAAGATGAGGTAAAAGGAAAAGTCTTCACAATTATCGAGGCTGAATTGGCAGATGCGGACCGTTATGAGGTCTCCGATTATAAGAGAATTACTGTTACGCTCCGGTCAGGACGAAATGCTTGGGTTTATGTTCGCGCCTAATTCGAAGAACTGATCTGGCGTTTGTATTGCAGTTGCGCAGCGCGTCATTCTCTAATTTTTTATGGTAGCGATGTTTTTGGAAGGCGCAAATTTGCGGCGGGTTACGTCGGACCAATTTCGAATTCATCACTCTTTATTCAAGTACATGTAAAATTTGACTGTCATAAAGATAAGGCCGGCCCCGCCCAGACGCGGAAGGATGGCGTCCAGTTCTTGCCTTATTGGCGGGGCAGCCTTCTCGATGCATTACGATGTTTTCGGCAACTCCCCAGCACGAGCGCCGGCGCGATAGCCGCTTTGTCGTTCGATCATCCAGCCCGGATATTCCGGCGGCAGGGCGCTGACCGCATCCAGCGTCGTCAGGTCCTCGGGCGACAGCGTGACGGTAGTGGCCGCGATATTGTCCTGCAACTGCTCCGGACGTTTCGCCCCGATGATGACGCTGCTCACCACCTTGCGGTGCAGCAGCCAGGCGATGGCGATCTGCGCCACGCTGCGGCCATGTGCTTCGGCGATGGGGCGCATGGCGTCGATGACCGCGAAGGCCCGGTCGCGATTGACCGGCGGGAAATCGAAGCTGGCGCGCCGACCGTCACCGCTGACCGATGTGCCGTCCCGATGGTATTTGCCCGACAGTAATCCACCTGCCAGCGGGCTCCACACCATCAGTCCCACCTGTTCCTCATCCAGCATCGGCGCGATCTCGCGCTCCAGATCGCGTCCAGCGATGGTGTAATAGGCTTGCAGTGAGCGGATCATCGCCAGGTTCCGGCACTCGGCGATGCCCAGTGCCTTGCTGATCTGCCAGGCCGCCCAGTTGGAGACGCCGACATATCGGACGGCTCCGGAGCGGACCAGCGTATCCAGCGCCTCCATTGTTTCCTCGATCGGGGTGATCGGATCCACGCCATGGATCTGGTAGAGATCGATATGGTCGAGTTGTAGCCGCTTCAGGCTGGCGTGGCATTGCGCGATGATATGCGCGCGTGAGGCGCCACGGGCGTTCGGACCGTCGCCCATCGGTCCCAGCACCTTGGTCGCGACCACGACGTCGTTGCGCACCACGCCGAGGTTGCGCAGGGCCTGGCCGGTGATCTGTTCCGACAGTCCGTTGGAATAGACGTTCGCCGTGTCGAGGAAGTTGATCCCGGCATCGAGTGCTGCGCGGACAAGCGTGTCCGCGCTGTCCTGCGCTAGGCCGCCGATCTGTTCCCAGATGCCCCCCTGACCGCCGAAGGTCATGGTGCCGAGGCAGAGTTCCGAGACCAGGAGGCCGGTACGGCCGAGCGGATTGTATTTCATGGGACGAGATCTCCGCGAGAAAAGACGGACCGCGTGATGCGGCGTAGCGGCATGGTGCTCCCCGGGAAGGGCATCGCGGTAGGAAAATCCCATCGCATTCTTGCCCGATGCTATCAGAAACAGAAACCGCGCCTTGTGCGCCGTTATTCTCACGGGCAGTTTTCTGGCGGAGGGTTATGGATGTTGGCGATCGATCATCTGCGCGATCTTATCGGGCGCCACGTGGCCGGACGGCGCACACCGACCGCCGTGCCCGGCCTCATGCTGTTCCGCTCCGAAAGCCGGTCGGTGCCGCTGAACTGCATCTATCGTTCCCGGCTCTACCTGATCGTCCAAGGCCGCAAGCGGGTCGAGCTTGGAACGCATGCCTTCACCTATGACGACAGCCATTACCTGATCACGACGGTCGATCTGCCGGTCAGCAGCGCGGTGATCGAGGCCAGTCCGCACCAGCCCTATCTGGCGCTCAGCATCGATTTCGATCCGGCGGCGCTGGCGAACCTGCTGCTGTCCGTGCCAGTTGGCGGGGTCAGAGGGGCAGGGGAGGAAGCCGGTCTAGCCGTCGCATCGCTGGACGAGGCATTGCTGGATTCCGTGCGCCGTCTTGTCGCGCTGCTGGATACGCCCGGCGATATTCCGGTTCTCGCTCCGCTGGTGCAGCAAGAAATCTATTACCGCTTGCTGACCGGGCCGCTCGGCGCCCGGCTTCGGGCCATCGCGGTGGCAGACAGCCACATGACCCGGATTGCCCGGGTCATGGCCTGGATGCGGGCGCATTACGCCGAGGATTTCGGGATCGACGATCTGGCGCGCCTTGCTGGCATGAGTGCGCCTTCGCTGTTCCGGCATTTCAAGGCAGTGGCGCTGATGAGCCCGATGCAATATCGCACCTGCATCCGGCTACAGGAAGCGCGGCGGCGTCTGGTGGCGGACGGTGACGACGCGGCGGAAGCCGGTTTCGCCGTGGGTTACGATAGTCCGTCCCAGTTCAGCCGCGACTACCGGCGCATGTTCGGGGTGCCCCCGGCCCGTGATGCCGCCCGGCTGCGGGGGGACTCCATGCTCCTTGCGCAGGAGGTCGAGGAAGAACGCCTTTCCTGAACATGTCTGTCGGGTTTCGTCTGCCGGTTTCGATAAACCGCCAGAAGCAAGTAAAACCCGCATCCGTTACGATCCTGTACGATCGCAGGAAAATGCTGTTGAAAACGGGAGAAAACAGCACTCTTTAATGATCCCCGTCGTCGTCCGGGCAGGCCGGATGACCCCTACGGACGGGGGCTTCCATGGCGGTTACACCGATTGAGAACGGCGCTCGCATGCGTGGCATTTCCATGCTGCGCACGGCCATGGGACCGGCGATCGCGGGATATCTTGCCGATGCGGCCGTCGTCGAGGTGATGCTGAATCCGGACGGGCGGTTATGGATCGATCGGCTGTCCGAGGGGCTATCCGACACGGGCGAGACGATCGCCCCGGCCGATGCCGAACGCATCGTGCGGCTGGTCGCCCACCATGTCGGGGCGGAAGTCCACGAGGCAGTCCCACGTGTGTCGGCTGAACTGCCGACCGGGGCGCGGTTCGAGGGCTTGCTGCCACCAGTGGTGACGGCCCCCAGCTTCGCGATCCGCAAACCCGCCGTCGCCGTGTTCACCCTCGACGATTATGTCGCCGCCGGAATCATGATGGCAGGGCAGGCGGCATATCTCCGCCAGGCTGTTGCCGCGCGCAGGAATATCCTGGTCGCGGGCGGGACCAGTACCGGCAAGACCACGCTGGTCAACGCCCTGCTGGCCGAGGTGGCGAAAACCGGCGACCGCGTCGTGCTGATCGAGGATACGCGTGAACTGCAATGCACGGCGCCGAATCTCATTGCCCTGCGCACCCGCGAAGGTGTCATCACGCTGTCGGATCTCGTCCGCTCCGGTCTGCGCCTGCGCCCCGACCGTATTCCCATCGGGGAGGTGCGGGGCGCCGAGGCACTCGATCTGGTCAAGGCATGGGGTACCGGCCATCCGGGCGGCATCGGCACGCTGCACGCCGGTTCGGTGTTGGCGGCCCTGTATCGTCTGGAGCAGCTGATCCAGGAGGCCGTGGTCACGGTGCCACGCGCCATGATCGCGGAAACCATCGACGTGATCGCCGTGCTTTCGGGACGCGGTAATTCCCGCCGGCTGTCCGAACTCGCCACCGTGGACGGGCTCGATCCCGCCACAGGCTCGTATCGCATTCATCCTGCTTACACCGAAGGAGATTCCCGATGACCCGTGCTCTCTTTCGCGTGCGCCAGCACGCGCCTGCCATTTCCGCCATGCTGCTGCTTTCGGTCGCATGGTGCTCCTCGGCCCTGGCATCCGGGTCGGACATGCCGTGGGAAACGCCCCTGAACGAGATCCTGGAATCCGTGCAGGGGCCGGTCGCCAAGATCATCTCGGTCATCATCATCACCGTAACCGGCCTGACCCTGGCCTTCGGGGAAACATCGGGGGGCTTCCGCCGCCTGATCCAGATCGTCTTTGGCCTGTCGATCGCTTTTGCGGCCAGCTCGTTCTTCCTGTCTTTCTTCTCCTTCTCCGGCGGAGCGCTGATCTGATGGCGGGATATGAGGATGACGCGGTGCCGGGCTTCCATGTCCCGGTGCATAGGTCACTGACCGACCCGATCCTGCTGGGCGGGGCACCCCGAGCCGTGGCCATTGCCAATGGCACACTGGCGGCTGCGATCGCGCTGGGCCTGCGCCTGTGGCTGATCGGGGCCGTGTTCTGGATCGTCGGGCACGGGCTCGCGGTCTGGGGTGCGAAGCGCGATCCGCTATTCATCGAGGTCGGGCGCCGGCATCTCCGTTACCCCGCCTGGCTGCGGGTATAGGGGAGGGGAGATCGGCCATGATGTCCCTTGGCGAATATCGCAATCGCAGTGCCCTTCTATCTGATTTTCTGCCTTGGGCGGCACTGGTGGAAAAGGGCGTCGTCCTCAACAAGGACGGCAGTTTCCAGCGCACGGCGCGCATCCGTGGCCCCGATCTGGACAGCGCCACGCCCGCCGAACTGGTCGGTGTCACCGGGCGGCTGAACAATGCCCTGCGACGTCTGGGCTCCGGCTGGGCGGTGTTTGTCGAGGCGCAGCGTGTCCCCGCCACACTCTATCCCGACAGCGATTTCCCCGATCCCGCCAGCGAGATGGTGGATCTCGAACGTCGTGAGGCATTCGAGGACGAAGGGGCGCATTTCGAGAGTCGGTATTTCCTGACCCTGGTCTGGCTGCCACCGGCGGAATCATCGGGCCGTGCCGAGCGGTTTCTCTATGAGGGCAGGGAGCGCGATGGCCCTGATCCGCATGGGATGCTCCTTGCGTTTGTGGATCGCACGGACCGTATGCTGGCCCTGCTTGAAGGCTTCATGCCCGAGGCGGCGTGGCTGGGTGACGGCGAAACCCTGACCTATCTGCATTCCACCATTTCCACCCGCAACCAGCGCGTCCGGGTGCCGGAAATCCCGATGCACCTTGATGCCCTGCTGGTGGATCAGCCGTTCTCGGGCGGGCTGGAACCAAAACTCGGTGATGCGTTTATCAAAACCCTGACGATCACCGGTTTCCCGTCGCGGACCTTCCCCGGAATTCTGGATGACCTGAACCGGCTGGCGATGCCCTATCGCTGGTCCACCCGGGCCATCCTGCTCGACAAGATGGATGCGACGAAGGTGCTGACCCGCATTCGTCGCCAGTGGTTCGCCAAACGGAAATCGATCGCGGCGATCGTGCGCGAGGTGATGACCAACGAGGCGTCGGCGTTGGTCGACAACGATGCCGCCAACAAGGCGGCCGACGCCGATCTGGCGCTGCAATCGTTGGGCGCGGATGATGTCGGGCAGGCGTACATCACCGCGACCGTCACGGTCTGGGACGGCAGTGCCAGCATCGCGGCCGAGAAGCTCCGCCTCGTCGAGAAGATTATCCAGGGCCGCGACTTCACCTGCATGGCCGAAAGCCTGAACGCGGTCGAGGCGTGGCTGGGATCTCTGCCAGGTCATGTCTATGCCAATGTGCGTCAGCCCCCGGTCTCGACGCTGAATCTGGCGCATATGATCCCGCTTTCCGCCGTGTGGGCGGGGCCAGAGCAGGATGGCCATTTCCGTGCGCCGCCGCTGTTCTATGGTAAGACGGCCGGAGCGACCCCCTTTCGCGTTTCCTTGCATGTCGGCGATGTCGGCCACACGCTGATCGCAGGGCCGACAGGAGCAGGCAAATCCGTCCTGCTGGCGCTGATGGCGCTCCAGTTCCGCCGGTACGCGGGCGCTCAGATGTTTGCCTTCGATTTTGGCGGATCTATGCGTGCGGCGACGCTCGGTATGGGCGGAGACTGGCATGATCTCGGGGGCGGCCTGACCGACGACGCGGACGAGAATGATCCTGCCGTGCCACTCCAGCCGCTGGCGCGGATCGACGATGCCGACGAGCGCAAATGGGCCACGGAATGGCTGGGTCAGATTCTCGTCGGCGAGGGCGTGGCACTGACGCCGAAAGTCAAATCCCATCTCTGGTCGGCGCTGAACTCCCTGGCGTCGTCTCTCGTTCATGAGCGGACCCTGTCCGGGCTCGTAGCACTCCTCCAGTCCAACGCCCTGAAGCAGGCACTGGCTCCTTACTGCCTGGGCGGTCCCTATGGCCGCCTGCTCGATGGGGACGTCGAGCGGCTGGGTGATGCCGATGTGGTGGTGTTCGAGACCGAGGGGCTGATCGGCTCCGGCGCAGCATCATCGGTTCTCTCATACCTATTCCACCGTATCGAAGGCCGTCTGGATGGGCGTCCCACCTTACTGGTCATCGACGAAGGCTGGCTGGTGCTGGATGACGGCGATTTCGCAGGCCAGCTCCGGGAATGGCTGAAAACACTGCGCAAGAAGAATGCGTCGGTGATCTTCGCCACGCAATCCCTGTCCGATATCGCGAACAGCGCCATTGCTCCGGCCGTGGTGGAAAGCTGCCCGACGCGGATCTTCCTGCCCAATGAACGGGCGATTGAGCCGCAGATCATGACGATCTATCGCGATTTCGGGCTGAACCAACGGCAGATCGCCATCATCGCCCGCGCGACCTCGAAGCGGGAATATTACTGCCAGACCCAGCGCGGCAACCGGCTGTTCGAGCTGGGGCTCGGTCCCGTCACTCTGGCGCTCTGCGCCGTCTCCGGCAAGGACGATCACAGGCTGATCGACCAGATACTCGTCGAACATGGCCGTGCCGGATTCCTGCCGGCCTGGTTCGAGGCACGAGGCGTCACCTGGGTCGCTGACCTGTTGCGCGAAGGAGGGGCGTCATGAGGCGCGTCCTGTTCTTTTACGGTGTCGTCGTAATTTCCTTTTCCGCTGTTCCTGCCCGAGCGCAATGGGCGGTGTTTGATAGTGCTAACTTCGGCCAGAACGTGCTACAGGCTGCCCGCGCGTTGCAGCAGATCGACAATCAGATCACGTCGCTTGCCAATCAGGCGCAGATGCTGGTCAATCAGGCGAAGAACCTCGCCATGTTGCCCTTGTCGACATTGTCGACGCTGCAATCAACGATTTCCCAGACGACGGCACTTCTCGCGCAGGCGCAGAACATCGCCTACAGCGTCACATCAGTCGAGCAGCAATACCAGCAGGCGTACACGTCGATCTCGTCCTCCATGTCCGACAGCGCCCTGTTCAGCCAGGCGCAGACGCGGTGGCAGAATGCCGTGGGTGGGTTCGAGGATGCCCTGAAGATGCAGGCCCGCGCTGTCGGCAATATCCCGTCCGACAGCAGCGCCATGACCCAGCTCGTTTCGGCCAGCCAGAGTTCGGCCGGCGCCTTGCAGGCCGCACAGGCCGGTAATCAGTTGCTCGCCCTGCAATCGCGCCAGCTCTCCGACGTGGTGGCCGTGCTGTCGTCCAACGGACGGGCACAGGACCTCGACCGGGCGCGTGAGGCGGCGGCCGAGGCGGAAGGTCAGGCGCAATACGAACATTTCGCGCAGCATGACGCCTACGTGCCCGGCGCCGTCTCTGTGTTCAACGACGGGAACTGACGGTCATGGCGGCTACAGGCATGACGAACGCGGGGGTTATCGACAATTTCCTGAATACGTTCACCACGACGATCGATACCGGCTTCGGTCTGGTGAAGGGTAATGTGGTCTCGCTCGCCGGATCGCTCTCCGTCCTCGACATCGCGCTCGCCGGGCTGTTCTGGGCCTGGGCGGCGGATGAGGACATCATCCAGCGTCTGGTGAAGAAGACGCTCTATATCGGCTTCTTCGCGTTCGTCATCGACAATTTCGACGCACTCTCGAAGAAGATCTTCGACAGTTTCGCTGCCCTTGGCCTGAAGGTCGGCGGCGGAAAGCTCGCGCTCGGTGATTTCTTGCATCCCGGCAGGCTGGCGGCGACGGGGTTTGATGCGGCCCAGCCGCTGCTGGACGCGATGCATCAGTTCCTCGACCCGATCCATTTCTTCACCGGCTTCGCCCAGATCGCGGTGTTCCTGATCTCCTGGTTCATCGTCATGGCGGCGTTCTTCGTGCTGGCCGTCCAGCTCTTCGTGGCGATCGTCGAGTTCAAGCTCACCACGCTTGCAGGGTTCATCCTGATTCCATTCGCGCTGTTCAACCGTACGGCGTTCCTGGCCGAGAAGGTGCTGGGCAATGTGGTGTCCTCCGGCGTGAAGATCATGGTCTTCGCCGTCATCAGCGCCATTGCCTCCACGCTGTTTTCTCAGTTCACCACGTCCTATGGCGACAGCCTGCCGACGATCGGTCAGGCGCTCTCCGTGGTGCTCGCAGCACTCGCGATGATCGGGCTCGCCATGTATGGCGGCAGCGTCGCCAATGGGCTGATTTCCGGTGCGCCCCAGCTTGGCGCGGGAGCGGCGGCCGGGACCGGAATGGCGGTAGGTGCCATGGGAGCCGCTGCCGTGGCTGCCCCTGCCGCCCTGGCATCCGGGGGTGCCGCCGCCCTTGGTGCGACCGCTGCCGCCGCACGGGGAGGTGCTGCGATCGCGGGCGCTGCGACCACCGCATATTCCATGGGAGCTGCGGGGCAGACGGGCGCGGCCGGTATGGCCGCCGCTGCTGGCAATGTCGGTCGTGCTGCCGGCGGCGCTGCCATGAACGCGGCGAAGAGCAAGGTCGGCGCGGCGGCATCCTCATTGAAGGAAAGCTATGCTGCCGGTGGACGCTGGGCCGCCGGTGCGATGGGCGGTGGTGGAGGAAGCGACGGTCCATCAGGTGACGGTAGGTCCTCAGGCCCGTCCGGCGGCGGGGGTGACCCTGGTGCCGGGCCCGCCGGTAGCGGCAACCCCGGTGGCGATGGTCCCGATGGAGGCGATGGCTCCGGCCCGACATCTGATAGCAAGCCACCCCGCTGGGCGCGGAAGATGAAGCGCCGGAATGCGGCCGCCCATGCGGTGGAAGCCGCAAATGTCATCCGCTCCGCCGATGGCGGCGGCGGGTCCGCCTCCATCGATCTCTCGGAGAAAGAATGATGTTCCGTCGCTCCACCACACGCTACGGGACCACACCCGAGCCAGTGACACCCTATCAGAAAGCCGCCCAGATCTGGGACGAACGCATTGGCTCCGCCCGCGTCCAGGCGCGCAATTGGCGGCTGATGGCCTTCGGCGGCATGCTTCTCTCGGCCGGTCTCGGGGGCGCGCTGATCTGGCACTCCGCGCGCGGCACGATCGTGCCCTGGGTGGTGCAGGTCGACAGGCTCGGCCAGGCACAGGTCGTGGCCCCGGCGACAGGGGGCTACACGCCTGCAGATCCGCAGATCGCCTGGTATCTGGCGCAGTTCGTTCATGACGTGCGGTCCCTGTCGTCCGACGCTGTGGTGGTCCGGCACAACTGGCTTCGTGCCTATGACTTCACCACGACATCCGGCGCGGTTGCCCTGAACGATTACGCCCGCCTGAACGATCCGTTCTCGCGCATCGGGCATGAACAGGTCGAGGTGGACATCGCCTCGGTGATCCGGGCATCGCCCGGTAGCTTCCGCGTCGCCTGGACCGAGCGCCATTACCGCGACGGCGCCTTTACCGGCACCGAACGCTGGACCGCCCTCGTCTCGGTCGTTTTGCGCACGCCCCGCGATGCCGATCATCTGCGGAAAAATCCCCTTGGAATCTATGTCTCTGCCATCAACTGGTCGAAGGAGCTCGGACAATGATCCGCATGGTCATGCGCGCGTTGCCGCTGATGCTGCTCGCCCTGTCCGCTTGTGCGGGGCAGTATCATCCGCCTGTCATTCGCTACGATGATGCGGCTAAGGCGACACATCTGCCCGACCCACCGAAACCGGTGCAGGTCGTGGAGGTGCCACAGCCACTCCCGCTGCCTGGGCAGCTCAAGCCGCTGCCGTCACGACGTTCTGGGCGCACCGCCCCCGAAGTCGCCGACCCGACCATGCGCGTGACCCAGGCCAATCTGGCGGCGCGCATCCAGCCCACGCGGGCTGGGTTCATCAACGCGGTGCAGGTCTATCCCTACAGCGCGGGTGCGCTCTATCAGGTCTATGCCTCACCTGGTGAAATCACAGACATTATGCTCCAGCAGGGCGAGAAGCTGGTCGGTACGGGGCCGGTTGCGGCCGGCGACACGGTGCGCTGGATCATCGGTGATACCGAGAGCGGGGCAGGGGCGACGAAGCGCATCCATATCCTGGTCAAGCCGACCCGACCGGATTTGACCACCAACCTGATCGTGAACACCGATCGCCGGACCTATCTGGCCGAACTGCGCTCCACCCCCGCCACCTATATGGCGTCGGTATCCTGGGACTATCCCGAGGATGACCTGATCGCCCTGCATAGGCAGGACAGTGTCGCAGATGACGATGCTCCCGTTGAAACGGGCCTCAATCTTGATGCCCTGAATTTCCGCTATGCCATCCAGCCGGTGAAAGGGGGTACACCGCCCTGGCTGCCCAGCCGGGCCTTCGATGATGGCCATAAGGTCTATATCGCCTTCCCATCGGGAATAGGGCAGGGGGAACTACCGCCGCTCTTCGTGCTGGGGGCAGACGGCGGTCCGGAACTGGTCAATTATCGTGTCCGGCAGAACTGGATGATCGTGGACCGGCTGTTTGCCGCCGCTGAACTGCGACTGGGCGACAAACACTCCGAGCAGCGCGTGCGGATCGTGCGCACCGACGGGCGGCCGACATGACGGGGCAGGACCAGGCTGCCGGCGGGACGTCCGCGCCACTTCCATCACCTCCCGATCTGCGCCTGCGGGCGGAAGGGCCGCGCGTGGTACGCCTTAACCGCACCGTGGTCTGGGCGCTCGGCGGGGTGGGCATGCTTACCCTCGGTCTCGCGCTCGGCTACGCGCTGGAGAACAGCAGCCATAAAACTTCATCCGCCGCCAGCCAGGACACGGATGCCCGTCCGTCCGCCGATGGGCTGGCGCGGTTGCCCTCCGACTATGTCGGCAATGGCGTGCCAAAGCTCGGCCCCGCACTGTCCGGTGATCTGGGGCACACCATCCTGAAAGCGCAGCAGCAGGGGCGAGCAGCATCCGGCGGGGAGGATCGCCGTGCCGCACAGGAAATTGAGGCCGCGATCGCCAGCCGTCTGTTCGTGCAGACGGGTGAACGTGACCGCGCCAGCGAACAGGCCACCCCGCCCACGCCGGGCGCTCTTGCCTCCCCGGGGCGGGCGCCCACCACGACCGGGCCACAGGCTGGGAACCTTGCCTTTCCGGAAGGGCAGCCCGACCGCTCGACAACCAGCCCGGACCGTATCGCACCTCCTGCCTCGCCCTATATCCTTCAGGCGGGCACGGTGATCGCGGGGGCGCTGAACACGAAAATCAGCTCCGACCTGCCGGGCCAGGTCACCGGCCATATCACGCAGAACGTCTATGATAGCCCGACCGGACGCTATCTCCTGATCCCGCAGGGCAGCACCTTGTTCGGAGCCTATAACAGTGGGATTTCTTTCGGGCAGCAGCGCACCCAGATCATCTGGACCCGACTGATCTTCCCGGACGGCGAGAGCCTGGTCCTGGAGAAACTGCCGGGTGGAGACGCCATCGGCCAGTCAGGTCTGTCCGATGAGGTCAACAACCATTGGGGTCAGCTCTTCAAGGCTGCCCTGGTCACGACCCTGCTCAGCATCGGTTCGGAAGCGGGCACGTCATGGAACGAGAACAATCTGATGCAGGCGATCCGCAGTGGGGCATCGAACGGTTTCTCGATGGTCGGCAACCGGCTGATCGACCGCAGTCTGAACGTCCAGCCGACGCTCACCGACCGGCCGGGACTGCCCTTCACCGTCATTCTCAGCCGCGACCTGTTGCTCAAACCCTATCAGAACGGAGGAAATCCTCGATGACAGAATTGAAGATCAGGGAAATCCCCGACGAGAAACCGGTGAAAATGACTGTGGCCTTACCTGCCGATCTTCATCGTGATCTGCTTGCCTACGCAGCGCTTCTTTCCGGCAATGATGGGGCGACGGATCCGGTCCGGCTGGTCGCGCCCATGCTTCGGCAGTTCATGATGTCGGACAAGGGGTTCGCCAAAGCACGGAGAAAGGGGAAAGGAACGTCGTCGGAAAAATAGCTTCATGGTCTGTGGACTTCGATATAGCGGGCGAAGCTCAGGGCGCAGGGATTTTCATTGTCAGGTCGCCAGACGATCCCGAATTCCAGATGGGAGGAGCCGCCCGCGTCCCGGATTTCCGTGATCGCGATGTCATGGCCATGCCGATCGCGGATCAGCGGCAGCCACGAGGCGGGAAGCAGGGCGACGCCTTCGTGGTTCTGGACGAGTGCGACGATCCTGTTGCTGCCGATATCATGACGCCGGATCTTCGGCCGGATGCCCGTCTCCCCAATCTTACGCAGGATGAGTGTCTCGAAGTCCTGGCCTGCGTTGTCACGTCCTGTGAGAAATGTTTCATGACGCAGGTCCGTCCAGGATAATTCCGGCCGTGTCGCGAGAGGATGATCGGCGGGGAGTGCGGCCACGATGCGTTCGCTCCACAGAGGCGTGACCCGCAAGGCGGGCGCCAGGTCGCGGCGTGTGACGACCGCGAAATCGATCTGTCCGCGCTGGAGACGGCGCAGCAGTCTTTTGCCAGTGCCTTCGGAATAGCGAAAGGCGATATCGGGATGTGTGGCACGGAACTCCGCCGTGAAGGCCGAGAGCCGTCCTGGCAGGACGCAAGTCTGGATGCCGATCGAGATCTGGCCATTCTCGCCCTTGCCCGTCCGCCGAGCGCGGGCGTTCATGCCGGCCACATTGTCCAGGATCGTCTGGCTCCAGCGGATGAATTCCTGACCGAACATGGTTGGGGCAGCGCCCGTCGGGGAGCGGATGAACAGCCTGACATCAAGCCGCTCCTCGAGGTTGTGCAGGGACCGGCTGACGGCAGATTGTCGGGTATTCAGGAAACGCGCCGCGCCGTGGATACTGCCGTGCTCGGCGATTGCCCGCACGCACAGAAGTTGCCAGAGATCGAATGGCGGACGGCGCATGGCCTGTCACACCGTCTTGCCACGGCGCGGCTTGATGACCGTATAGACCGAGGGCAGCACGAAGAGCGTCATGGTCGTGCCGACGATCATGCCGACGACAATCACCGTTCCCAGTCCGAAGCGACTGTTCGCGCCCGCACCCGTGGCGATGACCAGGGGCGCAAGACCCACGACCATTGCAGCTGTAGTCATGATGATCGGGCGGAAACGGATGGCGGCGGCCGTCTCGATTGCTGTCCTGCGGTCTACATTGTCACGATGAAGGATCTCGTTTGCGAACTCGACCATCAGGATGCCATGCTTACTGACCAGTCCGATCAGCGTAATGAGTCCGATTTCGGTATAGATATTTAAGGTCGTCACACCGAGAGCGAGCGGAATAAGGGCGCCGAACACGGATAACGGCACACTGACAAGGATGATGACCGGGTCGGTGAAGCTGTTGTACTGAATCGACAGGACGAGATAGATGGCAATCAGTGCGAAAAGGAATGCAAAAATGAGCGCGTTTCCTTCCTGTACATACTGTCGTGAATCAGACTGCCAGTCATAGCTGTAGCCGGGCGGGAACTCCGCCGCCTTTGCCTTCAGGAAGCTCACGGCGTCACCCATCGTCACGCCTTTGGCGAGAATGGCCTGAAACGTGGCCGAATTCTGCTGGCCGAACTGGGGCAGGCGGTTGGGCTCCACATCGACGCGCACGCTGGCCAAGGCTGACAGCGGTACCTGACGGCCATTCTGGTCGCGCATGTAGTAGGTCTTCAGGGCATCTGGTGTCAGGCGGGACAGGGGAACGGCTTGCGGGATCACGTCATAGGACCGGCCATAATAGCCAAAGCGATTGACGTAGTTTTCCCCGATCAGCGTGTTCAGTGCGTTGCCGATCCGCTCCATACGGATCCCGAGCGCATTGGCTTTGGTCCGATCGACCGTGACCCGGACAACCGGATTATCGAAGGCGAGGTCGCTATCGACCACGGCAAACAGACCGCTTTTAGAGGCTTCTTCCCGCAGGTGTGACATGACGCTGAAGACGTTGCGATAGCTGTCATCGCTGCGGACGACCATCTGGACTGGCAGGCCGCCGGTTGAACCCGGCAGTGCCCCCATCTGGAACACGAAGACGCTGGTCCCCTGGATGGAAGCAACACGCTGTTGCAGGTCCATCTGGATCTGATCGGCGTTACGCTTCCGCTTGCCCCAATCATCGAGATTGACACCGCCAACGCTGTTGGCGATCCCGTCAATTCCGTTCATCTGCCAGTGGCTATGGCCTTCCGGGATTTCAGACATCTTCTCGTAAAGCGTCTGGGCGTAGGTCTCGACATAATGAAGATTGGCGTATTGCGGAGCCTTGACCGCCGTATAGACGATGTCCTGGTCCTCATTGGGTGCCAGTTCGCTCTGCGAGACATGCAGCATGACCGGAATAAGAAGGAAGATTACCGCCGCCGTGCCGAGTGGAACCCAGCGATGTCGTAGCGAAAAATCGAGAACGGTTTCATAGCGCGCGGTCATGAAACCGAAGGCGCGCTCGGCCATCCGCTCCATGAAGCCTTCCTTCTCTTTCGCTTTGAGCAATTTTGCGCTCATGAGCGGCGACAGGGTGAGTGCAACGACTCCGGAGACGATGACGGACCCGGCCAGCGTGAGCGCGAATTCCCGGAACAGCGTGCCCGTCAGTCCGCCCATGAAAGCGATCGGGGCGTAAACCGCCGTGAGCGTAAGGGTCATTGCGACAACAGGGCCTGCAACCTCACGCGCCCCGAGTAACGCAGCGTCGAAGGGGGATTTGCCCTCTTCGATATGGCGATGGACGTTCTCGATCACGACGATGGCGTCATCGACCACGAGCCCGATGGATAGCACCATCGCCAGCAGGGTGAGCAGATTCAGACTGAACCCGAAGGTATACATCAGCCCGACCGCGCCAAGCATCGAGAGGGGTATGGTGGCGATCGGTACGATCACCGCCCGCACGGTACCGAGGGAGAGGTAAATCACAAGGATGACGATGAGCAGCGCCTCGATGAAGGTCTCGGTCACTTCATCGATCGACGCCTGAATGAAATGTGCGGTCTCGTATGGGACGCGGACATCAATTCCCGGCGGAAGCGTCGCCTTGAGTTTCGGCATGATCTCGTTGAGACGCGAGATGATCGTAAGCGGATTGCCCGTCGGCGACGGCTCCAGGCCCACGAAGATCGAAGGGCGGGGCGTCGGCTTGCCATTCGGCGGCCGAAGCGTGCTGGTCTGCGAACTGGTGTCCGTATTGTCCGGCCCCAGTTCTGCTCGCCCGATGTCCCGCACCCGGATAACCCGGCCACCGGTCGAGCGCAGCACCATGTCGCGGAATTCCTCGACGGTTTTTAGATCCGTGTTGAGGTTGATATTGCTGATCGTATAAACGCCGCGGATCCGTCCGGGTGCGGCCTGAAAATTGTTCTCCCGGATGGCCCGTGCCACGTCCTCGCCAGTCATGTCGTTGGCGGCCAGTTTCTCGGGGTCGAGCCAGAGGCGCATCGAAAGGCGCTGCTCTCCGAAATAACTGATCTCGGATACACCCTCTATGCCCGAGAGCATCGGTGCTGCGACCCGGTGAATATAATCCGAGATTTCGTAGAGAGGGCGCGTCGTGCTGGCGAAACCGATATAGGCGACGGCGGTGAAGCCGCCCGAGGTGCGTTTGATGACCGGATCATACGCGCCTTCCGGCAACCGGTATTTGACGGCGTTCACCTTGGACATGACGTCGGTCAGGGCGCGCATGGAATCATAATTCAGCATCATGCGCACCGTCACCACGCTGAGGCCCTGCGTCGTGGTGGAGGAAAGATAATCAATGCCCTCGACGGACGCGACGGCCTCGCTGATCGGCTGGGTCACGAAGCCCTGCATGAGGTCCGATGATGCCCCCGGATAGCGGGTCGAGATCAGGATCGTGGAGGTTTCGAGGGTTGGATATTGACGTGTTGCGATGGAATTGAAGCCCTTGATCCCGAAGAGAACAATCAGGATCGTCACGACGATCGCGAGGACAGGCCGCCGAAGGAAGCGATCAGTAAAACTCATTGTGCCAGCTCCCGCAGGCCGGCCAGAGGCAGGACTTCCGGAATCTCGCGCACCTTCACGCCGGTGACGAGGCGGTTCTGGCCGCTGGTTACGACACGGTCGTCCGGCTTCACCCCGTCATCGATGACCACCCATCCGTTGCGGCGGTCGCCCGCGCGTACAGCCGTCGCGGTGACGGTCGGACCATCGGTGGACGGCTGCTCGACGAAAAGCGTCTCTCCGTAGGCGGTATAGGTGACGGCGGTTTCCGGGACCACGAGGTGTGGCGCCACCTTCGCGGCAATGGAGACATGGGCGTAGGTGCCCGGATGCAGGTCGGCCGGCGGCGCGTCGAGCAGGGCCTGAATGGAGAGCGTATGCGAACCGTCGATGCGCGGGTCGATGGTGGTGACCGTGGCGGTGAAATCCTGCCCCGGCGTCGTGTCGAATGTCAGGTGGACGGTCTGCCTGAGCTGCACGCTGGCTGCGTTCTCCTCGGCGAGGATGAAGTTCACTCGCATTCGGGCGTAGGACGTCAGCGTGGCGATGGCATCACCCGGATTCAGATACTGGCCGAGATTGATCTGTCTGATCCCGACGGAGCCGTCGAAGGGCGCGCGGATATGCTTCTGGTCGATCACCGCCTGCACTCTGGCGACATTGCCTTTCGCGGCTTCGAAGCGTGCCGTGGCTGTCTCCAGATCCTCGTGGCTCTCTACGCCGGTGCGGATGAGAGAGCGGGCACGGGCGAGATCAGCTTCGGCCGCCCGCAGTTCGCCGCTCTGGCGGATCAGCTCGCCCTGTTCCGGCGCGTCATTGAGGACCAGGAGCAACTGGCCTTTCCGGACGGTCGCCCCGGAATCGAAATCCAGTTCGGTGATCCGGCCGGCGATTTCAGGGGAGAGCGTTACCCCCTGGAACGGCTCGACCTGACCGATCGTCTCGATATGGGCGGCGAAAGGGACGGGTCTGACCGGCCAGACGGAGACCGCTGTTGCCGGAGTGTCGGCAGCCCTGCCGACGGCGGGCAGGGACATCAGCACCGCTAGAGCGGTGGCATGGTGCCAGGGGACGGAGAAGCGTCGCACAGATATCTCCCGAAATTATTATTATACGCGGATATACGTATCTAAAGCGCTGGAAAATCCGAACATTAGAGGCCGAACGTGCATCAGATGCCGGTCATCGCGCCGCGAGCCGGACAGATCGCCACTGATCGGGTGTGACATGAGCATCGGCCAGCCCACCGCCCGTCGCCACCATGATCCGTACCGTCTGACGGAACATCTCGGTCTGTGCCCGGACGGTGTTCTGGCGCGCGAGCAGAACGAGCCGTCGGGCGTTGATCGGCTGGAGGATGGTCTCCCGGCCCGCCTGATACCCGGCCTGGCTCAACGTCAGCGCATCATCGGCCGAGGTCAGGGCCTGTCGCAGGTTGTCCAGTTCCGTCGAGGCGTTCTTCAGGCCGTTCAGGCCATCGGCGACTTCGCGGAAGCCATTGATGACTACTGATTGGTAATGATCGAAAGCGATCCGGTAATCCTCTTCCGCCTGTTTTTTCCGGGCCATGAGGGTGCCGCCATGGAACAGCGGCAGAGCCGCACCGCCGATCAGGCGCCATGCCGCGCCGGCGGGGCCGCCCATCAGACCCTCGGCGGCGACGGCCGCGCTGAGGGTCAGGCGGGGATAGAGGTCGGCGGTCCGGACGCCGATTTCGGCATTCGTCGCGCGCATCATGGCTTCGGCACCGATGATGTCCGGGCGGGCATGCACGAGTTCGGATGGCACCACCACGGGAATGTCCGAAGGCAGGTTGAAATCGGCAAGGGTCAAGGTCGGTGCGGTCCAACCAGCCGGCGAATGCCCGGTCAGGACGGCCAGCGTCGTTCGCGCGGCCTCAAGAGCATTGATCAGCGGCGGCAGGAGAGACTGGTCGTGCGCCAGTTGTGCTTCGGCGGTCACGACATCCAGCCGGGGCCTCCTACCCGCCTGCCAGGCGAGTGTCGCCAGCCGAAGCGTTTCCCGGTCAGTGTCGATCACACCCCGGATCACGGTGATCTGGTCTGCTGTCGAGGCCGCTTCGAAGGCGGTCAGGACCGTGTCGCCAACCACCAGCAGCATCGTGACATCACGGCGCTCCCGTTCGGCATCTTTCTGTGCGCCGGCCATCTGCACCAGACGGTGGTTACCGCCAAAAATGTCGGGGTCATAGGAAACGTCGAGACCGGCCGAATAGGCGGAGAAGGCCGGGAAGGTCCACGCCCAGGGGCCGAACAGGGCTGCCCCGTATTCCTGTCGCCCCTCGCTACCGGTGGCGTCGATCTGGGGCATCAGACTGCCTTGGGCGGCATGGAGCCCCTCAGCCGCCTTGCGCAGGTTGGCCTGGGCCGCCTGGATCGACCAATTGTTCCGAAGTGCCTCGGTGACGAGGGCATCCAGCCGGGGCGAGCGAAAGAGACGCCACCAGTCGGAACCTGGCTTTCCGGCGACCTGATACGGGGAGTTGGCCGAAGCGACGGTCGCTGTTTCCGACCGGGTTTCGCCGATTGTTGCGGCATCCGGTGGCTGGGGGGCCTTATAGGTCGGGCCGACTGTGCAGCCTGTGAGGCCCGGCACCAGAGCAACGAGAATCAGCTGGGCCGCGCGTGATGCGGCGGCGACCCGCTTTGGCCTCTGGGTATGGAGCAGGAAATTGGGTGGCAAGGCGGCCTCCGGTCGTCATGAACGAGTCTCATTGATACGAATATAGACGTACATACGGATTAAAAGCCAGTCTTATTGGGACACAGGCTTATGATGGGGGTTCGGAAGCAGCGTTTTCTTGACCCGCTCCCATGATACGCGTACCAATCCACACATGATCGCACGCCATCCGAAACGCGAGGATATCCGGCTCGAAGCCGTGCTGACGGCATTGGGTAATCCCATCCGCCTTGCTGCGGTGCGGACGATCGCCGTGGGGGGCGAACATCCGTGCTGCGATGTGCTCCCACAGATTCCGAAATCCACCATGACGCATCACTGGCGCGCCCTGCGTGACAGCGGTGTGGTCTGGCAGCGCCATATCGGTCGGGAGTATCGTCTTGAGTTGCGGCGCGAGGATCTGGACAGTCGGTTTCCCGGTCTGCTGGACTCCATCCTCGGCCCGCTTGTCAGTGATCCGCTCACGCAGGAGACGATCGCCGAATACGACCGCTCCCGTCAGGGTGCGCCGGCCTGACGGGAGCACTGACAGTACGGCCTTTGCTCAGAGATTACTGGCATCGGAAGGCGGACTGACGCATCCCGTGCTGTCGCAGGTCATGCCGGTGGTAGGATTCTCGACTACCGTTTTGCGTGCCTCGTTCCATGACTGGTGCAGGGCGGTCAGCAATTGGGCTTTCGGCTGCGCGCCTGAAAGAGCGTAGGCACCGTCGAAGACAAAGAAGGGCACGCCGTGAATGCCTGCCTGTGACGCATGGGTTTCATCATGCCTGACATCTTCCGCGAAGTCGGTGCCCATCAGCATGGCGCGCACGGCGTTGCCATCAAGACCGACATCCTGCGCAAGGCCGACAAGCACATCATGGTCGGCGAGGGGAAGATTGTCGGTGAAATAGGCCCGGAACAGCCGCTCCGTCATGTCCGCACCGCGTTCGTGCTGCTCGGCGAATTTGGTCAGCCGGTGCGCGTCGAAGGTGTTGGTGTAGCGGACCGAGGCATAACGCATGTCGAGACCGCATCTCTCGCCCATGGATGTGATGTGGTCGATCATGGCCTGGGCGTCGCTCCGGCTTTTGCCGTATTTCCGCATGATGCGGTCGAGCGTTGTTGTGGTCACCGCCGGACCCGACGTCGGATCGAGTTCGAAGGCGCGGAAGACGATCTCGATTTCACGGGCATGTTCGAATTCGGCCAGGGCGGCTTCGAGAAACCGCTTGCCGATATAACAGTAGGGGCAGGCATAGTCGGACCAGATTTCGAGTTTCATGACAGCCTCCGCATGCTTGATAATGTACGATTATACCCGTACCATAGTTTCATCAAGCATTACGAACGCCAATGGTGAAGGGAGCAGGGGATGAAGCCGCTGAAAGCGCTGGAGGTCGAAACCGGGAAAAATCCCGTCGCGTCGATCATCCTCATTCACGGCCTGGGGGCGAGTGGCCGGGATCTGGCGCCCATTGCTCAGGCGTTTGATCTGCGCTCCGTTGGGTCGGTCCGGTTCATTTTTCCCAATGCGCCCGTCCGACCGGTTTCGGTCTGCGGCGGCGAGCGCATGCCGGCGTGGTATGACCTTCTCGCGACTGACCTGCTTCTACGGGAAGATGAGGCAGGGCTCCGTGACGCCCAGGCCTATCTGGCGAGCCTGATCGACCAGGAAGTCGCGCGCGGCATTCCGTCCCGGCGCATCGTGATCGGTGGGTTTTCCCAGGGCTGTGCGACGTCACTGATGACCGGGTTGCGCTACCCTTTACCCTTGGCAGGGATCGCCGGTCTGTCCGGCTATCTGCCGCTGGCCGGGCAGACGGGAAGGGAGGCAACAGAGGCCAACCGGGCAACGCCGGTTTTTCTGGCACACGGTGAGGGCGACACGGTCGTGCCGCTGGCGGCGGCTCGCCTCGCACGGGACTGGCTGCGTGCCGAGGGGCATGACGTTGCCTGGCATGTGTATCCGATGGCGCATGAGATCATCGGTGCGGAGATTGCCGATCTCAATACCTGGTTGATAGGGTGTCTCGTGTCATGATGGTATCGGTCAAGGGGAGTCCTTGTGACGCATCTCAGACTTTAATGGCCCAAGTGGGGGCAGGCTGAGGCCTTTACAGAGCCTCTGGTCCATGATAGAACAAAACATAAACAAATTGCGTTCCTGAGCGGAATCTGTAGCTTACGCTTCGTGTGATTTCATTGGGGGGAAGCAATTGCAGTTATCAGAAGAAGAGATCGAAAATCTCTCGATCGACAAGTTCATCTTTCATGTCGTTCATCATCATAACGATGAGCCGATCTTGCTCGATGAGACGCCCATCGGAGATTTCGAGGATTTCTTCCTCGAGAGGGCGATGGAGACGTTGCGGGGAAACCAGTTCACCTTCGCTGACGGTTCCATAACCAGGACACTGCTAAAGCAGGTCTTGGAGGACGAAAGCCAGTTCGTACCGGTGTCAAAGACGCTCGCGCAGACATTTCACGCTGGCAGAGATAAGCGCATCAAGCCAGGCGTGATGATCTTGATGACGCTGATCACCGGACAGCGCAAGCTGTTGTCCTTGCTGAAATACGACCATGAAGAGGCAGTCACCTACGACATTACCGATGATGCAAAAGCGATCCTGAAAGCAATTACGAATTCGTTCACGAAATCGGCCGACGCGCTGCAAAAGTCTGCCTTAATCGAGATTGTCGATGACGATGACAACATCGTTGTTGTAGACAAAACCGTTCGTCACGAGATCACCGACTTCTTCCGTGGATTTCTTGTATGCAAGCGCCTCTTCGATGACAAGCAAATGACCCAAGCCGTCGAGGCACTGGTCGTTGAAGTGGTTAAAAAACATCAGAACGACCTGCCGAACGATATCACGCAAAATGTGCGTGATCGGTACTACGACACGGTTCAGAAGCGCGATAAATTCGATGCCACCGAGTTCTTCGCCGAATTTTTCGGTGCACATGGCAGCGCTGCAGTGCGGGCCAGCTTCGACAAAGGTTTGGCCAAAACAGGCATGGAAGGCGAGGTCTTCAACTTCGACAAAGGTGCAGTGAAAAAGCAGCGTCCACAGAAGTATAAGACTGCTGAAGGTGTGAAGATCGACGTGCCGGAGCAGGCTTCGGATACCGTGAAAACGACAACAACGGCATCGGGTACCGTCATTACCATCACGACTAGCCGATTGACGAACCTATGACGCTCGACGAGATTGTCGAACTCGGTGTACTGTTTCAGCGAATGGCCGCATCGGAAGGTGCAGTCTTTACCGAGACGACGTCGGTCTGCCGAGTCGATCAAATCTCGAAAATTACCGCTGCGGACTTCAAACGGATTTCTGAGTTAGCCTCGGCGCTGGCCCAGGCCAAGCGAGGAAAGCTGGCCGTGTTTGGAAGCATCAGCGGGGAAGTTGACCTCGAAAGGGGGGACGTGTCGAGCATAGAGGGCGAAGCTGTCGCCGTTCGTCTGACGAAGAACGTCGAAGCGGAGGCGGCGTATTTTGTCACTCGAGGAGGCTTCGAGGCTGCCCTCAGTGATGAAGAGTTCATGCGTGGCACTCACAAAATCTGGATCGCCGAAGATTTTTTGCCCTTTTCTACGAGATCATGCGTCTATTCCCCTTGGGGGAGCGCGGTCAAACATAAGCGCTTCGAAGACACCTTTGACAGCCCACGGCGGTTAGTTCGGGACCAGAGCTATCTTTCGGCTCCAACCGACATCAGACCCTGGTACCTTATGATTCCAGGTGATGAGAATTCCGGCGTTTTCGCCGCTTGGAAAGAAGCTGCCGTGAGGAACCTGATCTTTTGTCTGCCAACCGAAATTCGAGCCTCGGATGAAACCAGACAGGTCGTGTTGAAAGGCGCCAGGTCTGTCTTCGCCGATGTCGATCTCAGCAAGTCGCAATCTCAGCTTTTTGACGTTGTCACGGATGCGGTCCGGTGGGTCTACGATCAACGGCGTGATACCGAGACGAAGTTCCACCTGCTCAACAACCACTTGGCGTTGTACTGGCCGGAGAAGGCTAAGTGGCCCATGGGTCTGGCAGACGTGTTGGACCACGCGTTGGCCAGCGCTCGAGAGGCCTTTGCTTTCCACCTACAGGACGATAGCAAGGAGGCAATCAAATCACTAGGCGATCTCCGGAAGGCTTTGCAGGAAGAGGTTACGCGATCGCAGTCAGCCACGCGCGATCTTTTGTCTGCTCTTTGGCGAGATGCAGCCATCGCGGGTGCGGCATTTGCTTTGCGTTCGGCTACAACCAATTCCTCTGCGGTGAACATTGCCTCGTTGGGTGCGGCGGCTCTGCTGTTTGCGAGCTTGCTGACCACGGTGCTTTCCAATTGGCGATTTGATGTCCTCGCCAAGCAAGTGCGCGGGCAATGGCGGGAGCGCCTTTACGCCTTCATGTCCGAGAAGCAGTGGGTTGAACTGGTGACCCAACCAGTCTCTCGAGCTCGATGGGTTTATCGAGTTTCAATTGTCCCGGTGTTCGCAGTCTATGTTGTGCTGATTGGTGCACTCTTGTGGGTAGTGTATCCCGCCGAAGTGATGGCAGTTGCGGGGCCTATCCTCGCCGTGTTGTCAGACGCTTGGCGTTCGATTGGCGACCTATGGGATCGGTTTACACCTGCTCCGATCTTAACGTCTTCGCCCCCATCTACACCAACACCTTCATAACCCGGGCGTGAAATGTCCGCTTTGCGCCAATATCAGACAGAGCCTACGCTGGTCTTCTATGACGGCAATGAAGGCGTAAGAGGATAGGGCTCTGAATAAAGAAACCTTCTGTTTGAGGAGGGCTGGGGCCCATTAATTTTAGGAATGGGTCAGGCACAGGCGGAAAAAAGTTTATTGAAATAGTCTATTAATACCGCTTCGCTCTCAACTTGCGATTGTCGCAATTTGAGGATCAATCCTGCCCCGCAACCACTTGCAGTTTTTGAAACCTCGCGAAGTCAACGGCTTAGCGGGGTTTTGCTATGCATAAATTGAGGCCGTCATTTTGAGAACTGTTTAATTCCAGAGACTTAAGGGAGGTGGGTTCAAAGCGGGGATATCATACCTCGCAACCACTTGCGATTATCCGCATTGACGTGAGCTACTGTTACAATCAGGGTCAGGAGCAAATGTAATTTTAGCTTCTGGACTGATGACCGACCTTATTCGAGACCTCATGCTTCGCTGGCGGGACGATCCGGCAGGGACTTATCAGAGCTGGTTTCTGTGGGATGAGCGCCTCAAGAACTTCCGGTCTATCCGCCGCGGGCTGCAGCAGGTTGTCGCCGAAATTGCCGCTGGCACGTTCGGGGTCGCCTATCGTGGCTCATCCCTGGAAACGGTTGTCCATTCGATTGCGGAGCAGCGCCAGATTTTCAAGGGTGCGGATCACGCCTTCCTGTGGAAGCCGAAGCTACGCATTCCCGATATCTACGAAGATTCTGCCAACCAGAAAGCATTCGGACAGCTTCTTGATACCTGTCTGTGCTGCAATACTGAAGAACATGTGGTCTCGGCCATTCATACAATCGATGCCCGGAAGATAAAAGGGCTGGGACCAGCCGTCGCCAATCTGTTGTATTTCCTGCATCCGACGATCATGCCGCCTTTCAATACGGCGATCGTGAACGGCTATAATGCCCTGACCGGCTCAAAGGTGAAGCTGGGGCGATGGGACGAATATCTTGCCATGCGGCAGGGCATCCTGAAGCTGAATGCGACCTATCGTTCGCTGCTGTCCAATGATCTTGGTGCCATCGGAGGACTGCTGTTTGATCTCGGAAGCGGACGCTATACAGCGCCGCCTCTCAAGGATGACGAAACAGCGCGAAAACTCTGGGAAGCCGATCTTCATCAGGTGAGGGAGCAGAGCGCAAAAGAGACCCGGATCCTCGCATCGGAGCGTGAAACGGATCATACTCATACCGAAATTCAGGGCTGGCTTCGCGATCTGGGGCTTTCCCTGGGGTATGATGTCTGGATTGCCGCCAACGATCGCAGTCGTCCATGGCAGGACGGTAAATTGGGGGATGGCTGCCTGTCAGTGTTGCCGGGGTTCACGACGGAAACGCAGGGAGCGGAATCTGTGCGTCTGATCGATGTCCTATGGCTGGACCGGGACAGCTACGGGATTGTTGCAGCCTTCGAGGTCGAGCATTCAACGACCATCTATTCCGGCATCGTGCGGATGCTCGATCTTGCTCTCGGGTCAGAGGCGCAGGCTCTAGAGGGGCTGTTCCTTGTCGCGCCGGACAAGCGGGAAGCCGATGTGCGGGAACAGTTGAGACGACCGGCCTTCAGTAGGATAGCCGATCTGAAAGTCCGGTATCTGCCTTATGGGGCGCTTGAGAAGGATCGTGAGGCAATCGAACGCTTTGGTTACGGACTAAAGCCTATCCAGGCCATATCCCATCTGCTTGCCCCAGTATGATGGTGATGGCCGGAATGCAGGGAGAGCGGTATGTCGGTTATCGGGACGAGACGGCCGATAGCAGCCATTAGCAGTGTTCACGTTCATGACAGCTACCACTAATTGCGCTCAAGTATTTATTGCGAATTCTTGTCGTGTGCAGCGAAGAAGGCACGCGACCGAATTCAATCAGACTTAGAGCGGTGCAGGGGAAAGAATTGTGCCACTACCTGACCACTTAGCGTGGCTGACCGACACCGGCCAGCGGCAAAATACCGCTTGCGGACGAGAGGTTCAGATTTGGGCACTGACGCCCCAAGAAGATGCAACGATCCTCTCGTCATGGGCGAAGCACTTCCGAGAGCATTACATTAACGACACCGACTTGCCGATCATGGTAAGTGGCACGGGCCAATCTAATGCTGAATATTTGCGATCGACACTATTCCCTGATCGCGCGCAAGGCTCCGGTCCGAGCCTGCGTTCAGGGGATTTCGGTGAGATACTTGTGGCCGACTATATTGAACACTTCCTCGGATACTGGTGTCCTCGCGAGCTTCGGTATCAAGACCGATGGAACCGCAACGACTCCACAAAGGGATGTGACGTCATAGGCTTCAAATTTGCCAATGCCGTTCCCGGCCCCGATGATGAACTTTTCGTGTTCGAGTCCAAATCAGGTCTCCGTCCCAGTCTGGCTCATCGCCTACAGGACGCGATCGACGACAGTATCAAGGACAGACTTCGCGAGGGCATGAGCCTCAACGCAATCAAACGGCGTTTCGTAGACCGCGGGGCAATCGATGATGCTCGCCGCGTCGAACGGTTCCAGAGCATTGCGGATCGTCCTTTCCGACGCATCAATGGCGCGGCGGCCATTCTTGATGACGCGGTGTTTGCGGGGACGGATCTGACAGTCGCAACGGCTGCCGCTCATTTTAATCAGGAAAACCTGCGCCTTATCGTCATTCGTGGCCCGGATTTGATGACCCTTGTCCACGCCCTCTATGAGCGCGCAGCCGATGAAGCCTGAAGCGAATTCTCTCACGATCCTGTCGACCGCTCGAGCGCGTGCGAAGATGCACGAGTTTCGTGTCGCACCAGAGGACTTCAACCGGCTTCCCCGCGATCCGTTCATGCTGTTCGAGCTTGCGATCGGTATCCTTGGTGACATCTCCTCATCTATTGCGGACACAATCGGGGGCGCTCCTGGGGTAGGAATGCCGACGCCCGCAGGGTGGGTCGAAGCCGACAATCCCCGCGACGCTTTACGTTTCGCGTCCGTCTTCTTCGATGCCTATCTCAATGCAAAACTAGATGCAGAACTGACCGTGGAGTTCTCACTCCTATGTGCCGCCTCTTATTACATTGCGGGTAACGTCGGCAGTGCAGCGGTCATCGCCCGACACATGCCCGTGCCGGACGTCGATTTGTCTGGTGGTCTGGGCGTCCTACTCTACAAGATTCTTCGCAACGACTTCACGCCAGTGGAAGGGGGCCATACCCACCAATTGGCCACCAGTCGACTGCTGGGAACGCTCGGATCATTCTTCCGTTTGGAAGTTGGTGCTGCGGCCGTCGCCGACGCGGTAAGGCACATCCGCCAATATTTTCATCGTGCCGGTTCGCCCCGCGAACTGCTTTATGCGGATCTCTTCGGGGCACTGTGCGCCATGAAAATTCAGAATGGGTCACGCACAATCCTCCCCAATGCCTCGGGGCTCTCGATCGATCTTTGGCGTTCTGCTCTCGCCAAGGTTCATTTTCCGATCGAGCTTTGGCCAGCGCAACAACGTATAGCGCAAGCGGGCATATTGCAGGGTAGGTCTGCCGTGATCCAGATGCCGACCAGTGCCGGCAAGACGCGCGCGACCGAACTCATCATCCGATCCGCCTTTCTGTCTGGCCGGGCACACCTTGCGATCATCGTGGCGCCTTATCGATCCCTCTGCCACGATATCCGCAGCGATCTCGCGACAGCCTTTGCCGGTGAAAACGTGCGCCTTGATGAGGCTTCCGACTCCTTTCAACTCGACCTTGTGCTCGATTTTTTATTCGCCGAGGACTCAGTGCTCGTCGTTACCCCGGAGAAGCTGCTCTACATGCTTCGAAGGGCGCCTGAACTCGCTGACCGCATCGGCCTGCTGATCTATGACGAAGGCCATCAGTTCGACGGCATTACCCGAGGCCCAACATATGAGCTGTTACTGACGTCGTTGAGGATGGCGCTCTCAGCGGAAGCACAGACGGTCCTGATCTCTGCGGTTATCGGCAACGCATCTGACATTTCCGCATGGCTGATCGACGACCCTGAAGCGGTCATTGGAGGGGAAGGATTGCTCCCGACCGCGAAGAGTATCGCGTTCGCCAGTTGGCAGGATCAGCGCGGACGGCTGGAATACGTTCGTCCAGAGGACCCGTCCGAGCGCGAATTCTTCGTACCTCGCATCATCGCTGACATGGAAATCCCGCGACGTGGGCGGGAACGCATACAACGCCGTTTCCCCGAAAAAACCGGTGGGGACGTAGGGCTCTTCCTTGGCCTTCATGTTGTCCCCAATGGCAGCGTCGCTATTTTCTGCGGGCGGAAAGATAGCGTCACTAAGATTTGTTCGCGTGCAGTCGATCTCATGGATCGCAGGCTGGAAATGGAATGGCCAGTGGCGCAATCCGACGCGTCCGAGATCGAGAAGCTGCGAGCCCTCTCAGAGTATCAGCTCGGCGCCGCAGCGCCCGCAACACGGGCGGCGGCCCTCGGAATTTTCGCACACCACGCTGACACCCCGCATGGCATTCGACTGGCGATCGAATATGCGATGAAAGAAGACCTCGCCAAGTTCGTCGTTTGCACATCAACGCTTGCCCAAGGGGTCAATTTCCCACTCAGATACCTTATCGTCACGTCGATGCGCCAAGGCGGTGAGCAGATATTGGTCCGGGACTTTCACAATCTTATGGGCCGTGCCGGTCGCGCGGGAATGCACACCGAGGGGAGTGTTATCTTCTCGACGCCCTCGATTTACGACCAGCGTAAGCAGATCAACGGAAGATGGACCTGGAATAACGTTACCGAGCTACTCGATGCCAACAATTCGGAGCCTTCGCATAGCTCAATTCTGGCGCTCTTTAATCCCTATGTGCAGCGCCAGCCACCTATAGTCCAGGAAATGTCCTCGGCCTGGCTGAACCTTTCATTCGCCGATGCTGCGCGCATCGACGCGGTCGTTGCCGAGGCCCTGGCGGTGCAACCCAACATTAGCGAGCGAGAGTTCCGGCGTTTCATCGAAGGCCGTGCCCGAGCCGTCCAGAATATCGCTGCGTTTCTCATGGCGAACATGACCTTCGCAGATGGTGAAGATATGGGTGCCCGCACGACCGAGTTGGCGACCCATACGTTGGCCTATTTTCTGGCGGATGATGCTACGCGTCTGCAATTAATCGAGGTTTTCCGTTCGATCGGCCAAGCCATCATAGCAAATACGGACGGCGATCAGCGCGCCCTCATTCGGCGCTCGCCGCTCCCACCCGCGGCGGTCGCAGAGCTTCAGACATGGGTGGTGGAAAATCTTGATTCCTTGCGCGCCGCTGCGGTTGAAGGCCGATTGTTCGCGGAAATCTCCCCAGTCATCCTTCGCTTCGTATCCTCTCGGGCGGTCCGGACTATCAGCGTTCCCGCAATCATTCCGCGCGCGTTGCAGGAATGGGTGGCTGGTCGAACCTACGCCTCGATATTTGAGACGCTTTCAGAGGCCGGTGTTCGGGTGAGCGGCGGCCACGTTACCGTTGAGGATACGGTCGCTCTTTGTGAAAGCGGCTTCGGCTTTGATGCGGCAATGATTGCTGCCTCGATCGCGGATTTGACCGAAGACCTTGATGGCCAGTTGCACTCCGCAGCCGCATTTCTACAAAGACAAATCAAGTATGGCCTAACCGATAGGGCGACGATCGCTTTTCACGAGGCCGGCTTCGCGGATCGCTACGTTGCTACAGTCCTAGGCATGGCATGGGCAAACGTGACAGACCGCAGCGGGGTGAGAGCCGCCTGTCGGCAGGAAGAGGTGATGCGGGCGGTGCTCGCCAATATCCCGAGCTACTTTATGACGGTCGCAGCGGAGCTTGGCGGCTGGGTGTAAACGAACCTCCGCTTCTGGGATGGGCTCCAAGGGTCTTGAACGGCCGAATGGAGACGGAAGCTGACGTAGCTTTGGATTCATAAACTCTACGTTTTATGAGGGCAGGGGCCATTTATTTCAGTAAGAGGTCATGCATCGGTCGAAAAAAGTGCATTAAAACAGCCTATTAATACCGCTTTGCTCTCAACTTGTGATTGCCGCAAGCTGAGAGCTAATCTTGCCCCCGCAACCACTTCTGTTATAGCTCGCTGATCGTAGACGTATAATGCGGATCAGACGCATGCTCCGTTGTTTGGGCCTCCGACAGTAACCATTCCGTAAATGCCAGGAGCGGACCTGGGCTCAGCCTGACCGGCTCCGGCAGAACGAGACAGAAGGTCTTGGAGATCGAATCCCCATTAGGCCAGGGCGCGATCAGACGGCCTTCCGCTAGTTCGGTCTCGACATAGAGGCGCGGTATTAGCGCCACACCGAGACCGGCCAGCGCGGCCTCAATCAGCATGATATGCAGATCATAACGGGCACCGATAGCGGGGTTCGTCAGTGTGATCCCGGTTTCCCGTGCATATCGTTGCCAAGCGTCCGGGTTTTGCCGTCGATGCAGGCGCGGTAAATCATCCAGCGTCGTCGCCCCGTTCCTGCCCAAAAGCGTGGGATGGCAGACGGGAAGCAGCACTTCATTCAGCAGGTGGTGCGTCCGCATTCCCGTCCAGGCCGGGTGGTCGAAATGGATCGCGGCGTCAAAACCGCTGCCGGCAAGGACAAAGGGTTCCATCCGCTCTGCGAGATGTACTGTGACATTTGGATGCAGTTCCCCGAACCGTCCTAATCGAGGAATGAGCCACCGTGTTGCGAAAGTCGGGATAGTGGCGATGTCGAGGCTCGCGCCATCCCTGGGTTGTCCCATCAGCACCTGACTATCACGCTCCAAGCGGTCGAGTGTCTCGCGAACCTGAGCAGCATAACGTTCTCCGTTCGGCAGGAGGCGAACACGATTTCCGATCCGCTCGAATAGTATGACGCCGAGAAAGGCCTCAAGCCGGGCGATCTGACGGCTGATCGCTCCTTCGGTCAGAGCTAGTTCATCCGCTGCACGGGCAAAACTGCCATGACGAGCCGCAGCTTCGAAGGCCATGAGCGCGGAGTTGCTTGGTATCTTGCGGCGCATGAGCGATTTCCGACTCATTGATTCATTTCTTTGGTCAGTCTTGCCATGACATTAGATCACTGAAGGATGATCCAATATCGATATATGTGCCGAGATTATCCGATTACCATGATAAACAATCAACCATAGATGTGGTCAGGCCGTATTAACGGTGCCGGTCAAGGGATGTCAGATGATCTACACGGTGGAATGCAGCTTTGCCGATCCGCGCAGCGAAGCGGAATGGAACGATTTCTACAGTCTGGACAAGTTGCCGGCTCTGGTCTCGGTCAGCGGCTTTCATACCTCCCAGCGTTTCAAGGCATTGACTGAAGGTTGTCCCGTCTATCTTGCCGTTCACTCGATCGACGGCTTCGATGTCCTGACAAGTGAAGAGTATCGTCAGAAGGGCGGTGGCAATTTCGCGCGGTGGCAGCCTCACATTACCGACTGGCATCGCAATCTTTACGCTGGTCTTGATCGCGCTCCCTCCGTCGGGCCGGACGAGATTCTGGCGATGAGCGCGAAAGGCCCGGAATCCTTGATCCGCTTGGGCTTCGCCTTCAACGAACTGCACGCGGTCGCGTTGGAAAAATTCCCGGAATATCGATGGCTCGCCAAGCTGCACCGCTCCCAGACGTTCGAGGCTCTGTCGACGGATATTCATCTCTATGAGCCGATGACCGCACAGTTGGTCAATTCCGAAGATGCCGTCCCCGAAAAGCCTCGGCAGGCCAGCGATGCCTAACGTCACGCTTTTTATATTGCAGGACAAGATGCCGTCGGAAGAGACACTTACGACGCTCACTCAGGAATGCACAGCGCTTTGCACGGACCTCCTCGGGGCAGCATTGGACAAGGTGCATATCATCTACGTCGCCGTCCGGCACGGTCGTGGGCATCCGGTTTTTGCCGAAATTAAATTTCGGCTGGAAGTGTTTCGAACAGCCTCTGTCATGGAAAAGTTCATGGAGGAAATCGGTGACAGCATAAAGCGCAATACGGACCTTTCTGCCCGTATTCGCTGCTTTGGATATCCGACCGAAAACATTCACGCCCGCAACTGAATGACCGCCAAGCAGAGAACTCAGGAGAGAGTAATGTCGGCTACACAATTCCCCTCCCAGCAGGTCGGAGATTTCACGATCACGGCGATCAGCGATGGCAATCTGAGCGCCAGTCTGGATCTCCTCCCGAATATCGAGCCCACGGATGCGGTACGGATGGAAGATGAAGCGGGGGTGAAGGACACCTCCGCCATTCATATAAACTGCTATCTGGTACGCGGGGGTGGTCGCACGGTCCTGATTGACGCTGGAGCTGGTGGTTTCAAGCAATGGGGAGGCCTTCTGGCGTCCAATCTTCCACAGACCGGAGTGCAGCCTTCCGGGGTCGACACGATTCTGCTGACGCATGCTCATCCAGATCATGTTGCTGGGCTTTTGGATAAGAACGGGGAGTCCGTCTTTCCGAATGCCGAGCTTGTCGTCCATAGGCGAGAAGTCGAGTTCTGGCAGGATGACGGCAATCTGAGCCGCGCAAGCGAGCGGGCGCATGGGAATTTCCTCATGGCGCGTCAAGTATTCGAAAATTATCGAGACAGGTTACGTCTTTTCGAGGGTGGTGAGGTATCCCCCGGCCTGACGGCCGCGCCGCTTCCGGGACATACGGCGGGGCATACTGGCTATCGCCTCGAATCCAGCGGTCGAAACCTTCTGATCTGGGGGGACATCGTTCATTTCCCAGAGATTCAGATTCCACGCCCGGATGTGTCGATCGCTTTCGACCTAGACCCACTTCTCGCAGCTGAGACACGGGCACGACTGCTTGACCTCGTTAGTTCTGAGCGATTGCTGATTGCCGGCATGCATCTTCGCGAACGCGGTTTCGGACGCATTGAGCGAAAAGATGGGAGTTACTGCCTTGTCTATGAACGATAAGCCACGGACGGCTTGCTACTGCCGATCCGACAGCCCTTACGGTGTGCTCCGTACGGCGACGGCGAGCGCCTTTTCCAGATCCAGCTTGTTCAGTCTGGCGCAATAGGCGGGCGTGCCGTTCTCGAAGCGCCAGCCTTCCGAAAGCGGCCCTGCGTCCACGGTATCGAAGCAAAATTCCTGATAGAGTTGCGCGGCGACCGCCTTGGCCTGCGGGTCGTCGCCGGCAAGCGGCAAAGCCAGCCGTTCCGGCGATCCAACAGGGCGACTGTCTTGCTCAAGATCGGTCATCCGAACGGCGTTGAAGGCTTTCACGATGCGCGAGTGCGGCAGATGGGCGGCCAGCAATTCGCTGGTGGTGGTTTCATGCCGGTCCAACTCGGAAATATGGCCGTCCCGTTCCGGATAGTAGTTGTCGGTATCGATTACGATCTTTCCAGCCAGCGGCGCGACCGGCACGGTGCGGTAGGCGGACAGGGGAACGGCGACGACGGCGATCTCCCCGAATCGGACTGCCTCGTCGACAGTGCCAATCTCGCAGCCGATGAGGGCGCGAAGACTGAAGAGCGTCTGTGGCCCGCGTGAATTGCTGACCATGACCTGATGACCAGTGCGAACGGCCAGTGTCGCGATGGTGCGCCCGACGAATCCCGCGCCGATGATGCCGATTTTCATGATGGTCCTCCTGTTTTCTCGTCGAGAACCACGGTAATTGGGTGTCGTGTAGCGATAAATAACGTATTTGGCTTCATACTCACAACCATGAGGAGGCAATCATGGACCGGCTGACCAGCATGGGCGTGTTCGTCAAGGCGGCCGATCTCGGATCCTTCGCCGCGACAGCCGAGGCGCTGGGTCTGTCACCACAGATGGTCGCCAAGCATGTCGCGTTTCTCGAAAGTCGCCTCGGCGCGACTCTGCTGGCCCGCACCACGCGCCGGCAGAGCCTGACCGATATCGGCCGGGCCTATTACGATCGCTGCAAGGCGATCCTGGCGGAGGCGGAAGCCGCCGACGCGCTGGCAGCGGATATGCGTGCCCGGCCGACCGGCACGCTGCGGGTCAATGCGCCGATGACTTTCGGCACCTACGCGCTTGTCCCGTTTGTTACCCACTATCTCGCGGAATATCCGGAGATGCGGATCGATCTTACGCTCAACGACCGTTTCGTCGATCTTCTGGAAGATGGATATGACGTGGCAATCCGCATCGGCGAGGTCGGTGATACATCGCTCGCGATACGCTCGCTGGCTCCGTACAGGCTGATCGCCGCTGCCTCGCCTGCCTATCTCGCCGCACGGGGCATCCCACGCACGCCCGTCGAACTGGGGGCGCATGACTGCCTCGTCTATGCCTATTGGTCGCCGTCGATTCCCTGTCGCTGGCGCTTCATCCGCGATGGCAGAACGGAAGAAGTGCAGGCCAACGGGCGGCTGCGCAGTAACGACTGGAATGCAGTGCTACGGGCCGTGCAGGAGGGATTCGGCATCACGCTGGGACCGGAGAGCGTTCTGGAGCCCGAGATCCAGGCTGGCCGCCTCGTCCGGCTCTTGCCGGATTATGAAGGACCCGCCCGCCCGATGCATGTCCTCACCTCGGCCGCGCGCCGTCCGACCGCGAGCCTGCGCAGCTTCGTGGAGGCCGTCGTTGAAGAATTCGGCGAATGCGGCCTGTACGATTCCTTGCGCGCTCCACCATCGACACGGACAGATTGATCGTCGCAATAAAGAGTCTTCGACCCCGAAGGGTTCGCAGAAGCCGGGCAGCAACGCGATTTCACCCGCCTCGCCGGCGGGAAGGCATTGGATTCGCAGGATTTTGTCTTCAGAAAGTCGGCCTGACGGTGAACCGCTCGCGGTATTCGGCGGGCGAGAGGCCGGTGAGCCGAAAGAAGAGCTTCTTGAATGCGCCGGTATCCTGATAGCCGGCCTCCCATGCGATCCGCTCCAGCGGCAGGACGGTTGTCTCCAGGAGGTCACGGGCCCTCTCCACTCGCAGATGCTGGGCATATTCTCTCGGCGAAATCCCGGTCGCCTTACGGAAGCGGCGCAGGAAGGTCCGTTCCTCCAGGCCCGAAACGCGAACCATCTCGGCAACGCGCGCCTCGCGGGCTGCATCCGTGCGCAGCCAGTGCTGGATCGTCAGGATTGCGCGGTCGCCATGGGTGAGAACCGGAGCGAACTGCCGATAATGGCGCTGGTCGCGCCTTGGCGGATCGATCAGCAGGTCGCGCGCCGTTTCGGCCATGACCATCGGCCCCAGCAACTTCTCGATCAGGCGCAGGCCGAGATCGGGCCAGGACATCACGCCCGCAACCGTCAGGATGTCGCCGTCATCCACCAGCAGCCGGTCGGGATCGACGCGGATGGTGGGATGCAAGGCCCGTAGCCGTTCGGCGGATCGCCAATGCGTCGTCGCCGCCCGGCCGTCGAGCACGCCGGTGGCGGCAAGCAGGAACGTGCCGGCACACACGGCGGCGAGGATCGTGCCGCGTTCGTGGCAGGTTCGCATCCATGCCAGAAGGCCGGTCATCGTCTCGGGTGCGGGTGATCCGGTCAGGGTAGGCGGCACGATGATCACGGAAGGCGTCGTGGCAGGGGGCGGGTCCTCCGTGATTGTCGTGACGCGGAGCAGTGGCCCGTTTCGGTCGAGATGCGTTCGGGCCTGTTCGTCGGCGACGGCGAACAGATCCTCCATGCCGTGCAAAGCGGCCTGCTGCGCGCCGGGATAGGCGACGAGAACGATCTCATGCGGTTCCGGTGTCGTCATGTGTCGGATATGACCATGATTTTGTCTTTTCCGCCACTGGGCGGCGGTTGCGGCGCCAGTATTCTGCCCGCATCAGACCAAAGGAGAGCGGATATGACGGACAAGGCCCTGATCATCGTGGATCTCCAGAACGATTATTTCCCCGGCGGGCGCTGGGAACTGGTCGGTATCGAGCGGGCAGTCGCCAATGCGGCGCGCGTGCTGGCGACCTTCCGGGAGAAGGGGCTGCCGATCATTCATATCCGGCATGAATTTCCGCCGGAGAACGCCCCGTTCTTCGCGCCAGGGTCGGACGGCGCGAAAATCAACGCCGCCGTCGTGCCACGAGAGGGCGAGACGGTCGTGCCTAAGCATCACCCGAACGCGTTTCGGGACACGCCGCTCAGGGCGCTTCTCGATGAGAAAGGCATAAGCGCGCTGACGGTCCTCGGCGCCATGAGCCATATCTGCATCGATGCGACCGTCCGCGCGGCGGTAGATTTCGGATATGACGTGACACTCGTCTACGACGCCGTCGCCACCCGCGACCTCTTGTTTAACGGGGTTTCGGTTCCTGCGGCGCACGTCCACGCCGCCTATATGGCCGCGCTATCCTTCGCCTATGCGACTGTGGTGTCCACGGACGAAAGCCTCGGAACATGATTGAAGATGGTGTGGACATGGCCCGCGTCATTCGGTCTGGAGACTATATCGGCGGCAAGGCATGGGATGCCTTGGAGATCGAGACGTTCGAGGATGTCACCGTCCGTCTTCATTGGACCGATCGTCCCTATGTCTGGCACGTGAATGACGGTCCGGAAGTGTTCGCAGTGCTTGACGGGGTGGTTGAAATGCATGTGCGTCATTCTGGCGGACAGCGGATGTTCCGCCTGGAACCTGGCGATATTTTCCATGTTCATGAGGGCGACGAGCATAGGGCAATGCCGCAGGGTGCCGCACGAATTCTCGTCATCGAGCGAAAGGGCAGTGTATGAGCCTCGCGCAAACGCCTGAACCGCCCTATTATGCTGTTATCTTCACGTCGATCCGAACAGATCTCTCCGAGGGATACGACGAGACGGCGCAGAGAATGGAACTGGCTGTCACGATGCCGGGCTTTCTCGGGGTCGAGTCGGCCCGGAATGACGTCGGCATCACGGTTTCGTATTGGCGGACCCTCGATGACATTGCATGTTGGCGTGAGCATGCGGAGCATCGTCTGGCCCAGCAAATGAGCCGAAGCACATGGTATTCGTCCTATACGACGCGCATCTGCCGTGTTGAGCGGGCTTACTCCCATAAGAAGACTCAACATCCGGAAGACAAGCCATGATTGGTAGAGGCTATCACACGGAGATTCGTCCACATTGTCTCCGGTTTGATCGGAATGTTAGAAGAACGTAATGTCGGCAAAAGCATCATCCAAGTGTAGAATACGAATGGATTGCCGCGATCCGGGAACGCGACCGTGATGATTGAGACCGAGAGATTGCGCCTTTCGCTCCATCAGGCGACAGATTTCGACGATCTGCGCGAGATGTGGGGCGATCCGAATGTCGTTCGCTACATCAGCGGTGTGCCCTCTTCGGAACAGGAGAGCTGGTTTCGCCTTCTCCGATATCGCGGCCTGTGGGATCTCCTTGGATACGGATATTGGTGCGTCCGGTCGAAAGCGGACGGACGATATGTGGGCGATGTTGGCTTCGCCGATCTGAAGCGCCTGATTGAGCCGCCCTTGGGGGCCGTCCCGGAAGCCGGATGGGTTCTGGCGTCGTGGGCTCATGGTCGGGGATTCGCCACGGAGGCGCTCCGGGCCGCGTTGGCATGGATGGATGGACGCGGTGTGGACCGCACGGTGTGCATTATGGCTTCGGAGAACGACACATCCCGCAGGGTGGCTGAGAAATGTGGATATTCTCTGAAAGGCAACGTCAGCTTCCGGGATCGGCCGACGCTGCTTTTGCAGCGCGAGAGGAAACGATAATGACGATCCCGCATGCTTCGACATACCGTGCCTGGGCTTGGCAGCAGCCGGGTGAACCTGAACAGCTTCTACTGGAGGAGCAGGTCGTTGCGCCTCCGGGGCCAGGCGAGATCGTCGTACGAAACACCATAATCGCGCTCAATCCGGTCGATTGGAAGGTCATTGCGCAAACACCTGCCGGTTGGAGACCTGGGCATGTGCCGGGCGTTGATGGTGTCGGGACCGTCTCGGCGGTCGGCGAGGGCGTGAGTGTCCCGGTCGGAGCCCGCGTGGCCTATCATCAGGGCCTCGGCAAGCCGGGCAGTTTCGCGGGCTATACGACCATGGATCCCGATTGCGCGCTCGTCATTCCAGGGAGTGTGAGCGACGAGAGCGCTGCAGGAATTCCCTGTCCGGGACTGACGGCGTGGCAGGCGCTGGCCAAGGTGCCGGACATACCGAATCGCGACGTATTAGAATGTTTAGTCCCGGGATTTGATGGTGCATTGTTTTCCCGAGAGTGGAGGGATGCGCTATGGGCCAGGTTCACCACGGGAGCGCCACCACGACAGCGGCAGTCCGTCGAACGATACAGCATAGTCAAGAGAGTCTGAGGGTTTTGGCGAAACGCTATGGGATCAACCCGAAGACAGTCGCCAAATGGAAGGGGCGGTCCGATACGACGGATCGGCGCACTGGCCCGAAGGCTCCTCTTTCGACGGTCTTGTCGATCGAGGAGGAGGCCATTGTCGTGGCGTTCCGCCGCCATACATTATTGCCTCTGGATGACTGCCTTTACGCGCTACAGGCGACGATCCCGCATCTGACGCGCTCTTCACTGCATCGTTGTCTTCAGCGCCATGGGATCAGCCGCCTGCCCGATACCGAAGGCGACAAGCCCAGGCGCTCGAAGTTCAAGACTTATCCGATCGGCTATTTTCATATCGACATCGCCGAAGTCCGCCCCGAAATGGGGCGCCTCTATCTCTTTGTGGCGATCGACCGGACGTCGAAATTTGCATTCGTCCAACTGCACGAGAAAGCAACACGTCGCGTTGCCGGTGACTTCTTGCGCGCCCTCGCCGCTGCGGTTCCATACCGCATCCATACCGTGCTGACAGACAATGGCACGCATTTCACCGATCCGACCGGCGACGGATGGACACCGGAGGATATCAAAGCCATGCGGGCCGATGGCGTCCTGTTCCGTTGCCATTCTTTCGAAGCGGCCTGTGCCGACCTCGATATCGAGCATCGCCTGACAAAACCCCGACATCCGTGGACGAATGGCCAGGTCGAACGCATGAACCGGACGATCAAGGAGGCGACGGTCAAGCGCTTCTATTACGAAACGCATGACCAACTGCGCCAGCACCTCACCGATTTCGTCGCGGCCTACAATTTCGCCCGCAGGCTCAAGACACTGCGCGGGCTCACCCCATATGAATTCATTTGCCAGCAGTGGGAAAAAGAACCATCACCGTTCATACAAAATCCGCACCACCAAATCCCGGGACTAAACAGCTAGACCGCCAGGAGCATCGCCCGAAACATCGAAAGGGGCGGCCACGTAGGTTCGCCCTGCGTCGAAGGATACAGCGGTGCCAGCATATCGCCGATTGGCTTCCAATCGATCAGGGCTGCGATCTCGTCCAGCGATGACGTAGGCCGATCCGCGCGGGAGAACCCAAGACAATCCTGACCGATTGATCGATGCGCCATCACAGTCTCCGACGTCCCGAATCGAATGCCAGCGAATCATCAATTGCACCCGCCGTCCGCTATCCGCACACAGGTTCACTACGGCCGAGCAAAGCCATTGAATTCACGACATATCCCTTCTCTGTTACCCACGTTGTGGGAAGGGGTAAAATTAGTTGAAAGTTCACATGATGTATGATCTAATCTTGTAATGATATCGGAAGGTGTCCGCATGAAACCTGCCAAGCGTGCTTTATGCAGTGCAATGGCCGGAAATATTGTGGAATGGTATGATTTTTCTTTGTACTTGGCCGCAGCCCCGTTAATTTTTAGTCAATTATTCTTTTCGGGAGCGCAGACGGCTTTCATGCATCAGGTCGAGGCGGCGGCGTTTTTTGCCGCAGGCTTCGTGGTGCGTCCCGTCGGTGGCATTCTATTCGGCTATCTTGGAGACCGCTACGGGCATCTGGTTTCACTGCGTTGGACGTTGCTCCTGATCGGCGCGGGGACGGCCGCGATTGGAGCGTTGCCCGGTTTCGATACGATTGGCCTTTATGCGCCGTCGATCCTTCTTCTGCTCCGTCTTGTGCAGGGTGTCGCTGCCGGGGGTGAGTGGGCCGGTAGTATTCTGGTGATCGAAGGTGCAGCCGCGGGCGCGCGGAACAAGACCGTACTGTTGTCCCTGAGTCAGGCCGGCGTTGCGGCTGGCATGGTCCTGGGAACGGTCGCGCTTTGGCTGGCCAGTTGCCTGCCCCATGAAGCATTCCTGCGCTGGGGGTGGCGAGCGGCCTTCGTGGCGCCTTTACCGTTCGTCGGGCTTGGGATCTTGCTCCGAACCTCGATGGACGGAGGGGCGAGAAGGGTGGAGCCGCACGGCCTCTCACGCTTTCCGTTGGTGACCCTCGTACGTCGCGAGCCGGTGGCCGTTCTGCGCGGGATCGGCATTCGTCTGGCGGAAAATGGCGGCGTCTATCTGATGACCGTTTTCGGCCTGTCGTACGGACGGGAGCAGCATATACCGGACACTGTTCTGCTGCTGGCCATGACACTGGGCCTTGCCGCAGACGGCCTGGCGATGCCGCTTTTCGGCTGGCTTGCGGTCCGATACGGCGCGCAGCGCGTCTATTTGGGGGGTATCATCGGGCTCTCCTGTCTGGCGCCGCTATTTTTTCTCCTGGTCGCGTCGGGCCAAACGGGGTATGTCATGCTTGCCTTCGTTCTGGTCATGGCGCTAGGTCACGCGCCGATGATCGCCGTCGAGCCGATCTTGCTGGCGCGCCTGTTCGCCGATGGAGAGCGCTATACCGGGGTGGCCGTTTCTCATGAAATCGGGGCGGTGCTGGCGGGCGGCCTTTCACCCCTTATGGCGACGCTTCTCTATCATGCGAGCGGGAGCGTGAATGGCGTCATTCTCTATCTTCTGCTGCTGGCGACGTTCTCGGCGATCGCACTTTGCGGGCGTGGAACAGGGCGTGACAAACCCGCTTCCTTCTCCTGAAGGGATGGGCTAGGTCTGCGGACCGTAACAGAGGCGGCTGGGGATAGCACTTGAAGCGCGGCAAAATTTGGCGGCAGGCGAATCCGACGGATCCCGCCTTCTCCCCCGAGACATCTCCCTTCTTTCACCTGTCCCGCCTGGTCGGGCTTTATCATCTACGCATGGATGCGCACCTGAAGCCGATCGGGATGGATGTGCCGCGCTGGCGCGTCATCAATATCCTCCATGAGCATGAGTGCGCGACGATCAGTACGATTGCCGATCTGGCGGTGATCCGCGTCTCGACCATGACCAAGCTGGTCTATCGGATGGAAGGCGAAAGGCTGGTCAGTACTGCGGTCTCATCGACCGACGGTCGCGTTACCGAAGTGCGCCTGACCGAGAAGGGGCGTAACGCGCTGGATCAGGTGCGAAGCAAGGCGGGGCTGATCTTTGAGCGCGCGTTTCATGACATCGAGGATGCGGATATACAGACCTTCATGACCCTGACACGGAAAATTTACGACAATATTTATTGAGGATCGGAGCGGAGGGTGCGGTTGCGAATCCGCGCCCCGCCGTCTGTCTCCTGTCCTGGCACCGGCCGCAGCCATGCATGCGGCAAAAAAATTTGCCAAATAAGTGGAATAATCAACTATTCCATATTAGCATCGGTATCGCTGCCCCTGGCGGCGGCGATGTGGGTGTGGAGTAGGCATGATCGTTTCCGTGGACCAGCTCCGTCAGGCTGCGCGTGGCACATTGCCACGCTGGCTGTTTGATTATGTCGATGGCGGTGCGTACTCAGAAGCGACCCTAAGACGTAACAGGGACGCGCTTGCCGAGCGGCATCTGCTTCCTTTCGTCCTGCGTGGCGTGGCGCGGCCCGATGCCGGCGCGTCGATCCTGGGTGTCAGGCAACCGTTTCCGATCGGGCTCGCCCCGGTGGGAATGGCCGGCATGTTGGACGCACAGGGAGAGATCGCCGCCGCGCGCGCGGCGACCGCCCGTGGTGTGCAGATGTGCGTTTCTCACTTCTCGATCTGTTCGATCGAGGAGATCGCGCGTGCTGTCGATCCTGCATTTCTGATGTTCCAGCTCTATATTTTTCGCGATCGTGCGGTCACCGAGGACATGGTGCGGCGCGCCTGGGCAGCAGGTGTCAGGACGCTGGTCGTGACCGTCGATACCCCGGTCACACCGTTGCGGGAGCGGGATGTCCGGAATGGATTCCGCCAGATTTCCCGTCTGTCCCTTCGGCAGATCGGGCAGATGCTTCCGCGCCCCGGATGGACCTGGCGCATGGTGCGGCGCGGACATTGCGTGATCGGCAACCTTGTTCCCTACGATATGGGGACGACCCTTTTTTCGCAGGCGGCGGCTATTTCCCGGTCGCTCGATCCGGCGATCGGGTGGGACGACATGGCATGGCTGCGTACGATTTGGAAAGGTCGTCTTGTCGTCAAGGGCGTCATGCAGCCGGCCGATGTCGCGACATGTGCCGATCTGGGCCTGGACGGCGTCGTGCTGTCCAATCATGGCGGGCGGCAGCTCGATGGCAGCGCTTCGGCGGTCGATGTGCTGGAGGCCGGCATACGTGCGGCGAATGCCCGGCTTCAGATCCTGGTGGATGGCGGGTTCCGGTACGGTGGAGACGTCGCGAAGGCCCTCATGCTTGGTGCCGCCGGCGTGATGATCGGCCGCCCGTGGGCTTACGCGCTGGCCGCGAATGGAGAGAAGGGCGTTACCGACGTGCTGAAATATTTCCGGGACGGACTTCTTTCGACCATGACCTTGCTGGGGGCCGCCGATCTCGGTGCGCTGCGCGGCGGGCGGAAGTCGCTTCTTCTTGAAGCACGCCAGACGACATCGTTCGATGAAGAATAGGGGCATTAGATGAGCATGACATCCGTCCTGCCCGACGTGCGGGCATTTCTTGAACGCCGCCATGGTCTCTACATCGATGGAGGATGGGTGGCCTCGTCCGGCGAGGCGCGGCTGCCGGTTTTCGACCCTGCGAGCGGGGAGAAGATATCGTCGGTGGCGGACGCCACCGAGCAGGACGTCCAGCGCGCGGTACAGGCGGCGAAGGCGAGTTTCCTTTCAGGACCATGGCGCGGCATGCCGCCGGTCGCCCGTGAACGAATCCTGCTGCGCTTGGCCGACCTGGTCGAACGTGATGCGGAAATCCTGGCCCAGCTCGAGACGTTGGAACAGGGAAAATCCATTACCCTGTCACGTATTCTGGAGGCCGGATCGTCACAGGCGTGGATCCGCTATGTCGCGGGTCTAGCAACGAAAATAACCGGGCAAAGCTTCGACGTATCGATCCCGTTGCCGCCGGGGGCGCGTTACGCGGCCTATACCCGAAAGGAACCGGTCGGTGTCGTCGCCGGTATCGTGCCGTGGAATTTTCCGCTTCTGATCGGCGTCTGGAAAGTATTGCCGGCCCTGGCGGCCGGGTGTTCCGTCGTTGCCAAACCGTCTGAAACGACCCCGCTGACGATGCTGCGCCTTGCCGAACTGGCGACCGAGGCGGGAGTCCCGGATGGTGCATTCAACGTCGTGACCGGCAGCGGCGGCGTCGCCGGTGAGGCGCTCGTGCAGCATCCGGATATCGCCAAGGTCAGTTTCACGGGTTCGACGCCGGTCGGCAAGCGCATTGCCCGGAATTGTGCGTCGCGTCTGGCCCGCGTGTCCCTGGAACTGGGTGGAAAGAACCCGGCGATCGTCCTGGCGGATGCGGATGTCGATCGTGTGGTCGGCGGATTGACCTTGGCTGGCTTTCTCAATCAGGGGCAGGTCTGCGCGGCATGTTCCCGAGTGTATGCCGAGGCGTCGATTTTCGATCGGGTGGTGGCGGGATTGCAGCAGGCGGTGACCGGTATGTCTATCGGGCCCGGCATGGACGAGACGGCGCAGATCAACCCCGTCGTGTCGCAGGCTCATCAGAAAAGGATTCAGTCTTACCTGGAGCGGGCGGAAAAGGCAGGAGCGGAGATCCTGTCGGGACCTCCCGCACCGGAGGGACGCGGATTCTACGTTCCGCCCGCCCTTGTCGTGAATCCCGACGATACGCTCCCGCTTGTACGAGAAGAGGTATTCGGACCGGTCATGACGGTCACACGCGTGGCCAACGCCGAAGAGGCACTTGTGCGGGCCAACGACACGCCCTTCGGTCTGGCCGCGAGCGTCTGGACCGGCAGCCTTCAGGCGGCGATGGAACTGCCGCCCCTGTTGCAGGCCGGGACAGTGTGGGTGAACAGTCACGTCATGATTGATCCGAATATGCCGTTCGGCGGTATGAAAGAGTCCGGGGTCGGCCGGGATTTCGGAACGGGATGGCTCGACGCCTTCACCGAAACGAAATCCATCTGCGTCCGGTATTGAGACGACATCATGCGGAATCGCTTCTCGCGCTACGGTCTCGTCGTGGCGTGCCTTTCCATGCCGGTGACGGCCGTGTTCTCCGGCGCGTCGGCCGACGATAATCCATCGGACTGGCCTCAGCACGGCCGTACGACCTTCGAGCAGCGATTCAGCCCGCTGGACCAGATCAATACGCGGACGATCGGGAGACTGGGGCTGGCCTGGCGCCAGGATTTCGACACGTCCCGCGGGCAGGAAGGCACGCCGCTGATCGTCGATGGCGTCATGTACGTGACGACCAGCTGGAGCAAGGTCGAGGCGCTGGATGCCGCGACCGGGCGTGTCCTGTGGCGTCACGACCCGGCGGTTCCGGGGGGCGTCGCGGTCAGGGGGTGCTGCGATACGGTCAATCGCGGCGCCGCGTACTGGGACGGGCGCGTGTATGTCGGGACGTTCGACGGCAGGTTGATCGCCCTGGACGCGAAGACCGGTCGCCTGGACTGGAGCGTGAATACGATTCCGCATGATGCCGCCTTGGGCGATATCCGTTCCTACACGATCGATGCGGCGCCGCGGATCGCCAAGGACGTTGTGATAATCGGCAATGGAGGGGCGGAGTTCGGGGCCCGCGGGTTCGTGTCCGGATTCGACGCCCGGACCGGTCGGTTGAAATGGCGTTTCTTTACGGTGCCGGCACCCGGAAACCAGCCTGACCATGCGGCGTCCGACAACGTTCTGTCGTCGGTCGCCTACAAGACCTGGAGTCCGACGGGTGGATGGACCCATTCCGGTGGCGGCGGTACCGTCTGGGATTCGATCGTCTATGATCCCGTGACCGGTCTGGTCTATCTGGGGGTGGGAAACGGCGCCCCCTGGAACTACAAATTCCGTTCGAACGGCGAAGGGGATAACCTGTTCCTGGCCAGCATCGTCGCCATCAGGCCGGAAACGGGCAAGTATGTCTGGCATTTCCAGGAAACGCCGAAAGACCAGTGGGACTTCACCGCGTCCCAGCCCATGATGGTGCTGGACCTGCCTGTCCAGGGGCGGATGCGCCATGTCCTTGTCCAGGCGCCGAAGAATGGTTTTTTCTATACGCTGGACGCGCGGACCGGTGCCTTTATATCGGCGATACCTTATACGTTTCTGAACTGGGCGAAGGGTATCGATCCAAAGACGGGGCGTCCGGACATCGTGCCCGACGCCTTGTGGTCGCTGACCGGCAGGACGTGGTTCGGCATTCCCGGTTCGCTCGGCGGACATAACTGGGCGCCGATGGCCTACAGCCCGCAGACCGGATACGTCTACATCCCGGCACAGCAATTGCCCGAGCCGTTCAAGGCGGATGACCATATGCGCCTGCACGATATGGGCGTGAATCTCGGCATAGACATGACGGGGCTGCCGGCCGACCCGAAGGTGCTGGCCGCTGTCGGGAAGACCGTGCAGGGGTGGCTGCTGGCCTGGGATCCGGTTGCAGGCAAGGCCGCGTTCCGCGTGCAGCACGATACGCCATGGAACGGCGGCGTCCTGGCTACAGCCGGGGGCCTTGTCTTTCAGGGGCTCGCCACGGGCGGATTCGAAGCATACGACGCCCGCACCGGCGCGCGCCTGTATCATTTCGACGCCCATAGCGGGATTGTCGCGCCACCGGTCGCATATGCTGTCCATGGCCGTCAGTATGTAGCGGTCGAAGTGGGCTGGGGCGGCATCTTTCCGCTGATGGGCGGGGCCTTGGCAAGGATGCGCAACGACAGCGTGAATCATTCTCGCTTGCTCGTTTTTGCGTTGGACGGGAAAGATCGCCTGCCGGCAGACAGCCGGCCTGTTCAGACCCTGGCGGACGGGGTGGGATCGTTCGAGCCCGAGCGCGCAAGACGCGGCTATGTATCCTATCAACATTTCTGCATGGCGTGTCATGGCGACAACGCGATTGCCGGCGGTGTGCTGCCGGACCTGCGCTGGTCGGGGGCGCTCGGCAGTCCCGATGGCTTCTATAGCATTGCAGGGATGGGGGCATTGAAGAATTTCGGCATGGTTGGCTTCTCCAGCGTTCTGAAGCCCCAGGAGATCGAAGACATCCGGCAGTTCCTGATCAGCCGCGCCCGACATGATGCCGCTCTTGGCGAAGATAAAAAATAAATCGAATACAGAATGATTCGAATAGACAATTAAGTGGAAATTTCACATGATAAATCGACCTACGGCTCCGGGCGGGGCCAGGGGGATACGGATTATGACGGCATCCGGACTTCATGCGGGGCGGTCTGTCGGGATAAACATTACGATATGGTTCCATTCCGGCTTGAACGTGCGCCGGATGACGAGGAGTGCGCAATATGTTCGCAGGACCATCGGAAGGGCTTTCAAGGCGGGAGGCATTTCGTCTTGCAGGAATTGTCCGATCCATTTTTCTATCTTCCGGCTGTTCGGTTCTGGCGATGTCGCTCATGCTGGACACTGCCCGGGCGCAGACCGGAGCGGAGGTGGCACCCTCGCCTGCCACCCAGAAGAAGCCTGTAGCGCCCGCGCACCCGCGGCGGGCGTCCGCCAACGGGACACGCCTTGAGGAAGTGACGGTCACGGCGCGTCGTCGCACCGAACGGATCGAACGGACGCCGATTTCCATGACCACGGTCACGGGTACCCAGTTCGCGGAACGTGGCATCACCTCGATCGCAAAAATCCAGAACCTCGCACCCAATATCTCGTTCGGGAATGTGGCTGCGAGTTCCGGTGTCGCGAACGCGGCGGCCATTTTCATTCGTGGCATCGGCCAGACCGACTTTTCGTTCGGTGTCGATCCGGGCGTCGGGATGTATGTCGACGGCGTATATGTCGGCAGCCCGGTTGGTTCGGTTCTTAACATGGTCGATATTTCCAGCGTTTCCGTGCTGAGGGGACCGCAGGGAACGTTGTTCGGGCGGAATACGATTGGCGGCGCGGTGGCCGTGACGTCCCTGCAACCGAACGACCATCTGTCGGCACGGGCGGACGTCAAGTACGGCACGGCAAACCGCATCGATACGCGGGCGTTCGTCAACGTGCCGCTGTCCAGTACGCTGTTCGCCAACTTCTCGGTAGGAAGTTTCATGCAGGACGGGTACGTCAACGCGCCGTACCAGAAGGATGAACGCAAACTGGGCAGTCAGGACACCCGGGTGTTCAAGGGGGCGCTCCGATGGCATCCGATCGACAAGCTGAATGTGGTTCTGCGTGGCGACTGGACCCGCGATCGCAGCAACGGCGCGCCATTCGTGACGACGGGCGTGAATCCGACGGCGACCGGCAGCATGATCGCGCTGAACAACGCTCTTGCGGGTGGAACCCTGACGAATTGTACGGCGGCAGCGTGCTATAATTCCCGTTATTTCAGCAAGAATACCAATTATGGTACGGGACCTGACTACTCGAACCTGGTTAACTGGTCGACATCCGGGACGATCGACTACGAACTGACGCCATGGCTCGATCTGAAATCGATTACGGCTTATCGCAAGAGCGAGGGGCAGTTTACCCAGGATCGTGACGCATCCCCCGTCAATATCAATTTCGTCAAGGATTTCTATATGGAGAAGCAATTCTCCGAAGAGTTTCAGGCGAACGGTCGCGCATTAAACAATCGTCTGCATTATTCTACCGGCGTCTATTATTTCGACCAGTCCGGATATGACATCAATCCGGTGAATTTCTACGTTCTCAGCCTGCTGAGCGGCGGAGATTTCCGTGATCGGAACTATGCGGCCTATGCCCAGTCGACCTATGCGGTTACCCGGAAGTTCAATGTCACGGTCGGTGTCCGCTATACGGAAGACAATAAGAGCTTCCTGCCGAACCAGTATTATATCAGTTCGATCGGCGCTCCGATCCTGTCCATTCCGCCAGGAACGCGGATCGTGCCCGAGCGCTGGTATCACAACAACAATGCCCGTTGGACGCCGATGGTCAACCTGTCCTATCAGGTGACGCCGGAGTTGATGGCCTATACGACGTTCTCGCAAGGCTTCAAGGGCGGCGGATTCACGCAGCGGCTGACGAACATCGCGCCGTCTCCGCCGTCCTTCCGGCCGGAATCGGTCAATTCGTTCGAAGGCGGCCTGAAATTCTATGGACTGGACCATCGTCTGCGGGTCAGCGCGGCCGGGTTCTTTACATTCTATGACAATGTGCAGCTTCTGGTCGCGGATGCGACGCATATCGGCCCGTACTATACCAATGCGGGCAAGGCGCATATATCGGGCTTCGAACTCGAATCGCAATACGCGTTGGGTGACGGCTGGACGGCCAGCGGTTCCGTCGGCCTGACCGATGCCCACTATACGTCGCTGACGAACAGCGTGCAGGGGCTGACCCTGGATTCGATGTTCGTGCTCGTTTCGAAATGGACGGCCAACCTGGGACTGTCCAAGCGGATCGACATGGGGAGGTACGGTGTCCTGACGCCGCGCGTCGATGCGGTCTATCGGTCGCGGTATAATGCGAACGTAAACGCGATCATGTATAATGAACTGATCCAGCCGAAATATATTCTGGTCAACCTCGGGGCGCGATGGGCCAGCGAGAGCGGCCGGTATAATTTCAGCGCCGGGCTGGACAATGCCACGAACGAAAAGTTCATGGCGTGGGGAAGCTATTCCGGCAGCTTTGGCAATTATCAGAAATCGTTCGATCGGGGTCGCCAGTGGTTCATCCAGGGCGGTGTTTCGTTCTGACCATGAGCTCTGCCGGACCTGGGGTATCCTCGTCCGGCAGATTTTTCAGAATTTAGTGGAAATATCCACTAAATGACGATAATCTATCGTCGATGCTTCGGCCGGATGAAAGGTTTCTGATGAACAGGTATGAGTCGGATGGGGAACTGGCCGTTGCGATCGCGCCGAGGGTGGCCTCCCGATGCTGAATCATGTTGGCATTTGCTCTGGCGTGGCGGACATGGATGACGCTCTGGCGCCTCTTCTGGCGGAGATCCGGGCACGAGCCCTCGAGTTCCGGCGCGCGCGGAAGATACCGGAGGAAATTGTCGAGAAATTTCGGCAGGTCGGGGTCTATCGCGCCCTGGTGGCGCGGCGTTTCGGCGGGATGGAGCTTTCGCCTGCGGTATTTCTCGAACTGATCGAAGTGATCGGCAACGCCGACGCCTCGGCGGGCTGGGTCGCCAGTTTTGGTATCTCCGCGACGTATCTCGCGGCGCTGCCCATCGCCACGCTGGAGACGATCTACCGGCACGGGCCGGATGTCGTCTTCGCCGGCGCGATTTTCCCGCCGCAGAAGGCGGAACGCGCGGATGACGGGTTTATCGTGAACGGCCGCTGGCCATATGCCAGCGGTTGCACCGGCGCATCGCTCATCGGGGTGGGGATCGGCATTCCGGGCGAGAAGGGGGCGCTGCCGCGTACCGCTGTGATGCCGGCGTCCGCGATCCGGATCGAGGAAGTCTGGGATACGATCGGCCTCGCGGGCACGGGGAGCCACGACGTCGTGGCACGGGACGTCCATGTGCCGGAGAGCTGGACATTCATTCGCGGGGGCGCGCCCAGTATGGACCTGGCAATCTACCGCTATCCGTCTCTCGGTTTCGCAGCGCAGGTTCTGACGGCCGTCGGATTGGGATGCGCGCGGCGCGCGATCGACGAGGTGACGGAAATGGCGGCCGTGCGTCAGTCCATCACCGGAGCGCCCACCATGGCCGACAGGTCCCATGTCCAGGCCGAACTGGCCGAGGCCGAGGCGATGCTGTCGTCGGCCCGCGCATTCTTCTATGCCGTGACGGAGGAAGTCTGGTTCCTGGTGGAGGGCGGCGCGGAGGTGCCGGAGGCTCTGGCAAATCGGATTCGTCTTGCCGCGACACACGGGGCGCAGGTGGCGGCGGCAGTGACGCGGAAATGTTTCGGTCTGGGCGGTATCGCGGCGGTGCAGTCGGAGCACATTCTGGGGCGCTGCATGCAAGATTGTGCCGTCGTGGCGCAGCACGCGTTCATGGCGCGGGGCAATTACGAGGCGGCGGGCCGTGTCATGCTCGGCCGCGGCGGCCGTCCCGGCTATCCGTAAAGCGGCAATTTTCTGAAGATTTTTACGAGGGAAGAGGCATATGCAGGATTTACCCGACCCCCGGACACTCCTCGCGCCCGATCGGGCCGACGGATCGATCTATAGCGACCCCGATCTGTACGACATGGAGATGGATCGCATCTTCATGCATAACTGGATCTGGGTCGCGCATCGCAGCGAAATTCCGGAACCGGGCGATTTCATCACGACGTTCGTCGGGCCGCATCCGGTCATCGTCTGTCGTGATCGGCAAGGTGTCGTGCACGTGATGCTGAACCGGTGCCGCCATCGCGCGGCGACGGTCTGCGAACTCAGGCGCGGGAAGACGGCCAGCTTTGTCTGTCCTTATCATGGCTGGGCCTACGGGCTGGACGGGACGCTGCGGGGCGTCCCGCATCAGGAAGGCTATAGCGGGCACCTCGACAAATCATCTCTTCCATTGGTGAATCTGCGCGTCGAGGAATATAACGGCCTGGTTTTCGCCACGTTCGACGAAACGATCCCGTCGCTCGATTCATGGCTGGGTCGGACAAAGCCCTGGATCGACCTGTTCATGAAACAGGGTGCGGGCTGGCCGGTGAAGACCATGGGCGAGCATAAATTCACTTTTCCGGGCAACTGGAAGATCCAGCTCGAAAACACGACCGACGCCTATCATTTTCCGATCGTGCACAAGTCGTTCCTGGATTCCGTCGACCAGGAAACACAGGATACGCTGAACTTCGTCGGCGGAAAGGGATTCGTCGAGGATCTGGGCAACGGTCATTCCGTTATGGTCATGATCCCGGAACTGGTGGATCTGGACGAGAATCTCGACGCGCCGATCCCCGAACGTTTCGCCGAACTGGCGGCCGGGCTGTCGAAGGACTACCCGCCGGAAAAAGTGCGCCAGATCATCCGCGCCGTGGGCGGTTCGGGATTCAACCTGAACCTTTTCCCGAACCTGGCCTGTTCCATGGCTTTCTTTCGCGTGCTGCGCCCTTTGAGCGCGACATCGACCGAAATCCGGCATATCGCCATCGGCATGGATGGCGGTCCGGACGTCGCCAACCAGGCGCGCCTGCGTCTGCACGAGCATTTTCAGGGGCCGATGGGTTTCGGCACACCCGATGACGCCGAGGCGTGGGATCGGGTACAGCGCGGTTCGCTGGCAGGAAAGAACATAGACATTCTGCTGAATCGCGGCTTGGGGCACGAGGCGCAGCGACCGGACGGGAACCTGTACAGCGATGTCAGCGCCGAAACCGGCATGCGCGCCGCTTACCGCCAATGGCTTGTCGCGATGACGGACAAGGCGTTTCCCGCCGAGGGAGAGGGCGCATGAGCATCACGCTGCAGGATGCGGTCGCGTTGATCGCGCTGGAGGCCGATCTGCTGGATCATGGCGCGTTCCGCGACTGGCTGACGCTTTATACGCCCGACGGCCGATATGTCGTGCCGATCGATCCGGACGTCGAGGATTTCGAGAGCGTCCTGAATTACGCCTATGATGATGCGGCGATGCGGGAAAAGCGCGTCGAACGCCTGCTGGGGGGACGGTCGATCTCGGCGGCGCCGCCTGCCCGGACCGTTCGTCTGCTGTCGCGCTACCGGATGCTGGAGACCACGGACGCGACCTGCACACTGCGCTGCGCGCAGCACCTGATGGAACTTCGCCAGGGGCGTCAGCGCGACTATGCCGCCAATGTCACGTATCGCCTGAAGAACACGGACGGGGGACTGAAGATCGACCTGAAGGTCATCCGCCTTCTGACCGCGACCGAGGCGCTGACGGCCGTGAGTTATATCCTGTGACGCCTGTCGCGCTCATAACGGGCGGTGCCCGGGGGCTTGGCGCCTGCATCGCCGGGCAACTCGCGGCCGGGGGGTACCAGGTCGTGCTTGGGGACATCGACCCGGCCGCGGCGGCGGAGACGGCGCGCCGGCTGGGTGATGGCGCGGCGGCGCTGGAACTCGATGTCTCGTCCGAAAGTGGCGTTGATTCGGCACTGGATGAGGTGGAACGGCGTTTCGGGCTACCGTGGCTGCTGGTCAACAATGCCGCGATCATGAAGGCGCAGAAGGTCCTGGAGATCGACATCGCGACGTTCGACGCGGTGATGGCCGTCAATCTGCGCGGGACGTTTCTGTGCAGCCAGCGCTTCGCGCGTCGTCTTCGGGCGCGGGAGCAGGAAGGCCGGATCGTGAATATCGGTTCGCTTGCCGGCCAGAACGGCGGGACGGCCACCGGCGCGCATTATGCCGCGTCGAAGGGGGCGGTTCACACGCTGACCAAGGTTTTCGCCCGCGACCTCGCGCCGTTCGGAATTACCGTGAACGCGATCGCGCCGGGGCCGCTGGATCTGCCATCGGTGGGCGAGACGATCGGGGTGGAAAACGCCGCCCGCGTCTTCGCCGGCCTGCCGACCGGCAAGCCGGGCGACCCGCGGACCGTCGCCCGGATGGTCGTGGAACTGGCCCGGCCGGATGCCGGCGGGATCACGGGGGCGACCATCGACATCAATAGCGGGCTTTACCTGCGATGAGTGATACCGGTGTGATCGACGTGACCGTCGCGGCGGTCGAGCGGATGGGACGTGTCTTGTGTTTCGACCTGCGCGCCGTCTCCGGCCAGCTGCCCGCGTGCCGGGCGGGCGCGCATGTCGACCTGCATCTCGGGGACGGGCTGATACGCCAGTATTCGCTTTGCGGTGATCCGGCGGACCGGGAACGGTATAGGCTGGCGGTGCTTCTGGAACCGGCGTCTCGCGGCGGGTCGCGCCGCGTACATGAGATCGTGTCGCCCGGTGCGATCTTGCAGGCGCGACAGCCGCGAAACCTCTTTCCTCTGGCGGTGGGGGCATCCCGTTCCGTGTTGGTCGGGGGAGGAATCGGCGTGACCCCCCTGATCGCCATGGCATACGAACTGCACGCGGCGGGAGCGCCCTTTACCTTGCATTATATCGCCCGCGATCCGGTCTTCGCGGATCTTCTGTTCCGGACCCCGTTCGCGGGGGCGGTACGGATCCATGACCGCAGCGATGCCGCGTCGCCGCGTTTCGAACCTGCTGCCGTGCTGTCGGCGGCCGTGGCAGATGGCGCGGCCGTCGCCGGCCTGCATGTGTATAGCTGCGGCCCCAACAGTCTGATGGATGCGGTGGACGCCGCGGCGAAGGCGATCGGCCTGCCGGACGACAACGTGCATCGCGAGGCGTTTTCCGCGCTGCCCGTCGCGGGCGGAACGGGTTTCGAGGTTCTGGCCGCCAAATCCTCCGTGCGGGTGTCGGTCGGAGAGAACGAGACCATCGCGGCGGCCCTCGCGCGGGTGGGGGTGAAAGTCGCCGTCAGCTGCGAACAGGGTATCTGCGGGACATGCGTGGTGGACCTGCTGGAAGGGATGCCGGATCACAGGGACGAGTATCTGACCGAGGAGGAGCGGTCTGAGCAGATCGCGCTGTGCTGCTCGCGCGCGCGCTCGCCGCTTCTGGTGGTCGATCTCTGATGCCGGGGCTGAAGATCTGCGTGGCCGGGGTCGGGGCGATGGGGGGGATGCTCGCCGGCATGCTCGCCCGCACGGACGTGGACCTGTCGCTCGTCGCGCGTGGCGAAACGCTCCGGACCCTTCGGGAGAAGGGGCTGACCGTGCATGACGGGCAGTCGGCGCGCATCGTGCGATGCGCCGCGAATACGCGCGCGCCCGACACGGTGCAGGACGTCGTCATCCTGGCGGCCAAGTCCCAGCAGCTTCCCGCGCTGGCTGCGTGCGTGTCGCACGCCGTCGGACCGCAGACGCTGGTCGTGCCGGTCGTCAACGGCCTGCCGTGGTGGATGACGCTGCCGACAGGAAGCCCCTGCGGCGCGGCCCGCGCCTGCGTGGATCCGGGGGGGGAGCTTGCGCGCGCGTTTCCTCCCGCCCGCGTGGTCGGGTGCGTGGCCTATGCGTTCGCATCGCTGGATGCGCCGGCGGTGGTGCGATCGGCGAAGGCGCCGACACTGGTGCTGGGGCGCGTCCAGGGGGGGAACGCCGACGACCCGGAGGTGGCTGCGCTTGTGCAGGTTCTGGACGCGGCGGGCGTCGTGATCACCCGCAGCCCCGACATACGGTGCGATGTGTGGGCCAAGCTGGCGGTCAATCTTGCCACGAATCCGCTTTCGGTTGTGTGTGAGGAGACATTGGGCGGGCTCGTCGCGGCACCGCCGACGCGTCAGGTCGTCCGCGACATGCTGGAAGAGGCCGTCACCATCGGCCGGGCATGTGGTTTCGGTCCTCTTCGCAGCGTGGACGAACAACTCGGCTCCATCGCCGTGGCAGACGGTCATCGGACGTCGATGCTTCAGGATTACCAGGCGGGCCGCGCGCTTGAACTGGATGCGATCGGATATGCGGTCATGCGGGTGGGGGCTGTCTGCGGCGTGGCCATGCCCGTAACCGCGACAATTCTCAGGCTGGCGGATTTCAAGGCCGCGCGGCCGGACAGGCAGGGAAATCGCTGATGACCATGGGTGTTCAAGAGGAAGAATGGCAGCTCCGGACACGACTGGCCGAATGCTACCATCTGATCAGTTATCATGGCTGGACGGAGATGATCTTCAATCATATCTCCGTCCGCCTGCCGGGTGAGCCGAAGCGCTACCTGGTGAACGCGTTCGGGCTGAATTACGACGAGGTCACACCAGAAAACCTTTTGGTCGTCAACGCGGACGGCCAGCTGGTCGGGGAAGCCTCCAGCAAGCCCAATCCGGCGGGTTTCGCTCTGCATGGGGCGATCCATGCGGCGCGGGACGACATTCACTGCATCATACATACCCACACGAACGCGGTCTGCGCCGTCGCGATGAAGCAGGACGGCTTCAGCCACGACAATTTTTACGGCGCGCAACTTTTCGGCCGTGTCGGCTACCATGATTTCGAGGGCATCACCCTGTATGACGAGGAACGCCCCAGGATGCTGGCCAGCCTGGGCGACAAGCATGTGCTGGTGCTGCGCAACCATGGAATCGCGGTCGGGGAAAGCGACGTCGCACGGGCCTTCTTCCTGCTATGGACTGTCCAGCGCGCCGCGGAAATCCAGTGTCACGCCGGCATGATTCCGGGGGCGGACGTCATCATTGCCGATACCGTCAAGCAGGCATGCGCGCGCGACGCGGCACGGCTGATCGCCAGATCATCAGCGGCGGACAAGATGTTCGACGCGGCGGTTCGCAAGATGCGCAGGGAATGCGGCCCGCTATGGCCGGGGGATAAAACATGACCGGCGTGACGGCGGACGAATTCCGCAAGGCCATGTCGCATTTCGCGACAGGTGTGGCCGTGGTCATGGCGGCGGGAGACGAGGGAGAACACGGGGCGACAATCAGCGCGCTCAGTTCAGTCTCGCTCGATCCTTTGACGCTGCTGGTCTGCCTGAATCGCAAAAGTGCGACCTGTCGCGCCATCGAAAAAAACGGGAGCTTCGGTCTGAGCATACTGCGACGGGACCAGGCGGATATCGCCCGGCATTTTGCCATGCCGGCCCATGCCAAGATAGTGCATGACCACGGTATCCGCCATGCCGACGGCACGTCCTTCGTCCGGGGTGCCCTGGTGCAGATCGGCCTTGAGGTCGTGGAGACCCTGCGGGGCGGAACGCACGAGGTCTTTATGGCGAGGCCGCTGCATATCGCCATGAATGTCCGGTCCGAGGTCGAGCCGCTTCTGTATTACCGGGGGACGTTTGACCTGACGCCCTGACGAAGCCAGCGGGAAGGAGAAACGACGCATGCACGACGAGACAGAGCAGGAAATCGCCACGCGCCTTATCGGCCGTGTTGATCGGTACGAGTCCACCATTCGGGCCTTCGCCAGCTACGATCCCGCCCGGGCAAGGCAGGAGGCCGCGACGGCCGCGCAGGGGCCGCTGTCCGGCCTGTCCGTGGGCGTCAAGGACATCATCGATACGGCGTATTATCCCACCGGGCACGGGTCGCCCATCTATGACGGGAACCATACGCGAAACGACGCGGCCTGCGTCACGCTTCTCCGGCAGGCCGGCGCATTGTGCGTCGGCAAGACGGTGACCACGGAATTTGCATTTTTTCGCGCGGGCGCCACCGTCAATCCGTACGATCTGTCCCGGACGCCGGGCGGTTCCTCAAGCGGTTCCGCCGCCGCGGTTGCCGCCGGCATGATCGATATCGGGCTGGCATCGCAGACGGCGGCATCGCTGACCCGGCCGGCATCCTATTGCGGGATCGTCGGATTTAAGCCATCCTACGGGCGCTATGCGGCGGCTGGCGTCAAGGGGCTTGCACCGTCGTTCGATACGCTGGGAACATTGACGGCCGACGTGGCGACGGCCGTGCTGGCGGATGGCGTTCTGAAAGGTCCGTGTCCAGTCCGCATGACGCCGTCTGCCCGGGTGCCGGCGCGTATCGGCCTGTGCCGCACCCCTTGGTGGGACGAGGCAGAGGATTCCACGCGCCTGGCGCTACTGGATTCGGGCCGGCGTTTCGGTACCCATGCCGATGTGGAGGACGTCGACCTGTCGGCGTTCTCGGACGCGGCGGATCTTCATGTCACGATCATGAGTTATGAAGCCGCTCAGGCTCTGGCATGGGAATTCACCGACAGGCGTGCCCTGATGAGCCAGCAGATCGTCGGCCTGCTGGAAGCCGGACGGGCGATCGGATACGAGACGTACCGCGCTGCCCTGACACGCGCCGCCGCCTTGCGCGAGCGGATCGACACTCTGTTCGATCGCTACGACGTGCTGCTTGCGCCCGCCGCGCCAGGGGTTGCGCCGAAACGGGAGCAGGGTACGGGCAGCCCAATTTTCAGCCGGCTGTGGACGCTGTTGCGGCTGCCGACCGTAACGTTACCTGGTCCGGTAGGGGACGGCGGCCTGCCGGTGGGCGTGCAACTACTGGGCCGGATCGGAAGCGACGAGGATTTGCTGAATGTCGCCGCATGGGCGGAGGCCATCTTGCCCGCGCGGCCCGTTCCGGCTATCTGCCGACAGGGGGAGTAGATGACAACTCCGACGTTGGAACACCGTCTGGACGCCCTGGCGGCGCGCGTGGCGCAACTGGAAGCCGAGGCGGAGATCCGCCGGATTCAGGCACGGTATATGTTCCTGTGCGATACGCCATGCCCCGAATTCGGCATCATGGACGATGCGCAGCGCATCGATCGGATCATGGACCTCTATGCCGAAGATGCGATCTGGGAGGGCGTGGGCGATTATTATGACAACCAGTTCGGACGCTGTGTCGGCAAGGCGGCCATACGTACGCATTTTGAAAGTTTCTGGAACGAAAAACGCGACCCGAATTTGCTTCTGAACGTCCATTATCTGACGTCCGAGCAGATTCACGTCCACGGCGATACGGCGGATGGCCAATGGGTGCACTGCCAGCCATGGATTTTCAGTGACGGGACATCTCTGCTGCGGTCGAGCCGGCTGAACAATCTTTTCCGGCGCCAGGGCAATGTCTGGAAAATCACGCGCACCCGAACGGAAAATCTGTTTGTCGCGCCGCTGCCGGCTGGCTGGGCCGGCAGCTTTCCTGCGCGTTCCGTACTGATGAAGCCGTGAGGATGTTCAGAAAATTTCCCATTCATGGTTTTTACCACTTCCTTCCCCTGCCCGAGCATGTGTTCGAGCAGGATCAGTTCTGCCATGGCAGGAAAGGACGAACATGACCGATATCGCTGATGTGGTGACCAAGGAGATCGTGGAGCTGCATCGTCTGTTGCAGGCGTGGTTTTGCGGCGAGGGAACGAATGATCCCGAGGTCATCCTGGAACGGTTCGATCCCGGCTACATGATGGTGGGTGCGGCCGGTCGCGTCGTGAGTTATGAGGATTTCCAGAAAATTCTTCCCGCGCTGCACGGTTCGCGCCCGACGCTGGTCATGCAGATCTCTGACGTTCGGGTCTGTCATGCATTCGAAGGGGGTGTCCTGGCCTTCTATCGGGAAGTCCAGACCACGGGGGAAAGCCGCAACGCACGCTGGTCCAGCGTCATGTTCCTGTTTTCAGAGGACGGTCAGGCGCTGCGCTGGCGGCATCTGCACGAAACGTTCGTGGCCTGATATCTTATCGTCCTATTTCCTCGCGCCGGCGGTGACGCTGGCCGGGGACGCGCGGCGATGAGCGATGCATCGTCTTACGCGGTTGCCGGGCGCGGCAAAGGGCAGGGATCGTTCGTCTTCGAATCAGGTCATTATTCAATAAAATTCAATTGTATCGGGGTAATTTTTCATCTGCTTGCCTGGCGTGGCAGTTTGAAAATTTGTTACAATATCATTGCGAAATGCATGGAATCATGCCTAGCCTAGCGTAGTCTTGCGCAACGTGAACGATGCGTCGTCCGAAATATGCTTCGGCCCAAGGGCAGCCCAGATGCAGATAGTTGAACAATCACGTGAACTGGAATACGAATCGGCGGGTCTGTGGAAGGCCTGGTCAATCGTCCTTCTGTGCATGCTCGCCTATATCTTGTCCTTTATCGATCGACAGATTCTTGCGCTGCTTGTCGGTCCGATCCGGGCCGATCTCCACATTTCCGATACGCAATTCGGCCTTTTGAACGGCCTCGCATTCTCGATTTTTTACGCCACCATGGGAATCCCTATTGCGGGCCTGTCCGATCGTTCATCCCGTCCACGGATCATCGTCTGCGGAATTGCGGTGTGGAGCGCCGCCACAATGGCGTGCGGCATGGCAAGATCATTCGGCCACCTCTTCCTGTCGCGCATCCTCGTCGGTGCCGGTGAAGCGGCGCTCTCGCCTGCCGCCTACTCTCTCATTGCGGATCTCTTTCCGCGCGACAGGATGGGGCGAGCTCTGGCCGTCTATTCACTCGGAACGCTGCTGGGAACCGGACTGGCCTTTCTCGTCGGCGGCGTCGTCATTGCGGCCATATCGTCGGCGGCCCGCTATTCTCTTGCCGGCCTGTCGTTCTCGCCTTGGCAGGTCACGATGTTTATCGTCGGCGCGCCCGGAATTATTCTTGCCATCGTCATTGGAACAGTCGTCAAGGATCCGCGGCGTGCACGTGCCCTGGATCCCTCTGTTCCTACGATCGCGAGCGTATTTCGAGAGCTGACCTCTCAGCCTGGTATCTACGTGCCTCTTCTGCTCGGCTTTTCGCTTGCGGCGATGGCGCTGTATGGTCTCCTGAGCTGGATCCCCGCGCATCTGATGCGTCGCTTCGACATGGGGCCCCGTCAGGTCGGATTGCTGCTCGGTCCGATCGCGATCATTGCAGGCGGCGGAGGCAATCTCGTCAGCGGGTGGCTGGTCGACGGTTTCGCCGGAAAGGGCCGGCACGATGCACCGTTTCTGGTGGGCATGATCGGCGCGGCCGGCGTGGCACTCCCGTCGCTCGCAATCGGCCTCGCACCCAGTTTGGGGATCGCGATCCCGCTTGTCGCGGCCGCACTGTTCTTCGCTGCGTTCCCGATGGCGCCATCAACCGTCGTCATGCAGGTCGCCGCACCGGCATCGATACGCTCGCGCGTATCGGCCATCTTTCTGTTTTGCAATTCCTTCATCGGCCTGGCCCTGAGTTCGGCGCTGATCGGCTTTACCAATGATCGCTTCTTCGGGGGCAATGACATCGGGTTGGCGATGGGCATCGTCGTCTCGATCGCCGCGGTTCTCGCAATCTTCGTTTTGCACATGGGACGGCGCCCATTCGGCGCCCGGCATCCCTTCCGGGCCTGATTCCAAGGAGATCATCAAGGATGCGTACAGCAGTATTGGGCGGTGGGCATGGTTGCTACGCCGCGGCGGCGGAGTTGTCCGAAAAGGGGCATGAAGTCTGGTTCTGGCGCCGGGACGCCAATGCTTTCGCGCCGGTGACCGAGAGTCGCGCGATCAAGGTGAAGGATCGCCACGGCGTGCGCACCGTCGCGATCGCTCACCCGACGACCGACCTTGCCGAGGCCGTGGCCAATGCAGAGCTGATTGTCATTCCCCTGCCGGCGATCGCGCAAGAGGGACTGGCCGGACAGGTCGCGCCGCTCCTCCGCGATGGCCAGGTCATCTTCCTGCCGCCCGGTACGCTCGGCAGTATCGTCTTCGCCCAGGCCATGGCGAAGGCGGGCAATCATGCCGATGTCGCGATCGCCGAGACCGGCACGCTGCCTTACCTCGTCCGCAAGCATGGGCCGGCTTCGATCGTTGTCAGTGGCTACGCGACCCGGTTGCCGACGGGTATCTATCCGTCGCGCCTGGCGGGCCATGCCTTGCCGATTCTCCAGCGGGCCTATCCCTCGATCGAACCGATCGAGGATGCGCTGTCCGGAGCGTTGATGAATGCCGGCCCGGTCATCCATCCGCCGCTCATCCTGCTCAATGCCGGTCCGCTCGAACATTTCGAGAGCTGGGATATCCACAATGAGGGCACCCAGCCGGCAATCCGCCGTGTCACCACCGCGCTCGACCGGGAGCGGATGGACGTTCGTGAGGCGCTGGGCTATGGCGCACCGCATTTCCCGCTCGCCGATCATTATGACGAGAGTGGCGACGAGTGGATGTATGGCCGCCGGGCGCATGGCGAATTGACCGACAGCGGTGACTGGCGGGAAAAGATCGACCTCCAGACGCATCGCTACATGCGCGAGGATACGGCGCTGGGTCTCGCGCTGCTCGTGTCGATCGGCCGTTGGGCCGGTTGCCCGACGCCGGTCGCCTCGGGGCTGCTCGCGGTCGCGAGCGCGGTGACGGGGGAGGATCTCTATGCCGGTGGCCGCACGCTCGAAGCTCTCGGGCTTGCCGGGCTCGACCGCGCCGGCATGGATAAGGTCATGACCGATGGCTTCTGAGCATCGGGTCGCGGTTCTCGGGGCCGGCCGCATGGGGCGGGGCATCGCGCTCTCCCTCTCGTACGCGGGACATCCGGTGGTGGTGGTCGATCTCATGCCGCGCGAGGCCGCGGCCTCGCGCGGGCTGGAGGCCGAGATGCGGGCGGAGATTGAACGGGATCTCGCCTTTCTTTCGGACGTCGGCGTACTCGAGGATGGCGGGGGCGAGGTGGTACAGGCCTCGATTCGTTTCGCCGACGCGGCTAGGGCCGCCGACGCGGTGGCTGACGCGACGATCGTGTTCGAGTGTGTGCCGGAGACGATCGAGGCCAAGCGGCCCTGTTACGAATGGGTAAGCCGCCATGCGCCGGCGGATTGCATCGTCGCTTCGACCACCTCGACCATCGATGCGCAGACGCTGGCGGCGCTGGTCACGAGGCCGGAGCGGTTCCTCAATGCGCATTGGCTCAATCCCGCGCATCTGATCCCGCTGGTCGAACTCAGCCCTTCGGTTGCGACATCGTCCGATACGATTCATCGGATGAAGCAGTTCTTGTCCGCTTGCGGCAAGGTGCCGATCGTGTGTGCCTCCTCGCCTGGCTATATCGTGCCGCGTATCCAGGCGCTCGCGATGAACGAGGCGGCGCGGCTGGTCGAGGAAGGCGTCGCGAGCGCGGAAGATGTCGACATGGCCGTCCGTGTCGGCTTCGGTCTGCGCTTCGCGGTGCTCGGTCTCCTCGAGTTCATCGATTGGGGAGGTTGCGACATCCTGCATCATGCCAGTTTCTTTCTGTCCGCCAAGGTGGATGCAGCTCGCTTCGCCGCGCCGAAGCTGATTTCCGATCACATGGAACAGGGCCGACGCGGCCTGCGCGACGGCGCGGGATTCTATGAGTACGAAGGTGTCGATCTCGGCGAATATCGTCGGAAGCGGATGCATGACTTCATTCACCTGCTGCAGGCGCGGCAATTGATGCCGGTGCGAGGTGGCAATACCCGCCCGGACCATCAATGAGACAGCTTCGACAATGTCCATGCCTGGGACGTGACAGCCCATGATTTTATGGCGCGACGGCGCCGGCACTCTTCGCAGTGCCTGCCGAACCGTAGACGGAGAGAACATCGCGTCCGACAGAACCGCGCCGCGGACGCTTTGCCCTATATGTCGGGAAAGAGGCGCAGCATGCAGTTCCGCTCATTTCTGTCGTGCCGACATGCACGAGCCGGGTCCGGCGCCCATCGATCCGATGCCGACGTCTCGAAGAGTTCCGCTTCCGGAGGCGCGGCACGGTTACGTGTCGTCCCTGTCTTTCTCGGGCTGGTCGCCGCTGTTCTGCCGGGAGCCCATGCCGCCATCGGCGCGAGCAGGCCCGATCCGGCGCGCACCCTCAGCATCGTGCTGACGGGCCAGTCGCTGATCCGCTCGGATATCCGCGTGACGTCGCCTTCCACAGGTCCGGCGATAGAACCGATGCTGAAGGCTGACGCGGTCTTTACGAACTTCGAGACCACGGTGGGCGAGGGCGGCGAAACGGGCAAAGGGTTCAACGCGCCCTCATTTTCGGCTCCTCCCCAGGCAGTCGACGCCCTCCGGTCGCTGGGGTTCAATCTCATATCTCTGGCAAACAATCATTCGTGGGATCTGCGGACGCGCGGAATCGAGAACACGCTTCGGAAGATGACGTCGGCCGAAATAGTCCATGCGGGAGTCGGCGAAAATCTGCACGATGCGGAAGCACCAGCCTATCTGACGACGCCGCATGGCACCGTTGGACTCGTCGCGATGGCGTCGGGCTTGATTGCTCCGGGCGCGGCGGCCGCACCAGGCCGCGCCGGGGTCAACGAACTGCGCGTGGAAGGCAACGGCAATCCTGACATGGGCGATCAGCAACGCATCCTGAACCGTATCCGCGAAGCTGCGAAACATGCCGATATCGTCGTCGCGTATCATCATAATCATATATTCCCTTCGTCGGCTGACTTTCTGATGATGATGAACGAGCAACTGCCGGAGCGGCTTGTCCCGCCCGAATGGGTTAAACGTTGGGCGCACAGAGAGGTCGATGCCGGTGCGAACGTCGTGGTTATGCATGGTGCTCCGCTTCTCCACGGGGTCGAAATCTATAATGGCTCCGTCATCCTGTACGATCTCGGGAATTTCATTTTCCAACTTCCCGCGACCCCGCCACGCTTCGAGGAGACGATGTGTTGGGAAAGCGTTATTGCCTCGGTCGAATTCAAAGGCAGGACGCTTCACTCCGTCACGTTTCGCCCTATTGATGTCAATAAGGGGCGGGACGATGGCGACCGTTATCTGGCCATGCGCGGCATGCCCGCACCGGCGGCCGGTACTCATGCACGCTATATTCTTGAACGTCTGGCCCGCCTCTCGGAACCCTTCGGAATGGTGATGCGGATCGACGGTGCCTCCGCTACGATAAAGTTGGGGGCACGTCACGATTCAACAGGGTCCGGCACGCTGTCGGCTTGGGGAGCGCGGGCCGACCACCACGATCAGCGGTAAGGGCTTCGCCCGTTCCTCCTCCATGGTCTCGTCAACGTCATACTCGAATGGACGCGTCACCCTCGCATATACCTGCCGAAAGACCGCGTGCTTACTGAGTCGGTTCCAGGATCCGGACGAGATTGGCGAGAGTCCTGGTTACGGGAACATCTATATTGACCTTGCCCGCCATCTCGACGATCGCACCGTTGATGGCTTCGATCTCGGTCGGACGACCGGCGTCACGATCCTGGAGCATGGATGGCCGATGATCCCCCTGGGCGGAGAGGGCGTGGTCGACACGTTCCAGAACCGTGGACAGGCGTGCATTGATGCCGAGCGCGTTGGCGACACTGACGACCTCGCGCGCGACCGCGTCGAGAATCCAGCGCCCGGATGCGTTGTCGAGGAATCCGACAGGCTTCCCCGCGATGGTGGCGGTGGCGTTGAGGGCTGCATTGAACGCCGCCTTTTCCCATATTGACGGGCGCGGATCGTCCTGCGGCTCTACCGTAAAGCGTGCGTGTCTCAATAGTTCCGTCGCGGCAGCGACGGCCCGTCGCGACGATGCGTCAACGCCGCCAATCCAGATCGTCCCTCTGCCGTGTGTTTCGATGACACCGGCGACAAGGTCGGCGGACACGTCCGTCACGGCCAGCAGCGGGGTCGTGTCGCCAGACAGGCTCATCAGAGTCGTTTCATGTCTCAGGCCATTGGAAAAGCTGATGGCGGTCGAATCATCCGCCGCGAGATGTTTGACGCTCCGTATCGCGGCGGGCAGGGCGGCTGCCTTGGTCGTGAACAGAAAGATATTGATCGGCCCGTCAATGTTTCGAGCCGATGCTGCCCCGGGGCGAGCATGCCGCTCGATGCCGTTTTCGCGCCAACGAATTCCATGCCGCTCAATTTCCGAGAGCCTGGCGAGGTCGATGTCGATCGTCACCACCTCTCGGCCGCTAGCGGCGATGCGCCCCGCGAAAAGGGATCCCAGCGCACCCGCGCCAATGACAGCAATTCGTCCGTGCATAATCGTCCCATATCCGCTGAAGACGTAAAGATATACAAATAATTGTCTGCAATTCTAGTGGATCTGAGAATGACTGCCATTGAAAATCATGCCGCTGAAACGACGGCCGTGATGCACTGGCCAACGCAATGTGGGCCCACTTGAAGGATCCCGCCTGTGTCGTCTCTATCCGCCTTTCTTGGTCGAGAATGTAGAGCAGACGGTCGGCTTTGCGACCGCGCTGTCGGTTCGTGCCACGCAATGGTCGCATTGAGACCGCCGATGCGATTCGACGTTGATACCATTGCAGGCTGTGCCCGGCTGCATGCCCCAAGGAATTGCGGCGTCCGTCCTACCAGCCCCGCCCCATCGCGCTGGGGACCAATACCGACCCGTACCAGCCGGTCGAACGGACGCAGGGCCTGACGCGCGCGATCCTGGATG
>NZ_JABEQF010000020.1 GCF_014174355.1 Gluconacetobacter azotocaptans
ACCCAGAACAAACCAGATGCCCAATCCTCCAAAACAACCCAGATCACTCCAGATCGTCAGAACGCCGCCAACATATCCCTTCCAAACTCTCTTATTCTATTGTCAAAGACCAGCACCGAAGGGGCAGTGCCGTTCGGTGAAGCGGCTTTTACGGGGACTGGCGGGGGATGTCAACACACTGTCTCGCCTGCCAAAAATCGCTACTTCCGCCGAAAAACCGCCATTCCCGCCCCCTATCCCCCCAGGCGGGCCGAAAGAATGATGAATTTTTTTCGTCAGCGACCGGCAAATAACCGGGGAAGGCGGAATCCGCCTTCCCCCACGTGCCGTCAGGCCGCCCCGATCGGCTTGCCGTTGATGGTCAGGCCGCCTTCGTTGGCAGACACCCGCACCGTTTCCCCATCGTGGATGGTGCCTTCCAGCAGCAGGCCCGCCAGCGGGTTCTGCAAGGCGCGCTGGATCACCCGCTTGAGCGGACGCGCGCCATAGACCGGATCGTAGCCTTCCTCGGCCAGCCACAGATGGGCGGGCTCGTCCAGCGTCAGTTCGATATGCCGATCGTCCAGCAGCTTGCGCAGACGGGCGATCTGGATATCGACAATCCGGGTCATGTCGGCGCGCTGCAGGCGCGAAAACAGGATGATCTCGTCCAGGCGGTTGAGGAATTCCGGCCGGAAATGATCCCGCACCACCTTCATCACCTCGGCCTGCACCATGTCGGTCGATTCATTGTCCGGCAGGTGGGCCAGCACGTCGGACCCCAGATTGCTGGTCAGCACGATGATGGTGTTGCGGAAATCGACCGTCCGGCCCTGTCCGTCCGTCAGGCGTCCGTCGTCCAGCACCTGCAGCAGGATGTTGAACACGTCCTCGTGCGCCTTCTCGACCTCGTCGAACAGGATCACCTGATAGGGACGACGCCGCACGGCCTCGGTCAGCACGCCGCCTTCCTCGTACCCGACATAGCCCGGCGGGGCGCCGATCAGGCGCGATACCGCGTGCTTCTCCATGAACTCGCTCATGTCGACACGCAGCAGCGCCTTTTCGTCATCGAACAGGAAGCGGGCCAGCGCCTTGCACAGTTCGGTCTTGCCGACACCGGTCGGGCCGAGGAACAGGAACGATCCGATGGGCCGATTGGGGTCCTGCAGGCCCGCCCGGGCGCGGCGCACGGCGTGGGCCACGGCCGTCAGCGCCGGTTCCTGGCCGACGACACTGCGGCGCAGTTCGTCCTCCATCCGCAGCAGCTTGGCGCGCTCGCCCTCCAGCATCCGGTCCACCGGCACGCCGGTCCAGCGCGAGACGATCGCGGCGATGCCCTGGTCGGTCACGGCCTCGCTGACCAGGCCGGCCCCCTCGGCCGCCCCCTCGATCTCCTCCTGCGCGCGGGCGATCTGGTCCTCCAGGCCGGGGATGACGCCGTACATCAGTTCCGACGCCCGCCCCAGGTCGCCGCGGCGCTGCGCCACCTCGACATCCGAACGCGCCTGGTCGAGCTGTTCCTTCAGCTTCTGGACCGCGTTCACCCGATCCTTCTCGGCGTGCCAGGCGGCGGACATGGCGTTCGATTTTTCCTCGATCTCCGCCAGTTCCGCCTCCAGCTTGACCAGCCGTTCGCGGCTGGCGGAATCATCTTCCTTGCGGATGGCCTCGCGCTCGATCTTGAGCTGGATCAGGCGGCGGTCGAGTTCGTCCAGTTCCTCGGGCTTGCTGTCGATCTGCATGCGCAGCCGGCTGGCGGCCTCGTCCATCAGGTCGATCGCCTTGTCGGGCAGGAACCGGTCGGTGATGTAGCGGTTGGACAGCGTCGCCGCCGCCACCAGCGCGTTATCGGTGATCCGCACGCCGTGATGGAGTTCGTACTTCTCCTTGATGCCGCGCAGGATCGAAATCGTGTCGGCCACCGACGGTTCGCCGACATAGACCGGCTGGAACCGGCGGGCCAGGGCGGCGTCCTTTTCGATATATTTGCGGTATTCGTCCAGCGTCGTGGCGCCGATGCAGTGCAGCGTGCCGCGCGCCAGCTCCGGCTTGATGAGGTTGGACGCATCCATCGCGCCATCGGACCGGCCGGCGCCGACCAGCGTGTGCATCTCGTCGATGAACAGGATGACCTGCCCCTCGGCGCTCTCGATCTCCTTCAGGACGGCCTTCAGCCGCTCCTCGAACTCGCCCCGGAACTTCGCCCCCGCGACCAGCGCGCCGAGATCGAGGGACAGCAGTTTCTTGTTCTTCAGCGCCTCGGGCACGTCGCCATTGACGATCCGCAGGGCCAGCCCCTCGACGATCGCGGTCTTGCCCACCCCGGGCTCGCCGATCAGGACGGGATTGTTCTTGCTGCGCCGCGCCAGAACCTGGATCGCGCGCCGGATTTCCTCGTCCCGGCCGATGACGGGGTCGAGCTTGCCCTGCTGTGCGACCTCGGTCACGTCGCGGGCATATTTCTTCAGCGCGTCGAAGCCGGCCTCGGCGTTCTCGCTGGTCACGGTGCGGCCCTTGCGGATGGCGGCCACGGCCTTGTCCAGCGCCTGCGGGGTGGCGCCGCCGTCGCGCAGGGCGCGGCCGGCCGGCGTCTCGGACGCCGCGATGGCGACCAGCAGCCGGTCCTGCGCGACATATTCGTCGCCGGCCTTCTGGGCCGATTGCTGCGCCGCATCCAGCAGCCGGACCAGGTCCGGCGTGGCCTGCGGCTGCCCGGCGCCCCCACCCTGCACGCGGGGAAGCTTCGCCAGCGCGGTCTCGACGGCCGACACGATTGCCGGCGTCTGGCCGCCCGCCGCGCGGATCAGCGCCGACGCGGCCCCTTCCTCGTCATCCAGCAGGGCCTTGAGCAGATGCTCCGGCGTCAGCTGCTGATTGTACTCCCGCACCGCGATGGTCTGCGCGGCCTGAAGGAAGCCGCGCGACCGTTCGGTGAATTTCTCGATATTCATGATCCCATGTCCCTTTCACTCAGGCGACCTGACAGCCGGCGACATCGCCCCTTCTCGAGGCAGCGGCGTCACCGGATCAAATCCGAGATGGGGTGCCCCAGGCGTTATGACAAGAGGACCGCCATGGGCGGAGGAGATGGCAGACCCCCGCATAACCGGGGAAGGCCGGGCCGCCCGAACCCGGCAAGGGCCAAGGCCCTTGCATCCCCATTCGTTTATAAAACCCTGGGTTTCCAAAGGGCGAAGCCCTTGCCTCCCCTCTCAGTTCCGGAAGTCGATCACCATCCGACCCTGCACCGTGCCGTGTTCCAGGTCGTCGAAGATGCGGTTGATGTTCTCCAGCCGTTCCGGCGCCACCACGGTGCGGACCTTGCCGTCGGCGAAGAAGGACAGGGCCTCGATCATGTCCAGGCGGGTGCCGACGATGGACCCCCGCACCGTGGTCCCCGCCATCACCATATCGAAGATCGAGATGGGGAATTCGCCCGGCGGCAGGCCGTTCAGCACGATCGTCCCGCCCCGACGGGCATAGCCCATGGCCTGGGAAAAGGCGCTGCGCGACACCGCGGTCACCAAGGTGCCGTGCGCACCGCCCACCTGGTCCTGGATGAAGGTGGCGGGATCGGTCTGGGCCGCGTTGACCGTCAGCGCCGCCCCCAGCGACCGGGCCGTGGCCAGCTTCTCGTCGTCGATATCGACGGCGATCACGTTCAGCCCCATGGCCACGCCATATTGCACCGCCATCTGCCCCAGCCCGCCGACGCCCGAGACCGCCACCCACTGGCCCGGGCGGGTATCGGTCATCTTCAGGCCCTTATAGACCGTCAGCCCCGCGCACAGCACGGGCGCGACCTGGATCGGATCGACCCCCTTGGGCAGATGCGCCACGTAATTGGGGTCGGCCACCACGAATTCCGCGAAGCAGCCGTTGACGGTATAGCCGGTGTCGTCCTGCGTCTTGCACAGCGTTTCCCACCCGCCCAGGCAATGTTCGCAATGCCCGCAGGCGGAATACAGCCAGGGCACGCCGACCACATCGCCCTCGCGCACCCATTTCACCGCACTGCCCACGGCCACCACATGGCCCACCCCTTCATGCCCCGGAATGAAGGGCAGCGTGGGTTTGACGGGCCAGTCGCCGCGCGCGGCATGCAGGTCGGTATGGCAGACGCCGCAGGCGTCCATCTTCACCAGAATCTGGTCGGGCCGGATGTCCGGAACAGCCAGTTCCTCGATCGTCAGTGGTGCGCCGAACGCCCGCACGACGGCCGCCTTCATTGTCCCTGCCATCCTGGTCCTCCGAATATGTCGGTTCTCAAGAGAAAGGCATGCACCCTGCGCCGCCATGACCCAGATCAACGGCGGCGGGGTGCGCCTGCCGTCCTGCCCCGCGCGGGGGCAGGACAGGATGCGGGTCAACCTGGCAGATTGTCGGTCCGGCGGATGAAGTCGGCGGCGTTGTCGTGCAGTTCCTTCAGCGCCGGCGCATGGGCGTAGACCATATGGCCCGACATGTACTGGTGGATTTCGACATTGCCCGCCAGCCTGCGCGGAATCGGCAGGTGGCGCATTTCGAACACGCCCTCGAAATACGGCGTGCCGAGATCGAAATAGCCTTGGTTCAGCTGCACCTTCAGCAGGGGGTTTTCCTTCATCGCCATGGCCAGGTCGGGCAGCACGTTGGGCAGGCCACGGTTGGAGAAGGGCATGTCGGGCTGTACGTGCGTGAACGACCATTTGCTGATCGAATGGGCGCTGGGCTTGTATTCCTCGTACGCGCCGGTGGGGCTTTCGCCACCGTAATGCAGCACGTCACGCGCATAGGCGTTGAAGGTCGAGATATAGGCCGCCCCCATCGACGCATCCATCGGGTCGTAGAACGGCCGCTGCGACAACGGGTCGATCGACGCGCCCGAGAACCGGCTGTCGAGACGGCCGGTGTCGATGTCTTCGTCCCCCATCAGGGTCTTCTCGAACTCGCCGCCATTCACGCGCAGGTTCGCGTGCTTGATGTACTCGACCGGCAGCCCGGTATAGGCATGCAGGCGCGTGGCGATATCGTTGAAGTGCGCGTCGGAAATGGCCGTGCCCTCCTGCAGGGCGGCGGCATAGTCGGTCAGGGCGAACTGCTCGACCTCGTGCAGGAAGGCCTTCAGGTCTGCCGGCTGCTGCGGCAGCTTGTGGTGATACCACGCCGTGGCGGCGAAGCTGGGCAATGCCAGGACATAGGGCTGGTCGACGCTGGGATTGGCCTGCGGGCGATCGATGCTGTTGTCGTAATCGAGGATCTGCGACAGCAGCATCACCCCGTTCAGGTCGATTTCCTTGTCCTGCTTCAGCATGTTCGCGACGATGGCCGACCGCGTGGTGCCATAGCTTTCGCCATATAGATATTTGGGCGAATTGAAGCGGCCGTAGCGGCCCAGGAACTGGGCGATGAAATCGGTGAACGCCCAGGCATCGGGATCGGTGCCGTAGAATGCCTTGTCCTTGTCCTTGCCCCCCAGCCGGCCGAAGCCGGTGCCGGGCGCGTCGATGAAGACCAGGTCGGTCACATCCAGCAGGCTGTCGTCGTTGTCGACCAGCCTGTAGGGGGCGGCCGCGGTATGGGAATCGTCCGACGTCACGATCCGGCGCGGACCGAATGCCCCCATATGCAGCCACACCGTGGCCGACCCGGGGCCGCCGTTATAGACGAAGGTGATCGGGCGCGCGATGCTCTGCACCCCCTTCTTGAAATAGGCGACGTAGAACATCGCGGCGACCGGTTCTTCCTCGGGCTTGGCCTTCTTTTCGGGCGCGGCATCGTCCCAGTCGCGGGGATGAACGACCAGGGTTCCGGCAACGGCCTGATAGGCGATTTTCTGCCCGCGCACCGTCACGCTGCCATCGGAAATCTTCTGCTGCGGGGTGAAATCGAACCCGTTGGATGCCGGTTTGGCCGGGGTGTCGGCGTGGGCCGGATGGTCCTCGGCCCGCGCCGGAGAGAGGGGGGCCATAGCCACCAGACACGGCGCCAGGATCGCCAGGGCGACGCCGTCGAGAAGGAAGGATCGTGTCATCTCAATTGATTTCCGTAATGATACATCGGGTCGGGCGTCGCCCGAACCCACCAGGGCGGGCGTAAGCGGCGTCAATGTGTATGGCCCGGGATCGGACGCGGCGGCATGCCGGCGAAGGTCACCAGGCTTTCGGCCCCCGACGCGGACAGGGCCGACACGCCGAAGACGTGATCGTCGATATTCACGTTCTTCAGCACCAGCGACGTCGCATCCGCGGACGCATTGTGCTGGTCCGTCCAGGCCGTCCCGTCGGCGAGGCGCCAGCGCACGCGATAGGACGCGGCCCCCGGCGCGGCCGTCCAGGTCACCGTCGTGTCGTCCGACAGCGCGCCGGCGATCGTCGCGGTCGCCGGCGCGGCGGGGGCGGCGGCCAGGTCCGACAGCACCGCCATGTTCAACGCCGTGACCCGCGCCAGGTACGGGAAATCCACGAAGGCGATGGTGTCGCCGTACTGGCGTCCGGCTTCGATCCGCACGCGCTGGTGCTGGCGGTCGTAATCCTCGACCGCCTCGGTGAAGCGGACGGCGGGAAAGCCTTCGGCCAGGAATGGAATATGGTCGCCGCCGCGCATGAACCGGTCGGGTCGCCGCACCGCCCGCACCGACAAGCCGATGCCCGGATGCGCGGCTGCCTGCATCACCACCGCCTTCGCCAGCGCGCGGGACGGCGAATCGTCCTCGGCCCCCGTGGCGCGCTGCGCCTTGATGCCGGCGGCGTCGGCGGCGACGCGGATCCCCTCGCTGAACACGCGGACGCGATTGTCGACGTGCTCCCCTCCGATGCCGTGGGTGTTGCCGACGATATCGTTGTTCAGCACGCCGGCCACCTGCCAGCCCCGCGCCTTGGCCGTACGGGCCAGCAACTCGCCCCCCCACAGGCCCTGTTCCTCGCCCGACAGCACGGCATAGACGATCGTTGCCGGGAAATGCTGCCGCGACAGCAGGCGCGCGGCCTCCATCACCAGCGCCACGCCCGACGCGTCGTCATTGGCACCCGGCGCGTCGGTGGTCGCGTCCATCACGTCGTTCACGCGGGTGTCGATATGGGCCTGGACGATCACCACACGGTCGGGATCGGTCGTGCCCTTCTGGACCGCCAGCACGTCTTCCACCCGCACACCGTCCGGCGCGCGCGGGCCGGTGAAGCGGTCGCCGATCGTTTCAACCGACAGGCAACCGCCGCAGGCCGCGCCATCGGCCGCGAACCGGTCGGCCACCCAGCGCCGCGCGGCGCCGATCCCGCGCCGCGAATCCGTCGTGGTGGACAGGGTGTGCCGCGTGCCGAACCCGACCAGCGCCGTCACCGTCCGGCGCAGCGCCGCCTGGTCCGGATGCGGCAGCCCACTCGGGGGGTCGGCCATCGCGGCGTGTGCGATCCCCCCACACAGGCCGGCGGACAAGGCCGCGAGGAGGAACGGACGAAGCCGGGCGTGCAAGCCAGAAAGACGTTTCATATCGAAAACATTGCCGCCTTTCCGCCGCCATGCAAGACCGCCGCCCCGTCCGCCGGACACCGACCTAGCGGAACTGCGGCGAGACCTCCTTCAGCGCATCGACGGCGCAGGCCTCGTCCTTGTCGCCGCCGGGGGCGCCGGACACGCCGACGCCCCCCAGGATGGTCCGGTCGGCACGCCGGATCAGCGCGCCGCCCGGCACGAACAGAACCTGCGGGATGGTGTTCAGCGCCCCGTTTTCCGGGCCCGTCACCTTGGCCGCAATCAGGGCGCTGGTCGTGTCCTTGTCGAAGGCCAGACCGTAGGCATAGGCCGTATAGGCCTTGCGATAGGACACCGACAGCGATTGCAGCGGCACGGCATCGCCCTTGATGATGACCTGTTCGTGCCCCGACGGATCGACCACCGCCGCCGTCACCGACCAGCCGCGCCCGGCGCAGATGCGCACCGCCGTCGCGGCCAGGCGTTCGGCCAGTTCCCATGTCAGTTTCTGGGTCGTGACCACGGGCGAGCCCGCCGCCCGGGCCGGGAACGCGGCGAGGAAGGCCGAAGCGACGAGGGCGGCGCAGCCCATCCCCGTCGCCATGATGGCGGGTCGCGTCATCGCTGCTATGCCGTCTTGATCGAGGGGCCGAGCAGTAGCAGATCCGCCGCCGACAGCCGGTCCGACGCCGTGCTGGCCTGGTGCCAGTACGGATAGAGCAGCGGCGGCGCGCTGGCCTTGTCCAGCCGGGCCATTTCCTCGGCCGACAGCGCCAGTTCGGCGGCCTTCAGATTGTCGGCAAGCTGCGCGTCGGTGCGAGCGCCGATCACCACCGAGGTGATGGCCGGGCGATGCGCCACCCACGCCAGCGCCACCTGGGCCGCCGACACCCCGCGTTCCGCGCCGATCGCCACCAGGACCTCGACCACGTCGTATAGCTTTTCGATGTCGTAGACCGGCGGTTCGTTCCACTGGGCCAGCTGGCGCGTGCCCTCGGGCTCGGGCTTGCCGCGCCGGTGCTTGCCGGACAGCAGGCCGCCGGCCATCGGGCTCCAGACCTGGACGCCCAGGCCCTGGTCCAGCGCCAGCGGCAGCAACTCGTACTCGGCCTCGCGCGCCTGCAGCGAATAGTAGATCTGCTGCGACACCGGGGCGATCAGGCGGTTGCGCTCCGCCGTGCTCAGCGCCTTCATGATGTGCCAGCCCGAGAAATTGGACACGCCGGCATAGCGGACCTTGCCCGCGCGGGTCAGGATGTCCAGGGCCTCCAGCGTTTCGTCCAGCGGGGTCTGGCCGTCCCATTCGTGCAGGTAATACAGGTCGATATGGTCGCGCCCCAGGCGGCGCAGGCTGGCCTCGCACGCGCTGACGATATGATGGCGCGAGGACCCGGCGTCGTTCTGCCCCGGCCCCATGCGGAAACGGGCCTTGGTGCCGACCAGGACTTCCTGCGAGCGGCCCTTCAGGGCCTCGCCCAGGATCTCCTCGGACACGCCGGAGGAATAGACGTCGGCGGTGTCGAACATGTTGATGCCGGCGCCGATGCACATGTCGATCTGTCGCTTCGCGCCCGCCACGTCCGTGCTGCCGGTCTTGGCGAAGGCGCCCTTGCCGCCGAACGTCATCGTCCCGAGGGTAAAGACGGAGACGCGCAGGCCGGAGCGGCCGAGTTGGCGATACTGCATGGTGGATCCTCCCGGTCGAAGATGATCGAATATCCGGGGGACTATGGGCGCCGCCGCCGGGGAATGATAACCGTCGAAATCAGGAAACAGTTTCCGGAAAAGGCGAAGGGTCAAATGCGCGACTCGGACGAGATGGAGATTTTCGTCGAGATCGTCCGCCAGGGGGGCCTGTCGGCGGCGGCCCGTCACCTGGGTCTGGCGCCGTCGGTCGTCAGCGAACGGCTTTCGCGGCTGGAACGCCGGCTGGGCACCCGCCTGCTGGTCCGCACCACCCGCCGCCAGACCCTGACCGAGGCAGGACGGATCTATCTGGACGAAGCCGGCGCCATCATGGCGGCCACGGCGGAAATGGAAGCCCGGGTCCGCGCCACCGTCAGCGCCCCGGGCGGCATGCTGCGCGTCACCGCGCCCATGCCCTTCGGCCGCATCCGCCTGGCGCCCTTCGTCGCCGGGTTTGTCCGCCGCCATCCCGACATCCGCGTCCATCTGGCGCTGGAGGACCGGATGACCGACATCGTGGGCGAAGGGTACGACATCGCCATCCGCGCGGCCCCGGTGGTGGATACCACGCTGACCGGGCGGCGGCTGATGGAAAGCCGGCGGGTGCTGGTGGCCAGCCCCGACTATCTGGCGCGGCACGGGCGGCCCCACACACCGGCCGACCTGGCCCGCCATGCCTGCCTGGTCGCCAACATGACGGGGCAATGCCGGGGGGAATGGCGATTCGGCCGAGGGAAGGACATCCGCATCCTGCGGGTCGACGGCGTGCTGGCGTCCAGCAATTCGGAACTGCCCGTCCACTGGGCGCTGGACGGGTTGGGCCTGACCCAGAAATCACTGTGGGAGGTCGAGGACCATCTGCACGCCGGCCGGCTGGAAACGGTGATGGAGGCGTGGGAACCCGACCCGGTCACCTTCTACGCCATCCACACCGTCAGCACCGCCCAGTCGCACAAGATCGCCCTGTTCATGGGCGAACTGCTTCAGCCGGGGGGCATCGATCTGGCGCCACCCTGCTAAAGGAAGGTCGGGCGCTGCCCGAACCCGGCAAGGGCCTCGGCCCTTGCATCCCATTCGTTTTAAAAGTCCTGGGTTTCGCGCCCGATCACGCCCCGTAGGTCACGTCCAGTTCGCCGAGGCCGTCGCAGGTCGCGTGCAGCACATCGCCGGGCTGCACCGCGCCCACCCCCGCGGGTGTGCCGGTCATGATCAGGTCGCCCGGGGCCAGTGCCACGAAGGCGCTGAGCTGCGAGACGATTTCAGCCACCGGCCAGATCATGTCCGCCAGATCGCCCTGCTGCCGGAGCGTGCCGTTCACGGCGAGGGCGATCCGGCCCGCGTCCGGGACGCCGAATTGGTCCGCCGGCACGACGGGGCCGATCGGGCAGGACTGGTCGAACCCCTTGGCCAGCGCCCACGGCCGGCCGGCCTTCTTGGCCTCGGCCTGCAGATCGCGCCGCGTCATGTCGAGGCCCAGCGCGTAGCCATAGACATGCGACAGGGCCTCGGCCGCCGGGATGTCCCGCCCGCCCCGGCCGATCGCCACGACCAGTTCGACCTCGTGATGCAGATTGGACGTCTTCACCGGAAACGGCAGCGCCCCGCCGCCCGGCACCACTGCGTCGGCGGGCTTGGCGAAGAAGAACGGCGGCGCGCGGCCGGGTTCCTGCCCCATCTCGCGCGTATGTTCGGCATAATTCTGGCCCACGCACCAGATGCGGCGCACCGGAAAGCGCGCGTTGCTGCCCGCGACCGCCAGGCTGGCCTGCGGCGGCGGGGGAATGACATAATCGACCATCTATCCTGCGTCCCTGTCTGTTGCCACGCATGGCGTGCCGCCACATAGCATGCACCGGCGCGACAGGTTGACGCACGAGCCGGTGAGGCGGTGTCCTTGTCGCACGCGCTGCGGTATTCAAGGAAGGGTCGCGCCATGCGCCATCACATCGTCCGGCACGCGCGACATATCGGGGTCGTCGCCCTGGCCGCGGGCCTGGGGGGATGCTTCGGGCCGACCGGTCCCATCTACGGCCAATGGTCGGGCTATCAGCCCGACGGCGCCTTGGGATATGAACGCAATGTGCGGCTTGTCCTGGAGGGTACGCCGGAGGCGCGCGCGGGGACCTATCGGATGCGGATGACGCCGATCAATCCGGCCGCCCTGCTGCAGGGCGCATCGAGCGTCTACTACAGCGATCACTGGACCCTGGAAGCCGGGGCCACCAACGGGCAGGCCTGGACACGCCTGCATCTGGCGGGTCTGCCGGGCACGCAGTTCGATACCTACGACATGCTGCCGGACCGGACGCTGGTGCCCCACACCCCCGGCCAGCCGCCGGAGGCGGCCATGCCTTACCGGCTCGGCCCCCTGCCGCCGACCACGTACGGCTACGGGCGGATCTGAAAACCGCCCTGCGGGAGGCCGCTGGCGACTGGGATCCAAGGGGCAAAACCCCTTGGACCTTCTCCCGCCAGGATCAGTTGCGGGTCTTGTCGACCAGCTTGTTCTTGCCGATCCACGGCATCATGGCGCGCAGCTTCTCGCCGACCTGCTCGATCTGGTGGGCGTTGTTGCGGGCGCGGATCGCCTTGAAGCCGACATTGCCGGACTGGTTTTCCAGGATGAAGTTGCGCACGAACGTGCCGTCCTGGATGTCGGTCAGGACGCGCTTCATCTCGGCCTTCGTCTCCGGCGTCACGATGCGCGGGCCGGTGGCGTATTCACCGTATTCGGCGGTGTTCGAGATGGAGTAGTTCATGTTCGCGATGCCGCCCTCATAGATCAGGTCGACGATCAGCTTGGTTTCGTGCAGGCACTCGAAATACGCCATCTCGGGCGCGTAGCCGGCCTCGACCAGCGTTTCGAAGCCGGCGCGGATCAGTTCGACCAGGCCGCCGCACAGCACCGCCTGCTCGCCGAACAGGTCGGTCTCGACCTCTTCCTTGAAGGTCGTCTCGATGATGCCGGCGCGGCCGCCGCCATTGGCCGAGGCATAGGACAGGGCGATTTCCAGCGCATTGCCCGACGCGTTCTGCGCCACGGCGACCAGCGAGGGCACGCCGCCGCCGCGCTGGTATTCGGAACGCACGGTGTGGCCCGGCCCCTTGGGCGCGATCAGGAACACGTCCAGGTCGGGACGGGCCTCGATGATGCGGAAATGGATCGACAGGCCGTGCGCGAAGGCCAGCGCCGCGCCCTGCTTCAGGTTCTTTTCCAGGTGCTCGGCATACAGCGCGCCCTGGCCCTCGTCCGGCGTCAGGACCATGACGACGTCGGCCCAGGCGGCGGCCTCGGACGGACCCATCACCTTGAAGCCCGCGGCTTCGGCCTTGGCCACCGCTGTGGACCCCGGACGCAGGCCGATCACCATGTCGGTGACGCCGCTGTCCTTCAGGTTGTTGGCGTGGGCATGGCCCTGGCTGCCATAGCCGATGATCGCGACCTTCTTGGATTTGATCAGGTTCACGTCGGCGTCGCGATCGTAATACACGCGCATGGGAAACACTCCTGTTGAAACGATGGAAAACGAAAAGACCCGTCGCGTCGGGACCGGCCGGGGGCGTCAGATCGTCCGGGGACCCCGGACGATGGCGGCGACCCCGGTGCGGGACACTTCGGCCAGGCCGAGCGGACGCATCAGGTCGATGAACGAATCGAGCTTGTCGGTCGCGCCGGTCAGCTCGAAAACGAAGGATGTGGCCGTCGTGTCGACGGCACGGGCGCGGAAGGCCTCGGCGATGCGCAGAGCCTCGGTCCGGGCTTCGCCCGAGGACACCACCTTCACCAGCGCCATTTCACGCGCGACATGGGGGCCGAGCGCCGTCAGGTCCGACACGCGATAGACCGGCACCAGCCGCCCGACCTGCGCCTTGATCTGCTCGATCACCTGCGGCGTGCCGGACGTCACGACATTGATGCGCGACTGGTGGCGCGATTCCTCGACCGGGGCCACCGTCAGGCTTTCGATATTGTAGCCGCGCCCCGAAAACAGGCCGATCACGCGGGCCAGCACGCCGCTCTCGTTCTCGACCAGAATGGAAATGACCGCGGAGATCGTCGTCTCCTCCTGCGTGGTCATGATATGTCCGTTTCCTGCATGGGTATCGGCGCGGGGCCTCGTTGCCCCTGCCGCCGACTGGGAAAAATGAAGGTCCGGCCGGAAGCCGGCGCGTCCGTCAGACCAGCATGCGCCCCTCGGCACTGACCGTGACCTCGCCATCCTGTTCCGGCCCCAGCAGCATCTGGTTGTGGGCGGCGCCGGACGGGATCATCGGGTAGCAGTTCTCGTCCTGCGCCACGCTGATGTCGGCGACCACCGCGCCCGGTTCGGCCAGCATCGCGCGGATCACGTCGTCCAGTTCGCCCACGCAGGTCGCGCGCATGCCGCGGGCGTGGAAGCTTTCGGCCAGGCGGACGAAATCCGGCAGGGCGGCGCTGTAGCTTTCGGAATAGCGCGACCCGTGCAGCAGTTCCTGCCACTGCCGGACCATGCCCATATACTGGTTGTTGAGGATAAACAGCTTCACCGGCAGGCGGTACTGCGCGATCGTCCCCAGCTCCTGGATGTTCATCAGGGTCGAGGCCTCGCCCGCGATGTCGATGACCAGCGCGTCGGGATGGGCGATCTGCGCGCCGACCGCCGCCGGCAGGCCATAGCCCATCGTGCCCAGCCCGCCCGAGGTCAGCCAGCGGTTCGGCCGGTCGAACTGGAAATGCTGGGCCGCCCACATCTGATGCTGGCCGACCTCGGTCGAGACATAGGTGTCGCGGCCGGTTTCCATGGCCAGTTCATACAGGCGACGCACCGCGTACTGCGGCCGGATGATCGCCGAGGGGGTCATGTCCTGCTCGAAATGCAGGCTGCGGATGCCGCGCCAGGCGTTGATCTGCTGCCACCACTGCGCCAATGCCGCATTATCGGGGGTGGCGGACTGGCGGGCCCATTCTTCGATCATCATCTCGATGGTCCGGCCGGCGTCGCCCAGGATCGGCACGTCGACCCGCACGATCTTGTCGATCTGCGACGGGTCGATATCGGCGTGAATCTTGAACGAATCGGGCGAGAACGCATCCAGCCGCCCGGTTACGCGGTCGTCGAAACGTGCGCCCAGCGCCACCAGCACGTCGCAGCCATGGGTGGCCAGGTTGGCCTCGTAGGTGCCGTGCATGCCCAGCATGCCCAGGAACTGCCGGTCGGTGGTGGGGAACGCCCCCAGCCCCATCAGCGTCGAGGTGCAGGGAAAGCCCGTCATCCGCACCAGCCGGCCCAGGGCTTCGCTGGCCTGGGGGCCGGAATTGATGATGCCGCCGCCGGTATAGAACAGCGGGCGCTTCGCCCCCTTCATCGCGGCGACCGCGCGCGCCACCGCCTCGCGGTCCGGTTCGGTGCGCGGACGGTAGGACGGATGCGCCGTGCGGGGCGCCGGCTGGTAGGGCGCGGGACCCACGGTCAGGTTCTTCGGCAGGTCCACCAGAACGGGGCCGGGGCGGCCGCTGCGCGCGATATAGAAGGCCTCATGCGCCACGCGGGCCAGGTCGCCCGCGCGGCGCACCAGATAATTATGCTTGGTCGCCGGGCGGGTGATGCCCGTGGTGTCGGCCTCCTGGAACGCATCGGTGCCGATCAGGGGCACGCCGACCTGGCCCGAGAAGCAGACCACCGGTATGGAATCCATCAGCGCGTCGACCAGGCCGGTCACCGCATTGGTGGCGCCGGGGCCGCTGGTGACCAGCACCACGCCGACCTTGCCGGTCGAACGCGCGTACGCCTCGGCCGCGTGCACGGCTGCCTGTTCGTGTCGGACCAGGACGTGGCGGATCGCGTTCTGCCGGAACAGCGCGTCGTAGATCGGCAGCACCGCCCCGCCCGGATAGCCGAAGATGACTTCGACACCCTGATCGACGAGAACGCGGAGCAGGACCTCGGCCCCGGAGAGGACGACGTCCCCCGCCCCGGCGCGCGTGTTCGGCTTCAGATCGTTCAGGTTCGGTGTCGCGTTCATATCCCTGGCTCCTCCGTCCGGCGTGTTTCGGAAAGCCCCCAACGTGGGCCGTCCGGACGGAATGTCGGCTGGGTTTAGGGAATGCTCCGACCCACGTCAATCCGGTTTAGAATAAAAGAAACGATATCGCCGTCGTTTCTTTCCATTTGTTGCGCATCTGCGGATATTCTAGCCCCGATCACCCGACTGTCATCGGGCGCGGCCAGGGAATGATGGCCGAACCAGGTCGATTGCCGCCGCGTGTAGCGGCCGGTGGCCAGCACCGCGCGGCGTTCGGCCTCGTCCAGCGCGATCTCGCCGCGCAGGTGGGCGGCCAGTTCGGGCACGCCGTGCGCCCGCATCGCCGGCAGGGCGGGCGACAGGTCCCGGGCCAGCAGGGCGCGCACCTCGTCCAGCGCGCCGGCCCGCACCATCGCCGCGAAACGGGTGGCAATCGCCGCGCGCAGCGTGTCGCGGGGTGGGTCCAGGCGCACGGCGACGAACCGGCAGGCTAGTGGCGGCAGCGTCGCCTCGCGCCGCCATTGGGCAATGCCCCGGCCGGTGCCCGACCAGACCTCCCACGCGCGGGCGATCCGCTGGGTGTCGGCGGGGTGCAGGGCGGCGGCGCTTTCGGGGTCTGCCTCCATCAGGCGGGCATGCAGGGCGGCCGGGCCTGCGCCCGCGACCAGCGCCCGGGCCTGCGCCCGCGCGGCGGGTCCGGGATCGGGGATGTCCGTCAGGCCGTCGGTCAGCGCGCGCAGATACATGCCGGTGCCGCCGCACAGCACCGGCAGCCGGGATTGGGCCCACGCGGCCTCGATTTCCGTGATCGCGCGCTGGCGCCACCAGGCGACGCTGCCGGTTTCCCCGGCCGGCAGTACGCCGTACAGGCGGTGCGGCGCCGCCTCCTCGTCGGCCGGCGAGGGGCGGGCGGTCAGGATCCGCAGGTCGCGATAGACCTGCATGGAATCCGCATTGACGATCACCCCGCCCGCCGCGCGCGCCACCGCCAGGGCCAGCGCCGATTTCCCCGAACAGGTGGGCCCCGCGATCACCACGACCGGCCGCGCCGGCCCATCCGCCGCTTGCGTCATGCCGTCATCCCTGCCACACGCCTTGCGTCATGTCGCTGTCCCATACCCTTACGCTTGTCGCCCGCCGCGACGCCACTACCCTGACCGACGCCGTGGTCCGCGCCGCACGCGACATGGTGCGGGGCGCGGCACCCGTCATCCTGTCGCCGGGCGAGGCCGTGGACATCCCCTGCCCCGCCACCGCGCCGGGCATGCCGACGCTGGACACCATCCGCGCGGCCTTCGGCCCCCGCCATGTCGACACCCTTCTGACGCGTTCGCGCGGACGACGCAAAGGGCTTCTGATCGCGGATATGGACAGCACCATCGTCGCGAACGAGACGCTGGACGACCTGGCCGCCCACGCCGGCATCGGCGAACGCATTGCCGAGATCACCCGGCGGTCGATGAACGGCGAAATCGATTTCGAATCCGCCCTGCGCGAACGGGTCGGCCTGCTGAAGGGCCTGCCCGCGTCCCTGCTGGAAACCGCTTGGAAGGATGTGCGGCTGAACGAGGGCGCGCGCGAACTGGTGGCCACCATGCACGCGCACAATGCGCGCACCGCGCTGGTGTCGGGGGGCTTCACCTTCTTTACCGGCCGCGTCGCGGCGCTGTGCGGGTTCAGCGAACATCATGCCAACGTGCTGGAAAGCCGCGACGGCACCCTGACCGGCGAGGTCGGCACCCCCATCCTGGGCCCCGACGCCAAGCGCGCCCACCTGCATCGCCTGGCCGAGGCCGGCCGGCTGAAGCCCGCCGCGACCCTGGCCGTCGGCGACGGCGCCAACGACCTGGCCATGCTGCGCGAAGCCGGGCTGGGCATCGCCTTCCACGGCAAGCCGATCGTCCGCGCGGCAGTGACCAACCGCGTCGACCATACCACGCTGCGTACCCTGCTGTTCGCCCAGGGCTATCCGGCCGCGTCCTTCGTGGACGTGGACTGACGGAGCGTCACCCAAGGGGCATTGCCCGGCGTGTCCGTCCGAGCATCGGAGCGGAGCGGCCTTGATGGCCGTGAGCGCCGAAGCACAGGACAGGCACGTCGGATCTCCAACAGGGCGGATTTCAGGCCAGCCTCGGGGCGCCGGCGGCCAGGCGGTCACGCCCATCCTGCGCCTCGATGAAGGCGTGGGTGATTTCGGGGAAGCTGTCCTTGATCCGCCGTTCGATCCGCGACACCGCGTCCTCCACGTCACCAGCCGACTGGGCGTCGTCGAAATCCAGGCTGATCGCCACCAGCACGTCCGACGGGCCGAAATGCATGGACCGGATCTCGTTCAGGCCCAGCACGCCCGGCTCGGCCAGGGCGATGTTACGGATGCGGGCCAGCCCTTCCGCCGCCATGCCCTCGCCCGTCAGCAGGGACTGCGATTCCCGCGCCAGGAACAGGGCCGTGAACGCCAGGATGCTCCCGATCAGGATCGACGCCACCCCGTCCAGCACCGGCTGACCGAACAGTTGGGACAAAAGGGTGCCCAGCAGCGCGACCGCCAGGCCGCACAGCGCGGCGGTGTCCTCGAACAGCACGGTGAAGACGGTCGGGTCCTTGCTGTGGCGCACCGCCTCGATCCAGCCGCGCCGGCCCTTGCCGTGGCGGCGGAATTCCCGCAGTGCCGTCAGCCAGACCCCGCCCTCGAACACCAGCGCGATGCCCAGGACGGCGTAATTGATCGCCACATGGTCGACAGGATGCGGATGGCGGATCCTGGCCACCCCTTCCAGGATCGACGCGCCGGCCCCCACCCCGAAGATCAGCAGCGCCACCACGAAGGTCCAGAAATACAGTTCAAGCCCGTAGCCGAACGGATGCGACGTCGTCGCCGGTCGGGCCGCACGCCGCATGCCCACCAGAAGCAGCATCTGGTTGCCGGTGTCGATCAGCGAGTGGATGGCCTCGCTCAGCATCGCCGAACTGCCGGTCAGTGCCGCGGCACCGAATTTCACCAACGCGATCAGCAGGTTGCCAGACAGCGCGGCATAGATCACGAAACGGGAAGACGAGGAGGCCATGAGTGCTCCGCCAAGGGGACCGGCGATCATAGCCCGCCCCCGCCACGCCCCCAAACGCCCCCGCGTCGGCCCGGGCCGGCATGACGGCGGCTGTTGCAGTCCCGTCGGCCGGCCCCCTATAAGCAGTGGGCAACGATCGGCACGCCGCGCGCGGTGCGCGCCCCCTCGGATGGAGTTTCACGTGCGCACCACTGTCGTCCAGATGGCCCCCGGGTCGTCCCTGCCCGACAATATCGACCAGGCGCGCCGCCTGATCGAGGCCGCGATCCACACCGACCGGCCGGACCTGGTGGTGCTGCCCGAAATGTGGAGCTGCCTGGGCGGCACGCGCGACGTGAAATTCGCCAGCGCCGAGGAACTGCCGGCCCCCGGTGCTGCGGACGACGCGGCCGGCCCGCTCTATCGCTTCATGCGCGACATGGCGCGCACCCATGGCATTACCCTGCATGGCGGCTCCATCGGCGAACGCCGTGGCGACCGGCTGATGAACACCAGCCTGCTGTTCGACCCCCACGGCGTCGAACGCGCGCGCTATCGCAAGATCCATCTGTTCGACATCACCACCCCGGGCGGCGAAGGCTATCGCGAGAGCGACACCTACGCCCCGGGCGGGGACATCGTGACCGCCTCTGTCGGGCCGTTCACCGCCGGCCTGGCCATCTGCTACGATATCCGCTTTGCCGAACTGTTCCTGACCCTGCGGCGCCAGGGGGCGAACCTGATCGTGCTGCCGGCGGCCTTCACCGCCGAAACGGGCGAGGCGCACTGGGCGACCCTGCTGCGCGCCCGTGCCATCGAAACCCAGTGCTGGATCGTGGCCTGCGGCACCACCGGCACCCATATCGACGCCGAGGGCAACGCGCGCAGGACCTACGGGCATTCGATGATCATCGATCCGTGGGGCACGCTGGTGGCGCAGGCCACCAACGGCGCCGGATGGGCGACGGCCCGGCTGGACATGGAGGTGGTGCAGAAGGTGCGCGCCGGGATTCCGGTAATCGACCATCGCCGCCTGCCCCTGTGACCACGACGCCCCGCGCCGACCGATGACCGAGCCCCACCAGCCCCCGCCGTGGCCCGTCGGCATGATACCGAGCCGCTTCGCCTTCGTTGCGGCGCCGAACCCCGGCGCCCGCCAGACGCTGGCCGCCCTGACCGCCCGCTACGGCCAGCATGACCCGCAGGAGGCCGACGTCATCATCTGCCTGGGCGGCGACGGCTTCATGCTGGAGATCCTGCATACCACCCTGGGCCGCGCCATCCCGGTCTATGGCATCAATTGCGGATCGGTGGGGTTCCTGATGAATCCGGCAATCCCCGACGACCTGCCGGCCCATCTGGCCAAGACGCAGGCGGCGACGCTGCATCCGCTGCGCATGCACACCACCACCCGGACCGGCGAGGTGATCGAGGCGCTGGCGCTGAACGACGTGTTCCTGTTCCGCCAGACCCGTCAGGCCGCCAAGATCCGCATCGAGGTCGACGGCCGCGAACGCCTGTCCGAACTGATCTGCGACGGGGTGCTGGTCTCGACCCCCGCCGGATCGACGGCCTACAATTTGTCGGCGCACGGGCCGATCGTGCCCCTGTCGGCCAACCTTCTGCCGCTGACCCCGATCAGCGCCTTCCGCCCCCGGCGCTGGCGCGGCGCGCTGCTGCCCGCGACCGCACGGGTCACCTTCACGATCCTGGAACACGACAAGCGCCCCGTCGCCGCCGTCGCCGATTTCACCGAGGTCCGCGACGTGATCTCGGTCGCAATCGAGGAAGACCGGACGCTGCACACCATCCTGCTGTTCGACCCGGACCAGAGCCTGTCCGAGCGCATCCTGGCCGAACAATTCACGGTATAGTCCCCTTTGTTCGACAGGTGCCGCATTTATACCCATCCGCGTTATGAATCGCTGTTCGGTGGCAAGCCTCAGGGCGCTGCCCTGAAACCCGCCAAAGGGCATCGCCCTTTGGAAACCCGGTCGTTGGTGCATGATCGGGGTCCAGGGCCTCAGGCCCTGGTGGGTTCGGGCAAAGCCCGGGTTCTATCAGCGCTGCTGGTCGCCCTGCTGATGCTGCCCGCCCTTCCCGCCCACGCACAGGACCTCATCGTCCGCGAAGCCCGATCGGTGACCGAGGCCGGCGACCGGCACGCCATCGTCGGCACCGCCGAAAACCACTCGGGCCGAATGCTGCAAACGGCCAAAGTAATCTTCAATCTGTACGGCGAACACGGAACGATCATCGGCAGCGCCATCGACGAAACCCACGACCTGCCCCCCGGCGGACATTGGACATTCCACGCCCGGGCCTGGACGCTGTTCGCGAATTTCGGGCTGGCGCGAATCCGGACCGTACCGGCGGTGCGCTGACGAACGGCGCGCCTTATTGTGCCGCACACAGGCAGAACTGCGGGGTAACCAAGGTAGAAGGTTCTAATTTTATAGAAATCACCATGAGAATTTTCATTCTCATGGCGAAAAACATATGTCTCGTGAAAATCCTGGCCAGATTTCAGAAATCGGCGGACAGCGTCACCATCGCCGTAAATGCCGACCCAACGACATAGGACGGGGTTGAAGCATTGACCGTATTACCGAGAATACCTTTCTGCTTCACCGCAGTCAGACCAAACCCGCTGATTGACGAGAGGTAATTGATACCCCCCATATTGACGAGATTAAGCATGATCCGAGGATGCACAGGGGTATGAAAGGACGGAAGCGTTCTACCCATATTCAGATCTGCCGTTACATATCCAGGAATTTTCTGGTCATTCATGAGCGTCGAATACTGCTGCCCCTGATAACGGAAGTTGAAATTGCTGAAATAAGTCCCGTCATCATAGGTCAGTCCAATCGCACCGCTGAATTTGGGCGATCCGGGCTCCTGCTTGCCCTTGGTCGGCAGGTAATCCGTGCCGGCATTCACGTTGTCGCCAATCTCCGTATGCAGATACTGCCCCGAAGCATAGGCGTTGATATGATGCCAGGGCTTCGTGGCAATCTCTCCCTGGAAGCCCCATGCTTCTTCACCGCCCGCGGCAATCTGGGTGCTAATCAGCACACTTGTGCCTGGAAGGTAGGACGAGCTCGAAATCTGATGGTTCGTCAGGTTGTAGTGAAACCAGGACGCAGAAAAGCTGATCGGGCCATTATGCCGGAAACCCAACTCTTCGCCGATGAAATATTCCGCTCCCAGATTACTTGACGGGGTGCTCGAAGGCGTTGCGGACGTCATGGGGAACTGCTGGACATACGGGCTCCAGCCGGCAGGCAACCGGTACGACGTGGTTGCGTTCATGTAAATCTGATCCGATTTCGTTACATGATAGCTGGCCAGAAACTGGGGCGTCGGTTCAAAATAACTCTTTCCAGCCTTGTAAGGACTTGCTCCGGGCAGATTTTCCGTTGCCGAAACAGAAGCCATGGAGGCCTTGAAACCCGCATCAAGCAGGAGCTTGCCGCCCAGAAGGGTCAGCTTGTCGTCAATGCCGATGGCATTGACCTGCTGAATGGTATTTTCCTGGTATCCTGTGACACGGAGCCCATTGGCGGTCAGGTACTGCTGGTTGTAGCTCCAGTCCCCTCCGGGCGAAAGGGCATACTGATTCTGGTATTCCGTGTGATTTCCATAGGAATACCAGTAAAATATCGACAGGTCGTTGGGGCCCTTTTTCCAGTCGAGATTGGTCGTTATGCCGCTGCTGTTCTGCCTCCATGGATGAACGCTCTCGACCGTGACCTTGCCTGACTGCCCTTCATAGCCATCCAGGTAATCATAACGCTGCGTTCCGATATATCCCCCCGCGATGGGGATGGTGGCGCCATAGTTGTTCGGCCCGGACTGGAACGTCGTGTATGGCTCGACATGTAGTGTCAGATCGCGAGACAATTTGAAATCATTGTGGATTGCTCCAAAAACGACGTTTGTGAAGCGCTCATTTATTTTATAATAATTCGTATCCCCGGGAGTGTATTTTCCATCATAGTTGAAACTGGTTCCGTACTGGTTCCATTGCGCCAGGGAAGGATAACGATAGATGTTCTGGTGGGATCTCGTATATCCGAACACGATGTCTGACGAACTGTCACCGGACCAACGCTTCTCGAGATTTGCGTCGATATGATAACGTTCGATATCTCCCGGCCCACGCCACAGATTGCCTGCCGAATGCGAAAAGGATGCAAAAGCCCTTACGTCGCTATGGCCGATCTCGCCGGTGTTGAGACGCAGGAACTGCTTCTGCAGGCTGTGCGTACCGCCCGAGAGGTCGATGTAACCGCCAAAATGGTCTGACGGGCGGATCTCCTGCATCGTGACGATGGCGCCGTCGGCGTTGTACAGCGGTGCCGCCAGATCGACAGACCCCTGTGTAACCTTGACGGATGCCAGATTTTCGTTATCCACCATCGAGGACGTCCAGGGCGCGTAACTGAAAGCGTCCGAAACGGGAACGCCTTCAAACAGGAACCCGATCTGGGTCTGGTCCAGCCCCCGAATATGCATGGTTTCCGCTTCGGTACTCAGCGGACCTTCATTTCCCGCCTGCACGCCGGGGAGGCTGGCGATCAGCTGCGTGGGCGAAATTGTCGGAACCTGCTTGGAAATATACGCGCGCGAAACCTCGCTGACCGACACAGGCGCCGTCTGGTGCACCAGAAGCCCACCACCCGAATTAAGCTGCTGCGCGACAACATTGAGTTCTTCAGCCTGGGCGCGTGATTCAACCCGCTTCGGGGCAGCAGGGCGCGAAGTCGGCGTCGCGGGGGAGCGCGCCGCCACCTTCTGGCCGGACGCTGCTTTCCGCTGCGGGTGCCCCTTGGCCGACTGTGCCGCAAAGACATGTCCATCTGCGGCCACAACACCGAAGGCCATCACGATGCAGGAAGAGAGAAGCTGGCACCGCAGCAGACCATGCGGAGCGCTGTTTCGTCTGGTGGTCATTGTTTTCCTTGGGAGCTCACTGAATCGGGGAAGAGCTCATCGAGAGCGCGAATGTTGAAAAGCCGCGAGCTTCAGCGCGGCGAAGAAGACGTGAGCGGCCGCGAAAAGGCGGCTGGCACGGAACCCGTCTCTGAATCGTAGCCGGGGCTGGACGGGTTGGCCGGATCCGGAATTTCCGGAGCAGGCGGCAACCCACTCTCGCGCCAGGCGCGGTAGACAAGGTCACGCAGCATCGCGGCCGCCGCCGCCGTGCGCCCATAGACCAACTGGCGGGCCTCCGGGTTATGAGGATCGTTCAGCGCTCCGGATTTATCGAGCGTATAGACTGTCTCGACATCCTGATGAGAGCGGTCGAGATAGGCGAGAACCTGATTGAAAACATCGCCGTCCTGATGGGAAACAGGCCCCAGCCGACGACTGATATCCGTCTCCTGCAGCGCAATCATGTCCACGTACCGGGACTCGAAGCGTCCGTGTATGGCGGTCTCGCGCGTATACCCTTTCGGGTCGAGCCCAACCCACCCGTCATGATGGATCGTGACATGCAGGGGCTGGGAGCCGTCCGCGACGTAATGCCCCATCCAGGCGACAATAAAGGCAGTGTCTGTCTCAAGGGCGTTCGTATCTTTCCCCTGGCTCCGCATCGCCCGGATCAGCCGCATCTCCGCAACGAGATGGCCGTACCCTTCGACCACGGCATAAGGAAGCGTACCCGTCCAGCGGATGTTCATACGCTGTGCAGCGTCACGATCCGTCGTATTGAGGCGCTCATGCTCACGGTAAAGCGCAAGCACGAAGGCGTCACGGGAACGAGGTATGGAGGTCATGAACGCGAACTGCTCGCGAAACCACCCGTGATTGGGGTCCTCGTCCATTTTTGAAAAAGGCTCGGACGATGCGCGCCACGTATCCGGCAGGCTGGCCGAACGGACGATCAGATTGACCTGACGCTTCAGGAAGACCGGACCGTCCGCCGGAAGGGCGCTGATGGCTGCCTGGTCAATGACCGCATGGGCTCGCTCACCCCAGCCATAAACGACCTGTGGCGCCATTACGCACGCCCCGAAGGCCGCCGCACACAGAAATCTTCGTATGAGCATCAGGATGGCCCCCAAGCGTCAGCCATGTAGGAACGGGCAACCTTGTAGGGGGCGAACGAAAGCCTGTGCGTGATCCTTTCGAGATAGTATCGTTATATTTTTTTGAAATATTGATAAGGAGACCCGAGAACCCGTCCTGATTATCCCTGCGATGCGGCATACTCGGCGTCCACGGCAATTCTGTCCCTCTCGTCGGGTGTCTGGCTTTTGAAAAAATTCCTTCGCAAGGCCCTGCCATTTCTGGTGTATGTCGGATCGTGTACCTGCACATTCTCGGTCGTATCGGCGGCGCCTGTCGCCCAGACAGGTCATGACCCCGTAACGGAAGGCCTGCAACGCAGGATATTTCCGGCGCTTTCCGAGATCATATCCGACCCCGCCTGGCAGAAGGCTTTTTTGTCTGATCCGGACATGGTCGCACTGGAGGAGGAGCGCCGTTCAAGATCGGCGCGGAATTTCAGCTGCACACCCGCACCCCGCTGCATGGTCGAAACGTGGAAAATCAGTCAGGACGAACGACGGATTGTAGGGGAGACGCTTGAGCGCCTTGCCTCCCGACTTCCCTCACAAACATATGGCATTGCACAGTGGCGGCGGGATGCCGATGCAATCAATTACATTCTGTCCGTTTACGGTGAAGCCGCCCCGCCACGCTATCCGCTCATCGACGCCATGTCGCTGGATGTCACATCAAAAGACTTCGGCCGCCTCGTAGCCGGTTTGCAGGCACAGGACCTGCAAACCCCTCATGGCGCGGAAGAAGCGGTCTTTGCAACTCCCCTGCGATATGCTGCGATTCTTCTTGATGCCAATGACCGCGACGACGCCATTCATTTCCCTGAGCTCTGGGAAAAATGGAATGCACAGTCCCTGCATGCCGCACGTCACGCATACTGGCGACGCTATCCTTATGCGGCCATTATCATTCCGGGAGAAGGTCCGGAAGACGCGACGTTGCCGCTATCCGCTCTCGGTAAATTCCGCCTGACGCTGGCTGTAGAAACCTTCCGGCAGGGTCTCGCACCCTTCATAATCGTGTCCGGAGGCGCAGTTCACCCCGCTCGGACACATTACGTGGAAGCCGAAGAAATGCGGCGCGCTCTGATAGAACGCTTCGGCATCCCTGAACGTAACATCGTTATGGAACCGTACGCCCGCCATACGACAACAAACCTGCGCAATGCGTCTCGCATACTGAACACACTTGGTGCACCAGACGGGATGGCGGCCCTGATCGTGACCGATCCGGACCAGAGCGCCTATATCGAAGGCCCCACTTTCGCGGAGCGCAATCAACGCGAACTGGGTTGTGAGCCAGGCACCCTCGGCAAACGTCTCTCCCCCTTTACCATCGCTTTCTATCCTTCACTTAAATGCGTCGAAACTGATCCAAGTGACCCTCTTGATCCATAAAACCGGTAGGATTTCCGGATTTCGGAAGCCAGAGTTAGCCGGGTGAATTCGGACAGTCTGAATTGGCGCAGCCTCAGGACGTCCATCCGAGCCCGATCCCGACCTGGAGGGCGCATCTGGTTAAGGAGAAGGATTGTGGAGCGAAAGGGCGCTTTCACTCCAACCAGAAGCTTTTATCCTTGAGTTTCAACCCGAAGGCCTGCGAGCTGCGGGACTCGAACCCGCACGCCCTTGCGGGCGCAAGATTTTAAGTCTCGTGCGTCTACCATTCCGCCAAGCTCGCCCGGCTCGCCCTCTAGCACACTCGTCAGGCGGGTAAAATCCGTTGGTGGGGTTTTTGCGCCTATGCGGCGCGCAACAGCGCCGTGCCGTAACGGCGGAGCCACGCTTCGGCCGCACGGCGGTGCGGGGTCAGGGTGGCGACCAGGGCCCAGAAGTCCGGGCCGTGATTCAGGTGCCGCAGATGCGCCAGTTCGTGGGCAATGACGTAATGCTGGACTTCGGCCGGGGCCATCAGCAGCCGCCAGCTCAGCATCACCGTGCCGTCGGCGTTGCAACTGCCCCACCGGCTGCTGGTGTCCTTGATCGTCAGGCGCCGGGGGCGCAGGCCCGACTGAACGGCCAGCTCCGCCACCCGCGCGCCCAGCCGCACCCCGGCCTCGCGCCGCAGGAAGGCGCCCAGGCGGCGCGGCAGGAACGGGGCCTCGCCGCTGACCAGGATGGCGCCGTCCTCGATCCAGACGCCGCGCCGGCCCTGCGGGCAATGGCGGATGGCATGGGGCCGGCCGTCCAGCAGCACCTGCCCGCCATCCTGCCACGGCGTCGGCGCGGGCAGCGTGTCGATGCGCGCCACCACCCAGTCAGCATGAGTGCGCAGCAGGCTCAGCCCGGCCTCGCGCCCCACACGGGGCGGCAGGGTAACGACGACACCGCCGCCGCGCGGGTCGATCCGCAGCGACACGCGGCGCGCCCGCGCCGAACTGCGCCAGCGCAGCGGGACCTCGCGCCCCGCCAGATGGATCGTCTCGCCCGTCCCGTCCGCGCTGCCGGACAGGGGCTCGGTCATCGGGACTCGCCGTCCGGGCCGGACCGGTCCCGCGCCGGCCGCCGCACCCGGGGCTTGCGCCCGGCCGGCATCTGGCCGGGCCAGTCGGCGATATGATGTTCCAGCGGGCCGGCCCGCCGTTCGCTGACGGCGCGGCCGCGCACCGAAACCCCGGCCTCATGCACCGTTTCCGGCCGGCCCGACACCAGCGGATGCCACCACGCCAGGGGCCGGCCGTCCGCCACCAGCCGATAGGCACAGGACGGCGGCAGCCAGTCGATATCTTCCAGCGCGTCCGGGGTCAGCCGAACGCAATCGGGCACCTTGCGCTGCCGGCCCGCGTAATCCGAACAGCGACAGCTATCGGTATCCAGCAGCCGGCAGGCCACGTCGGTATACAGGACCGTGTCGGTCTCGTCCTCGCGCAGCTTGTGCAGGCAGCAGCGGCCGCAGCCGTCGCACAGCGATTCCCACTCTTCGGTCGTCATCTCGTCCAGGCGCCGGACCTGCCAGAAAGGGGGGGAATCAGTCATGGGTGCTGTTTTACGCACTCCGGCCCGTCCCGAAAAGGAAAAGGCGCGGCAAAGGCCGCCTATCGGGCGTCGACCAGCGCGACCAGCACCGACCCGCCGACCGCCAGCAGCAGCGCCGCCAGGCCGGACGGCCCCAGCAGCGGCAGCCACAGCATGCGCGCCCGTACGCCTCGCCCGGCTCCCAGCCCTTCCGCCGTACGGGCCAGCCCCGCCGGCAACCGGCAGGCCGCCCCCAGCGGCGGCAGCAGCACCAGCGGCACCAGGCACAGCCCTTGCAGGACGGCGCGGGGCACACCGCCATCCTCCCCTGCCAGACGCGGCAGCAGCAACGCCAGCGCGCAACCGGGAATCGCCAGGGCCACCGCCAGGGTGCGGCAGGCCGCCAGCACGCGGCCGGACAGGCCCGGCCCGGCGGCGCGCAGCAGGACGAACGCCGCCACCCCTAGGCCAGCCGCCGCCGCCGTCATCCCCAGGCAGGCGGCCAGGTCGGGCAGCATCACGCCGGGCGCGGTCATGCCGGGGCCGCCAGCCAGTCCGCGAACTTCCGGGCCAGGTCGGGCAGGTGATCCTGCCAGAACGCCGCGTCCATCGGCAGGGGCTGCGCCGCCGCGTCGTCGGGGCGGGCGCGATACAGGGCAGCGAAGCGGGCCACCCGATCCGTCCCTGCCATATAGTGCAGCAGGTCGCGCGCCCGGTCGCGCTCGGCCGCGTCCAGCCCGGGGGCGATGCCCCAGGACAGGCCGTCATCCAGGCCCTGCGCCCACTGGAGCCCGACATCGCGCCGCCCCCGCCCGGCGGCAGACGGCGCCGCAGCCTGCGTGGCGGCCTGGGCCGCCACCTCGCCTGCCGCCGCACTGGTCATCAGCACGCCGCCATTGCCGATGATCCGCGCGGAATCCGCCCCCGTGGTCCACCACACGATATAAGGCCGCAACTGGCTGAGCTTGTGGAACGCCCGCGCCACGCCCTCGGGCGTGGCCAGCACGGTATAGACATCCGCCGGCGCCACCCCGTCGGCCATCAGCGCGATTTCCAGTGTCGAGCGCGGGTCCTTCCGCAGCCCCCGCTTGCCGGGATAGCGCACGACGTCCCAGAAATCGCTCCAGCGCGGGGCGGACGGGATCCGGCCCCGGTCCCAGGCCAGGACGATACCGTCATGCAGGGCCGGCACGCTGCAGGCTTCCGCGCTGCCGGCGCTGCCGCCCAGACGCTGCAACAGCCCCTGCATGCAGGCGATGCGGGCGGTGCTGTCCTCCATCAGGGCCATCGCCCAGGCGTGGCGCCCCCGCGCCGGACGGTTGGCCGGCACCTGCGCGTCGCCGTCCCAGGCGAACCGCCGGACGCCGACGCCCTTGGCGCGCGCGAAGGGCTGGAAGAACGCCTGGTCCTGCGCCTTGCCCAGAGCGCCGCCCCAACTGGCGACCACCAGCGTATGCCCGCCGCCCCGGGCGTCGACCCGGGCCGGCGCCGACAGCGCCAGCAGCAGAAAGGCCCCCGAGAGGGGACGGGACACTCGGAAAGACGGGCGGGGCGGGGCGGACAGGGGGGATCTCTTTCACAGCGCGGAACGAAGTGCGGAAAACTAGACCAGTTCGCCACGAAACGGAAAGGCCACTGCGTGCGCCGGCTGCCACGCCAGAAGGGCGCGCCGGCCGGGCGACAGGCCCGCCAGGGTCTGGATCGGCGGACGGCGGACCAGGACCTCCTGCCCGTCGGGCAGCCGCAGCCGCAGCCGCACATGATCGCCCATGTGGTGGACCGCCACCAGGGTGGCGGGAACGTCGCCGTCACCGCCATCCGCCGCGTCGCGGCCATGGAACGGCCCGGCGGAGAATCCGGCGGGAAACAGCGTGGCGATCCGGTCGGGCCGGACGCACAGGGTGCACAGCGCGTCGGCTTCCAGCCCCTCGGCGGCCATCGCCTCCATCACCGCGCCGCTGGCCAGGCGGACGCGGGCCTGGTCGTCCTCGACCCATTCGACACGGCCGGTCAGGCTGTTGGCATCGCCGAATCCGGTGGCAACCCGGTCGCAGCCCGGGCGGTCGAACAACTCGGCGGCCGTCCCCGTCTGCAGCAGCGTGCCCCCGGACAGGAAGCCGATCCGGTCGCCCAGCAGCAGTGCGTCCTCGCGGTCACGGGTCGCCAGCAGAACCGTCAGGCCCTGCGCCCGCGCCAGACGGGCCAGAAGCGTGCGCATGGCCCGCCGCCCCTCGGGCTCCAGCGCCGCGAAAGGGTCGTCCAGCAGCAGGACGGGGGGCGCGAAGGCCAGCAGGCGCCCCAGCCGCACACGCCAGGCCTGTTCCGCATCCAGGTCGCGCGGTCGGCGCGACGCCTGCCCGTCCAGCCCCAGCAGGGCCATGATCTCGCGCACGCGGGCTGCGGTCTGCGGCCGGGGCATCCCCCGCGCGGCCAGCGGAAACGCCAGGTTCTGCCGCACGCTCAGGTGCGCGAACAGCGGATCGCGCGCGCTGAACAGGCCCATGCCGCGCTGGCCGGGCGGCCGGGCGGTCACGTCCTGCCCATCCACGGCGATGCTGCCCGCCACGGCGGGCAGGTGCCCCGCCAGCGTATCCAGCAGGCAGGAGAGGTCCGCCGCGCGGTTGCCCAGCAACGCCAGGCACGTGCCGGCGGCGACCTGCACGCCCAGGCCGGGGCGCGATGGGTCGAGCGGCGCGCGCACAAGTCCGCGAACGTCAAGACGTGGGAGGGAAGGTGGCATGCAAGAACCGAAACCTGACGAGCGGGCGGGACGTTGGTAACAATGTACACAACCGCATCGGAGGACACGACCCATGTTCGGCAGCAAGACCAAGAAACCCACCCAGGAGGCCCTGAAGGCGACGCATGACGAATTGCTGTCGCTGAAGTCGCAGGTGGAGCGGCTGATGAACGAGCATGTGACGCCGGTGCTGGCCGATGCGGCCGACAGGGCCGAGCACGTCGTTGCCAATGCGCGCGAACTGACCGATCATCAGGTGCAGGACGTCACCAGCCGCGTGCGCGCGAAGCCCATGATCGCCATCGCCATCTTCGCCGCGGTCGGCTATCTGCTCGGGCGCATCACCCGGTAGGCCGTCCGCCCAACGCAGCAGAGGGACGAAGCGAGGACCATGAGAATAGCCGAACTTGGCAAGGCCACCGTGCAGGCGGAACTGACTGTCCGCCGGCAGATGGCCATCCGCATAGGCCGGCAGGCGGCTTTCCTGGTCATCGCAGGGGTTTTCGGCCTGCTGGCCATCCTGTCGGGCCACGCCCTGCTGTGGGCGTTCGCCTACCAGACGCTGGGCTTCAGCGTCCTGGGCGCGGCGGTCCTGGTCTTCGCCGCCGACGCCGTGGTCGCCCTGCTGTTCCTGCTGCTGGGCCGGCGGTCCATCATGACGCCGCAGGAAATCCGCGCGCGCTTCGAACGCGACCACGCGATCAACGAACTGCGCCAGGCCATGGCCCTGACGGCCGTCACCACCGCCGTCGCGGGGCCGGTCGGCCGGCAGGCGGGCCGGGCGATCTGGCATGTCGTGCGATCGGCCTTCGGCCGGAAGGGCAAGGCCTGACGTCTTTTCCCTCCTGAACCGGAGGGACGGCATTGCCGGAAGGTATCCATGCTGAAATTGCATTGGCCCCGGTCCGGCATTTCTGGAAACGTGCCCCCGGACGATGATCGTGAGCACACGAACGGTTCGCGTGCTCATCAAATTGGGAAACCGGGTAGCAGAAACGGATGGCCGAGACCGAGCAGAGTGCGCGGGAACGATCCTTTGGACGTCGCCTGGCCCATCTGGGGGCCGCCTGGCGGCGTCAGATCGATCATGACCTGCGGGATTTCGGCCTGACCGAGGCCACCTGGCGCCCCATCCTGTACCTGGGCCTGCTGCCGCCGCCTGTCCGGCAGAGCGACCTGGCCCGCGCGCTGGGGATCGAGGCCCCGTCGCTGGCGCGCCTGCTGGACGTGCTGGAACGCAGGGACCTGATCGTGCGCACCCGCGACGAAGAAGACCGCCGCGCGAAACTGGTGCGCCTGAGCCCCGGCGGCCAGCGGATCGAGCACCAGGTGCGCCAGGCGGCCGATTCCGTGTCGGCCCGCCTGCTGCGTGACGTCACATCCGGCGAATTGCAGGCCTGCTACGCGGTGTTCGACCGGATCGAAAGCGCGCTGGGCGCCCCGCGCGACGACGAAGGCGCGCCCCTCGCCGAAGCCATGGCGACCGAAACCCAGGCGGCCCTGCCATGCGGCTGATCCCGCCGGTCGGCGCGCTGTCGCTGTCGACCCCCCTGCTCCGTTTGGGCAGCTTCGCCTTTCCGGAATGGAAAATCATCAGCCCGACGGTGGCCTATGCCGCGCGGGTGGTGCTGGCGCTGGGGCTGGCGCTGTTCCTGTCGTTCTATTTCCAGCTCCAGACACCGATGTCGTCGGTGACGACGGTCCTGATCGTGGCCAATCCGGTCGTCGGCGCCATGGTATCCAAAAGCTTCTGGCGCATCTTCGGCACGGTGATCGGGGCGGTCAGCGCCGTCGTGCTGATGGCGCTGTTTCCGCAATCACCGCTGCTGTATTTCCTCGGCCTGTCGCTGATCATCGGCATCGCCTGCTGTGTGTCGACCCTGCTGCGCTTCTTCAAGGCGTATGCCGCCGTGCTGACGGGCTATACGATCGTCCTGATCTCGGTCTCGGCCTTCAGCGAGCCCGACCATATCTTCATGTCCGCCATGTCCCGCCTGTCGGCGGTGACGGTGGGCATCGTCTGCACGGCGGTCGTCTTCTTGGTCACGTCCATCAGCCGGCCAGAGCGCATCCTGCGGCAGGTGGATCAGACCCTGCGCAACATCACCGCCCGCTTCTCGCACCCCGCGGACCTCGAGGGGGCGATCGCCGGCTCCACCCTGATGCCCGACGACAGCGGCCAGCCGCTGTCGTTCCGGGCGATGACGGTGACCAGCTACGACGAACGCGCGCGCCTGCTGTCGCAGGCCAACGCGCTGGTCGAAGCGATCGAATATGCGGCCGCCGACAATTTCGCCATCGGCCGGCGCGCGCGCGGCCTGCACGCCGGCGTGGCCCGCCTGCTGGGGCTGCTCAGCACCCATCACCCCATCTGGGAGGATGTGCCGCTCGACACCCCCCATTCGGCCGAGGCGCGCCGGATCGTGCAGGAGGTGATGGCGACGTTCGCCGCCACCCCGCCCGAGGACCTGCATCTGGACGACCCGGGCGACATGCGCGCGCGGATCGTCGCCGCCATCGCCCGCCTGGACGAACTGACCGAGCAGACGCAGGACCTGCCGACGATCGCGTTCATCGACAACGAACGCGACATCCTGGACCAGCTGCGCGCCGCGCTGGACGATTTCGTGGGGCCGCAGCCGCGCGTGCACCGCCTGCCGCTGAAGGTGTATTTCGACTGGCCGGCGGCCCTGCGCAATGGCGCGCGCGGGGCCTGCGTGACGTTGCTGGGCTGCCTGGCCTGGTATGTCCTGCGCTGGTCGAACGGCGCCACGATGCTGACCTACCTGATCCCGGCCTCGTGCCTGCTGGCGACCAGCCCGCTGGCGTCGCGGGCCAGCGCCCTGTTCGCCAGCGGCACGCTGGCCGCCATCCCCGCGGCCTTCCTCTGCCAGACCTACATCCTGCCGCAGATCGACGGATATCTGCTGCTGTGGTTGTCGTTGTCGATCTGCCTGCTGCCGGGCATCTGGATCCAGTTCCATCCGCGCCATGCCATGCGCGGCTTCGGCTATGCGGTGTTCTTCAACGCGATGGTGCAGATCCGCAATCCGATTTCCTATGACGATATCTCGCTGATGAATCTGTGGCTGTCGTACCTCATCGCCCTGATCGGGCTGGCGCTGGTGTTCAGGGTGATCCTGCCGGCCGACCACCGGCTGGATACCGGGCGGCTGGTGATGTCGATCGTCCGCGCCACCGAACGGCTGGCGTGCCGGCCGATCCACCGCCCGGTGGACTGGATGGTGTGGGAAAACCTGCAGATGCAGAAGATCCTGCGCCTGATCCAGCGCTTCTCGCTCGTCGCGCCGCCGCGCCGGGTGTACGAGGTCACGGATGCGGCCTTCGTCGCCGTGTCGCTGGGCCGGGTGATCGCGCGCCTGCGCGGCCTGATCCAGGACCCCGCGGTGCATCAGGACGACCGCGACCGCACCCGCGCGGCCCTGGCCGCCTTCCGGCACCTGCGCAGCCGCCCCGGCCTGACGGCGACGACCCTGCGCGAGACCGCGCAGGCGATCATCGCGCATGTCGAGGGACGGCACGCGGCCTCGCACGTGCCCACGCGCCGGATTGCCGCGTGCCTCGAACAGGCGTCCCTGCTGCTGGACGCAATTCCGGGATTCTTCCATACGCATGGACCGCTGCAATTGTCGGCCGACATGCCTGGCGCCGATAACCGGCTGACCCTTGCCATCCCCCCGGGAACGAATTTGTTCGGAATGAAAGCCGCGTGATGCTGACCGAGTTCAATTTCTTCGGCGTCTTCATGGCCCCGATCGTCGTCTACGCGATCGCGGCCCTGCCCGTGACCATGCTGATCCGCTTCCTGCTGTGGTGGAGCGGCATCATGAAATGGTTCTGGCACCTCGCCCTGTTCGAGGTCGCCCTGTACACCTGCGTCCTCTGCCTGATGATCCTCTACGTCTGAACTGCTGCCCCCAGGAAGGTTCGAGAATTTACAATGCCCCTTCTGCGCACCCTGATCCGCGTGGTCCTGACCCTGACCGTGGTGGCCCTGGCCATCGTCATGGGCGTCACCCTTTGGGACACCTACATGATCGCGCCATGGACCCGCGACGGGCGCGTCCGCGTCTATGTGGTGGACGTGGCGCCCGAAGTGCCCGGCACCGTGGTACAGGTGCCGGTGGTGGACAACCAGTTCGTCCATAAGGGCGACCCGCTGTTCGTGCTGGACCCCGTGCGCTTCCGCCTGGCCATCCGCGAGTCCCAGGCCCGGCTGGACGGCGCGCTGGAAGAGCTGAAGCTGAAGCAGAACGACGCGAAGCGCCGCATGGGCCTGGGCGGCATCGTCTCGGCCGAAGAACAGGAGGTGTTCAATTCGAACGTCGCGACCCAGGTCGCCGCCGTCGACGCCGCGCGCGCCTCGCTGGACCTGGCGAAGCTGAACCTGCAACGCTCGGTCCTCTACTCCCCGGTCAACGGCTACGTCACCAACCTGAACCTGCGGGTCGGCGACTATGTGACCTCGGGCGCGGCGCGGCTGGCGGTGATCGACGCCGACTCGTACTGGGTGAACGGCTATTTCGAGGAAACCAAGATGTGGGGCGTGCATGTCGGTGACGTCGCCCGCGTCAAGCTGATGGGCTACAAGCAGATCATGCCCGGCCATGTCGTCTCCATCGCCCGCGGCATCAACGACCAGAACGGCGCCCCCGACCGCCTGGGCCTGCAGGACGTCAACCCGATCTTCACCTGGGTCCGCCTGGCGCAGCGCATTCCCGTACGCATCCATCTGGACCACGTGCCCGACAGCGTGACGCTGGCCGCCGGCATGACCTGCACCGTCACCGTCGGCCCCGAATCCCGGGGACAGCGGGGACGCCTGACCACCTGGCTGCAAGACCATCTGTAAGGCCCCCGGCACCCCCATGACCATGAAGACGATGACCCGAAGGGCCAGCCTGTTCCTGACCTCCGCCCTGTTCCTGGCAGGGTGCACGGTCGGGCCGCGCTACCAGCCGGACCGGATGAAGCTGCCGGCAGCCTTCACCGAGGACGAGCACCCCGCCACACCGGACGAAATCGCGCGCACCAACGCCGAGCTGAAGGAATGGTGGCACCGGTTCAATGACCCGGAGCTGGACAAGCTGGTCGACCGCGCGATTGCAGGCAATTACGACCTGCAGATCGCCGGCCAGCGCATCCTGGCCGAACGCGCGCTGCGCGATGTCCAGGCCTCGGCCTGGTATCCGCAGGTCGATGCCAACACCACCAACGGCGACAGCCGCTATTCGCTGAACATCGACAACTGGCCGCTGCGCCCGGGCAACCCGGCCAACCGGCCCGGCGCGTCCTACCTGTCGTACGGCGTCAGCGCCAGCTGGCAGGTCGATGTGTTCGGCCGCATCCGCCGCAGTGTCGAAGCCCAGGAACACGCGGTCGAACAGACGATCGAGGAACGCCGCGCCGTCCTGATGACCATGCTGTCCTCGCTGGTCAGCGACTATATGGTGCTGCGCGACACGCAGTTGCGGCTGGATATTTCCAACCGCAATATCCGCGTGGCGCAGGATGCCTACGATCTGACGCAGCGCCTGTACCTCGAAGGCGTGGGCAATACGCTGCAGATCGCCCAGGCAAAGGCCGAACTGGACGCCCAGCTGGCGGCCCGCGAACCCCTGCGCACCCATATCGCGCAGATCACCCACGCCCTCGACGTGCTGATGGGCCAGGTGCCCGGCACCACCGAGGCCGAATTGAAAATAGCCCGGCCGCTGCCCAAGGTGCCGGACTTCCCCGCCACCCTGCCGTCCATCGTGCTGGCCAACCGCCCCGACATCCGCCGCGCCGAACGCGCCTATGCCGAGGCCACGGCCCGCATCGGCGTCGCCGTCGCGCAGATGTATCCGAATTTCAGCATTCCGCTGAACTTCAACCCCAATGCGTCGGCCATGTACCAGCTGTTCGAGGCCGGGGCGTTGAGCTGGCAGTTCTTCATGCTGGCGTCGGTGCCGCTGATGCACGGCGGCAAGCTGACGGGCCAGATCCGCGCCGCCCAGGCCGCGGCCGAGGCCAGCCGCCTGGGCTACCGGCAGACCGTGCTGCAGGCGTTCCGCGAGGTCGAGGACGCCATGGCCGCGTGGCATGACGACGTCGAACATACCGAACTGCTGCACCGGGCGGCGGAAGACAGCACCCTGGCCAGCGAGCGCGCGCGCAAGCTGTACGGCGCCGGCCTGGTCGGCTTCCTGGAGGTGCTGACCACCGAACGCACCGCCCTGGCCGCCGAAAATGCCGAGGCCGTGGCCCAACTTGAACGGTTGCAGGATGCCATCGACCTGTACACCGCCATGGGTGCCGGCTGGCAGGGCGTGGGCGTCACCGCGGCCAGCCTGCCGGTGTCGCTGGAAACGCAGAACGTCCTGGCCCGCGCGTTGAAACAGTAAGGGAGGGTCGGGCGCTGCCCGAACCCGGCAAGGGCCTCGCCCCTTGCCCATTCGTGGGTCAAGGGCGCATCCCTGATGTGATGGGATAGGCCTGCCACGCGGGGGCAAGAGGCTTCCCCAGCCAGGCGTTCAAAAGCGCGCCGGACGCCGGAAAAAGCGGCTCGGGAAGGCAGTCGCGGCGTGTCCACGCCCAGCACGCGAACACATGCGGTTCCAGAATCCGGGGTTCCGCATCCTCGCCGACCATTGCCACCACCCCGCAGGTGAGCGACGGAACGGGCGCCGCAAGATCCATGACCATAATCGTCGCGGTCACCGGCGCGAGGACGGTCAGTCCCGTTTCCTCGGCGATTTCCCGCACGGCCGCCTGTGCAAAACTTTCCCCCGCTTCGACATGGCCCCCGGGCAGGCACCAGCTCTCCGGCTCATCCGTTTTTATCCGACGCCCCAGCAGCACTTCGCCTCTGCCGTTCAGGACGATGGCTCCGACCCCGACGGTCGCATTGCATCGAGGACCATCCGAGGCCCCTGGGCCGGGTTGGGGCAGACTCTGCCCTGCCCCGGCCCGGTCCGTTACGACCAACGCCATTCCTCGATTTCGGGCATGTCCTTCCCATGTTCGGCAATATAGCGCGTGTGATCGACCAGCTTGTCGCGGATCGCCTGCTTGGCATAGGCCGCGCGCGTGGCCAGGCCCGGCACGCGGTCGATGACGTTCGACACCAGATGGAAGCGGTCCAGATGGTTGCGCACCACCATGTCGAAGGGGGTGGTCGTCGACCCTTCCTCCCGGAAGCCGTGGACGTGGAAGTTCCGCGCGTTGGCCCGCCGGTAGATCAGCTTGTGGATCAGCTGCGGATAGCCGTGGAAGGCGAAAACCACCGGCGTGTCCATGGTGAACAGCGCATCGAACGTGGAATCGGGCAGACCGTGCGGATGCTGGCTGGCGGATTCCAGCGTCATCAGGTCGACGACGTTGATGACGCGGATCTTCAGGTCCGGCACATGTTCGCGCAGCAGCTTGACGGCGGCCAGCGTTTCGATGGTGGGCACGTCGCCGGCGCAGGCCATCACCACGTCGGGCGTGCCGTCCTTGTCGTTGCTGGCCCATTCCCAGATGCCGATGCCCGAACTGCAATGGCGGATGGCGGCATCCATGTCCAGCCACTGGGCCTCGGGCTGCTTGCCGGCGACGATGACGTTGATGCGGTCCCAACTGTGCAGGCAATGCGCGGCCGTGCACAGCAGGGTATTGGCATCGGGCGGCAGGTAGACGCGGACGATATCGGCCTTCTTGTTGATGACATGATCGATGAAGCCCGGGTCCTGATGGCTGAATCCGTTATGGTCCTGCCGCCAGACATGCGACGTCAGCAGGTAGTTCAGCGACGCGATCGACCGCCGCCACGGTACTTCGCGCGAGGTCTTCAGCCATTTCGCATGCTGGTTGACCATCGAATCGACGATGTGGATGAACGCCTCGTAGCAGGACATGAAGCCGTGGCGCCCGGTCAGCAGATAGCCTTCCAGCCAGCCCTGGCAGGTGTGCTCGCTGAGGATTTCCATGACATGGCCGTCGCGGGCCAGATGATCGTCATAGTCCAGCGTTTCGGCGTTCCAGGCGCGGTTGGTGACGTCCAGCACCGCGTTCAGCCGGTTCGAATTGTTCTCGTCCGGGGCCAGCACGCGGAAATTGCGCGACGGCAGGTTTTCCTTCATCACGTCGCGCAACCACGTCCCCAGGACCCGCGTGCCCTCGGCCTTGTCATGTCCGGGCATGGCCACCGGCACCGCGTATTCCCCGATGTCCGGCAGTTTCAGCGGGCGCTTCAACTGCCCGCCGTTGGCGTGGGGATTGGCGCTCATGCGCCGGTCGCCCACCGGCGCCAGCGCCGCGATGTCGGGGAACAGGCGGCCGCTTTCGTCGAACAGTTCCTCGGGCCGGTAGCCGCGCAGCCAGCTTTCCAGCGCCTGCAGATGCCCCGGCTTGGTCAGGTCCGAGAACGGCACCTGATGCGACCGCCAGTAGCCCTCGGTCCGCAGGCCGTCGATCTCCTTCGGGCCAGTCCAACCCTTGGGACTGCGCAGCACGATCATCGGCCAGACCGGACGGGTGGTCTCGCCCCCCTCGCGCGCCGCCTTCTGGATCGCGGCAATCCGGTCGAACGCCAGATCCATGGCGGCGGCCATCTTCTGGTGCATCGGGTCGGGGTCGTGCCCTTCGACGAAGATCGGGTCGTAGCCATAGCCGCGCAGCAGGGCCGTCAGCTCGGCGGGCGGGATGCGGGCCAGGATGGTCGGGTTTGCGATCTTGTAGCCGTTGAGATGCAGGATCGGCAGCACCGCGCCGTCGGTCTGCGGATCGAGGAATTTGTTGCTGTGCCACGAGGTCGCCAGCGGCCCGGTCTCGGCCTCGCCATCGCCGATGACGCAGGCGACGACCAGGTCGGGGTTGTCGAATACGGCGCCATAGGCGTGCGACAGCGAATAGCCCAGTTCCCCGCCTTCATGGATCGAACCGGGCGTCGTCGCGGCGGCGTGGCTGGGAATTCCGCCGGGAAAGGAAAACTGCTTCAGCAGCCGGCCAAGCCCCGCCTCGTCCTGCGACACGGCGGGGAAATATTCGCTGTACGTTCCTTCCAGATAGGTGCTGGCCACGATGCCGGGCGCGCCATGGCCCGGACCCGCGATGAACAGCACGTTGGCGTCGCGCGCACGAATGATCCGATTGAGGTGCAGATACAGGAAATTCAGCCCCGGCGTGGTGCCCCAGTGGCCCAGCAGGCGCGGCTTGGTGTGTTCCAGCCGCAGCGGTTCGCGCAGCAGCGGGTTGGCCATCAGGTAGATCTGCCCCACGGACAGGTAGTTGGCGGCATGCCACCACCGGTTGAACAGCCCGATCTCGGTCGCTGACAGGGGGGATGCCGTCGGCGTCCCGCTTATCGTCTCACTCATCTTCGGTCCTTTCGAAACTGTCGCGCAGGGGAACGGTCAGGCCCCTGCCAGGCAATCCGCGACATGGCGGCGGATCATGCTTTCCTCGTCGGTCGGGATCACGCGGACCTCCACCGTGCTGTCCGGGGTGCTGATCACCGCGGCGTGGGCCGCGTTGGCGCCCGCGTCCAGCCGGACGCCCAGCCAGCCCAGGCGCGCGCAGGCCGCCGCGCGCACCGCGGCATCATGCTCGCCGATGCCGGCGGTAAAGACCAGCCCGTCCAGCCCCCCCAGCACCGCCGCCATCGCACCCACCTGCTGCACCAGGCGGTAGGCGAACAGATCCAGCGCCTCGCGCGCCTGGGCGTCGCCGGCGGCGCGGCCCTGAAGGTCGCGCATGTCGCTGGACACGTCCGACACGCCCAGCAGGCCCGAATGCCGGTACAGCACGTCCTCGATCGCGGCGGCGTCCAGCCCTTCGGCGCGCAGCATGTACAGGATGACCCCGGGGTCGAGCTGTCCGCAGCGCGTGCCCATCACCAGTCCGTCCAGCACCGAGAACCCCATCGTGGTCTCGACGCTGCGTCCGGCGTCCAGCGCGCACAGGCTGGCCCCGTTGCCCAGATGCGCCACCACCGTCCGCCCCGCCGCCAGCCGCTGCGACAGGCCCAGCAGGCAGGACGCGATATATTCGTAGGACAGGCCGTGAAACCCGTAACGCCGCACCCCCCGCTGCCCATAGGCGCGCGGCAGCGCCAGCCGCGTCGCCGCCGCCGGCATGGTGTGGTGGAAGGCGGTGTCGAAACACGCCACCTGCGCCAGGTCGGGACGCAACGCCGCCAGGGCGCGGATCGGGCCCAGGCTGGCCGGCTGGTGCAGCGGCGCGAACGGGGTCAGCGCGTCCAGCCGGGTCAGGATATCCGGCGTGATCCGCACCGGCTGGATAAAATCGGGCCCGCCATGCACCACCCGGTGCCCCACCCCCGCCAGCGGCACGTCGCCCAGATGGGACGTTACCCAGTCGATCAGGCTGCCGACCGGGCCCTGATGGGCGTCCGTGGTGTCGGCCGGGTCGGGGGCCGGCCAGGTCCGTTCGGCCAGCACATGCCCGTCGGCGTCCACGGCGCGGAAATGCGGATGGGTGGTGATGCCTTCCAGTTCGCCCGAGGCGATGCGCCGCGCCGCTCCCCCCTCATCCTGATGGAACAGGGCGAACTTGACGCTGGACGAACCGGCATTGAGCGCGAGTACCGCCGTTGCCATGACATGTCCCTTCCATCCCGTACGGCGGGTAACCTAACAGGCCGGAGGACGAAAGGACATTGACCCGTGTCAAACCCGGCCCCCACCGGGCCGGGCGGAAGGGGCCGGAAGGGCCGCGTCAGGAGGGCGGAGCCGCCGGGTCCGCCAGGTCGAAGAACGGTTGCAGGTCGACGGTGAAATGGCGGGAGTAGGCCGGATCGTTGCGATAGATCGGCCGGTCGCGCCATTTTTCCTGCATGAACTGCGTTTCCGCGAAGAAGCGGGCCTCGGTCTCGGGCCGGTTGTCGCTGCCGCGTGACAAGCTTTCGTGATGATAGGCGACGAATTCGTTGCACTGGATGATGCGGTAGCCGGCCTCGCGCACGCGCAGGCACAGATCGACGTCGTTATAGGCGACGGTCAGGTTCTGTTCGTCGAACCCGCCGAGGGCGCGGAACAGGTCGGCGCGGATCAGCATCCCCGCCGCCGTCACGGCCGAGACCTCGTGCGAGAGCTGCGCCCGCCCGATGAAGCCGTACTCGTTGCCGTCCAGCCCGCGATGCACATGGGCCGCAACGCCGGCCGGCCCCACCACGACGCCGACATGCTGCACCGTGTCGTTGGGATAGAGCAGCTTGCCGCCGACGATGCCGATATCGTCGCAGGACATCGCCTCGTTCACGAGCGTCTTCAGCCAGCCGGCATCGCGGACGAAGACGTCGTTGTTCATGAAGAAGTAAAAATCGGCGCTGCTGTCCCGCGTCGCCAGATTGTTCAGGCGGGAATAGTTGAACCCCTCCTCGACCGTCAGGACGCGGACCCGGGGGGTGGCGGCCATTTCGGCGCAGAACAGTTCGGCCTCGCGCGTCAGGGACCAGTTGTTGACCAGGATGATATCGTACTTGCGATAATCGGTCGTCGCCAGCACCGTCTCGACGCACCGGCGGGTGATGTCGATCTGGTCCTTGAACGGGATGATGACGGTGACCGAGGGCTGGGCGCGCGGGGCCTTCCAGTCCACGCGATACAGGGTCAGCCCCCGCAGCGACGACACGCTGGCCTTCTTGCCGACCCGCTTGAGGTGGTCGCCGACGCAGCGGACGCCGGCGTCGATCGCGTAGGTCTTGTTGCCGATCGCCACCGCCGTGGAATTCGGCGTCTTGCGCCAGTGATACAGGACTTCCGGCACATGATGGATCTGGGCGTGCGGGACCGCCTCGGTCAGCCGCAGGACCAGATCGTGGTCCTGCGCGCCGTCGTACTCCGACCGGATCTCGCCCACCGCGCGCATGACGGCGGCATCGACCATCATCAGATGGCAGATGTAGTTGCAGCCCAGCAGATAGCGATAGTTGAAATCGGGCTTCAGGTTCGGCTCAAGGAAATAACCGGCCTGGTCGATCTTGTCCTCGTCCGAATACAGGATCTTCGCCCCGGTCCGGCGCGCATCCGCCACCATGACCTCCAGCGCCACATCGACCAGCAGGTCGTCATGGTCGAAGAAGACGATCCACTCCCCCCGCGCCGCCTTCAGCCCCACGTTGGTCGCCCCGGCGATGCCGAGATTCTTCTTCAGCGGCACCGAGCGGATGCGGGAATCGGCCCGGCAATATTCCTCGATCCGCGCCGCCACCGGAACGGACTTCATCCCGTCATCGACGATGATCAGTTCCCAGTTCCGGTAGGTCTGCGCGATGACCGATTCCACCGCCGCGGTGAAATCGTTCATTTCCGGCTTGTAGGTCGGGCAGATCACGCTGACCAGCGGTTCGGCCGCCGGGTGTCCGTCCGCCGCGCGCCGTTCGGCCATGCGGGCGCGCAGACTGTCGTAATAGGCGCGCGCCCAGCGGTCGTAATCGCCCAGATTGTAGCCCGGGCTTGGGATCAGATCGACCATCTGCCGCCGCAGGGACGTGATTTCCCCATGCAGGCGCGCGATGGTTGCGGACAGATCGAGCAACCGGCCTTCGAGCTGGTCGGTGACGATCGAGGTCTCGACCGGGCTGCCGCCCAGTTCGACATTCTCGGGCATGACGAAGAAGCGGAACCGCACCGCGCCGAACCGGCGGCGGGAATTGGGCACCACGAGTTCGAACCCGCAATTGGCCTCGCCCCCGATGGCCGCCGTCACGTCGCCGCGATAGCGATCGGCCCGCACCTGCGCGATGGGGGCGTCGTCCATCGTCACCAGGATGTGGCAATGGCCGCCGACCTCGCCGGTCAGCGTGTCGATCCGCTGGATCCAGCCCCGCAGCGCCCCGGATTTCAGCCCGTCGACGAACGACCGGTATTCGTATTTCGAGCGAATCCGGAATGTGCAACTGTCGCTGAGCCGCGACGGATCTTCCGGGTCCAGCGTCGGCACCACCGACCGGTCGGGAAAGCGCAGCGACAGGCTGTGCGGGCGATCGTCGATGAACTGGTCGGGAATGGGAAAGGCAAACCCCAGGCCGGTGGCGGTCGTGCCCAGGACCTGCTGCACATCCGGACGGGGCTGCCCGCACCGGATGGTCCCGACCTCCTGCTCGTCGATCAGGACATGAAGTTCCGTGACGTCTTCGGGCGCGTTGGCGTCGAACGCCCAGCCCACCGCCAGCCTGCCCGTCACGCCATCGAAATGACCCTGGAAATTCGTCAACTGACGAAGCGGAACCGGACTGGACATGCACCCTCTTTTCAGACAGGCAAGGCCGCCGCGGAACGCAATCTCCGTCATGCCACCTCGCCGGACAAATCCGACGGGTCCAGCACAGACGTGAAACATTGAAATTAAATTAAGGGATTGGCCGAAATGTCGGGCTTTGCCCGACCGTCCTGTGGTGTTTACGACGTCTGGAAAAAGCGGCCGCGCAGAAAGGCGACGGCCCGCGACCGCGCCTGCGCCGCGTCGCGGCCCAGCGTCACCAGGGCCGGGATCTGCCAGGGGCGCCGCAGGACGCTGGCCAGGATGCGGCCGATGCCGATGCCGCCGTCCGGCCCCAGCGCCAGCACCGCCGCCGGCGGCAGGCTGCGGTTCGCCGGATCACAGACCACGCGCAGCACCGCGAACGGTACCCCAGCCCGTGCGCATGCCTCGGCGACGATGCCGCTTTCCATATCCAGCCCGGCGCAGCCAGTGCGGTGGAAGCAGGCGCCCTTGCGTCCGGCGGTCACCACCACATCGTCACTGTGCAGCAGATCGGCCGGCATGATGTCGGGGCGGCCGTCGCCCAGCCAGGCCAGCCAGGCCGGATCGGCCGGCAGGCGCCGCCCGTCGGGCAGTGCGACATGGCGCGGCACCAGAATCGCGCCGGGCCGCAGGGCCGGGTCCAGCCCGGCCGCCAGCCCGAAGGACAGGATCGCATCCACCCCCGCGTGCAGCAGGCGCGCCACGGCGGCTTCGGCCCCGGCGCGGGTGGCGCCGCTGACGCCGATCGCGGCGTGGGGCGCGAAGGCGCGGATCAGCGCGGCCTCGGCTTCCATACCCACGACGATGCCCGGCCGCGCGGCCGGCATCCCGCCTGGGCTGTTACCCTGCCCCGATACCGGCGCGTCCTGCGCCGTTCCCGATCCGTCCGGCATCAGAAGCCGAACGCGACGTGGCAGCTGTTGCTGGAGGCCAGGTTGCGATAGCGCGACAGCGCCATCAGCGGGAAGAACTGGCGATAGCCATGATAGCGCAGGTAGAAGACCTTGGGGAAACCAACCGCGTTGTACGGTTCCTCGTCCCACTCGCCGTCCGCGTTCTGCATCCGCGTCAGGAAGGCCATGCCGCGCGCCACCGCCGGGTCGCCATGCAGGCCCGCCGCCATCAGGCCCAGCACCGCCCAGGCGGTCTGCGACGGCAGGCTTTCGTGATAGATGCCGGGGGTGGCGCCTTCGTACGACGCGCAATCCTCGCCCCAGCCGCCGTCCTCGCGCTGGACGGCGCGCAGCCACTCCACCGCCCGGACCATCGACGGGTCGTCATGCGCCACCCCCGCCGCGTTGTACGCGCACAGGACCGACCAGGTGCCGTAGATGTAGTTGGTGCCCCAGCGCCCGAACCAGCAGCCTTCCTTTTCCTGGTCCGACCGCAGGTAGGCGATGCCGCGTTCGATCACCGGCCGGTCCTCGGGGTGGCCGAGCTGCGCCAGGAACGAGATGCAGCGCGCGGTCACGTCCGCCGTCGGCGGATCCAGCAGCGCGCCGTGGTCGGCAAAGGGAATGTGGTTGAGGAATTCGAGGTTGTTGTCGATATCGAACGCACCCCAGCCGCCATTGCTGCTCTGCATCCCGATGATCCACTGGCGGGCGCGTTCGATCGCCTCGTCATTCGCGGGATCGCCCTCGCGGTGCAGCAGCATGCCGACCACCGCCGTGTCGTCGACATCCGGGTAATGATCGTTGCGATACTGGAAGGCCCATCCGCCGGGCGCCACGTCCGGGCAGTTGATGGCCCAGTCGCCCTTGACGTCCAGGATCTGGCGGTCACGCAGCCATCCGGCGGCAGCGGCCAGCTTCTGGCGCGTTTCCTCGGGCCGGACGCCGTCGGGGCCGGACGCGGCCTCGATCATTGCGTGGCCGGCCAGGCCGGTGTCCCAGATCGGCGACACGCAGGGCTGGCAATAGGTTTCCTCGCCGTTCTCGACCAGCAGGTTGCGCACCGCCTCCCACGCCGTGGCGGCGCGCGGGTCGCTGTCGGGCACGCCCAGCGCGCGGTACATCATCACCGTGTTGGCCATGGCGGGATAGATCGCGCCCAGCCCGTCGACGCCGTTCAGGCGGGGTTCGATGAAATCGACGGCCGCCTTGATCGCGCGGCGGCGGGTGGCCTCGGGGATCAGCCGTTCCGCCGGGCGCACCAGCTTGTCCACATATTTGAACACGCGGCCCAGCGGCGAGCGGTACGGCCCGCGGATCCAGTCGCGGATGCGCGACGGCGGGGTGACGAACAATTCCTGCACATGCACGCCATGCGGGTTGATCGCGCGCGGGCGCAGGGCCGCCAGCACCAGCAGCGGCGCGATCACCGTCCGCGACCAGTAGGACATGTTCCACATGGAGAAGAACGCCTTGCGCGGCAGCAGCACCAGCTCCACCGGCATGGCGGGCGTGGCATGCCAGGGCACTTCGCCATATAGCGCAAGCTGGAAACGGGTGAAGACGTTGCTGCGCTCGGCCCCGCCATGGTCCAGGATCGCAGCGCGGGCGCGCGCCATGTGCGGGGCATTTATATCGTCGCCGATGGCCTTGAGCGCGAAATACGCCTTCACCGACGCCGAGATGTCGAACTTGCCCCCGTAATACAGCGGCCAGCCGCCGTGCTCGCCCTGGATGCGGCGCAGATAGACGCCGATGCGCGCCTGCAACGCGGGGTCGATCCGGTCCAGGTAATGTTCCAGCAGGACATATTCCGCCGGAATGGTGGCGTCGGCCTCAAGCTCGAACACCCAGTGCCCGTCGTCGTTCTGCCGCCGGCCCAGCGCCGCGTGGGCGCGGTCCGTGGCACGGTCGATGTCCGCCATCGGCACGATCGGGTCCCGTGCGGCGGGGCGAGAGAGATCGAGGGTATCGGTCGCGTTCGGCATCATTCCACGTTCCCCGCCATCCGGCGCGGGCCTGTCCAAATTTCCTGTCCGGAGGGGATCGGCGCGCCGCGCATCACCCCGTCGCCCGGGCGGACCGCCCGCGCGCACGCAGGACGCGTATCGCAGTCGCCCCGGATCTCATTGCACCTTCGATTGTTGCGGGCAACCCCGTGGCCGTCCAGTCCCCCGCCAGCAGCAGGTTGCCCAGCGCCGTTTCGCATCCCGGCCGCAGGCGTTCCTGCGCCGGGGTTGCGGCGAAGGTCGCACGCTTCTCGCGCACCACGCGCATGGGTGGCATCGCGACCGGCAGGGGGCTGGCCAGTGCCGGGTCGAGGGCGGTTCGGACCTCATCCCAGATTGTTGCCGCCAGCGTATCCGGGTCGCGGTCGGCGTAGCGGTTGGCGGCGCTGACGGTGACCGACAGCACGTCGCCCTTGACGAACACCCATTCGCTGATCCCGCCGACGACGCCGATAAAGCGCGCCTGCCCCAGCGCGCCCAGCGCCGAGGGCGGAACAGGCATGCGGAAATGGACGTTCAGGATGCTTTCGAACGCATCCGGCGCGGTGAAGCCCGGCACCTTGCCGGCCAGCAGGCCCGCCGCCACCGGCGCCGGCACCGCCAGGATCACCGTATCGTCCGGCCCCACCGCCACCAGCCGGTCGGGCAGGCGCAGGCCGGTCACCCGCCCGTCGGCGACTTCGACCGCGGCGACGCGGCAGCCGGTCTCGACCTCCGCCTTCAGGATCGACAGATGCGCCAGCGCCGGATCGACGAAGCTTTCCGACAGCCCGACTTCGGGGAAACAGGGAATGCAGGCGCGCCCGCCCTTGGCCAGGCTTTCGCGGACCACCGCCCCCAGCAGGGCGGCGCTGCCGGTATCGCACGGCGTGTTCAGCGCCGAGACCGCGAACGGCGCCAGCAGGCGGCTGGCCAGCATGCCGGGCAGCAGGCAGTCGGCCACCGTTTCCTCCGGCCCGGCCCGGGTCAGGCGCGTCAGGCCACGGATTTCCGACAGGCGCATGCCCGGCACGCGCCGGCGCTTCGACAGCAGCCAGAACGGCAGCCGTCCCCGCGACAGGTCCAGCGTCCAGCGCGACCGGTCGCCAAGATCGACGAAGGGAAAGATCGGCCGGCCGGGACCGGTCAGGCTGCGTTCCGCCCCGATCAGGCCCAGATAGCGGAACACCGCGTCATTCGCCGACAGCAGCAGATGGTTACCGTTGTCGATCCGGCAGCCCAGGTGCCGGTCCTCGTACGACCGGGCGCGGCCGCCGCAGGCCGGCCCGGCCTCGTAGACCGTGATCCGCACCCCGCTGCCCGCCAGTTCGACCGCCGCCGACAGGCCCGCCAGGCCGCCGCCGACGATATGGACATGCCCTGTCATGCGGTCAGCCCACCAGCGCGCGGGCCGCGATCAGCAGCTTGCGCGGGCGCGACAGCGACACCCGCCGTTCCGGCGTGCGCCAGCCCTGCTTTTCCTGCGCCGCCAGGATCGCCGCATAGGTCGCGCCCATCAGGCGCGCCGGCCGCATGGCCTGCCGGTCGCACCGGCCCATCGCCCGGTAGGCGGCACGGAAATGATCGCGCGCGCGGCCGGCCAGCACCCGGCACACGCCTTCCAGCCTGCGGGCACGCGCCACGCGGGCGGGGTCGGCCGGCACGTCGAAGCGCGCCAGAAGTTCGCGCGGCAGGTACAGCCGCCCGCGCGCCGCGTCCTCGGCGATGTCGCGCAGGATGTTGGTAATCTGCAACGCCCGCCCCAGATGGTAGGCCACGCGGTCGGCCTCGGCCGAACTGTCGCCGAACACTCGCACCGACAGCCGCCCCACCGCCGAGGCCACGCGGTCGCAATACAGGTCGAACGTCGCTTCGTCCGGGGCGACGATGGGGCCGGCGGCGTCCATCATCATGCCGTCGATCACCGCGTCGAAATCCGCCTGCCGCAGGTCGAACCGGCGGATCACCACCCCCAGCACCCGGTCCAGCGCATCGGGGGGCGGCGCATCCGGGGCGCGGCCCACGTACAGGCGCGCGATCCGCTCGTGCCAGGCCCGCAGGCGGGCGCACCGGTCCTCGGCATCGCCGTCTTCGTCGTCCGCTATGTCATCGACCAGGCGGCAGAAGGCATAGACGGCGTACATGCCGTACCGCCGGTCCGCCGGCAAAATCCGCATGCCCTTGCCGAACGACGTGCCCGACGCGGCGACCACGCCCTCGACGTCCGCCAGGTCGGCGGGGTCGCATCCCAGGGGGGCCGTGTCCGCCGTTCGCCCGCGTGCAAATCCCATTCCCGCCTTCCCGTTCAAATCCCGCGTCCTCACGCCAGCACCCGCAGCGCGCCCAGGCCCGCCTTTGCGACGTCGCCTTTCGACAGCTTCACCCGCCCGGCCACCGGGTCCTCGCGCCGCAGGCGTTCGGTCAGGCGATGGGCCAGCCCGACGATCACGGCGCTTTCCAGCCGCATGCGCCGGTCCCGCACCAGGGCAGGCAGGCGCGCGGCCTCGCGGTTCAGCATGTCCACCTTGTCCAGCAGGGCGTCGATCACCCGGCGCAGGCCGGGGGACGCGCGGCTGGCGCCCAGGTCGTCCAGCGACGCGCCCTCCCGCGCCAGCCAGGGCAACGGCAGATAGCAGCGATCGAGCACGCGCAGGTCGTCCGCGCAGTCCTGCAAATGGTTCAGCACCTGCAACGACGTGCACAGCGCGTCCGACGGGCCGAACGTGCCCGCGTCCTCGCCATGCAGGCCCAGCAGGAAACGGCCTACCGGATTGGCGGAATAGCGGCAATAGTCCACCAGTTCGTCCCAGGACTGGTACCGCCCCTTCACCGCGTCCTGGCGGAACGCCACGATCAGGTCGGTGGCCGTGGCCGCCGGCACGCCGGTCACCGCCAGCGCCCGCCCGACCCGCACCGCCGTCTGGGCGTCGCGACGCGGCGGGGCCTGGCGGCGGCCCAGCACCACGTCCTCCATCGCGTTCAGGCGCGCGATCTTGGCGTCGGCATCCAGCCGGTCGGTGTCCACGATGTCGTCGATCACCCGCGCGAAATCATAGTACGCATGCACATGCGGGCGCAGCCGGCGGCTGATCAGCAGCGACCCCACGGGAAAATTCTCGTCCGACGCGCCCTTGCCGGACGACACGTCTTCCGTTCCCCACACGGCGTCCGGTGCCGGGGTCCCATTGTTGTTCGGGCTGGCGTTCACGTCCTGTCCTGTCATCCTCGTCATGCCGGGCGGACACTATCGCGTGCCGTGGTCTCTGCCTACCGTGCGCCGGGGATGCCGTCACCGGCCCCCGTCGGTTCGGTGTAGGCGCGGCTTTTCCAGACCACGCCGCGTCCGCGATGATGGTCGATGGCCGACCCGACGGTCGCCGCGGTATAGAACAGCGCCACCAGCGGCAGCAGCGGCGCCCAGGCCGGCGACAGGCGGAAGCGGCGCAGGGTCGGCACGAACGACGCCATCGACGCCCCCCAGGCCAGCACCCCCAGCAGGCGCGTCGCGCCATGGCCGGACAGGGCGAATACCATCGGCGCGATCCAAACCAGCACCATGCCCAGCACCGTGGCCAGCAGCAGCGCCGGCGAATAGCGCAGCTGCACATAGGCGGTACGCGCCACCATGCGCCAGATGTCGCGCGGATGCGGATAGGGGCGGATCGAGCGGGCCAGCCGGCTATGGCCCAGATACAGGCGGCCGCCGCTGCGCTTGACGCGAACGGCCAGGGTGCAATCGTCGATCAGCGCCCCGCGCAGCGCCTCGATCCCGCCGATGCGCGCCAGCGCGCTGCGCCGGATCAGGATCGACCCGCCGGCGGCCCCGGCCACCCGGCTGCGCGGATCGTTGACCCGCGCAAAGGGATAAAGCAGCGCGAAGAAGAAGACGAAGGCCGGCACCAGCATCTGTTCGGCAGCACTCTGGCAGTTCAGCTCCACCATCTCGGACACCTGGTCCAGGCCGTCGGCCTGCGCCTTGGCAACCAGGGTGGCCAGGTGGGCCGGATCGTGCTGGATGTCCGCGTCGGTCAGGAATACGTAGCCCCCCTCGTCCGGCACCTGCCGCCGGGCCTCGGCCACGCCCTGCGCCACCGCCCAGAGCTTGCCGCTCCATCCCGCAGGGCGTTCCTGCCCCGTGATCACCGTCAGGCGGTCCAGCGGGTCGGGCACGGCGCGGGCAAGGGCGCCGGTGCCGTCCGTGCTGTTGTCGTCGACCAGGATCAGGCGCAGCGTCCCGGGATAATCCTGCCCCAGCAGCGAGGCCACGCAGGCCCGCACCGATTCGGCCTCGTCCCGCGCGGGGACGACAATGCAGACGGTGGGCCAGACGGCGGGGGTGGCCCCGTCCGGCAGGGTCGGAGCGAGGATCGGGCCAGCCTGCCAGAACCGGCCATGGAAGAAGACGAGGACGACCCAGATCAGAACAGACAGCAGCGACAGGACCAGCCAGAGCATTCGATCAAATCCTTACCCCAGCATGCCACTCTGACGAAACCAGTCGATGGCGTCGGACACCGCCGCGCGCGCCGGGCGGGGGGCATAGCCCAGTTCGTGCTCCGCCTTGGCCGAGGAAAAGAACATCTTCTTGTGCGACATGGCCAGCATCTCGCGCGTGACGCGGGGCGCGATGCCGAAGCCGCGCGACAGCCATTCCGAAACGACGGCCACCGGCCAGATCACCGATTGCGGCAGGCTGATGCGCGGCGGCCGCACGCCGGCGATGTCCGCCGTCATGGCGAACAGGTCGCGCAGCAGGTAATTCTGGCCGCCCAGGATGTATTTCTGGCCCACGCGGCCGCGTTCCAGTGCCAGCGCGTGCCCTTCGGCGACGTCGTCGACATGGACGATATTGACGCCGGTATCGACATAGGCGGGCATCTTGCCGGCGGCGCAGTCCAGGATCATCTGCCCGGTCGGCGTCGGCTTGATGTCGCGCGGCCCCACCGGGGTCGAGGGGTTGACGACCACCGCCGGCAGGCCGCGTTCGCGCACCAGGCGCAGGACCTCCTGCTCCGCGCGGTATTTGGACCGCTTGTAGATGCCGATCACCGCATGTTCGTGCACCGGCGTGGTCTCGTCCGACACGGTGCCGTCGCCGATCAGCCCCAGCGCCGCGACCGACGAGCAATAGACGATCCGTTCGACCCCGGCCTCCTGCGCCGCGATCATCAGCTGCCGCGTGCCCTCGACATTCGCCATCATCATCGGCGCCGGGTCGGGCACCCACAGCCGGTAGTCGGCGGCGACGTGAAAGACGTAGCGGCAGCCCTTCACCGCCGCCGCGAAGCCCGCAGGCGCCGACAGGTCGCCCTCGACCAGTTCGGCCGGCAGGTCACGGATATTCGTCAGGTCCGCCCCCTTGCGCGCCATCAGGCGCAGCGAATGCCCGCGTTCGAGGAGGTTGCGGGCGACGGCCGAACCGACAAAACCGGTCGCACCGGTCACAAGCGTGGGGGCAGTCATGATGCGGCCGGGTGCTCCGATAACGTGAAGAAGGCGCGCCCGCGGAGAACCCTCGGGCGACAGGGGGTTCATTTATCCCGACACCTCATGGTGGCGCCAGACCCTGCTGTGGTGTAAGTCAGGCCCAACCCATGCGCCGGAACGCCCCGTCAAGGACGCTCGTGGCGCGGCAGACGAAGTGCGATCCATCCTTGAAAAAACTCACGATCCTGCTGGCCTTCCTGGGATTGGCCCTGATTACCGGTTGTACCGCGTGGCTGGGCGCGGGGGCGGTCGTGAAGGCCGTCCTGTCCATCGGACTGGTCGGATTCGGCGCGACGGTGCTGGCCCAGCTTGCGGTCGACGCAATTCTGGGTCTTGCCTGGCACGCGGCTTGCCGCGAGATCGGGCTGGGGCACCTGACAGGCGCGCGCATGGTGCGCGACGCGGCGGCGACCTGCCTGCCGTTCTCGCAACTGGGCGGCATCCTGGTGGGCATCCGCGCGACCTGTTCGGGCCTGGCGCGGCGACAGACCGGTCGCCCCGTCGAATGGCCCGAGGCCGCCAGCGCCAACATCGTCGACCTGACGACCGAGGTGCTGGGCCAGATCGTCTTCGTGCTAGTGGCCGTCGTCTTCCTGGTCGCGCACCAGCAATCCAGCCCGTTCGCCAAGCCGGTCATCATCGGCACCGTCCTGCTGGCCCTGGGCATCGGTGGCTTCATCTGGACGCAGCGGCATGGCGGCACCATCCTCAAGCGGGTCGCGCGGGGGCTCAGCCGCAACATCGCCTCGCAATGGCACAGCGCGCTGCTGAGCAGCGCCGACACCATGCAGCAGCGGCTGGACGAGGTCTGGTCCCATCCCGGCCGCATCGCCGAGGCCGCCCTGCTGCATGTGGTCGCCTGGGTGGGCAGCGCGGCCACGGTGTGGGTGGCCTATTATTTCCTCGGCGCGCATCTCAGCTTCACCGGCGCCATCGCCATCGAGGGCGTGGCGTGCGGCATCATGTCGGCGTCGTTCCTGGTCCCCGCCGGGCTGGGCGTGCAGGAAGCGGCCTACATGGCGCTGGGATCAGCCTTCGGGATCGACCCGTCGCTGTCGCTGGGCCTGTCGCTGCTGCGGCGGGGCCGGGACCTGGTGATCGGCGTCCCGGTGCTGCTGCTGTGGCAGGCATCGGAAATGCGCCTGCTGCGCCAGCGCGAACGCGCCATCCCCCCGGCGCGCGAACAGAAGCCGGCCGCCTATGCCGCGTCGGAACGCTCGCGCTGAAACAGGCCCCGTCATGACCGATTCCATCACCGCCTCTTCCGGTCCGCTGTTCCGCAGGCTGGCCATCATCGGCCCCGGCCTGATCGGCTCGTCCATCCTGCGCCGCGCGCGGCAGGACGGCACGATCGCGGCCCGACTGGTGGCCTGCGACATCAGCCCCGACGTGTGCCGCCGGGTGGCGGAACTGGGCCTGGCGGACGAGGTGGAGCAGGACCCGCTGCGCGCCGTCGCCGACGCCGATTGCGTAATCCTGTGCGTGCCCGTGGGCGCGATCGCCGAAGTCGGGGCCCATGTCCTGCCGGCGATGAAGCCCGGCGCCATCCTCAGCGAGGTCGGGTCGACCAAGCTGTCGATCCTGACCGCCCTCGCCCCCGCGCTGCGCCCCGACGTGCCGTTCGTGCCGACGCACCCGATGGCCGGGACCGAGCATTCCGGCCCCGACGCCGGCTTCGCCACCCTGTTCGACGATCGGTGGTGCCTGCTGACGCCGCTGCCCGAGACGCCGCCGGCTGCCACGGACCTGATCGTGGAGATGTGGCACCGCATGGGCGCGCGCACCCGCGTCATGGACCCGGCCCATCACGACCGGGTCTGCGCGATCGTCAGCCATCTGCCGCATCTGCTGGCCTTCACCATCTGCGGCACCGCCGACGACCTGGCGGACGAAACCCGGTCGGAAGTGCTGGATTTCGCGGCCTCGGGCTTCCGCGACTTCACCCGCATCGCGGCGTCCGACCCGGTGATGTGGCGCGACATCTTCCTGAACAACCGCGAGGCGCTGCTGGAAATGCTGGCCCGCTTCATGGAGGACGCGCAGGCCATGGCCCGCGCCATCCGCTGGGGCGACGAGGAGTTCATCGTCGACCGGATCGAACGCGGCCGGCATATCCGCCGGAGCCTGATCGAAAACCGCCAGGCGTAATCGGGGTCCAGGGCCTCAGGCCCTGGCGTGGTTCGGGGCAGCGCCCCGACCTTTCCGCCCGCCGGTCTCAGTCCGCCAGGTCGTAGGCCGGGCTGTAGGTCATGCCCTCGATCCACGAGCGGATATCGGCGGGGCGGTCCACCTGCGCCATACCGGACTCGAAGATGTATTCGGCCAGGCGGCAGGCCGAGGTGATCTGGACCTCCAGGATCTGGCTTTGCGGCGGGTAGAGCATGCCGCGCGCCTGCGCCGTCACGTCGACCTGGTCGGCCAGGGCGTGCGCGGCCTCGATGATCAGGGCGTCGGTGATCAGGCGCGGCCGGGTGGCATAGGTGGCCAGCCCCAACCCGGGGAAGATGTAGAAATTATTGGCCTGCCCGGGGCGGAAGACGGCCTCGCCGCGCGTGACCTGCGGAAACTGCACCCCCGCCGCGTACAGCGCCCGTCCGTCCGACCAGGCATAGGCCTGTTCGGCCGTGCATTCGGAATGGGGGATCGACAGCGGGAAGATCACCGGCCGCACGTTGATCTCGGCCATCAGCGACACGATTTCGCGCGTGAAGGCCCCGCCGGCGGTGGACACGCCGATCAGCACGCTGGGGCGTACCCGGCGGATGGTGGCGGGCAGGTCGCGCGTGGGCTCGGCCGTGTGGGCGTAGCGGCGCTGCTCGTCGCTCAGGTCGGCGCGCGAGGGTTCGACCAGGCCGTGCACGTCCATCATGGTGATCCGCGCCCGGGCCTCGGCCTGCGACAGGCCCTCGGCCTGCATCGCCTTCACCAGCAGGTCGGACGTGCCCAGCGCCGACGACCCGGCGCCGAGGAACAGGAACGTCTGGTCCGACAGTTTCTCGTCCTTGATCCGCAGGGCGGTGATCAGGCCGGCCAGGGTCACCGAGGCGGTGCCCTGGATGTCGTCGTTGTAGCACAGCACGCGCTCGCGGTACTGTTCGAGGTAGCGGATGGCGTCCGTGCCTTTCCAGTCCTCGAAATGGATGCAGCAGGCAGGGAAGACCTCCTGCACGGCGGCGACGAATTCCGCGACGAAGGCATCCAGTTCGGCCTGGGGCGGCGGCTCGCGCCGCAGGCCCAGATACAGCGGATCGGCGCGCAGAGCGGCGTTGGTGGTGCCGATATCAAGCTGGATGGGCAGCGTCGTCTGCGGCGGCACCGCAGCACAGGCGGTGTAAAGCTGCAGCTTGCCGATGGGGATGCCCATGCCGTTGGCGCCGATGTCGCCCAGCCCCAGGATGCGCCCGCCGGTGGTGACGCAGATGAACCGCACGTCGGCGACCGGCCAGTTGCGCAGGACCTCGGCGATGCGGCCCTTCATCTCCAGGCTGAGATACATGCCCCGGGGGCGGCGATAGATGTGGCTGAAGGCCTTGCAGGCCTCGCCCAGGGTAGGGGCATAGACGATCGGCACGAAACGCGCCGGATCGGACATCAGCACCTTGTAGAACAGGGTCTCGTTCCGGTCGACCAGCGCGGACAGGTAGATGTAGCGTTCCAGGTCGGTCGGCTTGGCGTCCAGATGGCGCAGGGCGCGTTCCGCCTGCCGGTCCAGCGTCTCGATCTGCGGGGGCAGCAGGCCTTCCAGCCCGTAGGCGCGCCGTTCCTCGCGGGTGAAGGCGGTGCCCCGGTTGAAGGCGGGGTCGTTCAGCAGCGCCGTGCCTCGCAGGCTGTGCTGGGCGGATTCGTTCATTTTTATCGCTCTCCCTGAAATTGCATGGCCTTGTCGGGCGGCCTTTTTTGAATCGTCACGGGCAGGGTCGGCGTCAGACCCCCGGCAGTTCGTTGACGGTGACGATGCGCCACGCCTCGGGGAAGCGTTCCACGATCGTCAGCGACAGGTTCTGGATCGAGAAATGCAGGGCCGTATCGGCATGCACGCGCAGGGCATGCGCCAGCGCCGCCCGGATGGCGCCGCCATGGCTGACGACCACCATGTCCTGCCCTTCGTGCCGGCGCGCCAGGCGATCCAGGGTTTCGCCGACGCGGGCGCAGACATTCAGCATGCTTTCGCCGCCGGGCGGGCATTCGGTAGCCGACACCGACCAGAACAGGTGCGGCGGCAGCGTCAGGCAATCGGGCAGTTCGTGATGGCGCAGCCCGTGCCATTCGCCCATCGACTGTTCGGTGAAGCCGGGTTCGACCGTCCAGTCCGCGGGGCCGTAACCGGCCTCCTGAATCGCCTGGGCCGTGCGGTGCGTGCGCCCCAGCGGCGAGGTGAACCACAGCGCTTCGCGCGGCAGGCGGGCCGCCAGCGCCTCGTACATCGGGCGCTGGGCGATCAGGCTGTCGGGGCAGAGCGGCACGTCCAGCGACCCGTAGAGGCGCATCCGGGCATTTTCCTCGACCAGCGCGTGGCGGATCATCCAGAAGCGGGTCACGCCGGGCTGGAGCTTGGGGGTGTCGAGGAAATGGCCGTGATTCTGGTTCATGCAGGCGGATCCGATCGGCAAGGGGGCAGTTTCACCTCGGCATCCATACCCGGATACGGGGCGTAGGTCTGTACCGGCGCGGCCCCGGCGATGGCCGGCCAATGCCGCAGGATCAGCCCGATCTTGGCCACGACCCGCAGTGCATCGCCGATTTCCCGATCCATGCGCCTGTCGGGAACCAGCCCGTCATGCGACGGCTCGCCCGACACAAGGCGCGCGCCCGCCGAGATGCGCAATGCCCCCGCCGGCCCGTCCGCCCGCCCCGCGTGCGGCAGCGGAACCGGCTGGCCGACATGGCACAGCAGGCCGGCCAGGGCGCGGTCCGCCTCCGGCGGGACCAGCCGCGACAGATCGGTGTTGAGCCAGCGATAGAGAGCGCGCGCGTCCTCCAGCGACAGGGGCACGAACGACGCGGCGGACGACGCCGGGTCCCGCACGAAGAACGACAGGATGGTCGGCCGGTCGTCCCAGGCATCGGCCAATGGCGGCCGGACGGGCGCAGGCGCCGGCAGGCGCGCCAGGTCGGGGCTGGCGTCGATGGAGCGTTCGACCGCCGTCAGGAAACGGTCCAGCCGGTCGCGCACCACCGCGCGGGGGATGGCGTGCAGGGCGGTCATTTCCGCCAGCGCCGCCGACCAGCGCAGGGCCAGGCCGATGTTCTCGCCCACGGGCAGCACCTGCCCGGCGGGACAATCGGGCCACGCCCCCCGGTGGCTGTACTGCGCCAGACCCGCCGGCAGGCGCCCGTCCGCCAGCCGCGCCGCCACCCGGGCAGGCAGCAGCAGCGCGCCGCAGAAGGGCGGGCCGGTGAAGAATTTGGACCCGGTGATCATCACCATCCAGCCGCGATCCAGATAGTCGCGCACCCGGCAGGGATCCAGCCGGGCCTGGCAGGCATCGACCACGATGTCGGGCGGCGGCCCGTCCCAGCCCGTCAGCCCGTCCAGCACCGCCATCCCCGGCGCCAGCAGCCCGGTCTTCGACAGGTCCAGCCGGTGCAGCAGCACATGCCGGCCGGCGGCGCGCGCCTGCCGCGCCAGCACCGCACAGTCGCGATCGACCTCGCCGTCCGGGCGCAGCGCGCCGTCGGGGCCGCGCAGGGGCACCGACAGCAGCATGGTGTCCGCCGGGAAGCCGTCGATCAGCCCGCCCTGCCGCACCTGTGCGCCCAGCGCGGTGTCGTTGGCGAAATGGCAACCTTTTGCCGCTAACGGTACGCCACTCCCGGTTTCCTCGGGGGCCAGAAGGATATTGCTGACCGGATGTCCACCAGGTGCCAGCGCAGCCAGAACCAGAGCGTCCAGTTCGCAGTCCGTGCCGGACGGGGCCAGAACCACGCCCTCGTCGTCGGCCAGATGGAAATGCGCGGCGATCCGGGCATGCAGGTCGCGCACCAGCGCCGCGCGCGCGGCCTCGCCCCGCCCGACCATGCCGTCCGTCACCAGGCGCAGCCGCGCGGCCTCGGCCCCCGCGAAGCCGCGTTCGGACAGGGACGAGGCGGTCGAGGAAGCGAAGGTGACCGCCCACGGGCGCGGCCGGTGCGAACAGCCGTAATGATTGAGTCCGGTCGCCGGATCGACGGCCAGGCGGGCATCCCCCCCTTCGGCCATCAGGGCTTCGGCGGGGCCCAGCAGGGGCCACAGACCGGCCAGCAGCACCCGCACGGCGGCGAAGCCATCCGCCGGTATCGCGGTCGCGGGCTGCAAGGGGGCCAGCATCCCCCACACTACCCCCAGGCGGGCGGCGGGCGGCACATCGCCCGCCATGTCGGCGCACCATTCCGCGCCCGGGGACATGCCGCCCTCGGCGACGTCAAGGGCCCGGAACAGGGCCGCGGTACGGGCGGCGCACAGCCCCGCCAGCACCGGGTCCACCCCCGCGACCTCCAGCAGCCGGGCCAGTTCCAGCGCGTGGCGCAGGAAGACCGACGCGACGCCGGGCGGCGCCAGGCAGGGCGCGCCCAGCACGACCCCGCCATCGGCGCCGACCCGGAACGGTATGTCCAGCCCCGGGTCCAGGGCGATACGCCGCCCCCCCGCGATCACCCGCAGGTCCGGCCGTTCGAGGACAAGGATCAGATCCTGGGTCAGCTGTTCGGCAAGCACATGAACATCCCTGTTGTCGCCATCATTATGCGCGCGCGCGCCAGGGTCATCAAATCGGTCGGCAATTCGGCTCGAAACCGGGGGTTTTCATGCGGATTATCGTAACGGGCGGGTGCGGGTTCATCGGATCGGCGGTGGTGCGCCGGCTGATCGGGTTCACGGGACATCAGGTGGTCAATGTGGACTGCCTGACCTACGCG
>NZ_JABEQF010000021.1 GCF_014174355.1 Gluconacetobacter azotocaptans
ATACTGCGTCTCAAGACGCGGGAAAGTCGGTCGCCGCCAGGTCTTCCAGTCCACCTTACACCACCGCGGGGTGGAGCAGCCCGGTAGCTCGTCAGGCTCATAACCTGAAGGTCATAGGTTCAAATCCTATCCCCGCAACCATGAATTCCAAAAAAGCCCATTCTGTCCTGCAGAACTGGGCTTTTTTGTTTCGTGCTGCCCAGTTCGTCATACAGCGCGCGATGATCCCGCCGCGCTTGTCGCCCGGCTGGTTCAGGCTCTCGGTCAGACGCTCCACCTTCTCCGGAAGATCGCCGAGATATTTGGATGGATGTCCAGAGTGTCCTCCAATTCCGATGAGAACAGGGCTTCCAGCTCAGCTTTGCGCTCTTTCAGCGAAAGCCTCTACAAGCTGAAACGCGTTCTGCGTGGCGGCGCCATAGGTGGTGTTGTCGTAGATCGTCCAAACATCGGCGCCGCGCGTGGTAAGCGAAGCAACGACTTTCGCATGAGCTTCAATGGTCTCTTTTCCATAAATTGACTCGTAGATGCGAGGGGAGCCGTGCAGCCGAAAATAGGCGAGGCCGCTCCAGCCCCCGGGTTGCGCCGCAAGCAATGATTTGGCCGGATCCGCCGCGACCCGTGACACTTGCTGCCTCCCTAACATGTGCTCGACCTCCGGCTGGAACCAACTGGCATGTCTCGGCTCCAGAACGACAGCTCCAGTGATCATGGCCCTCAGCTCATTGATGAATCGTTCGGCGACGTCACCGGGGTAGGCGAAACTCGGGGGAAGCTGAACCAGGACGGGACCACGCTTGTCGCCCAAGCCGCTCGTTTCGTCGGCAAAGCGTTCGATGAGCGCCCGACAATCGATCAAGCGGCGCTCATGCGTGATCGTCTTGGGCAGCTTGACGGAGAAGCGGAATTCGGACGGCACGCTTGCTGCCCAGCGCTCATAGGTCGTGCGCCGATGCGGTCGATAGAAACTGCTGTTAATCTCGACAGCTGAGAAGCGTGCGCCATAACGTTCAAGGTGCGTGCCGACCGAGGGAAACTGCTCGGCAAGCGCGGACGGGATCGACCAACCAGCGACGCCGACGCGAATGGACATGAGCGGCTTCTCCTATGACCGGACGACGACGGATCGCAGCTCCCAGCTTGTGCAGCGATTCCTGCCAGCCGATCTCGAGGCTGCCGCGTTATTGATGCCAGCTCAGGCCCTTCGGCACCATTGAGAAACCGCAGGCGCGCAGGGCGGCGTCTAGCTTCGTCATCCTCACAGGACGGTCGTCAACCATTTCAAGCGTGAACATGAGATGCTTCTCGCGCCTAAGCGCGGCGGCGAGCGCTGCAAGGCCGGTGCTGAGCATGGGGGCGAGGGCGGGATCATCCGCATCGATATAAGTCAGCAGGTTACGGCCGCCCTGTGTAAGATAGAGTACGAGGCGTTCATCGGCGATCACGACGAACGCGCCGCCACGACGGGTCGGGCGGATCGCGGATCGGTGCGGCGGCCATGGCAGAATCATGCCGAAGGGGTTGGCCGGATCGCCAGCCGAAAGCGCGACCGGAACGGGATCGGCGGAGCGCGTGTCCGCGAGTTCGCGTAGCCGGTCGACGGTCGCGCGTTCCGCGAACTGGGAGGCCCCCAGCCCTTCGACGAAGCGGCCGCGCACGATCTGCCCCGCATCCTCCATGCTCCGGAAAAGCGGCTGGAGCGCGGGGAAGCCGCCCGGCACGTCTTCCGCGATAGCCGCGCCGCGCGTTACGATGCCGTGCCGGTCGAGAAGCCCCTCGACCAGCGCCAGCGTGCGGGCGGTGTCGCTGGCCGGTTCGCGGGGCAGCAGCGACCAGCGGCCCGCCAGAGGCGGATCGCCCCGTGCGCCGGATGGCGAAGCGCCGGTTGTCCTTGGTTGCGCGAACGAGGGGAATCCGCGAAGCCCCCTGCGGCGCCGCGACAGGTGAATCGGGCGGTGCGGCGCGCGTGCGCCTGCGCGAGCCCGTAGCGGCGACCAGCTGTCGCTGGTGATATATCCGGCCCAGGCGAGGTCCCAGAGCGCCGCATCGAGGTCGGACGTCGGGAGCAGCGGACCACCGTCCCCGGACCCGGCCGGTCCCTCCGGCAGTCGGGCGGGCGCTAATATCGCAAGCTGGCGCGCGAAATAGGCTCCGCCATCGGCGAGAACATCGAGGATCGCTCGCTGAAGCGGCGAAAGGGCCGCTGCGTCATCAGCGTCTGCTGTGGGCGGCAGGGTTTCGGCGGCGAATTCCCGCGGATGCAGGGAGATCAGGCCGTCTTCCCCGCCGAGTTTGCCATGGCCGCACCACAGGACCGCCCCGATGGAGATCAGTTCGTCCAGCATGGCCGGGGTGTAGTTGTGCACACGGGCACGCAGGATCTGGTTCTCCCACACCGAGGCCGGCAAAGGCACGCCGGCGAGTTGTTCGATAACGCGGGCGACGCCGTCGATGCCTGTGAGGGCTCCCCCCTCCGTATGCTTGGGATGCAGCGCGGCCTGCCCGACGGATGGGGCAACAAGGCCGTGGCGTTCCAGCAGCAGGCGTACATAGGCTTCCCTGCCGGCCGGCCGGGTCGCCTCGCGCGCGGCCTTTAGCGAGCGCAGCCGCAGGCGCCGGAACACGTCATCGGCTACCCATTCGTGGCCCGCCAGAGGGTTGCGCATGGGGGGATTGCGCATCAAGGGATCGGCGCCCGCGGACTCCTCCTGCGCTTCCAGCCGGCGCTCGACGCCGAAATTCCCCTTGAGCAGCTTGCCCTGCGCGCGCAGCCGTTCCAGTGCCGCGTCGGCGACCGTGACGCCGAGCCCGAAACGGACTGCGACCTCGTTCGTCGTGAAAGGTCCATGGGTGTGCGCATATCGCGCGACCAGATCGCCGAGCGGGTCGGCGGCCGGCTGCAGGAAGACGTCGGGCAGACCGGCCGGCAGCGTCACGCCGAGCGCGTCGCGCAGCCGGGCGGCGTCCTCGACGGCGGTCCAGCACGCTCGGCCTGCGATCGCCACCCGGATGAGGCGGCGCTCGGTCGCGAGTGTGGCGAGACAAGCTTCGGCGTTGCCATCCGCGAGGCGCCCCACGACCTCCTCTGCCGACAAGGGGCCGAGTTCGCGCACGAGATCGGCCACGCCCTCCTTCCCCTTCGCCCGATAAGCCGGTGCCAGACGCTGCAACTCACTCTCGACCTGGTCAACGACCACGGGATCGAGAAGTGTCCCAAGATCGACTTCGCCGAGAAGTTCGGCGAGCAGCCCACTGTCCAGAGACAGCACCGAGGCGCGTCGCTCGGCGATCGGCGCGTCCGTCGCATACATGAATTCGGCAACGTATCCGAACAGGAGGTCCGCCGCGAAGGGCGACGGAATTTCGGTTGTCACCTCCACGATCCGAATCGCGCCGTCCGCGAGCCGGTGCGCCAGACTGTCGAGTGCTGCGAGGTCATACACGTCCCGCAGGCATTCGCGGGCGGTCTCGATCAGGATCGGAAAATCCGGATGGTCCCGCACGATCTCCAGCAACTGGCCGGCGCGCAGCCGCTGCTGCCACAGCGGGGAGCGGTGGCCGGGCGCGCGGCGCGGCAGAAGCAGCGCGCGGGCGGCGCATTCCCGAAAGCGGGCAGCGAACAGTGCCGAGCCGCCTACGGCCTCTGTCACAATGCCCCTGAGTTTGTCCGGATCGAAAAGGAACAGTTCCGCCCCCGGCATCTGTCCGGCGGTGTCGGGCAGGCGGGCGACGATGCCGTCGTCACTGGCCACTACCGAAGGGTCGATCCCGAACCGGCGCCGGACGCGCGCCGCGATCGCCAGCGCCCAGGGATCGTGCACGCGGCGCCCATAGGGCGAGTGCAGGATGACCCGCCAGTCGCCGGCCTCGTCGCGGCAGCGTTCGACCACCAGCGTCCGATCCGTCGGCAGCACGCCGGTCGCCGCACGCTGCGAGTCGACGAGCGCACGCATGTTGGCGACCGCGTTCGTGTCCAGCCCGGCCGCCCGCAGCCTCGTCTCCGGCGGGGGAACGGTATCGTCGTCTCCGGTTTCGTCGCGCATTCCGGCGTCGAGCGCGGCCAGGAAGGCGCCGATTGCTTCCCCCAGTTCGGCGGGCCGCCGCACGCCATCGCCGTGCCAGAAAGGCAGCCGGGCCGAGCGGCCCGGCGCCGGCGTCACGATGACCTGGTCGTTGGTGATCTGTTCGATGCGCCAGGACGTCGTGCCTAGCGTGATGATGTCGTTCACTCGGGATTCGTAGACCATCTCTTCATCGAGTTCGCCCACGCGGCGCGACCCGGCCCGTTCCTCGCCTTCGGGGAGGACGACGGCAAACATTCCCCGGTCGGGAATGGTGCCGCCGCTGGTGACGGCAAGCTGCAAGGCGCCGGGACGCGGCGTCAGGACCCCGGTCTCGCGGTTCCAGACCAGGCGGGGGCGGAAGGCCGCGAAATCGTTGGAGGGATAGCGCCCGGCGAGCATGTCGAGCGTCGCATCGAACGCGCCGCGCGGCAGGGTCCGGAAAGGCGCGGCGCGGCGCACCGCCGCATACCAGTCCTCGACGGCCACGGGTGAGACGGCGACCGCCGCCACCGTCTGCTGGGCCAGCACGTCGAGCGGGTTGCGAGGCGGGTCGATCGCCTCGATACGGCCGGCGCGCATGGATTCGACGGTTACGGTGGCATCGACCAGATCGCGCCGCGTGCGCGGATAGACCAGCCCGGACGAGGCGCCGCCGACCTGATGGCCGGCGCGCCCCACCCGTTGCAGGCCACTCGCCACCGATGGGGGCGCTGCAACCTGGATCACCAGATCGACCAGCCCCATATCGATGCCGAGTTCCAGGCTCGACGTCGCGACGACGCAGCGTAGATCGCCGGATTTGAGGGCGTCTTCGATCTCGCGGCGCTGCTCTTTCGAGACCGAGCCATGATGCGAGCGCGCGAGCAGCGGCGGCACGCCCGTCGATCGCTTTTCGGTGCTGCCGGAGACCGATGCGTAATGGACGGGCGGCTCGGCATTCGGCGTGAGCGGCGCGTCTTGCGCAAATCGCTCGGCATGGAGTTCGTTGAGCCTTGCCGTGAGCTTCTCGGCAAGGCCGCGCGAATTGGCGAAGACGATCGTCGCGCGCTGGCCCAGGATCTTGTCGAAGATGCTGGCTTCGACATGAGGCCAGATCGAGCCGCCTCGTGCGCTCCGTTCCTCATCGCCGGGCTGGCCGCCCGATGCCGCAAGGTCGCTCATGTCCTTGACCGGCACCACGATCTTCAGATCGAGCCGGCGGCTGGAGGGCGGATTCACGACCGTGACCGGCTGCGCCCCACCCAGGAATTGCGCCACCCGATCGACCGGACGCACGGTCGCCGACAACCCGATCCGCTGGGCCGGTGTGGCCAGCAGCGCGTCCAGACGCTCCAGGCTCAGCGCCAGATGCGCGCCGCGCTTGGTGTCGGCCACCGCGTGAACCTCGTCGACGATCACGGCCTGTATGCCACGCAGCGTCTCGCGCGCCTTCGAGGTCAGCATCAGATAGAGTGATTCGGGCGTAGTGATGAGAATGTCGGGAGGGCGGCGCAGCAACCCCGCCCGTTCGGCCGCAGGGGTATCGCCGGTGCGCATGCCGACAGTGATCTCGACTGGGGCGTCACCGCGCCGCTTCCGCTCCACTCCAACGCCATGGAGCGGGAGTCGCAGATTGCGCTGCACGTCGGCGCCGAGCGCTTTGACCGGCGAGATGTAGAGAATGCGTGTCGCCGCCCTTGCTTCGGGATTCGTTGACCCGGGTGCCGCCTCTGCGGCGGCCTCCGCCTCGCGCTCACGGAGAAGCCGGTCGATCGCATGCAGGAATGCGGCCAGGGTCTTGCCCGAGCCGGTCGGCGCGATCACCAGTGCGTTCTCCCCGGCGCCGATGACCGCCCAGGCTGCCGCCTGCACCGCGGTCGGACACGCGAACGCCGCGTCGAACCATGCGCGGGTCGCGGGGGCGAACCTTGCAAGCGGGTCGGCGTTCGGGGTTTTCCTTGGGGGCGTCATTCCGCAGGTCGGTTCTTTCTGCTTTTCAGCGGCAGCCTTGGCCGTTCACTCCAGAGGAGCAGTTTGTCACAAACGCGTCCACGCGACTTCAAAAGACTTGGCGTCGAACGGGTCGATCCGTGGAGCGATTGAGCGGCCGGCCGCGCGGATCGTCCATGGTTGCCTGCGACGAGCCCGGATGGCTGACGACGCCGGGAACGTGTTCCGGCCGTCTCGACGGCAACTATATGATTTAAAAATGTTATATCGCCGCGCATAACGGATGTGGAAAGCGGTGCTTGCGTGTCCCCGCAACCATGATTATCCAGAACCCACTCCGTATCGGAGTAGGGGTTTGGCTTTTTGGAATTCGTGCATTCCGGTCTTCGACCTGCGGGCGATCTGCTCTAATCTAAAATGGAAATTTTACATGGGCTTAGAGCCTGTTTGAAATGCACGCCGGCGGTGATCCGACGCGCATTTCAAACAGGTTCCTAGGGCTCCGGAGGGCCTCGTGACCACGCAGATCTATATCGCCATGCACAAGGATACGGCCAACCTGCCTGGCCGCGCTTTCGTTCCCATCCAGGTCGGCCGAGCCGACAGCCATCGGACGATCTGCGAGATCGGCGACGATACCGGGGATAATATTTCCGCGAAGAATGCCAGCTTCTGCGAGCTGACGGCCTTGTACTGGATATGGCGAAATACGTCGGGGCAGGGGCATGTCGGATTATTCCATTACCGGCGTCATCTGAATTTCTCCGGTAGGACATACCGGGAAAATGAATGGGGCGTCGTGGATTATCCTTGCCTGGATGAGTCCTACATTAACGCCAACGCCCTGACGGACGAACATGTCGATGCCCTGGGGGCGACCTATGACATGATCCTGCCCAGGCGCTGGGATGTCCGGCAGGCCGGATCGCGCACCATGTGGGATCACTACCAGAAGGGAAGCGCGCATCGCGCGGCCGATTACGACGCGGCCATCGGGATCCTGACCAGGAAATATCCGGATTATGCGCGGTTCGTCGCCCCCGTGAATGCGGACCGCAGCGGGTATTTCACCAATATCTTCGTCATGCGGCGTGATATATTTGACGAATATTGTTCATGGATTTTTGATATATTGTTCGATCTTGAAAAGGAGATCGACCTGGCCAGCTATTCTCTGCAGGAAACGCGGGTTTTCGGCTATATATCCGAATGGCTGTTCAACATATTCGTCATGAAGTACCGGTCGGATCATCCGGATACCAAAGTCAAGGAATTGGAACGGACGCTGATCCTCGACCCTGCGCCGCGCGCACGGATCGCCCCTGTCTTTTCCACCAATACGGTTCCGGTTGTCCTGGCCTTCAACAATAATTTCGTCCCCTATGCCGGGGCGTGCATACAATCCATCCTGAACTGCGCGAAGGATCACTTCAATTACGATCTGATCGTCATAAACGACGATATTTCCGACTACAACAAATCTCTGATCCAGGGTCTGGCAGGGGGCAGCTCGAACGTTTCGATCAGGTTCGTCAATCCCCGGGGGTATTTCGCGGATTTCGACCTGAAGACCCACATGCACTTTTCGAAAGAAACGTACTACCGTCTTTCGATCCCCGAAATTTTCGAAAATTACGGGAAAATCTTATATATCGACGCGGACATGATTGTCCGGCGAGATCTGGCCGACCTGCTGGCGGTCGATCTGTGCGGGAAGGCGGTCGGCGCCGTCCGCGATTGCGTCATGACCGGGTTTCGGAAATTCGGCACGCTCGCCCTGGCTGCCTGCGGGGGGCAGGAGGCTGAGGCCTATGTTGCGCGTTATCTGGGGCTGGCTGACCCCGACGGGTATTTCCAGGCCGGGATTCTCATCTTCGATCTGCAGCGGATGCCTGTGGATATCAAGGGCCGAATCCGCGCGGCATTCCAGCGCCGGCCGACATATTGGTTCCTGGACCAGGATATTCTCAATGTCGCATTCCAGGGGCACGTTCATTATCTGGACATGCGGTGGAACGTCTTCCACGGAAACGGGAATGTCGAGAGTTTTTTCAAAAACCTTCCGCTGTCGACATGGAAGGAATATGAAAACGCGCGCAAGGACCCCTATGTGGTGCATTTCGCGGGTGAGCAGAAACCATGGCTATGGCCATCTACCGATTTTGCCGAATGCTTCTGGACGGTCCTGCGCCAGACGCCGTGGTATGAAACCACCCTGCTGGCCTGCATGGAGCGGTATCGCCAGCGCAGGAGGAGGAGGGCAGTCAAGGTGTCCTCCAAAATCGTCCTGAAAAAAATCGCCGACCGGACCGCGCCGGTCGGAACCAGAAGACGCGGGCTGCTGCGGCGCCTTTATCGTACCGCCACATCCCGATAGAAACGCCGGGCGTGCAACGCCCCTACGCGACCCGGTTGGCAGGCGCGCCGCCGGCGAAGGCGCGGATGTTGTCCAGTGTCGTGTCCATGATGCGTTGGAATGCCTCGACCGTATTATAGGCATTGTGGGGCGTGATGAGGACATTGGGATGGGACGTCAGGGTATGGTCCGCCACGACATCCTTCAGCACGGGGGCCGTTTCGGCTGCTCCGGTCTTGAACAGGGCGTCCTCCCGCCGCAGCAGGGGTTCCTGAGGCAGGACATCCAGCCCGGCTCCGCCCAGTCGCCCGCTGGATAGCGCCCGGATCAGGGCAGGCGTATCGACGACCTGCCCGCGGGCGGTGTTGATCAGTACGGCCCCCGGCTTCATCAGGTCGAATTCCCGATCGCCGATCAGCCCCGTCGTTTCGGGCGTCGCGGGGACATGCAGGGTCACGATGTCGGCCGCCGACAGGAGGTCGGGCAGGCTGGCATAACGAAAGTCGGGTGTTTCCTTCAGTTCGGTGGACGGAAAAGCGTCGAAGGCGACTACTTTCATCCCGAAGCCGTGGGCCATCTCGATCGCACGTCGTCCGATGCGGCCGGTTCCCACGACGCCCAGCACCTTGTCGCGCAATTCGAAACCGCGCGCCGGCACATACCCGAATTCGCCGCGCCGCGTCGCCTCGACGCATGCCACGAGATGCCGGCTGAGGGCCAGCAGCAGGGCGAATGCATGCTCGGCGACCGTCGCGTCGCCATAGGCGGGAACGGTGGACACCACGATCCCGTGGGCCTTGCAATACTCCAGATCGACATTATCGTATCCTGTCGCGCGGACCGCGATCAGGCGAAGCTTCGGAAACTGGACGAGCACCGCCTTGGACAGGTCACAGCCGACAAAGGTGCTGACGATTTCGCTGTCGGCGTAATTGCCGGCGATATGTGCATCCAGCGGCAATGCGGTGGAACTGACAGCAAAATCCGAGCCCAGGGCCGCTGCCGCGGCGGCGATCTCGGTGTCGTTCGCCGCGAAAAACGAAATCTTCATCATGGCCCCGCTTATTCCAGGCGTTGAGCATCCGTCGGTTAACCGATCGGGGTGCCGTACATTGCTGCCTAGCAGCATAGGCGCAACGTGATCCTTGATCGACATCAAAGCCGTACGGCTGCCAGGGGGTACGCCAAAAGAACTGCGCAAATGGCGTCATCGAAGGGGGCGGGAGTTTTTACATTACTAGTAAGTAATGTTTTGTGCGGAGACTGGTAGTTTATGCCGAACGATAGGCCATTAAGGACCGATCGGTCCTTCCGGCGGCGACAAGTACCAGCCCCAGGACCGCAAGGCTGGCGACCGCCGCCACGACGCCGTGAGAACTGCCTAGATTTCCGGAGAGCAGCGGCAGAGGAAAAGCACAGAAAAGGGCGAATTTCTGCCAGGGCCGGAAGCCTTGATCACAACCGTCGCGTACCAGCCAGGCGATGGCCAGGCCGGACAGGGTCAGGTCATAGAACATGGTCATCGGCGTGGCCACAGGCGTGGCCGCCGCGATCAGCGCGGCCCGGATGGGCAATCGGCAGGGGCGGGACCAGACGCGACAGATGGCGCAGGCGAGAAGAAGGGTGGTTGTGGCCTGGACCCCATAGGCCAGCCAGAGAGGGGCATGGAACGTGATCAACACCCCGAACGGCGACGTCAGGGACGGGACATGTACGGCGCCTGCCTCGTATGTACCGTGGGCCTGCCGTGCAATATCGAAAAAAGAGATCCACGTGTCCCGGCCGAAGAGCGCGAACGATATCAGAACGAGGGTCGCCGAAGAGCCGGCCGCGGAAAGGATCGCGCGCCAGTTGCCCTGTGCGAGAAGGGCGACGGGAAAGAACAATCCGAGTTGCGGCTTGTAACAGAGCATGCCGATGGCCAGGCCACTCAGGATGGGGCGTTTGTCGAGCAGAAGGGTCGCCGTACCAAACAGCGCCACGGTCAGGAGGGCGTTCTGTCCGACGCCGATATTCCATAACGTGGCCGGGAATGCGAGGCCGAAGGCGATCGTCGTCCACATGGACACGGTGAGGACTTTGCGCAGGACCGTCAGGGCGGCGATCAGGGACAGGGCCTGGAAGGCGATGAACGACATCAGGTAGGGCAGTCGGGCGAACGGCGCGCAGATCAGAAGAAAGACCGGCGGATAAAAGAAATGGACGTAGGGAATTCCGGTTTCCCTGGCGGCCTGCTCGGCGGCATGATGCGCGGCCGGGTCATAGACCTGCGCTGATGCGCCGGCATTCGCCTGCCGTCCCGCCGCATAGAAGCTGACATAATCAGTGCTCGTCGGGTGTTTGACCGACCCGATCATGCCGTGGGTGCCGAGTGTGAGGAGCGCCACAAAAAGCAGTTCGACCAGCAGAAAGGTCGTTGCATATCCGACCACGCGTTCGCGATGCAGCCATGCGGCGTGACGTAGGGCGCAGATTACCGAATATGCCGCGTGTTTTCCGGAATTCATGAAAATTTTTCTATTGCCCTGAATTCATTGGTGTGCCGAACTGAAACGCGATCCGGACGGCTGAAAATCGTCACAATCGCCGACGATGGCGATGCCAAAGGGGGAGGCGTCTTGTCTCCTGCCGGTCGTGGCCATGCAAGGCAAAAAGAAAAAATTTGGGACGGAACTTTTTTGAGTTGCCCCATATGGACAGGAATGTGGCTTCCAGCTATATCGTTAACGATCACTTAATTATCATCTTCTGATAAGTTTATCTTCCTGCGTGGGCGGTAAAGGGCCCATGTTCGTGATTAATCGGAAGAGGGAATGGCAATAATGATACGATATATATCTGCGGTTCTTGCCCTGAAGTCTGATCGGCGTGGCGTGACGATGCTGGAGTACGGGCTGATTGCGGCCCTGGTGGCGGTGGTCGTGATTGGAGCGATCACAACGATCGGAACGAATCTGAATGGCATCTTCGACAAAATCGGGACCAGCATCTGAGGTCAGCCAATAGGGGGCTGGTGTTGCCTCATGTTTTCGCTCGGCTCGCGTGATTGATTGGAAGCGGGAATCGTAAGGATGTTTCAGCATCTGGTGGGTCTGGCTGGTCTAAAGCGCGATCGGCGCGGCGTGACGATGCTGGAATACGGGTTGATCGCGGCGCTTGTTGCAGTGGTTGCCGTCGCGGCATTGCGGACGATGGGTGGGCAGTTGAATTCCGCATTGGTCATGGTCGGTGACAAGGTGCCGGCCCCTGCGTCGGGATCCTAGCGGGGCGGATGTCCATGCGTGGCGTGATGGGACGTTGAGTGTTGTTCCTGTCAGCGGCATCGGTTGTTTCATGTTGCGTGATTGGTATCACGATTATTCTGATTGTCGCGTCGCTGCATGACGTCGCGACCCGGACCGTTTCCAATGGGCTGGTCCTGGCGCTGGCAATCTTGAGTGGCGCGATTTCGGTCGCGAGCGGCCATATCCTTGCAGGACTGCTGTCCGGCCTGATGATTTTCGGCCTTGCGACCCTGTGCTGGTGGCGGGGCTGGATGGGGGGCGGGGATGTCAAGTTGCTGGGCGCCATCGGCCTGGCCCTGCGACCGGGACAGATTTTCCCTCTGCTGACGGGTGTGGCGCTGGCAGGGGGCGCCCTGGCCTGCATTTACCTTCTGGCGCGTGCCTGTGTGGCGGATCGTGTGTCATCGGTGCGTCCATACAGTCTTGTGGGGCGGGTTCGGCGGATTGAACGCTGGCGTCTGCACCGTGGATGCCCGCTGCCCTATGTCTGCGCCATTACGGCGGGGAGCCTGTTCGTTCTCCTGTAGGGCGTGGTGTCATGATTTTTCGGCTTGTGTTCTTCGTTCTCATGGCCGTCGGCCTCGGGGGATTTGGCGTGGTGGCGTGGATCGCCACCCGTCCGCCGCCGCCCCCGGCCCAGATCGTGCCGGCGACGGTGCAGGTGCTGGCCAGCGCGCGTCCGCTGGAGGCGGGAAGCCTGCTGAAACCCGAAGACATTACGTCGCTTCGCGTGCCGCGCGGGAAAGAAGGCGAGGGGACTGCGCCCGACACCGCCGAGGAGCGGCAGGCCCTGGTCGGCGCGATGCTGCTGCATAGCCTGGGCGGCGGCGCGCTTCTTCGCGCGTCGGATCTGCTGCATTCGGGGGATCGGGGTTTTCTTGCCGCGGCGCTGAAGCCGGGAATGCGGGCGGTGACCGTGGGGGTCGACGCCATTACCGGGACGGCCGGCCTGATCTGGCCGGGCGATCATGTCGACCTGATCCTGACCCAGACCTTTGCGGCCGGCACATTGCCGCCGGACCGGCGCATCGCGGCGGAAACGGTGTTGTCCAATGTCCGTGTCATCGCCATCGACCAGCGGCTGGTGCAGGGCGCGACATCCGAGAAAGAGCAGCCGCAGGCCCGGACCGTGACGCTGGAGGTTTCGCCGATGCAGGCGGAACATGTTTCGGTGGCGACGCATCTGGGCCGCCTGTCGCTTGCGGTGCGCGCCGCGCAAGCGGCCGCGTTGCCCGAGGCTGTGCCGCAGGCTGCCTGGGCCGGAGATGTATCAGCGACATTGCGTGCCGGCGATGCCCCGGGCGCGCCCGGATCCGTGGTCATCTACCAGGGTGGCACGGACGGGAAGGAGTTTCATTTCTGATGCCTGGTTTTTCCCGTCTGGCCCTGTTCTGCCAGGCCCTGTTCTGTCTGACGTTGTGCGGTCCGCCGGCTCTCGCGTCGGCTTCACCGGCCTGGGCGGCGGGGCGAGGGGCGGCGACGCCCTACCATGTCGGTCTGGAGGTCGGGGGCGGCCACATGGAAAGCCTGCCGCGCCCGGTGACCAAGATATTCGTGGTCGACCCCAAGGTGGCCCAGGTCCGGCCGGCCAGCGCCACCAGCATGTTCGTATACGGCATGGCCTCCGGCCGGACCTCGATCCTGGCAACCGACGCCGAAGGCCGGACGGTCGCCCAGTTTACCGTCGATGTCGCGCCATCGAGCTACGGGGCCACGCAGGCCCAGGCGCATATCGCGCGTCAGTTTCCCGACAGCCAGGTCAAGGTACAGGCGGACCAGCATAGTCTGATCCTGACCGGCGTTGTCGATTCACCCGAGACGGCGGCGAAGGCCGAGGAAATCGCCCGGGGTTACCTGGCCGACAACCAGGGCATCAACAATCGCATCGCCATCCGCTCCGCCACCCAGGTGACGTTGAGCGTTCGCATCGCGGAGATGGACCGCAGCGTGGTCCGCCAGTTGGGGGTCGACTGGCAGGCGGTCGGCAACATGGGCAAGTTCGGCAGTTTTCCGGCCCTGACGCTGAACGTGAATGGCAGTACGGCGACCTGCGTGGCGACCCGCAATCCGTTCTGCCTGGGCAGCAATGTCAACGGCGTGATCGATGCGATGGCGCAGGACAATCTGGTGCGCCTGCTGGCCGAGCCCAACCTGACCGTCATGAGCGGGCAGAGCGCCAGCTTTCAGGTCGGCGGCCAGTATCCGATTCCGATGGCGCAACAGGCGGGGGCGATCTCGGTGGCCTTCAAGAGCTACGGTGTCAGCCTGACATTCCTGCCGACCGTCTACAGCAACGGCCGCATCAACCTGCACGTCGCACCCGAAGTCAGCCAGCTCAGCAACCAGAACAGCGTGTCGGTGACGACGTCGGGCTCGACCTCGGTCATTCCGGCGCTGACGGTGCGGCGGGCGGAAACCACGGTGGAACTGGGAAGCGGCGAGACGTTCGCGATTGCCGGCCTGCTGGAAGATTCCCTGACCGACACGACCAAGGGCATTCCCGAAGCGGTGGATATTCCGATCCTGGGATCGTTGTTCCGGAACACTTCCTTCAATCGCCAGGAAACGGAACTGGTCATTCTGGTCACGCCGTATCTGGTGCGGCCGGTCGCGCAGAAGGCCGACATGACCCTGCCGACCGACAGTTCGGGCGTGCCCAGCGAGATCGAGCGCCTGCTGCTGATGCGTCAGGTAAGCCCCCGGCAACTGACGCAGCCGATGCATATTCCCGGCGATGCCGGTTTCTATGTCCAGTGAGGCGCCTGATGGAACGATATGTCCGCCGCTCCGTGCCTCGTTCCCTCCTGTGCCTTCTGGCCCTGGCAGGCTGTACCGAGATGGATCCGTATCACAAGCCCTATGCCTGGCATCCGACCGGGGCGAACGCGGCCAATCTCGCGGCGATGGTGGCCGATCCGCGTGACCTGGAGCGCGGGCATGACAGCGGAATGGCCGATGCCCAGGCGCCGGTCCTGGCCGTGGAACGACTGCGGGCGGACCGACCCAAGGCCATGCCCTCCACCAGCGGCATTGCCTCGGGCGTCAGCGGTTCGGGGGGATCGGGCGGCTCAGGCGGGACGGGGTACTGAACGATGGCGGGTGATGGAGGAGGGAGCGCGCGTCATGACAGGGCGCATATGCTCGGCTTCGTCGCCGATGCCGCGACCGAGGCGCTGGTCCGCGATGGGCTGACGGAGTTCGCCGGACCCGATTTCGACCTTCGGCGCGGCAATGTGCGGACCGCCACGACAGCATTGCAGAAGCAGAACACGCCGCGGGTCCTGCTGGTGGATATCGCGGGCGAGGACCATCCGATCAGCGCCCTGAGGGACCTGGCCCGCGTGGTGGAGCCGGATGTTTCGGTCCTGCTGATCGGGGCCCTGGACAGTGCGGATTTCTATCGGGAGGTGACGCGGGGCCTGGGGGTGGCGGAATATCTGCCCCGGCCCCTGACCCGTGAAAAGCTGGCGCGGCAATTCGGGCCGCTGATCCTGGGGCAGGCCCCCGAGGCGGACATGGGCGGCCGTAGCGTGACGGTGACCGGGGTCCGGGGCGGCGTCGGCGCCACCACGGTGGCGGTGAATCTGGCGTGGTTGTTCGGGGTGGTCATGCATCGGCATACCGTCCTGCTGGATCCCGACCTGTATCGCGGACTTGCGGCCTTCCTGCTGGACGCGCGTGTCGGGTCCGGCCTGCGGCAGGCGCTGGAATCCCCCGATCGGATCGATGTGCTGCTGGCCGAACGGGCGGCGAGCCCGGCGGCGGACAGGCTGCATGTTCTGTCCGACCAGCTCGATTTCATGACCGAGCTTGCTTACGCGCCGGGGGCGGTGGACGCTTTGCTGCGGGTCTTGCGGAATCGGTACAATTTCATCGTCGCGGACGTGCCGTTCGTATCGAATGCATTCAACCGGGATCTGCTGCTGCAGGTGCATCAGCGGGTCTTCGTGCTGGAGCCGACCCTGGCCTCGGTGCGCGAGGCGCTGCGCCTGCTGGACCTGCCGGTGGGGCCCGCGCAGAAGCACCGGCCGGTTCTGGTCCTGAACCGGCTGGGACGACCCGGCACCCTGACCCGTCAGCAGGTGGAGGAGGCGCTGAAAACGCACGTGGACATGGTGATTCCCGATCTGCCGCGCCAGGTGGGAAATGCGGCCACGCTGGGCGAGCCGGCCGCGGCGGCGCGCGGTGCATTTCGCAACGCGATAATGGATCTGGCGCGCCAGGTCGACGCCGTCGGATTGCTGGACGTTGCCTCGGCCGACGCCACGGTGGCGGCCGGCGCCACGAAGCCGAAGTGGTTTTCCTTTGGGAGGCAGTCATGACCATGCGGGGCCGGATCTTCGGACGCCGGACAGGGGATATCGACGTCCCCGACGTCGTTCTGGACGAAGCGATTTCGGCACCGGCGGCGGTGCCGATTCTGGCGCCGTCGATCCCGGCGGCTCCGCCTGCGGTCGCACTGGTGGAAATGGCCGCCGCATCCAGCGTGCCTGCGTCCACCATCGCGGAACTGCGTTCGAGCTGCCTGGACCGGCTGGACCCGGCGGCGGTGGCGGTGATGCCGGCCGATCGCCTGCGTGCCGACATGGAGCGCCTGATTTCGGAAATCGCCACCGAACGGCGGATCCAGCTCAACAGTCGTGAGCAACGCGCCCTGGCCGAGGAACTGGTCTTCGACATGCTGGGGCTGGGGCCGCTGGAGCCCCTGCTGGAAAACGATTCCATCAGCGAAATCATGGTGAACGGTCCCGACAAGGTGTTCATCGAAAATGGCGGCAGGCTGGTGCTGTCCGGGGTGCGGTTTCGGGACGTGGCCCACCTGGCCGGGGTCTGCCAGAGAATCGCCTCGGCGGTCGGCCGCCGTATCGACGAATCGAGCCCCATGGCCGATGCGCGACTGAAGGACGGATCGCGCGTCAATATCGTCTTTCCGCCGCTGGCGCTGGACGGACCGTACCTGTCGATTCGGAAATTTGGCAAGAAAGCCATAGATTTTGCCAGGTTGATCGAATTCGGCGCCTTGACGCCGCCAGTGGCCCGCCTGCTGGAAATCGCGGCGAAGGCCCGGCTGAACATCATCATCTCCGGCGGCACCGGGTCGGGCAAGACGACATTGCTGAATGCCCTGTCGCGCCTGATCGATGCGGGCGAGCGCGTGATCACCGTCGAGGACGCGGCCGAACTTCAACTGCAGCAGCCGCATGTCGTGCGGCTGGAAACGCGCCCGGCCAATCTGGAAGGACGAGGCGAAATCGCCCAGCGCGACCTGATGCGCAACGCGCTGCGCATGCGTCCCGACAGGATCATCATCGGCGAATGTCGCGGCTCGGAGGCCTTCGACATGCTTCAGGCCATGAACACGGGCCATGACGGCAGCATGTCGACCGTCCATGCCAATTCGACGCGCGATGCGCTGACGCGGGTCGAGAACATGGTCCAGATGGGAAACATGGGCCTGCCGTCACGCGCCATCCGAACCCAGATCGTCGGTGCGATAGACCTGATCATCCAGGTGGAACGGCAGCGCGATGGCGGGCGGCGGATCACCCAGGTGACCGAAGTCTGCGGCATGGAAGGGGAGATCATCACCCTGAACGATATCTTCCGCTTCGAAATCCAGGGCGAGGGACCGGATGGACGCCTGATCGGGCGGTACAAGGTGACCCGGGTGCCGCCGGCCAGCCAATCGCGACTGGCCTATTTCGGACTGGAGCGCGAGTGGCACATGGCGCTGGAACAGGCGACCATGCCATGACGGTGGGGCCATGAGGACGGGACCATGATGGTGGGCACGCCCCTGTTGCTGGTGCTGCTGGCCCTGTCGTGCCTGTCCCTGGCCGGCATGGTCGTCAGCGGCGTGCTGGTGTCGCGCATGCAGGACCAGCGGCGACGCCGTGATGCGCGGCTGAAGGCGGTTTCGGCGCCGTTCCGTCCGGTCGTGCAGATTGAACTTTCGGCCTTCAAGCCCATGGTGCGCGCACGACGCCCCCTGATGGCGACGCTGGCCGCACTGTTGGGCATCGACGTCGTCCGCACCGATCAGTATCCGGCGCCGTGGTGGATGATCGTTGCGTGCCTGTTCGTCGTGGTCGGGTTTCTGAGCACCCTGATCTCGGGCTTCCTGGGACTCCTGACCTTTCCTGCCTTCGTCGGGGGCTGGATCATGGCATGCCGGGCGGTTTTCGGCTGGATGCTGGAAAAGCGCCGGGACAACCAGTTGCAGCAGTTTCCCGATGCGCTGGCGATGATCGTCCGGTCGGTCGGGGTGGGCATTCCCGTCATGGAAGCGATGCGATCCGTGGCGCGCGAGGCATCCGACCCGACGGGGCCTGAATTCGCACGCATGATCGAACAGGTGTCGATCGGCGTGCCGATGGAGGACAGTCTGCGCGAGATGGCGACCCGCTCGAACCTTGCGGAATACCGTTTCTTCGCCACGGCGCTGGCATTGCAGGCGCAGACCGGCGGTTCGCTCAGCGGGACGTTGATCGGACTGGCGGACGTCATTCGCAAGCGCCTGGCGTTGAAGGCCCGGGGGCATGCCCTGTCGTCCGAGGCACGGGCCAGCGCCATGGTGCTGGGCGGCCTTCCGGTGGCGCTGGGACTGATGCTCTGGCTCATGAACCCCGCCTATATCGACCTGCTGTTCGTCGATCCCATGGGCCGTGCCATCCTGGGCGGGGCGTGCGCGTCGCTGTGCTGCGGGGTCCTGGCGATGCGGACCATCATCCGCAGGACGCTGTCATGAACCGGGTCCTTCTTGCCGGCGGGTTCGTGTCCCTGATGCTGGTCATGACGACAGCGGTGGCGGGGATGGTCGTCCTGGAACGGCGGCGGCGTTTTCAGGAGCGGGTGCGCCTGCTGCACGATCCCGACGGCAGGGTCGCGCCGACAGCGGGGATAAAGGAATTCCAGGCCACGTCCATCCGCGCTGTGGCGGGGATCGGGCAATGGATCGTCAAGCGGGGCCTGCTGTCGACGGGAACGCTGGCGGAACTGCGGGAATCCCTTGCCTCGACCGGCGTGCAGGGGACGAACGCCGTCAGCCTGTTCATCGGCGCCAAGATCCTGCTGGCGACGATATTGCCCGTACTGGCGATCGTGCTGCTGCCACGGGTGTTTTCGTCCATCTCTCCGCTTGTTCTGCGTGTCCTTCCGGCCGGCGTGGCCATTGTCGGGCTGCTGCTGCCCGATTACGTGCTGCGGGCGTGGCGCAACGCCTACCTCAAGCAACTCGAGGCCGGGTTGCCGGATGCGCTGGATGTGATGGTGATCTGCACGCAGGCCGGTGTCGGGCTGGGGCCCGCCATCGTGCAGGTGGGCGTGGAACTGGAACACGCCAACCCGGCCGTCGCCGGCGAGTTCACGCGTACGGCCAACGAACTGGGCATCATTGCCGACACCCGCCTGGTGTTGAGCAATCTGGGATCCCGTTCGGGCCTGGATGGTTTCAAGCGCCTGGCGGCCACGCTGTTGCAGACCCAGCAATATGGCACGCCGATCACCGATGCGCTGCGCGCATTGTCGGTGGAACTTCGGCACGAGATGCTGACGCGATACGAAGCCGGGGCAGCGCGGCTGGGCGTCCTGCTGACGTTGCCGACCCTTCTTTTCATCATGCCGTGCGTGTTCCTGATCGCCGGTGGTCCGGCGGCGATACAGGTCATGCGCGCCTTCGTACATCATCACTGATCGCCGGTTGAAAACGACCGGCGACAGAATCGGGAAATTCATGAAACCGACAATCCTGCTGATTCTGGGCCTGCTTCTGTCCGCCTGCGCCGCCGGAAAAGGGGGCGAGGCGGGCGGGAGCGTCGAGGTCGCCCAAGCCGCCCTGCGGGGTGGTGCGCCGCAGATTGCCCTGCGGGCGGCGGCCAGCCTGCTGGCCAACGACCCCTACAACGCGCAGGCCCTTCTGGTGCAGGGCGACGCGCTGACCGCGCTGGGGCGCCTGGGACAGGCCGAATGGAGCTATCGCGCGGTGCTGAGCCGCACCCAGCGACCGGTGGGTGCATGGATCGGCCTGGGCCGCTGCCTGCTGGCCAGCAATCCGGCGGATGCCGAAATCCAGTTTCTGGAAGCCGTCAGGCGGGAGCCGCGCAATGCCGCGGCCCTGAACGACCTGGGGGTGGCGCGCGATCTGCTGCGGCGGCATGCCGAGGCGCAATCGGCCTATCGCCGCGCCCTTGCCGCGGATCCGGAAATGACCGGCGCCCAGGTCAATCTGGCGCTGTCGCTGGCCATGAGCGGACGCATGGCGGAGGCCGAGCACCTGATGCGGCCCTACGGCAGTGACAGCAATGCCACCAGCAAGCTGCGCCACGATCTGGCGGCGGTGCTGGCCATGGGGGGAGACCGGGCCGAGGCCGCGCGGATCCTGTCGGCGGACCTTACCCCCCATCAGGTCTCGCAGGCCCTGGCGGCCTACATGGCCGCGCGGGACCCGGGGGATGCGGACACGCCCCCCGCGACCGGCCCGTAGCCCCGTGGGGGCATCGCCCGACGGAAGGGACCGCCCACGCGGCGTGCGGGGCGCGCGACGCGGCGCGGTGATGCTGCTGGCCGCGCTGGCGTTCCCGGTGCTGATCGGCATCCTGGGGCTGGGGATCGACGTTAGCTACTGGGCGATGACGCGCACCACGTTGCAGCGGATGGCCGATGTCGCGGCCCAGGCCGGCGTGGTCCGCTATGGCGCCACCAACGCCGCGTCCGACGCCCTGGGCGTCGCGGCCACCGTGGCCGAACTGAACGGCCTGCCCGCCGGCACGCGGGGCGGGAATGGAACGACGACCCTGACCGACGATTACGGACCCTATACGGCGACGATGACGTTCGTCGCGCCGTCCACCGTCACGGTGTCGGTGACGCAGGCCGTGCCGCGCCTGTTCACGGGGTTCTTCCTGCCGACGGCGACCCAGCCCGTCTCGGCCACGGCGGTCGCCACGCTGGTGCAGCGTACGAATGGGGGGCAGGCCTGTGTATTGGCACTGAACAGCAACGGATACACTACGATCGTCAACGGCAGCGCCTCGATCCAGATGCCGGGCTGCGACCTCCGCACGAATGGCTCGCTCCTCATCAACGGTCAACCGGACATCAACGTCGCGAATATCGTGGCGAGCACGATCGTCACCCAGAACGGCAACGGGACGTGTGGATCGGTAACCTGCATACAGGGCACGGCACCCATGCCCGATCCCTACGCCGACCGGTATGGCGGCCAACTGACGGTTCCCAGTCAGACGGTCTCCGTCGCAAACGGACAGATGACGTTGGATCCGCCCCCGACCGGCAAGGCGTACTCCTCCTTTTCCCTGAGTGGCGGCCCCTATGTTTTCAATCCGGGGGTGTATTACATCAGTGGGGATTTGAACATAAATGGCAATGTGTCGGCGTCCGGGACCGGTGTTACTTTCATTACCAGCGGCAATATAAATATCAATGGAACGGCGGACATCAGCCTGAGCGCGCCGACATCCGGCCCGACGGCGGGATTGCTGTTCGGATCGACATCGTCGGCCTACCAGTTGAATGGCGGATCCTTGGTCCGCCTGACGGGCGCGATCTATATGCCGGACGCGAATCTGATCGTTAATGGAGGCAACTCCACGACAGGGACGTGCCTGCTGGTCGTGGCGGCCGATGTGACGTTCAACGGCGGAGGAAATTTTTACGACACGAATTGTCAGGCGACGGGTATGCAGCCGATCTACGACATGCCCGGCGTCGCGCGACTGGTGCAATGAGAGTTCCGCGGCATCCGATCTGCGGTATGTACCGGGGGCGGGATGGGGTGGCAGCCGTCGAATTTGCCCTGATGGCGCCTATGTTGCTGCTGATAACGGCGGGATTGAGCGATTTTCCCTTTGCGTTATGGGACCGGATCGTCATTGCGTCGGCGGTCGAAAGCGGCGCCAATTATGCCTTTGCCGTCGAACAGAATGAGACGGGCAACAATGCCTCGGTGTCCGTGGTGGATGTCGGGAATGCGGTGCGCGCCGCCAGCAGCCTGACGAACCTGACCGTTACGGTCTCGCCGCCCACGACATATTGCGTATCGTCCGGAGCGGGGCAGGCGTCGCATGCTACGGTCCTGACGTCGGGACCGTCGGGAAGCACCTGCGCGGACGGGCAAAAGCCGGGCCTTTATATGACGATTTCCGCCATGTACCAGTATGCGCCGCTTCTGCCGGTTTACGGTCTGCTGGCGCAGACGACGCTGGGCGACACCGTGACGGTCCGGCTGCAATGAGCATGCGCGGCCACCGCCGGTGCGGTCGTGGCGGAAGGGGGGCCGCGGCACTGGAATTCGCCATTGTCGCGTCGGTGTTCATCGCCATGCTGCTGGGGATGATCGAGTTGGGGTTGCTATGGTGGACGCGCAACGCCCTGCAATTGACGGCGGATCTGACGGCGCGGTGCGATGCGTTGGGAGCCTGCGCCGATCCTTCGGGCTTTGCAGCGGCGCAGGCCGGCGAATGGGGATTGTCCGGGGCGGTGTCGCACATTTCGGTCACGACCCCCAGCCAATGTCATGGGTTCACGACGACATCGGGTAAATTCGTCATGGTGCAGATCGATTCGGGATATTGGGCCGGTCTTCCGCCCCCGCTTTCCGGCATGACGCTTCAGGTCTCGGCGTGCTATCCGGTCGCGTCATGACCAGATTTTCGGCGGCCGGCCGCCTCAGGGATGCCGTGCTCTTGCTGCGGCGTTTTCCCGTGTTTTCGATTCTTGCCGCCTATGCGCTGAGTATTGCCGGGTTGTGCATGGTAGCCCGGCCGTTCGGCAGTGTGCCGCGCGCCCTGTGTCGTTGGGATTGTTTCTGGTACGAACGGATTGCGGCAAAGGGCTACGATCTTCATCCCATTCTGGATGGGCTTGAGGCGGGGTTCGCCGATTGGGCGTTTTTTCCGGCGTATCCGCTTCTGCTGCGCCTGGTATCCTACATGACCGGCATGTCAGGCCATGAATCCGGCATGCTGATCAGCGTCGTGCTGTTGCCGGTCCTGGCGTTGGTCAGTCTTTCCTATGTTCGTCGGCAGGGATATGTCGCCGATCACGCTGCCTACTGGACCATCCTGTTCATGGTCTTTCCGACGGCGATCTGGTACCGTTTTCCCTATACCGAAACGCTCTATGGCGTTCTGCTGGTTGGGTGCGCCTACGCCGCGCGTGTGGGGTACATCGGCGTGGCCTGCACGTTGGCGGCAGGTCTGTGCGCCACCCGCCCCACAGGCCTGGTCTGCGTGGTTGCGATCGGCCTGTACCGCATGTTCTCCGCGTGGGAACCGGGCGGGGGAAGACCGGTGCGCCAGGTGGGGGTGCGGTTTCTGGAAGGTGCTGCCATCATTGCCGTCGGGGCGATCGGGCTGGCGGCCTTCATTCTTTATCTTGATCGGCTGACAGGGGACGGGCTGGCATTCTCGCATATTCAATATGCCTGGCGACACACCGCTCACCTGCCGACGACCTGGCTTTGGTACGGCATGACCCATAAGGGCCTCTGGGTCGTTACAGCTCTGGATTTGCTGGCTTTTTCCGTTATTTTATATGGATTTTATATCGGGTGGTATCTTGAAAGTACGATTCTGCTTCTGACTTTCGGGCTTGCGACAAGCGTGGGCCTCTTTTCGGTCCATCGTTTTATTTTTGCCAATCCGTTCTGCCTTATGCTGATTTTGACCGTCATCGACAGATCGTCGCCAATCATCAGATATACTGCTTTGATACTTGGATTGTGCATCGATTATATTCTTCTGAGAAACTGGTTTTACGGTTATGATCTTCTCACATGATCGGGCCGGTATGCGCGTGCTCGCACTGGTCGCGGCCTGTCTGTGCGCGGGAGGGATCGATGCATGGGCGGTCTGGACCGCCTTTCGGCCGCATGTCGATGCGACGTATCGTCTATTTCTGATCGAGCATCGGATAAGTTGTAACCGCTACCTGGAGTTGTCCGGACACCGGCCGGCCTCGGGCCCCATGTCGCCATCCTGGTCGGCAGATCAGGACGGCATGCTGCCGCCGCCCTGTCCGCTGGAAACGGCTGCTGCCCGCAAGGCGAGAAAGCCCGATACCGGCACGACGCTGGATGTGGAAAACGGCGCGGACGCGTTCTGAAAGCCAGGCCGGTTATCCCAGAGGACTCACCACCGCGAACGGGATGTCCTGCGGGTCCTGGCCCTGAACGATCCAGCGGCCGTCCGGGATCTGCCGGGGACCATGCAGGATCCGGCCGCCGGCGTTCCGTATTGTCTCGACGGCGGCATCGCTATCGGAAACGTCGAAATGGTGGAGCCAGAAGGGCAGGGCCGGCGGATCGATCCGGCGCAGGATGCCGTCCGCTGCGTTGCCGCCCGTCGTGAAGAATTGGCCGGTGCCATCGGTCTTCGTCCAGCCGAACAGGCTGGCATAAAACGGGAATGCGCCTTCCGGGTCGAGAGTGTGCAATTCATGCCATCCCGTCGGGCCCGGTGGGGGCGAGGACATGCCCTGGAACAGCGCAAACACCGCACCCTGAGGGTCGCCGACAATCGCGAAGCGGCCGATATCGGGAATGTCGATGGCGGGGCGATGGACCGTTCCGCCGCTGCCGTCGATACGGCCAATCATTGTGTCGATATCGTCAACGGCGACATAACCGATCCAGCCCGGCGGGGCCGCGATGACGCAATCGCGGTCCTGCGGCAACTCCATCATGCCGCCGACCATCGTATCGCCGGCAGTCAGCAGCACGTAGCGCATGTCGGGCAGGCCCACATCCCGAGCCCCCCAGCCGAGTACCGCCTGGTAGAACCGGGTTGCCGCCTCGGCATCCGTTGTCGTCAGCTCGTACCAGACGAAAGCCCCCGGCGATCGGGACCGGGAGGAAATGGAGAGAGGCAGCGCGGACATTTGATCCCTCCCGGGGCCGTCGGCGAGCGTGCCGGCGGCAAGTCTCGACGCACATGTGGGCCGACGGGCCGGGGATCAAGTGGGGCAGGGCCGGAGGCCGGAAACGTTTCCGCCCCCGGCCCCCTTGTCCATAGTGCAGGCGCCGGTGCTATTGCGCCACGAACGTGCCGATCGTCCGATTGATATCGGCCGCCCGTTCCATCTGCGGCATATGTCCGACACCGGGCAGGATGTCGACGGTCACGGCCGGCGGCAGGCCGCCGGATTGCCGCACGGGCAGGATTTCGTCGTCCTCGCCCCACAGGATCAGCGCCCGGACGTCACCGCGTTCCAGGACCGGGCGCAGGTCGTCGGCCTGCCGTCCGTCGGGGAAGCAGGTGGCGGCGATCTGCATCAGGGCGGACACTGCTCCGTCGAGGCGCTTGTAGCGCAGGATGTCGTCCGCCATCTTGCGGCCGATCAGCGATTTGTCATGGACCAGGTAGCCCAGCACCGGCTGGATCGTCTTCTGGCGATCGGCCGTGATGAACCCGTTGATGAAATCCATGTTGATCTCCGGCCCCAGGCCGGCCGGGGCAATCAGCGCCAGCGAGGCCACCTTGTCCGGCGCCTGCCCGGCCAGGGCCAGCGCAATCGCGCCGCCCAGCGAATGGGCCACCAGGTGAGCCTTGCCGATGCCCAGATGGTCGAGCAGATCGATGGCGACGCCCGCGAGGAACGCGGGGCTGCCGTCGCCGACATCCTTCGCCGACCCGCCATGTCCGGGCAGGTCGAACGCGACGACCCGCCGCCCCTCCGCCAAGGCCGCGTGATTGAACATCCAGTTCGTCAGGTCGCCGCCGAAACCATGGATCAGCAGGACGGGCGTGGCGTCCCCGTGCCCCAGGTCGAGGACGCGCAGGGCGCGTCCCTTCACGTCGATCACCGTGGGCTCGGCGGCGGCGGCATCCTGCGCGTCCGCGTCATCGGTTGCGAATTCGGCGGTGAAGCGGGCGATGAAGGCATCGATGTCGGCGTCGGACACGTCGTCCTCCGCCAGAACGCCGATCAGGGCGCCCACCGGCAGAGTTTCGCCGTCCGACGCCACCTGGCGCAGTATGCCCGCGCCCGGGCTCTCATAGGCATTGGTGATCTTGCTGGTTTCGATGTCGGCCAGATCGTCGCCGGCCTTGACCCGGCTGCCGGGGCGGACCATCCACCCGGCCAGCTTGCCCTCGGTCATGGCCAGCCCGAACTTGGGCATGGTGATGGGGGTAATGGATGCGTTCATGGCTCAGGCGATCTCCGGCACGCGATGACCCATGGCGGCTTTCACCGCCGCCTCGATCTTTTCGACGCTGGGCAGGTACAGATTTTCCAGGACCGAGGCGAACGGCACCGGGGTATGGGGCGGCATGACGCGGCGGATCGGGGCCTTCAGGGCATCGAACGCATATTCGGCCACCAGGGCCGAGACGTCGGCCGCCATGTTGCAGCGCGGGCTGGATTCATCGACGATCACCAGGCGCCCGGTATCGGCGACGCAATCGAGGATGGTGTCGGTATCCAGCGGTGACGTCGTGCGCGGGTCGATGACGGTACAGCTGATGCCCTGCCGTTCCAGACGGTCGGCGGCCTCGTTCGCCAGTTTCACCATCCGGCCGAAGGCCACGATCGTCAGGTCATCGCCCTCGCGGGTCAGGTTGGCTTCGCCGAACGGGATGGTATAGGCCTCGTCGGGGACCTCTTCCTCGTCGTCGTACATGACCTTGTGTTCCAGGAAGATGACCGGGTCATCGTCACGGATCGCCTCGATCAGCAGACCCTTGGCCTCGTAAGGGGAGGAAGGCACCACGACCTTCAGCCCCGGGATGTGGGTGAACAGGGGATAGAGCGCCTGGCTGTGCTGGGCGGCGGCGTTGAAGCCCGCGCCGAACATTGCCCGGATCACCAGGGGCGTGCGGGCCTTGCCGCCGAACATGTAGCGGAACTTGGCCGCCTGGTTCATGATCTGGTCCAGGCAACAGCCGACGAAATCGACAAACATCAGTTCGGCGACCGGGCGCAGGCCGGTCGCGGCGGCGCCCGCCGCCGCACCGATATAGGATGCCTCGGTAATCGGGGTGTCCAGGACCCGGTCTTCGCCGAATTCGGTCAGCAGCCCCTTGGTGACGCCCAGGACGCCGCCCCAGGCGTCGACGGTGCCGGAGGTGCCGCCGTGTCCGCCCGCCACGTCCTCGCCCATCACGATCACACGCGGGTCGCGGCGCATTTCCTGCCGCAGGGCTTCGTTGATGGCCTGCCGAAAGCTTTTCTTGCTCATTTTTCTTGATTCCTGCGTTCTGGGTCAGGCGCGATCAGTACCGGACATAGACGTCGGCCAGCAGATCGGCAGCTTCGGGCAGGGGGGCCTGCTTGGCGGCGATCACAGCGCTTTCGATCTCGTCGCGGACGGCACTGTCGATATCGTCCAGTTCGGTGCCGTCCAGCAGTCCCGCCTGGGTGACGCGCGTGCGGAAGATCGTCAGGCAGTCGTGGTCCGCGCGGGCCGCGGCGACCTCGCCGGAGGCGCGATAGGTCATGGCGTCGCCCTCGAAATGTCCGTACCAGCGGGCCAGGCGGACATGCAGCATCGCCGGCCCGTTACCCGCGCGGGCATGGGCGATGGCCTCGCCCGCCGCCTGGTGGACGGCGAAGAAGTCCGTGCCGTCGCATTCCAGGTACGGCATCCCGAACCCCTCGGCCCGGGCCTTCTGCGATCCCGCGCAGGCATAGGACGCGCCGGTGGCCTCGCCATATCCGTTGTCTTCCAGCACGAAGACCGCGGGAAGGCGCCAGACGGTCGCCAGGTTGAGGCTTTCCAGCGTGCTGCCTTCGTTCGACGCGCCGTCCCCGTAGAACGCGACGGCGACCGCGCCGTTCTTCAGCGTCTTGTGTGACAGCGCGGCCCCGCAGATCAGCGGCGGCCCGCCGCCGACGATGCCGTTGGCGCCCAGCATGCCCCGCGACAGGTCGGCGATGTGCATCGACCCGCCCTTGCCCTGGCAGACGCCCGTACGGCGGCCGTAGATCTCGGCCATCATGCCCGCGACCTCGACCCCCTTGGCGATGCAATGGCCATGTCCGCGATGGGTGCTGGCAATGGTGTCCTGGTCGGTCAGGTTGGCGCAGACCCCGACGCCCGAGGCTTCCTCGCCGCAATAGAGATGAACAAAGCCCGGGATCTCACCCGTGGCGAATTCGACATGCAACCGTTCCTCGAAATCGCGGATGGTCCGCATCGCGCGGTACGAACGGAGCAGCGTTTCCCTTGCAATCTGCATTGGAAATCTTCCTTGTTTTTATTGCGGGGAATCGGTCCGGCCCCGCCGTCGCGCTTCCCCTCCCCGGAAGAAAACGCCCGAAAGGGACACAAGAGAAGAATGCCTGTTATTCATTTCACGTATATGTGACGGCAGCGGCATGAAGTGTCGCGGGACTGCGACAGGGTGGTCCGGCTAGGCTGGCGCCTGTCGGCATGACCGTCTGGACGAAGCGGATGACACATTCTTACAGCGCGTTTGCCGGAGCGGTGCCGGCTATCGGCGATGGCGGCGGCGCCATCCTTGACGCCTCATGGCGGCGATGCGGCGATTATGCGCTCGACCCCTCGCGTCCGGGCCTGACGGACCTGCTGACGAGCGTGGAACTGCGCCGGTCCTGCGAGGAGGCCGGCCCGCTGCTGCGCTTTGCCGACCCTGAACTGGACCGGCTGCACGGGATTGTGGGCGGGCTGGAGTACGCGGTACTGCTGGCCGATCCGGCCGGAGTGGTCCTGACGCGCCGAACCGCCATGGCGACCGAACGGGGATGCCGACGCTGGCATTTATGGCCCGGCGCGATCTGGAGCGAGCAGAACGAAGGCACGAACGGCATCGGCACCTGCCTGGCCGAAGGGCGGGCGGTAACGGTGCATATGAACCAGCACTGGCGCGTAGGCCTGCGCTACCTGACCTGCACCGCCGTTCCGGTCCATGACGCGCTGGGACGTCTGGCCGGTGCGCTGGACGCCAGTTGCATCCGCCCCGATTCCGACGGGCGGGAGTCCGCGCTGATCCGGATGGCGATCACCGATTCTGCCCGGAGGATCGAATCCCGTTGTTTCATGGATCTGTACCGCGGGCACACCATCGTCACGATGGGTGATGGTGAGGGCAGTTCCGCGCCGATGCTGGCACTGGACGACGATCGGCGGGTGGTCGGGGCAACGCATGCAGCGCGATTGCGGCTGGGGCTTCCGCCGGGGGACCCGCTGAGTTTCTGCCTGACGGAAAGCGCGCGATCCGCCGAGGCGCCAGGATTCCGGACCGCCGAAAAGGCGGTCATCCAGGCAGCGCTGACGACCTCGCGCGGCAATGTCACGGTCGCGGCGCGCGGCCTGGGGATCAGCCGTTCGACCCTGCACCGCAAGATCCGTGCCCTGGCGCTGGCGGATGCGGAATCGTGAGAAGAGATCGGGCGCGATAGCGGCAGAATTCGCCGAAAGACCGCAGTGCTTACTTTCACGACAAATTAATAGTTTGCGGCGACGATATTCTTTCTTATGGGATAAATGCAGGTCCTGTAAGGAGGGTCGATGCGTAAGTCGCGCGTGTGCCGGGTTACTTTCCCGGCCGAGTTCAATGCTGGAGTCATCTCCCGCCGGAGCGTCAGCCTACAATGCTGATGAGAAGTCTGGCCACCTATGTTCCCGCCTGCGCGCCCGAGACGCGCGGAGCGGTCATTCTCGAACTGTTTCAGAATGCGCCGGATCTCACGCTCGTTCCCGTCGTCGATGACGCCGGAGGCGCGGTAGGGCTGATCGAACGGGAAATGTTCTTCCTGCGTATCGCCGGAAAATTCGGCCATGCGCTGTTTGCGGGCAGGCCGGTCTCCTTGCTCATGGACGCCAGGCCAATGGTTGTGGAAGCATCGGTCGCACTGGCCGATTTTATGGCGGATACGCTCTCGATCCGCCCCTCTGAGATGCAGAACGGCTTCATCGTCACCGAAAACGGGAAATATAGCGGGGTAGGCTCGATCCTCGATCTGGTCAGGGCGGCACACGCCCATGCCCAGCGCAGTGCCGACGCGCTGCGGCAGGTGACGGAGCAGCTCCAGGCCGCCAACGACAGAATTTCCCGCGACAAACTGTTCATCGATACGGTGGTCCAGAATATCCCGTCCGCCGTGATCGTCATGTCGGCGCAGGATCGGCGCCTGGCGGTCGTCAATCGCGCCGCGGAAAAAATTCTCGGCCTGGCGCGTGCCGACATGCTGGGCAGGGAACTGGGCGAGATCTTCCCGGCCGAGGAAGGGGTGGCGTGCCTGGTGCGTGGCGATGGGGCGTCCGGCTCGGAGGACGAACAGACCATACAGGACCAGGACGGAAACGAGCGCCATTTCGTCACGCGGCAGACCGATATTGCGGACGAAACCGGGGCCGCCCTGTGGTCGCTTTGCGTTATCGAGGATGTCACGGGCAATCGGCAGGCGCAGGCGCGTATCGAGCGTCTGGCGCATTGCGACGCCCTGACGGGCCTCGCCAATCGTTCGCTGTTCGGGCTTGTTCTGGCCAGAATGTGCGCGCCGGGCGGTAGCGGGACACTGCTGATCATCGATCTGGATTATTTCAAGGCGGTCAACGACGTCTACGGCCATGCGATGGGGGACCATCTGCTGCGGCTGGTCGCCCAGCGGCTGCGCAGCGTCAGCCGCGAGGGCGAACTGATCGCCCGCCTTGGGGGGGACGAGTTCGCCATCATCTGGTCCTCGGCGCCCGCTCCGGACGAGTTGGCTCGACGCGCAAACGGCATCGTCGAAACACTCAGCCTGCCCTATGTGATCGACGGGCAGCATGTGGTCATCGGCGCCTCCATCGGTTCGGCGTGCTTCCCCGTCGATGCCGCCAGGTCCGAAACCCTGTTGCAATATGCCGACATGGCGCTTTACCGCGCGAAAAATCGTGGGCGCAACAAATTCCAGGCGTTCACCGCCGAACTCTATGACGAGCTTCAGAGCCGCGTGAGGAACGAGCGCGAATTGCGCAACGCGATTGCGACGGAGGGCCTCCTGCTGCATTTCCAGCCCATGTACCGGGCTGCGGACAATGCGATCTGTGGATGCGAGGCACTGGTCAGGTGGCGCCATCCGGGTCGGGGGCTTGTCGCGCCCGACGAATTCATAGGGCTTGCGGAGGAATGCGGCGCCATTCACGAATTGGGGGAATGGGTGCTGCGCGCGGCCTGCCGCGAGGCGGCGGCCTGGCCGGGGCAGATGAAGCTCGCGGTCAATGTATCGCCAGTCCAGTTCCGCGATCCCAAGCTGGCCCTGCGCGTCGCCTCCGTCCTCGCCGAGACCGGCTTTCCGGCGCAGCGTCTGGAAATCGAGATCACCGAAAACGTTCTCTTGAACAATGATTCGGCCAACAAGAAGATACTGGCGGCACTCAGCGCCATGGGGTGCAGCGTCGTGCTCGACGACTTCGGGGTGGGCTATTCGTCGCTGGGCTATCTGGGGTCGTTCAACTTCCAGAAGATCAAGATTGATCGCAGTTTCATCAACGATTCGTCGACGAAGCGGGCGCGCGGCATCATCCAGGCGATCACGGGACTGGCGCGCAGCATGGATATTCCCACAACCGCCGAAGGGGTCGAGACCGCCGAACAGCTCTCCTGGCTCAGGGAGGTCGGGTGCGCCGAAGTGCAGGGCTTCTTCCTGGCGCGCCCCGGCCCGGCGGACATGATCCATGCCTTGTTGAACGCGTCCTGAAAGGCCGGGGAGAGGCCCGCCCCCTCTTTAGTGACGTTTGCCCGTGTGGCCCTGCACGCCGTCCCGGACGCCGCGATACAGATAGCGCAGGGCGGTCCCGCGCGGCGTCTGCCGGATGGCGGTCAGTGCGTAGCGCGCGATCCGCAGCACGATGGACGGGATCGAGTACGGGGGCCTCGAACTGAAACGCCTGCGCGACAGGATCAGGTTACGGACCAGATAATAGATCTTCCACGGCGGCAGGGCCCCCGGCGCGGCCGGAACGTCATGCGTGAAGACGATTTCGGGCGAATAACGGATCCTGATCCCCTGCCGCGTCAGGTCGTAGGCATAATACAGATCGTCGAAATACAGGAACAGGCTGTCGTCTATGGCGTCGCAGGTCGGGCGCAGGACGTCGTTGTCCAGGATCAACCCCACGAACGAGAAACTGCCGACCGTGCTGGCGTGCGACGGATCCAGCCGGGGACGCCGGCCGACGAACGGGGCCAGGATATCCCCCAGCGTGCTTTGCGGCAGGGTGACGTAGGGCAGGTTCATCCGGCAGGGGACGCCGCGCCCGTCGACCACCTTGCAGCAATAGGCCCGCCATGGGGTGGCCTGGACGGAGGCGAAGCGTTCGATCAGGTCGGGGGGCGGGGCGGCGTCGTCGTCATAGAAGACCACCCAGTCGATGTCGCGCTGTCCGGCAAGATAGCGTGCGCCCTGCCGGAAGCCGCCGGCACCACCGATATTGCCGGGAAGGCTCAGGACGTGCAGCCGGGGATCGTCCAGGGTTGCAAGCCACGCGCCGGTTCCGTCGTCCGAGGCGTTGTCGACGATGACGATGCGTTCGAACCCCACCCGCACCGAGGCGGCCCAGCAGGCCTTCAGCTTGTCCAGCCGGTTGCAGGTCACGATCAGGGCGGCGATCGCCATGGATGTCGTGCTCTGCCCCGGGGCTGTCATAATGGGTGTCAGGCGGCCGAACGGGGCATACGGCCGATATGCTCGCGTGCGGCCTCCACCGTGTTGCGCAGCAGGCAGGCGATGGTCATCGGGCCGATCCCGCCGGGTACGGGGGTGATGCGGCCGGCGACGGCGCTGACTTCGTCGAAGGCGACATCGCCCACGATCTTCGGACCGTCGGCGGTCTGGATGCGGTTGATGCCGACGTCGATGACCGTGGCACCGGGCTTGATCCAGTCGCGGCGCACCAGGCCCGGCCTGCCGGCGGCCACGACCACGATGTCGGCGCGCCGGGCTTCCGCGGCGACGTCCTGCGTTTTCTGATGGGTCAGCACCACGGTGCATTTCTCGCGCAGCAGCAGGCGCGCCATCGGCTTGCCGACGATGTTGGAGCACCCGATGATGACGGCATGCAACCCCGCCAGCGACCCCAGTTCCGCCTTCAGCAGCATCAGGCAACCCAGCGGCGTGCAGGGCACCATGCCGTCGGTCCGGCCGTTGGCCAGCTTGCCGGCATTGACGATGTGGAACCCGTCCACGTCCTTTGACGGGTCGATGGCGTCCAGCACGGTGGTGGCGTCGATCTGCGGCGGCAGCGGAAGCTGGACCAGGATGCCGTGCACCGCCGGATCGCGGTTCAGGGCGTCGATCACGGCCAGCACGTCCTGCCGGCTGGCCGAGGCCGGCAGCCGGTGTGCGAACGAGGCCATGCCGGCGGCCTCGGTCTTGCGGATCTTGCTGCGGACATAGATGGCGCTGGCCGGGTCGTCGCCGACCAGCACGACGGCCAGGCCGGGCCGGATGCCGTGGGCCGCGACCATGGCGGCCACGTCGACCGCGATTTCGGCGACCAGGCCGGCCGCGAAGGCCTTGCCGTCGATCAGTTGCGCGGTCGGTGATGGGGCGTGGTTCGTAAGGAGCATTGTCGATATCCGTTCCGTCACGGGCTGAACACGATGGTCTTGTGTCCGTTCATGATGGCGCGCTGCTCGACATGATACCGGACGGCACGGGCCAGGACGCGGCGTTCGATGTCGCGTCCCTTGCGGATCAGGTCGTCGGGACTGTCGGCGTGGGAAATCCGCTCGACGTCCTGTTCGATGATCGGGCCTTCGTCGAGGTCGCTGGTCACGTAGTGCGCGGTGGCGCCGATCAGCTTCACGCCGCGGGCAAAGGCCTGGTGATAGGGGCGCGCGCCCTTGAACCCCGGCAGGAAGGAATGATGGATGTTGATGCAGCGGCCGGACAGGTTGGACGACAGTTCGTTCGAGAGGATCTGCATATAGCGGGCCAGCACCACCAGATCGGCCCCGGTCGCCTCGACCAGTCGCAGGATTTCGGCCTCCTGCGCCGCCTTGGTCGCCGCGGTCACCGGCAGGTAATGGAACGGAATCGTGCCGAAATCGAGGTTGGCATACACCTCGCGCGGATGGTTCGCGATAATGCCCACCGGTTCGATCGCCAGTTCCCCGATCCGCCATCGGTACAGCAGGTCCACCAGGCAATGGTCGAATTTCGACACCATCAGCAGCACTTTCGTCTGCGTCCGGTTGTCCTTCAGCGTCCAGTCCATCCCGAACCGTTCGGCCAGGATGGCAAAATCATGCCGCAGCCGGGCCAGGTCCGCGCCGCCCGGCTGGATGTCGAACACCACCCGCATGAAGAAATGGCGGCTTTCGGTGTCGTCGAACTGCTGCGCCTCGGTGATGTTGGCGCCGAGTTCGAACAAATTCTGGCAGATGGCGGCCACGATGCCGGGACGATTCGGGCAGCTCAGCGTCACGGTGCAGGACATCATGCTGTCGCTGGCTGCAACGGGGGCGGAACGGGGGACCAGGACGGTCTCGGTCATTGTCGTGACTTTCGTTCAGGCGGCGCGGGAGACGGACCGCATGATTTTTCCTATCGCGCCAGCGGGCCCAGCGCCGCCTCGACCCCGAATTCGCCCGGCAGTCCGCCATGGGGGAACAGCACGTTGACATGCCCCATCTTGCGGCCCGGCCGGGCTTCCGCCTTGCCGTAATGGTGTGGCAGCAACCCGGGCGTCGCCACGATCGACGGCCATTGCGCCATGTCGTCCGGCCCGACCAGGTTCTTCATCACCGCGTCGGAATGGCGGATGGCCGGCGGCAGGGGCAGGCCGGTGACGGCGCGGACATGCATGGCGAACTGGTCGACCGGGCAGGCATCCATCGTCCAGTGGCCGGAATTGTGCGGCCGGGGCGCGATTTCGTTGACCAGGATAGCGCCGTCCCGGTCGATGAACATTTCTACCCCCAGCAGGCCGATCAGATCCAGCGCCGTGGCCACCCGCACCGCCACGTCGCATGCCTGCGCCGCCACGTCGGGCGGGATGCGGGCAGGTGCCAGGCTGAGGTCGAGGATGCCGTCGCGGTGGCGATTTTCCGTCACGTCGAAGGTCACCGTCGTGCCGTCGACGCCGCGCGCGACCATGACGCTGACCTCGCAGGCGAAGTCGATCATCTTCTCGGCGACCAGGGGGTGGGGGGCCAGCACGTCGAAGGCACCCGCCAGATCCTCGGCCGTGTGGACCCGCCGCTGGCCCTTGCCGTCATAGCCCAGGCGGGTCGTCTTCAGGATGAAGGGCAGTCCCAGGGTCTGGGCGGCATCGTCCAGATCCTGCCGGGTATCGACGGCATGCCAGGGCGCGACCGGCACGCCGGCGCCTTCCAGGAAGCGCTTCTCGGCGACGCGATCCTGGCTGATGCGCAGGATATGGCCCGACGGGCGCACGGTGCGCAGGCCGGACAGAAGCTCCAGCCCGTCCGCGCTGATATTCTCGAACTCGAACGTCACGACATCGACCGCGGCGGCGAAGCGGCGCAGCACGTCGGGGTCGTCATAGGCGCCGACGGTGATGGCATGGGCGACCTGCGCCGCCGGGCCGTCGGGTTCGTTGGTCAGGATATGGGCCCGGAAGCCCAGGCGGGCGGCGGCCATCGCCGACATCCGGCCAAGCTGTCCCCCGCCCACGATGCCCAGGACGGCATTGGGGGGCAGGGCGGAGGTGAGGGGCGCGGTCATCGGGTGGGAACATCCGCGACCGCGGCCGTCTGCATCGCGCGCCAGGTCGCAAGCCGCGCCGACAGGTCGCGATCGCCGAGCGCCAGGATGGACGCCGCCAGAAGGGCCGCGTTGGTCGCGCCCGCGCGGCCGATCGCCAGCGTGCCCACCGGCACCCCGCCGGGCATCTGCACGATGGACAGAAGGCTGTCCATGCCCTTCAGCGCGTGGGATTCCACCGGCACCCCCAGCACCGGCAGGATGGTCCAGGCCGCGCACATGCCAGGCAGATGGGCCGCCCCGCCGGCCCCGGCGATGATGACCGAAAGGCCCCGCCCGGCGGCGGTGCGGGCATAGTCGGCCAGCCGGTCGGGCGTGCGGTGGGCCGAGACGATCCGCACCTCGTGCATGATGGCCAGGGCGTCCAGCACGGCGACGGCATGGCGCATCGTGTCCCAGTCGGACTGGCTGCCCATGATGATGCCGACCCGTATGGCGCCTGTGGCGACGGGAAGGGTGTCCTCGATCTCGGGAAGGGGGGGCGTATCGCTCACGCAGGAAGGCTTTCGGTGGAAATGATGGACGTCAGGCGATGCTGTCGGGGATCAGGCGGCTTTCCAGCCATGCGATCTCGTCCTTCAGAAGCAGCTTGCGCTTCTTCAGGCGCTGGATCTGGAGCTGATCCACCGGGTGCGGCGCCAGCCGGCTGATGACAGTGTCGAGGTCACGGTGTTCGCTGCGCAGTTCGTGCAGCTTCCGAAGCAGGGTATCCCGGTCTGTCAGCATATGGCCCCGTCTATCATGTGGTCACGGGTCTATTCTATCCATTCCCGCCCGGATGGCGAGATGCATGACCCAACTGCCGAGTCCTGCAAATTTAGCATGCTCGGACGGCAGGACGCTGGCATAGGCTGACCGGGTCGAAACGCAGACCTTCTGGAGGTCCCATGTCCTACGAAGCCCGGATTCACAGTCTCAGACTGCGTCATGCCCGCCTCGACGACAGGATTTTCGATGAGGACCGGCGGCCCATGCCCGATATCGGCACCCTGCGGCGCCTCAAGATCGAAAAACTGCGGATCAAGGAAGAAATCGAACGCCTGTCGCATACCGGTTGACGAAGCGGGCGGGCTGACGAAGCGGGCCGGCCAAGCCGGGGACATGCGCCCCCGGTCGGCCGGCAGCCGGATCAGGCCACGTCCTCGTCGATCTGGATCGGGGCGGGGACGGCCTGGCCTTCGCGCGCCAGGCGGTCATTGGCGGCCTGGACCATGGCGTTCAGGTCGGTCTGGCTGCACAGGCCCAGGATGACGGGATCACGCGGCTTGATGTTCGCGCTGTTCCAATGCTGGCGGTCGCGCACCTTGGCGATGGTGTCCTTGGTGGTGCCCAGCAGCTTGACGACCTGCTGTTCCGACAACTGCGGGAAATTGCGCAGGATGAAGGCGATGGCGTCCGGACGGTCGTTGCGCTTGGCCACGGGGGTGTAGCGCGCGCCCTTGGACCGGCGGTGGATCGGGTTCGACGTCGTCAGAATCTTCAGCCGAAGGTCGGGATTCGCCTCGCAGCGGGCGATGTCTTCCTGGCGGATCTGGTGGTTGGCGACCGGGTCGTACCCGACGATGCCCTGCGCGACCTCGCCATCGGCGATGGCCTGGACCTCCAGCGGATGCATGCCGCAGAATTCGGCGATCTGGGTGAAGGTCAGCGCGGTCTTTTCGATCAGCCACACGGCGGTGGCCTTCGGCATCAGGGGCAGTGCGTTCATGGCAACGGAGTCCTACTGCGTATGGGTGGCGCCCGCGCAGGCACCTCCCAGTCGACGCCCCGTGGCCGGGCCGTCCTGCGTGCCTGCTGGCGCGCGATGACGTGTCGAAGGATATGGGGCCGGGCGGGGGCGGTGGTCAAGGGCGCGATTGCGCCTGGGGGCGGGAAACAAAAAAAGGGCCGGCCATCCGGCCGGCCCCTTTGCCGTGATCAGGGATGATGCGGCCGCCAATTCAGGCGGCGTGTTCCGTCTGGCCCGTGACGCCGGCGCCGTCATTCGCCGCCGGCGCGACCGGGGGCGCGACCTGCGCCGCGTCGGCGGAAGCCGGAAGCGGGACGCCGGACGTGACGGTAATCCGCCGGGGCTTCATGGCCTCGGGGATGAAGCGCCTGATCGTGATCCTGAGCAATCCGTTCGTCAGGTCGGCGCCTTCGACCAGGATATGGTCGGCCAGCACGAAGCGGCGTTCGAACGCGCGGGTGGCGATGCCGCGATGCAGGATCTCGCCCGCCGGGGGGATGTGGCCGACCCGTCCGGCGACGATCAGCGTATTGTCCTGCACCGTCAGTTCGATATCGTCCGAGCCGAAGCCGGCGACGGCCATGGTCAGGACGTAGCTGTCGTCCCCCACCCGTTCGATATTGTAGGGCGGGTAGGACGGGGCGGATGCGCTCTGGGCTGCGTTGTCGACCAGGCGCGCAAGCCGGTCGAAACCAATGGCCGTGCGGAACAGCGGCGCGAAATCGTAAGTCATGTCAACCTCCTCATCAGCAAGGTCTGTAGCAAGGTCTGTCACGTGACCCCTCGGCGAGCGGGCCTTGCGTGCGTTTCCGGAACCCGATTGGCGTTCCGGCAGTCCTTACGTGAGAAACCCCGCGCCCTCTTTCAAGGGGCGGGGTTTCCGAGGTCCATGATCCTGCGATCGTGGCGGCAGCGGCGATGCCGGCGCCTGAGACCCGAACGATCGGGTCACATGCGCCAGGCCTTGGCTTACGCCTTGGCGCGGCGGCCCAGACCGCCGAACTTCTTGTTGAACTTCGCGACCTGGCCCCCGGTGTCGAGCATGCGCTGCACGCCGGTCCAGGCCGGATGCGACTTCGGGTCGATGTCCAGGCGCAGGGTGGCGCCCGGCTGGCCGTAGCAGGACCGCGTCTTGTATTCGGTGCCGTCCGTCATGATGACGTTGATTTCGTGGTAGGCGGGGTGGATGCCGGATTTCATCGTAAAACCTTCGTGCTGGGCCCGCCGATGCCGACCGGGGGCGTTTGCGTGGGCGTATAGACGACGGCCGTCGCGGGATCAACGTCTATCTGGGCCCCGCATCGGGGGTGCGGACGCACGAAATCCGCCATATTGCCACCTGCGGTAGTGTTTTCCTGTTCCTGCCGGCGAACCGGGGTTGCTATCAACCGATTGTAAGGTGAAGGAAAAGGAGAAACCATGACACTCAAGCCCACGTCCATCCACGCCCCGGGATGGGTTTCCGAATTTCGCACGTTCCTCATGCGCGGGAACGTCGTCGACCTGGCCGTCGGTGTCATCATCGGCGCCGCCTTCACCGGGATCGTGAACAGTCTGGTCAAGGACGTCTTCACCCCGCTGCTTGGTCTGCTGATCGGCGGCATCGATTTCACCAATTTCTTCATCACCCTCAAGGGGCCCCACCTGCCGACGCTGGCCGATGCGCAGAAGGCCGGGTCGGTCACGATCAACGTGGGCCTGTTCCTGAACGCGGTGATCCAGTTCGTGATCATCGGATTCGTCATCTTCTGGGTCGTGAAGCTGGTCAACAAGCTGACGGTGAAGCATGAGGCCGCCCCGGCCGCGCCGCCCCCGCCGCCGCGCAGCGAGGTCCTGCTGCAGGACATCCGCGATATCCTGGCCGCCAAGGATCACCCGGCCCCGACCGCCTGATCCCGCGATCCCCCGTTTGGGGGAGGCGCTCGGCGCAGCCGGGTGACGGCGGTTGCGCCGAGCGCGGCCGGGCATGCTACAGTCGGGGGACGATGAGGATATTTCCCATGCACCCCGATGCGGTTTCGCGACCGGGACCGATCGCGTTGCTGGCCCTTGCCGGCGGTCTTCTGCTGGGGGGCTGCCAGGCATCGCCCCCGGCGATGACGCACCTGTCGCCGGCGGCGCAGGCGTATCTGACCGTCGATACCTATTTCATTGCCGAGGGCATCGTCAGCGGCCGCCTGTCGTCGGGGCATATCCTGCACGACCAGGCGCGCGACATGCTCACCAGCACGCTCCATGCCCGCTACGTCACGGCGCAGAACGTGCTGCATCCCTCGGCGGATGGTCAGCGCCGGGCACGTCAGGCCATCGAGACGATGCTGGCCTGTGTCGGCCAGGCGGACGGCGGGACGAATGTGCCCTGCCTGCCGCCCGGGGATGTCAGCGCGCGGGACGCTGCGCGTCGCGCCGCAGCCGCCGTTCCCCCAGAAGCAGCAGCAGCGGCGCCGCGATAAAGATCGAGGACGAGGTCCCGACGACGATCCCGAACAGCATCACCCAGGCGAAACCCGACAGGCTGGCCCCGCCGAACAGCGCCAGCGGCAGGGCGGCGAGGAAGACGGTGGACGAGGTACCGAGCGTACGACTCAGGGTCTCGTTGATCGACAGATCGAGCAGTTCGGCCAGGGGCATGGTGCGGTATTTGCGCAGGTTTTCCCGCACCCGGTCGTACACCACCACCTTGTCGTTGGTGGAATAGCCCAGGATCGTCAGAATCGCCGCGACCATCACCAGGTCGAATTCGAAATGCGTCAGCACCAGGAAGCCGATCGTCTTGGTCAGGTCCAGCACCAGCGTGATGACGGCGCTGACCGCGAACTCCCATTCGAAGCGGAACCAGATATAGGCCAGGATCATCAGCAGGCTGATGCCCAGCGCCAGCATGCCGTTGCGGAACAGCTCGGCCGAGACCGAGGCCCCGACCGCGTCCGCGCGCAGGACCTGCGCGCCGGGCAGGGTGGCGATGGCATGGCGCACCGAATCGACCATGGCCTGGGTCCGGGCCTCGCGGTCCGGGGCGTTGGCCGGCGGGGTGTCCATGCGAATCAGCACGTCGTCGGGGGCGCCGAACGATTGCAGGCCGGCGGCCTCGACATGCTGGGTGGCCAGGGCCGCGCGGATCCGGGCGAAGTCGGCGGGCCCCTGGGTGCGGGCCTCGACGACGATGCCGCCGCGGAAATCCAGCCCCAGCGTCAGGCCGGGGTGAAAGAACAGGATCAGCGATGCGATCGACAGCACCGCCGAGGTGGCGAGGCCGAGGAAGCGGCCCCGCATGAAGTTGATCCGGGTGCCACGCGGCACGAAGCGCAGAAGGGGACGTTCGAACATGACGGGGCGCCTCAGACCGGCAGGACAGTGGGACGGGTGCGGGCGTACCAGCGCACCATCAGCATCCGCGACAGCAGCAGAGTGGTGAACAGCGTCGTCACGATGCCGATCGTGATGGTCAGGGCGAAGCCGCGCACCGGGCCGGTGCCGAAGACGAACAGCATGACGTGGGCCAGCAGCGCGGTGGCGTTGCTGTCCACGATGGTCGAGGTCGCGCGTTCGAACCCGGCCTGCATCGCCGCCAAGGCGGTGCGGCCCCGGCCGACTTCCTCGCGGATGCGTTCGTTGATCAGGATGTTGGCGTCGACCGCCATGCCCAGGGTCAGCAGCATGCCCGCCATGCCCGGCAGGGTCAGCGTGGCCTGGAACAGCGACAGCAGGGCCGCCATCAGCACCAGGTTCGCCAGCAGGGCGACATTCGCGTACCAGCCGAACCGGCCATAGAACAGGCCCATGAAGGCGATCACCAGCACGAAACCGGCGCCCAGGCTCAAGGCCCCGGCACGGATCGAATCAGCGCCCAGCGACGGCCCGATCGAACGCTGTTCGATCACCGAGAGCGGGGCGGGCAAGGCGCCCGCCCGCAGCAGCAGCGCAAGATCGGTGGCCGACTGAGCGTCGAAGCCGCCGACGATCTGGCCGTTGCCGCCGGTAATGGCGCTGCGGATCACCGGCGCCTGGACGACCTTGTTGTCCAGCACGATGGCGAAGCGGTGGCCGATATTCGCCTGCGTCGTCGCGGCGAAGGCGCGCGCGCCCACCGAATCGAAGCTGAAATTGACGGCCCATTCGCCGGTCTGCTGGTCGATGGCGGCCCCGGCGTTGGTCAGGTCCGACCCGTCGACCTCGACATGATCGAGGATCGGCAGTTTCTGGTCCGGCGCGTTGACCATCGGCAGCAGCGTGACGCCGGGACCGGCGACGGTGCCCAGGGCGTTGTCCTGCACCATGTGGAAGGTCATCTTCGCGGTGGTGCCCAGCAGCCGCTTCACATGCTCCGGATCGCTGATGCCCGGCAGTTCGACCACGATGCGGTCGTCGCCCTGGCGGGTGATCTCGGGGTCCACCGCGCCGGTGGCGTCGATGCGCCGGCGCACGATCTCGATCGACTGGGTGACGGCTTCACGCGCGCGTTCGTGCATGGCGGTCGGGGACAGGGTTATGGCGATGCTGCCGTCGGGGCGCCGGTCGACCGAGAATTCGCCTGGCACCGCGGTGGGCATGGCTCGCAGGGCCTTCAGGTCGGCCTCGGTCTCGGACGGGTCGCGGGGGGTGAAGGTCACCGTGCCCGCCTGCGCACTGGTCGCGATGTCGCGATAGCCCAGCCCGGCGCCCAGCAGGGCCTGGCGTGTTCCGTCGGCCAGAGTCTGGAGGCGGTCGGAGGTGATGCTCGGCATATCCACCTGCATCAGCAGGTACGACCCGCCGCGCAGGTCCAGACCCAGATGGATCTGCCGCCACGGCAGCGCGGCCGAGGGCTGGCGCAGGGCGTTGGGAAGGCAGAGCACCACTCCCAGAAGGCATACGGCGACGACCGAGGCCATCTTGAGCCGGCTGTAGTACATCATGACTGAAGGGGGTGCTCCTCACGCCCGGCCCGAGCCGGCTCCCTGTTGCGCGTCCGTCGCCATCGGGCGTGCCCCAGGCATGCCACAATGACGGCGGGAACATGCCGGGCCATGGCGCAGGATGCAACCGCCCGGGGCCGCCCTTGCGCCGAATCCACCCATTTCGTCCCCGTTCCGGATGTCGATGAAGAGTTGGCGGGCGCATCAGAACAGGGCCAGCTGCCGGTCCTGACGGGGCAGGGGCGGGGGCGCGAACCGCGTGCAGTCGAGCGGGGCGTCGCGTCCCTGGTTCAGACCCAGCCTGCGGCAGGCGAGCGCGAACCGCTGGCGCAGCAGGTCGGCATAGACGCCCTGGCCGCGATAGCGCCGCCCGAAGGTCGAATCGTTCAGCGCGCCGTTCCGTGTCTCGCGGATGCGCGCCAGCACCCGCGCCGCCCGGTCGGGATAATGGCGGACGATCCAGTCCTCGAACAGCGGGGCGACCTCTTGCGGCAGGCGCAGCAG
>NZ_JABEQF010000022.1 GCF_014174355.1 Gluconacetobacter azotocaptans
CACCGCCAAGGCCGGTCTCCAGTTCCGCTTCGCTCCACCTCCGACCGACCTTGGCGACGGAGGTGCTTATGCACTAACAGTCACAGCGGACTACCCGGTGGGGGCTGCTCATGATGGATGCCCTGCTCAAAGGCACCCTGCCCGAGGAGCGGATCAAGGAACGCAGCCAGAAACTGGAGCGACGGAAAGCCCAGGCCGAGGAGATCCTGGCCACCATCGACGAGCCGCCGCCTGTCCTGCATCCCAGCATGGCGGTCGTCTATCGCGAGCGGGTCACCGCGCTGCACGACGCCCTACAGCAGGATGCCACCCGCCTGGAGGCGGCCGATCTCATCCGCTCCCTGATCGAGAGGATCGTGCTGACGCCGGTCAACGGCGCGTTGCGGGTGGAGTTGTTCGGCGACCTTGCCGGCATCCTGACGATCGCGGCAGGGGCAAAGCAAAAGAGCCCGACCGTTGCCGGTTCGGGCTCTGTTCTTGCGTCGCAAGTCAAGATGGTTGCGGGGGCCTGCAAGCACCGATACCGACAATCACTAGCATTTTCTATTTAGGCGAATAAGCAAGTATCTTTATCAGAAATAAAATATGCCCCTTAAGATCGCTATGGAAAAAATGACTACAAGGAGGCGTTATCCTATAGCTAATTCTCAGTTATTCTTACTTTGAAAGCTCGTTCGGAGCCTTTGATTTGCAATATTCACTTACCCCCACAAGCAGACTTATAGTGGATGATACGGAATAAATGTATCGGCAGGTTTATCAAAAAAATGCCGTCGAAGTTCAGGAAGCTTCTCACGCGCTTCCACAACTGCGCGATTCTTCATTTCAGCAATACGACCAGCATTATCTAATGTGTAACGACCTGACGGGGCTATCTGGTCTACACGCCAGATAGCTTGGTGGCCGTGACCATCTCCTGTAAGTATTTTTGCAGCGCCGAGCGCACTATGAGATTGACCTGCCATGAACAGCCGAGTGACATGAGCAGCCATCGGCAATTTTCCAGCCCACCGAGGCGGGGCATTAACTTCTGCGATCGTCCCGATACTAAGCACCTTCAGTCTCTTGGCGGGCCATCCCAGCGTTCCGACCGCCTCGACCACCGCTGCGCCAATCGGATTATTGGCCCAAACACCACCGTCAATAAGCTCGACTTGATCAGACGTATTATGTGCAGGCAGAAATGTCGGAGCCGCAGCAGTAGCCATCGCTGCATCTACGGCCAACTGCCTAAAATCAGTTTCCAGTCGCGGATGGTGGGCCGTCTTATAGATGTAAACGCGTTCCAATATCGGGTGCCACGCAGGGATAAGCAGTCGAGTTGCACTTTCCCCAAGACGCCGTTCTCCGAGAATGCCGTCGAGAGCAGCGCGGAGTTCTGTCGCTTCATATTTACTGCCAACCCAGTGCCGCGCGCTTCTCCAACGCTGACGGAGCCAATTACGAATAATGCCATGCTGCTGATCGAAGATTGCGGGTCCACGCTCCTCATAAAGTTTTAGAATCTCGTTTGCAGAAAGCCCCAAACCCAAGCCAACAGCTATAATGCCACCGGTCGACGTGCCTGAGATCAAATCAAAGTATCGACCGATCGGATGCTCGAGATGCTCTTCAAGCCGGGCAAGAAAAGCTGCGGGAAACACTCCTCGAATTCCCCCTCCATCTAAACACAAAATACGGTAGAATTTATCTTGATCATCCAACTTGATCATATCCGTTTTGTAATTGGTGTCAGAAGCTTACGCTTCGGTTTATGACTATCGAATCGCTCTCGAACTCTAGGATGCAATCCACCACCTGACCATTCATCAGACAGCAGCCATGCCTCGAAATAGAACAACCAGAGTGCCGTCCATGGTACGATCGTCTGATCTAGCCGCATCCAATTTCCCCACTCGCCCGAGTTTGGAAGATAAAGACAAAGCCGTGTTGGGAATTGTTCATATACGTGAGGTAGTTTTCTTCCCTCAGCCAAGATCGTAAGATCAGGCTGGTCAATGTAGACTGCCGGTGCCTTCCCTTGCCGATATTCTATCCGGGCATGATACAACCTGCTTAAGGGCGTAGGCGTTATCGGAAAGCACCACGTAAGAATGTTACCACGCAGTTTTCCGTGACCTTCACAGATCGGGTTAGACCGTAAGGCGATATACTGTTGGGAAGGCGTCAGCGGCCGAGGAAGATAGAAGCGCATTGGAAACTATGGCGCCCCATAAAACGTATTACTACGGACTGATGTCGTCCGCGCCACAGGCATTTTTGCAGTTGTCAAACCAATCCCTGGCGCAAAGGCCAGCGTACGGGCGGATCGCACGGCCGACATGCTATCAAGCATTTCCTGGATAATTTCTCGTGCAGGAGCCTGTCCAAACGATGATGCAAGGATTCTACCCAAACCATCAAGCCCCTCAGCAGCACTCAGTCGCTCCAAATCCAGCATCATTGCAGCGTGCCACTCGAAAAATGCCTCTGCCTTAACTGGCTCCTCATTCCAACGTTCAGCGAAATTTTCGCCCTCAGTTGTTTCGTTCCAGATAGTCCAATAGACGCGTCCGTTTACTATATTCGTGCGAATAAAAGTAGGCATGTGACGGATCACTGCATGCAAAACATCTAACTCGCTGTCGAACACCATCGTCTGGACACAGTGTTCGTAACTCCACGCGGCGAGCGTAGTGATAATTACTGAAATCGGCGCTAGAGACATATCACGTTCGAGAAAATAACTGTCGCGATGTCTCTTCGCAATTTGCACAATCCGGCACAAAAGCCCTTTAAAGCGAGGACGCTCAGGGAACGGTTCAATATCCGCATCCGCGCGTGCTCGATCTTCCGCATAACTCATCAGAAGACGCATCTGCGGAACCAACTCGGCCCGACGCTTGAATGCATCTCGGTATCCTTTGGGATTGCTCGCCTTCCATTCGCAAAGGGCTTTATCAGGTACCAATTCGCCGCTATTGGCACAATCCGCGTTTGGAATGGACGGCGTTATATCCAGATGGAATTCATCTGCATAATTTAGTCTCCAGCAACGCGGCTTTTCCTGAAGAATATTATTATAACGCTGATTGGCCCTCAGTCGGTCACCAACTATCTGCTTGCACAAGGCTGGAGGCAACCACTGACCGAAAGCAGGAAGATGGCAAACCAAGTCTACATCGTACTCAGTCTGGCCAATCGGCTTTACGGTGGTCCCGAGCGCAATCGACCCTTGCAAGTAAATACTACTGGAGGCAAGCCGACCATCGGCGGCGGCGGCCAACCATTGGCCCACCGCTTCATAACTGGATTTAGCACGATTAGCTTGCGTCTCACTTGGTTCCAGTCGCTCGCAGAGCCGTTCCAAGAGCCCGAAAAGCTCTACCTTCCTGAGCGCAGGGCGCCGTTCGATATACATTGCAACCTCTGATCAGATGGACTGAACCCATTCACTCGAATGCAAAAGCATCCATTCAATTCGAAAAATACAAAATTCCAACTCCAACAGTTCCTATGTTCGAATTGGCAGAGTTACTTTTGGTTGAATTGGTACAAGCGCCTTCGTATAACTACGCAAAATATCATTGTAGAGATCGGGGTGTTTAGCGGCCTCTACAGTGATAATTAGCGCATAGCGAATTTTCTCTGCACTTGTCGTAGCATGCCCTGCTTCACGTGCATTGTAATGGATGTCGAACACCGGGTTATCGAGACTACTACCGCGCATACGTTTATCGCCGTGTAAAACCGTTTCCCATTTTCCCATATCCGAACGACGCTCCTCTTCCGTTGCGTACTTTTTCATATCGAAAAAGCCCTTTGTATCGGCGTTCGCTTTACCTTCTTTTACTTTCTTATCACTGGGACGAAAAACAATGTCCAAACCAGCTCGAGTATAGGTAACAGCATCCTGCGGATCTGTTGGTGACGCGTAACAAAATGTTGCCTTCAAGCGTATTCTACCTTGCAGACCACCAGCTGGTATTGGAAGCGGTGCGCGTAAATATTTTCCGGGCTTTAATTCACCTTGATAGACCACCCGTGCCACTCCAGACGGACAAGTAATAACTTCCATCAAATCTTCTGGAACTTTACCCCAACCCACTTCAATTTTATCGTGTTCAGAGGAATCAGCACTGTGAACAAGCAACGCTTTAATAGCGAGCGGTGATAAATCCGAACCAAGAACTGCATGAACTCCAACAGCATTGCGCAATAAATATGGTGATGCAAAACTTGTTCCCAATTGAGGCACTAAGGTTGGCTTGCCTCCCAATGCCAGAACATGAAAATATTTAGAATTTTCTGCGGCCCCTCCAAAAGCCATAAGATCAGGTTTTACTACGCCTGGACTACGACCGGGTCCAACGGCGCTGTAAGCGGCCCGACCCCAAGTTTTATCAATATTGTCAGCAGCCCCTACGGACAACGCATTCACGCAATCCGATGGCACCTGAACACGTGCGTTACCTGTGGAGCGATCCATAGCGCCGTTATTTCCAACGGCTATGGTCATCAATGTATCGCCATCGCTCAACAAGTCATCAATCACAGAAGTCCACGCGTGTACATCCGTATCTTCAATTGGGAGATCCGGTCCCAAACTCAAATTGATGAACTGATAATATCGAGACAGAAGAACTTCTTCCACAAACCCCAGCGTACGATATAATTCCAATGGATCTTCTGAATCACTTTCACGATCCAGAACACGGAGATGATCAACATAAGAATAAGGCCGAGACGGAGTGCTATTGGGTGTGATCGGTCCAAAAAGGAATGCCGACGTGACTGCAAGGCCATGCTCCACGCCGCCCGGATCATCTTCGGCATGCTCATCCATGACGCGATAAGTATTTACCCATGGAGCAACGCTACTCTTCTCGGGCAATCCACCATCCAGAATGGCAACTTTAGGCTCTGACGACAGCGGCTGCTCTGTGGGCAGGCTACACGGCACAGTCACCCCAGAAGCTCGTTGTATCGGACGCATACCACGCAACTTGGGCATGGAACGAATTACACGTACAAAAGAGAACTCCGCTAGGTCCCTGATGCTCTCGCTATCGCCCTCGGCAGGAAGAAACCACAGATTCCCTGCGCTAAATGCCAGATCGAGATGCAGCTTTACGCCAACGTCGGTCGCATATTTGGCAAATGCACGTTGTACAAATTGAGAGTTATCTCCAGGTAACAGATGAACACCCACTTCAAAAAAACGATCGTGGGATTTTTCGAATGACACAATGCGATCTGTTGACTCAAAAGCAGAAAAACTCTCAATATGAGAAAGATCTTTAGCTTCACTGGATCCTTCTTCAACTTCTCCAGCCCAATCTGCCAACTGACGAAACGCTTTTCGCCGTCCCACCACAAAAAGCTCCGTGGTCGTTGACTCGCGCGGAGAACCCTTTTTTGACCAAGCCTCCGGGGTCAGCTTTACAGCTCTACTCCCAACCGACTCAAGACCAGCATTACGCAACATTGCGACTGGATAAAAAGAACGCGCGATGTAACTAGGATTCAAGGCGAGACGAGCCACACTCAAGTCGCCCGGACAGGCTTTGGAGGGCAACCTATCGAGATTTATCGATGTCTCGATAAATTGCGGCACCAAGCGTGTTTTCGCCTGCTGCAACGTATAAACTTCAGTTTTCGTTATGCTTCGTCGAGGCCCCTTGATATCGTAAGTAAGGAGTTCGCCCCGTCCTATCAGAAAATTAGTCTGACTCACCCTTCACGTCTCCGCTTTTTAGGAACGACGGCAGGACCGTCAGTCGTGTATTTTCTAATAGTATCTCGGCTTACACCTGTAATATCCGAAATACTATGCTGAGACAGGCGTGTTTGTTTAGCTAGTAAAACAGCCATATCGATGCGCCCCTGCCGATCCAACGATAGAGCACGAGCTTTAATGAATTCCTCAATTAAATCGACATCTGGAGCCGTCCCCAATGCTACTGCTCGCCGAAAGCGCTGTATTTCTCTTCCTATATCGCTAAAGGACTGCCCACGAAACGCGAAGGTCAGAATATCTACCCACCGAGCAAACAATGCGAAATCAGGTCCCAAGAACCGTTTAATAGCTTCTTTGACCGCTACGGGCTCAGGTGTCTTAAATTCGACAACCAAATCAAACCGTCGCCACAACGCAGGATCAATCAGCTCTGGATGATTAGTTGCGGCCAACAACATTCCGGTAGCAGGCCACTCATCAACTTCCTGCAAAATCACTGTCACAAGACGCTTGAGTTCACCAACGTCGGAATCATCGCTACGTCGCTTGGCAATTGCATCAATTTCATCAAGCAACAAAACACAAGGGCGTTGTTTAGCAAAATCAAGAGCTGTGCGTAGGTTGCTGCCGCTGCGCCCTAACAGACTACTCATAACAGCAGTAAGGTCGAGTACATACAACGGCACGCCTAACTGAGCCGCCAACCAACGTGCCGTGAGAGTTTTACCCACCCCCGGTTGCCCAACAAATATTGCAGAACGTGTAGGCACCAGACCCGCTGCCACAAGACGCTCAGCTTGCTTACGCTCTAAGATCAATTGTCCAAGCGTTTCCTCCAAATCAGGAGATAATAGCGGCGCCTCCTGATCAGGAAGATCCCTGAACTCTTTAAGCAATGATAAGCGCGATTCGTCGTCCACCGGCAAAGCCTGTTCCGGAGAAGATGGAGTAACTGCCTTGCGTAAAGGCGCTCCGGTGCGATGCGGTTTGGTCCGAAGGAACAGATCTACCTGCTCTGCCAGCTCTGGTTCAGTTCCTCGATATTTTCTAACTAGCCGCGCGGCGAACAAGCGCACGTCCTCCGTTTGCTCGGCCAAGGCAAGCCGAACAATCTGGGCTAAATCAGACTTCAATCCACTAGAATCGTCCATAAACACGATAACCCATTCATATAAACCACTTTTTTTCAGTCAAAAATGGACTAAAGTTATTCTCTCATATTTTCAGCCTGCTGGAAAGATATTCCGAGCAGTCATTGCCAAGCGCTTCCTCACATTCATGGCTCCCTCATAATCAGCCCGACGGCCGTGTAAGGGACCAGCCGCATCAAGGCAGGAAACCTGTAATCAGATAGGATTTCTCTTCCTCAACGTTCACAGTCGTTTCCTGACCGTTGTCTCCGCGCTTTCGCGAACCCCCGATCCGTGCCGATGAACCTCTCGAGCATGGGCACAATGAGGCGCACGGGATCAGCGGGCGCCTGCCGGGTTCCGCGACCCAAAATTTCGGCATAGGCGGCAAGATCACGATGTAAGGTGGCTGGCAGTTCCAGCGTAACCTTCACGGACTTGTCGTCCTCAATCGGACCGAGCTTCAGCTTCGTCATGGATAGGTTTCCTTCTCTTTCCAAGGTTTGAGAACCAGATCGCGATTCAGGATAAGCGTGAATGGCAGGCCCGGCCGGCCGGTCAGCGTCGGCTGGACGTTGAGGCTGCGGTCGATCAGCCGGTTGCCGACCATGGAAAACCCGTTACTGGCCCCACTGCGGATCGCCTGCATGAGATTGTTTTCATTCCACGACGTTCCTGCTTCGGAGCCCACGCTAAGCAGGGTCGTGACGAGGGCTGCGCGGAACAGTTGCCCCCAATGGTTGTTGACCTCGTCGGACAGGCCGGACTGGCCAATGGCGTCGCCACCGGGCAGCTTTTCCAGCACGAAGCTGCCGCCGTTCGGGTAGATCAACCGGGTCCAGATGATCTGGGTGCGCTGCTGCCCGAAGGAAATAGCGCTGTTATAGGCCCCAAACAGGATGCTGCCCTGCGGGATCAGGAGATACCGGCCGGTCGGGCTGTCATAGACGTTCTGGGTCACATGCCCGGTGATCTGGCCCGGCAGGTCGGAGCTGATCTTCGTGTTGAGCGCACCAGCGATCACTGTGCCTGCCTGAAGAACGTATGGGGATGCGGGCGACATAATTCGGTCCGGGCTGACCGTCGCACGATCTGGCTGACCTGCCAGAAAGGCACGATTGCCTGTCTGCTGGTCAGTACCTGCCGATGATGCCTGCGCTCCGGGAGTGGTGGCCACCACTCCCGGAGCCACCTGCGTGCCTTGCCCGTCGCGCGCCTCGACCTGTGCAAAGAGCCGGCTGGTCCGCGCCGCCTCAATCTCCAGGTCGCCGCGACGATCCCCCATGCCGGAGACCGGCCCCGCTCGACCCTGCCGTTGCGCATTGAGGATTGGCCTACCAAGATCGCCGGGCAAAGGCGGTCCTAGCTTTGGGGTGGCGGTATAGTCGCTGGGCAGCGCCGACAGCCCATCGGCCGAGGCCCGCGCGTCCGTGTCCTGCGCCGCCTGAACCGGCCCTTTTGGCGTGTTGCTTTGCAGCGCATAGCCCAGCGCGAGACCGATGGCGAGCATCCCAGTGCCCCCCAACGTCCAGATGACGGGACGCGACAGTTTTACGACCGGCGGACGCTGTGCACGCAGTCGGAGATCGGGAGACGGCTCCGTTGCGCTCCCGTTGCCAGCAGCGCCCCCTCCCCCGTCCTGACGATCCTCGGCGTCGCTCATGACTTCCTGCCATCGGTACGGACGATCCGCACCCGCTGCTCGGAATGTGTGTCGCCCAACCGTAGTTCGGCGGCGGCAAACAGGCGGTCCACGATCATCCAGTTTTGTCGGACTCGGTAATTCACCAGTTCCGGGCCGCCATCGGCACCCAGCACGAAGAGCGGCGGCAGTTCCCCCTGCCCGATCCCCGATGGAAAGGCGATATAGACCTTATGGCCGTCATCGAAGGCCCGGCTGGGCAGCCAGGGCGGTGTCCCGCCCTTCACCGGCTGGATGGCATAGCGGAAATTCAGCGCGTCGAGTTTCAATCCTACATCTACCGGCGCAGCATCATCGGCGGCATCATCCTGCCGATGCAGAGCAATCAGGTCGTCCTCGGGATAGTCCCACGACACCGATGCCATATAGGTCGCGGAGGTCGCCCGTAGTTCGGCGAGGTAGGTCCGCCGGTCGGTATTGACGATCAGGTTGGTCGTCAGTTCCGGGCGCGTCGGCTTGACAAGAATATGCACACGCTTCGTCGTACCCGCGCCACTGGTGGTATCGCCCACGATCCAGCGTACGGTGTCACCCACTGCGACCGGCCCGGTGCCGACCAGCTTTTCGCCGGGCTGAAGCATGATGTCGGTGATTTCGCCGGGCGCGGCATAGACCTGATAGAGCGCGCCCGCGCTATAGGGATAAACCTGCACCGCATTCACATAACCGGCCCTCGTCGGCTGGATGCGCGCGGCAAGATTGGCCTGGGTCACCCGCACAGTAGGATCGGCCGCCTCGGGTACAGGATGTTTGCGCCGCAACGGCGGAAGCGGCTTGAGCTGGCCCGGCAGAGGAAGGATTTTCGGGACTACCACGACCTGCACCGGTTTCGGCGGATCGGGCTGGCGCACGGCCTGAGCCGCGTCATCATAGCGGATGACGGGCGGATGGTACTGCTGCGCGCATCCGGCCAGGGGCAGGGCAAGCAAAGGAAGAAAGCGAAGAGCACAACGGATCATTGGCCAAGCTCCTTCGACCAGTTGATGGCGGAGACGTAGATTCCAAGAGGGTTTTTCCGCAGATGATCCGCGTCGCGCGGGGTGCGCAGAACAACCGACACGATGGCGGTCCAGCGTTCGGTGCCGGTGAACGCGCCGTCACGGTAATGGCGCTCCGTCCAGGCGACACGGAAGCTGTTGGGCGAGGCCCGGATCACCGAGGCGATGTCCACCTCGACCTGCTCATGCCCGATCCGTGAAAACGGATCGTTCAGGCGGGCATAATCATTCAGCGCCACCGCGCCGGAGGTGGTGGTGAAATCATAGGCACGAAGCCAGTTCTGGCGGACCACAACGGCATCGGACGACAGGGAGCGCACATCACCGATAAACTGCGCCAGATACCAGGCAATCTGCGGATCGGCAGGCATGTAGCCGGACGTGGCTGGGGCCACGACCTGCGCCTGACCCAGCCGGTCCACCTGCACGACCCACGGCGTGATGGTGCCGCGCATAGATTGCCAGAGCAGCCCGATCCCAAGCCCGGCCGAAAGGAACAGGGAGCCAAAGGCCATCAGCCGCCAGTTGCGTGCTTGCACGCGGGCGGAGCCGATCCGCTCATCCCAGATCTGCGCGGCTTTCTGATAGGGCGTGACCGGAGCGGGCGCGATCCCGTAACGGCTGGTGGAGCGACGGAACATCGTCCTCATTCCTTTTCCGACAGATCGATTGAAGAAGATCCGCCGCCGCCATCGGCCGAGCGGATGACATGCGCGGCTTCGGCGGCATGGGTCGCGGCATTGCGGCGCTTCATGTTTCGTGCCCATCGGGGCGGCGTGCCTTCGGGGCCACCGGCAACACCACCTCCGCCACCGCCATTACCTGACGGGCCGCCGGCCGACCCGCCCCCCGCATCGGCCCCTCCCGTGAAGCGTCCGCCCGTCGCGGTAAAAGCACCTCGCGCGCCCTCGCCGTAGCTCTGCTTCATGGCGGTCGCCGCAGAAGACATTTTACTCTTCACGGCATTCGTGGCAGCGCTACCTGGCGCGCGGGCGATACCGCCCAGCCCGGCTGCCATGCGGGCACCGGGACTTTCGCCAGCAGCATTCATGGCACCCATGGAATATGCCGTATTGGCCGCACCCGCGATCGCGGCCCCTCCCCGTGCGGCAGCAGCCGTGGCACCCACGGCCGCTGCCCCGCCAGAGGCAACCGCTCCGACACCAGCGACAGCCGCCGCCCCCATCGCGCCCACCGCCATGCCGGTGCCAACGGCAGCCCCCGCGCCAAGCTGTGGTGCGCCGGAGATCAGCCCGTTGGCGATACTGCCGCCGTAAATGGACAGACCGACGATAGCGAGAGACGCCAGTATCACCGACGTTGCCTGTCCGACGGTGGGTACAGCATCGCCATAAGAAGTCGTAAACTGCCGGAATAATACAGACGCGATGCCGGAGATCACCGCCAGCACCATCACTTTCACGCCCGATGACATGACATTCCCCAGCACCTTCTCCGCCAGGAAAGCCGTACGGTTGAACAGGGCGAAGGGGATCAGCACGAAACCAGCGAGGCTGGTCAGCTTAAACTCGATCAGCGCCACGAAAAGCTGCACGGCCAGAATGAAGAACGCCGCCAGCACAATCAGCCAGGACAGGCACAGCACAAAAATCTGGATGAAGTTTTTGAAAAACGCGACGGGGCCGAGAAGATTATGAACGGACTCCAGCAGCGGCTGGGCCGCATCGAACCCCGTCGCGGCCAGTCGGCCGGGACGGAGGAAATCCGACAATGTCAGATTGCCACCCCCGGCCCTGAGACCCATGGCGGCGAAACTATCGAACACCACCTTCGTAAGATGGTCGAAATTGTTGATCAGGAATGCGAAGAACCCGATATACAGTGTCTTCTTCACCAGACGCTGGACGATGTCCTCATCCGCAGCCCACGCCCAGAACAGTCCGGCCAGTACGATATCGAGCACGGACAGCGATCCCGCCAGCGAAACCACATTTCCTTTCAGCAGACCAAAACCGCTGTCGATCGCGGTCGTGAAGGTATTCAGAAAATTGTCTATGACGCCGACATCATTCGTAGCCATGGCGCTCAGTTCCCGCTGCCGCCGAACATGGACACCGTGCCGGGCTCATAGGCGTCATGCTGCGAGAAATGCTGATACTGCGCGTCACTTTCCGCTTCCGTCGCAGCATCACGTGCCTGTTGCAGGGCCGTGGCGCGACCGTTGGCGGCCAGTTCGGCCTGAATGTCGGAAAGCTGACGGGACTGAAGCGCCATAAGCTGGTTGCCGGCCTGTGCCGCCTGCAACGCCCCGGTCGATGTCTGGCTGGCCGAAACCAGTTGTGTCATGGCGCTGCTGTCAGAAGGGATGTTCCCCACTACCCGCGCCTGGAGTTTCAGGGCGTCCTCGAACCCGCCGACGGAATTCTGCCAGCGTGTTTGCGCCTGAGAAAACAGGGCGCTGTCGGACATACCCGACGAGACGGACGTGTATGCCTGCTGAAACTGCCGCTCGACCGACTGGACGCTATACGCAATGTTCTGCGCCTGCGCGAGCAGCGCCGTAGTCTGGGAAATTGTTGATTGCAGCGTCGAGAGTGTCGAGAGCGGCAGGCTCGCCAGATTGCGACCCTGATTGACCAGCATCTGCGCCTGGTTGGCCAGCGACGTGATCTGGTTGTCAATCTGCTGAAGCGTCCGGGCCGCGATCAGCACGTTCTCGACATGGTTCGCGCCGTCATAGACCGCCCATTGCGCGTGAGCAGGTGGAGAAGATGAACCCGTAAAAGCAATGACCACTACGGCAGGAATCAGACGATATCTCACAGCACGTCCCCTTCCCGCAGAAGGTCCGCCGCCCACGTGACACCACGCGCCTCAAACCAGGCCGGCAGAAAGCCGTCCCGCCCATGTTCCGCCAGAACCGCATCAATCAGTCGGTGATCGTCCTTGCCGGATGCCGCGCACAATGCCAGCGCCACAGGACCGAGGCCCAGTTCGAACAGGCGGTTGCCGCGCTGCGTCTGGCAGTAATACTCACGCTTGGACGCCGCGCGCGCGATGATGGCGATCTGCCGGTCGTTCAGGCCAAAATCCCGATAGAGCGCCATGATCTGCGGCTCGATGGCGCGCTCGTTCGGCAGGAAGATCCGGGTCGGGCAGCTTTCCACCACGGCTGGCGCGATCGGCGAGTTGACGATGTCTGACAGGGACTGGGTGGCGAAAATCACCGACGCATTCTTCTTGCGCAAGGTTTTAAGCCACTCTCGCAACTGGCCGGAGAAATTCCCGTCATCCAGAACCAGCCACCCCTCATCGATGACCAGCAGGGTCGGACGACCATCCAGCCGTCCTTCGATGCGGTGGAACAGGTAGGACAACACGGAAGACGCGGCGCCGGAACCGATCAGCCCCTCGGTCTCGAACACCACCACGTCGGCGTCCCCCAGTCGCTCGGCATCGGCGTCGAGCAACCGGCCATAAGGACCACCGAGGCAATATGGGGCCAGAGCCTGCTTCAGGACGTTGGACTGAAGGAGTGCCACCAGGCCGGAGATCGTGCGTTCATGGCTGGGCGATGACGCCAGGGAATTCAGAGCGGACCAGAGATGGGCTTTGATGTCCGGCGTCAGCGCCACGCCTTCGCCGACAAGGATATGCCCCAGCCACTCACTGGCCCATTTGCGTTCATCGGGATCGTCAATCTGTGCCAGCGGCTGGAGGGAAACGCCAAAGTGGCCGTCATCATCTGTCAGCCCACCACCCAGATTATGCCAGTCCCCGCCCATCGCCAGCGTTGCGGCCCGCATTGAGCCGCCAAAATCGAAGGCGAAAATCTGCGAACCCGCATAGCGACGGAACTGCAACGCCATGAGGGACAGCAACACCGACTTCCCAGCCCCCGTTGGTCCGGCGATCAGAGTGTGCCCGACATCACCAACATGAAGGCTGAACCGGAACGGTGTCGCCCCCGCCGTCCTGCCATAAAACAGCGGGGGAGCACGGAAATGGGTATCGCGTTCCGGTCCCGCCCACACCGCTGACAGCGGGATCATATGGGCAAGGTTCAGGGTCGAAACTGGCGGCTGCCGCACATTGGCGTAGACATGACCGGGTAACGATCCCAGCCAGGCTTCCACCGCATTGAGACTTTCCGTCATGCAGGTGAAATCGCGACCCTGGATGATCTTTTCGACCAGCCGCAGCTTCTCGGTCGCTATGGACGTGGAACCATCCCACACCGTGACGGTCGCCGTGATGTACGCCTGCCCGACATCATCGGCGCCCAGCGACTGCAACGCCAGATCGGCATCGGCCGCCTTGTTGGCGGCGTCATTGTCCACGAGAATGGATGCCTCGTTGGTCATCACCTCACGGACAATGGCCGCAATGCTCTTGCGCTTTGCAAACCAATGACGACGGATCTTCGTCAGCACCTTTGTCGCGTCCGTCTTGTCGAGCAGGATGGCGCGGGTAGACCAGCGATACGGCATGGCCAGCCGGTTCAAATCGTCCAGGATTCCGGGGAAGGTCCGGCTCGGGAAACCGATGACGGTCAGGGTTTGGAGGAAGGCATCACCAAGTTTCGGCTCCAGACCACCCGCCAGCGGCTGATCCACCAGCAAGGCATCGAGATGCATGGGGATTTCCGGCACCCTGACGCGCTGGTTCCGGGTCGAGATGGTACTGTGCAGATAAGTCAGGGTTTCGCCGTCATCGAGCCATGCCACCTCGGGCATGAACCCGTCCAGCAGCGCCAGCATCCGATCACTGCGATCCACGAACGCATGGAGCATGCCATGTGGATCGGGGCCGTCCCGTTCCCTACCCTCATAGAGAAAGCGTTCGGCGCGACCTGATGATTCCGCCGGTGGCAGCCAGACCAAGGTGAGGAAATAGCGGCTCTCGAAATGCGCGCCCTCGTCCTCAAACTGCTCCCGACGTTCCAGATCGACCATCTGGCTAGCCGCATCGGGAAAATCGCTCTCGGGATATACTGTCGCTGGCACCCGCTGTGCTTCCACGAACACGGCCCAGCCGGAGCCAAGACGACGCAGGGCATTGTTCAGCCTTCCCGTAACACCAACCAGTTCCGCCGGAGTGGCGCTGTCCAGATCCGGCCCTCGAATTTTTGCCGTGCGCTGAAACGAACCGTCCTTGTTTAGGACAACGCCTTTCTCAATGAGCGCTGCCCATGGCAGGAAATCGGAGAGGAGGGCTGAACGGTTGCGATATTCGTCAAGGGACATCATCGCCCTGCCCTCCTATGCCCGCAGCCAGGCGGGATAGCGGAGATGCCGCCGCCCCACTTCGACAAAAAGCGGATCGCATTTTGCACCCCAGACCGCGAGCCCATGCCCGACGATCCAGAACACCGCGCCAATCAGCCAGAGCCGCAGGCCAAGCGAGATTGCCGCCCCCAGCGTGCCGTTGGCGATCGCCAGGGTCCGTGGAGCGCCCCCCAGTAGGATCGGGTCTGTCAGGGACCGATGCACTGGAACATGAAATCCGGGCACCGTATCATCGTCATATCCCGCCATCAGATCAGCGCGCCGCCCGAGAAAGAGAAGAACGACAGGAAGAAGCTTGACGCGGCAAAAGCGATGGACAGGCCAAAGACGATCTGGATCAGGCGACGGAAGCCACCCGACGTTTCTCCGAAGGCCAGGGTCAGACCGGTCACGGTGATGATGATAACAGAGACGATGCGCGCCACCGGTCCCTGCACGGATTCCAGGATCTGGTTGAGTGGTTCCTCCCACGGCATATCGGAACCGGACGCCAGAGCCGAGGAGCACCATACGATGGACAGCAACAGCATGGCAGAGAGGACAGGCACGTACCGACGCGTGCGGAACAGCGTAAGGTTCATTGGGATTCTCCCGAATGCTGGAAGGGATGAATGCGATAGGCGCCAGTAACGGGATCGAGCCCGTCCACGGTGACGAGTTCGGACAATCGGCGCTGCGTGCCCCGCCCGGACAGGACCGCGATCACGTCGATCGTCTCGGCGATCAGGGCACGAGGCACCGTGACGACGATTTCCTGGATCAGTTGTTCCATGCGGTGCAGCGCGCCAATGGCAGTACCGGCGTGGAGCGTGCCGATCCCGCCGGGATGGCCGGTGCCCCACGCCTTGAGCAGATCGAGCGCCTCGGGGCCGCGCACTTCCCCAATCGGAATACGGTCGGGGCGCAGGCGCAAGGCCGAGCGCACCAGTTCGGACAGCGTGACGATGCCGTCCCTTGTGCGCAGGGACACGAGGTTGGGCGCCGCGCATTGCAGTTCGCGCGTATCCTCGATCAGCACGACACGATCACCAGTTTTCGCGACCTCGGCCAGAAGGGCATTGACCAGCGTGGTCTTGCCCGTGCTCGTGCCGCCCGCGACGAGAATGTTTTTCCGTTCGGCAACAGCGCAACGGAGATATGCCGCCTGTCCTTCCGTCATGATCCCGGCTTCGACATAATCGTCGAGCGTGAACACGGCGACGGCGGGCTTGCGGATGGCAAAACTGGGCGCGGTGACCACGGGCGGAAGCAATCCCTCGAACCGTTCGCCTGTTGGCAGTTCCGCCGAGACACGCGGGGCGCCATCATGCACCTCTGCCCCGACATGGTGGGCCACCAACCGGACGATGCGCTCGGCGTCGGCGGGCGTGACAGTCTCGCCCGTGTCGGACAACCCTTCGGACAGCCGGTCGATCCAAAGTCGCCCATCCGGATTAAGCATCACCTCGACCACGGCAGGGTCGGCAAGATGCGTTGCAATGGCCAGCCCCATCGCCGTGCGCAGCATGGAAATGCCGCGTGCCTGACTTTCCGAATTATGATGCGAAACCGCCATCTGACCCCCGCTTGAACGGGACCGGAACAGACGGTCCCCACACGGGGATGATTAAAAGAGGGCCATTTCGGCTCGATTCAACAACTATCGCGGACCGTGCGGTCGTCGCGTAGAAACGGCGGTAATTGGCGGGATTGACGAATCCTTATGGCAGCCCCACGCAATCTGATGATTACTGGGGGTCTTCACCACCATTGCGCCGTGTGTCGATGTCCCGCGATAATTCCCTGAGAAAGCGATCTCCCGTCGCCAGTTTCCGCCCGAGCGATTGCAGGAACCCCTCGAACCGTTCGACGCCTTTCGCCCTGGCCGATGCCTGGGCACTGTCAGGCAATGGCGGGGTGACGGTCAGCCAGAAGCGGATGAACAATGCCAGCGTCTCACCCATAATGGCGAGATCTTCGTCCATCCCGGCGATCTGGCGGTCGATCCTGTCCATGCGACGGGCGAACACTGCTTCCAGTCGCTCCGAGGCGTCAGCCGAGAGAAAGGACGCGACGGCCGCCTCGATCACCGACGACTTCGAGACGTTGCGCCGCAACGCCAGCGCCTCGACGTGTTTCAGAAGCTCCGGCTCGAAATACACATTCATGCGGGTCTTGCTCGGCATGGGCATCCTCACAGATCGAGACCATCGGCCGGGTCCATCGTTGCCTGCCGCGCAACGGAGCGGGCCTGCTGGCGGATGGTGCGCGCTTTGGCAGCATCGAGATTCGGCTCGTCGTCGAGCACATCGAACTCCTGCATACCCGGACGCTCGGGCGGCACGACGTCTTCATGCTCCGGCAATTCCGGTTCGCGGCGGATGCCGGCATTTGCAGGATCACCATCTGCGCCCGCGCTGCCATCCGGAGCCGGCCCTCCTGATGGAGCCCCTGTCTCCAGCACCGACCAGTCATCGGACGGAGGCGCGGACGGGCGTTGCGTTCCGGTGGCCGGGGGCGGCAGGACACGCTCCATGAACCGCGCGTCCTCATAATAGCGCGCCTTCTTCGCGCGAACGGGGGCGACGCCCGCGACCAACAGCAGTTCATCGGTCGGCGGAAGCTGCATCACCTCGCCGGGCGTGAGCAGCGGTCGTGCCGTCTCCTGTCGCGAGACCATGAGGTGTCCGAGCCAGGGCGACAGCCGGTGGCCGGCATAATTGGTGGAATCACGCATCTCGGTCGCGGTGCCGAGCGCATCCGACACACGCCGGGCGGTACGCTCGTCGTTGGTGGCGAAGGCGACGCGGACATGGCAGTTATCGAGAATGCTGTTGTTCGCGCCATAGGCTTTTTCGATCTGGTTGAGACTCTGCGCGATCAGGAAGGATTTGATCCCATACCCCGCCATGAAGGCCAGCGCACTCTCGAAGAAATCGAGACGGCCGAGGGCGGGAAACTCATCAAGCATCAGCAGCAAACGGTGCCGACGGGTCGAGACATGCAGATCCTCCGTCAACCGCCTGCCAATCTGGTTCAGGATCAGGCGGATCAGCGGCTTGGTGCGGGCGATATCGGACGGCGGCACAACGAGGTAGAGACTGGCGGGCTGCTGGCCGGACACGAGATCCGCGATACGCCAGTCGCACCGTGCCGTCACCTTTGCCACCACAGGGTCGCGATAAAGGCCCAGAAACGACATGGCGGTGGACAGCACGCCCGATCGTTCGTTGTCGCTCTTGTTCAGCAGTTCGCGCGCCGATGACGCGATGACCGGATGCACGCCTGCCTTCCCGAGATGCGGCGTGGACATCATCGCACGCAGCGTCGCCTCCACCGGCCGTTTCGGGTCCGACAGAAAATTGGCGACACCGGCCAGCGTCTTGTCCGGCTCGGCATAGAGGACATGCAGGATCGCACCCACCAGCAGGGAGTGCGAGGTTTTCTCCCAATGGTTGCGCCGGTCCAGCGCGCCTTCGGGATCGACGAGGATATCGGCGATGTTCTGGACATCCCGGACCTCCCTGTCACCACGCCGGACCTCCAGCAGCGGGTTGTAGGGCGAGGACGCCGGATCGGTCGGATCGAACAGCAGCACGCGCCCGTGCCGGGCACGAAATCCGGCGGTCAGCCCCCAGTTCTCACCCTTGATGTCATGGACAATGGCCGAGCCCGGCCAGGTCAGCAGCGTTGGCACTACCAGCCCGACGCCTTTGCCAGAACGGGTCGGCGCGAAACACAGCACATGCTCGGGGCCGTTATGCCGCAAATAGTCCCGATCTAGCCGACCCAGCACCACGCCGTCGGGATCGAGCAGCCCGGCCTCCTCCACTTCGCCGACTTCCGCCCAGCGGGCCGAGCCGTATGTAGCGACATTCCGGGCTTCCCGTGCTCGGAGGATGGACAGACCGATGGCAACCACGCTGCCGATAATTCCACCAGACGAGGCGATATATCCGCCCGTCACGAAGATCGACGGCGCATAGGCGTCGTAGAAATACCACCACCAGAAGAAGGCCGGCGGATAGTAGAATGACCAGCCTGCCACCATGAACCAGGGAGCGCCAAGCTGGGGCTGAAAACCCAGGCCCCAGGCCGTCCATTCCGTGGCACTCCAGAGGGCGACGAACACGATCAGCAGGACGAGGACGACCTGCCCCCACAGGACACGGCTTCCGGACATCGGGGCTCCAATCGGCTTTGGGAATAAAACCGATCAGAGAAGGGGCGACACGGAGGCAAGCAATATAGAATGAGTCGCGATCGTGCTGCCGGATACCATGGCGTAGAAAAAGGATGGTCAGTGGCGGGTTACGCGGGCGTCGATCACCGCCTGTTCGAGAATCTTCCGATAACCGATTTTCGTCATCCATCGCGCACGAGCAAGATGGCTTTCCCAGCAGGTGCGCGTGCGCTCTGCGTCCGCCGGATCGCGATGCAGCACGATCCGCGCCACCTCCGCCCAGTCGGCCCGATCCGCCTCGGCGTCGAGCAGGCGGAGATAGGTGATGAAATGCACTTCGTCATAGGTCGTGATCTCCGGCACGGTCGGCGCCAGGTCATCGACGTCGGGGTCCAGTTCGGGTCTCGCTGTCATCCGACAGCCCTCCAGCAGGATTGCAGTCAATTATATCCTAAAATGGGATAATCCCAAATCAGGATTATCGGCACGACTCCCCTCCCCGTCGGAGAGCCGTTCCGCATGAAGAAATCCCTGCGCACACCCCGGCAGCGTTTGCTGCAATCGCTCCTTACAGAAGCGCGCAAGACCGGGGGGATGACGCAGTCGGAACTGGCCGCCGCACTCGGCAAGCCCCAATCCTTCGTCGCCAAATACGAGAATGGCGAGCGACGAATCGATATCATTGAGTTCGTGGACATAACAGCCGCCCTCGGCGTTTCCGGCGCAGATCTTCTCGCCCGTCTGGCGCACAGCACGGAAAAATCTCCACCGGACGCGGAGAATACCACGGGTCGGGACGAATAGGAACGATCATTCCTGGAACGATCGTTCCGACAAAGGTCTCGATGATGGCATGGACCTCAAGGAGGTCATGGCGGTCAACCTGCGTCGGATGCGTCATGACAGAGACATGACGCAAGAAGAGCTGGCCGATCGTGCGGGCCTGAGCACCCGCTATATCGGGGCGATCGAACGCGCGGACGTGTCGGCAAGCGTTACGATCCTGGGAAGAATTGCAGAGGCACTGGACGTGGAACCGGGCGCGTTATTGAAGGCTGTCCCGGCCAGCCCGCGCTGACCGGCTGAGGGAAAAAGACGCCCTCACTCCTTCCACGCAGTGCTGTCCTTTACGATGACGGCGAACATATCCGCCAGTTCGGCCAGCGCAACGCGACGCACGGTCTCGGCCGCGATCGTTCCGCCCAGCGGATCGGCGACATCGCGTGCGGCAATGGCGTCCGCCACCAGGGTCACGCGCAGGCCGTATTCTTCCGCCGCCGCGCGGGCGGTGGTGGACACGCAGACACCCACCGTATCACCGGCGATGATGACCTCGTTCCGACCCGTTTCCTTGATACGCTCCGCGAGCCCGGTGCCGATAAATGCATTCGCATGGGTCTTGAACAGAACCGTCTCCCCTTCACGGGGCGTCACCTGGGGCAGAAAATCGCGGTAAGGGCTATCGCTGGCGAAGGCGGGAGCGCCTGGTCCAGCGTCATGGGCGATATGGATGACCGGCACGCCTTTGCGCCGCGCGAGATCGAGCAGCCGTCCGGCTTCATCCGCCGCCGCATCGACATTGGCGAGCGGCACCCGTCCGTCGCGATATTCGCGCTGGATGTCGATCAGGACCAGCACTGACCGATCGAGCGGTGACGGGCTGTCGTCGAGACCGTAGATCTTACGGAAAGTTTCGAGGCTCATGGGGATTTTCCTCCTAGTAACAGGCTGTTTCGACAGGCCGACGCTTCACAAACGTACGCCGCCCGTTGTGCGTTTTCCCGACGTCGTGGCTGAAAACGATGATGCCATGGTTTGAGCCTGCATGGTCAGACCATCCATACGACTCATATGCGTGGCGAGATCCAGAAGATTTCGCAACGCGGGGCTGCGGTTCTGGGGCGACCAGACCGCGCTGAACCGGGCGTGTTCCTTCTCGTCGTCGATCGGACGGAAAACGATGCCGGGAAATGGCATATGGCTGCCCGCCTCATGGGTCAGCGTGATCCCCTCTCCTGCGGCGACCATATGCATTAGCGTGTCCCGTCCGACATCACGCCGATGGAGACGCGGCGATCGCCCATGCTCAACCACACGCCGGACGATATGCTCAAGGATCTGCGGCCCGGCGCCACCCTGCCGAACAAGGAAATTCTCCGTCGCAAGGTCAGCCCAAGCAAGGGATTCCAGGGTCGCAATCGGATGCGCGGCAGGAAGAGCAATCACCAGGGCCTCGCTCCAGAGGTGCCGGCTATGACAGTCAGGCACATTGGAGACATTGATGATAAAAGCCACATCGAGCTTGCCGTCACGTATCATGGAAAGCGTATGTGACGATGGTCCTTCGATAATGCTTTGCTCAATTGCCGGGTGGGCTGCTCTGTAGCGTTGGCGCAGATCGGCAAGAAACCCTGTCGCGATCGAGCCATTCAGCCCGATCGTGAGCCGCCCCACTGTACCATCAGAAATTGCACCTGCCGTCCTGACGGCATGATCGATCTGCTCTATCCCTGCTGAAACCTCTGCGACGAAGCGGCGTCCGGCCTCGGTCAGCCGAACACCGCGATGACGCCGCTCGAATAGGACGATGCCCAATGTCTCTTCCAGCGCCTTGATTCGGGCGCTGACACTCGATTGGGTAACACCGAGTGCATTGGCCGCATGGCGAAAATTGAGATGTTCAGCGACAGCAAGTGTGTGGGTGAGTGCGCGCAATGGAATGCGCCCATCCAAAGAACGAGCGTCACTTACAATGTAGCGTGACCTCCTCATGTTACAGGAAAAGCGTTTATCCCCGTCAGTTCGGCCGAAAGCGCCCAAAGCCGCTCTGCCTCATGGGGATCAGTCGCATAATGTTTGACACCAACAAATGGCTCACTGACTTCTTCTGCACGCAACGCGACATCGCAATCTTCACAATAAAGGCCACCAAGCATAGCAAGCCGGGGAGAAGTCGCCGCCCATACCTGCGTGGCAGCTCCCTGTTCTGGTGTCTTGAATGTTGGATCAGCAGGCGCTCCAGTTGCATCGAGCCAGCCTTCCGCCACCATCTCGCCTTCGGTCAGGTAACGCTGCAAAGGTGTAAAAATCTTTCCTGGATGCAGAGAAAAAGCCCGAACACCATGTTCACGCGCAAGTCGATCGAGATGAACTGCGAACAATGCGTCGGCGGTCTTTGACTGCCCGTAAGCAAGCCACTTGTCGTAGCCTTCTTCAAATTCTACATCGTTCCACCGAATGTCGGACAAATGATGTCCGGCTGAAGAAACTGCGACAACACGGGCACCTCCGGCGAGCAACGGCCATAGCAAATTTGTCAGTACAAAATGCCCAAGGTGATTGGTTGCGAACTGTGCTTCCCAGCCTGGGCCGACACGCTTCTCCGGACAGGCCATGATGCCAGCATTATTAATGAGCATGTCGATATGCTGATCTGAAGCCAGCAAACGCGCGGCAAAAGAGCGCACACTAGCAATATCGGCCAAATCGAGCGCCTCGATTTCTATGCCCGAAATATTCTGCGTCGCGATCTTCGCGACATCTGGGTTCCGTGCCGCAACAAGCACTTTGGCACCTGCTCCGGCAAGCGCCTTCGTCGTTTCGAGACCCAGACCAGAGTGGCCGCCAGTGACAACCGCGCGCTTTCCCTTCAGATCCAGTCCTGACAAGACGTCTCGAGCGGTAGAACGGACACCAAAGCCGGAGCCCAAAGGCTTCTGATAGTCGGTCATGATTATTCTCCAGAGTAGGCGACCCGGACTGCCACGGCCGCCTGGAGAGAATCTATTATGGCGATCGAACGATCCATATTGTATAGTTCGTATTTCTTTTGCGATAATACGGATTTACGGGCATGGACCCTCTCTCGGATGTTCTTTCCCTGCTCAAACCTCGAACCGCTATCAGCGCCGGTCTTGATGCCGGCGGGGAATGGGCAATCCGTTTTCCGCCTCATGACGGGGTCAAGTTCAATACCGTGATACAGGGTGCGTGTTGGGTGCAGGTCGACGGCGAAGCTGAACCATTGCGTATTGAAGCAGGTGATTGCTTCCTCCTGACACGTGGCCGCCCCTTCCTCTTTGCAACGGACATGACACTGCCACCGATCAACTCTGCGACGATCTACGACAAGGCATCGGACGGCATTGCGACCTGCAACGGCGGTGGAGATTTCTTTTTGATTGGGGGCCGCTTTTTCTTTGATGGCAACCATGCCGATCTGTTGTTTAACGCCTTGCCTGCTATTGTTCATGTCCGGGATGCCTCGGAGCAGGCGGCGGTGCTGCGTTGGTCGCTGGAGCAACTGGCTACGGAACTGAAACACGGGTCGCCCGGCGGCACCCTGATGGCCGACCATCTTGCACAAATCATGCTTCTCCAGATCATCCGGCTGTGGCTGGCCTCCGACAAGGAGACGCACACTGGTTGGCTGGGGGCTCTGGCCGATCCGCGCCTCATGCGCGTCATGGAAGCGATGCACAGCGAACCAGCCCGACGATGGACCCTCGCCGAACTGGCAAGGCTTGCCGGCATGTCGCGAACTGTCTTCGCCGTGCGGTTCCGTGATGTCGTCGGACAGACGCCGCTTGACTATCTTGCAGGCTGGCGGATGCGACTTGCCGGTGATCGCTTGCAACATACCGCCGATAGCGTTGCGAACATCGGCTTCTCTGTCGGATATGAATCCGAAGCCGCGTTCAGCACTGCATTTCGTCGCATGATGGGATGCACACCGATGCAACATCGGCGTCTGGTAGCAACCTAATCCCGCCTGGCGAACATATCTGTTAACCACGAGGATCGACCGCTTGGAAACCATGGTGACGTGCCATCCATACGACGACGAACGTGGGGACAAGCAGACAAAGTAGGGCGGGAGCAAAGGCGCCTACGCCGATCTTTTCGAGCAGCAGACCACCTATGATCCCGCCTCCTGCGATGGCGGTATTCCAAGCAGTAACGAGCATAGACTGCGCGACATCGGCCGCATTACCGGAAGTCTTAGCAAGCGCAGTCTGAAAGAGAGTAGCGGCACCGCCAAAGGCAAGCCCCCATACGCCGACAGCGCAGTAGGTCACAGTCGGATTGTCACTCCAGATGCCTAGCGCCAGAGTAGCAAATCCGAACAATATCGTGCTTGCAAGCGTTAACGCGCGCAGGCGGTGGTCAATAAGGACACCGACTATCCAGATGCCGATCAGCGATGTCACACCGAAAACGAGTAAAATCAAATCTGTTTGCGCGGCCATACCAGTGGCGGCGAGGAACGGTGCGATGTAAGTATAGAGAATGTTGTGGGCGAGCACGAAGGCCAGTGTCACGAACAGAACGGGCCGCACACCTGCCATTCCAAAGACCTGCCTGATGGAATGACGCTTACCGGCTACCTGCCCCGGAAAATCGGGAACTTTCACAAGTATCCAAGCGATCAAAACCAGCGTCAGCACACTCATCAACCCAAAGCAGGGCCGCCAACCGATGGTGGTACCAATGAATGTGCCGGCAGGGATACCGACCGATAAAGCCACGGGCGTCCCGACCATGGCGACGGCAATTGCACGCCCCTTCATGTGGTCCGGCACCATCCGCGCCGCATAACCAGCGAGTAGCGCCCATAACAGACCGGCCGAGACGCCAGCGACGAACCGCGCGAACATGGTCAGCCCGTAATTCGTTGAAATGGCTGTTATGGTATTGGCGACCGCGAAGCCGACGATGGCGGTCAGAAGCAAGGGCCGTCGCCGCATTCCCTGGGTCGCCGCTGTCAGGGGAATGGCGGCAACGAGCGATCCCACAGCATAGATCGTGACGAGCTGCCCGGCGAGAGCATCTGATACCGAGAGGCTGCTGCCGATCTGTGTCAGAAGCCCAGCCGGAAGGGCTTCGGTCAAAATAGTGATGAAACCAGCAACAGCCAGCGCAAGCAGTGCCACGAGAGGGAAGCGACTAGATATAATCGCTTCGTCATTGGAACCAGTAAGGGGTTCGATTTCCATCGTTGATGTCATTGTTCTACCTGTTCAACAGATCGGCTAACAGACTGCGCCATGTCTGGTGCGAATGCCGTTCGCCGCCCAAAGCTTTGACAAAACGATAAACCCTCTCGCTTCTCCCGATAATAAGGCTATAGTTCCGAACATATCGGACATTTATATCCGAAATAGGTTCGCAAAATGGATAGTCTTGGTTCTCTCAATGCGTTTGTTCACGCCGCAGAAGCCCGCAGCTTCACGACAGCAGGAAAGCAGCTCGGCGTTTCCTCCTCGGCGATCGGCAAGGCCATTGCCCGCCTTGAAGGGCGGCTTGGCGTGCGATTATTTCATCGCTCCACCCGCACCATTACGCTGACACCGGAAGGAGGGCTGTTCCTCGAACGCTGCCGACGAATCTTCTCGGAAGTTGAAGCGGCAGAATTGGAAATCTCCCAAACAAGGGGAGCACCGCATGGTAAATTGCGAATCAGTTTACCGTTGGTCGGAATGTTGATGATGCCAACTATTTCGGCTTTCATGCGCCTTTGGCCGGACATTGAATTGGATTTGGATTTCACTGACAGGTTGGTCGACGTAATCGACGAGGGTTTTGATGCAGTAATCCGCACCGGTGAGATTAACGATTCCCGGTTGATGACGCGCATGCTGGGCGGCTTCAATTATCAGCTTGTCGGCTCGGTCGACTATTTCTCCGAACACGGTGTTCCTGAAACCTCCGCCGACCTCATCGCACACCGTTGCCTACGTCATCGTTATCCAAGCACCGGCAAATTGGAAGACTGGCCGCTTATCGTGCGCAGTAATGAAACGGCGGTCGAATTGCCTACGGTTGCTGTCTCGAGCGCAATTGAGCCACTGGTCTATATGGCCGAACGTAGTCTCGGTATCGCCTGCCTGCCGGACTTTGCCGTCCGAGAACAGGTGCAAACTGGTACGCTGATAAGCGTGATGGAAAGTGCGGTCTGTCATTCCGGCACTTTCCGCATTCTTTGGCCCTCAAGCCGCCAACTTTCTCCAAAAATCCGTGTCTTCGTGGATTTTGTTGCAGAGAATCTTTTCGGCAGTCCATCAGACATGGTGGCAAGGTAGCTACCCAGACCTTACAACCCCAATCCTCTTTGCTTCCCCAACTGCCACGATACTGATCCACCCTGCACTATGCCCGTCACCTCCCGACCGAGGTGACGCTCGATCACAGGCCGCCACGGGACCAGCGTGAACTCATGGGATTTCTCGACGATGGCGAACTTCCCGCTCGATAGCTGGGTGGTGCCGGTGAATTTGCCGCTGACCGTCTCGCCGTCAGCGCCCGCCCGAAACGGCATGGACTTCATTGCCGCCAATTCCGCCCCGATACGGGCAACCTCCCGATCCTGAAGTGTGGCGATCAGGTTGCGCCGATAGCTGACGCGCCCGTCCGGCCGGCGGATCGCATCCCCCTGCCCGATCAACCTCTCCCGCCGCTGTTCCATCGCTTCGCGCACCTGTTCCCCGAAGCCGACAGGCACCAGATCGGACACCGCACCTCCGATCAGCCGCCGGTCGAGCCAGGTCGCGCCATCCCCGCCGATCTGCCTGTCGAGGTCGAAAGTCGACAGGACACGAATATTGGCCCTGCCGCCCCTCCCCGCATCGTGGGCAGCAGCACGGGTGGCGAAATCCTCGTGAATACGCCACTGATCGGCGTCGATCCGTTCGACGATACCGGCCCGCCGCAGGGCCTCCAGCCGTCGGACATGGGACGCGACAAAACCGTCATAGTCTCCACCCGGCACGCGCCCCTCGAACCGGGCCTGTTCCAGATGACGGCTCGGCCGATAAACACCTTCCTCGGCCATGACGGCAATCACGCGATCGGAGGGACGACCTGCGCTGTCAGGCGGGCCAATCTCGACAATGCTGCCAATTCGCGCCTCAGCGACACGAGCCGGATCGATGTCGGCGACATGATGCGTGCGGCCATCGATCCCATCGACCACCAGCGTCAGTTCCTCGCCCAGTTCGTCCGACAGATGCTTGTCGATGACGCGACCGACGATCTGCGTCGCCGGTGCTGCATCATGGATCGCAAAGCTCATCGGGTCGCGCTCGGCGCCCTCCGCCCGGAGTGCCTTCTGCATCGTGCGGATGATGTCGCCGCGCTCGCCCATCTCGCGCAGCGTCGGCTCCAGCCGCTCGCTCAGTTCCCACACACCTGGCGCATGTTCCGTGGCGAGGGTCATATCTCCCAGCTTGCCAAGACGGCGCAGGCGCAGCGTCCGATCCGCCTGGCCGCGCGGATCATCAGGCTCGTGGCGCACATCGAGAAACCGGCCGTCGGCCTCCGCGAGTATCGCCCGATCGATGCGGGTAAAACGATCCTGGTCGATTTCGGCGACCAGCTTGCGACGTTGCTCGATCTCGGTGACGGGGCCGAGTTCCAGCGTCACCAGTTCGCTTGCCCGTTCGCGGATGCCGTTGGCAAGGTAGTCGCCATTGATGACCAGATCCTCGCCCAGATCGTCACGACCGTTGACGACGACATGCACATGCGGGTGGCCGGTGTTATGGTGATTAACGGCAACCCAATCGAGCTTCGTGCCGAGATCGGCTTCGACCTGGGCCATCAGGTCGCGGGTGTAGCCCGTCAGGTCGGCAAGATCCCCGGCATCCTCCGGTGAGACGATGAATCGGAACTGATGGCGGTCATCACGGCCGCGATCGAGAAAGGCATCGCCATCGGCACGGTCTTCCGTCCCCGAATAGAGTCGTCCTCGCTCACCATCGCGAGCGGTGCCGTCGCGCTGGATATAGCGGAGATGGGCGGCGGCCTTGCCATTCCGTCCGGCGGCACGAACGGAACGGGATTTGACGATGAGGCGACGGCTGCCTGGTCGACGATGGCTCCAGCCATTCGAGAGGTTCCGGGCGCGCACAAACGTCGCTCCGCGTCCGCGTCGCACACCACGTCCGGACGCGATGCTTCCGTCCCCCTTCGGCGCATGTCCGGGACCGCCGCCTCGGGGGCGTCCGCTCCCACCGGTCGCCGCCTGCTGCTGGCGCGTGACGGTCCGCACCCTGGTCAGGAAACTCCTGGCACGACCGACCTTCGGCGTGTCGGCGCGGATACGGCCCAGCCTCGGGCGGAACCGGTTGTCGTCGCCCGCGCTCACGACCGCCGATCCATCCAAAACTGCCAGAAACAGGCAAGAGTGCCGCAAAAAACGGGGCGGAAACTGACTTCGCCGCCTGTCGCGGCACCATACCCCCTCAAAGGGGGTGCCACCCAAAACAATGTGCAGACAAGGGCTTGCCCTGCGGATCGGACCCATGGGGTGCCGCCCGCTTTAATCTTGCGCTCCCTCTTCTGCCCTCTCTCCGCCTCTCCACCTCCTGCCCTGCACATCGCCATCATGGCCGCGATCCCATGCCGCCACCCGCGACGAACAGGCCATCCGATCGCGGCAGAATCCCCGACATATCGCGCACAGACGCGCCCGCTGCATTGCGATCCGGCTGCACGATAAAGAGCGGCGCACGGGTCCAGGCAAACCGATCGGCCGCCGCGATCATGACGGGAGCGTCGACGCCACCTGCGATGGTCGACGCAACGGAAGCGACATAGGCGCGTGTTTCCGATGGGAGCGGACGACCCTCCAGAGATGCCTCGTAGCGATCGGGACCGGCGTTATAGGCAGCGAGAAAACCCGGCGAACCGTAGCGGTCATGCAGTTCACGGAGATACGCCGCACCGGCCAGAATGTTGTCGCGCGGATCGTAGGGATTGCGACCGAGATGATGCCGGACGCGCAGAGCCGCCCATGTGCCGGGCATGATCTGCATCAGCCCCATCGCGCCTGCCGATGAAACCACACCCGGATCACCTGCACTCTCCGCCCCCATGACGGCCCTGATCCATGTCGCCGGAATGTCGAAACGCCGCGCAGCCTCAGCAACCTCGGCGGCATACGGGACGTCGATTGTCTGCGCCGATACAGCAACCGGCACCATGGACACGAGACATCCCGCTGCCAGCAGACACGCGATCCGGGTCTGATTGCGCATGGGGTCAGTCCCGCCCATCGCGCTTCGGCGGCCGGTTCCAATGCAGCGACCAGATGCCACCGTCGCTGCCATCACGAAACAGATTGGCGCGCAACGGCTGCGGCAGAAGCGGATCGTCGATCAGCACGGCGACGTAATCGCCGGCCCGCTCGCCCGTGCGTTTCCAGCCGGCACCGATCTCCGGACCATCCTCGTCATCGCGATGGATGCGATAATCCGGTGCGTTGTCGGAGTCCGATCTCTCGGTCAGCACGATGACGATCTCATAAGAGCCGAGGAAGGTCTGGATGCGCCCGACAAAACCGATCTTGTCGCGCGTGAAGCTACCGATCTGCGGCATGGGAAGTCTCCATAGCGATGTTGGGAAGGGGCGGCGTCGGCCTGTCAGCGAACAGGCCGCGCCAGACGAAATGACCGTTACCGCGCGCGTCGGTGTAGAGCGGCATCGCCCGCCCGATCACGGCGGCGCGCGGGAGCGGGCCGAAATAGCGACCGTCCAGGCTGTCGTGGACAGACGGGTTCATGAGGAAAATCTGATCCGGTGCGATGCGGCGGCAGCCCTGCCAGACCGGCAACATACGCCTGCGCCGGTCACGGTCCTGTGCCTCGCCCAGCCGCACACCATCCACGGTGACGGTACGGCCGACACGGCAGACCTGTTGCCCAGGCAGCGCCGCCACAGACTTGAGCAGCGGCACGTTCCGCCCGATATAGCCGCGCCCGACCATGAAATCGGCCAGCGGTTTCGGCGGCCTGACGGCGACCAGATCGCCGACCTTCAACCCGTTCGGTGCGGTAAGGTCGTAGAGGCCGAGGGGCGTGCTGGCAGAGGCATTCCAGAGCAGCTTCACCGGCACGGGGACGATAGCGGCGACGGCCACGCCCATCGCGGCAAAATACGTCGCCATGACATAACCGAAGCGGGTCATGGCACGATCTCCCGCCGTCTGAGCCAGGCCCGATGACGTGCCGTCGTGTAGGGGCGCGGTTGCTCACCCGCGTTCAGCCGGTTGCCGACATGCCGCCAGTGATCCAGCGAAACCGCGCAGGCGTCGATGCCGGCCTCTTCCACCGCATCGATATGACGGAGCACCTGTTCGACCTTCGGCCAGCCTGCAACCCGCAACAGGATTTCGGCGCCCGGCCGGACGAAAGGCACCGTCTGGCAGGGTTCTACCGGCACCACGGCGCGCAGGATGTCGATGCGCGATGCGATCGTGCCGAAATCATTGGCCGCCCAGCGGACGAAAGCGAAGACGCTACCGGGATGGAAGGAAAAGATCCGGCGGCGTCGGTCGAGGATCTGTTCCTGAGCCTCTTGGCCGAACCTGATCCAGTTCTCGACGCGCTTCTCGATGTGGGTCAGTTCGACATAGGTCAATGCGTCACGGGCAAACGGCAGGGCGTTGCCCAGCGCACGGAATGTTATGGCGCTGGTCATGGCCCATCTCCCGGCATGGGAGAAAGACCACACGTGTGCGGATCGCCCGGCCTGTCGGCGGCACCGGCACCACGGTCGACATCCGGTCGCCCCAACATTAAAAAGTTAGAGTCTAAGTTAGACTCTAAGTTAAGAGCGCGATTCCGCGTTTCAGGCCAAAGGCTTAGCTGGGGTTCGTGCGCCTGAAATCCCGATAGTGATGCGCCCGAAGTCCCGATAGTCCCTGCGCCCGAAATCCCGTGTCCATCCGCACCGTCATCCACAGGCACTGTGGATAAATTGACGGGGCGAATATGCAGCAGTTTCCGCCGCCCCTCGCGCCGGATCGCGAGGCGATAACCGGGAAGCGACTGGCGGGCAGCGATGCGCCGCAAATCGAGTGCAAAGTCGGAGACACGCGCCAGGCTGCCGGATTTTTCATGGAGATGCGCCATCTCGAACAGCCAGCCCTGCGGCTGATGCCCGGCATGTTTGCGGGCGACGCGGTAGAGCCAGCGTTCGATGCCGCCGGTCAGACGGAAATAGGCCGGGTCGATGGTCAGGACCAGCGAGCGGTCGATGACGCCACGATAGAACCAGTCGGGCAGGACGCATTCCATACCCTCGACACGCCCATCTCGGGTCACCCGCTCCTCCCATTCGTTGATCCAGGAGAACTGGTGCCGACGCCAATGTTCGCCGTTGCGAATGGTCGTACGAACCACGGTCGATTGCAGGCGGGCGAACGCGGCCTTGATCAGCCGGTAGTCCCGTGCGCCCGTGGCACGACCCACGGCCATCAGAAGCTGGTACGGAGTGAAACGCAGGAAGCGTGATGTCCGGAGGCCACTATTCTCCGCTTCGACAATCTGCGAGGCGGCCCAGATCAGCACGTCAGCATCCCAGATCGTCGCCATGCCGTGTTCGGCGAGGCCATGAATCTCGACGCGCTGACCCCCAGCCTCATAGAGGATCGGCGCGACCCGCTTTACCTTGGAGAGCGAGAAGAACGGCCGCTCCATCAGGTCGCGCTGATCGCGGGGACTGGCATCGCCCCCCGCGATCACGAAGGGATCGAGGCGGAGCCGCTCGCTCTCCCGCGCATGCTGACCGCGCGGTGGCATGACGCCGGCCATTCAAAGGGTCGCTTTCTCGGCCGGGGTCAGTGGGCGGGCAGGAAAGACCCGGCAAGGTGTCACGTCGGTGGTAGACCTGCGGACACCGTTCTCGACCCAGCCCTGGAGGTCGTCGAGGGCATAGACGATGCGGCCGCCGATCTTACGATAGGTCGGACCGGTGCCGTAGGTGCGGTGCTTTTCCAACGTACGGATGGAAATGCCGAGGAAGCGCGCCGCATCCGGCGTGCGCAGGAAACGGGGCGGCAACCCCGTCTTGGGATCGAGCATGATCGAGCCTCCGGTTGGGTTCGGCGGCTGTTGGTGACAACAGCGGGCCATGGTGAACCGTGGCGGAGGATCGGCGGGATGGAGAGTGCCGGAATTGAGTGGGATTGATTCCGGCACCCTTATCATGGATGCTACTCTCATGGATAATAAACACGATCTGATATTCCAGTATTCTACGCGCCATACAGGAGAGTTCTTTGGAATACCCTAAAAGTTATAAAATTTTCATCGACAAGCGCTGGTCTTTAGAAGATCTCTACAAGTTTCCCCGAGCTTATGAACAGGTCTATTTCGCTTTTGAAGCCGTCCTTCCGTCACCGGATGAAGTGACGGATGAACGAATAGAGCGCGCTTTTCGTGCGTTTCCATGGCAAGGGGGATATAGTGCTGTTAGCTTTTATAATCAGCTAAAGTACGCAACGCCCCCCAAAAGACGTCCTCTGATCCAGAAAATGCAATATGCCTCTCCAGGCTATATTGAACTTCTTTTGAATCTTCCACTTGCCGTACAGATAGCTGGCGTAGTTGGTAGTGTCGCTGCATCTATTGGAGCATGCAACAAAACTTACAATGCCATTCATACAGATCTTCAAAAACGCAAACTATTGCGCATGGACGTCGAAAAAAAGAAAATAGCATTAACCAAAGAACAACTAGAGTTAGTTACCTTTGCCAACGAAGAGATAGCAAAAATTCTTGACCTTCCCTCAACTAAAGCCATTCTAGAAAGAACAAACGATCCATTGATATCACTTAAAATATTACTTAGTATTTATAGGAGAATAAGAACTCTTTCTGAATATAAAATCAATGGAAAAGCGGAACTTCCAGAAATTATAGAATTCGACGAATAAAATTCAAAACTGTAGATTACTTTTAATCTCCCTGAGACAAGCGAAACGGATAGCGCAACAGATCGCGACAACCTCCCCGAATATAATACCGACCATCGGCAACGATCTGGCGGACCTGGTTTCTTCGAGGATCATTGCCCCAATCGGCCTTCCTGCCTTCGCACCGGGCAGAACCTCGGCGAGCTTGCGATAGCTCGCGCCAGAGCCGTCCGACCGTCAAACGCTTGGAGCATCAGGATATGCGGGTCCTGTGTCTGTCGCGGGAAATTGCAAACCCCATCGTTCGGAAAAGGCTTCGCTGCCCCCAAACTTCGGAGCCGGAAGCTTTTTCGTTCGCTGGAACGCCCGACGGTAATCGTCATCGCCTCGAAGATATTCCCAGACCATGCCGGCGGCAGTTATATCTTGTGCATGTTCGTAAGCGTCCGGCGACTAACAATCTGATCTCGGCACCGCATTACCTTTCCTCTTGCGTCTGTTTCTGGCAGCAGGACAATCAGGATGCACAAAGGGAAAGATTTTTGAGACTGTATTTGGAGATATGTCGATCTCGTAACGCGATAGCACGACGTTATAGCGTTCTTCCGCGCCTGCCAGAATACTTTGTTCGACGGGCATTCACCCGGCGAACGACATCTCCCCAATCATTAGTACTATCCTTTATTTACCTATAACTTCCTCAATATCTTTCACAACAAAACGAACTTTCGTCGTTCCCCTTGTCGGGGCATATGTTAGTGACCCGACCGCAGTAACTGGCTTACCGACGAGATCTGACAACGCTACCCTCGCTTCCGGACCAGTAGAACCAGCAACCATAGACTTTTGCACAAGAACAATGTCGAAATATTTCTGGTTGGTGACAGGCGTATCGATTTGGCTGCCACCGCCGATATCGACCGGACTATTGATCTCAAGTCGCAGGACTTTACATTCAGGAGCCATACGCTGCCCTTCAGAGGCAATACAGGGAACGCGCTGTATCGAACCGTGAACGCTGACTGTCGACGGTTCGTAGCTTAAAAATTCTCGGGCATTCAGGCTGGAAACAGGCACAACCCCAAGGATGACAGCCAGTATCCCGCTTGTATATGTATTCATGGCGCAGAGTCCTCGTCTCGACCACGTCCATCCCCCAACATCAGATCCCACAAGGGCTTCTCCATGAATGAACCATTGGGGGTTCTCGGCGTACAGCCAAGTTCAGCAACAGCCCAGTGGTTGGGCAGATAAAGACCTGATCCAGGCTTACATTGTGCTGCGTCAGTAACCAATCGAATATGATCAGGGGAGATACCGAGAGCGGCGTAGGTCTTCTGCATCCATTGCGCGTTCGCTTCGCGAGCCGAGTACATCCCCCACCAGCGGTCAGCGGGCGTAGCTGAAGGCGAAGAAAGCCACGAAGCAACACTATTGGTCGCTTGATAGTGGTCCCAGGGACTGGAAAGAAGGATTACTCGCGCGACAGTTGTTGTTTTCGCAAAAAAAGCAGCCAGGCCAGCACCTTGAGAGAACCCTGAGACAGCAATATTCGCCCACCGAGGCTGTCCCTGATCGAGATATTGATCCCAATGCTCTGCTGGCCACTTACGATGAAGATACCGCAACATTGAAGCCGTGCGGGCTACCAGCCCCTCCGGTGTGGAAACATTTAATCCTTTCATAGGAGCCCCACCGAAAATCTTGGCTTTGCGATAGTCTGAAAAACATGGATCATTCGATTGATCACACAGCAGTGTCCCTGGTGGATTATAGACATAATCAATCATAATAACGCGATAGTGATGTTCCAGGGCATCGGCAATAAAAGGAATATTGGGTGTCTGACGAAAGGATTGGGCACCTCCAAAAAATACAAGAAGGCGACCATCTTCGCTAGCATTCTTCATATATCCTGCGACATTTCGTGCGTCGCTTTTGACAATACCAGAGTCAGTATCACTTGGATCAACGTCATGCTCTACGATTTGACTGGACCAGTCGTCAGCCATTCCGTTTGTTGGCCATATAAAGAAAACAGACAACAGAATAAAAATGCCTTGTATAAAATGACGCATACTGGCCATTCCTATTCCTTGATTAAGATGGATAATTTAGCATAAATGCAACGACAAACACTGAGACACAGAAAATTCATTCATGAATTGAGGGCGGCCGGCATCCTGACCTCCCGGTTGAATGTAAACGATCAGACAGACGGATCGGATAACGCAACAGGTCACGGTAGCCTCCTCGAACATAATAACGACCATCGGCGACCAAGCGGCGGACCTGGTTCTTACGCGGATTGCTGTCCCAGTCCGCTTTTCTGCCCCGAAACCCGAGCAGGGCTTCGGCAAGCTTGCGATAGCTCGCGCCAGCCGCCCGCCCGTCAAACGCCCGGAGCATCAAGATATGCCGATCCCGTGTTTGTTGCGGGAAATCATGCGCCCATATGCCTTCAGACCGACCGACCAGCGCGCGCCATAAACGCAGCACGGCCTCCGCGCGAAGCTCCAGCAGCTTATCAAGCGGCAGGATGACGACATAGGTGGCACGTCTATCTGCCGGACGTGTCGGAAGCCAGAACTGATGTGCCGACGCGCCGGGCTGCCAGAAACCGTGCCACGCATCACCGTCATCCAGCCGTGCGACGAGATCCGGTAATGCTGCGAGATTGATCGGCATGTCTGCCGGGCCATCCGCATCTGCAAGAGCCGCACGCAGTTCGATCATGTCAGGCGAGAGTTCCGGTATCCAGAAGACAGGCGTGCGGCCGGCAGGTACCGCCGGATCGACAGGGAAATCGTAAACCCCATCGTTCGGAAAAGGCTTTGCTGCCCCCTGGCTTCGGAGCCGGAAGCATTTTCATTCGCTGGAACGCGCGACGGTATTCGTCGTCACGTCGAAGATATTCCCAGGCCATGCCGGCGGCAGCTATGTCTTGTGCGTGTTCGTAAGCGGCCGGCGACTGCCAATCTGACATCGGCATCGCGTTACCCTTCCTTTTGCGCCTGCTTCTGACAGCAGGACAATCAGGATGCGCAACGGGAAGATTTTGTGCAGACTGCATTTGGAGATATGTCGATCTCGTAACGCGATCGCACGATATTATGTCGCTCTTTCGCACCTGCCAGAATAGTTCGCGAGCCGGGCACTCGCCCGGCGAGCTGTGCTTATTTTCCATCTTCCCGCCGCCGATCCGCGAAGTCGGATCGGCGCAAATTTGTGCGAACAGACAGGCCAAGGAAGGGGGCACCGCAGAACCGAATTGTCGGCCCTGCGGCATTCATCCCCTATGCCGCTATTTTCTTCGCCGCGTGCCAGGCCAAGCGCCGGGTCGCCGTTGCCACGTGGTCTGCGTCCAATTCCATCCCCAGCCAGTCACGCCCGAGATGCTGCGCCGCCATCAGCGACGAACCCGAACCACAAAACGGGTCCAGCACCAGGCCACCAGCCGGGCAGAACGTATCCACCAGAGGAAGCAGCGCCGCGACGGGCTTTTGCGTCGGGTGCAGTTTGTTCCCGGAATACGGCATGTCGATCACATCCGGCACCGGCTGGCCGGGCCGCTTTACGTTCCCTTTCGCCAGAAGGTAGGCGCTTTCGTGCTCGTACCGCAGAAAACCAGAAGATGAGGCATAGGATTTACGAAACACGATATGCCCGACCATGCGAAACCCGGCCGCTTTCCACGCTTCTGCAAACAGGTCGATCTTGTTCCACCCGTAAAAACTGACGGCAAGACCACCCCATTTCAGCACACGGTGCATCTGATTGACCGCCGGACGGAGCCAGCGCGCATTATCGTCGTTGCGAACCTTCCGCCCGTCCCTGCCCTGATAGTTCACCAGGTAAGGCGGATCAGTCAGAATGAAATCCACCGAATTGCGCGGCATTACCCGCATCAGTTCCACGCTGTCGCCGTTGAGAATGGTATTGCGGAAATCGGTCGCCGTGTTCGTGTTGCCAGTCATGGTCTTTGCCCTTTGTTCCGCGAGGAACAGCCCCCGCTGTTCCTCTGCCTCGCGGCGAGCAGCGGGGTAGCAACAGCAAGGGCGACCGATGGGGAGGGGTATCGCCCGGTCTGCACGGAGCGGCGCGCAGGAAGATCGGGGACACCCCATCGGGCGGCGTCAGCCTGCTGACGCGCACCCTTGCTGGCGCGAGGGCGGAGCCCTTAGCCTGTTTTTACCCTGAGAGCCGACCCGGCTGCCTCGGAAATGGCAGCCATGACTTGAGGTTTGGCCATCTTTTCGGGAATTTCGAGCAGCGGGATACCGGCCTTCTGCAAGGCCAGACGCTTTACCGCCATGCGGTCATCCGCATCGCCGGACAGGTCGTGGCCTGTGCCATGATATTCGATCACCAATACAGGCAGCCCATAGCGATCAATCAGCAGGAAATCAACACGCTTGCCGCTATAGGAGCTGAAAGCCTGCTTCTGACGCGGATCTTCCGGGTCGTAAGTCGTTCTGATGAACCCACCCATCGAAACCTCGAAGGCGAAACGCCAGTCGGGCTGATATGTCCTGATCCACTCGTCGAGCGCGTAGAGTACCTGCACAGCCTCCTTGTTGACGGGCCGGACGGCGCGCAGGCTGCACTGACTGATGAAATGTAGCTGATTCTGCGTGTTGGACAGATCGTTGTCCTGAAAATACTGCCGCCGACGCTCTGCCTCCTTCTTCTGGTCAGCGGCCTGTGTTTCCAGCGTAGCAATCCGACGGCGCAAAGACGAAACTTCTGTATCGCGTCCAGAGATCTGACGATCCAGTGTCTGAAGTCGAGCATTCCTTTCGGCAATCTGCTGCCCGGCCTGTGCCAGGTTGGCCGTCGCGCGCCGACCCCGGATATAGAATCCAAGGGCGTATCCAATCGCCAGAAGAATGATCATTTTTTCCACGACCGATAAGCCTCCCTTTTCTGCGCGATCACCGCCGATTACCGCATGGGGTGCCGCACGGTCTTCTCAAATCCCCTTGTCCTGTCCTTCATCATTCCTGTCGCCCCATGACCGGGAAGGTGGACAGGATGGCACGCAGACCCGACAGGATCAGGATCGAGGTGTTCGGCCCCGCCAGTGAGGCGGAAACGGCCGAGGAAGCATTCCGCCCGTCCAGTGACACCATCCGGTCCCTCGCCCGCCTGATCGGCCGGCAGATGGCTCGCGAGCAGTTTGAACGTGCCCGCGCCCTGGAGCGGAAACAGGCCCGGCAGAACCGATCCGGCCCCATGCGGTAGCTTCCCCTCCCCGGCTGCGTTTTCCCCGGCGAACGACCCCTCGCCAGGCAGTCGTGCATTTTTCTTGTGACCATTATGGTCCCGTGATATAAGGTCAGTCAATGAGGATCATCGCCCGACGCACGCTAAGGGAGTTCGTCGACAGTCTGGCGGGTCAGAAGGACCAGCCGGCCGTCAAGGCGGCGCTGGACGCCTGGTTCGCCGAAGTCGGCAAGGCTGCCTGGACAAGCACCGCCGATGTGAAGCGGCTCTACGCCACGGCCAGCATCGTCAGCGCCGAGCGGATCGTCTTCAACATCAAGGGCAACGCATATCGCCTAGTCGTGGCGGTCGATTTCGAGAAAAGCATTGTCTGGATCAAATGGATCGGCACGCACAAAGCGTATGACAGGATCGACGTGACGGAGGTGGAACATGACGGCTGATCTGAAGCCCATCCGCAATGAGGCGGATTATGACGCGGCGCTCGAAGAAGTCGGGCGGCTGTGGGGAGCGAAGAGCGGCACGCCAGACGGCGACAAGCTCGACGTGCTGGCAACGCTGATCGACGCCTATGAGGCGAAGCACCATCCGATCGACCCGCCCGATCCTGTCGAGGCGATCCGCTTCCGCATGGAACAGCAGGGCCTCACCCGTAAGGATCTGGAGCCGATGATCGGCCCGCGCAACCGGGTGGCCGACGTGCTGAACCGCAAGCGCGGCCTGTCGATCGATATGATCCGCCAGTTGCATGACGGCCTCGGCATCTCGGCCGAGGTGCTGATCCGGCCCAGCCGGATGGACAAAGTCGCCTGATAGGAAACACCGCCCAAGGAACATGTCCATGACCCGCGTCGCCCTGTATGCCCGCTATTCCTCCGACAACCAGCGCGAGGCGTCGATCGAGGACCAGTTCCGCATCTGCCGGGAACACGTCAAGCGCGAGAAATGGAAGGTGGTCGGCGCCTACAAGGACGCGGGCATCTCCGGCGCCAGTATGATTCTGCGCCCCGGCATCCAGACCCTGTTGCAGGACGCCCAGGCCGGACGGTTTGACATCGTGCTGGCCGAAGCGCTGGATCGCATCTCGCGCGACCAAGCCGACGTCGCCACCCTGTTCAAGCACCTGAAATTCGCCGGCGTGCCGATCGTCACCCTGGCCGAAGGCGAGATCAGCGAACTGCATGTCGGCCTCAAGGGCACAATGAACGCATTGTTCCTCAAAGACCTCGCGGCCAAGACCCATCGCGGTCTGCGCGGCCGGGTTGAGGACGGTAAATCCGGCGGCGGCCTGTGCTACGGCTATCGCGTCGTCCGCCAGTTCGATGCCAAAGGCGAACATATCCGGGGCGACCGCGAGATCGACGCGCATCAGGCGGAGATCGTCCGCCGCATCTTCCGTGACTTCGCCGCCGGCATTGGTCCGCGCGCCATTGCCAAAGCTCTCAACGACCAGGGCATCGCTGGCCCGGAGGGCAAGCTATGGAGTGACACCACCATCCGGGGCCATGTGAAGCGCGGCACCGGCATCATCAACAACGAGTTGTATATCGGTCGACTGGTCTGGAACCGGCAACGGTACGTCAAAGATCCGTCGACGGGCAAGCGCGTCTCGCGCCTCAATCCAGAGTCAGAATGGGTAGTGACGGAGGTTCCCAACCTGCGGATCGTCGATGACGCTCTCTGGCAGGCTGCCAAAGCGCGACAGAGCATCATCGCCGAAAAATACATCAACGTCACCGAGGCCGTGAGGGCGCATCACAAGCGCAACCGGCTGAATGGCACACGTCGGCCGAAATCCCTGCTGTCGGGCCTGCTGTTCTGCGGGCTGTGCGGTGGTCCCTACACGCTACGGGGTTCCGACCGTTTCGCCTGCTCCAGTCATGTGACGAATGGCTCCTGCACCAACAGTCGGACGATCCCTCGCCCCGACCTGGAACGTCGCGTGCTCTCCGGTCTGAAGGACCGGATGATGGCGCCGGAGATCGCGGCCGAGGCAATGCGTGCCTATGCCGAGGAGACCAATCGTCTCAACCGCGAGCGTCGGTCCAACGCCGATGTCTGGCAGGTGGAACAGGCGAAGGTCGAGAAGCAGATCCGGGGCATCATTGAAGCCATCAAGGCAGGAATGTTCCATCCCAGCATGAAGGCGGAGATGGACACACTTGAAGCGCGTAAGGCTGAACTGGCATCCCTGCTGGCCGACGTTCCTGACGACGTGCCGGACCTGCTGCCGAGCGCTTCGGCGATCTACGCCCGCAAGGTCGGCCGTCTGACCGACGCCCTCAATCGTCCCGAGGAACGGCTGGAAGCCGCCGAGGCGCTGCGGACGCTGATCGAGAAGGTCGTGCTCACACCCGGCCCGAACCGTGGCGAGGCCGACGCGATGCTGTATGGGGAACTGGGCACGATCCTGAGTTGGATCGAGCGGCAAGCTATTGGAACGGCTGAAAAAAGAAACACTCCCGGAGCTTTGCTCACGGGAGTGTCGGTATCAGTGGTTGCGGGGGCAGGATTTGAACCTGCGGCCTTCAGGTTATGAGCCTGACGAGCTACCGGGCTGCTCCACCCCGCGGTGGTGTAAGGTGGACTGGAAGACCTGGCGGCGA
>NZ_JABEQF010000023.1 GCF_014174355.1 Gluconacetobacter azotocaptans
CACCGACAGGTTCCGCAGGTCCGCCGGGCACGATACCCGGTCCAGCAGCGGAAAACGACCGTGCGTCGGAACCGTTCCCGCCTGCTGCTGCCCCTCTGACTTCTGCTCGGTACGACCGGTCACGACGCCGGTGGGGCCGGTGGGGAGGGTAGGGTTCGGTTGATCCATGACGACGACGTCCATTGTGGTTTGCCGGGATATCGCCCGGGGGCGGGCGCATCCTGGTCCGGTTTGTATGTGACGTTTCCCGAGCCGGACACTCGTAACGCCCCTGGGTCTGTTACAGTTCAGGATTTACTCCCGCGGCGGAAGCAAAGACAGACTCTCCCTGACAGGTGTGGTGATTAGGGCACAGTGCACGCGATGGGAATTGAGTATAAGACCCGAGTTGTCCTATACCCCCCGGAACGGGATCGCGTGGCGTAACATGTCCGCAACCTCGATATGTCTTTCGCGCACGGCTTGGGGCCGCCGGGGTTGTTAACTGCCGTACGGGCGTGTCCATAATAGGGCCACTTGATTTGAAGAAGGCCGGCGATCGCGCCGGCGCAGGAGCAGAGGTTTCATGGCCGTTCCTATTATGCAGGCTGTCAGGGTTGGTGCTTACGTCGTGAAGCAGCACGTGACAGGCCGGAAGCGTTACCCGCTTGTGCTGATGCTCGAACCGTTGTTCAGGTGTAACTTGGCCTGCGCGGGATGCGGCAAGATCGATTATCCGGCGCAGATCCTGAACCAGCGCATGAGCGTGCAGGAATGCCTCGACGCGGATACCGAGGCCGGCGCCCCCGTCATCGCCGTCGCGGGGGGCGAGCCCCTGCTGCACAAGGAAATGCCGGAGATCGTCCGGGGCCTGATCGCGCGCAAGAAGTACGTCTATCTCTGCACGAACGCCCTTCTTCTGGAAAAGAAGATGGACGATTACGAACCCTCGCCCTTCTTCTCGTGGGACGTGCATCTGGACGGCGACCAGGACATGCACGATGCCTCGGTCTGCCAGGATGGCGTGTACGAACGCGCCGTGGCCGCGATCAAGAAGGCCAAGGCCCGCGGCTTTCGCCTGTCGATCAACTGCACGGTGTTCGACGGTACCGACCCCAAGCGCCTCGCTGCCTTCTTCGACGAGGTCATGGCCATGGGCGTGGACGGCATCATGACCGCGCCGGGCTATGCCTACGAGCGCGCGCCCGACCAGGCACACTTCCTGAACCGCCAGAAGACCAAGCAGCTGTTCCGCGACGTCTTCCGTCTGGGCAAGGGCAAGAAATGGCGCTTCACGCAATCGCCGCTGTTCCTGAACTTCCTTGCGGGGAACGAGCAATATCATTGCACGCCGTGGGGCAAGCCTCTGCGCAACGTCTTCGGGTGGCAGCGTCCGTGCTACCTGCTCGGCGAAGGGTATGCCAAGACCTTCAACGAGCTGATGGAAGACACGAAGTGGGATGATTACGGCACCGGCAACTATGAAAAATGCGCCGACTGCATGGTCCATTCCGGGTACGAATCGACGGCGGTGATGGATGCGGTGCGCCGTCCGTGGCACATCGCCAAGGTCGCCCTGTTCGGGCCGGAGACCGAGAAGCCGATGGCGCCCGAGATCTCGCTGGCCAACCAGCGTCCGGCCGAATACGTCTTCACCCAGCATGTCGATGCGCGCATGGCCGAACTCGCGGCCGCCAAGAAGCCGGCCAAGCCGCCCCGCGTCACGGTCGTCGATGCCGCCCCGGCGGTCGAGGCCGCGGATGCCGCGGACTGAAGACCGGCCCGCAAGGACGGATGACTGATGGAATGGCGGGACCTAGTTCCCGCCATTTTCATGTCTGCCTCCATCCTGGGATTCGTCCTGGGGCATTCCTTCCGGGTGGATTTGCGCCGGGGGCGCGTTGATCTAGGATCGCGGCCATCATGATCGTGCCGTTTCTCGTCATTCTCTTTCTTGTCATCCTCAATGGCGTGTTCGCCATGGGGGAACTGGCGCTGATCTCGGCGCGGCCCGCGCGCCTGGCGGTACTGCAGCGCAAGGGGGTCAAGGGCGCCGAGCGGGCGTTGCGCCTGGCCGGAGATCCGCAGAGCTTCCTGCCCACGGTGCAGGTCGGCATCACCTTGGTGTCGATCCTGGAAGGCACGTTCGGCGGCACCCGGATCGAGGCGTACCTGACGCCGTGGCTGGCCCGTTTCGTCCTGCTGCGCCCGTTCGCCGCCGAGCTGTCGATGGCGGTGGTGGTCGTGGCGATCACTTCGCTGATGCTGGTGCTGGGCGAACTGGTGCCCAAGCAGCTCGCGCTGCGCCATCCTGAAACCATCGCGGCGCGTCTGTCCCTGCCGCTGGAGGGGCTGGCCCTGCTGACCCGCCCGGTGGTCTGGCTGCTGGGCCACTCCTCGGGGCTGGTCCTGCGGCTGATGGGCGTGGGCGCGATGACGCGCGAGGCCCTGACCGAGGAAGAGCTGAAGGCCTATATCGCCGAGGGCGCGCAGTCCGGCGTGCTGGAGCAGGAGGAGCGCAACATGATCGAGCGCCTGCTGCGGCTGGCCGACCGGCCGGTGCGCGCCATCATGACCCCGCGCAACGAACTGTTCTGGATCGAGCGGCGGGCCAGCCGCGAGGAACTGCGCCGCATACTGCGCACCACGGCCCACACGCGCATCGTGGTGTGCGACGGCGGGGTCGACAATCCGGTCGGCGTCATTCTGGCCAAGGACATGCTGGACCGCATGCTGGACGGCAAGCCGGTCTCGATCGAATCGGGCCTGCGCAAGCCGGTGGTGGTGCCGGATACGATCTCGGCCTTCGACATGGTCGAACGGATGCGGTCGGTTTCCATGGGTATCGCGCTGGTGCTGGACGAGTACGGGTCGTTCGAGGGGATCGTCACCGCATCGGACCTGTTCGCCGCCATCGTGGGCGAACATCACGAACCCGGCAGCACGCCCAAGCGACTGCTGATGCAGGAGGACGTGCTGATCCTGGACGGTTTCATGCCCGCCGACGAGGTCAAGGACCGCCTGGGTCTGGCGGACCTGCCGCAGGAAGGCAGCTACCACACACTGGGCGGGCTGATCCTGGCCCTGCTGCGCCGGGTGCCGGCGGCGGGCGACAAGGTCGTGTTCTCGGGCTGGCTGTTCGAGGTCATGGAAACCGAACAGCGTCGGGTGGTGAAGGTGCGGGCCAGTCGCCAAATCCTGGCCGAAAACTGAAAATCCGGCTGGAGACGCTGTTTGCCGGCGATCCGACGCGCTTTTCCTGCGCGTCGATGCTCACGGCCCACAAGGCCGCTCCGCTTCGATGCTCGGAAAAACACGCCGGGCGCGCCGCGTTGCGGCGCTCTCGCTCGGCAAACAGCGTCTCCAGCCGGATTTTAGGCGGCTTCAGGGGGGGCTCCGCGCGCCACTGAAGCCGGTGGCCCCCGGCCGTCGACCGGAGGGATCAGTGCAGGGTGTGGAAATGATGTCCGGCCAGGTCGCGTTCGGCGGCGAAGGCCGGCCATTCGCCGTGGGCCAGGGTGTCCAGCGACGGGGTGGGCAGGCCCAGCCGGTCGGCATAGATCCACAGAAAGGTGAAGGCGCGGTGGACGTAGTCCCGCGTTTCCGGGTTGGGCAGGCTCTCGATGAACAGCAGCGGGTCGTCGCCGCAATCGTTCAGGGCATCCTGGCGCGAGATGGCCGACGGCCCGGCATTGTAGCTGGCCAGCATGCGGATCATGTCGCCACCCGGCGCCCGCCGGCCGGCAGCGTGCTGTTCGGTCAGGTGCGCCAGGTAGAGGACGTAGAGCTGCCCGATTTCCAGGTTCAGGGCCGGGTCATGCAGCAGCGCCGGGGCGGCTGCATATTGTCGTGCGCGTCCGGTCACGAATCCGGCGGTCACCGGCATGATCTGCAACAGCCCGTGGGCGCCGGCCCCGGAGACCGCGCCGCTGTCGAAATTCGATTCCAGCCGCGTCAGCGCATAGACCAGCGCCGGATCGATCCTGAAGCCGTGGCTGGGGGCAAGACGGGGCGTGGGGAAGCGGGCCTGCGTGGTCGGCGGAGTTGCGCCGCGCGCCAGCAGCAGGGCCGACAACTGGTCGGACAGGCCCTTCAGCCCGGCGGCGTCGGCCACGAGCTGGATCGAACGGCACAGCGCCGCGTCCCCTTGCACGTCGGGCCACAGGCGGCGCAGGGCAGCCTCCGCCCGTCCGGTTTCGCCGACCTGCAGCAGGGCGAAGGCCCTGCGGCCCGCCGGCGTGGCGGCCACGGCTTCGACGTCGATTTCGCTCAACACCGGCGCGCCGGCCACCAGCAGCGTCCGGTCGGCGGCCAGCGTCGCGCCGTCGGGCAGGTGGCCCTCGGTGGCGGCGGGCCGGGGACGCTGGCCCAGCATCTGGGCCGCCAACAGGCCGTAGAACGTGTGGGGCGCGGCTGCGGCACGGTGCAGCCACGGCCGGAAGGCCGCGATGTCGCCGGTGTCGCGGTGCGCCCGCGCGGCCCAGAAGGCGGCGCCGGCACGGATGCTGGCCGGAGTCAGTTCGGCGCGCGACGCGGCCTCGAACAGCGATTCGGCGATGTCGGGCCGCCCCCGCCGCCAGGCCGCGAGGCCGGCGACATATCCCGCCAGGCCGATCCGGCCGGCGGACTGGGTGAAGGCGTCCTGCCCGGTGCGCAGGGCGAAGGCGGTTTCGCCCGCGCTGAACATCGCCATGGCGACCTCGGCGCGCAGCTGCGCCGCATACAGGTCGCTCATGCCCGGGGTGATCTTGATCAGGTGCAGGGCGCTGCGCGCGCCTTTCAGCCCTTGTACGGCGCGCTCGTGGACCGTGCGGTCCAGCAGGGCGTTGCGGATGAAGGCGCGGCTGGCCGGGTCGTCTTCCTCGGGCGCGCGGCTGGGCGCCGCCTCGGCGCCGGCGGCCAGGGCCATCGGGGCCGGGGGGGGCGGAACGCTGCCGCGCGGCGACAGGCCGGCCAGCAACGCATGGATCGCCGGGGCGTCGGCCAGGGTGGAAAATGTCCGCAGCCACAGGCGCAACTGGCCCTGCGTCGGATGGTAGGCGGGGTTCAGGTAGCGGTCGGCCAGGATATCGGCCAGCAGGGTATCGTCGGGCAGCGATGCGGTCTCGCGGATCGCGGCGTCGAACGCCCCGGCACGTTGCAGGCCGAAGATCCGGCGAACGCGGCGTGCGACATCGGGGGGCAGCGGTTGGGCCAGCCCGACCGCCCCGCCGCCCTGGGGGGCGATCCGTGGCATGGCCAGGGCCGTTTCCTCGTTCCGCTCGCCCGGACCGGACGGGCTTCCGTCGGGGGGCTGGGCGTTGGCGCTCTGGCTACGCAGCGGAACCATCGCTGCGCCTGCCAGAAATGCGGCGCCGGCCAGGAAGGCCCGAACCGCGAACTGGGGGGGGGTATGTGTTGTCCCTCGCATGGTCGGGGGGCGTCTAAGGGGTTATCGGGGGAAACGCAACCCTTATGATCGCGCGCCTGGAAATACGCACGCAGAACAGTTGGGTAAACGGCGGTAAAAAGGGGCTTATCCGTATCGGTTCCGCCGGGTGAATAAATCGTGTGTTGTGATGGTATGGCCACAGTTTGAACACGGTTCGCGCCATGTTCGCATCTTACTGTTTCATTTATGTATCCGCGTCCGCATCCAATGTTGTGCGCAGCAACAAAAGGTCTTTCCACGCGTCGCGCCGGGCGGCGGGGCTGGCCCCCAATTGCGAGGGATGGCGCATCGGCAGGACGGGCAGGGGCGAGGATCGGCCGGGGAGGGTGATGTCGCGCCAACGGCCCCGCAGCCGGGCGATTCCGCCCTGTTCGCCGGTCAGCAGGCGGGCCGGCATGTTGCCCATCAGGATCACCCGCCGCGGCGCGGCCAGCGCGATCAGGCGATGCAGAAACGGTTCGCAGATTCGCAGTTCGGCGGGCGAGGGTGGGCGCTCGCCAGGGGGGCGCCACGGAATGACCGGGGCCAGCAGCAGGTCGTCGCGCCGCAGCCCGATGCTGGCCAGCATGCGGTCCAGCATTTGTCCCGTCGGCCCGGCGAAGGGAGTGCCGCCCCGGTCTTCGGTCGCGTCGGGTGGCTCGCCGATCAGCATCAGGCCGGACCCGGCCCGGCCCGCGGGCGCGATGGTATGGGTGGCGGTCTCGCGCAGGGCGCAGCCATCGAACGCGGTCATGGCGGCGTGCAGGTCGGCGATCGACGATGCGGCCTCGGCCGCCTGGCGGGCGCGCAGGACCGCGCGGTCGATCAGCGTCAGGCCGTCCTCCGGCCCCGTCGGCCCGCCAGGTGGGGCGGCCCGGGCGGGGGAAGCCTGGCGCGTGGGCGGGGCCGCGTCCCGGGGCGGGGAGAGAGGGCGCGCCGGCGGCGGCGGGGCGGCGGCCAGGCGATCGGTGGGATCGTCGTCCAGCGCGGCATCCGCCCCCCAGTCCACGTAAAGGCGCAGCAGGGCGAGGGCATCCATCATCCGGTCGGTGCGGCCTTGTCCTAAAAACGAGTACGGCCGGCGGGGCGTGGGATCCACCGGCAGGGTTTGGCAGTTTACCCGACGCGGGGTAGGGTTCGCCATCATGCAGTGTTTCCGCGTCGTGTGCACGTCCGTGCTTGCCGTCACCGTTTCAATGGCCGCGTGCCTGCCGCACGGCAGGGCCCAGGCGGCGCCGTTCGCCCCGACCGACGCCGTGCACGCGGGGGGGGCGCAGCCCCCGGGTCTGGCGGGGGCCGTGCTGGTCGCGACCGTCGCGGCCCTGGAAGGCGATAACCGCACCGCCGGGCAGGCCTTCGGTGACGCCGCGCGGCTCGACCCGTCGCGCCCGAACCTGCTGCGCCAGGCTTTCCTCTACAGTGCCCTGGCCGGCGACGGCACGGCCAGCCAACTGGCCGCCCAGTTGCCGGGGCAGGCCATGGCCGAACTGGTGATGGGCGACGATGCGGTCCTGGCCGGCCGGTGGGCCGAGGCAAAGGCCCATTACGGGCGCGCGCCGCAGGATGCGATGCTGGCCATGTTGCGGCCGTTGCTCGAGGCCTGGAGCCTGGCGGGCGATGGGCAGGTCGACGCGGCGCTGTCCGTCCTGGCCCCCTGGACCGGCGCGCATGCGACCGGGGAGGGCGGCCTGGGTGGCTATTACGCGATCCATGCCGCGCTGATCGCCGAGGCAGCGGGGCAGCGGCAGCGTGCCGACGCGCTTTATCGCACCGCCCTGGCCCTGTCGCCGGGGCATGATGTGTTCACGACCCGCGCCCTGGGCCACTGGCTGGTGGGGCAGGGGCGCCGGGACGAGGCCGTCCGGTTGGCCGACAGGCTGATCGACGCCCTGCCGGGCCTGTCCCTGGCGCGCGACGGCATCGTCGCGTCATTCGGCCGCCCGCCCGCCACGACACCGCGACAGGGGTTGGCGCAGGCCTATTTCTTTCTGTCCGCGCTGATCGGCCAGGAAGCGGCGCGTCTGGCCGATCCGTCGGGGCGGCCGGTCCGTGAGGAGGGGATGCGCGACGTCCAGATGCTGCTGCTGCGGTTCGCGCTGGCGCTGGATCACGGTTTCGGACAGGGGCGGCTGATGCTGTCGTCTTTGCAGTCCGATGCCGGGCAGCCGGCCCTGGCCCGCGACACGATCGACCAGGCGGCACCCGACGACCCGCTTTCGACCATCATCCGGTTGCAGCAGGCGCGTCTGGATGCCGCGACCGACCATTCGGCCGACGCGCAGCAGATCCTGACACGCCTGGCGCGCGAATATCCCGATCAGCCGCAGATCTGGCAGATGCTGGGCAATCTGTATTCCGGACGGCAGGACTGGAATGCCGCGATTGCCGCGTTCGACCGGGCCGTCGCCGTTTCGGGCCATCTGGCCGGGGACGGCTGGACGCTGCTGTTTGAACGCGCCGTCGCCTACGACCGGTCGGGCCGGTGGCCGCAGGCCCAGGCCGATCTGCAGCGCGCGCTGGACCTGGCCCCCAATGAGGCCATGCTACTGAATTATCTGGGCTATTCTCTGGTCGAGCGGAGCCAGGATTTGCCGAAGGCCGAGGCGCTGCTGCGCCGGGCGGTGGCGATCGCGCCCGGCGACGCGGCGATTCGCGACAGTCTGGGCTGGGCGCTGGTGCGGCAGGGGCGCATCGCCGACGGGCTGGGGCTTCTGGAAGGCGCGGCCGAGCAGACGCCCGAGGACCCGGCGGTGAATTATCATCTGGGGGTCGCATACTGGCAGTCGGGCCGCCCGCGCGAGGCGGTCAGCCAGTGGCACATGGCCGAATTGCTGCCCGGCGAGGCGTCGGACGCGCAAAAGATCCGTGCCGCCCTTGCCGATGCCGCCCGATCCGGCCACGAAGAGCCGCCGCCCGGTCAGCAGATCGGCCAGAAGAAGGACTGACCCTCGTCGTGACCGCAATCCTGCATGAATCCGCCCATGCGAAAATCAACCTGCATCTGCATGTGACGGGACGGCGTCCGGATGGCTACCATCTGCTGGACAGCCTGGCGGTCTTCGCGGGGGCGGCGGACCATCTGGCCGTGCACCCGGCCGAGGGCATCCCCGGATCGGTGATGCTGGAGATCACGGGGCCGTTCGGCGCCGGGCTGGTCGCCGAGTCGGACAGCAATCTGATCCTGCGGGCCGCCCGCCTGCTGCGTGCCACCGCCGATGCGGACGTGCCGGCGCGCCTGCCTCCCTTGCGGATCGTTCTGGACAAGAGGCTTCCGGTCGCCTCGGGGATCGGGGGCGGGTCGGCCGACGCGGCGGCGGCGCTGCGCCTGCTGTTGCGCGCCTGGCCCGAAGTGCGCGTGTCCCGCGCGCGGCTGATGGAACTGGCGGCGGAACTGGGCGCGGACGTGCCGGTTTGCGTCGATCAGGTCGCCGCCCGGATGGGGGGCGTGGGCGAGGTGCTGGAAGCCGCGCCGGACTTGCCGGCCTGCGGCATGATGCTGGTCAATTGCGGCGAGGCGGTACCGACCCCGGCGGTCTTCCGGTCGCGCGCGCCGGTCTTCCACCCGGCCGCCGCTCTGCCGGCCGGCTGGGCGGACGTGGGTGCCATGGTGCGGGACCTGTCGGCCCTGACGAACGATCTGGAGGACGCGGCCTGCGCCATCTGCCCCACGATTCGCACGGTGTTGCAGGTGCTGGCGGCGGCGCCGGGCTGCCGGCTGGCGCGGATGAGCGGCTCTGGCGCGACCTGCTTCGCCCTGTTCGACAGCGCGCAGGCGGCACGCGATGCGCGGGTCGCGGTCGAACGGCCCGGCTGGTGGGTCTGGGCCGGGGGCCTGCGCGGCGAGGAATGTGGCGCACAGACAGGGGGTACGGTCGGCCGGGCGGTATGATATCGTTCTCCTGACCCCCGTGCACCGATCTCCGTGGCACGAGGACGAAGAGGCCCAATCGCATGAGTGCTCGAATGCAGGTCGGCTTGTCCGACGATCGCCGCACCGCGACCCTGACCTTCCTGGACGGCAGCGGCCTGGACGGGACGATTGCGCTTTCGCTGGACCAGATGACGCAATTGATCGCCAGCCTGGGGGTGGTGCGGGCCGCGATGGTCGAACACGATCCCCCGCCGCCGATCGAAGGCGTGCCCGTGACGCCGGTGTTCCGCACCAACTGGGCGGTGCAGCCCGAGGCGCTGACCGAAGGCTCGCTGATCGCGTTCCAGCATCCGGCCTATGGCCCGGTGGGGCTGGCGCTGTGCCCGGCGGATGCGCGCCGGGTGGTCCAGGCGCTGACCCGCCACCAGGGCATGGTGCACTCCCGTCGCGATCCGGCCAGCAAGCCGAACTGATATCAGCTTCGCTTCATTGAAGCCTGGCGTCCCGGGGTCTTTGGCCTTTGGCGGGGGGCGTCTATGACGCAACGCCCCGGCGGCGCAGGGCGGACAGGATTGCCCCAACGCCGGCCAGCAGCAGAGTGGCGCCGATCGCGGTGCGGATCGTCGTCGTCACCAGCGGCGGCATGGTCTTGCGGCTGATCATGTCGAACCGGCCATGGGCGGCATAGGCCCCCTGGACCGGTGCGAACAGGCTGTCCGGCGCGTCGGCCTCGGCGGCATTCTTTTCCAGTTGCGCCTTATAGGCGTGGGTCGACAGCCGCCGGTCCCGCAGCGTCGGGGCGAACAGTCCCGCCAGCCAGCCGGCGATCCCCGACAGCCCCACCCACACGTCGCGGTGGCGTCCGAAGGCGGCGCGGCTGATGGCCTCGGCCGCGATTTCGGGTTCGTAGACCGGGCCCGACGGGCGCAGCAGTTTGCCCGTATGGTTGCGCGTCCACGAAAAGCGCGGCGTGTTGATGGCCGGCAGATGCACCAGGGCGACATGAATGCGGTCGCCGTCATGCAGGATCTCGGGCCGCAGGCTTTCGGTGAAGGCGCGGATCGCCGCCCGGGCGCCGCTTTCGATCGAGCGCAGCGGACGGGGCAGCGCCAGCGCGTCGAGATTGACCACCGTGCCGTAGCCCCGGCGTCGCATCCGGACCAGCGCCGTCTGCGTGCCGTAGACGGTGCCCAGATAGGTAACCTCGGTCGCGCGGCGGATCTCGTCGGCGGGCAGGGCGATCAGTTGCCCGGTCACGCTGGCGCCCGCGCAATTCACCCACAGGGTAATGGGGCCCAGGGTCGCCTCGATCTCGTCCGCCGCGCGTTCGATGGCGTCGGGGTCGGCCACGTCGGCGCAGATGACGGCCGTGCGGATATGCAGGCCGGCCAGTTCGGCCGCCGCGTCGTCCAGCCGCGCGCGGTCACGGCCGATCAGGGCGACGTCGCATCCGGCGCGGGCGAGCGTCCGGGCGGTGGCCCGGCCGATGCCGGCCCCGGCTCCGGTAACGACGGCGACCTGTTTTGGCATTGGCGAAGGCTCCGCGATGACTCGGGCGGCGGCCGCCCGAAATGCTCTGTGACCCGACCGTGTTTGCGCCGGAAGCCGCCGCTTCGCAAGGTGCGGCGGCGTGTTTGGCGCGCCGGGACGATTCGGGGCCTTCAGAGATATTTGAGAGCCAGGACGCCGCCGACCAGTGTCACGCCGAAGACCGAGGCGACCAGCGTCAGGCGGCGTTCGATGAAGCTCTGGATCGGCGCGCCATAGAGCCGCAGCAGGCCGGCGATCAGGAAGAAGCGCGCGCCCCGCGTGATCAGGCAGGCCACGACGAAGGGCAGGATCGGGAAATGGGCGGCGCCGCTGGCGATGGTGACGATCTTGAAGGGAATCGGCGTCAGGCCCTTGATGAGGATGATCCAGACGCCCCACTCGCGAAACCGGTCCTGCATGGCGGCGAGGCTGGCCTCGGCATGGTAGAAATGCACGATCGGCATCGCGGCGTACTGCAGCAGGAACGCCCCGATATACCAGCCCAGTATCCCGCCGCAGACGCTGGCCAGGGTGCAGGTGGCCGCCAGCCGCCAGGCCTGGTCCCGGCGCGACAGCACCATGGGGACCAGCAGCACGTCGGGCGGCAGGGGAAAGACGCTGGCCTCGGCGAAGGCGATGATGGCCAGCCACAGCCCCGCCCGGGGGCCGGCCGCCAGTTTGAGGACACGGGTATAGAGACGGTCGAGCATGGCGGGGCTACCGGATCGGAGGTCAGGGGAGCAGAGGCTGCGCGAAAAGCGGCCTCGCACGCAACGTCATTCGCCGCCCCGACCGGCAACTGCCGGGTCAACACACCAGCGTGATCGTCGCGCGCAGGCCATGTGGCGTGCGGTTGCCCAGGCGGATGTCCCCGCCCAGCCCCCAGATAATGTTGCGCGTGATGGCCAGCCCCAGCCCGGTTCCGCCGGTTTCGCGGTTGCGGCTGCTCTCGGCGCGGACGAAGGGTTCGAACATCCGTTCCAGATCCTCGGGCGGCAGGCCGGGGCCGTCGTCCTCGATCAGGATGGTCACGATTTCCTCGTCCGTCGCCGCCCCCGTGCCGCTGGTGCCCCCCGGGCGGGGCGGTTGCAGGGTGATGCGCACCCCGCCGCCGTAGTTGATCGCGTTCTGCACCAGATTGTTCAGCGCGCGCTTCAACGCCACGGGCCGCGCATGGATCGTTACGGTGGGGGGCTCCTCGGCGAAGCCGATGGCGTCGGCGAGGTCGGGATGGGTTTCCGCCGCTTCGTCCAGGACGGTCTGCAGCAGTGCCGTCAGGTCCAGCCGTCCCATCGGTTCGCGCCGCGACGTGTCGCGGCCGAAGGACAGGGTCGCGGCAACCATCGATTCCAGCTCGTCCAGGTCGGACAGGAACTTGCCCCGCAGTTCGTCGTCGTCGATGAATTCCGAGCGCAGCTTCAGCCGCGTGATCGGGGTGCGCAGATCATGCCCGATCGCCGTCAGCAGCAGGGTGCGATCGGTCAGGAACCGCCGGATGCGGCTGGCCATGGTGTTGAAGGCCCGCCCCGCCTGCGCGATTTCCAGCGGCCCGTCCTCGGGCATCGGCGGGGCATTGACATCGCGACCCAGGGCCTCGGCGGCGGCGGCCAGGGTGCCGACAGGCGCGATCAGGCGCCGCACGCCCCAGACGATCAGAATACTTCCGGCCACCGTCATCAGGACGAAGGCCGTCGGGAAGGTCGGCGAACGGAACGGGTTGGGCGGCGGGGGGACGAAATGGATGGTCAGCCATCGTGTCTCGTCGGGCAGCAGGAAGGCCACCGCGCGGCGAGGCGAATGGCGGTCGGGCTGGAACATGATGTGGCGGGGGCGCAGATGCGGCGGCAACGGCGGCAGATTGTCCGTCGGGTGCATCAGCACCATCCGCGTCATCCGGTCCATCCGGTCCATGCCCGGCGGGCCGGGGGGGCCGCCCACCGCGTGGTCGACCATGTCCGGGTCCGGCCCCGGGGTCAGGGTGGCATGGAAACTCGGCGGCAGGTGCAGCGCCTCCAGTTCGCTCTGGCGATCGGCGGGCGGCGTCTCGACGATCGAGCGGTAGATCATGCCGACGCGGTTCTGGGCCTCCTGCTCGACCATGCGGCGGTCGAAATCGATCCGGTCCAGCGCGTGGATGGTCAGGCCGATGGCCTCGATGATACCCAGGCCGACGATCAGCAGCAGGCTGGTCCGCGCCGCCAGCGACCGGGGCCGCAGCCTGGCGGCAATCCGGCGCGCCAGACCGTGCCCGGGCGCCCGGGGGGCGTCGGGGGCGCCGCCTGCCGCCGACGCCCGCACGGCGTCAGTTCCGTTCGACATCGCAGGCCAGGACGTATCCGCCGCCGCGTACCGTCTTGATCAACTGGGCGTTGCGGCCGTTATCTTCCAGCTTGCGGCGCAGTCTGCTGATCGCGACGTCGATCGCGCGGTCGAACGGCCCCGCCTGCCGCCCGCGCAGCAGGTCGAACAGCATGTCGCGCGTCAGCACCCGGTTCGCGCGGTCCAGCAGGGCCATCAGCAGATCATATTCGCCGCCGGTCAGCGGGACCTCGGTGCCCTCGGGGTTCAGCAGCCGCCGCCGCGTCGGTTCCAGCGTCCAGCCGGCAAAATGCAGGTTGCGCTGCTCGCCGGAGTGCGGGTCCGCCCCATCCCCGCTGCGGCGCATCACGGCGCGGATGCGCGCCAGCAGTTCGCGCGGGTTGAACGGCTTGGGCACGTAATCGTCGGCCCCCAGTTCCAGGCCGATGATGCGGTCGGTCTCCTCGCCCATCGCGGTCAGCATGATGATCGGCACGTTGGCCTGCGACCGCAGCCAGCGCGCCAGTTCCAGGCCGCTTTCCCCCGGCAGCATCAGGTCCAGCACCACGATCTGGTAATGTCCGCCCAGCCACGCCTTGCGTGTTTCGCGCCCGTCGCGGGCGGTGGTTACGCGGAACTGGTTGCGCTCCAGGAAACGGGCCAGAAGGTCACGGATTTCACGGTCGTCATCGACGACAAGGATATGCGGCAGGGGGTCCATGACCCCATCCTACCGTCAAAACGTCCGGGTCACATCAGGTGTTTCATTCGGTTGCAATCGGTCGCCCGGCTGCCCTTTGCGTCGCCGCGGGGGGCCGAAAAAAACACGCGCCGGCGTGTCGAAGCCTGTGACAGGACGGCCCGGTTCGTGCACAGGATGGGACATGGAACATCCTTCTCTGTCCCCGGCCGGGTCCCAGTCCGGCCGTTCCGTACGCATGGCGGCCGCCTGGAGCGGCGTGCTGCCCCTCGTGTTGCTGCCGTTCCTGGTGCTGCCCGGAATCGGCCATGCGGCGGAGCCGGCCGGCCCCACCGTCCTGCCGGGGGCCGGAAGCATGATACCGGGCAATCCGGCGGTCGACATGCCGACGGGCGACGAACCTGAACTGGCCGGGCCGCCCACGCCCATGGCGCCCCCCGCGCCGCAGGCCGGCCCTGCGGCCAAGACGACGGTGTCCAGCCGCCATCTGGGCAGCCTGATCGACCGCGATGTCGTGGCGCCCGACGGCAGCCATGTCGGGCAGGCCATCGACGTGCTGCTGGACCACGACGGGCATCCCGCCGCCGTGGTCGTGGATGTCGGCGGCTTCCTGGGCGTGGGCAACCGCCGCATCGCCATCGCGTGGGACCAGTTCAACCTGGCCGGCATGACCGAGAAAAGCCCCGTGACCTTGCGGATCGGCGCGGCCGAGGTCCGGTCCGCGCCGGCCTATGACGCCTCGTCGATGGACGTGACGGTGGTGCATGGCGCGCCGCCTCCGCCGCCCGCCCCGCCGCCCGTGGCGCCCGAGCCCGAGGTCCCGCCCGTTCCGGTCGAGATGCCGCTGCCCCCGCCGCCCGCGGCGATGCCGCCGTCCCCGCCCGCGCTGCCCGATTCGTCCAGCCGCGGCGGCACGTCGTCCACTACGCGGCCGCCCGCCGCACGCTCGGGGCAGATGGTGCGATGATGCTGCCGTGCTTGCCCCTTTCGGGGCCGAATGCTCCGCGCCGGGACTCCCAGGGTGGTACTACGTGAGGCCTCTGCCGCAGAACAGTCAGCGCGGGCTGGATTGGCTGAACTTCTTCGTCGCGAACCTTCAGGCCGCCTTCGGTTCGTTCATCGCGGTGTATCTGACCGGGCAGCACTGGACCCAGGGCCAGATCGGCTTCGCGCTCAGTATCGGTTCGATCACCGCCATGGTCAGCCAGGTGCCCGCCGGCATCATGGTCGATCGCCTGCGCGACAAGCATCGCGTGGCGTTCCTGTCGGTCCTGGCGGTGATCTTTTCCTGCCTGCTGCTGGCCATGTTTCCCCAGCAACTGCCGGTGGCGGTGGCCGAAATCCTGCATGGGCTGGCCAGCTGCACGCTCAACCCGGCGATCAGCGCCATTACGCTGTCGGTGGTGGCGACGCAGGTCATGCGGTCGAGCGGCACGGGGGCGGGCCTGCTGGGCGAGCGATTCGGCCGCAATGCCAGCTTCGCCGCCGTGGGCAACGCCATCGCCGCCGGGCTGATGGGGGCGGTGGGCTATTGGGTATCGGCCCAGGCGACGTTCTTCCTGGGGGCGGCAATGGCGGTGCCGGGCCTGCTGGCGCTGCTGATGATCGAACGGTCCGAGCCCCCGGCGTCGGTGAATACCGCGGCGATGGCCGAGGGCGACCGGGCGCCGCACGAGAAGGGACGGATGTGGGACCTGCTGCGGGACCGGCGCCTGTTCGCCTTTGCGATATGCGTGGCGTTCTTCCACCTGTCCAACGCCGGCATGCTGCCGCTGGCGGCCGGGCAGGTGACCCAGAAGGCCGGCAACGTGGCCGAGATCGTGATCGCCGCCTGCATCCTGCTGCCGCAGCTGGTCGGCGCGGCCCTGTCGCCGCATATCGGCCGGCTGGCGGAAACGGTGGGCCGCCGGCCGGTCATGCTGGTGACGTTCGCCGCCCTGCCCCTGCGCGGGGCGCTGCTGGCGACGACCAGCAACCCCTATCTGATCGTGGCGATCCAGATGCTGGACGGGCTGAGTTCGGCGTCGTTCGGGGTGATGATGCCGCTGGTGGCCGCCGACCTGACCCGGGCCAGCGGGCGGTTCAACCTGTGCATGGGCATCCTGGGCCTGGCCATGGGGGCGGGGGCCAGCTTTTCCACCACCCTGGCCGGGACGGTGGCCGACCGGTCGATGGCGCTGGCCTTCCTGATGCTGGCCGGGGCCGGGCTGGTCTGCGTGATCCTGGTCTGGCTGCTGATGGGCGATACGTCGCGGCCGGACGGGGCGCGGTGGTCGCTGTTCCGGCGCGCCGCCCGGCCCCGTCCGTCCTTCAACGATCAAGCCAGGCGGGAACCGGCAGGCTCCGTTCCCGCAGGAACGTCGGATTGAACAGCTTGGACTGATACCGGCTGCCGCCGTCCGACAGGATGGTGACGATCCGGTGCCCCGGCCCCATCCGCCGGGCCACCCGGATGGCGGCGGCGACGTTGATGCCCGACGAGCCGCCGATCGACAGCCCTTCATGGATCAGCAGGTCGTAGATCAGCTCCAGGGCCTCGGGGTCGGGGATCCGCTCGGCATCGTCGATGGCGACACCTTCCAGATTGGCCGGCACCCGCGACTGCCCGATCCCCTCGGTGATCGACGAACCCGTGATGCTGAGGTCGTCGGCCTTCACCCAGCCGTACAGGCCCGACCCCTCGGGGTCGGCCAGGACGATGTGCGGGCGGGCCCGGCCGGCGGCGCGGGCGCAATCCTCCAGCCCCAGCGCGACACCGGCCAGGGTGCCGCCCGTCCCGCACGCGCAGGTGAAGGCGTCGATCCGGCCGTCGGTCTGCGTCCAGATCTCGGGGCCCGTGCCGGCCCGGTGTCCCTCGCGGTTCGCCAGGTTGTCGAACTGGTTCGCCCAGACGCCGCCGATCTCCTCGGCCAGCCGGCGCGAGACGTGGACATAATTGCCGGGGTCGCGGAAGGGCTTGGCGGGAACCAGCCGCAGGTCGGCGCCGATCATGCGCAGGAAATCGATCTTCTCCTGGCTCTGCGTCTCGGGCATGACGATGACCGAGCGATAGCCCCGCGCGTTGGCCACCAGGGTCAGGCCGATGCCGGTATTGCCCGCCGTGCCTTCCACCACAACGCCGCCGGGCGTCAGCACGCCGCGCCGTTCGGCGTCGTCGATGATCGCCAGCGCGGCGCGATCCTTGACCGACCCGCCCGGATTCATGAATTCGGCCTTGGCCAGGATTTCGCACCCCGTCGCTTCGGACGCCCGCCGCAGGCGGATCAGCGGCGTATGGCCGATCGCCGCGGTCATGTCGGACGAGGACGTGGTCCATCCGACGGAGGACGGATTTGCACTTTCGGCCATAAGGCAGCACCTTCTCTGGATCGTGCGTGGCGGTCGGGCCGCCGGGTGCGCCCCCGCCGGGACAAGGGCGCGCGATTGGCGCACAATGTGCATTCTTGCGATTGGAAACAAGATGATCGAGGACGTAACGCCCACCGGGGCCTGGGCGGCGCTGGATGACCGGCCGCAGGCGCAACTGGTCGATGTCCGCACGGACGCCGAATGGATGTTCGTCGGGCTGCCGGACCTGTCGGCCACGGGCAAGCGGGTCCTGCCGATCTCGTGGCAGAGCCTGAACGGCCAGCCCAACCCCCGATTCGTGGAACAGCTGACCTCGGCCGGCCTGACGCCGGAGAACGAGATCTATTTCATCTGCCGGTCGGGCGCGCGCAGCCATTCCGCCGCCGTGGCGGCGCGGGAGGCAGGATTTGCGCATGTCTTCAACGTCGCCGGAGGCTTTGAAGGGCCGCCCGACGCGGAAGGCCATCGCGGCGGTGTCGCCGGATGGAAGGCCGACGGCCTGCCCTGGCGCCAGGGCTGAACGCCCGTGTGGAAACGCTTTTTGCCCGCGCGCCGCATGGACGCCCGGCAAAAGGCGTTTTCGCAACGAACGCCTGTTACATGCAAAGAACCTCCAGTTCCTCCAGAAGCAGGAGGGTTTCGGTGTCGTTCAGTTCTTCAAGCAGATCGCGCAGGGTGGGCAGGAAATTATGCAGAACCCTCAGATCGTCCAGCCCCTGCCTGTGGGAAATGGCCCTCTGCTTCAGGAAATAGGGCCAGAAGGGACTCGTCTCCTGATCGAAATGGGGCTGAAGCGCCGCGAAGATACGGTCGGCGCGTTCCTCCCAGTTCAAGTCCTTGAAAGTCAGATAACGATCGAACTGCTCTGTCATACTCAACCCCAACTTGCAGGCCTGGTTACATGAGGGCACGTCCTAATGCCTTTCACGGGGCGTGTCTGTCAGATGGGTGACAGTTGGCGGGCGGTCGTGGATGCCGTGGCTGTAATTGACAGTCTTTTTCGTCTTCCGCGCCATTGCCCGATGGTAGGGCCGCAGCCGGATTGCCGCCCGACATGATCCCGCAGCTTCCCCTTCTCGATCTGATCGACAGCGAGGAAGGCGCCGGTCTGCGGCGTATCTTTCATGAGAAACGTCTGGAAAGCGGCAGCCTTCTGCGCGCGCCGAACGGAGAAGATCAGGTTTTCATCGTAAGATCGGGGCGCATCCGGGTTTATTTCGCCACGCCCGAGCAGGAACTCAGCCTGGGCTATCTGACCGCGACCGATATGTTCAGCACGCACAGCCGTGCCTTGCTCCAGGCCACGCAGGCGACCGAACTGCTGGTCGCGCGCCGGGATGTGCTGGAGCGCCAGCTTGGCCGCTATCCGGCGTTGCAGGCGACGATCGTGCGTGTGCTCGCCATGGTGCTGAGTCAGGCGATGACCTTGATCGAGGATCTGGCCTTCCATCCGGTCAAGCGGCGGATCGCCCGTTATCTTCTGCGCAGTGCCGCCCGGCACAAGATCCCGGTCGCCGTGGACAGTCTGATCCTGGTTGAACTGAGCATGGAGGAAATCGCGGCATTGCTGGGCACGACGCGGCAGACGGCCTCGACCGAACTCAATGCCATGATCCATGCGGGGGGCATTGCCCGGCAGGGACGTCGCCATATCCGCATCTGCGATCCGGAGCGCCTTTATCTGTGGGCCGGCGCCGATCATCCGGCGGGCATCTGATGTCCTGGCCGCGTCAGTCGCGGCCGGGCGGTTCGGCGTCATAGAGGATCTGCAGCACGGCGCACCATGGATAGCGGGGGTCGTAGCTGTGGCCGGTGGGGTCGGCCAGACGCCCGTCCGCCCCCACCGGGACGTGGGTCAGCGTCACCGCATCGTCGACATTGCCGCCGACGATGCTGATCTGATGGCCGAAGGGCGGCCCGTTCTGGTCGGTGGCCACCACGATTCCGCAATGGGCGGGAAAGCCGTAGGTGGTGGGCAGGTCGGCGAACTGGACCGCCTTGCTGGCGCCGCGTCCGACACAGATCAGATCGCCCAGCAGGGGGGTATAGGTCGCGGGATCATGCGCGCGCACGCCGCTTTCGGTACCGGCGGCGGCGGCGTTGATGTAGGTCGAATGGTTGGGGGAATAGGCGAAGCGGTCATTGGCCCCCGCCACCCGCATCACATAGGAAATGAAGGCTGCCGACCAGGCATAGAATCCGTCATGCACGTAATCCGTCAGATGTCCGCTCGCGTCGTGCTTGCCCGTCCAGCCGACCTCGGTCTCCGACGGGTCCTGGCCGATCCACCAATATTCGCCGATGCGCTGCCACAGGCCGGGCGCGCGCTCGGGCTTGACGCTGGCCGAGTGGGCTTCGGGGCGCAGCTCGGGGTCGTCGTCGTCGACCGGCTGGCCGAACAGCCGCCATTCCCGCAGGGCGATGGCCGCCACGTCCTGCCGGGTGAAGGGTTCGAAATTCCGCGTGGCGAAGTCGGGCACGTGATCGTCCACCGCCAGCGGCCCCTGTCCGACGGCATATTGCGCCACCGGCGTACGCGTCGGAGGGTGGGAGGAAACAGGCGGGCTGGCGCAGGCGGCCAGCAACCCCAGAGGCGCCAACGATACGATCTTGCGCGGCATTGCATCTCCTGTTCGGCGCGTGCCGGGTGGCTCGGTGCCGACCGCCCCACCCTCTACCCATAGGACGGGGCGCGGGCGCGGGGAAGAGGCGGCATCCGCCGGGAGGGTGGCGCGCATAACGACTCGATAGGGTGTTCACGATGATGGCAAGTTGATAAAACGATTTTTTATTGTGCATTTCCTTATTTGGCGGACGATGGGGGCGGCGGAACATCCGTCACTTGCATACGAGGGAAACTTGGCCGGGATGGCGACATCCCGGTCCTTTTTTTCGGTTCCCGTCGTCCCGGCCTGAAAATGACAGGAAGGAAGAACCCATGTCAGTGGAAACCCTCGCCATTGCCGGCATTCCCTTTCCCATTTCGCGCATCGCGCTGGGTACCTGGGCGATCGGCGGCTGGATGTGGGGCGGTCCCGACGACCGCAAGGCGATCGCCACCATTCACGAGGCCCTGGATCTGGGCATCAACCTGATCGACACGGCCCCGGTCTATGGATTTGGCCATTCGGAGGACGTGGTGGGCCAGGCCCTGGCCGGGCGCCGCGACGGCGTCGCCATCGCCACCAAGGTCGGGCTGGACTGGAAGGACGGCAAGCCGTTCCGCAATGCCTCGTCCGCGCGCATCCGCCAGGAAATCGAGGACTCGCTGCGCCGCCTGCGCACCGATCGCATCGACCTGTACCAGGTGCACTGGCCCGACCCGTCGGTGCCGATCGACGACACCGCGCGCGAACTGGAACGCCTGCATCGCGAGGGCAAGGTGTTGGCGCTGGGGGTCAGCAATTTCTCGGTCGCGCAGATGGAACTGTTCCGTTCGGTTGCCCCGCTGGCGGCGATCCAGCCACCCTATAATCTGTTCGAGCGCGAGATCGAGAAGGACATCCTGCCCTGGGCGGCCGCGCATGATCTGGCGGTGCTGGCCTATGGGCCACTGTGCCGGGGGTTGCTGTCGGGCCGGATGACCGCCGAAACCGTGTTCGGCGCCGACGATCTGCGCGGCGCCGACCCCAAATTCCGTGCGCCGCGCTTTGCGCAGTATCTGGCCGCCGTGTCGGCCTTGCAGGATTTCGCCCGCCAGCGCGGCCGCTCGATCCTGGCGCTGGCGATTCGCTGGGTGCTGGACCAGGGGCCGACGATCGCCCTGTGGGGGGCGCGCAAGCCTGAACAGATCGCCGGTATCGACCAGGCCTTCGGCTGGACGCTGTCGGCGGACGACAAGGCCGAGATCGACCGGATATTGAAGAGCTGCATCACCGACCCGGTCGGGCCGGAATTCATGGCGCCGCCGGGCGCCTGAGGCCCCCGGGACAGTACGCTCCGGCCTCGGGGTGCTGCGGCCTGCCGCTAATGCGGGCCGCCCAGGCCGGGCGGATTGGCGGTGCGGTCGCCGTAATCGTCGAATCCGTAGGAATTGTGAAGGGCCATGTTGTGTTGGGCAGCCTTCTGGCTGGCCGGCTCCCTGGGTGCGCATCCGCCCAGGACGAGAAGAACGCCGATGGTCAGCATGATCGGTGTCGAGGCGCGCATGTGTCCCTCCGGTCATCCGCCATGATGACGCATCGGGCAATGCAGGGTTTCACATCGGAATGTCAGAGGGAATCGAAGCAGACCGACAGGCTGCGTACGCCTTGCGCCCCCCGGATCAGGACGCCCTGGATATCGGCGGTGGCGGACGGGCCGCTCATCAGCACGCCATAGCGGGCGGTGCGGAATTCCGGCCGCTGGTAGGCCGTATGCAGGTTCGCGGTCAGCTGCGCCGGGTCCAGCAGCACGACCAGATGCTGGGCCAGGTGGGCCAGGGCGTTGAGATGCAGTTGCGCCTCGCTCAGGAAGATCGACCCGGTTTCGGCGATGCCGAAGGCGGCGCGGACGACGGCGACATCGACCGGGTCGGCCGCCTGGGCATTCGGCAGATCCTGCACCGGTACCGCGCCGTCCACCCCGGGCACCGCCGAGCAGATCAGGCGCGCGTCGGGGAAACGGCGGGCGATCGCGGCGGCCAGCGGCTCGCCCGGCGCGCGTTCCAGCAGGTCGCCGCCCAGCAGGCGCAGGCCGGCGACGAACCGCGCCTGCCCCGCGTCGAGGTCGCCCAGCATCACCGGCGGCGGCAGCGGGTGCGACGCCGGGTCGGGCCGATTGCGACGCAGCGCGTCCAGGATCGTGTCGCGCGCGTTCATCGGCCGGTGTCCTTCGCCTGTTCGGGTCCTGCCTTTCCGCTGTCCCCCGGGCCGTCGTTGGCGCGGTTGCGCCGGTACCAGCCGTGGAAGGTTTCCTTGACCGGATGCGGCAGTTCGCGGTGCCTGCCCCACGGGTTCAGCCAGTTGTACAGCGCAAAGCGCGGCAGCGTGCCCAGCGCCGTTTCGGTGCCCGCGATCGCGGCGCGATACAGGCGGGGCTGACCCATCAGCCTGCCGGCCATGTGCATGATCTCGCGCTTCACGAAGGGCATCTGGTGATGGTCCACCAGCACCCGCCGCCATTTGTAGAGTTGGTCGTGAATGTCGATCCGCACCGGGCAGACGTTGGTGCAGCTGCCGTTCAGGGTCGAGGCGAACGGCAGGGTGCTGTATTTCCGTTCGTTGAAGGTCGGGTCGATGATCGCGCCGATCGGCCCGGAATAGACCGCGCCGTAGGACAGGCCGCCCGACCGGCGATAGACCGGGCAGGTGTTCATGCACGCGCCGCAGCGGATGCATTTCAGCGACGTCCAGAAATCCGCCATGCCCAGGCGCGCCGAGCGGCCGTTGTCCACCAGGATGACATGCATCTCCCCCCCATCCTGCGGGCCGCGGAAATGGGTGGTGTACTGCGTGATCGGCGACCCCAGGGCGCTGCGCGACAGCATGCGGACGAACACGCCCAGGTCGGACATGCGGGGCACCAGCCGTTCGATGCCCAGCGTGGCGATATGCACGCCCGGCACGGTGGCGCTGAGGTCGGCATTGCCCTCGTTGGTGCAGACGACGAAGGTCCCGGTCTCGGCCACCGCGAAATTGGCGCCGGTCATGCCGGCGTCGGCATGCAGGATGACGGGCCGCGCCGCCTGCCGCTGCGCCTCGGCCAGCTGGCGGGGGTCGTCGGCGTTGGGGTCGGTGCCGTAATGCGTCGCGAACACCCGCGCCACGTCGCCCGTCAGCTTGTGCACCGCCGGCACGACGATGTGGCTGGGCAACTGGTCGTCCAGTTGCTGGATGCGTTCGCCCAGGTCGGTCTCGGTCACGGTGATGCCCCGCGCCGCCAGGTAGGGGCGCATGTCGCATTCCTCGGTCACCATCGACTTGCTTTTGATCAGCGTCGTCGCGCCGCGCGCCTGCAGGATCTCGGCGACGATGCGGTTATGTTCCGCGCCGTCGCGGGCCCAGTGGACATGGATGCCGTTGCGGGTGGCATTCTGCTCGAACTGTTCCAGATAGTCCGGCAGGTTCGCCAGCGCGTGTTCCTTGATCTGTGACGCCAGGGTCCGCAATTCCTGCCATTCGGGCAGCAGGTGCATCTGGGCGTCGCGCTTCTGCCGCATGTCCCACAGGCGCTCGTCGTGGAACGCCAGGTGCGGCGCGTCGGCGATGAAGGCCGCCGCCGCGCCGGCATGGTCGATACGCTTGTCCTTCATTCCCGTGTCCCGTTCAGGATTTCGGCGATATGGATGAAGCGCAGCGGGATGCCGGCGCGCTCGGCGCAGCCCTGCTGGTGCATGATGCACGAGGAATCGGCCGACACGATATATTCGGCCCCCGCGTTGTGATGGTCGCGGACCTTGTCCAGGCCCATGCGGGCGGATACGGCCTCTTCGGCGACCGAGAAGGTGCCGCCGAAGCCGCAGCATTCGTCCGGTCGCGCGGGGGTGGCGAAGCGGATGCCCCGGACCCCGGACAGCAGATCCATCGGCTTGGAAAACGGGGGCTCGCCCAGTTCGGACATGCTGGCGGTCCGCAGCGCGCGCAACGTGCCGCAACTGTTGTGCAGCCCGACCGTGTGCGGGAATTCGGCCCACGGAAAGTCGCGGACCTTCAGCACGCCGTGCAGGAATTCCACCAGTTCGTAGGTATGGGCGCGCACATGGCGCACGGCGTCGGTCTGTGGGATGGCGTCGAAATGGTCGCGCACATGATGGGCGCAACTGCCCGAGGGCATGACGATGGCGTCGAACCGTTCGAAATTGCGCACGAACAGGGCCTCGGCGGCGGCGGCGTCGGAATTGCAGCCCGAATTGGCCATCGGCTGCCCGCAGCAGGTCTGCTCCAGCGGATAATCGACCTGCTGGCCCAGCCGTTCCAGCAATTCCAGGGTTGCGATGCCGACGCGGGGATAGAATGCGTCGATGTAGCAGGGGACGAACAAGCCGACCTTCATCAGGTACCATCCGTTCGGGGCAGGGACGGGCCGGCGGGCGTCGCCCGATGCGCCGCGTCGGTGGACGCTGTCGGGAAACGCGGCGACCCGGCCTGCGCGGCGCGGAGCTTTTCGGCTTCTGTTTCCGTCGGCGGGACGTTATTACATAAAGCCGCGCGGACTCAAGGTCGCGGCGCGCCGACGTGCCATCCGGCGACGCAAGAAGGGACGAACCATGCGCATGCCCGATCCGGACCAGGGGGTCATCGCGCGGCGCGGCGCACTGGCCGCGCGGCTGCGCGCGATCGTCGGCGCGCAATGGGTTCTGGATGACGAGGCCGAGCGCCGCCCCTATCGCTGCGACGGCATCACCGCCTATCAGGCCACGCCGTTGCTGGTGGTCCTGCCCGCCAGCACGGCGGAAATCCGGGCCGTGCTGGCCGTGTGCCGCGAACAGGGCGTGAAAATCGTGCCGCGCGGGTCGGGCACGTCGCTGTCGGGCGGCGCCCTGCCGCTGGAGGACGGGGTGCTGCTGGTCACGTCGCGGCTGTGCGCGATCGTGGCGATGGACGTGGAAAACCGCGTGGCGCGCGTGCAGTGCGGGGTGCCCAATATCCGGATTTCCGAAGCCGCGCGTCCGTTCGGCCTGTGCTACATGCCCGACCCTTCCAGCCAGATGATCTCGACCATCGGCGGCAATGTCGCCGAGAATTCGGGTGGGGTGCATTGCCTGAAATACGGCATGACATCCAACCATGTCGTGGGGCTGGAAGCCGTGCTGATGTCGGGCGAGGTCATACGCCTGGGCGGCGGCTTCCAGGGCGCGGCGGATGGCGAGCTGGACCTGATCGGCCTGCTGACGGGCTCCGAGGGCCTGCTGGCGGTGGTGACCGAGATCACCGTCCGCCTGGTGCCGCTGCCCGAGGCCGCGCGCGTCATGTCGATGAGCTTTGCCAGTGTCGAGGACGCCTGCCGCTGCGTCGGCGCCATCATCGGCGCGGGCATCATCCCGGCGGGACTGGAGTTCATGGACCGCAAGGTGCTGAACGCGGTGGCATCCCTGCTGCGCGAGGAGCACGATCCGCGCACGGCGGCATTATTGCTGTGCGAGTTGGACGGCACGGCGGCGGAAATCGACGCGCTGATCGAGCGGGTGAGGGGCCTGGCGGAACAGGCCGGCGCCATCGACATCCGCGCCAGCCGCACGGAAGAGGAACGCGAGCGGATTTGGCGCAGCCGCAAGCTGGCTTTTTCCGCCATCGGCAAGATGTGCAAGGATTATTACTGCACCGACGGCACCATCCCCCGCAACCGCCTGCCCGACATCCTGGACCGGATGGCGGAATTGTCGCGGACCTACGGGCTGGATTACGCGAACTGCTTCCATGCCGGGGACGGCAACCTGCATCCCATCATCATGTACGACGCCGCCCGCCCCGGCGACCTGGACAAGGCCGAGGCGTTCGGGGCGGATGTGCTGCGGGCCTGCGTCGACATGGGCGGGGTATTGAGCGGCGAGCATGGCGTGGGAGTGGAAAAGCGGGACCTGATGACCCACCAGTTCGCCCCCGCCGACCTGCGGCAGCAGCAGGTGCTGAAATGCGCGTTCGACCCCGAGGAACTGCTCAACCCCGGAAAGGTCTTTCCCTCGCCCTGCCGCTGCGCCGAATTCGGCCGCATGCATGTCCGGGGCGGCGAAATGCGCTTTCCCGATATTCCGCGTTTCTGATTGGCCCCGTTTCTGATTGGCAGGAAGTGATGATCGCCCACCTTCATGACCCGGTCGTCTGCCGCCCCGCCTGCGTGGCCGATGTGGCCGATGTCGTCCGTGCCGCGCGGTCCAAGGGCCAGGCGCTGGAGGTCGCGGGCAACGGCACGCGGCGGGGCCTGGGCAACCCCGTGGCCGCCGCCGTGCGGCTGGAACTGGGCGGGTTGGGCCATGTGCATTTCTACGAACCCGACGATCTGGTGATCCGCGTCGATGCGGGCGTGCCCCTGGCGGACGTCGAACGGATGCTGGCCGGGCAGGGCCAGTATCTGCCGTTCGAGCCCCCCTGCCACGCGGCGCTGTACGGGGGCGTGCCCGCGCGGTCGACGATCGGCGGGGCCATCGCCACCGGGCTGTCGGGGCCGCGCCGCTTTCAGGTGGGCGCCGCGCGCGATTTCGTGCTGGGGGTGGACGGGGTGAACGGGCAGGGCGAAGCCTTTTCCGCCGGCGGCCGGACGATGAAGAACGTGACCGGATACGATCTGTCGAAGCTGCTGTGCGGTTCGTTCGGGACGATGGCCGCGCTGACCCGCCTGACCCTGAAGGTGCTGCCGGCGCCGGAGACGGAACGGACGATGCTGTTCCCCTCGGCGGGGCTGGCGCGGGACGTCGCGGTACTGGCGGCGATCCTGTCCCGTCCGCTGGCGGTGACGGGGGCTGCCATCGTGCCCGCTGAGGGGGGCATGGCGGTGGCGGTGCGCCTGGAAGGCAGCGCGCCCGGGGTTGCCGAGCATGCCGGGCGATTGGATGGGGCCGGCCTGCCCCCCGGGCGGGTGCTGGCGGCGGCGGAAAGCCGCCTCTTCTGGTCCCACGTTCGCGAACTGGACGTGCTGGGGGCCGGGAGCGACGATATGCTGTGGCGTATCCATGTGCCGGCGACGGGTGCTGCGGCCCTGGCCGACGCCCTGCGGCAGGCGGCTCTGGTGTCGTCCCTGATGCTGGACTGGGGGGGCGCACTGATGTTCTGCACCATGCCCGCCGCCGTTTCGGGCGGCCCGGACGGCGCCGTTCCCCGCCTGCGCGCGCTGGCGGCGCAGGCCGGTGGGCGGGCCATCCTGCTGCGCGCGCCCGACCCCATCCGCGCGGCCCATGGTGCCTTTCCCGCGCAGGCGCCGGGGGTGGCTGCGCTTGCGGCGCGTACGCGCCGCGTCTTCGACCCCGCCGGAATCCTCAATCCCGGCCGAATGGCCCCCGCTGGGGAAAGTGCAGAGGCATGCTGAACACGATTTCCCCGGCGGCGAAGGCCGACCCGAACATCGCCCTGGCCGGCGAGATTATCGGTGCCTGCGTGCATTGCGGGATCTGCCTGTCGCATTGTCCGACCTATCAGGTCCGGCATGAGGAAAATGACAGTCCGCGCGGGCGCATTTTCCTGATGAAGGAGATGTACGAACGCGGCGGCGCGCCGGATGCGCGCACGGTGGAACATCTCGACCGCTGCCTGACCTGCCTGGCGTGCGAGGCGATCTGCCCGTCCGGCGTCGAATATTCCAGGCTGATCGGCCATGGGCGCGAACATGTGGCCGCGCACTATCGCCGGCCGCCGGCCCAGGCGGCCCTGCGCCGGGTGCTGGCGATGCTGCTGTCCCGGCCCCGGCTGTTCCGGATGGGGTTGGCTGCCGGGCGCGTCGGGCGGCCGTTCCGCGCGCTGCTGTCCGGCCCGTTGCGCGCCATGCTGGACATGGTGCCCACGGCGCCCCTGCCGGCGCCCAGCCCGGTCGACCGGCCGCAGGTCTTTGCGGCGGAAGGGACGCGGCGGATGCGCGTGGCCCTGCTGACCGGCTGCGTGCAGACGGTGCTGGACACCGCGATCAACGAGGCGACGATCCGCCTGCTGCGCCGGCATGGGGTGGAAATCGTGGTGGCGGCGGGCGCGGGGTGCTGCGGCGCGCCGGCCGAACACATGGGCGACAGCGGCCGGGCGCTGCCGCTGGTGAAGGCGAACATCGCGGCCTGGCTGCGCGAGGCCGACGGCCCGTACGGGCTGGACGCGGTGGTGGTCAATGCGTCGGGTTGCGGCACGTCGATAAAGGCGTACGGCCACGCCCTGCGCCTGGACCCTGCCTGGGCCGGGCGCGCGGCGCGGATTTCCGCCATGACGCTGGATATCAGCGAACTGATGGAGCGGATCGGCCTGCTGCCCCCGGTGGTTCCCACCGGCCTGCGCGTCGCCTACCACGCCGCCTGTTCGATGCAGCACGGCCAGCGCATCACCCGCCAGCCCCGCGCCCTGCTGGCGGCGGCGGGCTTCACGGTGCTGGACATCCCGGACGGCTATATGTGCTGTGGCTCGGCGGGGACCTACAATCTGCTGCAACCCGCCATCGCCGGCGAACTGAAGCAGCGCAAGGTGGCTGCCATCCGCGCGGTCGGCGCGCAGGTGGCGGCCAGCGGCAATATCGGCTGCATGACGCAGCTTGCCGGTGAGGTCGGCATCCCGTTCGTGCATACCGTGCAGTTGCTGGACTGGGCGACCGGGGGGCCGCGTCCGGCCGGGCTGGAAGGCTGAGTCGCCCCAGGGTCAGGTAATCCGGGGTCAGGTAATAGGTTCCCGGACCTCCACCACGCCGCTCCGCTTCAGAAGCACCACGGCGACGAGGTAGACCAGCAGGCCCGTTGCGGACAGGATCGCGCCCCCCGTTCCCAGCGCGCCGTACCCGAACTGCCGGGCCAGAAGAACGCTGCCCAGAAAGGCGCCAAGGGCGTTTGCGATGTTGAACGCGGAATGGTTGAGCGAAGCGGCAAGCGTCTGCGCGTCGCCCGCAAAATCCATCAGCCGTGTTTGCAGGGCCGGGCCGAGCGCGTTGACGAAGGCCGGAACCAGAAAGACGTCGAGCATCAGACCGATGCCGTTGTGCAGCATGGCGGGGAAGACCAGCATGGCGACGGCGCTGCCTGCAAGGGCCAGGACTGCGGCCAGATCGAGGTTGCGGTCCACCAGCCACGCGCCGATATTCGTGCCGGCGAGCATCCCCAGACCCCAGACGACCATATAGAGCATGACCTCCCATTCCGGGACATGCGTGACGTTCTGAAGAACACTGGTGAGGTAGGTATAGATGGCGAACATGCCGCCAAAGCCGATGGCGGCGGTCAGCAGCGTCAGCAGCACCTGCGTGTTTCCAAGCGCCCTGACTTCCCTGAGCGGCGAGTTGGTGCGGTTGGGGCGATCGGCGGGGATGTAGCGCCAGACGCCGAGAAAGGTGATGAAGCCGAACACGCCGATGATCAGATAGGCGACACGCCACCCAAGATGATCGGCCGCAAAGGTCGAGAACGGCGCGCCGACGAGGGTGGAGATCGCAATGCCCGAAAGGACCCGCCCCACGGCCCAGCCGCGCCGTGAACGTTCCACCATGGAGGCCGCGACGAGGGCCGAAATGCCGAACAGGGCGCCATGGGGCAGACCGGTGATGAAGCGCGCGGCCTCGATCAGCCCGGCCGTGGGCATCGCGATGCTCAGGAGGTTCCCGAAGCAGAACAGAAGAAGCAGGGTGAGAAGGAGTTCGCGGCGTGACAGGCGCGCGCCCAGAATGGTGATGAGCGGCGCGCCCACCACGACCCCCAGCGCATAGGCCGTGATCGCGTAGCCCGCGTCGGCAGGCGGAAGATGCAGGGACGCCGCGAATTCGGGAAGCATGCCCATGATGGCGAACTCCCCTGTCCCGACAACGAATGTGCCGAACGTGAGGGTGAGCAGGGCAGCCGTCTTCCCGTGAGGAGGCGCGACCGGCGCGACACTGGTTTCGGGTAGCGTGGGTTCTATTGTCATGGGAAGTCCGGCGGAAGGGGGGGATCAGGCGGTCAGGGCGTTGGCGGCGGCTTGCGCAATGGCGATGTCGTCTTCCGTGCTGGCGCCCGACACGCCGATTGCGCCGAGCAGCGTGCCGTCCTTCGCCTTCAGCGCGATGCCGCCACCGAAGCTGGTCAGGCCGCCGTTGGTGTTTTCCAGTGAATACGCCCCGCCGCCCGGGCAGGCAATCAGGGCGAAATCGGCGCTGTCCATCTGGAAGACGGCTGCTGTCCGCGCTTTCTTGTTGCTGACATCGATCGCGCCCAGGATGGTGCCTTCCATGCGGATGAAAGCCATGGGCCAGGCCGCGGCGTCCACGATGGAGACGCAGACGGTGACGCCCAGCTTTTCGGCTTCCGCCCGGGCGGCGGCAAGCATGGCGGTTGCGGAGGAGAGCAGCATACGATTGACCTTCGTCGTTCACCGAAAAGCCGCACCCTATCTTCCGGGACGGACGAGGGAATGCGCAAAACAATGAAATCGGTATTTATTCAACAATGTTGAACAGCGGCGCGTTCGACATGTTTCATCATCATCCAGCCCAGGCGGATCAGCCGGTGACGGGGAAGGGCGGCCGCCGGCCCGGTCAGGCTGATGCTGGCCCGCACTTCGCCGTTCTCCCGCCATGGTATGGCCACGCAGTTCCAGCCCGGACGATAGGCCTCGATGTCGAGCGCGTAGCCGTTGATCCGGACGTCCTCGATACGGGTCAGAATATCGTCATCGAGCGCATCGGCACGCATGGCCAGCACCCGTTTGCCCAGGCCGGGGACGAAAGCGAGGAATACCAGCCCTACGGCGGATCCCTCCAGTTTCTCGCGGCAATACATGCATGATGCGGCGGAATCCCGGCCGCCGGCGTCCACGATGTCGAGATAAGCGGCCTCATCGCCGCTGGGTACGGCCAGGAAGACGGTTGCGCCACTTTCATGGGCAATGGCTTCCAGCGCGGGGCGCATGCGCGTGCGCAGCGCATTGTCATCCCCCGCGACGCGTGCGAGGTTCAGGATCCGGCCGCCAAGGTGATATCGCATGTCACCCTGGCGACGCTGCACATATCCCAGATGGTCGAGCGTCTGAAGGATGTTGTGGACCGTCGTTTTTTCGAGGCCCGAGAGGGCGGCGATGTGCTGCAGCCGTGCGCTCCCGCCCTCTTGTGCAATGATCTCCAGGATCGCCGCCGAGCGTTCAATGGACTGGATCAGCTTCGGCGCCTTGCCCACGTGACCGTCTCTCCTGTCATCGTCCGCCTTGGACCACAACCAGGCCGGCTTTTTGCGTTCGGCAGGCTGGTAAATCAGTTTTCAAAAGGAAGGTATCTGCCGAATGGCAGCGCGGGGTCCGCGCCGCCAGGGCCGTGCGGATCAGTCGCTCGATTTCTCGGTGATCTGATAGGTCAGGACGACATGGTTGTCGTTGTTCGGCTGGGTCGGCACGACCTGGATCGCGACGCCGACATTCTTCTTCTGGTACAGCGCCTGAACGGCCTTCTGGTCGGCTATGACCGCGGCCTCGTCCACCGGCGCACCCGGACGCAGCTTGGTCGCCGCCGTCAGGTCGGCGGCCGAGATGGCCTTGTTTCCCTGGAACACCACCTTGTCGACCACCAGCGCCGCTGCCGGGGCCGCCGCCTGCGGGGCCTGTTCCTCGATCACCCACTGGACCTGGACGGCGTTGCCCAGGAATTTCAGCTTCTCGCCGAACTTCAGGCCGACATTCTTCTTCTGGTAGACCGCCATGACATCCTGGGCGCCGGCGTCGATCTGGTTCCGGGTAACGGTGTCGCCCTCGTGGAACGGCACGGCGGCCAGGATATCGGCGGTCGCGACCTGCTGGTTGCCGACGATCGACAGCGACTTCAGCTTCAGCGGCGTCGTGGGCGACGGCGGGGCGGCGGCGAATACCGCCGCCTGCGGAACGGCCAGGGCGGCGACGCCGCCGGATGCGATCACGACAGCCAGCGCGGCGCGGGCAACGATATGACGGGTGGTGCGCAAAACGGAAAACTCCCCATGACAACAGGCGCGGGCGGGTGCTTGGCGCACCCGCCGGACGCCCGGTCCTTCATGATGCACACCTGTCCGCGGATGCCAATGTCGCACCGGCCCGGACGTGCGGCCTGGCTCAGGGCGCACCTTGTCTCAGATCGACACGTGGGCGCCCAGTGCTGCGATGAACTGGGCCAGCCAGCGCGGATGGGCGGGCCAGGCGGGCGCCGTGACCAGAAGGCCGTCCGTCACCGCATCGTCCACGGCGATGTCGGCATAGATCCCACCGGCAAGCTCGATCTCCGGCCGGCAGGCCGGATAGGCGGAAACGGTGCGCCCCTCGATGATCCGGGCGGCGGCCAGAAGCTGCCCGCCATGGCAGACCGCGGCGATCGGCCGGTCGGCGAAGGCGCGCACCAGGGCGATGACCCGCGCATCCAGGCGCAGGTATTCCGGCGCGCGGCCGCCGGGGATGATCAGGCCCGCATAGTCCGCCTCGTGCACCGTGGCGAAATCGGCCGTCAGGGCGAAGCGGTGTCCCGGCTTCTCGCTATAGGTCTGCGCGCCCTCGAAATCATGGATGGCGGTCAGGACGTACTCCCCCGCGATCTTGCCCGGGCAGACCGCATCGACCTGGTACCCCAGCATCGACAGCGCCTGGTAGGGCACCATGATTTCGTAGTCCTCGACATAGTCGCCGGCCAGCAGCAGCAGTTTCTTCATGCTCATGATCCCCGTGTTCCGTTCAGTCGTGGGTGGGGTCCAGATGCTCGCGCAGGCGCGGCATCAGTTCCACGAAGTTGCAAGGCATGTGCCGGCTGTCCAGTTGCCACACCAGGATGTCGTCCCATCCGTCCTTCACCGCGCCGGACGAGCCGGGCAGCGCGAACAGATAGGTGCCGTTGGCGACACCCGCCAGCGCCCGCGACTGGATCGTCGAGGTGCCGATCTTCTGGTAGGACAGCATGCGGAACAGTTCGCCGAAGCCTTCGATCCGCTTTTCGATCACGCGGTCGAACGCCTCGGGCGTCACGTCGCGGCCGGTGACGCCGGTGCCGCCGGTGGAAATCACCACGTCGACGTCCGGGTCGGCGATCCAGCCCGCCAGGCGTGCCGCGATACGATCGGCATCGTCCGGTTCGATGATGCGGTCGGCCAGATGGTGGCCGGCGGCCGCCAGCCGTTCGGCCAGAATGGCGCCCGACGTGTCGGTCGCCAACACGCGGGTGTCCGAGACGGTCAACACCGCGATGCGGACCGGCAGGAAGGGTCTTGTATGATCCAGTCGTGACATGGGGCGCATGTTTCCCCCAGGCGGCCCCGCCGTCAATGCATTTGGGCGCGCCCCCGTGGGCGCCCCGTAGGGGATCAGAACGTCAGGCCGGTTTCCATGTCGATGATCAGGGCGTTGCGGTAGCGGTTGGTGCCGCCCGGGTGCCACAGATATTGCAGGCCCGGCCGCAGGGTCGCCCAGGGCGTCGGCCGCCAGCCATAGTTCAGTTCGATTCCCGGTTCGTTCGAGGGGCGCAGGGCCTTCTGGCCCGCCTGCTGCAGGGTCGCGGCATATTCCCCCAGCTTCGGGTTCAGTACGGCCATCTTGCCGCCGAAGCTGATGGTGTCGTTGGGCCGGTTGGCCAGCGTGCCCTTGCGGATGATGCCCCAGGTCGCGAAATACGGCGTGAGCGCGGTGCGGGGATCGCCCCAGATGAACGAGCCGAAAATGATCGTGCCGCGTCCGCTGCCGGAATGGTCGCGCTGGATCATCTGGTCGGCTTCGACCCATCCGCCGAACCGGCCGCGGATCTGGTTGTTTGGCAGGTCGATCAGGGCCACGCCGGGCGGCTGATAGGCCCCGGTCCTGGACGAGACGATCGCGACCTCGGACGTATCCCAGTAGCCGCCCACCCGGATATTGCCTTCCATCTCGCCGGTGAAATCGTTGCCGTGATGCCAGCCGAGCTGAAACGGCAGATAGACGCCCGTCGTGTTGTTCAGGCCCAGCTTGAAGCCGTTATGCGTGTTCGAGATGGTGTTATCGACGTTGTAGATACCCGCCGAGATCAGGTAATGGTCGTTTCCGGCCGGATACAGTTTCAGCCACGCGCCGGGATGGGCCGTCGGGTACCAGCCATAGCCCCCGTTCATCGCCAGGCCCTGCGGCATGCCGCAGATGGCGTTGGTCTGGAACTGGCAATAGATCGACATGCCCCAGTGCTGGGTCGACTGGCCGAAATCGTTTTCGGTGTTGATCCAGCCGGCTTCCATGGACACGTAGCGGTTGAAGTTCTTTTCCAGCGACAGGCGCGTCAGGCGCACCGTTTCGCCCGAACCGAAGATCTGCTGCACCGAATCCACCGCGCCGCCCAGCGGGGCGGCGGCAAGGCTGAGGCCCGCGCGTTCGGTCAGCAGAATATGCAGCGTGCCGATGTCGTGGTGGATCAGCCGGGCGAAATCGATGTCCGCGCCCAGGCCGAATTCATGGGCGTAGCGCACGGCGGCATAGTTGCCGCCCACCGGGTTCCCGGACCCTTCTCCCAGGTAATGGCCCTGAAGATGCACGCCCCGGTTTTCCAGATGGGTACGCAGCCCGCCCCAGTCCCCCGTCATGGTGCTGCCGCGAATCCAGCTTTGATAGCTGTCGGGGAAATAGCCGCCCAAGGTGGGCGGCGGAACGTAATGATCGGTGCCGGTCGCGGGGCTGGGGGCCGGCGGGGCAGGGGCCGGCGTCACGACCCGCCCGGGCACGCGGCCGGAATACCCCCCGATCCGCTTTCCGCCGGTGGTCGCCGGGACGGACTGCGCATGGACGGAGCCGGCGGCCAACACACAAGACACGGACAGCAGAAGGGCCGTCCCATACACACCTTGAATCATCAAGCTCCAACTATCTCTCGTTCTCCGGATGACGGCCGAGGGGCCAACCGGTTGTCATCACGTCTGCACGCGGTCCATTTCGGATTTTGTGACACGAACTCTGCCGCGGCGCCGGTTTCGGGCAGATCCGTATAACATTTTTATTACCCGACCCCGAAAGGAAGATTAATTACAAATCGCACGTGACCGGGATACGTCGTCCACCGTCTTTCGGGGTCAATATATTGTTTTAAAACAATATTCTATTGAACCTTGTCCACCGCCTCGACCGTCAGGGGCCGGGCGCCCAGGCCGGTGAACAGCTCGGCCCGGCAGGTCAGGACCAGGATCTGCATCCTGTCGGCCGCATCGGTCAGGATGTCGAACAGCCGTTCCAGCCGCCCGGCGTCGGAATAGGTCAGCGCGTCGTCCAGCACCAGCATCGCCGGCCGGCCCCTGGCCCGCAGCAGGTCGGCCAGGCCCAGCCGCACCAGCACCGCGATCTGCTCGCGCGTGCCATCCGACAGGGTGTCGAACGGTTCGTCCATGCGCCGCGTCAGGCGGGACACGCTGAAATCGGCCTCCATCGTCACCCCGGCGCGAGGAAACAGCGCCGCCAGCGCCGGCTGGATCGCCCGGCACAGCGGGGCCAGGTACCGTTCGGTCGCCGCGCGTTCCGCCGCCGTGAGGGTATCGCGCAGGCAGTGCAGGATTTTGACCTCGCGCGTGCAGACCGCGCATTCGGCGGCGCAGGACTCGCGCAGTCGCTCCTGGCCGGCGATCCGTTCGTCCAGGCCGTCGCCTTCGGCCGCACGGATCCGCGCCTCCAGCGCCGCCATATCCTGCCGCAAGGTGCCCAGCCGGGCCTGGCCGTCCTGAATAAGGCGTTCCTGCCGCCGGATGGCGGCATCCGCCAGGGCCTCGGTCCCCTCGGGCCGCGCGGCCTCGGCCCGCTGCACGGCCTGCCCGGCCTGGGCCAGCGCGGCGCGCGCGGTTTCCTGGCGGGCGGACAGCACGTCGTCGGCTTCGGCCGTGCGGGCTGCCGCCATGTCGCGGACCAGCCGCGCGGCGGCCTCGCGCGCGGACTGTTCCTCGGCCCGCACCCCCGCAAGGTCGGCGGCGGCCTGACGCAGCGTCTCGTCCGGGGCGAAAAGGGCCTGCCGGGCGTCGGCGGCCCGGGCGTCGGCGGCCTGCATCGCCCGCAGCGCCGCATCGTGCGTGGCCGCGACATCGACGCCCGGCTCTCCCCCGGCTGCGTCCGCCGGGTTCGGCCCGTGCGCCAGGGACGCCGCCTGACGCGCGATCCGTTCGTCCAGTGCCGCCACGCGCCGCCGTGCCTCGGCCATCGCGGCCGCCACGTCCTGTGTCCCCGGCAGCAGATGGCTCAGCACGGATCGGGCGGCGTTCAGCGCCAGGTCCGCCTGGCGCCGCTGGGCCAGGGCGGTTTCGGCCGCATCCGGATCGGCGCATCCGGCCTGGTTCAGCATCCGGCGCAGCGCGTCCTCCGCCGCCGTCAGTTCGGCGCGCAGGCGCGCCCGATCGCCGCTGGCCGGTTCGATCCGGATGGTGCCGACGCCGTCGATGCGCAGGGTGGCGCTGTCGGTGAGATCAACAGACCCCGTTTGCAGCACCCGGCCGTCCAGAACCAGCCGGCCCTCGGCCCCGTCTTCCAGCACCACGTTCAGCACGGTGGCCTGGGCGCGGCTGGCGGCGCGGGCGGTCTGGACCGCGCGCTCGGCCTGGCGGATCGCGGCCATGCGGGCGTCATCCATGGTGCAGGCGGCCAGGCGCAGGCCGGCGCGCGCCACCTCGGCCTCGGCATGCTCCAGCCTGTCCAGGCGGGTGGCCTCGTCGTGGCGTTCGCGCTCCAGCCGCCCCAGCGCGATATGGGCCTCCACCCGGTCCAGCGCCCGCCGCGCCGCCGCCCGCGCGCGTTCGGCGGCCTCGGCCGCCT
>NZ_JABEQF010000024.1 GCF_014174355.1 Gluconacetobacter azotocaptans
CGGTCTGATCCCCCCGCGGATCACCGATCGGGGCGCCGGAACCATCAGGGCCGGCGCCCTTTTTCATGGGGTTTTGCCCCATGCCCCACCAGGGCCTGAGGCCCTGGACCCGATCATGGATGAAACGACAGGGTTTCCCAGGGCGGGGTTCTTTGGCGGGTTCGGGGCCGCGCCTTGGGACAGTCAGGCCAGGGTTGGCGTGGCGGGCGCCACCGTCAGGTCCAACCGGCCCAGATAGGTCAGGCGGCGGGCGGCCACGATTTCGCCGATGCGCCCGTCGATGATCCGGGCATAGCCCGAGACCGCGGTTTCCAGCGGGGCCGACCCCACGGCGACGCCGGTGAACAGGGTGCCGGATTCGTCGCTCAGGTGCCATACGTCGCCGCGCACGCAGGCATTGTTCATGTAGCGCAGGCCCGGCAGAATATCCTTCAGCATGGGCGTCAGCAGGTCGGTCGCGTCAATGGCGTTGCGGACGAAGGCGCCGCAATCCTCATCGGGCACGAAATAGCCCGACAACTTGTCCTGGACCATCAGCAGGCCCGGTCGCGCCTGCCGTTCCATGACCATGCGGGTGCGGATCACGATTCTCTGCGTGTCGGACCCGATCTCGGAGGTCACCAGAATGGTGCCGATCGGGGTTGCCATCAGGTTGGGTGTCACGCGCATGCGCGCCAGCGGCAAGGTGGCGAGAATCGTCATGGGGCGGCCCCATCGATCATGTCTTCATAGACTCCATCGGGTTCGGTCGCGCCGGCCGGCAGGCCCGGCACCTGCCCGTAGGGCGGCCGGGATATTTTTATTTTATCATGAAATGACACGATATTTTGTAACCGGAAGGGATGATCAGAAACGATCTGTCTCGCCCTAACCTTCGACACGCGTGAAAGTTGCACCGATCCGCCGGACATCGCCGCAGCCTTGTGTCCGGCGGCGGGATTTCACCGGCCGATCTGTTCCATGAACGCCGGGCTTCCGCTGCGCTCGGCCCACAGATAGATCGCCAGGGCGAACAGCGCGACGGCGGCATCGTCCAGCGGATGCGGCAGGATGCCGCTGCCGCCGAAGCTGCCGACACCCGACAGGACCACCATGCCGGCGAAATAGACCAGCACCCAGCCGGTATGGCGCACCTGCCCGCGATGGCCCGGCCGCCGTGCGATACCCCACCAGACCAGGAAGCCGATTCCCAGCACAAGCTGCAGGGTCAGCAGCCACGACACGGTCTGCCATCCCGACCAGTAGACGATCAGCGACGCGATGATGAACGACAGCGGCCCCATCACGGCCATGCGCGACAGGCGGAACGGCCGGTGCAAGTCCGGCGCGGTGCGGCGCAGGGCGGCGGCGGCAATGGGCGCGAAGGCGTAGCTCATCATCAGGGCCGACGACACGACGCCGATCAGCGCCTGCCAGGAGGGAAAGGGCAGCGTCCAGAACACCGCCATCACGAAGGTCAGGTACAAGGCAGGGCGGGGCACGCCGCTGCCGCGATCGACGCGGGCGAACAGGGCGGGAAAGGTGCCGCCGCGCGCCCAGCCATAGATGATGCGGGGCGATGCGCTCATGTAGATATTGCCCGTCCCGGCGGGCGATACGATGGCGTCCGCCACCACCAGCGTCGCCAGCCAGACCGCCCCCACCGTCATGGCGATGTCATGGAACGGCAGCGCCAGGATATGGGCGATGCCGGCCCACCCACCGGCCAGCAGCCGGTCGGGCACGCTGCCGACGAAGGCGACCTGCAGCAGAACATACACTGCCGTCGCCATCAGCACCGACGCTGTCAGCGCCAGCGGGATGGTGCGCTGCGGATTGCGCACCTCGCTGGCCACCGCGATGATCGGCGTCAGGCCCAGATAGGCGAAGATGATCCCCCCGGTGGAAATCGCGGCCTCGATCCCGGCTCCGCCGGTGGGAGCGAAGCCGTGGCGGGTGAATGCGCCACTATCCATGTGGCCAAGCAGCACGACGATCACCAGCAACGGCACGCAGAATTTGAACACCGTGACGATGTTGTTGAACAGCGCGAAGGTCCGGATCGGCGACAGGTTCAGCCGCAGCAGCCCGGCCAGCACCGCAAGTTGCACTACCCAGCCCGCCCAGGTCGGGTCACCCGCCGCGTTGCGGGTCAGGCCGGGGATCCACGCCCCGGCATATTGCCGCGCCGCCACGATTTCGATGGAAATCAGGCTGGAGAACGCAATGACGGTGATCAGCCCCATCAGGAAGCCCAGCAACGGCCCATGGCTGTAGGCCGGATAGCGCACGACGCCCCCCGCGTGCGGCAGCGCGGCCCCCAGTTCGCAGAAGACCAGCCCCAGCAGCAGCACCGCCAGCCCGCCGATCCCCCAGGATATGACGCTGGCCGGCCCGGCGATGGCCGATACGTTCGATGCCGCGAACAGCCAGCCCGACCCGAAGATGGACCCGAAGCCGATCATCGTCAGGTCCAGCAGCGACAGCGACCGGCGGAAATGATCGGTGTGCGCCCCGCCGACGCTGGGGCCGAGGGCAGGGGAGGAGGATGGGGCGGAGGAACTGGCGGGCATGGAATACCTCGTGCCGGGGGAGGGGGCCGGTTATGTCGGCGTCGGTTGTGCCAAAGCGGGTTGTAGGGGCTGGACAGGGCGTGTTCGGCTGAACCGCTCGGGCCGGAACGGCGTCAGCGCGATCGGGGGGGCGGTGTCGGTCGCCAGCGCGCGCACCAGTTCGGCGGTCAGCGGCGCCAGCGTCAGGCCCAGATGCTGGTGTCCATAGGCCGCGATCGCGCCCGGCAGGCCGGGCAGCGGCCCGATGGCGGGCAAATAGTCCGGCAGGGTCGGGCGCGACCCCATCCAGTGGCTGAAGCCCGATGCGACCGGCAGGCCCAGATCGCGGACATTCTCTTCGAGGTAGCGCCATTTGCGGGGATCGGGCGGGGCGTCGGGGGCCGTGAACTCGATAAAGGACGACGTCCGCAACCGGGCACCGAACCGGCTGACGATCATCGATCGTTCCTCGAACACCATCGGCGGCAGGGCAGGCAGGCCGCCATGGTCCCATTCGATGTGGTACCCGCGCTCGGCCACCACCGGCGCCGACAGGCCCGCCGTCCGCAACAGTGCCTTGGTGCCGACGCCGGTGGCGATGACCACCCGGTCGGCCACCAGGACCTGCCCGTCCGTCAGGTGCACCGCCGTGCCGGCGTCGTCGCGCGCCAGCCTGACCGCACGTGCGGCCACGCGCCGCACCTGTGCCCCGTACAGCGTGTCGGACAGGATGTTCATCATCGTGCCTGGGCTTACGGTGACCCGCCCGGTGCCCTCCAGCTTCAGGGCGCCGCAGGGGCGATGGGCCAGCACGCCGTCCAGATCGGGAAATTCGTCCGCGTCCAGCCGCCGGACGGTGGCGGTCCCGGTATCGGCGGCCAGCCAGTGCGCCATGCCCGGTTCGGCGCGCCGGGAATCGTGCCAGAACATCAGATGCCCGGCTTCGTCCAGCAGTTCGGGCCGGCCCAGTTCGGCGGTCATCCGCCGCCAGGCCGGCATTGCCTCGGCCAGCAGCCCCCGCAGCGCCTCCTGGCCCGCCTGGGCACGGGCGGGACTGCAGGCCTGCAGGTAGTGGCGCAGCCACGGCACCCAGGACCCTGGCCGCGTCCAGCCGAAATCGAGCGCTCCGCCACGCAGGAACAGCCGCCCGGGGGCCGAGGCCAGCGCCGCCGGCGATGCCAGCGGGATCACCTGTTCGATCGCGATATGCCCCGCATTGCCCGAGGATGCTGGCGGGGTGTAGCGGGGTTCGCTGACCAGCGTGACGTCCAGCCCCGCTGCGCGCAGGGCCCGCGCGCAGCACAGTCCGACCAGCCCGCCGCCCACGACGATGGCGGTCCGGGGATGCGTCGGCGGGGGCGCTGTCTCGGGCGCGTCCTGGGGCGCTGGCGAAAGGGATTCGGGCATGTCGGTCATGCCAGCGGGCGGCGAAGGCAGGATGATTTCGTCCTTTCCATATCGACACGTATACGATAAACGAAACAAAACCGAAAGCAAGCGAGGCGCACAATGAAGTGGACAGGCGTATTCCCCGCGGCGACGACCCAGTTCGCGGCTGATGGTTCGATCGACCTCGCGGCCACGCAGGGCGTGCTGGACGCGCTGGTGCGCGACGGGGTGCACGGCCTGGTGGTCATGGGCACCTGCGGCGAGAACAATTCGCTGGAGCCCGAGGAAAAACGGACCCTTCTCCGCGCGGCGTGCGAGGTCGTGGCCCGGCGCGTGCCCATTATCGTTGGCGTGTCGGAACTGACGACCGGCCGTGCCGCGCGCTTTGCCGCAGACGCCGCACGGATCGGCGCTGATGCGCTGATGGTGCTGCCCGCCATGGTCTACGTCCCCACCGAGGCGGAACTCGAGGCCCATTTCTCCACCGTCGCGGCGGCGTCCGACTTGCCGATCATGCTGTATAATAACCCCACCGCCTACCGGGTGAACATCACCCTGCCGGTGCTGGAACGGCTGGCGGCGATCCAGACGATCGTGGCGGTCAAGGAAAGCTCGGCCAATACCTGCCGCTATACCGACCTGATCAATGCCTTCGGTGACCGCTTCGTGCTGATGGCGGGGCTGGACGATGTCGCCCTGGAAGGACTGATGCTGGGGGCCCAGGGCTGGATCTCGGGCCTGACCAGCGCCTTCCCCCAGGAATCAGTGGCGCTGGTCGATGCCCTGGCCCGGGGCGACATGGAACGGGCGCTGGCGATCTATCGCTGGTTCATGCCGCTGCTGCATCTGGATGCCGAACACGACCTGGTGCAGGCGATCAAGCTGGCCGAACAGATCATGGGACGCGGCAGCGAACGGGTGCGCATGCCGCGCCTGCCGCTGGCCGGCGCCCGCCGGGCGGCGGTCACGGCGATGGTCGAACGCGCCGCCGCCACCCGGCCCTGTGGCTGACGCGGGCAGGCAGGCTGCATGATCGTGGACAGGTCGTCCTTCTGAACTCGTCACATCGGTCCGGCCAGCGGCCGGGCCATCCCATCCGGACCAGGGGGTACGCGATGCGTCACACCTTCTTCTGCGTCGACGGACATACGGCGGGCAATCCGGTCCGTCTGGTCGCCGGCGGCGCGCCCCTGCTGCGCGGCGCGTCCATGAGCGAACGCCGGCAGGATTTTCTGGCCCGCTTCGACTGGATCCGCACCGGCCTGTGCTTCGAACCGCGCGGACACGACATGATGTCGGGCGGGTTCGTCTATCCCCCCACCCGGCCGGACACTGACGCCGGCCTCCTGTTCATCGAAACCAGCGGCTGCCTGCCGATGTGCGGGCATGGCACGATCGGGCTGGTCACCTTCGCGCTGGAACATGGGCTGATCGTGCCGCGTGAACCCGGCCGCCTGACGCTGGAGGTTCCGGCCGGCACCATCGGCGTCACCTACACGACCGGCGGCGGGCGCGTGACGTCGGTCACCATCCGCAACGTCCCGGCCTATGTCGCGGCGACCGGGGTCGAAATCGACGTGCCCGGATTCGGCCCGATGGTGGTCGATGTCGCCTACGGCGGCAATTTCTACGCTATCGTCGAACCTCAGGGCCCCTATCGCAGCCTCGACGAACTGGGCGCGCAGCGTATCCTGGACCTTAGCCCGCGGGTGCGCGCGGCCGTGCGGGCCGCCTGTCACCCCGTCCATCCGCTGGACGTGACGATCGCCGGTGTCAGCCACGTGCTGTGGGCCGAACCGGGCGACGAACCGGGGCAGGGCCGCAACGCCGTGTTTTACGGCGACCGGGCCATCGATCGCAGCCCCTGCGGCACCGGCACGTCCGCCCGTCTTGCGCATCTGTGGAGTCGCGGCGCGTTGCAGGCCGGTGCCCGCTTCGCGCATGACAGCTTCATCCGCAGCCGCTTCATCGGTGCGATAGATTGCGAAACCGATCTCGCCGGCCGGCCGGCGATCGTGCCCCTGATCACGGGCAGCGCGATTTCGACCGGCCTGAACACAATCTGGATCGACCGCGAGGACGTCTTCTGGCAGGGTTTCCAGGTTGTCTGACCGGTCAGAATTGTTTTGTAATCGGGGCTGTCGGGCCAGGCCATTCTGTCGTATCCCGCGGGATGCGCTGCGCCGGATCGTCGGCCGACCCGCTTCCGAAACATATTTTCGGCTTTCTTGACGAAAATGGGGCAGGCCCGATGGCAAACGGGCCGGCTCTGGTTTTTCCGCGCTGCCAGGAGGTTGCTTCCCCCACATGCCCATCGGCAAACCCCTGCCCGCGATCGCCGACCGTCCGCTGACGATCCGCACCATCTCGGATCAGCTGTATTACCTGATCCGCGACCGCATCCTCAGCGGCACCCTGCCGGACGGTGATCCCATCCGCCAGGATACGATCGCCACCGAACTGGGCGTCAGCAAGATCCCGCTGCGCGAGGCCCTGGCCCGGCTGGAACAGGACGGGCTGGTCCTGTCCCATCCCAATCGGGGCTTCTCGGTCAGCACCCTGTCCTCGGCCGAGGCCGAGGAAGTGTTCATCCTGCGCCTGCAGCTCGAACCGCCTGCTGCCGCCCGTGGCTGCCGCAAGGCGACCGCCGCCGATCACAGTGCCGCCCGGATGGCGCTGACCCGCCTGCGCCGGGCGGAACGTCATGACGACCCTGACACCGGCGCCTACAACCGCGCCTTCCACCTGGCGCTGATCCAGCCCGGCGCCGGTACGCTGACGATGTCCTTCGTCGAACGGATCAACGTCCTGGCCGACCGGTATATCCGTTTCCACCTGCGTTCCGAGGACCGCTACGAACGCGCCCACATCGCCCACCAGGCGCTGCTGGAAACCTGGCTGGGCGGCGATGCCGACCTGGTGGAACAGCAGGTCGCCCAGCACATCCGCGATACGATGGAAGACCTCTACAAAGACCTCCCCTGAGAAACCGGTTCAGCACGGGGTTCCGCTCGTTCGGTCGTGATCGGGCTGCGTTCGCTCTGAACGGCGATTCAGGAGATCTAGGGTAGCGTCAGGCGCCCCATCCAGTCATGGACATGATCCGGGTGGCCTCGGGTACGCCGTCCAAATTCTCGCCCGGGGCGCGCCGGAGATCTGCCAGACCGACCTCCCCCCAGGGTTCGAAATCCTCCAGCCCCTGCGGGCGCGGGGGTCTCGATCATGCCGGCACGCCAACAGTTCCGGGGGAGGCGGTCAACGCGCGAGGCCACGCGCGTGGCGTTGCGACGCGGCCGCATGTCGTTATGATGCGCTGACACGTACCGGGGGGGGCGTCGAACAGGTGCAGGATTTTGCGGATATCGTGACCCTGGCGATCGTGGGCAGCGGAACCGGCCTGTGGGACCGAAACGTCGTCACGGGGGAAATCCGCTATTCGCACGGCTGGGTTGAACTCCTCGGCTACGACCTCGACCATATCTCGAACCGGATCGAAGACAGCTACGACCGCGTGCATCCCGACGATCTGGCCTATGTGCAGGCGACCATGTGCGCCCATTTCGAGGGACGGACCCCCAGCTACGAAGTCGAACACCGGCTGCGCGCCAAGGACGGCACCTTTAAATGGGTCCTCACCCGTGGCCGCGTCATCGAACGCGATGCCGCCGGCCGAGCGTTGCGGATGGTGGGGACGACGACCGACATCACCTCGACGCGCCTGCTGGCCGAGGAACTGCGCAACAGCCGGGATCTGATCGCCAATCTGACGAACGAAATCCCCGGGCTGGTCTTCCAGTATCGCCAGGCCGTCAACGGCGCCGCGTGCCTGCCCTATGCCAGCATGCGGATTGCGGACATCTACGAACTCCTGCCCCGGCAGGTGGCCACGACCGTCGCCCCGCTGGAAGCGCGCATCCATCCTGAGGATTTCGATCTTTATCGTGCCGCGCGCGTGGCCTCGGCCGCCGATATGGTGCCGTGGCACTGCACGTTTCGCGTGCTGCTGCCTACGCAGGGCCTGCGCTGGCGACAGATCGACGCCCGCCCGGTCCGGCAGGAAGACGGGGGCATCCTATGGCACGGCCTGGTGGTCGACGTGACCGAGCACAAGCGCGTGGAACAGGAACTGAAGGACCTGGCGTGCATCGACCATCTGACCCAGCTGCCCAACCGGCGCGCCTTTACCGAACGACTGGACGAGGCCTTTCTGTGCGTCGGCCGTGCCGCCGCCTGCCGGGGGGATCTTCATGCGGCGGGCCTCCATGAGAACGACAGCCGCGCCGCCGTGCTGATGATCGACCTTGATCATTTCAAGACCATCAACGACACGTACGGCCATACGGTCGGTGACGCGGTAATCCGCCACTTCGCCAAGATATTGCGCACGACATTGCGCGTGACCGACTGTGCCGGCCGTCTGGGGGGCGAGGAATTCGCCGTCTGCCTGCCCGGTGCCGACCTGGCGCAGGCGGAACTCTTCGCCAAGAGGCTGCGCCGGATGGTCGCGGCCAGTCCGGCCATCGTGCGGGGCCGCCCGATCGACTTCACCGTCAGCATTGGCATTTCGGACATAACGGCGTGCGATGGCCAGGCCGGCGACACGTTGGCGCGCGCCGACAAGGCGCTGTACAGCGCCAAGGAACGTGGCCGGAACCGGGTGGAAGTGACCGCCGGCGCTGCCGCGGAGCGGGTGATATCCTGAACGTTCATTTAAAGAATTGCTGAATACACAATAATATTCAGATATCGGGCGATTAACGCGGAACCGCTGGGCGGTTGTCGTGGTGCTTTCGTGCCTGCATGGCAAAAGATTCGGCGATGCGTTCTCCAAAAGGGGAACGAAGAACTTCACCCTTTCAGACCCGCCTGACGCAGCATGGTGACACCGCCGTGATCGCGGGCCGGTCGACAGGCAGGTGCCGCGACGCGCCCCATTGATTGCAAAACAAAAACTCAAAGGTAAAATAATTAAATGTGAATAACTATAATGAATAAAGTTTATATTACTCAACATTAAATTCGAAAAAATGCGTGAATATATCATCGCGCCTTCGCTAATATTTGAGTTCTGAAACTACATTTTTGCCACTTCGTCATTTCGCTGAGAAGATCAAAAAATGCACTTTCAATATGGTGCCGGACTGCCGCGACGCCTGTCGAGCAAGGAATACCTTGCAGGCTATCTCTGGCAGACCACGTGCTGCGCCGCCCTTCTTGTCTTTGCCGCCAGTGAAGCGCGTGGGGCGACGGCACGGCACCAGGCCGATCGAACCAAGCGGAGCGCACCTGGGGCGGCGCAGGCGCCGCAGTCTCGAAAGCAGGCGACGGGCCAGACGTCTCGTCGCGCGCCCGAAGGTATCGGAGTACGCCCCGAGGACGTGGAGAGTGTCTCGGTCCAGGGGCTGTCTCGCAATGCGAGGCGGGCGTCAGAACTTCAGAAGACCCCCGCCTCCGCGAGCCTGTTGACGGCGGCGCGCCTCGAGAGGCTGGGTGTCCAGAACACCAGGCAGCTCGCGCGTTTGACGCCGAACCTGTACGTTCCGAACAACATGCCCGGGTATGCGGTCACGAATTACTTCATCCGGGGAATCGGTGAAATCGACCCGCAGGGTGAACCGTCGGTCGGCACATACATAGACGGTGTCTATCTGCCGAGGAATATGGGCAATATGCAGGAGCTCATGGATGTCGCCGATATGGAAGTCGATCGCGGTCCGGTCATTTTCACGGGCCATCAGTCCGAGGGTGGCGCCGTTCGCATCAACACGATCGTGCCCACGAACCAGCGCCGTTTTGTCGCGCAGACCGGTTATGGAACCTATAACGAGTACCAGATCGGTGTTGCGGCGAGCGGTGCGCTGGTTCGGGACAAGGTCTATGCCAGTCTTGCATTTGGCCGCCATGCGCGCGGCGGCATAGATCACAACTATACGGTCGGCAAGGACACGAACAACATCGACTATACGCAGGCCAGAGGAAAGCTGCGTTTCACGCCGAACGAGCGTCTCGACATCACGCTTTCCTTCGACGGCACGGTGGACGGAAGCACCAACAAGGGGGTTGGCAACCTGCTGAATCCCTATATCTACGGCAATTACAATCGGCTATATCCAAAGAATAACTACAGCGAGGTCGGGTTCATCAGCAATGTCCGATACACATTGTCGCCGCACCTGAGCCTGTTTTCGATCAGCGGCATCCGTGGTTACGACGACAGGGGGGTGTATGATAACACGGGTGACTACTATTCTCGAACGTCGCAGCCTCTTTATTACAAAGAGAGAATGTATTCGCAGGAATTGCGTCTGCGCGGCGATTACGGCAGGGTGAATTTCAACGTCGGGGCCTATTTCCTCTATGAGGACTGGTTCACCCAACGCTGGGCCAACAACGCCGCAGGCACGGGAACAAACAACCCCGCCCTGATCCGGACGATGCCGGTCTACGCCGTCATCGACCAATTGAATCGCAACTGGGCCGTGTATGGCGATGCGTCATACCACATCACACCAAAGCTGGTCTTTACCGCAGGCTTGCGGTTCAACTGGGAGAACCATTCGAACGCGGAAACGCTTTCGTATCTGGCACCCGGTCCGTCACACCTGGCCATGCCGGCGAACAATCTTCAATATATCCTGTGGGGTGTCCCGAACGATCAGGCTTGGCAGGTTTCGGCCCGCCAGAGCTGGGTGCAGCTTCTTCCCAAAGGGTCGCTCAGCTGGCAGGCGCGCTCCAACCTTATGGCGTATGTGAGCATTTCCCAAGGCGGCAAATCCGCAGGATATGATTTCCGCGCGCAGACGCCGACCGCCAGCGGCAGCCAGCAAGCCGCGATAGCCTATAATCCTGAAATCGTGACAACCTACGAAATTGGCGTGAAAACCGATCCGCTGCCTGGACGGGTTCATTTCAACGGCGCGCTTTTCTGGAATCAGTTCGACGACATCCAGTTGACGACGACAGATCCGACGAATGGCCTTTCCCATCGTTTCAATGCAGGCAAAGGACATTCCGCCGGCGCCGAAATCGAAACCTCCGCGAAGCTGACCCGTGATCTCGACCTGCATTATACGGCCTCGTATCTCTACGCGGTGCTTGACACATTCGAGGGAACTGTATCGCGGACGCGGCTGGCCAGCGGACAAATCTATAATAATAGCCCCTATGTGGGCGCACCCCTCGCATACGCGCCCCGGTTTCAGACAATGGGGTCGTTGACCTATCGCTTGCCTGTTCATCTGCCGGGAACGTTCTATGTCGGGGCGGATGTCTCCTTTCAGTCTTCTCTGTACACCAGTTCGGCCGCCAATCCGCAGACGCGCCTGTCACCGCAGACTTATGTCAACGCAATGGCCAGTTGGACCAGTCCGGACAAGCGCTGGTCTATCCAGGCGACGGCGCGGAACCTGTTGGATCGCCGCTATCTGCAGAGTGAGACGTTCGTGCAGGGTGGGGGCGTCCCTATCTACGAGTCGGCGCAGTTTGCGGACCCGCGCACCATTTTCGTATCCGCGAAATTCACGCTCTGACCCGCAGGAAACCGGCATTCACTCCGTTCCAGCCGGGCTCGCCCGACCGGAGGAGTTACAGCTTTTTACGGCGCGACGTTCTGTGGCCGCCACGGTTAAAGGGCAACGTCCGATCTGTCGCGCTGGCCCTTACGCGCCCCGGCTGTCGTAATCGAGCCCGATATCCAGCGCGCGCACCGTATGCGTCAGCCATCCCAGCGACAGGATATCGACGCCGGTTGCCGCAATGGCGGCGGCGGTGTCGGGGGTGATGCCGCCCGAGGCCTCGGTCAGGGCGCGTCCGGCCACCATCGCCACCGCCTCGCGCAACTGGGCCGGCGTCATGTTGTCCAGCAGGAACACGTCCGCGCCGCCGGCCTGCAAGGCCTCGGCCAACTGGTCCAGCGTATCGACCTCCAGCTCGATGCTGACCAGATGACCGGCACGGGCGCGGGCTGCGTCCAGGGCCGCGCGCACGCTGCCGCCGGCCAGGGCGATGTGGTTGTCCTTGATCAGGATCGCATCGTCCAGGCGGAAGCGGTGGTTCGATCCGCCCCCGGCCCGCACCGCATATTTCTGGATCGCGCGCATCCCCGGCAGCGTCTTGCGCGTGCAGCAGACGCGGGCTCGGGTGCCCGCGACGGCGCGGACGATTTCCGCTGTCGCCGTGGCGATGCCGCTGAGATGCGACAGGAAATTCAGCGCCACCCGTTCGCCGCCCAGAAGCGCCGGCGCGGGGCCGACGACCCGCGCGATGCATGTCCCGGGCGCGACGACGCTGCCGTCAGGGCGTTCGACGGTGAAGCGCACGGCGGGGTCGATCAGCGTGAAGGCCAGCCGGGCCAGCGACAGGCCGGCCACCACGCCGTCCTGCCGCGCGACCAGGGCTGTGTGCAGGATCTGGCCTGGTGTGGCCAGGGCGTCGGTGGTCAGGTCGCCGCCGCAGCCGAAATCTTCCAGCAGGCCGGCGCGCACCAGAGGTTCGAGCATCAAATCGGGCAGCGGCGTCATGACATCAATGCTCCTGAAGGAAGGCGGGCAACAGGCGCGGCAAGGGCCGCCAGGGCCGGCCATGCGCGCGCCAGGGTAATGCGGCTGGCGACGGCGGCGGGCGCCGTGCCGGGATGATCGGTCCGGTAATGGCCGCCCCGGCTCTCGCGCCGCTCCAGCGCGGCCAGGCACAGCAGCGCGCCGACCAGGGCATGGTCGTCGTGCGCGACATGCGGGGCCAGGGCGCAGGCCGCCCGGCGCAGGCCGTCGGCGTCGCGCAGGATGCCGGCGGCGCGCCCCACCAGCGTGCGCACGTCCGCCAGATACGCCGCCTGTGGCCATGCGGTGTCCTGTGCCGGCAGGGGGCTGGGGACCGGCAGGAATGTCGCGTCCAGGTCGCGGGCGACGAAGCCGCCGCAGACGAAGGCTTCCAGCAGCGAATTGCTGGCCAGGCGGTTGGCGCCGTGCAGGCCGGTGGATGCGGCCTCGCCGCAGGCCCACAGGCCCGGCACCGACGTCCGGCCGTGCAGGTCGGTCTCGATGCCGCCCATATGGTAATGCGCGGCGGGACGGACCGGGATGGGGTCGCGGTCGGGGTCGATCCCATGGGCCAGGCAGGCCCGCGCGATGCCGGGGAAATGCCGCGCGAAATGCCCGTGCGTCGCCGCGCGGGCGTCCAGCAGGACACGGTGCCCGGCCGCCAGATGCGCCTGGATTGCCCGTGCCACGACATCGCGCGGGGCCAGTTCGTCCGTGAAGCGGGCGCCGGTCTCGTCGATCAGCAGCGCGCCGGCGCCGCGCACCGCCTCGCTGACCAGCGCGCGCGGCGCGTGGCCGGCATGCGGCCCCGTCGAATCCAGGGCCGTCGGATGGAACTGCACGAATTCCATGTCGCGCAGGGTCGCGCCGGCGCGCGCGGCGCAGGCCAGGCCGGACCCCAGCCCGCCGGGCGGGCTGGTGGTGGTGGGAAACAGCGCGCCGACCCCGCCGGTCGCGATCACGCAGGCGGCGGTCGGGATCGTCGCCGCCCGCCCGGCACGCGTGGCCCGCACGCCGGCCACGCGACCGTCCGCGACGACCACCCGGCGCAGAGTGGCATTATCCAGCACGGCGATGCGCGGCGTCGCGTGGACGCGGGCGACCAGCGCGCGCATGATCTCGGCCCCCGTGCCGTCGCCATTGGCATGGGCGATGCGCGGACGGGAATGGGCGGCTTCCAGATGCAGATCGGGCATGCCGTCGGGCCGGCGGTCGAACACCACCCCCAGCCCGGCCAGCGCCGCGATGGCGTCCGGCCCTGCCCGCGTGATGGCGTCCACCGCCGCCGGGTCGCACAGCCCGGCACCCGCCGCCAGCGTATCGTGCGCGTGCAGGGCGGGCGTGTCGTCCGGGCCGATCGCGGCGGCGATGCCGCCTTGCGCCAGGGCGCTGGCGGTATCGGCGGCCAGCGGCGCCGGCGACAGCACCACGCACGGCCGGTCCATCAGCAGGGCGGTCGCCAGGCCGGCCAGGCCGGCCCCGGCAATGACCGGTCGCCCGGCAAGGGCGGCAAGGTCGGTCATGCCGCCAGCATCCGTTCCACCGCGCGGCGCCCGCCCGCCAGCAGATGGTCGGGGATTGTGACCTCGTGCGTCAGGCTTTCCAGCGCGTGGCGGATGGCGGGCAGGGTGATGCGCTTCATGTGCGGGCACAGATTGCACGGCCGCACGAAATCGATGGCGGGGTGGGCGGCCGCCAGATTGTCGCTCATGGAACATTCGGTCACCAGCAGGACCCTGTCGTGCGCGCCGCGCGCCACGAAATCCGACATCGCGGCGGTGGACCCGGAAAAATCGGCCTCGGCCACGACGCCGGGCGGGCATTCCGGATGAGCCAGGACGGCGACGCCGGGATTGTCGCGGCGCCAGTCGCGGATTTCCTGCGGGGTGAAACGCTCGTGCACCTCGCAATGTCCGGCCCAGGTGATGATCTCCACCCCGGTGTCCCGCTGGACGTTCTGCGCCAGGAATTCGTCGGGGATCATGATGACGCGGGGCACGCCCAGGCTCTCGACGATGTGCCGCGCATTGGCCGAGGTGCAGCAGATGTCGCTCTCGGCCTTCACGTCGGCCGTGCTGTTGACATAGGTGACGACCGGCACGCCCGGATGCGCGCGCTTCAGCGCCCGCACGTCCGCTGCGGTGATCGAATCCGCCAGCGAGCATCCGGCCTGCAAGGAGGGGATCAGCACCGTCTTGTCCGGGTTCATCATCTTGGCGGTCTCGGCCATGAAATGCACGCCGGCCATCACGATCACGTCGGCGTCCAGCCCCTGGGCGTCGCGCGCCAGGGCCAGGCTGTCGCCCCGGATGTCGGCGACGCAGTGGAAGATTTCCGGCGTCTGGTAATTATGCGCCAGGATCACCGCCCGATGCCGGCGCTTGAGGTCGAGAATGGCCGCGATATCGTCGGCGAACATCTCCCACTCCATCCGGGGGACGACCCGGGCGACGCGGTCGTAGAGGGCCTCGAGGCGGGGCGGGGCGGTAAGGGTCTCGGACATGTTCGGCTCCCTTGATCGAATTATGCTCGTTATGAGTATAATTCGATCGCATCAGTTCACCCCTGTGATTGGCCCGCCCGCCCGCCGCGTCAAGAGGGATCGACATGACAGCCTTGTGACCAGGCCGCCCGTTCGGAATGGAAGGGGGCCGTTCATTCGGGCGGACGGATATCAAACGGGGCGCGTGAGCGGGAGTTTGGATCCGGCGATCCGCCGCGCCCCGATCACTTCGCGCCGGAAACGGAACAGGCGGGCGGGGCGGCCGCGGGTGTCGGGGGCGAGGTCCGCCGTTTCCTCCACCAGGTCCTGCTGGGTGATCAGACGGCGGAAATTCTGCTTGTGCATGGCCTGCCCGGCCACCGCCTCGACCGTGCGTTGCAGCTGCAGCAGCGTGAAGCTGTCGGGCATCAGTTCGAAGATCACGGGGCGATAACGGATCTTGGCGCGCAGCCGCGCCATGGCGGTGGCCAGGATGCGTCGCCCGTCGCCCGCCATGTCCTGGCCCCGCACGGTCGCGCCCGCGGGAGGCGACGACTCCGGAACCAGTCCGGCCTCCCACAGCAATTCATAGCGTTGCAGCACCAGTTCGTCGTCCCAGCCCAGCCCTTCCAGACCGAAGGTCAGGGCAATGCGCTGGTGGCGGGCGGCGCCCAGGGCGGGCGGCGCGGCGCGGGCCCAGTCCCCCAGTTGCGCGGCGATCCGCGCGACCAGGGCGCGGCCGTCCGGGGTGGTCTGGTCCTCCCACGGGAAATAGTCGTACCAGTTGCGCCAGCCATGCTCCCCGCTATGGATGCGAGTCAGCGCCAGGTAGGAAATCAGCACGCTGCGTTCGTCGGTGGCATCGGTGTCCGGTGCGTCGGCAAAGGTATAAAGCTGTTCGACGTGGCCCAGCGCATGCCCGGTCTGCCGCTCGACCCATAGCCGCAGGCCGGTCTGCAACGACCGATGTCCGGCCTCCAGCGGGCCGGAGGGCAGCACCCGCCCCCCCTCCAGCGTCAGGACCATCGGACGATCCTCGCTGACCGCGATCAGCACGGCGATCAGTTTCGTGGGCATGGCGCGCGTCCCTCCTGCCGGCACCGGGCGCGGCGCGCCCTGGCCGTAGCCTATGCCGCGTCCAGCCTGCGGTACATGACGTGGCAATCCACCACGCCCAGCGTGGCATGGCGATAGGCGCCGGGCAGCGTGCCCACAATGGCGAAGCCGTGCTTCTGCCACAGACGGATCGCGACGACATTGGTGGCCACGACCGAATTGAACTGCATGGCGGCGAACCCCATTTCGCGCCCCATGCGCAGCGAATGTGCGCACAACGCCCCCGCCACTCCCTGGCCTCGCGCGGCAGGGGCGACGATATAGCCGCAATTGCACACATGATCGCCCGGCCCGGCGGCATTGGCCTTGATGTAATAGCTGCCCAGCAGCACCCCGTCGCGTTCGGCCACGAACGTCGCGCGTGGCGCCTCGGCCCATATGCGCCATCCCGCGCCGCGATCCATCTCGGGGTCCAGCGCATAAGTCTCCCGCGCACGCACGACATCGCGCAGGATCGGCCAGACCGCATCGAAATCGGCGGGTACCAGGGGGCGGATCAGCAGCATGTATCCTCGGCAGACGGCTCGCGCCACCGTATCAGCCGCCGGCCGTTCGGACAAACGGTTCGCCTTTTGAAGGCTACGGGAAAAGGGAAGGTCGGGCTCCGCCCGAACCCGGCAAGGGCCTCGGCCCTTGCATCCCATTCGTTTATAAAGTCCTGGGTCTCCAAAGGGCTTGGCCCTTTGGTGGGTCAAGGGCAACGCCCCTGCCTTCTGTCGGCATCAGAAGGTCGCGTTGATTCGGCCGTAATAATAGCCGCCGTTGATCGGTACCTGCGCCGCGTTCTGGTCGTAGACGGCGGCGCCGTAGGAGCTGAGTTCCTCGGGCAGGCGGCGCGGGCGAATATTGAACAGATTGTTGCCGCCGACCGCAAAATGCCAGTGGTTGTCAAGACGATAACCGATTTCCAGGTCGGTCAGCCAGCGCGGGGTGTTCTTGAACTGCGCGAAGCAGGAGTTGGAATAGCGCAGGGCGCCGCCCGCCGGGCACTGCAGCGCGCCGTTGGTCCAGTCCTGATAGGTCATCATGTCCGTCGTCTCGCCGTAGCGGGTCTGGCGGAGGTTCACGTCCCAGTTGCCGACGGTATAATAGAGGTTCAGGATGATCTTGCTGCGTGGATAGGCGGTGGTCAGATAGCCGATCGTCTGTTCGTTCAGCAGCGGCGTGCCGGTCTGGGACAGGCCGTTGTGATGCAGCCGCGTGCGGTTGAGATCGAGCGCCATGCTCAAGGCCAGATTGCCGTAGCGATGCAGGTGGAACGTGTAGTCCGCCTTGATGTCCAGGCCCTGCGTCCGCGTGCTGGCGCCATTGGCGAAATAGTAGGTCGATACGTTGGCGATATCGAACGAGTTGACGGGCAGGGCATAGCCCATTGCCTGAATGGCGCTGACGGCCGCGGCCCCTTTCGTGACGCCACCCTGGCCGATGCGATTGCGCAGGTTGATCTGATAGGCGTCCGCCTCGACGTGGAAGCCGCTGACCGGCTCGACCACCAGCCCGCCGCTGGCGCTGACCGCGCGTTCGGGCTGAAGCGGGCTGGCGCCCAGCGATTGGGCCGCGGAGGAGCTGACGGGCAGCAGTCCCGAGGCGCTGGTGGGGCTCACGCTCATGGTGCTGTAGTGCTGCTCGGCCATGGTGGGTGCGCGGAACCCCGTGCTGATCGTGCCGCGGACAGCGATGCGCGAAGTGATGTCCACGCGGGTCGACACCTTGCCGTTCTCGGCGTTGCCGACATCGGTGTAATGCTCGAAACGGCCTGCAAAATCGAGGTCCCAGCGCTTTACCGGGTGGAAGTCACCATCGATATAGGCGGCCCAGATGTCGCGGCTCCACGAGCCCGCGCTTTGGGGGCCGAGGCCCGCGTAGCCCTGCGTGCCGCCAACCTGATAGGAGGGCGGGCTGCCCGCCACGATCTCGTAGGTTTCAAGCCGGTGTTCGCCGCCGAAGGCCAGCACCATCGGCACCGTATTGAAGATGTTGATACGGCGGCGGAAATCCAGGTTGTTGGTCCACTGGGCATTGCGATAGCTCAGTGACCGGACCGTCGTGGGCGACCAGCCGCAACCCTCGGTGGAAACGTTCGCGACATTGCCGTTATTGCACGTCGCGCCGAGCATTCCCGTGTTGGCGGTATGCTTGTTGCCGACAATATCCTCGTCCGCGCCGTAGACCGTGCTCAGATCCCAGTCGAACCCGAAGAAATCATGCCCCTTGACGCCAAGAAGGGCGGCATAGTCGTTTTCCTCGATGGTTTCGAGGGGCGAGAACCCCCACGGGTACAGCGAAGGCGCAATAGTCGGGATGCGATAGTTCTGGATGGCCTCGGCGTGGCGGTGCGCATAGGTGATCTGGCCGTAGAAATCGACCTTCTCGGCGATGGGCTTGCCGAAATCGATGCCGAGATTCTCGCGCGTTTCCTCGGGCGTGCTCATGATCTTGTTGGAATCGGTGGGCACGGGCATGGCGTTTCTCACCACGCCGGCATAATAGCCGTTGGTGTTGGCGCCCGTGGGCCAGTAGCCCAGCAGGCGGTGGTCCTTTGCCCCGGCCACGAAATGGTCGGTGTGATAGACCTGCCCGCTGAGGTGGACATAGCCGTCGTTGCCGAGCTTGAGGCCGCCATCGGCATTGACCTGATACTGCCAGCCATCGCCGTTATAGGCGTTGGCGCCCGTCTGGGCGCTGACGTTCAGCCCGTGGTCCTGCTTCTTCGTGATGATGTTCACCACGCCGGCGATGGCGTCGGAGCCGTACATCGCGGCGGCCCCGTCTTCCAGCACTTCGACGTGGTCGATCATGTTGGCGGGGATCATGTTCAAATCGACCGGTGTCGCGCCGAACTGCGGGCCGGAGTTCTGGACGATATTGCCCGTCACATGGCGGCGCTTTCCATCCACAAGCACCAGGACCTGATTCGGGTTGAGCCCGCGCATACGGATCGAGGACGTGAGCGCCGCCGTATCGCTGCCCTTGGCCGATATATTGATCGAGGCATAGGTACGCGTCAGCGCGTCGGCCAGATTCATCTGGCCCGAACGGCGAAGCGTCGCGGCCGATACGACGGCGATGGGGCTGGCGCTGTCGCGCGCGCGGCGGTTGGTCGCGTGCGTTCCCGTCACGATGACGGCCTCGCTGGCGTCGGCGGGCGGGTGGTAGGCGGCGGGCGCCCCGCTCGGCCGGGCGGCATGCTTCGCCGGCTTCGTGGACGTTTGTAGCGGTTCCGCATCCGAAGGGGAGAGCGCTGCGCCCGTGCAACCGAAGAAGCAGGCCGTTGCGAGGAGCAATGAATGTCGTGACGCCATATGACACCCTTTTATGGTCGAATCCCCGGGCCGTGCGCCGGACCGCATCACGGTTACGACATTTCGGTTTCGGAATGTAACACCTATTCGATATCAGAAATAATACGTATAAATTTATACACAAACATACACATGTCGCGTGGGGGACGCATTCTGTTGCATGTTAAAAACGTCGTGATTATAGGTAGCCGGGACGGGATATTTCGAAACCCGTCCCCGATCTTTGCAGGGCGGGACACATTTTTTCGGACAAGGAACCCCAGCCTCATGGCTTCACAGACCCGACGCCAGCTTCTGACCGCGCTTGGTCTCGCGGGGGGAACCGCGGCCCTCTATCAGGCGATGACGGTCATGGGTCACGCAGCCGATTCACGATTTTCGGGGCCGCCGGTGCTGTCCGGGGCGCGCAAGGGGTCGAAAGTGCTTGTACTGGGCGCCGGCCTGGCGGGAATGCTCGCCGCCTACGAATTGCGCAAGGCGGGATATTCCGTTCGCATCCTGGAATACCAGGACCGCCCAGGCGGCCGGAACTGGACGTTGCGCGGCGGCGACCGTGTGGTGGAAATGGGCACGCCTGTTCAGAAAGTGGGCTTTTCGCCAGGGAATTACATCAATCCGGGCCCGTGGCGCATTCCCTATCACCATCGCGCCCTGCTTCATTATTGCAAACAGTTCGGCGTCCCGCTGGAGCCGTTCATTCAGCTCAATTATAATGCGTTCGTTCACAGCGCCGAGGCTTTCGGCGGCAAGCCGATGCGCTATCGCGATGTCGCGTGCGACTTCACCGGTGTCGTCGCCGAGCTTCTGGCGAAATCGATCGATGGGCACACGCTTGATCAGGAACTGACACAGGACGATCGTGCGCAGCTGAAAGAGGCGATGCGGGGCTGGGGCCTGCTGGACGAGAACCTTCGCTACACAAGCAGCGTGCATACCTCGACGCGCCGGGGATGGGAAAGGCGTCCCGGGGGCGGACCCGACGGCGCGCCTGTGCCCTCGCAACTGCTTGACCGGCACGATCTGTTCAAGCCGGGCATGTGGCAGTCTCTGGCCTTTTTCATGAATTATGAGATGCAGACGACGATGTTCCAGCCGGTCGGCGGCGTGGACATGATCGGCAAGGGATTCGCGAAACAGGTCGCGGACCTGATCACCATGCACGCGCGCGTCACCCGCATCGCCCAGGACCAGCAGGGCGTGCGCGTAACATGGGAGCATACCGCCAGCGGCAAGGTCTCGGAGGAAACCGCCGATTGGTGCGTCTGCACCATCCCGCTCTCGGTGCTGAGCCAGATCGACGTTCAGGTCGCCCCCGCCATGAAGGCCGCGATCGGCGCCGTTCCCTATACCTCGCACATCAAGATGGGTCTGGAGTTCAAGCGCCGGTTCTGGGAGCAGGACGACGACATCTATGGCGGCATCAGTTTTACCAGCGGGGAGATTTCACAAGTTTCCTATCCCAGCTACGGCTATCATTCATCCGGGCCGGGCGTACTGCTTGGCGCCTATACGAAGAACATGGCCGGCCTGGACATCGCAGGCATGTCGCCCGCCGAACGCATCGAGACCGGCCTGGCGCAGGGCTCGGTTCTGCATCCGCAATATCGCAAGGAGTTCAGCAACGGCGTCGCCGTGGCCTGGAGCCGCATTCCCTGGTCGCTGGGTTGCTGCGCCATCTGGAGCGAGGAGAGCCGCAAGCAGCATTACCGCACGCTGACGGAAATGGACGGTCGCATCGTGCTGGCCGGCGAGCATGCCTCGTACCTCGGCTGTTGGCAGGAGGGGGCGCTCCTGTCCTCTCTCGATGCGATAACAAGACTTCACAAGCGGGCGCAGGAGGCCTGATCATGAACAGCTTTATCCTGCGCGCGCTCCTCATCGCGGGCCTTGCCGCCTTCCCGGTCGCCGCCCATGCCGATTCCCCCGGTGCGGGGGGCGAGCGCAAAAGCGACATGCAATCCGGCGCCGAGGTCTATCGCCATGTCTGCCAGGCCTGCCATATGGCGGACGGCAAGGGCGGAAAGGGGGCCGCGGTCATTCCCGCGCTGGCGAGCAACCCCAAGCTGGCGATCTCGGCCTATCCCGCCGGGGTCGTGCTCAACGGATTCGGGGCGATGCCGTGGTTCAACGGCACGCTGAGCCCCGAGCAGATCGCGCATGTCGTCAATTATGTCCGCACCCATTTCGGCAACAGCTATACCGACATGCTTTCGGCGGACGATGTGAAGGCCATGGCGGGCCCCGTGCCGCATGTAACGCACTGATCCCGCCCCTGGGATCGGCTCGTTTATCCATGATCGGGGTCCAGGGCCTCAGGCCCTGGTGGGTTCGGGCAACGCCCGACCTTCCGTTCCCTGTAACTCGGCCCCTATGGGACCCCGCCCTGAAGCGGTAGGGTTGCGAAGGCATCCTTGGTCGGGCGGTTCGTGTGTTCCTGCGTCAGTTAACCTATCTGGTCGCGCTTGAGCGTTTCCGGCATTTTTCCCGTGCCGCGGAACATTGCGGCGTGTCCCAGCCGGCGCTTTCCGCCGCCATCCGGCAATTGGAGCACGAACTCGGCGTCACGGTCGTGCTCCGCAACCGACGGGTGTTCGGCTTCACCGCCGAAGGCGAGCGGGTTTTGGCGTGGGCGAAGCAGACGATCGCGGCGCTGGACGGTCTGCGGCAGGAAGCGCATTTCGCCCATGAAGTCGCCGGGGGCAGCCTGTCCATCGGCGCGATGCCGCCCGCCATCCAGATCGTTCCGCTGCTGATGGAAAGTCTGCGGGCCGCGGTGCCGGCGCTGCACCTGTCGGTCAGCGTCGCGGCCAGCGCGGACATCCTGCGCGACCTCGGCGAACAGCGTATCCAGATGGGGCTGATGTATCTGGACCAGGTGCCCGCCGACGGCCCGTTTGAAACCCGGCATCTCTACGCCGAACAGCTTGTGCTTGCGGCCGCCCCCCAGGTCGGCCTGCCGAATCGGACGTCCTGCCGCTGGGACGAGGCGGCGCGGCTGCCGCTGTGTCTGCTGGGGCGGGCGATGAAAAGCCGGCAGATCGTCGATGCGTGCTTCCGCGAGGCCGGGTGCGAGCCGGCCGTGTTTCTGGAAACGAATTCGCTCGAACTGCTGCATGCCGAACTCCGGGCCGGACGCCTCGCGACGATCCTGCCCACCGCCGCGCTGCCGGCGGGAAGCGACACGGTCGCCCCGCTGCAGATCCGGCGTCTCAGCCCATGCCCCACGCCCGGGGTCGGGCTGGTGCGGCTGCGGCAGCCGGTCGTGACGGCCCTGATGGCGCGAAGCTGGGAGATCGCCTGCGGGCTGGTGCTGGACGATGCGCTGAAGCTGTAGAGGGGCGCTTCATAATCGCTGGTTATGATCAGATCACGACAAACGCTTGGACGCATGCCGCGCCGCGCCGCAGCCTGTCGCTTTTCGGGGCAGGGCCATGTCAGGCGCGGTGGGAAGAATGGCCGATTCCGGGGCCAGGGCATGGGGCAAGCCGTGGGGCGAACCATGGCGGTGGCTGATGGCACCGTCGCCGGCCGATCTGGGGTTCGCGGTCCGTACGTCGGCGGCCGCAATCCTGTCGCTTCTGATCGCGATGTGGATGGAACTGGACAGCCCGCAATGGGCGCCGCTTTCCGTCTGGGTCGTGGCGACGGCGTCGCGGGGCGAATCGCTGTCCAAGGCGCGCTGGCGGCTGGTGGGCACGGCGGTGGGGTGCTGCGCGGGCGTGGCGCTGATTGCGGCATTCCCCCAGGAAACCGGCCTGTTCTTCGTGGGGCTGGCGCTGTGGATGGGTCTTTGCTGCGGGTGCGCGACGTTCTTTGACGGGTATCGCAGCTATGGCCTGCTGGTCACCAGTTTCACCTCGGCCATCGTGGCGACCGGGGCCATCAGCCAGCCCGATCATGTTTTCGATGTCGCCATGGCGCGGGGCACCTACATCGTGCTGGGCATCGCCTGCGAGGCCGGGATGGCGGCGCTGTTCCTTCCGGGCGTCCGGGCGGCGGCGCGCGCACGGCTGCCCGGCCGGCTGCGCGGGCTGGCGGACAGGGTTGCGTCGGGCGTGGCGGCATCGTCGGCGGGCCGGCCGGATGTCGAGGCCGAAAGCGGCCTCCTGGCCGATCTGGTGGCGGTCAACGCGCGTGTCGAATTCGATGTGCTGGAGATGGGCGCGGGCCAGGGGCGAAGCGCCGATCACGCGCGCGCCGCGCTGGCCTACCTGCTGGCGGTGCTGGCCCGCGCGCGCAGCGGCGTGCGGGGCGCGGCGCTCGATCGGGATCTCGGCGCGGCACGGCGGCATATCCAGGCGATCGCGGCGCCACGGGTGCGGGACCCATTCAGGTTCGGCAGCCATTCCCCGCGTCAGGCGATCGAGGCCCTGCACAACGGCCTGCGGGCGGCGTTGGGCATTATCGGCGCATGGCTGGTCTGGGAAGTGACGGCATGGCCCGCCGGCCCGGCCTTCGTGTCGTTCGTGGCGCTGGTCTACGGGCTTCTGGCGACGCGGGAGGTCCCGGCGCTGGCGTCCGCCGGGTTCTATCGCGGGGCGATGTGGTGCGCGGCGGTCGCGGGCCTGTATGTCGCCCTGGTGATCCCTGCCGTCACGTCGCCGGAATGCCTGGTGCTGCTGCTGGTCGTTCCCATGATCGCGGGCGGGCTGGCCGCGCGGACGCCCCGGCTGGTCAATCATGCCTTCGCGTTCAACCTGTTCTTTCCCGTGCTGCTGGGCCCGTCGAACCTGGGGCGTTATGACGAGGTCTCGTTTCTCAATGGGGCATTGGCCTTTCTGGCGGCCGTTCTGTTTGCGCGACTGACCTTCGGGCTGGTGCTTCCTTTCAGGGCGGACAACCATCTGAGGCGCACGGCGGCCTGGGTGGAACGGCGGCTGCGGGCCCTGGCGCGCGGCAATGACCGATCGTCCGTTCCCCAATGGCTGGCGGCGAATGCCGACAGCATGGTGCGCGCGGTGCGGACATGCCGCGACGTCCCCCGCGACGAGATGCTGCGGTACATGGGCCGGCATCTGGACGCCATGGCGCTGGGCATGTGGGTGATCGAACTGCGTGACGCGGCCCGCTCCGACGGCCTCCCCGCGGGCGTTCGCTTACGTCTGCGCGTCTTTCTCAGGGCCTGGATACGCCAGGGCGCGCAGGCGCGGGATGTGGCGCGGCAGGTGTTGCGGCATGTCCAGCGGCACCCGGACGTCAGGCCGGACGTGCTGATGGCGTTGCGGGGCCTTACGGAACAATAGCCGCCCCGGCCGGCTGGCATTCTGCCGCGTCTGGTTTAAATGTGGCCCCGGGAGGAACCACGATGACGGCAGAAACGGTCAGATTGTCCGAAAGCTGGAAAAGGGCGCTCGCACCCGAATTCGATGCGCCTTACATGCGTGCGCTGAAGGATTTTCTGATCGCGGCGAAGAACAGCGGCAAGATCATTTTTCCCAAGGGGAACGAGTATTTTCGCGCGCTGGACCTGACGCCGCTCGGCTCGGTGAAAGTCGTCATCCTGGGCCAGGACCCGTACCATGGGGATGGCCAGGCCCACGGGTTGTGCTTCAGCGTCAGGCCGGGCGTCAGGATTCCGCCCTCGCTGGTCAATATCTACAAGGAAATGCAGGCGGACCTCGGCATTCCGCCGGCGCGTCACGGCTTTCTGGAGCATTGGGCGGAGCAGGGCGTGCTGCTGCTGAACAGCGTGCTGACCGTCGAACGCGGCCGCGCCGCGTCGCATCAGGGCAAGGGCTGGGAACGCTTTACCGACGAGGTGATCGCCCGCGTCAACGCGCAGGAAACGCCGGCCGTCTTCATGCTGTGGGGCGCCTACGCCCAGAGGAAGGCCGCCTTCGTCGATTCGTCGAAGCATCTGGTCCTGAAGGCGGCGCACCCGTCGCCGCTTTCGGCGCACAACGGCTTTTTCGGCTGCCGGCATTTTTCCAAGGCCAACGACTTCCTGGTCAAGAACGGGTTGACGCCGATCGACTGGAAATTGCCCGATACCCCCTGAAAGCGTTCCACGCGCCGGTGTCATCGCATCGCGGGGTGCGGCATCAGGCAGTCCGGGCCGATGTCCTGCAGCGTGGCGAGGCCCAGTTGCGCCATGTCCAGGTCGATCTCGCGGCGCAGCAGCCCCGCCGCATGGCGCACGCCGGGCTCGCCGGCCAAGGCGGCGGCGTAGAGGAACGGGCGGCCGATCAGCACGAAATCGGCCCCCAGGGCCAGCGCCTTCAGGATGTCGCCGCCACGGCGGAAGCCGCTGTCGATCAACACCGCCATGTCGCCGCTTTCGTCACGGACCGCGCCCAGCATGTCCATCGGGGACACGACACCGTCCAGCTGGCGACCGCCATGGTTCGAGACGACGATGCCGTCGGCGCCATGCTGCCGCGCCAGCCGGGCATCGGCCGGCGACAGCACCCCTTTCAGGACCAGCTTCCCCTGCCATGACCGGCGGATCTGCCGCACATGATCCCAGGTGAAGGCGCCATCCCCGCCGATGTAGCTGATCCGGCGCGAAAACAGGCCCGGCCCCCCGCGCGGCCGGATGTTGGAAATGACCGGTACCCCCTGGCGTGCCAGCGTACGGGCCGCGGTGCCCAGCAGCCAGCGCGGATGGGCGATGCCGTCGGCGACCAGGCGCGCGTTCGGGCGCAGGGGCATGGTGTAGCCGTTCCGCCGTTCGGCCTCGCGGTTCGATCCGCAGGGGACGTCCACCGTCACCACCAGCACCCGGATGCCGGCGGCGGCGGCGCGGGCCAGCATGCCGTCGATATGGGCCGCATCCGGCGGCAGGTAGGCGGCGAACCAGATGTCGGGATTGACCGCCGTGACCGCCTCCATCGGCGTGATGGAATTGGCGCTGAGCACGAACGGCAGGTTGGCCGCGCGCGCGGCCCGCGCCATCCGCACATCGGCATCGAAGGCCGCCACGGCCGCGGCGCCCATGGGCGCGATGCCGAACGGCACGTCATAGCGGTGGCCGAACAGGGTGCGCGCCGGCGTGCGCGACGCCACGTCGCGCAGGATCCGCGTGACGAAACGCCAGCGGCCGAACGCGGCGCGATTGCTGCGTACCGTCCCGCCATCGGCCGCGCCACCGCTGGCGTAGCCGTAGATGGCGCGGGGCAGGCGATGGCGGGCGGCGGCCTCGAAATCATCGAGGTTGAGATAGCGTCCCCACAAGCGCGGGACAGGGGCGGACGCCCTGGAGGACAGAACGGTCATTCCATTGATCCCTGATCGGGGTCCGGGGCCTCAGGCCCTGGTGGGTTCGGGCAACGCCCGACCTGCCACTGGGGTTCTGCGGACCAGTGGCGGCAGCGGGGCGATCGGCCCCACGACGAACAGATAGGTCATCGCCCCCAGCACGCAGAACCCGCCGGTGATGCACAGCGGCGCGATGAACGAGCCGCCGGTGATCTTCAGGATGACGCCGGTCATGGTCGCGGTCAGGATGCCCGACAGGTTCGCCGCCCCGTTCTGGATGCCGCTGAGCGAGGCGACATGCGCCGCACTGGGCGCCACGTCGGCGGGCAGCGACCAGATATTGGCGCCGGCGAAGGCGATGCCCGCATAGGCCGTGGTGAAGAATGTCAGGCACAGTGCGTCACTGCGCGTGAAGGCCGACAGCGTGATGACCGACGACAGCAGCATGCCGCCGACCAGGCAGGTCTTGCGCGCGGCGGTCAGGCTCCAGCCCGCGCGATACAGCCGGTCCGACGTCCAGCCCCCGATCCAGGCGGAGGGCACCGCCGCCAGGCCCGGCAGCATGCCCAGCACGCCTAGTTGATGCAGCGAGAAATTACGCGCCTGCACCAGGTAGGTCGGAAACCAGGTGGTGTAGAAATAGAAGACGAAATTCAGGCAAAAGAAGCCGATCATCATCCCCCAGACCGTCCGGTAGCGGAACAGGGCGCGGAACGGCACCCCTGCGTCGGCACCTTGGGCCTGCGCGGCGGGCTGTGCCGCCCGTAACGCGGCCAGTTCCCCCGGGGTGACGCCCGAATGGCGATCCGGATCGTGATAGAGCAGCAGCCACGCCACGACCCACACCACCCCTACCAGCCCGGTAACGACGAAGGCCAGGCGCCAGCCGGTAAAGCTGATGAGCAGCGCGATCAGCGGCATCGACAGCGCCGAACCGGCGCGCGACCCGCTGTCGAAAATGCCCGAGGCCAGCCCGCGTTCGCGGGTGGGGAACCATTGGGCCGCGACCTTGGTGTTGCACGGATAGCTTCCGGCCTCGCCGACGCCCAGCGCGAAGCGGCAGCCGAACAGCAGCGCCGCGCTGTTGACGACCGAGGTGACGGCCGTGAAGAACGACCACCACAGCACGGCGACGGCATAGGCCAAGCGCGGCCCCAGCCGGTCGACCACCAGGCCCGCCGGCACCTGCATGGCCGCATAGGTCCAGAAGAAGCCGCTGAGCACCACGCCCAGCACCGCCGGGCCAAGATGCAGGTCGCGCGCGATGAAGGGGGCCGCGACCGATACGGTCGCCCGGTCGATATAATTGATCGTCGTGGCCGCGAAGCACAGGATGACCATGATCCATCGTAGCCGTGGCATGGCACGATACTCCGAACGGAAAGGGGGAAGGGCGCGGGTCGCCGCCTATGGCCCCCGGCACGGCGGGCGCGCGGCGGCGCGCGCCAGGGCGGCGTAGCCCTCGGCGGTCCAGGCGGCGCGGCCCACGAACAGGCCGTCGATGCCGGCCAGCGCGGCATAGGGCGCCGCGTTTTCCAGGTTCACGCTGCCGCCGTACAGCAGCGGCGGGGACACGCCCGGGGCGCCGGCGGCGCGGTCGAGTTCCTGCCGGATGCCGGCGGCGGCCTGTGCCACCAATTCGGGCGGGGCGGGGCGTCCGGCCTCGCCGATCGCCCAGACGGGTTCGTAGGCGAACATCACGCGGCCCACGTGGGCCGCCGTCAGCCCATGCAGCGCCAGGCGTACCTGGCGGGCCAGGATCAGGTCGGCCACGCCCCCGTCCCGTTCGGCCTGCGTCTCGCCGATGCAGACCAGGGGGGTCAGCCCATGGCGCAGCGCGGCGTGGACTTTCAGATTGACGGTCTGGTCGGTCTCGCCGAAATGCCGGCGCCGTTCGGAATGGCCCAGTTCGACCATCGTCGCGCCGCACTGGCGCAGCATCGGGGCCGAGATCTCGCCGGTCCAGGACCCGCATTCGTCCCAATGCATGTTCTGGCCGCCGACCTGCACCGGGCTGTCGCGCAGCAGGCGCGCGACATCGGCCAGGACGGTGAAGGGCGGCATGACGAAGGGGAGGACGCCGTGCCAGTCGTCCACCGCCGCGATGCGTTCGGCGTAGCTGCGGGCGTCGTCGGGCAGGCCGTTCATCTTCCAGCTCGTGCCCACCCAGAAGGGCCAGCCGGGGGCAGGTGTGGCGGGGTCGGACATGGCGCCTACTCCTTCCGCTGGAGGGGGGAGGGGCCAAGTTCCTGCAGAAGCTGGCTCATCCGCGCATAGGCCTTGTTGCGATAGGCGATCAGCGCGTCGGTCTGCGTCTTGTCGAAGCTGCCTGAATAGCCCGCGCCCGATTTGGTGCCGAACCTGCCTTCGGCCACCAGGGCGGTCAGCGAGGCCGGGGTGGCCAGGCGGGGACCGAAGGCCTCCTCAAACGTGCGGAAGCAGTTGGCGTAGACGTCCAGCCCCGCCATGTCGGCGATGGCGAACGGGCCGAAGAAGGGCAGCCGGAAGCCGAAGGTGGTGCTGACCAGCGTGTCCAGGTCCTCGGGTGTGGCGACTCCTTCCTCGACGATCAGGGTCGCCTCCTTCAGCAGCACATATTGCAGCCGGTTGAGCACGAAGCCCGGCGTGTCGGCCACCTGCGCGCAGCGCCGCCCGGCGCGGGCCAGCAGGTCGCGGATCGCCGGCACGATCGCGGGGTCGGTGTCCGCGCCGCAGACCAGTTCGACGCCGGGGATGAACGGCGCGGGGTTGCTGAAATGCACCGTCAGGAAGCGGCGGGGGTGGCGCACCGCGTCGGCCAGCGTATGGACCGGCAGGGTGGATGTGTTGGTCGCGATGATCGCATCGGCCCGCGCCGCGTCCGAGATCTGGGCCAGCACGTCGCGCTTCAGCGCCGGGATTTCGGGCACCGCCTCCTCGATGAAATCGGCGTCGGCCACCGCCTCGGCGATCGAGCCGGCGGCACGCAGGTTGTCGGCGATCAGCCCCGCCGCGCCGGACGGAAACAGCCCCTGGCGCTCGAAGGCCACGGCCTCGTCATGCAGGCGCCGCAGCGCAGCAGCCGTAGTGTCGGGCGAGGCGTCGGCCAGCGTGACCCTGACCCCGGCCAGGGCCAGCGACTGGGCGATGCCGCCACCCATGTATCCCGCGCCGATGACGGCGACATTTCTGATCTGGATGGTCATGTCGTGTTCCTGCTTTGCGATGTCTGTCGCCCGGCGCGTCACAGCGCGTGGGCGGGGGCCGGTTCGTAGCTGCAGATGGCGGCCACCTTCGCCGCCGAGGCCGATTGCCGGTCGAAGCGATAGCCCAGCCATTCCCGCACCAGCATCCGCGCCAGTTCCAGCCCGATCACCCGTTCGCCCATGCACAGGATCTGCGCGTCGTTGCTCAGGACGCCGCGCTGGACCGAGTAGGAATCATGGGCGGTGACCGCGCGGATGCCCGGCACCTTGTTGGCGCTGATCGCCACCCCCAGCCCGGTGCCGCAGATCAGCAGGCCCCGGTCCGCCCGGCCGTCGGCGATCATGCGCGCGGCGCGGACGGCGACGTGGGGGTAGTCGGTGTGCTCGTCGTCGCCGACGCCGATGTCGATGACCTCGGCCACCCGGGGGTCCTGCCGCAGGTCGCGGGCCAGGGCGGCGCGGTAGTGCAGGCCGGCATCGTCGCTGCCGATGACCACCCGCCATGTATGCTGGCTGTCAGACATTTTCGTGCTCCATCATCTTCAGGATCGTGCGGGCGCACAGCGCCAGCGACACCGCGCCGGCGTCGGGGTGGCCCTTGCTGCGCGCCGCCAGCGGCCGGGCGCGCCCGATGCGCGGCAGAAGGTCGGCGGTGCGGCCGGCGGCGGCGGTAGCGGCGTCGACGGCCGCGTGCCAGGACCGCGCCAGCCCGGCGCCGCTCGCGCTCTCGCGTTCCAGCGCCTCGACGAACGGCAGCAGCGCATCGACCAGCGTCTTGTCGCCGGGGCGCGCGCCGCCCAGGCGCATGACGGCGTCCAGCGCGGTGCGGGCGGCCTGGGCCACGTCGGCGGCCGACGGGGCGCCCTGGTTGCCGATTGTCCGGCCGGCGCTTTGCAGCCCCAGGCCCCACAGCGCCCCCGAGGTGCCGCCTACCCGGTGGGCCCAGGCGTCGGCCGCCGCCGTCAGCACGTCACCGGCCCCGGCGCCGCCGGTCGCGGCGTCGCGGG
>NZ_JABEQF010000025.1 GCF_014174355.1 Gluconacetobacter azotocaptans
GCCATGCCTGGGACCCCGATGCGCGGCTGGCCCGGGTGATCGCCCGCGGCCGCAGCCGCTCCAGCCGCCACCGGCCGGACCCGGCCCTGCTGCGCGCGGCCGCGGCACGCTGCGACGACAGTCTCCGCGGCAGCCGCGACCGCGCCCTGCTGCTGCTCGCCGGCGAAGGCCTCACCCCCGCGCTGCTGGCGGCGCCTGGCCGGCGCTCGCCTTCTCCGTCCGCCCGGTGGACGATGCCGAGTGACCCGGACGCAGTCTGGGAGACGCCGGCGCGCCGGCCGGGCATCCCGGAACTGCACTTGCAGGGCTACGACGGGCCGCTTGACCTGCTGCTCGACCTGGCGGAGCGGCAGCACATCGATCTCGGGGTGATGTCGGTCGCCGCCCTCGCCGACCAGTTCGCCGCCGGCTTCGCGGCGGCGCAGCACCAGGTGCCGCTGGCGCAGCGGGCGGAATGGGTCATCTGGGCGGCCCGGCTGGTGCTGCTGCGGGCCCGGCTGATGTTCGCGGCGCCCGAGGAACAGGCTGCCGCCGAGCAGGAGGCGCAGCGCACCGCGGCGCAGCTCGAGGAGCTGCTGCGCATGCGCGCCGCGGCCGACTGGCTGACGCGTCGGCCACAGCTGGGACAGGAGGTGTTCGCCCGGCCGGCCGACCCGCAGGAGCCGGCCGGCGCGCGGCGGGCGGGGAGCTATTTCGACCTGGTGGCGGCGTGCCTGACGGTGATCGAACACGGTGCCGCCGAGGCCGCGCCGGCGGCGCTGCAAGTCCGCTCGCTCGCGCTGTGGAGCGTCAGCGCGGCGCTGGCGCGGATCCGCGCCGTGCTGGAGAGCGGGAAGGCGGGACAGGGATGGCAGCAGTTCCTGCCGGCGCTGCCGGACGGCCCGGATCTGGCGCTGCGCCGGCGCGCGGCGCTGGCGGGCACGTTCGTCGCCGCCCTGGAACTCGCGCGGGCCGGCGAAGTGGACCTCGATGCCCTGACGCCCTGACCGGACGGCGGGTGATACAACGTTGCATCACCCGCCAGAGCGGTGGCTTCCGGCGGCCCGGATGGGGCTGGAGCGCCCACGGCCGGCCGATGTGATCCGCAGAGAACCCGGGGGTCAACCGGCGGATTTTGGCTTCCGGCCCCGACGCTTGCGCATCGGCGCGGCGCCAGGTTCAGGAGTGCTTTTGGAACGGTCGAGATAAAATCGCCAATGTCGTGTCCGGCGGATTTACCACCATGTATCCTTGAGCACGGTGAAGTCACCGCGGGACGGCTTGTTTGCGAGGACGGCGCGATTAAACGGCGGCCCTCCTGTCACCGACGGGCATTCTTCAAAACCATGATAATCGCCTTGTACCCACTTTCCCAAGGAATCGGTGATTCGAATCTGTCCCTTCGCCTCAGAGTTGGTGGTCGTAAATTTGGTTGCCACGACTTCGCCCGGCTTTACAACGCAGGGGCCATTTTCTGACTGGCACGAAGGGCCGTCAAACCAGACGCTTCCCAGTGCATCACCATTCTGCGCCCGCGCTGGGAATGCCTGGAACACCCAATTTTTAGAGGATTTATTGTAAATGTGCCGGGAGCAGGTCGCGTCCGCATTCCCGGATACAAAGATGGCCAAACCCATGACCACGGCCGGGACAAGACGCCCCCTGACATAGCGGCCTGAGCAATGCTCTATTCGATCTTCCAAGGCTGCCCTCAAGTCGTTGCACGTTCGAATGACGCGATTGAATTCAGGATCGCATGACTTGTCCATATCTGCGATCTCAGGCGCGGCCGTATCGATTATCCCATTATGCGCAAGATTGCAGATGAGGCGACGATATGAAAGCCGTCGCCCGGTTGTCAGGCATCAGCGCCATTTCTTAATGGATCACCTCCAAAGGTGGTCCCGATCGGAGTCGAGCGGCCTACTGCAACGGCCCGGGCAGCGGATGTCTCGAAAAAGCCGGCAGGCGGGACAGTGCCGAGCGTAAAGCACGCCCGCACCGATCGCCTCGCGGTCGTGCCGGCGAGCTATGATTTGAAGAAATTCAGGATCTGCTTCAGGCTCTCGATTTCCCGCATCGGGATCTTCCCGCCGTCTTTCTTGCCGTCCGCGGCGTCCGCCAACGCGATCTGATGCTGGTAGAGCGCGAGGAATGTGTTGAGGCCGATATGGTTGACGTCGACGCACGACTTGCAGAACGTCATGACGGTGATGTCTTCGACCTCCTCCTTGAGCAGGCCGCTGCCTTTGATCGAACGGCGCCACAAATGATAGTCGAGGCGGATGATCGCATAGTTCTCCTCATAGACGATGTAACGCGATTCATTCAGTTCGCTGGCGCAGGATTTTCCGAGAAAGCTGTCAACCACGCTGCTGAGAAAGGTCGACACATCGGCTTTCTTGGTGTCGTCCGCGCCCGGCGAGATCATGTTGAGCACGCCATCGATCACACTCTTGGCAGCGCTGCCCCCGCTGGACGCGCTGGCAAAGACCTTGCTGTAGGTCTGCACGATGCTCTCGATCGGCACCGTCGCGTTTTCCTTGGTGCCGGCCGTGCGCAGATCGTTCTGGATCTTCAGTTCGAAGAACTCGGCTTTCGACTCGCCCAGCGTGACCAGGACGTCGAGCGCCGCCTTGGCTGCGGTCTGGACCTTGTTGGCGTCCTCGTTGGCGAATTCGCGCAACGCGTCGAAGATTCCCATCTCGCTTCCTCAGGCCGTGCCGCCGACGGTGTGGACGGTTGGGTTGATTGACGTGCCCTCGTCGGTATCCTCGGTCCAGTCGCCCTCCGTGACCTCGTGCTCGATCTGCGCGGCGAATGCCCGGGCAACGGCGTCAAGTTCCTTGTCAAGATGTTGGCCGTTCCAATAGGCCCGGACGAGCGGCAACCCGATCGCCAGGTAGGACGCGCGCTGCTTCGGGTTCTGATCGAGCCGCCGGATCACGGCCGGCGGACAGTAGCGGTCGAGGAACGCGTGCATCGCCGACATGTCCTCGGCGGAAAGCGGGACATTCCCGATCCGGCGGACGATGATTTTCTTATCCTTCGGGTCCGCGTCCTGAAGTCCGCCGCTCGTGCGGGCGTTTGCCGCCTCCTGGCGCGCGCGCGCGATGGCTTTCGCTCGCTCCAGATGCGCCGCCAGCCGCTCGGAAAGCTCACGCTCCCATTCGGCCTGGCGTTCGGCCTCGTCCTCGTTCATCAGGGTCAGCACGGACAGCGCGACCAGGCCAACGCCGACCAGCCCCCCGAGCGCGCCCGCCGTCACCGTCAGGACGACAAGTTTGACCACGTTGGCGCCGAGCTCGACTTCGGTCTTCGGGAAGTTGCGATCGATCCGGGCAAGGCTGAAGGTCAGCACGCTCAGCGGCAGCGACGTCGGCTCGATGCATTTCTCGAACGCCGCCGAGATCAGAGACGCGGTCTCCGAGAGCGCCTTCTCGCCCGCCGTTGCCGTCAGGAAGTCCGTTACGCCTTCCATGTACTTCGCGATATTATTTTCAGACGTGGCAAGTTCGTTGCGAGGCGGCACCGGCGCATCCTTCTGAGTGACGAATAATGACCATGTATAGTTTTATCTGGTCGGAACCGCAATGACCTCTCGGGAGAGAAGATCTATCCCGAGGCGCCTCCCGCGCGGGCCCGAACCAGACCGGCGGTAACGTGAGACCGGCTGCTGAGAAGTACTCCAGCATCCGAGCCTGCCTGTCCCTGCGGGAGGGCGCCACAAGCTCCCGCGGCGCCGCGGCGACCACTGTGCCAGGGCTTCGGGCCGGCAGGGACTTGACCCGTTGCTGGAGAGAGACGGCGCCCCTGCGGCTCCGGCTTTTCTCATCGGCGACGGGCCGCTCGGGTTGCCGCTTGAGCCATAATGCGAAGCAATGTCAACTATATGGATCGATAATTCCCACACCTCATGAGCCCACAAAATTATGATCGATATTGTCCAAGCGTCGGAGCACCTTGAATCAGCGGCATCAATACAAGAACCTGTCTCGATATACACAAGGTATTTGGACGATATCGGAGATTTTCACTACGCATTTGGCCGCTTTGACCGATTTCGGAAGCGTGCTCATGACATCATTCACGTCATTCGCTCGCACGGGAGCAGCGGCTGGTTGTGCGCGCGCGGGGGCCGATGTTGAAACGCATGCACAGCATGTGGCCGGAACTGTGTGCGTGCGAATGCCCGCGCGGCTGGGGTTACAGGCGCATTCACGGCGTACACCTGTGCTGGACGCATGCATCGGGCGCGGGGCCGGTGTTCAGCCCGCCGAGGCCCGTGACAGGCGTGCGCTTCGAAACGTCACGACGAGCATGCAGAGCGTGCTCCGCGCGTCGATTGGTGATGCCTCCCTTTGAGCTCTTCGCGCTTCGCCAGCAATCAACATCTCCTTGACCGCTTGGGTTTTCGGACCTAGATAAGGGACAACATGGCCGTCCCCGCTGATGCATCTGGCATCAAGGGGCGGCCCTTTTCGTCTCGGCCGCATGCTTCCCCCCTACGCCAAACCACATCTCAGTTTTGCCGATCAGCTCGCACTCCTCATGCGGCGGGGCTTGTCTGTCACCGACCAGACCAAGGCGATCCATCATCTCCAGCGGATCGGCTATGGGCGCCTGACGCCCTATTGGCAACCCTTTCAACAGATCATTCCCAGTCCGGCCGTTCCGACCCGTACCATCCGTACCGAGCAGTTCAAGCCGGGTGCCGAGTTCCGCCACGCGGTCGAGCTCTACCTCTTCGACAAGCAGCTTCGCCTCCTCTTCCTTGACGCGATCGAGCGGATCGAGGTCGCGTTGCGCGTGGATCTCGCGCACACGCTTGGAAAGCGTGATCCGTGGGCACATCGCTCGGTCGGCCTTCTCGACGCCCAGCGGGCGAATGCACCGTTCCAAGGCAGCACACGCCATCAAAGCTGGCTCATCAAGGCCGACCAATCCGTCACCCGCTCCAGGGAAGACTGGGTGGTGGAGTTCGGCACCAAGTACAGCTCGCCGCTGCCGATCTGGATGGCCGTCGAGGCATGGGATTTCGGCACGCTCTCTTGGCTTCTGGAAATGGCGCATCCGAACGATCGTACCGCGATCGCCAAACGGTATGAATTGCTTCCGAATACGCTGGTGAGTTGGATCAAGTCCCTAGCCTTCGTGCGCAATACCAGCGCACACCACGCTCGCCTTTGGAACACCGGCATCATCAACCAGCCCCAGGTGCCCAAGCAATTCGAGGCACCGCAGGTCGTCCATATCGCAAACGATGTCGTCCGCCGCAGTCGTGTCTACGGTGCCGCCGCCGTCGCGAGCCATCTCGTCAAGAAGATCAATACCGGCACTTCGTGGAGCTGCCGCATGAAAGACCATTGGCTTGCCTTTCCGGTAATGCCGTTCGCAACTCGGGCCCATGGAGGGTTTCAGCCGGGCTGGGATCAGGAGGCGATCTGGGCCTGATGGACGCGCAGGTCTCCCGAGGGCTGCAGCGGGAGCGGCAGCATGCGTGGACGTCCGGGGCGGAGAAGATTAAACCGGAATGGCGCACGCTAAGCGGGTGGGTTGCCGCCGTGACGCCTGCCGCGGCTGGGACATGAGGTGTTCGCACGGCCGGCGGACCGGCAGGAACCGGTCGGCGCGCGTCGGGCGGGGGACTATTTCGACCTGATGGCGGCCTGCCGGCCGGTGATCGAGCACGGCGCGGATCCGCGCCGAACAGCGACCGGGCGGGCGGGCGGGACAGGGATGACAGCAGTTCCTGCCGGCGCTGCCGGACGGCCCGGATCTGGCACTGCGCCGGCGCGCGGCGCTGGCGGGCACGTTCGTCGCCGCCCTGGAGCTCGCGCGGGCGGGCGAAGCGGAACGCGATGCCCTGACGCCCTGACCGGGCGGCGGGTGATACAACGTCGCATCACCCGCCAAAGCGGTGCCTTCCGGTGGCCCGGATGGGGCTGGAGCGCCCACGGCCGGCCGATGTGGTCGGCAGAGAACCAAGCGGTCAACCGGCGGACTTTGGCTTCCGGCCACGACGCTTGCGCACCGGCGCGGCGCCAAGTTCCATAGTCACGGATGCGACCCGCACGTCCCGCTGGACCTGCAGGGCCGCGCTCCTGGTCGAAGGCGAACGGAGCTGTTGCGGGTTCCTCGCGTTTGACATCGCTGAACGTATGGACGCGGTGACCCTGACGATTATTGCCCCGGCGCATGCGCGTGAGGCGGTGGCAACGCTGCTGGAGCAGTTTGCGTCGCGCGGTCCGCCAGCAACCGCGCCCGTGGAAAAGACCTGCGGGTGCGCGGCGGAGTGCGGCGCATGAGCGAGGCGAGCGCATCGGGAAACAAGGCGGCCAGCGCGATTGCCATGACGGCGTCTAGTGCGGCGCTGGCCTGCGGCGTGTGCTGCGTCGTGCCGTTCGCGCTGCCGGCCGCGATCCTCGGGTCGGTGGGCGGCATTCTCGCCTGGTTCGCCAACGCCTATCGCTGGCTGACGCCGGTTGCGATCATGGCGGTTTCCATCGGTTGGTTTTGGGTAGGCTATCAGACATATCGGACAGGACGCAGGCCTGCCTGGCAGACGCTCGGCGTCGTGGGGTTCGCCACGATCATGGGGAGTCTTGCATGGCTCTGGCCGCGGATCGAGCCGGTGGCGATCGGGTTCTTGCGAGGGTAAGCCGTCAGGGTTTGGACGCCGTTATTGTGATGCGTCCCACTTTGTGCCGCCATTCACGCGTGCTGTGCTACGATGGTAGCGATCTTATGTGCGTCGCGGTGCCAGCGCCTCGATAATGCGGCAGTCGGCGACGGTGCCATGGCGGCATTGCCCGATCATGGCGGCCAGTTCCCGATGCAGGGCCTGCAAGTCACGAAGCTTGCGGTCGATCTCCGCCAGATGCGTGCGGGCGATGGCGTCGACCGTCTCGCAGGACTATGTCTTCTGGTCGGCCATTCCCAGCAGCGTCCGGATCTGATCGAGGGAGAGGCCGAGGTCGGGTGCCCGGCGGATAAAGCTCAGGCGCCCGAGGTGGGTGGCGTCGTAGGCGCGGTAGTTCCCGCCGGTTCTGGGCGGAACTGGAAGCAGTCCGGATCGCTCGTAATAGCGGATCGTCTCGACCTTGGTGCCCGTCGAACGGGCCAGATCGCCAATGCTGAGCGTTCCGGTTTCCATTTCCTTGACCCTATAGTGGCTACAGGGTCCATGTAGGAGGCCATGTCGCGATCGTCGAGGTGATGCCATGGCCTGTTCTCATGATTCCTGCTGCCTGACTACGGTCTCGGGTGAAGACGGGACCGCACCTCGCTGGCGGCGCGCACTCTGGATTGCGCTCATCGTCAATGCCGGCTTTTTCCTCACCGAGGTCGTCGCGGGTGTCATGGCCGGCTCGGCGTCCCTTGAGGCCGACGCGTTGGATTTCTTCGGTGACGCCGCCAATTACGCCATCAGCCTGATTGTCGTCGGCATGGGACTGAGGTGGCGCAGCCGCGCCGCCATGCTGAAGGGGGCGACGATGCTTGCCTTCGCGCTTTGGGTGCTCGGCAACACCACCTGGCATGTCTGGACCGGCACGGTGCCGAAAGCCGCAACGATGGGGGTGATCGGTGTGACGGCCCTGCTCGCGAACGGCGGTGTTGCCCTGATGCTCTATCGTTTCCGGACCGGTGACGCAAACATGCGTTCCGTCTGGATCTGCTCCAGGAATGACGCGCTCGGTAACATGGCGGTCTTGCTCGCGGCGGCTGGCGTGTTCGGGACCCGAACGGGGTGGCCCGACGTGGTTGTGGCGGCGATCATGGGCGGGCTCGGCCTGCATGGCGGCTGGCAGATTGTCAGGCAGGCCCGACGGGAGGCTGGTATGGGCCCGACGCAGCTTTCCGCCGCCAGGTGACGCGTGGACGATGCAGGAGGGGTGTTCTTCGCGACGTGTGGGGATTGCATCCGGGAGGCCCCTCGGCATTGAAATCCGTCAGCGTCACACGCATGTCACGGTCGACGATGATCTTGAGGTGACCCTGATGAACGCCGAGCGAACATGCCGGGGCATCCTGGACAATGGCAACGTCGTCACGGTTCGTGCGGATCGCCACGGCAGGCCGCACCATTGCCTCATGGGAGGCTGTCATGATGACAAATTGCATGCAAGGAATGGGCTGGGGCATGGGCCTGTTCGGCCTGCTCACGCTGATCGTACTTGCCCTCGCGATCGCGGCACTGGTCAAGTATCTGTGGTTCGCGGAGGGATGGAGGACGCGGGTCGGCCAAGCCCCTTCGTCGGATCGGACACTCAAGTGAGTTGCCCGGTCTCGCGTGGCCAGTTGTGTCCCAGCTCAAACGACCGGCCCAAGGCTGCGGCATGACCTCGGCGGGCACGTCGGCCGCAATTTCCGGCGCCGTGTGCACGTTGACGATCGTAGGTGCCCTCTCGGTCATGTCGTCCTCTCGTATCCGCGCCAGACAAGCGCGAGCCAATATTCCGGCACGCGCGCCGCGATCACCACTTTTGATGTCTGCAATCGGCAATGCAAGTCGCCACTCCCTATGCCTGGGATGAGGGTGGGAGCGGACCCTCCGTTCCATGTTCAATGCGGTTCCAACTCAGCCATCGTCGCTCCTTTGCTGGACCCGCTACGCGGTTGCGAGCCAGTTTTCGACCTTCAGGCCGCATACACGCTCGAACTCACCAGTGTTGGCGGTGACGAGTACCGCGCCAACGGCACAAGCATGTGCGGCAATTAAAAGATCGTTCGGGCCGATCGGCGTTCCGGCCGCCTCGAGATCCGCCCGGATGCGGCCGTATTCAGCGTCGGCAGGGAGATCAAGGGCGAGCACGTTGGTGCTCCCCAGGATCGCCTCGATCTGCGCCGTCAGTTTCGGCGAGCCCTTTTTCGCGCAGCCATAACGGAGTTCGGCCGCGGTGATGATGCTGACGCAAATCGCGTCGTCGCCAACAGAGACGATATGGTGAGCCGCACTGCCTTGGGGATTCCGGGCCAGATCAGAGACGATATTGGTATCCAGCATAAAGAGCGCGGTCAAAGGTTGAGGTCCCGCACCGGAAGGAGTGTGCTGTCGACATCAGGAAAAGCGTCTTCGGCTGGCAACGGCTCCAATTCGGCGAGGACGGCCGACAAACGCTTGCTAGGCACAGGTTCGATGATCAGCCGTGAACCCTCCCGGTGAATCAGGACCCGCTCGCCGGGAAGCTCGAAGTCGGCCGGAATCCGAACAGCCTGGCTCTTGTTGTTCCGAAAGAGTTTGGCCTCCCGTGGGGGCGAGGCATCTATCTGGCTGCGATAGGGCATGCGGCATCTTCACGGACGCTTTGGGGGGTGAACGGACCGACGGCTTTCAGTTCCACGTTTGCAATAGCTGCCGGTGTCTCGGTTGCGTGATCTCGCGGCAAATGCCCATCCAGCATTTCTTTAGACATCGGCGCTTACCAATCTGGAATTTGAGCGGCAAGGTCTTCGATCAACGCACTTTTGATACACAATCCCAGATTTATTATGTGCGTAACCTTGGCGACCGGCGCGAGGCTTGTCGGCACAGGTTCTGCTACGATCTGACCGTTCATTGTTTCGGTGTGCCCGGCGTAAAGAATGCCAATCAGCGCGAACCGCGTACCCATCGCTAACCCACTCGATGTTGACCACGATCCCTCGTTCATCACGAAAATCGGAGAACCAGAAGAACCGCCATATACGGGGATATCAGCCAGAAACTCCCGCTTACCTTGATAATTTGCCGTATATGGTGTCGAAGTAATTCCCCGCCGCACTATAGGAAAATTGTTTACAGCATCAACTAGTCCGGTTGGATAACCCACCATTACTACGTCTTCCAACGCGCTAAAATCACCGATCATTTGCTCCGAAGGCAAACTCGACTTAGCAAGACATTTGATGAACGGACGCCAGCCTTCTTTATTTATGGCATGGTTGATAATCGGTGCAATCGCGATCGCAGCTAGGTCAACATTGGGGTCGGGATGGCGTATGATCGGAACTTGATTCGAAAAAAACGAAATTAGTCGACCAGAGCCGTGCAACGGCGTCTTATTATTATCTGTCGTAACATGAAAAGTAAGACCTATCGCAGCGGCGCCGTCCACAACGTGCTTATTTGTTACAAGCCAAGGCGTTGTTTTATCATCCTTAGCGAAACAATATAAAAACCCAGTTCCAGCACCCGTCCAGTTTATCGTTTGGTTTTTCGACGTAAGAACGCGCACCGTCATGTAGCGCAGTTGGTGGGATATTCTACTGTTTGTCATTTCTGTCTTCCAAATGTAGCCACAGCTATATGGCGGTCATGGACATATCCCATGCAGCTATGGAAAGGCTGGAAAGAGGCGGGAGCAGACCTGCTCCATGTTCAATGCAGTTCCAATTCAGCCTGCCCTCCTTTGCTGGACTCGCTACGCAGTGGCGAGCCAGTTTTCGACCTTCAGGCCGCATACACGCTCGAACTCACCAGTGTTGGCGGTGACGAGTACCGCGCCAACGGCACAAGCATGTGCGGCAATTAAAAGATCGTTCGGGCCGATCGGCGTTCCGGCCGCCTCGAGATCCGCCCGGATGCCGCCGTATTCAGCGTCGGCAGGGAGATCAAGGGCGAGCACGGTGGTGCTCTCCAGGATCGCCTCGATCTGCGCCGTCAGTTTCGGCGAGCCCTTCTTCACGCAGCCATAACGAAGTTCGGCGGCGGTGATGACGCTGACGCATATCGCGTCGTCACCGACAGACACGATATGCCGAGCGGCCCTGCCCTGAGGATTCCGGGCCAGATCAGAGATGATATTGGTGTCCAACATGAAGAGCGCGGTCACAGGTCGATGTCCCGCGCCGGCAGAAGTGTGCTGTCGACATTGGGAAAAGCGTCTTCGGGTGGTAGCGGCTCCAGTTCAGCAAGGACGGCCGACAAACGCTTTCCAGGCACAGGTTCGATGATCAGCCGTGAACCCTCCCGGTGGATCAGCACCCGCTCACCGGGAAGCTCGAAGTCGGCCGGAATGCGAACCGCCTGGCTCTTGTTGTTCCGAAAAAATTCGGCCTCACGCGGGGGCGAGGCATCCAACTGGCGACGGTAGGGCATGTGATGCTCCGTGTATATCCATTGCATATACACGGAGCAGTGGCGGCTTTCAATCGGCGTCTTCACGGCTGCTTCGGGGGGGGGGAGAAAGTCGGCTCTGGGGATCACGCGTGGCTATAGCTGAACTTACACAGCATTGATCTCTCTATCTATCGTGATCAGAAAATAAGAAAAGGCAGCCAATTCGTCTGCGCCAAGCTGGCTGGGTTAACACCGCTTCGAATATTACGGACGTCTATTACAATTTTCGAACTTCCCATTTAATCAGGATATCATTCTCGAACAAATCAATTAGCTTGAAGAGGACGCAGAATGTGGATCCCTCAGGCCGAACGATCGCAATCATGCCCTTTTCCATTCTGGCGTAATGGCGTGGGAATCTAAAGACGGTCGGGTCGCTGATGTGGCTAAACTTGCTGGCCCCGGCCGCGATCTTGACGGCACCGTTAGGGCCTATGAGATCCACGTGTCCGTGGGAAAACTGCAAGTTGTTCCATGAGATGTCGATCGTCTGCGGATCGTTCTCGCTAAACCGGACCTCTATATTGATCCCACTCCCGACCACGGGCACACGGCGCTTGCCCGCGCCAATAATTTTCTCAATCACGCCGTATTCAAAAGTCTCTTGCTCAACTGCGTCTCGCAGCTTCCTGTCGAAGAACTTGACGCTGATATTGTGTTCTAGAAGCTTCTTGAAACCTTGAGAGTAGATGGTTCCGTTGGGATCGAGTACGCCAACGAACACTTCGCGAACTCCGGACTCGATGATCAAGTCCGCACAGGGCTCGACCCCCTGATTCGCCTGAAGGGCAACGCACGGCTCAAGGGTAGTGAAGACTGTCGAACCGATCCGATCAGGCATCGACAATTTTTCGAGCGCCACCCGCTCGGCATGTTTCTTGGGAACCTCGCCACGGAAGCCGGTAGAGAGGATCTTTCCGTCTTTGGCAACGACGACTCCCACCTTCGGGTTTTCCGTACACTTCAATTGCTCTTTAACTGCGATCTTCATCAGGTCCGATGTTGAGTAATTAGTAGCCAACTTACGCCTGCCTTGTTCCGTTAAACGCGGATTTGTATAGTGAAAAAACAGAATGCTGTCATCGTCACGGTCGGAACATGGGCCGAAGTTGGAGCACGCCGGGATTAGTTAAAACTTGAGCTTGTGCGTCGGGCGACCATGTCTGCTTTCTGAAAGCGAAAACATCGCTTTCGACGTCCGAGAAGAGGCGGAAGCGGCCGTAGGTTTGCCCAAGCGCGCGGACCTCGGCCACTTCTGGCTCCTCACCTGGATTATTTGTCATCGGTCGGGTCGGCAGGCTCCTGGCTGAGCAGCCAATCCTTCTGGAAATTGTAGTAAGCTGATCGGCCCACGGTCGGTCCCGGAAGTGCCTTCACAGCATCCCAGATTTCGACCCCGCGCCGGCCGTCGGCCAGCATCTCCGCCGCCAGTTTTTGTCGGGCCTCGGTCATTACCTGGGGACGACCGTGCCGTCCCCCTCGCGCTTTTGCCGCAGCAACCCCAGCAATCGTCCGCTCGCGGATCAGATCGCGTTCCATCTGCGCCAGGGAGATCAGCATATTCAGCACGAATTGACCCATTGGTGTGCTGGTATCGATCGGTTCGGTCAAGCTCTTGATCGTGACGCCCCGTTCCCGCAGCAATTTTAGGGTCTCGGCGACGCCAAGGACCGAGCGGCCGAGACGGTCGATCTTCCACACGACAAACTCAATGTCGTCGCTATTGGCCGCTTTCAACGCTAGAGCAAGGCCCGGACGCTTTTGCGTCCCCCCAGTCATTTTGTCGGTGAAGATCGCCTTTGGATTAACGCCATAGTCGGTGAGGGCCTTGATTTGCATGTCCAGATTTTGCGCGTCCGTGGAGACCCGCGCATATCCGATCTTGCCGTTTCCTACCGTTTTGCCAGCCACTTTATCTACGCGCTCCGAAATCCGACATGCATTTTATGGATTTATTTCTGGACAAGCGCAACAGAGTTATTTATGGATAGTTATACGGACAACCGGACTGGCCGTCAGGTAGTCCACCTAACCCCGGAGAACCGCAGCGATGACGCTGACCGAGAATCAGAAGAAGGCGCTTGCTGCCATCCAACAGGGAACCGTCACGATGAGGAACACGGGGTATGCCTCGTGGCGCATCATGGGTCCGATCCACCCGAGCGTTGTGGGCCGCGTGATCGCCCTGGGCTTGGCCGCCTGGACCACAAATGAGAACGGAAAGAATGCGGCGCTGACCGCTGCCGGCAGCGCGGCCCTGGTCGCGTCCACCTAACCCCGGAGAAAAGAAAATGACGACGCTGCCTATTTGTCAGGGCTGCACCAACAGCCGCAATGCTGCCTGTGGAGCCTTCATGCCCCCGATGCGACCGGAGACCGTCGCAGATAGCCCGACGCGCTGCCGGGACCATAACGCGGCGTCCACCTAACCCCGTCCGCATACCATCAAGTACATGCGTGGGTTCTGACGTCAGAACTCGGCGCGCTCCGCCTTCGAAGGAGCAACAGGACGTGTTAAGCTTGCAAGTCCGCGTATGACAATTGCGCCTCCGGGAGGGCGCGGACGGACCGGCATGATGAGGCGCGCGCTGTGCCCCAGTGAGCGGCACTTTACCTCGGCGCTCGGCGGCCCGAAGATGCATACATTGGATAATCTTCGAGCGCGGCAGGTGGCGCCGAAACGCCAGCCGCCTGCAAGCCGCCTGGGACGTACTCACCGCCTTGGATGGGACCGTTCATCCTGAGGCTGCGGGGAGGCGATCGCGGGCGCTCAGGGTCGAGCGTCCGCGTCGAGTTCGGCGAGTCGATACGAGCTAGATGTTCATTGGCGATTCTATACGCGAAATTCTGCTCCGGCTGTGTCATTTCCGCATACACCGCGTCGACCCGCTGCTTGCCGGCATCGCGGCGCACCTCCCAATCCGATAGCGCCGCCTGGTCCTTGAGCGAGGCGATGTTCGGCATTTTCTCCGCCTGCTCTCCTGGTGCGGATGAGAGCGAGGCCATCGAGGCAAACGCACAGATAATCGACCGCTGCGTCACCTCGGACGACGGCTTTTCCTGCAAGATGGTGATAAGCGTCTCGCGGACTGCATCGTGCGCGGCCATCTGCCCTTTCAGCGAGAGGTTGGAGCCCGAATGCCCGGTCGCGCCGCCGTTGACGCTGAGCGCAGTGCGTGCTGTATCGGCTCGGAACCCGTCGCCGGCCTGTAACGCCCATTTGCGCACCGTGGGATCGACGTAGATCGCCCCGGCCTTGTAGAAGGGCGAGGCCCTGTTGGTGGTCGTGATGCGCCACTCACCGTTAGACTGCCTTTCGGCATTGACGAGCATTTCCCATACGTCGGTGGGCAGCACCTCCTCGTGCATGCCGGTCGAATGTCCTGCAGCAGTCTGGCGCGAACTGACGCGATAATTGCCGTCGCTTTGGAACAGCCCGCTCTGCTTCTGCGATCTGGTCAGCGAGGCGTCGGTATCGCGTGTGTATCTACCGACCCGCGGCGCCAGCGATGTCTCCGAAGTATTTTCCCGATTTATCTTGAGACTGGCTTGCCTCGTCCTGCCTTCGTCATTTTCCATTGCGCTGCTTCTTCAGCTTGTCCGATGACCGCACCGTGCCGCTCATGGTGCTGGCGTGACGGCGGCTTGTCCATAGCAGGGATTGCGCGTTCAGGTGGGCCTGTTACGCTCCGTGATTGCCTGATATTTGGGGGAGCAGCAGCCGTGAGTTCTTACGTGCCTATCGGAACGATCATCGCCAGCATTGTGCCGCCGACGACAGCGATGGGCAATTGGCTGCCCTGCGACGGCAGCGCGATCCCGCCGCAGTTCACCGAGTTATGCACACTGCTCAACGATCGGAATACGCCTAATCTGATCGGACGCACCCTCATCGGTGCCGGCAGCTTTGCCGCTGCCCAGACAACCCAAACCGACTTGCTCGATCCCAATTTCACTGCACTGAGTGGCGACAGAGCAAGTCAGGTGACAGCGCTGCAGATCGGGGACACCGGGGGCGAGGCGACTCATGCGCTGACGATCGGTCAGCTCCCGTCGCATACCCACACCATCAATAACGGCAATTTCGGTTACCACAGGCGCAGTTTCGAAGGTGATTCGGGCGCAGATTTGCCCTTTGAGGTAAACCCGAGCACGAAGGTTGGCGGGACCGACGAGAGCGGGAAAAATGAGGGCCATTACAATGTCCAGCCATATTACGCTATCACCTATTTTATTCTGGCGGGTTGATCGCCGCGACCTCAGTTTGAGCCAAGCAGCCTTTCGGGAGAGACCTCGTGTTCAAAGCGGCTGATGCGCGCACGTTTTCAACAGCCTACATCGTGGAGTGCGGCAATGTTCCGATCGGCCGCTTGTCTGTCGAATATCATGCGATCCACTATGACGATATTCAACTGAGCAGCGCCGGCCAGGCGACCGGGGTTCCGGCCGATCGGGAGCGCAAATATGTCCTGACGTCTACGACCCGAATAGTGCTCTACAATCCGCAAGGGATTATGGTAAGCCCTTCGACTCAACGTAAGCGGTACGAGAACTATCCGGCGCTTCTCAATATCCAGATGATGGTAAACGACCCGCAAGGCGAGTTAGTCGACCTACAACTGATCGATTACTTTCCGAAGACGTTAAATACCCAGGTCCAGACGTCGGGCACCGCCGGCTCGTCGTCGGGGGTGGTGCAATCGAGTTCGATCAGCAACACGGTCGGATCCTCCACCTCCGAGACCAACAGCTTCAGCGTATCGGCCGGTCTCTTCGGCGAAGCCTTTACGATGTCAGCGACCGCCGATCATTCGACGACCACTACCCACGAACACTCGAACACTACCGGTTCGGAGGCCTCCCGCAACACAGGGATGGATGCATCAAATAGCGCGAGCATGAGCATCAAGGACTGGGGCGCCTATGGTCTAGTGAACCCGATCAGCGCGCTGCCGGTCTGGAATTTCGGCCAGGAGTATCCCTGGAATGTCTTCCAGAGCTCGACGACCGACGGTACTACCAATCCCAACAATCCGAAGCAGGTGTTGCTGCAGGTGCCCGCGACGATGCTCGCGCGGCTGTGGGACGGTGCGACGCTTTATCCGCCGAGCCAGTTGTCGAGCTACGGGGTCAACTTCGCGACCAAAGTGCAGTGGCTGGTGACGATCCCCGCCGGCGGCTCGCCGGAGGTGTCATTCACTCATTTCGTCAACTATTTCTCCGCGTCGCATTCCGTTGAAAGCGAAAGTGTCGCCGAGCCAGGCGATCCGGCGCCGGTCAGGGTGTACATGGATGCGCAGCCGACGATGCTGGGTTCGAAAAGTCAATCAACCTCCGTGTCGCTAGACTTAGGCGTCCTGTCGCTTGCCCCGATCACGACGCGGGGCGGTGCGGCGATCGTGGGCTTTGTGCCCAACAAGTTTACTACCCTGCCTGCCCCGCAGCAGGACGGTGCCGCACCGAGGCCATTCCTGGCCTTCTCGGGAGGGAGTGACCTGCTGGTAAAAGACACGACCACTTACCCCAAAGACACGCCGGATGGCGCCGGGTTCTCGGCGACTGCGGGGGGAATGACCGGGTCGCTGAGCGGCAGTTGCAGCCAGCTAAGCTTCCGCTTGCTGTTCAAAATTACCAATACGGTTCAGAATTATTCTCTATTCTTCAAGCATTGGAAAATTGGTGACACCGGACTTAAAATGTCCATCGTGATCAACGAGGATACCACCAACACAGTGGTCCGCTATATCGACGACCTGGAGGCAGAGGGCGGGTCGAGTAACACGACGGTGATCTCGCTCCGCAACCTGGCCTATTCGTCGCTCGATTACCATGACTACCTGAATCTTGGCCTCAACTCGATCGATATCACGCTGTCACCCATCAACAGCTCCGGGCCCAGCCGATATGGCCTGCGCGCTCTATCGATCGAGGCGAGTTGAGCTGAGTGGTCAGCCGGAAGGGTGTCGTGAAGCATCGCAGCGTCAAAGACGAACGCCGGGCATCGTGGGAGCACCAGCACGGCCGCTTGATGTACGGCGCCGCTGGCAAGACCGAAAGCGCGCTGCGCGCCCCCATTCGCCATTACTGAACCAATCACGCACGAAAGTACATAACACCCTCTAGTCGTGGGGTTACTGGTTTCGCCTGTGGTGGCGTCTGTTCTGCCGACAGCACTGGGCACGCGGATCGCGTCCTTCATCGTAGGGGAGGCGGATCGCTGGGAGGCCGGGATGGCGTTGATGAGAAATGCACGACCGCAGAACTGGAAGACTCTTCTCTGGAAAGACAAAGTTGATCAGACGAATATTGACCGATTAAATGAGTGTCAGAGAAATGCTAATAAGGAAAATATCTCTGAACAATGCACGATAAACATTAAACCAGAGTGATTTTTTTTGGATTTACTCTGTCCCTACTATTTTCCATTTCACCTCTTTGAGGTGAGTGGCCGGATCATAAAGGGCGACATCCAGAGCGAGATCGCGGGCGGTGAGGCGGCCAATGGCAGCGGCGAGGGCGTAGGAATCCTGCACGGTGTTGGCGATGTTCTGGATCAGCGTCCGTTGCTGCTGGAACAAAAGCTGCTGCTGTTGCAGCACCTCGAACGTGGTGCGGACGCCCAAGAGTTCCTGTTGCTGGATGGCGCGGAGAGCGGCCTCTCCCAATGAGACGGCCTCTCGGTTCCTGGCCAATTGATCCCTATCCGCCTGCCATTTGCGCCAGGCGCTATCTGCCGCCTGAATGGCTATTCTCCGTTGATCGTCCAGATCATGACGGGCGGCGTCAACCGCGCGCCGGGCCGCGCGGATCGCGGCATATTCCGATCCGCCCTGATAGAGCGGGATGCTGGCCTGGATCGTGGCCATCTCACCGTCTTCGGTGAATTTCGCATCGTTCTGGTTGATCTGATGCTGGAAAGATGCCTGAGCAGAGATCTGCGGCATGAGGGCCGCAAAAGCGACCTTCACAGTGTCCTGTTCAGCCGCGAGGGCGTATTGGGCGCCGATGGCCTGGGGTGAGTTGGTCACGGCAAGACGGGTCGCATCGATTTCCTGCGCCACGGGTAGGACCAATGGCTGGGGTGGTGTCAGATCCTTCGGAGGCGCGGTGCCGACCTGGCGCTGAAACGCGGCTTCGGCGACGCCGAGATCGCTTTCAGCCTGGCGGGTGGCGGCCCGTGCGGCTTCGTATTGCGACCGGGCCTGTAGAACATCCGTCTGGGTGGCCTGGTTGAGCCCGAACTGGCTTGTGGTCAGGCGTACTTGCCCGGCCAGAGTATCCTCGTTGCGTTTTGTCAGGTCCAGAAGACGATGGGCCTGGGTCAGGGACACATAGGCCGAGACGACGTTCTGGAAGATCTGCTGTTCGATCTGCACAAGATGGGCGCGTTCCTGCATGACCGTATGCATGGCCTGCCGGGTCGAGGCGACGGTCCGGCCGCCGGCGAACAGCGGCTGAGTAACGGTGATACCCGCGTTATAGCCAGGAGCGGCAAACTGCTGATTATAGCGGAATGATCCACCAAATGGATAAGTGATATAGTTGGATTGATTGTAATTGGCGCCGACGGCGACAGAAACAGTCGGCCGCCAACCGGACAGGGCTTTCGGGACGCCCTCGTCTGTTTGCTGGAGCAGCGCCCGTTCCCGCAGCAATTGCGGCGCGGAATTATAAGCTGTGGCCAATGCGTCGTTGAGGGAATAGGCGTCGTGCCGCTCTTTTCCTGCACTGAGTGTCGGACCGAAGAGGATCGTCATGACGACGGCGATATAGATTCCGGACCGTTCTGGTCCGGTTGTTATTCTGGTCTTTTTCATCGTTTACGAGCATTGCATAGATTTTCTAAACGTATCAATATGTGTCGGACTTGTATCAATTCCCTTCTGTCGAAGGATGCTGAGTTGAGTAATGCCTGACGGATCGACACGCCCCCTGTTTCGCGCGGAAGCACTGAAATGGCGCCAGGAAGCCTGGATCGGTTCCGTGCAACTCGTGGAGCCGATCTCCGGGCGGATCGCCTCGCTGTGTTCTGCGGTACTGGTCGCAGGGGCGTGTCTCTATGTGGCGTTCGGGACTTATACACGGCGGATTCATGCCAATGGTCTGATGCTGCCGCCGGCCGGGTTGGTGGTCGCGGAGGCGGACCAGAGCGGTATTGTCGCATCAACGTCGGTCAAGGAAGGGATGCATGTCACGGCTGGAGACCGGCTATTCACCCTGGATGTCGAAAGCTGGTCTGAAGCGGGGCCGACTGGCCGGCAATCGCTGGATAGTCTGGTGGCCGAGAGGGATTTGTTGACGGCCCGACGGGCGTTGTTGAACGCGGATGCTCCCGTTGAACTGGCTTCGTTCCAGGACGAACTGACGGCGCTGGAAAAACAGCAGGTCATGCTGACCGAGCAGGTCGGACGCGACAATACATCCTTGCCGCTGGTGGAACGGGCGATGAGTGAAATGCGGACGGCGATCGGCACCCATCTGGTGACGGAAAGCCAGTTCCAGAGCCAGCTTTACACCTACGTGCAGTTCATGAACACGCACTCGCAGACCTTGCGCACCTTGGTCGAAACGGGCGGCCAGATTTCGGATCTGCGCTACAAGATCGACCGGCACCACTACAAGGTGGATGAGGATCTAAACGATCTCGATGTGCGTCTGGCCGATATCAAACGCCAGATTGCCCAGGCGCGGGGCCAGGCCGGAACGGTCATCGACGCCCGTGTCAGCGGGACGGTGGATGGTATCCGGGCGTCGGTCGGGCAGCGGGTCGCGGCCGGCCAGCCCCTGGCCAGTATTCTGCCCGACAATGTCGAATTGCTGGCCGAGCTGTATGTGGACAGCCGGGCGGTCGGCTTCGTGCAGCCAAGGCAGCATGTGCTGCTGAAATATGCGGCCTATCCATTCCAGAGATTCGGTTTGTATGATGGTACCGTCGTTGAAGTAACGAAGGCCCCGTTACCAGAACGGGATAGGTTCGTTTCCAGGGATAGCGGCGATGCTGCGTCAAACAGTTCTTCGCCACGGTCGCAAGGCGATATCTATCGTATTCGGGTGAGGCCGGATCAGGCCTATGTGCTGGCCTATGGGCAGCAAGAGCGGCTGACGCCGGGGATGGCGGTGGAGGCGGAGATCGCGATCGATCATCGTCGTTTGTACCAGTGGCTTCTTGATCCGGTCATCTCAATGACATCGACGCTGAAATCCGTTTCTGGTGGTTCCGTGTCCAGGGCGATGCCGTAATGCTGCGTCCGATCCAGACCGGCTTTCGCCGGAAGCTTCCCGTCATCCTGCAAACCGAAACGGCGGAATGCGGGTTGGCCTGCCTGGCGATGATCTTGTGTGTCCATGGGCATCTGATCGATCTGGCCTCCCTGCGCCGGCAGGCTGCTGTGTCTGGGTCAGGCCTTAACCTGCGGTCTTTGATGCGGATTGCCGACCGGTTCGGATTACATAGCCGGCCGGTCAAGCTCGATCTGCCGGCGCTGGCGAAACTGTCGCTGCCCTGTGTCCTGCATTGGGATTTCAACCATTTCGTGGTGCTGGTGAAAGCCGGCGAGAAAGAGATCCTGATCCACGACCCGGCACGGGGTGTGCGAAAGCTGACTCTGGACGAAGCGTCGCGGCATTTTACCGGTGTGGCCCTCGAACTGACACCGGCCGCGACGTTCAAGAAGCGCGACGAACGCCGGTTGCTGAGCATCGGCGACATGTTCCGCCATATCGCGGGACTGAAGGGGGCGCTGCTGGCTCTGGGCGGCCTGTCCTTGGGCTTGGAAGTCATTGCCCTGGCCAACCCCATGCTGGCACAGGTCATCATTGATGAGGTGTTGACGACGGGAGACCGTTCCCTGCTGTGGACGACCGCGGCCGGGCTGGTGCTTCTGGTGGTTTTGCAGGGGGTGATCGCGACCTTTCGTTCCTGGATGATCATGCTGCTGTCCACGCGAATCTCCGTGCAATGGAATGTCAGCCTGTTCTCCCATCTCATGGGCTTGCCGCAGGACTATTTCGCGAAGCGTGGAGCGGGTGACATCCTGTCGCGCTTTGGCAGCCTGGGAACAATCCAGCAAACTTTTACGACCGATCTGGTGCAGAGTGTGATGGACGGTTTGATGGCGATCGGCATATTCGTCATGATCGTGATCTACGGGAAATGGCTGGTGGCGATTGTCGTAATATTCTCAGCGCTTGATCTCATGGTTCGCGTCGCATTATTCGCTTCATACCGGGAAATATCCAAGGAAGCGCTGGTTCATGGAGCTGCACAGCAGGGACATTTCCTGGAGACATTGCGGGGGATGCGTAGCATCAAGCTGCTGTCTTTGGAAAAAAGACGAAAGATTGCGTGGGGTAATAAATTAATCGACGGTATCAATGCCGGATTAAGAATTCAACGCTATGACTTGATATTCGCGCGGACTCAGGATGCCCTGTTCGGGCTCGACAGGGTGTTAATGTTGGTGCTTGGCGCCCGCATGGTCCTTTCATCGGAAATGTCGATTGGTATGTTAATGGCATTCTTAAGTTATCGCGATCAGTTTGCGAGCCGGTTTGGTAATTTGATTGCTGTTGGATTCAAAATCCGAAACCTCAAGGTTCAATGTGAGCGCCTTTCCGACATTGCCTTAACTGAAGCAGAGGCAAGTGATTGTTCTCAGGCAATGCTGCCCGTTTCTGAATTAGAGCATAATCCGATCAATCTGGTTCATATCCGGCGGCAGCAAAGCAGGCGGCGGCTTGACTGTGACCGACGTCGTCGATTGCGCTGCATACCGCGTCTTGGAGGGCATC
>NZ_JABEQF010000026.1 GCF_014174355.1 Gluconacetobacter azotocaptans
CAGCTACACCGGCGGCACGACCATTGCCTCCGGCGCAGCGCTGAACCTGTCGGGTTCGGTCGCCGGAAATGTGGCTGACAACGGCACGCTGACGCTGGACGGCGGCGCGGTTGGCGGCACGGTGACGGACAGCGGCGCGCTGACCGTCACGGGCAACGGCGGCTCGGCCGGCTCGCTGGCGGGCAACGGCACTGCCAGCCTCGCCGGCACGCTGACCCTGACCAATGCCGCCGATAGTTTCAGCGGCGTTGCCAGCGGCAGCGGTGGGCTGACCATCGCAGGCGGCAGCGAGACGCTGACCGGCGCCAACAGCTACACCGGCGGCACGACCATTGCTTCCGGCGCGGGGCTGAACCTGTCCGGCTCGGTGGCCGGTGCGGTCGCGAACGCCGGTACGCTGACGCTGGACGGCGGTACCGTTGGCGGCACGGTGACGGACAGCGGCGCGCTGACCGTCACGGGCAATGGCGGCACGGTCGGTTCGCTGGCCGGGACGGGTGCCGGCACGCTCAACGGCGTCCTGACGCTGACCAACGCGGCCGACACCTACGCGGGTGCGCTGACTGGAAATGGTGGACTCGCCGTCACCGGCGGCAGCGAGACGCTGACCGGCGTCAACAGCTACGCCGGCGGCACGACCATCCGGTCGGGAAGGCTGACCGGGACGACGGCGAGCTTCGGTTCCGGCGCGATCGTGGACAACGGCATGTTGGAACTGTCGCAGGACCGCGACGGCACGCTGGCCAACACCGTGAGCGGGACGGGCAGCCTGACCAAGTCGGGCGCGGGCAACGTGACGCTGGCGGCGGCGAACAGCTATACGGGCGGCACGAGGCTTGCCGACGGCACGCTGACGCTGACCAATGAATCGGCCATCGGCACCGGGACGCTGAACATGGCCGAGGGCACGAAGATCGTCCTGGCGGGCAGCGACCTGACCCTGCACAACGCGATCATCCTGAACGGCGACCCGACGATCGACATCGCCAGCGGTACCGCGACCCTGGCCGGCGCGATCAGCGATGGCACGGCGCCCGGCGATATCGTGAAGACGGGCGCGGGCACGCTGGTCCTGAACGGCGACAGCACCTACAGCCGTGGCACGGAAATTGCCGGCGGCACGCTGCAGGTCGATGGCAACCTGGTCAGTCCCGTGGTGGCCGACAGCGGCACCACACTGTCGGGCACGGGCTCGGTCGGTGCCACGACCATCACCAGCGGGGCGACGCTGTCGCCGGCGGGTAACGGGTCGGTCGGCGCGCTGAGGGTCAACGGCGACCTGACGCTGGCGACGGGCTCGAACTACGTCGTCAGCGTGAACGCTGCCGGCGCGCACGATGCCGTGCAGGTGTCCGGCCATGTCACGCTGGGCCAAGGCACCGTGACCGTCCTTGCGGCCGATGGGGCGTGGAACATCACCCAACCCAACACGATCATCAGCGCGACCGGTGGGGCCAGCGGCACGTTCGGTTCCGTGGTCTCGAACTTCGCCTTCCTGAACTCGGCCGTCACCGCGGGAACGGGCGGCATCGTCGTGACGCTGCAGCGTAACGGGCTGGACTTCGCGGGCGTCGGCACGACGCGCAACCAGGTCGCTACCGGCGAGGCGCTGGACGGCGTGACCTCGGGCACGTTGTATAACGCCCTGGTGCAGACCGACGCGGCCACGGCGCGTCATGCGCTGACGGCGCTGTCGGGCGAGATCCACGCCTCGGCGCGCACGGCGCTGATCCAGGACGCCTATTACGTGCGGGATGCGGCGGTCGAGCGGCTGCGCGGGGCCGAATGCGCGCCGGGTGCGGCCAGCGGCATGAAGACGGCCTCGGGCAACGGCGCGGGCGCGGCCTGCGGGGCGCAGCAGGTGTCGCTGTGGATGCAGGATTACGGCTCGTTCGGTCATAACGCCGGCAACGGCAACGCCTCCGGCATGGGGCATTCGACCGGCGGCTTCGTGCTGGGGGCGGACGCGCCGGTGCTGGGCTGGCAGGTCGGCGGCCTGGTCGGCTACGGCCATACCTCCTTCGACAGCGGCGCGGTGTCGTCGTACGGGCACAGCAGCAATGTCAGCCTGGGCGGCTACGCCGGCACGCACTGGGGTCGTCTGGCCCTGCGGATGGGGGCGAGCTATACGTGGAACATGCTGTCCATGACGCGCAATGTCGCGTTCATGGGCTTCTCGGACCGGCTGAACAGCCGCTATGGCGGCGGCACCGCGCAGGCCTTCGGCGACCTGGGATATCGCTTCGACCTGGGCCCGGCGATGATCGAGCCCTTCGCCAACGTCGCCTATGTGAACCTGCATACGAACAGCTTCACCGAACATGGCGGGGCGGCCGCGCTGGCCGGCCGGGCGACCGATACCGGCGTGACCTATTCGACCTTCGGGGCACGGTTTGCCAGCACCTTCCGGGTGGGCGACGTGGCGCTGACGCCGAATGCGACGCTGGGCTATCGCCACGCCTTCGGCCTGACGGTGCCGACGCTGCATCAGGCATTCTTGAGCGGGGGGGCGGCCTTCGACGTGGCGGGCGTACCCCTGTCCACGGACGCGGCGCTGCTGAAGGCCGGGCTGCAGGCGAAGCTGACCGACCGGCTGGATGTCGGTGTGTCCTATATCGGGCAGTATGGCGACCACTCCACCGACAGCGGCCTGACCGGCAACGTCAAGGTGAAGTTCTGATCCTCCACGCCGTGGCCCGAACGGGCCACGGCCTCACTGTCTGAAAGTCGGCCATGAAAATTTCCACCCCCGTTTCGCTGGTGGCTGTCGCAGGCGTCGCGGCGGCAACGCTTGCCCTTGGCGCGAAATATTCCGGAAATCCCGTTTCCCCGGCTCCGGCCCGGGCGTCCACCCATACCGCCGCGCCGGCCGCGTCGGCCGCGCCCCCGGCCGGTACGGCGGCGCCTGCCTCCTCACTGGCGCAACTGTCCCAGTCTTCCGGGCAATGGGCTTACCGGTGCCTGTATGCCAAGGCGCCGACCAGCGGGCCGGTTCTGTGCACCGTCGAGCAGCATCTGGTCGTGCAGAACCCGCAGAAGCAGGCCGTGCAGGTCGGGGACGTGCTGTTCAGCCGGAACAGGACCGCAGGGGCCGCCCTGTCAGCGGCCTATCAGTTGACGGTGCGGATGCCATTGCTGGTCTCGCTGGTCAGGCCGCCCACCATCGCCATCGACGATGGCACGCCGGTGCCGCTGACGTGGCAGGTCTGCGCCGCCAGCGGCTGCATCGCCCGTCTGGCGACCCTTCCCGACGCATTTCTGTCGAATGCCCAGCATGGCAAGGTCGGGCATATCCAGATCGGTACGGTTCAGGGCGGGACGGTCACGATCAACTTCGACCTCGCCGGCCTCGATACCGCCGTGGGCACTCTTGATACGTGGGCACATCGGCAAAGCCCATCGTAACGCGGGCATCGCGACCAGCCCGCCCGTCATCGGGCGGGCCGGTGCGGCGTTCAGTTCGCCCCGTGGGCCGCCACCTGATGGTCCAGCGCGTGCAGCAGCGCGTCGATGCTGCCGTTATGGCGCGCAACGAAGGAGGCATAGTCGTTCCGCTGCGTCAGGCGCAGGCTGGTGCCTTCGCCCACCACGTCCACCACCTTGGGCTGGCCGCTGGTGGTGCTGACGATCCACTGGGTGTTGGCGGACGGCTGCTCGGGGCGGTTGATGATCGTCTCCACCGCCTGGTCGTCACCGGCCGGCGAGGTGCCGGACACGGTGAAGGTCACGCCGCGATAATCGCCGATCTTGTCGGTGATGGAATTGACCAGCACCTGGTGGAACAGCGTCAGGTAGTGCGCCTGCTGTTCGGGCGTCGCGACGCGCCAGTAGCGGCCCAGGCAGTAGCGGCCGATCGCATCCATATCCACATGCGCCTGCAGCAGCGGCAGGATCGCGGCCTTCTTGTCGGTCAGCGTGCGGTCGGAATTGACGATCGCGACCAGTTGCCGGCCGAAATCGGTGACGAAGGACCGCGCGGCCGCTGCGTCGGCGGCGCGGGCCGGCCGGGCGGCGGGCAGGGCGATGGCCCCTGCGACCAGGCCCAGCACATGACGACGGGCAAGCACTGTCTTCATCTCCGCGTCCCTTTTCAGTTGTACCAGTCGGGAACGGTGGCCCGGTGGTCGTTGTCGATGGCTTCGGCCTGCGCCTTGCGCTGCTGCTGGTAGGCGCTGCGGATGGTGGCGTAGGGGTCCAGCGCATCTTTCTGAAGCTGGTCCAGCGCGTCCAGATGGTCCGCGCGGCCGTTGATCATGCCCATGATGTTATAGGCCCAGTTGAAGGTCAGCAGGCCATAGCCGCTGGGCACGTAGTTCCACGGCGACAGGCCCACGTCGATGCCGTAGCCGGCCCCGTCGCGGAACGAGGACGGCCCCATCATCGGCAGGAACAGGTACGGGCCGGACGGCACGCCCCATGTCGCCAGCGTCAGGCCGGCGTCGTTGTCGTGGTGGGGGTAGCCCGCGTATTTCGCGACGTCGATCAGCCCGCCGACGCCCGCCACCATGTTGACGCACCAGCGCACGAAGGCGTCGCCCGCGCGCCGGGACTTGCCGGCGCCGACGTCGTTGAAGAACACCACCGGCTCGTTCATCGTCTGGACCATGCTGCCCAGCGACTGGCGCACGCGGTAGGGTACCGCCCAGACATAGGCCTTGGCCACCGGACGCAGGGAATATTTATCCAGCGTCATGCTGATGTCGTACATCTTCCGGTTCAGGGATTCGTACGGGTCGTTGGCCTCGCGGTATTCGGCCAGGGCCTCGGGGTCCTTGGGCGGCGGGGCGGCGCATCCGCCCAGGGCCGTAATGCCCAGCCCCGCGCTGACGAGGGCGATCCGGCGCAGGCGGGCAACGAAAGCGGACGGCGGGGACGGCGGAAGGTTCGATCCTGTCACAGCGCGCATACTCGTTTCCGTTTCCCTTGTCTGCCGTTCCTGTTGCCTGACGCGGCAGGAGCCCGATGGATGGCGCGGAAACAGAAGGTGTGTCCGCTGGTTCCTTCTCTAGCATGGGATGTCGGTTGTGCAATCCGCCCTGGCGCGCCCCGGGCCGCCGTTCCGTGTCCCGCGCATGCCTCGCACCCGCCAATATACTGGATGGAGGCGCGGATTTCGGCCCTTGCGTTGCCAGCGGGGTCTGGTTCACTGTGACTGAAAATCCACAATGGAGGATGGGACATGATGTTCAGGACAGTCGCGACACGCCCCCTCTCCACAGTGCTGCTGGCCGGTTCGCTGCTGGCCGCGCCCGCCGTCTCGGCCCCCGCAGGGGCCGCGCCCGCCGCCCCGCTCGGCGTGACCCGCGCGTCGTTCGGCACGATGCCCGACGGCCAGCCGGTCGAGATCCTGACCCTGCACAATGCCCACGGCGTCGCCGTGCGCTTCATCACCTACGGCGGAATCATTACCGCAATCGAAACGCCGGACCGCACCGGCCATGTCGATGACATCGTGCTGGGCTTCCCCGACCTGCAGGGCTATGTGGTCGACAGCGCGCAGGGCGGCCTGTTCTTCGGCGCCATGATCGGGCGCTATGCCAACCGGATCGCCCACGGCACCTTCACCCTGGACGGGCAGACCTATCACGTTCCCGTGACCGCCCCCCCGAATGCGCTGCACGGCGGCACCAAGGGCTTCGACAAGCATCTGTGGCATGTGGACGGCACGGCCTCCGACGCCCATTCTGCCAGCGCCACCCTGTCCATGACCAGCCCGGACGGCGACCAGGGCTTCCCCGGCACGCTGAAGGTCGCCGTGACCTACACGCTGGACGACCGCGACCAGTTGAGCCTGCATTACACCGCCACGACCGACCGGCCGACGGTGCTCAACCTGACCAACCACAGCTATTTCAACCTGGGCGGCGAGGGGTCGGGCACGGTCGAAAACCAGATTTTGCAGATTAACGCCGACCGCTACACCCCCACCGACCCGACCTCGATCCCCACCGGGGAACTGGCGCCGGTCGCGGGCACGCCGCTCGATTTCCGCAAGCCGACGCGCGTGGGCGACCATCTGCGCGATTCCTATCCGCAACTGATGTTCGCGCGCGGCTACGACCAGAACTGGGTCGTCAACGGCCCCTCGGGCGGCACCCCCCGCCTGGCCGCCCACATCCTGGACCCGAAGACCGGCCGCACGATGGAGGTCCTGACCTCGCAGCCCGGCCTGCAGGTCTATACCTCCAACTCGTTGACCGGGGCCTATGCCGGGGTGTCGCACCGCGCCTATCGCCAGACCGACGCCATCGCCTTCGAGGCCGAGCATTACCCCGATTCGCCCAACCACCCGTCCTTTCCCACCACCACGCTCAATCCGGGGCAGACCTTTGATTACACGACTGTCTTCCGCTTCGGCGTGCAGGCCGGGGCGCCGCGCTGACGCATGACGGACCAGGGCTTTCGTATCGCCGCGCTGCATGTCTACCCGGTCAAATCCCTGGGTATGATCCCCGTGACCCAGGGCTGGCTGGGGCCCTGCGGGCTGGATGACGACCGGCGCTGGCTGGTCGTCGACCCCGACGGCAGGTTCCTGACCCAGCGGCAGATCGCCCGCATGGCCCTGGTCGCGGTGGGGCGGCAGCCGGCCGGGCTGACGCTGGCGCTGGCGGGCCAGGGCACGCTGGCGGTGGACGTCCCGCCCGCCGAGAGCGCCCGCCGGCCCGTGCGCGTCTGGGGCGACACGGTGCCCGCCGTCGACGCCGGTGCGGCTGCGGCCGACTGGCTCTCGGCCGCACTGGGCCGCCCGTGCCGGCTGGTCTATCTGCACGACACCGGCGCCCGGCCGGCCGATCCGGCCTATGCCCCGCCGGGCTCCACCGTCGGGTTCGCCGACGGGTTCGCCGCCCTGCTCGCCACGACGGAATCGCTGGCCGCGCTGAACGACGCGCTGCCCACCCCGGTGCCGATGGACCGCTTCCGCCCCAATATCGTCATCTCCGGCGCCCCTGCCTGGGCCGAGGACGAATGGCGCCTGCTCGCCATCGGCTCGGCGGTGCTGCGCATCGTCAAGCCGTGCTCGCGCTGCGTCATGACCACCATCGACCAGAAGACCGCCCAGATTCCCGACCCGCGCGAACCCCTGCAAACCCTGTCCCGCACCCGCCGGGCCAAGGGCGGCGTCATGTTCGGCCAGAACGCCGCCATCCTCCACCCCGGCCGCATCGCCGTGGGCGACCCCGTCACGGTGCTGGAACGCGGCCCGTCGAACCTGCTGCCGGCGTAAAGGCAAGGTCGGGCTCCGCCCGAACCCGGCAGGGGTCGCGGACCCCTGCACCCCGATTCGTTGGCGACTATACTGTTCGCGGATACTTCTGATTGGGTGGGGTATTACCGGTCCGCTTCGGAATGGAATTTTCGAGAAACCGGCTATTCGAGACACGTCGTGATTGGCCGGAAGTGGCTTGTCTGGTTTTGAGAAGATATCTTGAGAAATCGTATTTAATTCGAAAAGGGAAGACTGGATATTTGCGCTTTTTAATTTTCGGTTAGGAGATTGTATTGTATAAAAATGATAAATATTACTTGGATTTTCTTAAATTTTTACTAAAATATTAGCTCCATCTGGAAAAAATAGGTGGTTTGGTTTTGGTAGGCCTCAAGGTGACGGAACAGATTACGACCGCGCAAGACGGCTCGCGCCGCTTGCGGCATCTTTTCCATTATCTATAGTGCATCTCATGGAAGCAAATAATCCTCAGCCCGTAAGGCCTGTCTACCAGTTGAGTGATGTGTTCAACGAAGCAGCCGTCCCGGTTCTAACTTTCGTGCCGCCCCGCGATTTCGGAGACCTCGTTGGTTCCCTTCGCACGCCAGGGAAGCATGTGACTTTGAGCGGAGCGTCAGGCTGCGGAAAAACGACGTTGGCTCGTAAAGCGCTAGACCGAGCTGGAATTGGCACGGGCGGGTATCATTGGATTTCAGGGCGGGATTATGCCGCTGAGATCACTTTGACCAATGTCCTGGCGCGCGCGCTTGCGTGCGACGCGGCGGAAAACGAGGTCGTTGACTACCTCGTCGCTTGCGGCATCTTGGTAATCGACGACTTCCACCACCTGGGTCAACCAGTACGTGACGAGTTGGGTGCAAAGCTAAAGAGATGGGGAGAGCTGGGCGTCCGAATATTCATCATCGGTATATCTAGCCTTAATAAATCTCTGCTCGATATCGATTCGGAATTGGGTATTCGAAACGACGCATTCGAGATGGGCGTTCAAGATGGAGACTTCGTCGAGAAGGTGATTGCCGCAGGGGAAAACGCACTCAACTTTGAGTTTGCGCCCGAATGCCGAGAGCGCTTTATTAAGGCGTCATTAGGGGTTCCATCGGCCGTCCAAATGATTTGTCGTGTGGCCTGCACGCGAATGGAGTTGTACGAAACCGCCGACAAAAAAGTGACCATCGATCTTTCTATGGCAGAGATCAAGGATGGCGTGCTTCGCAACTATAAATCAAAATTTCAAAATAGACTAATTGGCCTTGCAAAGGGAAAGCAGCAAGCTCGGTCAGTCCATAATACTTATTTCGAAATTGTTCGGCAAATTTGTACTATAGAATTGTCAGAGATTCCAATTGCTGAACTCTATTCAAGAATTGTAAAGTCTGTTGACGATATAAGTGAACGGAGCAAAAAAAGCACATCCTTCTATAACTGCTTGAACAACTTGTCTGATGTTCTAACTCAGCGTGGATTAGATGATGCAATCTATTATAATCAGAAGGCAAAGCTAATTTCTATTGAAGACCCTTCGTTCCGCCTGTACTTGACGCTTGCCGACTTGGCTGAGATCGAGCGGTCGGTGCGGGTGCGTCGAACCAAGTTTCCTTGGGATGTTGCTGTATCCTTCGCGGGAGAAGATAGAAAAATCGTTGAAGGATTTCGAGAGGAGTTGAACGCTAACGGCTACACAGTTTTCTACGACTTCGACGAACAGCACAAGTTGTGGGGCGAAAACCTTCGACGAAAACTGAGCGAGGTTTACGCCCATGATGCTCAATACATGATCGTTTTCTTGAGTAAACATTATCCGGAAAAGGATTGGACTAACTTCGAGTTGGAAATTGGGCGTGATGCAAAAGCGAAGCGCACAAGCACCTACCTTCTCCCCTTAGTCGTCGATGACATCAACATAGTCGGTCTCTCGAAGGACGTCGGCTATGTCGATCTTCGACACCATTCTGTATCGGAAGCGGTTCAGATACTGATACGGAAAATTGAAGACACGGAGGTGACCGTCGAACAGGAGCCAGTTGCAGTGGCACCGGCTAACCCTTCCGAGCAAGCAACGGCCGCTATTCCCCATGATGTGCTTGAAAGCTGACCGTCCGCTTTCCCGGCCAGTTTAGCCGTCCCGATGCAATGGGGCTATGTCGGCTTACGGGATTCATATTTGGACACATAGACGGCCGGGATCGGCGCATAGCGGCTGACAGCGATCAGTGCGTGATGTCCCCTGTCAGGATCGATCCCCGAACGGTGGGTTCGGGCAACGCCCGATCTGTTGTCCCTTCATGGCGGATCATGTCCGCGATCCGTTCGGCGATCATGATGGTGGGGATGTTGGTGTTGGCGCAGGGAATCGACGGCATCAGCGATGCGTCGCACACGCGCAACCCGTCGACGCCGTGGACCGCGCCGGCGGGCGAGGTGACGGCCAGGGGGTCGTCGGCGGGGCCCATCCGGCAGGTGCCCGAGGCGTGCCAGGTGCCGCCGACGTGCTGCCGCACGAAATCGTCCAGCGCCCGGTCGTCCGCCATCAGGGTGGCGGCCGTGACCCCGGGCGCCATGACGCCGTCGATCAGCGCGCCGCGCCACGGCCCTGCCAGGTCCAGCAGCGACGACAGGGCGCCGCGCTGGATGGCGTTGGCGGCGCCGGGCACCGCCACGCGGGCCACGCGGGGCGAGTAGCTGGCGGGGAAGACATGTTCCCGGTAGCCGTCCATATAGGGGTCGGCCAGGGCTTCGGCCCCCCTGCGGAAGGCCTGCTTCAGCCGGACAAGGTCGCGGTCGTCGCTGAGCATGCGGAAATCGACCTCCGGTTCGATCGACGGATCGGCCGAACGCAGCGTGACATGCCCGCGCGAGAAGGATTTGTTGACCCAGAAGAACAGGCAGCCCACGCGCCGGCCCACCGAATGCCAGCCCGCGCGCGACAGGATGGCGGCATGCATGTCCCCCGCCGGCGCGTCGGCCAGGCCCGAGGAATAGCGCCAGATCGCCTGCTCATGATGTTCGGCCGGATTGCGCTCGCGCACCGCGCGGGGCAGGTAGGTCGCCACGGCGATCGAGGGATGTTCCATCAGGTTGCGCCCGACGCCACGGCGCTCGGCCACCATGTCGATGCCCAGTGCGCGCAGGTCCGCCGCAGGCCCGATGCCCGAACGCATCAGCAGCGCCGGCGTATGGATGCCGCCCGAGGCGACGATGACCTCGCGCGCGCGCAGCACCTCGCACCCGCCACCGGCGGCCGGGATTTCGGCGCCCACGGCGCGCCGGCCCTCGAACAGCACCCGGCGCGCCGCGCGTCCGGTCAGGATGCGCAGGTTGGGCCGCCGCCTGACCTCGGGGGTCAGATAGGCCAGCGACGTCGGCAGGCGCGTGCCCGCGTCGCTGACGGCGATGGCGCCGCGATAGGTGCCATCCCGCCACGGGCCGTTCTGGTCCTGCCCGATGGGGTGGCCGCGCCGGGCCAGCGTGTGCATCACCCGGTCGACGAAGGGCGAGAGGCGCGCGTCGTCGATGCGGCGGATGGTCAGCGGGCCGCTGTCGCCATGCAGCGGACCGCCGAAATCGCGGTCGGTCTCGATCGCCCGGAACCAGGGCAGGCACTCCGCCCAGGACCAGCCCTCGGCCCCCAGTGCCGCCCATTCGTCGTAATCGGACGGCGCCCCGCGATTGGCCATCAGCGCGTTGATCGCCGATCCGCCGCCCAGCAGGCGGGCCTGCTCGTAGCGGCGGGTGGGGCGCGGGGCGTCGTTCGATCGGGCATGGCCCATCGCGGCGCTCAGCGTGGCCCAGATATTGCGCGTGTCCAGATAGGCGCGGCCGGGATAACGGCTTTGCACGTCGGGCGGAATGTCGCCGGCGCTGATGTCGCGGCCGGCCTCCACCAGCACGACCTGCCGCCCAGGGTCTTCGGACAGGCGCGCGGCCAGCACGCACCCTGCCGAGCCCCCGCCCAGGATCAGATGATCGGCCGTCATGCCCGCACGCCCCTGCGCCGTTCCGACCAGCGCGCATTCAGCATCACCGCCGCCGCGACAAGGCACGAGACCAGCGTCAGCATGGTGCTGATGGCCGCGATCGTCGGGTCGATCTCGTCGCGCAGGGCGGTGAACATGCGCTTGGTCAGCGGCTGGTAGCGGCCGCCCGAGATGAACAGCGCCACGACCGTTTCATCCAGCCCGGCGACAAAGGCGAACAGCGCGCCCGACAGCACGCCCGGCGCAATCTGCGGCAGGGTGACGGCGAAGAACGCGCGCGGCCGGTTCATGCCCAGGCTGCGCGCCACCATTTCCTGCGCCGGGTCGAACTGCGCCAGCGCGCCCAGCACCGAGGTCAGCGCATAGGGCACCCCCAGCATGGTGTTGGCCAGCACCAGCCCGGTCAGGGTGGCCAGCAGGCCCACCCGCGCATAGACCAGGAAGATCCCCACCCCCGTGATCACGATCGGCACCATCAGCGGCAGCAGCAGCACCAGCTTGACCAGCTTCATCGCGCGCCCGTTCGACAGGTTCAGCGCATAGGCCGCCGCCGTCCCGATCGCCGTGGCCAGCACGGCGCTGGCCGCGGCCACGCCCAGGCTGACCCGCGTGGCCCGCAGCCACAGCGAACTGCCCAGATAGGCATGATACCAGCGCAGCGACAGCGCCTTGGGCGGGAAGGTCAGGAAGCGGGAGTCGGAAAACGACATCGGGATGACGATCAGCACCGGCAGGATCAGCCACAGCAGCACCAGCCCGGCGAACAGGAAGGCCGCGATGCGCGCGGGGGAGGCCGCCCTCATCGCGTCCCCACGATCCGGTCGATCGGCACGATACGTCCGGCCAGGAAGAAGATCAGGAAGATGCAGGCCAGCAGCGCGACGCTGACCGAGGACGCGGCCCCCCATTCGTCATACAGCGCGATATTACGCGCGATCAGCATCGACACCGTATAGGTCCGCCCGCCGCCCAGCAGTTCGGGCGTGATGTAGAACCCCAGGCTGAGCACGCACACCAGCGCCGCGCCCGACAGCAGGCCGGGCAGCGACAGCGGCAGGTACACGCGGGTGAACACGAAGGCGGGCGTGCCCCCCAGGCTGGCCGCCGCCGCCAACACCTCGCGCGGGATGGTCCTGATGGTGGTATAGAGCGGCAGCACGACGAAGGGCATCAGGATATGGGTCGTGGCGACGATGGTGCCGAATTCGTTGTTGACCAGGATGACCGGCCGGTGGATCAGGCCCAGCGCCTCCAGCCCCGAATTGACCAGCCCGGTGCGCTGTAGCACGATGATCCACGCATAGGCGCGCACCAGCACGCTGGTCCACAGCGGCAGCACCACCAGCGCCAGGATCAGCGCGCGCAGGGTCGGGCCGCTCTCGGCCGCCGCCCAGGCGACGGGAAAGCCCAGCACCACGCAGGCAAGTGTCACGATGGCGGAAATGCGGAAGGTCTGCAGGAACGTCGCGCCATAGGCGGGGTCGGTGACAAGGCGCGCGTAATGCGCCAGCGTGAAGCCGCCATCCTGCCGCACCGACTGCCAGACCAGCCACAGCAGCGGCACCAGCAGCAGCACCGCCACCAGCAGCAGGGCCGGCGTCAGCAACGACGCGGCCAGCAGGGCTTCGGCGCGGAGAGGGGGCTTTCGCGAAGCGGCCATGGTGCCGGGTGCTCCTGTCAATGCCGCACGAACGTCAGCCAGCGGCGCATGGCCTCGTCCCCGGCCGGCGAACTCCACCATTCGGTGGAAACCAGCGCCTGCCGGCGGGCATTGTCCAGCGTGTTGGGCAGGTCGCGCAGGCGCGCGGGCGGAATGGCGCCGATGTCGTAGGCGCGCGGGTTACCCGGTCCGTTGTCGGTGTAGCGCGTCAGGTCGGCCTGCACTTGCCGCCCGATGGCCGCATCGACGAAACGGGTCGCGGTCGCGATATGCGGCGACACCTTGAGGATGCACAGCGAGGTATATTGCAGCAACCCCTGGTTCCAGGTGAAGCCGACCGGCGCCCCCTCGCGCTGCACGGCCGAGACGCGGTTGCTCCAGGCCATTTCCATGTCCACCTCGCCGTCGGCCAGCAACTGCGCCGCCTGCGCGCCCGAGGTCCACCAGACGGTGATATAGGGTTTGATCTGTTCCAGCTTGCGGAAGGCACGATCCAGATCGATGGGGTAGAGCCTGTCGGGCGGCACGCCGTCGGCCAGCAACGCCGCCTCGATCGTCGCCAGCGGGTTGTCGCGCAGGGCGCGGGTGCCGGGGAATTTCTTCACATCCCAGAAATCCGCCCAGCTTCGGGGCGGCGCGTCTCCGTACTTGTCGGTATTGTAGGCAAGGACGCTGGAATAGAATTCGTACGCCACCGACCACGGCGTCTTGTAGGCGTCGGGCAGGTCGCGCGCGTTGGGAATGGCGGCGTAATCCAGCGGCGCGATCATGCCGCGCACGCCGCCGCGCGCGCAATCCTTGGCCGGCATGTCCACCACGTCCCAGAACGCCTTGCCGGTCGCGGTCTGGGTGCGGATCTCGGCCCAGGCGTCGGGCGCGCTGTCCTGATCGATGGAAATCCCCAGTTGCCGGGCCACGGGGTCCAGGATCGCCTGCGTCTGCGCGGCCTGGTACGATCCCCCCTGCGAGACGAACGTGATGCCGTCATCGGCGCGCGCCGCGCCGCCCGCACCCAGCAGCAGCGCCAGACAGAGGCAGGCCCGCCGCGCCGTCATCGGCCGATCGCATCGAGGAACTGATACCAGCCCGCCACTGCCCGCACGGCGGGTTCGCGCACGCCGTACAGCGGGATCGGCCGCCACGGCGCGCCGGTCAGCGGCCCCAGGTCGGGCGTGTCGCCGGCGACGAGTGCCGCGACATGCGTCCCGATATAGGACGCCAGCGCCACCCCGGTGCCGTTATAGCCCGCCGCATAGACCACCCGATCGTCGAACCGCCCGACATGCGGCAGGCTGTCCAGCGTCATCGCCACCAGCCCGGACCAGCGATGCGTCACCCGCACGCCGGACAGTTCGGGAAACTGACGCACCATCGCGCGCTGCAGCGCGGCGAAGGCCGATGGTTTGTCGTCGCGCCCGAAGGCGCCGCGCCCGCCATAGATCAGCCGGTCGCCCGCCTTGCGGAACCAGCGCATCATGCGGCGGGTCTCGGTATAGCTGCGCCCGCCGGACAGCAGGCCGGCCGCCGCCCCCTGCAACGGTTCGGTCGCGATCATCGCCGAGCGGAACGGGATCACCCGCCGCTGTATGGCGCGCGTGGCGGGCGTCAGGTCGGACCACGCGTTCGACGCCAGAACGACCTGCCCGGCCCGCACCACGCCGCCGGGCGTTTCCAGACATACCCCGGCCCCCTCGCGCCGCATCCTCAGCACCGGCGTGTCCTCATGCAGCGCGATGCCGTCGCGGACGATGCCGGCGGCGATGCCGCGTGCGTAGTTCAGCGGATGGATGATGCCGCCATGGACGTTCAGCATGCCGCCCACGAAGCCCCGCGACCCGGTTTCGGCCGCGACGTCCCCGGCGGACAGGATGCGATAGGACGGATCGCCCAGCATCGCACCCAGCCACTCGGCCTCGGCGCGCAGGCGCGCCAGCGCCCGGGGGTTGTGCGCACAGCGCAGCGAGCCCCGGGCCGAAAACGCCGCGCCGGGGATGTCATACGCCGCGATCAACTCGCCGACATGTTCGACCGCCTGCTGCGCCAGCCCATGCATGCGCCGCGCGGTCTCGACGCCGTAGGCGCTGGCGATGTCGCCCAGCGACAGGCGGAATTTCCCCGAGACCACGCCGCCATTGCGGCCGCTGGCCCCCCAGCCGATCCGGTTGGCGTCCAGCACGATGGGCGACAGGCCCCGCCGGGCGAGGGCACGCGCCGTCACCAGCCCCGTATAGCCGCCCCCGATGATCGCGACATCGTGGCGCGCGTCCCGCGCCAGGGCCGGATAGGCCACGCGCGGCACTGCCGTTTCCTGCCACAACGACGCGACGTCCGGAGAGGAGGGCTGGTGCGCCATGATCGTTCAGCCCGCGGCCCGTTCGGCGTCCACCGCGTCGGCCAGTTGCGCCAGCGTGGCGAAATGGAAGTCGGGCGTGGTCAGGGTGCCGGGGGCGGGGGTGCCGCCGAAGCCCGCCTGTCCCTGCCGCCGCTCGATCCAGCAGGTGGTGTAGTTCAGCGATTTCGCGACGCCGATATCGTGATGCTGGCTTTGCGCCACATGCAGGATTTCCGACTGCCGGTAGCCGAACGCCGACTGGCGGCCCTTGTTGTAGGCGAAGAACTGCGGGTCGGGCTTCGCGCATCCCGTCTCGTCGCAGGTCACCGTATCGTGGAACGGATGGCCCAGCGCCGCTTCATAGGCCGACAGCGCCGTGCGGTCGGCGTTCGTCATCGCCACCAGCCGGAAATTGCGCCGCAGCCGCGCCAGCGCCGCGACCGAATCCGCGAACGGCGCCCATCGCAGCACCGAAAGCTGGAAGGCGTCGGCCGTGGCCGCGTCGTCCTTGAACCCGCACTCGGCCGCCAGCGACAGGTAAACGTCCTTCATCGCGAAGGACGACCGGCCGTAGAATTTGTCCCGGCCCCGCTTGTAGGGCTCGAAAATCTCGTCATCGGTCGCGGCCGCCGCGCGTTCGCCGCCCAGGCGCCGCACGGCGTCCAGGACGCCGGTCTCGAAATCGATCAGCGTGCCCACGACGTCGAACGTCATGACCTTGAAATCTGAAATTCTCATCTCTGGTCGTCCATGATTGGAAACATGATTATCCCGGGCCGCCCGGCACGACGATCGTGTCCTGCACGTGCAGTTCGAGTGTGACGTCATCGCCGGGGCGGGACAGGTGCTGTCGTTCCCGGTGATTTTCCGAAACCCGCATGGCGATCCGCTCGCCGGAGGCCAGGCGGATGAACAGCCGCGTGCTGTCGCCCTGGAACAGCGTGTCGGTGACGGTTCCCCTCAGCCGGTTCCCGCTCAGCGGATCGTCCTGCCGCGCCAGGGCCAGCTTTTCCGGATGCAGGACAAGGCGCAGGTCGCCCTGCACGGGGACGGGCCGCCCGGTCGCCAGCACCATGTCCCCCAGCTGCACGAAGTGGCTGCCCACGCGCGTGACCGGCAGCAGGGTCGCCTCGCCGATAAAGCCCGCGACAAAGGCATTGTCCGGCGCGTCATGCAGGCCGATGGGCGTGTCCAGCTGCACGATCCGGCCCTTGTTCATGACGGCGATCCGGTCGCTCATGGTCAGGGCTTCGCGCTGGTCGTGGGTGACGTAGATGATGGTCGCGGCCAGGCGGGCATGCAGCTGCTTCAGTTCGATCTGCATCGTCTCGCGCAACTGCTTGTCCAGCGCCGACAGCGGTTCGTCCATCAGGATCAGCGTCGGTTCGAAGATCATCGCCCGCGCCAGGGCCACGCGCTGGCGCTGCCCGCCGGACAGTTCGGTGATGCGCCGCTGCGCGAAGCCCGACAGTTCCACCATGTCCAGCGCCGCGCGCAGGCGCTCGGGCCAGCTGGCCTTCGGCACCCGGCGCGCCCGCAGGGGAAACAGGATGTTGTCGGCGACGTTCAGGTGCGGAAACAGCGCGTAATTCTGGAAGACGATCCCGATATTGCGCTTGTGCGGCGCATCCAGCGTGACGTCGCGCCCGTCGATCCACAGCGTGCCACTGTCCGGCCGCACAAACCCGCCCAGCATGCCCAGCAGGGTCGATTTCCCCGACCCCGACGGGCCGAGGATCGACAGGAACTCGCCCTTGCGCACATCGAGCGACACCGTATCGAGCGCGGCGAACGTCCCGTACCGCTTCGATACGGCGCGGATCGAAACCCCGTCGGGCGCGGGGCCGGTCATGTCCGCCATGTCATGCTGTATAAGCAGGCCATCAGCCCCCCGTGGTCCGGTCGCTTCGATATCGGCGTGTCTGTGCGGCGATAAAAAATCGTTAATTCAACAGGATTTATCCCGGCGCGGCGACGTGCATGCCGTGCCTTCCCCATCACACAAACGCAGGACGTTGCGAATTGCAATTGAAAAAAAGGCCGCGGCGAGGTTACATAATGTAATGTCGATACGCCGTCAGCCCTTCCCGTCGATGAACGGCCTGGTCACGTTCGAGGCCGCGGTGCGCTGCGGCAGCTTCGCCCTGGCCGCGACCGAACTGAACGTCACGCCGCCGGCCGTCAGCCGCATGGTCGCGCGCCTGGAATCCAGCCTGAAGACCCGGCTGCTGATCCGCGCGCCGCACGGCGTCATTCCCAACGAGGCGGGCCGGATCCTGTTCGACGCCATCGCCCGGGGGTTTTCCGGCATCGACGCCGCCATCCGCGAGATCGAGGACCGCCGCGACGGGGTGGAAACCGTCACGCTGTCGCTGTCCACCGGCTTTACGACCCACTGGCTGATGCCGCGCCTGCCGGCGTTCAAGGCCAGTTTTCCAGGGGTCGATCTGCGGTTCGACCTGATCATGGGGGCGCTGGCCGGCCCGGTGCACGACGTGGACCTGGGCATGCGCTTCCTGGCCGCGTCCGACGCGGGGCACGAAGCCGTCGCCATCACGCCGGAAGTCATCGTGCCGGTGCGCAGCCCGTCCTACCGGCTCGACCCCGGCCTGACGGACCGGCTGGCGGCGCTGCTGGCGGCGCGGCAGGGCGGCGGCGCGGCGATCAAGCCGGACTGGTCCACGCTGTTCCTCACCCAGGGGGGCGACGCCGTGGGCGATACGATGATCTTTACCGACTACGCCATCGTCATCCAGGCCGCCATCCTGGGGCAGGGGGTGGCGCTGGGGTGGCTCAACGTCGTCGCGCGCTGGCTGCGGACCGGCGTCCTGCGCCCCATCGACGGGCACGTCGTGCGGACCGGGCGCATGTGCCACCTCGTCCGGCGCGGCGACCGCCCCCTGCGGCCGGTCGTGGGCCGGGTGCGCGACTGGCTGGTCGGCGAACTGCAGGACGACGTGGCCGCCGTGGGCCGGGAATTTCCCTCCCTGGCGCCGTAGGACGGCATTCCGCGCGTTGCGCCCCGTGCAAGCCTCGGTTTCCCAACGGGGGCAAGACAGAGGCGCCGGCCCGGGGGGAACATTGTTCCGTCCGAAAAGGCCGGAGCGAACCAGGGCGATGAACCAGATCAGCATCTCGGAACGGCAGGCACGCGCGGTGGGGCAGCCGGACCTGCGCACGATCGATTGCGACCCCGATTTCTGGTACCCCGTGGCCTGGTCGCGCGAACTGAAGGCGGGAAAGACGCTGGGCACCCGCTACGCCGGCCAGCCGATCGCGCTGGTCCGCCCCACCGAAGGCGACGTCTTCGCGCTGGAGGACCGCTGCGCCCACCGCCAGGTGCCTCTGAGCAAGGGGCGGGTGCAGGGCCAGGCCGTGCAGTGCTGCTATCACGGCTGGGCCTACGGCCGGTCGGGCCGCTGCATCGACGTGCCCTACCTGGGCAAGGGAAAGCTGCCCAACGGCGTGCGGACCTATCCCTGCCGCGAGGCGGGCGGCCTGATCTTCGTCTTTCCCGGCGACGCCGCCCTGGCCGAAACGGTGCCCCTGCCCACCCTGGCCCAGGTGGCCGACCCCGGGTACAAGACCCGGCAGTTCGGCCCCCGCGTGGCCTGCCATTACAGCTTCATGCACGAGAACCTGATGGACATGAACCATCAGTTCCTGCATCGCCGCCAGATGGGCCGGATCCGCGCCCGCCTGCTGGGCCAGGATCGGGGCGAGACCTTCGTCGAGGCACGCTACAGCTTCGCCCGCACCGGTAATCATCAGCCCCTGGCCGAAGCCCTGATCTTCGGCCGCCACCGCGACCTGCAGGGCCGCCCGCAGCCGGTCGAGGAAGTGGTCACGATCCGCACGGACTATCCGTACCAGACGCTGCGGATCGTCGACAAGGACGGCGACCTGATCATGGATTTGTGGGTGGCCTATGTCCCGCAGAGCGCCGACCAGCGCACCACCCGCGCCTTCGGCCTGCTGTCGGTGCAACGCCCGAAAACCCCGTTCCTGATCGACCTGATCTGGCCCGCGCTGGGCGTGTTCACCAACCGCATCTTCGAGGAGGACCGCGAAGTGGTGGAACTGGAACAGCAGGCCTGGGACGCCCAGGGCGGCGACCGGAACCGCGAGGTGTTCCCGGTGGTCAATCACCTGCGCGCGCTGCTGGCGCGCGCAGGCCTCAGGGCGCCGCCCTGAAACCCGCCAAAGGGCCGAGCCCTTTGGAAACCCAGTCGTTTTATCCATGATCGGGGTCCAGAGCCTCAGGCCCTGGTGGGTTCGGGCAAAGCCTGACCTGTTTTACGCCAACGGCCCCAGCGCCCGCGCCAGCAGAAGGCAGGCCAGGACCAGCATGACGCCCGCCACCAGCCCGTCGAGGATGCGCCACGCCACCGGGCGCGCGAACACCGGCCGCAGGATCCGCGCCCCGAAGCCCAGCGCCGTGAACCACACGGCGCTGGCCGTGCCCGCGCCGGCCACGAACGCCGGCCGCGCGCCGCCGGGCAGGGCGCCGCCCACCGCGCCCATCAGCATCACGGTATCCAGATAGACGTGCGGATTCAGGAAGGTAAACGCCGCCGCCCGCATCAGGATGGCCCCCAGCGGGGATGTCCCGCCCGCCGTTTCCGCAACCAATGTGCCCGGCGTGACCGCACGGCGCAGCGCGCCCATGCCATACCACAGCAGGAACGCCGCGCCCCCCAGTGTCAGCACCAGCGCCAGCCGCGGCATCGTCCGCAGCACCGTGCCGCTGCCGGCAACACCCGCCGCCACCAGCACCAGGTCGGCCGCCGCACAGAACAGCACCACAGGGGCGACATGTTCACGGCGCAGCCCCTGGCGCAGCACGAACATGTTCTGCGCCCCGATGGCGACGATCAGGGCGGCCGCCAGGCCGAATCCACTGCTGAAACCCGAAAAATAGGACATGGCGGCTTCCATGCCGGGTCGCGCGCGTGTAATCCAGCTTAAGTTTCTATATTCACTTAAGCATCGCTAACGCCCATGCTCGATTACGCCTCCCTGGCCGCCATGGCGTCCGTCGTGCGCGAAGGCAGCTTCGAACGCGCGGCCGGCGCGCTCGGGGTCACGCCCTCGGCCATCTCGCAGCGCGTGCGGGCGCTGGAAGACCGCCTGGGCACCATCCTGATTGTGCGCGGCCAGCCCTGCACGGCCACGGCGATCGGCGCCCGGCTGTGCGCCCATTTCGAGCGCGTGCATCTTCTGGAAGGCGAGATGATCACGGCCCTGCCGGTCCTCGCCACCGGGCAGGCGACGGACGCCGGCCCGCCCACGATCCGCGTCGCCGTCAATGCCGACAGTCTGGGCGCCTGGGTCCTGCCCGCCATCGCGGCCTTCGCCCGCCGGGGCGACGTGCTGGTCGACCTGGTGATCGACGACGAGGGCCACACCGCCGAACGCCTGCGCTCGGGCGAGGTGCTGGCCGCCGTCACCACCGACGCGGCCCCGGTGCAGGGCTGCCGCACCATCGCGCTGGGCGCCCTGCGCTACGTCGCGGTGGCTTCGCCCGCCTTCATGCGCCAATGGTTCCCCGGCGGCGTCGACGCCGCCACCCTGGCCCGCGCCCCCATCCTGCGCTTCGACCGCAGGGACATGCTGCAGGCCCGATGGGCACGCACCATCACCGGCGCCGACCTGACCGCCCCCACCCACTGGCTGCCGTCCTCGCACGGCTTTCTCGACGCTTCGATCGCCGGCCTCGGCTGGTCGGTCAACCCGCTGCTGATGGCCGAACCCTATTTGTCCACCGGCCAACTGGTCGAACTCGCCCCACGCGACTACCTGCACGTGCCGCTCTACTGGCAACAGGTCCGCATCGGCACCCGCCTGCTGGGCAAACTGACCCGCGAAGTCGTGGCAGCGGCACAACGTAGTCTGGTCAGTGTATAGCGCGGCATGCCTCAGGGCGCTGCCTTAAACCCGCCAAAGGCCACCGCCTTTGGAAACCAATTTGTTATCCATGATAGAGGGCGAGGGCCTTGGCCCCCGGTCAAAGGCAATGGGAGGGGCCGGCAAAGGCCGACCCGTCCCGCTGGACTTCCGGGGGGCGACAAATATTCAAAGAATCCGATACCCAGGTCGGACTGTCAGCGGCTCGATTTCTGATCCCAATAGCGGACATCCCCCAATGGCGGCTGTCAGCCGCTATGACCCCCATTCCGGCCATCTATGTGTTCAAACATGAATCTCGTAAGCGAACATAACCCCATTGCATTCGGACGACAGGTCTTGGGGGGGGAAAACGGTCCGACCGCTTTGGAGCCCAGACGATGTTTCCTGCTGTTCATTCTGCCGAACTCGACGGTCGTTCTTAGCTCGTTGTGGCAGGTATTCATCGTGAGCCCTCAAAGAAAATTGCAGCTTACTCTAGAGCATAATCCGATCAATCTGGTTCATATCCGGCGGCAGCAAAGCAGGCGGCGGCTTGACTGTGACCGACGTCGTCGATTGCGCTGCATACCGCGTCTTGGAGGGCAT
>NZ_JABEQF010000027.1 GCF_014174355.1 Gluconacetobacter azotocaptans
GTCCACCAGTTCCACCGAGTGTTCCTGGATCAGGCTGAACACCTTCGCGACAGACGCCGCGTCGGGGGAAGGGGGGGCCGCTGGGGCCGGGGTCGGGGCTTTTTTCGCCATCTCTGATTTACCTGCTTTCTGATGGTGCCGCACGGCACGGCAGTGGAACGGTGGGGAAACAAGGGCGCCGCCGCCCTGTCCGGGACGACGGGCCACGCGCCCGGCCGCCGACGACAGGCCCGGCCCCGTGGGGGGCGCCGGCCTTCGGCGGGCGGGAAAGGGAAGGGATAGTGCTGTCGGGCAGGAAGGACGTCAGATCGCCTCCTCCCCCCGTTCGCCGGTGCGAATCCGGATGACGCTTTCCACCGGCAGGATGAAGATCTTGCCGTCGCCGATGCGTCCGGTGCGCGCGGCGGCCATGATGGTCTCGACCGCGCGGTCGACCAGATCGTCCGAACAGACGATCTCCAGCTTCACCTTCGGCAGGAAGTCCACGATGTACTCGGCACCGCGGTAAAGTTCGGTATGGCCCTTTTGCCGGCCGAACCCCTTGGCCTCGGTCACGGTGATGCCCATCAGCCCGATATCGTGAAGGGCGTCCTTCACCTCGTCCAGCTTGAAGGGTTTGATGATGGCCTCGATCTTTTTCATGCCACGCCGTCATATCCTGGTCGGTCCCGGCGCGCGGGACCGCGTTGCGCAAGCCCGGCCGGCCCGCCCGCTCCCGCGACATCGGGGGCCGCCAGGCCTCACCGTTGCACGGGTCGCGCTTTCGGGCAATCGGATCGGATTGCAAAAAGCCGGCATTTTCCGCACATCTGCCGTCCGATAGGGATGAACGGCACCCCTGTGCCAAGAGGACGATCATGAAATCGCTGAATACGATGCTGTCCGGCCTGCCGACGACGATCTTCACGGTGATGTCGGCGCTGGCGGTCCAGTATGACGCCATCAACCTGGGCCAGGGTTTTCCGGACACCGAAGGCCCGGCCGACCTGATCGAGGCCGCGGCCGCCGCCCTGCGCGACGGGCGCAACCAGTACCCGCCGCTGACCGGCGTGCCGGAGCTGCGCGCGGCGGTGGCGCGGTCGAACGCGCGCTTCTACGGGATCGAGGTCGACCCGGCGACCGAAATCGTGGTGACCTCGGGCGCGACCGAAGCCATCACCGCGTCGCTGATGGCGATCGTCGATCCCGGCGACGAAGTCGTGGTGCTGGAACCGCTTTATGACACCTACCTGCCGGTGGTGCGGGCGCTGGGCGCCGTGGCAAGGCCGGTACGCCTGACCCCGCCCGACTGGTCCCTGCCGCGTGCGGCGCTGGAGGCCGCGTTCGGCCCCCGGACCAAGGCCATCCTGCTCAATTCCCCGATGAATCCGACGGGCAAGGTGTTCCGCCCCGACGAACTGGCCTTCATCGCCGACCTGCTGGCGCGCCACGACGCCTATGCGATCTGCGACGAGGTGTACGAACACCTGACCTTCGGCAATGCGCGGCACCTGCCCCTGATGGCCCTGCCGGGCATGCGCGAACGCTGCGTGCGGATCGGCAGCGCGGGCAAGAGCTTTTCGCTGACCGGCTGGAAGGTCGGCTACGTCACGGCGCCGGCCGCCATCGCCGCCTGCGTGGCCAAGGCGCACCAGCTTCTGACCTTCACCACCGCGCCCAACCTGCAGCGGGCCGTCGCCGTGGGGCTGGACAAGGACACCGATTATTTCACCACCCTGGCGGCGGACATGCAGGACCGGCGCGACCAGCTGTCCGAGGGGCTGCGGGCGGCGGGGTTCGACATCCTGCCCTGCGACGGCAGCTATTTCGTCATCGCCGACATTCGCCCCACCGGCTTTGCGGGCGACGATGTCGCGTTCTGCCGCGCCCTGACGGAACGGTGCCGGGTGGCGGCGATTCCGGTTTCGGCCTTCTACGACACGCCGGACGCCCCCCGGCACCTGGTCCGCTTCGCCTTCTGCAAGAAGAAGGAGGTGCTGGCCGAGGCCGTGGCCCGGATCCAGGCCGGCGTGCGCACTCTTTAGGCATTTCGACCGGTGCGGGATCTTTTTTCGCCCGGCGGCGCGTCATGGGCGATTGACGCGCCGGACGAGCTTGTCTACATCACAGCCCGCTGTGGCGGACGTAGCTCAGCTGGTAGAGCGCCAGGTTGTGGTCTTGGATGTCGCGGGTTCGAGCCCCGTCGTTCGCCCCAGCGGATTTCCGGAAAACCGGAAATTCTTCAGATCGGAAAGAGGCGGGACAGCCCCTCTTCCAGTGTCATGGGCGTCAGGCCCAATTCCCGTTGCATCGGTCCGGTGTCGAACGCCTTGTCTTCCAGCAGGCGTCGGATTTCGGCCGCCCCGACCGTGGGCAGGCCGGGGACCGGGCCCGTCGCCAGCGCCGCCAGCCGCATCGCCCACATCGGCACGGGCAGGACGACGCGGGGCCGCAGGCCGGCCCGGCGCGCCACCATCGCCGCGAAATCCCGATAAGGCAGCGCCGTTCCCCCGGCGATCACCAGCGCATGCGGCCCCGTCCACGGGCGTTCCAGCGCCGCCAGAAGGCTGCGCGTCACATCGTCCTGATGGATCGGCTGCACCAGCGACCGGCCGCCCTGCGGCAACGGGATGACCGGCAGGCGGCGCATCAGCGCCGCCAGACGCTGGACATTGTTTTCGCCCTGCGCGCCATAGATCATCGTGGGATGCAGGATCGCGCCGTTCCGGGCGGAGGACAGCAGTGCGGCTTCGCCCGCCAGCACCCCATTGCCGTGGGCGTCGGGCCAGCGGGTGAATTTGCGCGTGCTGCCCAGGCACACCAGCGTGGCGCCCGCCGGCATGGCGGCCAGCAGGGCGGGGACGTGACGGGCGTGGGCGGTGCTGGCCACCCGCGTGGCGCCGGCCAGCGCGTCGGCCAGCACGGTGGTGGGGCCGGTCAGGTCGGCCAGACGCGCCGCGCCGGGCAGGCCCGTCGCCCGCCAGCGCGCGGCGTCGCGCACCACCGGCACTGCCACCGTGCCCCGGTCCAGCAGGGCCCGGCACAGGGCCGCGCCCGACCGCCCCGACGCGCCGACGACATGGACCGGCCCCGGCGCGCCGGGCGGCGTTGCGCTCACGGGCTGGAGATCGTCAGGCCCAGCAGGCCGGCGGTGGACGGGTCGCCCGCCATCGCCAGGGCCACGCTCAGCATCGCCACGTTCAGCGGCTGGGGCGGGCGCAGCAGGATCTGCACCGGATGGCCGGGCGATTGCAGGAAACGGCCCAGCGCCTGCATCGACCCGTCCGGCGAGGCCGCCAGGTCGGTGAACACCTGCTGGCGATAGGCGTCCGGCGCCATCTGCCGCGCGCGGGCCAGGCCGTCCAGCACATGGCCGGCCAGCGACCGGTCCCGCCAGTCGATGGTGGCCGACACGATTCGCGCCGTCTCGGCCAGGGTCATCGGGTCATCGACCGGAATCTGGTCCAGATCGGCCATGATGCTCATGCGGCCCATGGCGGGGGCGTCGATGACCAGCGGATGGAATTGCAGCCGCCCGTTCTGCCGGTCGACGGTGGCGATCGCATGCACGTCGCCGTCGAAACGGTCATACCCGATCATGCGCAGCAGGGACTGGCCCTGCGCCGGCCAGAGGGTGAGGCCGGTAATGGTGCTGTCCAGCTCGTCGCGGGTCGCGGTCGCGTCATGTTCCACTGCCAGATGCTCCACCCGCAGCAACGGCCCGGTCGCATCGATCGCCACCGCCGAGGCGTCGATATGGCGACGGCCGATTTCGTGGATCATGTGCCCCGATTGCAGCACGCTGGCGATCTGCCCGGCGAAATCCGGCCCGTCGACCCGCAGGTGACCGATGGCGATATGCCGCCCCGGCGTCAGGTTGATCTGCGCCGCCAGGGTGTCGAGGTCCAGATGCGACGACCGCCCCAGCCCGAACTGCCGGACCGCGGCCCGGGCGACCGTCAGGTCGGTCTGGGTGGCCGGCACGGCGATGTGCAGCCCTTCGACCCGCCCGGCATCGAGCAGGATGGAATCGAGGCGCGGCGGGGCGGGCTGCTCGGCGGACAGCGGGCCGGCATTGGGCAGCACCAGCCCGTCCAGCACCAGCAGCGCGATCGACGCCGTGGCCCCGGGTTCCATGATCTGCACGCCGTGCAGCGTCACCCGGCCGATCCGCTGGCCGCCCAGGGCGTTGCCCGTCACCCGGCCGATGACCGCATCGGCCGCCGTCACCGTCAGTTGCGGGTTGCGATAGGTGACCGAGGTAAAGAGCGCACCCCGCGCCAGCAGCCGCGGCGTCGCGGTCGCATAGGTCAGGCTGGCATCCGGCCCGATGGCGGCGCGCAGGTCCGCGACCGCGGATTCCAGCCGCTGCCGGGCGAAATGACGCAGCCCCAGCCCCCCCACGATCACGATGATCAGAAGCAGCATCAGGGCGGAGGAAAGTTTTTTCACGTGCGGGTCATCCGTAATGGCCTGTGCGACAGCTACATCATTCCCCGCCCGGCGGGCAACGTCCGGTGACGGCATGCTGTGGTATCGGGATACCGTTGCCGAGTTCCCCGAAAAATCGGCGCAAAAACCCGTTTTGATCTTGACGGGATGGGTGCGGGCGACGATAACGCGCCACCCGTTACCGCTCCTATTATCAGACGGAACACATACAGATGAAGACCACTCTCTCGCTGAAGCCCGCGGAGGTGACACGGGACTGGATCCTGATCGATGCCGAAGGCCTCGTTCTGGGCCGTCTCGCGGCCATCATCGCCCAGCGCCTGCGCGGCAAGCACAAGCCGCAGTTCACCCCGCATGTCGATTGCGGCGACAACATCGTCGTGATCAATGCCGAGAAGATCCGCCTGACCGGCAACAAGGTCGGGCAGAAGCTCTTCCATTACCACACCGGCTATCCGGGTGGAATCAAGGAGCGCACGATCACCCAGCGTCTGGAGGGCAAGAACCCCGGCGAGGTCGTGACCAAGGCGGTGGAACGGATGATCACCCGCGGCCCGCTGCAGCGCGCCCAGATGAAGCATCTGTACGTCTATGCGGGTGACGCGCATCCGCATGCCGGCCAGCAGCCCAAGACGCTGGACGTCGCCGCGCTGAACCGCAAGAACGCCATCAACTCCCAGAAGATCGGGGCCTGAGCATCATGTCTGAAACCCAAGAGCGCACGGGCACGCTGGCCGACCTGAAGGAAGTCGTCGCGTCCGGCCAGATCGCCGTCGGGCAGGAGGCTCCGGTCTACGAGCCCAAGCGCGATGCGCAGGGCCGTTCCTATGCCACCGGTCGCCGCAAGGACGCCGTGGCCCGCGTCTGGATCAAGCCGGGCAAGGGCGACATCACCGTGAACGGCCGTGCGGTCGGGACCTATTTCGCGCGTCCCGTCCTGCGCATGCTGATCACGCAGCCCTTCCTGGTTGCCGATCGCTACAACCAGTTCGACGTCTACTGCACGGTGACGGGCGGTGGTCTGTCCGGCCAGGCCGGCGCGGTCCGCCACGGCATCAGCCGCGCGCTGACGCATTACGAGCCCACGCTGCGCGGCATCCTGAAGGCCGCCGGCTTCCTGACCCGTGACCCGCGCGTTGTCGAGCGCAAGAAGTACGGTCGCGCCAAGGCCCGCCGGTCCTTCCAGTTCAGCAAGCGCTGATCGCATCCCCCGGCCGGGGTGGTGGACATGCTCCACCACCCGGGTTGGAAAACGGGCCGGGGCGATACCCTTCCGCAATGGCGGTGGGGGTATCGTCCCGGCCCGTTTTCTATGCGTGGTGCCAAGCAGGCCGGGCGCTGCCCGAACCAAGCAAGGCCCTCGGCCCTTGCCTTCGCGGGACGGCCTATTCCACGACGACGTGCGGCAGGTCCGCTCTCCGGGAAGGGTCGAGCGAGGCGGCCCGCATGATCTGGCCGCTGTCTACGATGTCGAACACCGTGGCGGGGCGGCCGAGGAAGAACCCCTGCGCATGATCGCACCCTTCCTCGCCCAGCAGCAGCAGTTGGCCCGGTGTCTCGATTCCTTCGGCCAGGATCGGGATCTCCAGACTCTTGCCCAGGGCCAGTACCGCCCGTACGATGGCCTTGACCCGCGGACTGGACTCGAAATCCTGCATGAACGAGCGGTCGAGCTTGATCCGATCGAACGGAAACGACCGCAACGTATCCAGCGACGAATAGCCGGTGCCGAAATCGTCCAGCGCGATGGTGACGCCAAGCGCCTTGATCTGATTTACGATCGCCAGCGCGCGGGCCTTGTCCGTGATGATCGTCGATTCCGTCAGTTCCAGTTCCAGCCGTGCCGGGTCCAGCCCCGTCTGCCGGAGGACCGCCGCGACCAGCCCCGACAGGTCGGGATAGGCGAACTGGACGGGTGAAAGATTGACCGAGACCTTGTACGGCGGCTTCCACGTCGTGGCTTCCTGGCAGGCCGTACGCAGGACCCATTCCCCCAGTCGGCCGATAAAGCCGCTCTCCTCGGCCAGCGGGATGAACTCCGACGGCAGGATCACCCCGCGTTGAGGATGCCGCCAGCGCAGCAGGGCCTCGTACCCCGTGATCTCGCCGGTCAGGACCGACGTCTGGACCTGGTAATGCAGTTCGAACTGGCCTTTTTCCAGGGCGGCCTGCAATTCGGCCGTCAGGACCGTACGGGTCCGGATGGTTTCGTCCATGGCTTCGTCATAGAAGCAGATCTTCTCGGCCGCGCTCTTCTTCGCCCGATACATGGCCAGGTCGGCATTGTTGACCAGGCCTTGCTTGTCGGCGGCATTGTCGGGATAGAATGCGACGCCGATGCTGCCGCCCCCCAGCACGTCGCGGTCTCCCATCCGGATCGGCCGTTTCAGCACTGTCGCGATCCGCGACAGGAAATCGGCCAGGTCGTTCTCCCTCTCGATCCGGTAGATCGCGGCGAATTCGTCCCCGCCGACCCGCGCGATGAATTCGTCCTGGCGCAGGGTGGCGCGCATGCGGTCCGCAAGCAGGCGCAGGGCTTCGTCGCCGGCGGTGTGACCCCAGAGGTCGTTGATGGCCTTGAACCGGTCGAGGTCGAAGACGACCAGCGCGATCCTGGCGCCCTGGGCGTCGGCATGCGCGATCTCGCTGTCCAGGCGCTGGTTGAAGCTTTCCCGGTTGGGTAACTGGGTCAGGCTGTCGTTCAGGGCCATGTGCAGAATCTTGTTGTAGGCTTCCTCTCGGGTGGTCTCGTCGATCTGGTTGCAGGCCAGGATGGTGGCGAAAATGCCGATGGCGCCGATCGCGACCGCGATCGCCATCGCCTGGATGGTGACGGGATAGATGAAGGTTCCCGGAACCGGCGGGGGGGCGATGCGCAGGGCGCTGACGCTGGTGAAATGCAGCCCGACAAGCGCCAGGCAGATCAGGACGCTGGCGATCAGCCGGTCGGCGGCTTCGGCGCGACGCACCGCGAAATGCAGGGCGGCGGCGCTGAGAAGCATCGTCAGGATGACGGAGGCGGCCACCTGGACCAGGTTCCAGCTTACCACGTCATGGGCCAGGTAGGCCCGCATCCCGGTATAATGCATCCCCGCGATCGCCAGCCCCATGCCGACCCCGCCCATCAGCGGCATGCACCATTTCCACCTGATCATGGCGACGGCGAAGCCCAGCCCCGCCCCCAGCATCGCCAGGACCAGCGACAGCATCGTCATGCCGGGGTCGATGCTGACCGGCTCGCCCGGATTGAAGGCGATGATGGCGATGAAATGCGTGCACCACACGGTGGTGCCCGCCGCGATGGCGGTCAGGACCTGCCATCCCGTCTGGCGGGTTCCGATCGCGCCGATGGCGCGGTCGAACAGGCTGATCGACGTCCATGACCCGTTTGCGCAAACCAGGACGGCGACGAATATCAACCACAGATTGTGTACGTGGATCAGATCCGGGGTCATCGGTGCGCGTCGTACCATCGGCGGATGGGCATGTATATTGCCTCAAACGGGGGGTTGGATGCCTGAAATGGCATGGCGGAAGACCAGTCGCGAGAGAAATAGAGCGTCACGCAGGGAACTGTTACGCATTCCCACCACGAAAGTCACGGATCGGATGCCGGGGACAGGGGGGGCGAGGCATCCAATCGGTATGCATGCGGGCCCCCGATACACGCATAAGGACGCATGCCGGATGGTCGCCGGAACTCTGGGGTCGGTCGGGTGCTAGGGGTGCATGTCGCCCATGACAGGGCGCAAAACCGGACCCGGAGCGACCGTGATCGACAAGATGAGTACCCTCTCTCGCCTGACATTCGCTTGTGCCAGCATAATTCTCATGATGCTGTCGTTGGCCTTGATCGCCTACGGATTGCTCGACCTGATCGCCTCCGTCGGCCTGTCGCGAGACCAGGGACGCGACGCGGTTCTACAGGCCGTGAGCTACGTCGTCATCGCCATTGCCGTGTTCGACGTTGCGAAATTCTTTGTGGAAGAAGAAGTCATCCACACCCGAAGCAAGAAAACCCTTTCAGAAGCACGGATGAGCCTGACAAAATTCATAACAACCATAATAATAGCAATATTCATAGAGGGCCTTGTCGGCGTTTTCGAGGCCAGTGGAAAATATCCGGAAAAAATTATTTATCCGGCGATTCTTGTATTTTGTGCGACGTTTATTGTTATTGCCCTGGGAATTTATCAAAAACTAAGCATTTCGACCGAAGTCCAGAGAAAGGAAAAAAATATTCCCGAATGAGCAGGGCCATTCCTGCGGTGGGCCCTGCCCCTGCTCCGGACTCCGATCATGGATCAACTGATCGGTTTCCGAATCACCAAATGTTCCCGCTGCGCGCCGATCGAATGGCTGACCCAGATATACCAGTTCCTATTGAAAAAAAAAGTGCGACATGGAACGTAGCGGGATATTCCTGGCGGGGAGGGGCACCGCGTCCCATGTTATTTCCATTTATCGACGTGCTGCGCGGCTTCGCGGCTATAAGCGTTGTCGTCTATCATGTGATCATGCATTTCAACTGGACCGGATTTCCGACGTCCGGCCCCCTGGTGTGGTTTCGCACGGGCTGGATGGGTGTCGATCTTTTCTTTGTGATTTCAGGGTTTGTGATCAGCCTTTCGGCGTTCGGTACCCTCGATAAGACAGCGGATACAAGAAAATTCCTTGCACATTTCGCACGGCACAGGGCGTTACGCATCGTTCCGCTGCATTATGCGACATGCTTGGTCTTTGTGGTTTACATATACCCATTCATGTTTTTCAGTTTGGACGGGTGGAAACAATTCGCTACGCACATTTTATTCATTCATAATTTCTTTTTAATGCATCAGGGTGGAATAAATGGCGTCAATTGGTCTCTGGGTGACGAGGTGCAGTTCTATATTCTGATAATGCTGACGGCCTTCTGGCTGCGCCAATGCCCGCCTTGGGTCATCGGGGTGGGCGCCGTTGCGATTGCCTGGACATGGCGGTTCTTCATCTATCGTATGACAGATATCTCCGGCCCCCTCGGGGTATTTCCCCGTTTCGCCTATGCGACTGAATTGCCGGGAATGCTGGATGAATTTGCGTGTGGGATCCTGCTGGCGCGATTTGTGCGTACAAAGACAGGGGCCAGCTTTATCGCAAGCAACCCTATGCGGCTATGGGCTTTTCCTGCCGCAACCCTGATGATGGGTACGATATCGTTTCTAATATACTGGCATAACGCAGCATATTGGGATTCGGCATGGATGGTGGTGGGCTACAAGACGCTTTTTTGCATCACATGCGGTCTTCTTGTCATGTCGGCGTGTTCTTTTAATCAGAAATCCCTGATACTGATTTCGGCGCCGCTTAGATATCTGGGCACGATATCCTACGGGATATATTTGTGGCATCTCTCCATTATCGAGGCATTCAAGAAACTGGGCTGGCTTTCCGGTCCCCAGGCGTTGCCGGCGATACTTATCTTGACCATCGTATTTGCCTCCGCGTCATGGCATTTTTTTGAAAGGCCGATAACTCAGAGATTTGCGCGCCGGCTGTCCGCCGACGCAGCCAGGACGCCCGGCCTATAGGATCGCAGTCCATCAAGCGGAGTAGCAGGAAGACGGGCCGGATATCAGAGCATTTCCCGTTCCTTCATGAATTGTTCGAAAGAGTTCATGCCGCTGGAGAAGGGGTTGGGAAATTGTCGCCGTAGATTTCTATCCTGCCGGTACGCGAGCCTGTGCCGGCTGGGGATCAGGTTGCCGCTTTCGTAATGGGCGAAGGCCCACCAGCGTTCGGGCAGTCCCTTCGGCGCCTTGCGGGCCAACTGGGCCCGGTACCAGTACATCAGTTCGAAGACTTCGATACGGTTGCCGCAATAGCGCTCCAGCATGATTTCACCGGCCCATGTCACCTTGGTGAAGTGAAAGAAGCGCAGGATGCTTTCCGCCGCACGAATTATACCGTCGGAATCGATTGTAATCGGACGCTGACTAAGGTTCCAACTGGCGACGTTATAGCCTGGGTCGCGCAGGATCAGTACATTTTCAAAAAATGCCGGCACGTGATCGCACCATTTTTGATCGGTAAACAATCCGTTGGGAACGTCGTCGAAGCAGAAGGACAGCAGCCGGTCACGCCACCATCTGGCGAAACGTCGACCTTCCGGGCGCCCCGACACCGCGACGAAGCCCAGATTATAAATACCGAATTTCAGCGAGCCAATTTCGTTATCCCGGATGGTGGTCTCGTTGGTATCCGGCTGTAGCTGATGCGGGGTCAGGATGACGTCATGGGTATCCAGCGCCCGCTCGATATCCGTCAGATCCGCGAAAATCGCGATGTCCGGATCGATATAGACGACCTTCGCGGCACCCTGCTCCAGAAGACGACACAGCATTTTTCCCTTTACGGCGGTGCAGAGCTCCACGATATCGTGCTCGAACATCCATGAATCGAGATTGGGAATCCCGAGTTCCTCGATGCGGACGAGGGCGTCTATCGGTTCCTCGTCCAGATTGAAGACGAACCCTTCGGGTTCGATGTCCGACAGGCAGAAGGTGAACTCCCAGTCCGGATGATGGCGATGCAGCGTCTCGCCCAGGACGCGGACTCGATCGAGATAGGAAAACGAAGCGCTTGTGAAGCAGCGTACCTTAGTCATCTTGCACCTCAAGCCGGATTTCCGAACGGTTGGTCATGTCGTCCGCCAACTGATCGCGGCACCAGGCGATGCTACCCTCCTGCGCCAGGAGACAGCCGCGTCGGCGGTTGGAGAGTTTTAGAACATCCGAGAGCTTTCCTGTGCTCAGAAGCGTCGTGAGTTCGTTTTCGCTGTCCAGCAGAAGCCCTTGTTCGGAGGCAGTCCCGCGCAGGAGGGCAGGAACATTGCCTTCTCCGTCAGGCGCCAGCAGGAACGCGCCGCCAGCCAGCGCCTCGTAGGCCGCGTAGCAGAAGGTTTCGGGCCAAAGCGACCAGTTGATGACCACGTCGATGCTTCGGGCAACGACGGCCCTGATCATGGCATCGCCTCCGTCCCGGGCGATATTGACGGGTGTATGGACGATGTGCCCCGCCGCAGGAACAGAATGGGCGAGTCCGAGATGATGGAATTCGTATCGCGGATCATTCTTGAAACGCAGGGCCAGCGTCTGGAATACCGACCATCCTTTCGGATAGGCGCGCTGGCCGAGAAAGGCGATCCGGATGGGACGCCCGGTGCCGCCCGTTTCGAAGGGAATGCGCGAGTCGCTGAGCAGCAATCGACCAAGAGGACGCGCCAGGGCAGCACTATGAGGAAAGGAACTGTGCTTCAGCCAGATTGCCAGCGCGGCTTCGGATGGCGCCATGACGCAGGGCGTGAAGCGGGAGAAGAAGGCGCCGATACGGGCCAGGAAAGCGGGGCGATCCTCGCCATGGCTACATATTCCGCAGGCCGTCGAGTCGGGGGCGGGCGCGCGGCAATAGACGGCGTCGTTGCGCAGAAGTTGGATACCGCTGCACAGCGTGAAGAAATCATGTGTCCAGACAATGATCCGGTCGTAACCGATCGCCTCGACGATATCGGCGATATCTTCCGGCGCATGGCCCATGAAATGATGGACAACCGCATGGACCGGCTGGTCCTTTGGCCGGGCACGTACAAATGCCTCAATCAGGCTCTTCGGCGTGACGTTGCCCAGCTTTTCGCCATTCAGGCGAACGGAGAGGGCGACCGGCAACCCCGGGACATGATTGGCCAAACCCAGTCGGGGGCAGGAAGGCGACAGATGCAGATAATTCCATGAAAGATCAGCGCAGGCGGTCTGCTCGACCGAAATCAGCTTCTGTACGCCGCCGACATGTTCGCGGTAGTCGTCATGGCTGACTGACAGGATGACCGGCCCGTCGAGAAATCCGGCTTTCAGCCGATCCGACAGACGCTCCGCGGACAGGACGCCCTCGGCCGGTATGGCTGGCCCCTGGCCCATGTCCAATTTCGCCCGGAAGGCATTCTGGACGCATGCGCGCATCTCGCGCAGAGGGGGAATGACCTTTCTCCCCTCGTGCCGGCCGGCGAAGACGTAGTGATGAAGGGGGTTGATCCCCGCTTCGGCGATGTCGGGATTCCGTTGCAGATAGAATTGCGTGTCGAAGGCGATACTGGGGTTGCGCCCTTCCCGCCAGCCAGCCGTGCAATAATGTTCCAACGGGTCGATGCCTGATTCCGCGACATCGGGATAGGAACGGAGGTAGAATATTCTGTCAAAATAATGTTCCAAGGATACGATATCGTCTTTCATGGTCCGATTCCAGCTTGGCGCGTCACTCAGGCCTTGAAGTATTTATTGCGGATTCCCGCCGCGATGCGGCGCCCCGATCGCGCCACCTTGTGGATCAGCGGATGTCTTTCGACGACCCGCCGCATTGGTGAGGTCACACGCCAGATCGTGCTGATCTCGATATCCCGGATCCGTTTCTGCAATTGCTGATCCGCATTCTGCAGAAAAATGACGCGATCGGAATAGTGTTCGACCAGAGATTGCATCTGAACGAGTTGCGCTTCCTTGTTGCGAAGTTCGTCGCTCGCAGTGCTTTCAAGATGTTGTCCGGCTTCGGCGATCTGGTCGAATATATTCGCGGTCGTGACGGCGAGTTGCCTTTCAAGGCGCTGGATTTGCGCCTGCGCCGCGGCGAGTGCAGGTCCATAATGTGCAAGTTCGTCGATGAGCTTCTGATTGCGCGCCCGCGCCGCCACGTTGGCGGCCTGTTCCAGGGCGAGCCCGGCCGCCAGTTCCTGGGCGCGCGCCTCGGCCGTGGCTGTCGCGTTCTTCTCGAAAGCGAGGCCGGCTGCCAGTTCCTGAGCGTGCGCCTGGGTCTCGATCATGGCAGCCTGTTCGCGGTCGAGGCGGCCGGTCAGATCCTGGCAGCGTGCCGACAGATCGTCCAGTGCGTGCTGCTGCGCCACGTTCTGGTCATGAGCCTCGCGCAGCGCGTGGCGTGCCGAGTCTTCCAGGGCGGTAATCCTGTTTCCGATCAGTTCGCCGTTACGCCAGCCCGGCCGAAGGAAGGTTTCGAACTGCTCTGCGCGCATATAATGACCGGCCAGGGCCGCGACGGCCGTGACATCCTTGCCTTCCCATTCCGCCATGCCCCAGCGCGGCGTGGCCCAGAGCGCTTCGCGCAGTTCCGCCACGCTGCGGATCGACCGCAGGACGCAATTATGCGCACGCAGCTCTTCGCCCAGAACAGGTTGGCGGCGGGGGGCGGCCAACAGACCGGCCTCGTAGGCGAAGGGAAAGACCGGCGAAGTCGCCTGACGGAAATTGTCCGGATTGTGGCTGGGAAAGGCGAAATAGAAAATCTCCATGTCCCACGACAGCAATCGTTCGCAAAGTGCCAGAGACTGCGCGTCCTCGTTGCATTCCAGCCAGAGCGTCACCTGTCCCTGCGAGAGGAGACGGGCGTGGCTGTCGAGGATGCTGAGTTCCATCCCCTCTGCGTCGATCTTGATCAGGTCGAACGGCCCCTCTTCCTGCCAGAGATCGGACAGTTCCTTGACCGGGGGGGCGGTGGGTTGCGCGGTCTGCGCAGAAACGTCGGGGGTAAAGGACGTGGCCCCTATGTTACCCGGCTCACCATGGGCCGGGGCTACTTCTATACCGGCCGTGCCCATCAAATGCTCTCTGATTGCATAGGGGGCAAGTGCGTTGTGCGTGACGTTATGTGTAAGGAAGGGGATCACGGCTGGATTGGCGTCTACGAAACAGACGTAAGAAACCTTGCGCAGCATCGAGACACCAAGGCCGAATGTACCAAAGCATGCGCCGATATCGAGGATCCGCGCATCATCCGGCAATACCGAGGCGATGAACGAGACTTCGTCCCATGCCCATTCCCCGTAATGTGCCAGAAAACGACCGATAAGATCCTCTTCCGCCGCAGGGATTCTGAGGGACCCGTACCGTGTGTCGATGTCTTTCAATCTTTGTGCTTTCCGTTGTGCCAAAGAGACTTCTCGGTCTTCAATTGGAAGACCATTCGCGACCGATTCACGATCGATAATTTTCGGCAGAATACCATCGACGGAAGAAAGGCCAACAGGGAATGAATGTTTTTCCAGCAAAGCCACCCGGATTTGTTCGACCCATGCCTTGTTCAAGGCAGTAGCCTGTCTGGACAGAGGCAGGCTTCTGCATCCGTTCCGTCGTGCCATTATGCCGGTCGAATGCTCAAGCATCCGTCGGATCGATACCGGGGCGGCCAGCATGTCCTCATAGACCATGCGATAAGGAGTTATGCCCAGCATATTGAATAATAAATCAGAGTCCGCGTTGATCTTGGCCACGTAATGCATGAAGTCGATGGCCTGAGCGATATCGAGCTCCGGTGCGACGGCCGAGTCCGGATGCAGCGAGGTCCATCGGCCCGTCTGACGCGCGATCATCATCGACACGGATTGTTCCAGCAGATCGCGGCGGACGGATTGTACGAAAATCCTGTCAGGAAAGGCCGTCGCAATGCCGACCCGGAACAGCCACGCCAACTGGTCGAGGCTGGCCTTGACCATGAATGTCCCGAGCGAAGAGCGATAGCGTTTTTCGATAGCCGACACGTAGTCGGATAGGGAACCGATATTTTCGGCATCGCAGAATTCGATTACGGCGTCCGAATTGAAATATTCGTAATTGAGGTGCGCGTTGGGTTCGCCGCAATAGCCAAGTGCGGAAGCTTCGGCACAAAAGAACGTGGACCCACAACGATTTGTAAAATAGACAAAGAAAATTTTTTGGGACGAAAGTATTTTTGAAATCCGTTCAAATTTACCCGTTTTGTTTTTAAAATATTCCTCTATTCGTTCTCCGTGATATGAATATGCAATGCTGGTATTGTCCATCATTGAATTTCAACCTTTTAGGCGTTCTTTGCGCGCGTCCCGGATCGTCGACATTTCTATGTCCTCTATATCCGCAGCCATGGATGCCGCATGATCATCTGCATGCGTATCTGCTCTTCGGATGCGGTGCTTTCGGTGCGCATCATCGACGTCCCATGTACGCGGTAGCGGCAGAGCATTTCGGGCACATAGGCTCCTGTCATGCCAGCCTCGATGAATTTGCACCAGAAATCATAATCCTCCCATCCACCCTGGAGATGGGTGTATCCGCCGACTTCGGCCCACGATGCGCGCGAGACCAGGGCCATGGCGTCGACATGGTTGCCGTGGCGGAAAATATCCTTGTCCCAGACGTCGGCATAGCCCGGTCGCCGGGCCTCGCCGAACAGTTCCAACTGCGTGTAGGCGGCATCATAGTCGCGATGGGCTACGAATTCGTACAGGCGCGCCAGGGCGCGCGGATAGATCTGGTTGTCGGCATCCATCACGAAGACCGGATCGGTCCGCGCATGGAGGATGGCGGTGTTGCGGGTTTCCGCCAGCCCCTGGTTCCGGCGGTGGCGCAGCAGGGTCGTCCTGGCGAAGCGGTGATGATGCGTCTTCATCCAGTCCGTGGCGACCGCGACCGAGGCATCCGTCGTGGAATGGTCGTCAACCACGACCAGATCGATGGCCTGGTGGGTCTGCGCCGCGATCGATGACAGGCATTCCGCGATAAAGGCCGCGTAATTGTAAAGGCTTACGGCGACGGTGATCGTGTCGCGCGGCGGGGTGGGGGTCGCGCCCGCCTCGAACAGGATGTCGCAGGCGATGTTGCGGGGGGTCGTTCTTTCGAACATCAGCACGCCCCTTGCAGATGGGACAGCATGAAATTCACCGCCATGCCGGCGGCGGCGCGGCGCGGGGCCGGGCTGCATGCCGCGTCCCGGGCGTTGTGCGCCACCTCGGCCGCCTGCCGTTGCCCTTCCGGATCGCGCAGGAGCCAATCCACCAGATTCGGGATATGTCTGGCGTTTTCCTGGAAATAATGGACACCCGGCCGGAACCGGGGATGCGGCAGGCAGGGGTCGGTCACGACGGCGGTGCCCATGGCCATGCCCTGGCAGACCATGCGATGCCATTCGAAATAGCAGAATTCGTCGCGATGGATGTTCAGGCTGATTTTCGACCGCTGCGTGATGTAGCGGGACAGGCGGGTCAGGGACCGTTCCTCGAACCGTGTGCCGATGGGTCCCAAGGCCTGCCTGCGATAATGGATGCAGGTCCGGTACGGCGAAAAGGGCGCGGCCAGATAGGACAGGATGTCGTCCCGCCGGGGGCTGGTCGTTCCGAAGAAGCATAGATCGATCGGCCGGTCCTGCCATCGGGCGTCGTCCCGCCCGTCGCGCGCGTCCGGAGGCAACGTCCTGAACAGCGGATGCATGCGGTCGAATTCGTCCGGGAGGGCGGGCCGGGCGTCCATGCCCGGTTCCCAATGCATGGCCGCAATGCCCGCCTGCGCGAACAGGCAGGCGGGTTGATAGGCGATGTCGAAAACGCCTCGGGCCAGCAGGAGCATGGGCAGGGCGCTGGTGAACCAGGGGCTGGGAATCTGTTCGGTATTGTACATGAAGGCATTGCGGATATTCCGGTCCCGCAGCCATGTCCGGCCCTGCCCCATCGAGAAGAATTCGTGGGGCGCGACATAGATCGCGATGCCATCCGTGTCCTCGCGATCGGATGTTTCGTCGCGAATGCGCGTCGGAATGCCCAGTTCGCCGATATTCATCGCGAGATCGCGGGCGATCTCGGTCATGAAGACGTTGCCCAGGGAACTGGCGTAAATCGTGATGCCGTGCGCCGCCAGCCGGTTCCGGTCGTCGTCGGCGATCTGCGGAGGATACGCCCTGTCCGGTGGCGTGGTCGAGACAAGGGCGCGGGCGATCCTGTCCTTCCGGAAGAGTTGCCGCCCCTCGCCCACGCCATGCAGCAGCGCATGCTCCGCGGCATTGTCGACGATGTCCCTGTGCAGGCCGTAATAATCGTCGTCCGAGAAATAGGCGAGTTTCCCCAGGCTGGAGACGGCGCGCGCCAGAAGATCGCTCGGGATGTGGGGGAAGGCGGGACTGGTCAGCATCCGGTGCGCGGGATCGGGTCGGCCTGTCGTCACGACCGGCCTTCCCCGCGGACGGCATGCCGCGCCGCAGGGCGCAGGAGGCGGGCGAGACGGCGGAGCGGCCCCGTCACGCGCCAGGAGGTCGAGGAGCGGAGGTCGACGATCTTCTGTTCCAGGACGAAGATCCTGCATTCCAATGCGGAGATCTGCTCGGTGCGACCGGTCAGATCCTGTTCCAGTGCCGATATCCGGTCTTTCCGGTCAGCCAGCTCCAACTCCAATCGGTGTGTTTCGGCATGGGCTCTGGCAAGCGCGTCGTGCAGGCTCTCCTTCTCAGTGGTGAGGCGCTGATCCAGCGACGCCCTGCGTTCCAGTTCCTCCGAGAAAGCCTGGCGTTGCAGTTCCATCTGCCGTTTGAGTTGGATACGCCGTTGCGTTTCGTTCTCCAGTGCCTGTTCCATATGGGCCGGATCGGCAGGTTGCGGCACGGGGGAAGTGGAGAGCATCGACATTTCTCTTCGCGGACGATGGTCGGTAAGGCCGCTCTAGGGCGTGGGGGTGTCGGCCACGAGGGCCGAGACGGTGCGGGCGAGGCTGTCGCGCCAATAGGGCAGGCGAATGCCGAAGGTCCGGTAGAGCCGGTCGCAGT
>NZ_JABEQF010000028.1 GCF_014174355.1 Gluconacetobacter azotocaptans
GGCCGCGGCCCCCGCGGCCGGGCCCGACGGCGCCCCCCCGCAGCCGGTGCTGCCCGAGCCCGCGGTGCCGGCCTTCGGCGCCCTGCCGGCCGGCGTGCGTCCGCCCCAGCCGGTGATCGGCGTGTTCGATACCGGCGAGATCATGCGCCAGTCCGTCGCCGTCCAGCAGGTGGAACAGGAAATGGGGGCCCGGCGCGAAAAGCTGATCCGCGAGGTCCGGGCCGAGGAAGCCCAGATCCAGTCCCTGCGCCAGCGGATGATGAACGCCCCGCGCGACCAGGCCGAGATCCAGCAGCGGGCGTTGCAGCAGCGCGTGGCGGCCGACCAGCAGAAATTCGGCGAACGCAACCGCATCCTGCAGGAAGACATCCAGGTCGCGATGAACCAGGTCCAGCGCGAGGTGGCCCAGGTCGTCAACACCATCAGCAAGTCGCGTGGCCTGACGATGGTCGTGCAATCGGGCCTGGCCGTGCTGCATGGGCCGGAGGTCGATATCAGCCAGCAGGTCGCCACCCGCCTGAACGCCCTTCTGCCGCATGTCTACCTGCCCGCCGAGAACGAAGACCCGGAAGTGATCGCGAAATCGGGCCGCTTCCCCACAGCCCCGGTGCAGATGCCCGAGCCCGGTCCCCAGGACCAGCAGGGCTGACCCCCAGGAAGGTCGGGCTCTGCCCGAACCCGACAAGGGCCTCGGCCCTTGCATCCCATTCGTTTCATGAAGTCCTGGGTTTCCAAGGGCTAGGCCCTTTGGCGGGTCAAGGGCAACGCCCTTGCCTGGTCCGGATACCGCCTAGGCGGTCAGGTCCGCCAGGCGGCCGTCGCAGGCGCGCAGGGCGTCGTCGGGGGTCAGGCGCACCTGCAATCCCCGTTGCCCTCCGTTGGTATAGAGGTAGGGCAGGTCGGCTGCCTGCCGGGCGAAGGCCGTGGGCACCTTGCGCTTCTGCCCGAAGGGGCTGATGCCGCCGACCCTGAACCCGGTGATCCGCTCGGCATCGGCGGGTTTCATCATCCTGGCCGACTTGCCGTCGAAGGCGGCGGCCAGCTTTTTCATGCTGACCTCGTGGTCCGACGGGACGACGACGCAGACCGGCCGGCCGTCGATGTCGGCCATCAGGGTCTTGTAGACGCGCGACGGCGGTTCGCCGATCGCCTCGGCGGCCTGCACGCCCAGCCGGTCGGCCGACGGGTCGTAGGTGTATTCGACCGGGGAAAACGCGATTCCCGCCCGGCCCAGCGCCACCGTTGCCGGAGTATTCCTGCCCATGGCGCTGTTATAGCAGCGGGCGCATCCCCGGCAAAGCCGGGTTCAGCCGGCGGCTGCGATCCGCCGCCCGTGCCGGGTTTCGGTGGGCAGGCACAGCGCCGCCACGGCGGCCCCGGCCGCCTCGGGGCCGGGCAGGGACGACAGGTCGGCCGCGGGCATGGCCTGCACCCGCAGGCGCGTGGCGACGGGGCCGGGATCGTACAGATTGACCCGCAGGCCCGATCCGGGCGCGATTTCCTCGGCCCAGGTCAGGACCATGGCCTCCATCGCCGCCTTGGACGCCGCCATCATGCCCCAGAAGCTGGCCGGGCGGACGGCATGCCCGTCGGTCAGCACCACCACCCGGCCGGCCGGCGCGCGCTCCAGCAGCGGGGCGGCGGTGCGGATCAGGCGCCAGGCGGCGATGGCGTTCACGCTCAGCGTCGCCGTCCAGTCGGTGTCGCGCATGTGGGGGACGGGCGTCAGCACGCCCAGCATGGCGGCGCAATGCACCATCACGTCCAGCCGCCCGAACCGGCCGGCGATCGAGGGGCCCAGCGCGTCGATCGCCGCACCGTCCAGCAGGTCCAGCGGCAGCAGAGTGGACGCCCGCCCGGTTTCGCGGCGGATCAGGTCGTCGGTTTCCTCCAGGCCGCCCTGGCTGCGGGCGGTCAGGACGCAGTGGGCCCCGGCAGCGGCCAGGGCGCGCGCGCTGGCCCGGCCGATGCCCCGGCTGGCCCCGGTCACCAGCGCCACCCGGCCGGCCAGCGGCGGCTGCCCGTCCGCCCCCCCGGCGGGTGCCGCGGTCATGCGGCGGGGACGAATGTGTCCCCGCCTTCAGCCTCGTGGTCGACCAGCGGAATCGGATAGTCGCCGGTAAAGCAGGCGTCGCAATACCGGCCCTGCGCCGCCGCCCGGTCGGCATGGCCCAGCGCGCGGTACAGCCCGTCGAACGAGATGAAGGCCAGGCTGTCGACGCCGATCAGTTCGGCCATTTCCTTCAGGTCGTGCTGGGCTGCCAGCAGCTTGCTGCGTTCCGGCGTGTCGATGCCGTAGAAGCACGAATGCGTCGTCGGCGGCGAGGAGATGCGCATATGCACCTCGCGCGCGCCGGCGGCGCGGACCATGTCCACGATCTTGCGCGACGTGGTGCCGCGCACGATCGAATCATCGACCAGGATCACCCGCTTGCCGTCCAACACCGGGCGGTTGGTCGAATGCTTCAGCTTCACGCCCAGATGGCGGATCTGGTCGGTGGGTTCGATGAAGGTCCGGCCGACATAATGGTTGCGGATGATTCCCAGTTCGAAGGGGATGCCGCTGGCCGAGGCATAGCCCATGGCCGAGGGCACGCCGGAATCGGGCACCGGGACGATGACGTCGGCCTCGACCGCGCTTTCGCGCGCCAGTTCCACGCCGATGCGCTTGCGCGCCTCATAGACCGGCTGGCCGTCGAGGACCGAGTCGGGGCGGGCGAAATAGATGTATTCGAACACGCAGAAACGCGACTTCTGTTCGCCGAACGGCTTGATCGAGCGCACGCCGTCATTGTCGATGATGACGATCTCGCCCGGTTCGACGTCGCGGACGAATTCGGCGCCGACGATATCCAGCGCGCAGGTCTCGCTGGCCAGCACCCACGAGGGGGCGCCGCCGTCCTCGTCGTCGATGCGGCCCAGGATCAGCGGCCGCACGCCCAGCGGGTCGCGCACGCCGATCAGCGCGTCGCGCGACAGCGCCACCAGCGAATAGGCGCCCAGCACCTGCTTCAGCGCGTCGATCAGCCGGTCGACCACATTGGCGTACAGCGAGATCGCGATCAGGTGGATGAACACCTCGCTGTCGGTCGTGGACTGGAAGATGCAGCCCCGGCGCACCAGCGCGCGCTTCAGGGTCTCGGCGTTGGTCAGGTTGCCGTTATGCGCGACCGCCAGGCCGCCGAATTCGAAATCGGCGAACAGGGGCTGGACGTTGCGGATCAGCGTCGCCCCGGTGGTGGCGTAGCGGTTGTGCCCCACCGCGCGATGGCCGGGCAGGGTGGCCATCACCCGCGCGTCGCCGAACACGTCGCCCACCAGCCCCAGCCCCTTGTGGGTATGGAAGCGTTCGCCGTCGTACGAGACGATTCCCGTCGCCTCCTGCCCGCGATGCTGCAGGGCGTGCAGGCCCAGCGCCGTCAGCGCCGATGCGTCCTTGACGTTCCAGACGCCAAAGACCCCGCATTCCTCGTGCGGCTTGTCGTCGTGCTGCCATTGCGGCGCCACGTCGTCCCGCACAAAGGCAGGGTCATGCAGGAAGGCGGGGCCGTCAGGGGCCGGGGAACGGGTGGACATGATCAGCGGTCTTTCCTCGACAGGCCCGGGGGGCGGCCTCGTAAGGGTTCAGATCGGGGCGTCATGGCGCGTCTGCCCCGGTTGCGCAAGGCGCGGCTGCATGGAAATGGGAAGGAAGGGGGCCAGATAGAAGGCCCCCTGCGCCACCAGGGGCAAGGCGTGGGCGTCGCGCACCTCGTCCGGCCACGATGCGGGCGGGCCGATCAGCCCGGCCGCCAGGTACAGCGCCACCAGCACGCCATAGCCCCGCGCCCCGCCGAACAGCAGGCCCAGCGTGCCGTCCAGCGCGCCCAGGGCCGACCCGCGGACGCGCCGGCCGCAGGCCTGCGCCACCAGGGTGAAGACCACCAGCAGGCCGACGAACGGCACGACAAAGGCCGCGGTGTCGGCCGCCAGCGGATTGGCGATCCAGCGTGCGGCGACCGGTTGCAGCGATCCGGTCCAGTGCGCGGCCAGCGCCACCGCGCCGATCCAGCCGCCCAGCCCCAGCATTTCGCGCACCAGGCCGCGCCCGCAGCCGAACAGGGCCGAGACGACGACAACGCCGCCGCACAGCAGGTCGGCCCAGTTCCAGTTCATCGCCCGCCATCCCGGTGCATGGGGCCGTCACGTTCCTTCCGTTCCGGTGCGCGGACGGCGGCGGCCGTCCGGTCGGGCCAGCTTATGCCATCGCCCGCGCGGCGACGACAGGGGAAAAGATCGGGGCTCCCCGCCAGGCAGCCGGGTCAGGGCAGCTTGGTCGAGCGGATCTTCCACGGGCGGGTGATGGCCCGGCCGGTTCCGCGCACGGGCGCGTTCAGCGCCAGCAGCAGGTTGCCCACCCGCGTCCGGCGGTCCAGTTCCGTCCACACCGCCTCGGGCGCGACGTTCCGCGCCGCCCACAGGCGCATCAGGGTAAGCAGGACATGGGCGCTCTCGCGGACCAGGGTCGCCCGGTCGTCGGTGATCAGTGCGGTCAGGGAATGTTCGGCATGCAGGCCGAACGCCCGGGCGGTGCGGCGGATATGCAGGTCGGACGCCCCCGCGCCGGGTTCGGCGGGGACCGTCAACCCGGCCCACAGCCGCTCCAGCACGTCGGCCGCGCCATCCGCGCTGGGCATGCGCTCGCCGGCGCGCGCGGCGTCGTCCGGGTCTGTCTGCGAAGGGGGCGCGGACTGGGGCATTTGCGCATGATGCGGGTGGGCCGCCGCGCGGTCAACGCGGCACTCGGTCTGGCGTTGGTGCCCTTCCTGGTCGGGGTGTTGCCATCCGGACGGGATACGCGCATTACGTACCGAGCATGCAATAACAGTTGGTATCTGACATGTCGGCGCAGGGTTCCGATACCAATCAAATCCACAAAAGCTGGATTTACCGATTCGTTCGTATAAGTCATGGGCCACATAAAAATGCGATATCATCTTCTCAATCTCGAGCGCTCTCCTGAACGACTTGCCGCGTTCCGGAACGACAATCCCGCGTGTGCATATTTCACCAGAACGCAGGCAATCGACGGCAAGGAGGTCGAGAGGAAAATTCTTGCGGATAAACACCTGATGAACCCCGGTCTTGACTACACTGACGGGGCCATCGGGTGTGCATTGTCGCATATGGCGATCTGGACCGAGGTCATCAACAGTCAGGAGCCGGCGACTGTTGCCGAAGATGATGCTGTCATGAGAGCGGATTTCCGCTCGGAGCAGGAGCGCCTTCTTGCGGCAGCCCCGCCCGATTGGGACCTCATCCTGTGGGGCTTTAACACGGATGCCTACGTCACCTTCGACCTGATGCCCGGCGTCTCGAGGTTCACGGGGCATCTGTACCATGCGGATATCATGGGAAATCTGTCTTCTTTCAAGGAAACGAAATATAAATCCGAATTGTTCCCTCTTGTTCGCGCGCACGGAACGATCTGTTATTCGATTTCACCGCGAGGGGCGGAGCGTCTCTTGTCGCATGTCGTGCCTCTCCGCCCCATGGACGTGTTTTATCCAGGGTTGAACCGCAACAAGATCAACACCGGCATCGACGACATGATGGCATCAGTCTACGATGGCATGAAGACTTACGTCTGCGTACCGCCGATCGTTGTTTCAAAGCACGATCTGCCGAATAGCACCGTACAAACCGCAGATAGCCCTGTCGCCCACAAAGGCGTCGTAAAAGCAAACGCGGCTTTGCACTCCGCCGGTGAGTGTAGGTTATCGCGCAATATGTTCCTGCTCTCGCAGGAGAATGTCGGTCAGGATTTTGCTCTGGAAACGCACAGGCTGTGGCGTTACGTGAACAGTGACGGTCGTGTTGAAGCCGGGCGTCTGTCTTTGTTGCCCGACGGTCGCATCGGCGGCAGCTTGGCCCTTTCCACGCACAAATGGACCATGAGTGGTGTGGATCTTCTCATTCATGACGCATGCAATAAAACCGTCTCCAGATTCCATTCTTCATCTCATGGCGAATATGTCTCAGGCGAGGGAGGGGCAACCCTTATCCCTGTCCGCGATCCGGCAGCGCCAGCGTCTGTACTCCCGGTTCAAAAGACGGCACATCAGGCACGGCGAAACCTGGTCATTGTCAGGGCGGGACGGGAATCGCATCATCTGGATTGGGCACGCGATATAGAACTGTCTGATAGGACGTGGGATCTATGCGTCAGCTTCTACGGACCAGATGACGCATTTTCCGAGATAGGCGAGTGTGATTTCAGCATTCTGCAGAACAAGGATCGTAAGTGGCCGGCGATCGCGGCTCTTTTTGGTGAGCAGAGTCCATTCTGGCAGTATGACTATGTCATGATGCCGGATGATGATATCGCCATGACATGGTCTGACATCAACCGATGTTTTGAAGTCATGAAGGATTACGGGCTGTATCTGGCCCAGCCTGCGCTGGCCTCCGACTCTCCGCGCAATCATTTCTCGCATCCGCTGACGTTGCATCACCAGGGAACCGTCCTCAGATACACCTCATTTGTCGAGGTCATGGTCCCCATTTTTTCCCGGGACGCCATTCGTTTGTGCCTGCCGAGCTTCGTCACATCCGACAGTGGCTGGGGGTTGGATTGGGCGTGGCAGTCCATGCTCGGATATCCGAAAAGAAGAAGCGCTATTATTGATGAAGTTGTCGTGCGGCATATGCGGCCAGTAGGAGGTAATTATCAGGGGTTAACCCCCCAGGAGGATGAAGCGCGGGTACTGGATATGTTTGGAGGGAAAAAGATTCTGGTTAATTACGGGGTAGTGTTGGCGCAATAAATATAGAGTGTTTTGTTTGTCTCATCGTAAGAAATTATTTGAGGATTCAATGGGGACGCCAACACGTAGTGATGTATTGAATGCAGCTGCTGCTTATTATGAGGCGTCGCAGCACTCCGAGTTTATTCCTAGCGAAACTTTCATCCCATTCATGATGGGGGACGTCGGCCGAGCTGGTCCGCTGGATTGTTGAGATCGTGAAATATACGGACCAGAACAAGAGATTCGGCGTTTCGCCCAAACGCAGGAGCGTTGAACGTGCCCTTCGTGGCTCGGTCGCCGCCGACGCCCGAATCATGAGATACAGACGGCCATCACCGTTTCATGCGCATGGCTCACGATCGTTCATGTCCCTAGATTACTCGAGCAATCGTTAGAAAGCGGGCTCAACCTGCTTTCTGGTCCATCTTCACACCGAGAAATACTTCGCCCGCGGATTCAGCACCACCAGCGCCGAGGTCGATTGTTCGGGGTGAAGCTGGTAGCCCTCGGTCAGCGACACCCCGATCCGTTCGGCATCCAGCAGGCGCAGGATCGGCTCCTGGTCCTCCAGGCGCGGGCAGGCCGGGTAGCCGAACGAATAGCGCGAGCCCCGATAGCCCTGTTGCAGCATCTTCGCCATGTCGCGGTCGTCCTCGGCGGCGAAGCCCAGTTCGGCGCGGATGCGCTTGTGGGTGTATTCGGCCATGGCCTCGGCCATCTCCACCGACAGGCCGTGCAGATACAGGTAATCCTTGTAACGATTGCCCTCGAACCACTCGCGCGCGATGTCCGACGCCTTCTGCCCCACGGTGACGACCTGCAACCCGATGACGTCGCGCTGCGCGTCATCCACGTCACGGACGAAATCGGCGATGCATTCGCCATCGTCGCGCGGCTGGCGCGGCAGGGTGAAGCGCGCGACCTCGGTCGTGCCGTCCTCGGCGAACAGGATCAGGTCGTTGCCCTGGCCGGCAGCCTTCCAGTAGCCGTAGGCGGCCTGGGGCCGCAGGATGTCCTCGGCCGCCGTCAGCGCCAGCATCCGGCGCAGCACGGGGCGCAGTTCCTGCCGCGCCCAGCCCATGAATTCGTCCAGCGAGCGCCCCTGCTTCCGGAAGCCCCACTGGAACTGGTACAGCGAGCGTTCGTTCAGGAACGGCAGCACCGCATCCGGCGTCGCCTCCAGCACCCGCGCGCCCCAGAACGGCGGCTGCGTCACCGGTTCGTCGCGCGTCAGGCGCAGGCGGCGGGCATGGGCGGCGGCGACATCCACGGGGCCGAAGCCGCGGGTTTCCGCCTGTTCCATGTCGCGGGGCCTGACCCGCGTGACCTTGCCCGCGCGGCGCGCACGGATGGCGGCCAGATATTCGTCGAATTCGCCGCGCGCCACCTGGTCCATCAGCGACAGCCCGTCGAACGCATCGCGGGCATAGGCCACGCGCCCGTCGGTGCCGTAGGCGGCGGTGCAGTCCTCCTCGACATAATTGCGGGTCAGGGCGGCGCCGCCCAGCAGCACGGGCACGTCCAGCCCCTGGCGCGCCATTTCCTCGAGGTTCTCGCGCATCACCACGGTCGATTTTACCAGCAGGCCGGACATGCCCACGGCGTCGGCTTTATGTTCGCGGGTGGCGGCGATCATGTCGGCCACCGGCACCTTGATGCCCAGGTTGACGACGCGATAGCCGTTATTGGTCAGGATGATGTCGACCAGGTTCTTGCCGATGTCGTGCACGTCGCCCTTGACGGTCGCCAGCACGATGGTGCCGCGTGCCTGGCCCTCGGCGCGCTCCATGTGCGGCTCCAGATGGGCGACGGCGGCCTTCATCGTCTCGGCCGATTGCAGCACGAAGGGCAGCTGCATCTTGCCCGCGCCGAACAGTTCGCCCACCACCTTCATGCCGTCCAGCAGGATGGTGTTGATGATGTCCAGCGGCGGGATGGTCCGCATCGCCTCGTCCAACTCGGCTTCCAGCCCCTTGCGGTCGCCGTCGACGATGCGGTCCTTCAGGCGGCCTTCGACCGTCTCGGCGCGGGTCTTCTTCACCGCGTCGGCGGCCTTGCGGTCGGCGAACAGCTCCAGCAGACGCTGCAGCGGGTCATACCCCTCGGACCGGCGGTCGAAGATCAGGTCCTCGGCAACGCGGACTTCCTCCTCGGGGATCAGGTGCAGCGGCCGGATCTTGGACACATGGACGATCGCCGCCGTCATGCCCGCGCGCACCGCATGGTCCAGGAAGACCGAATTCAGCACCGCGCGCGCCGCCGGGTTCAACCCGAACGAGATGTTCGACAGCCCCAGCACGATCTGGATGTCGGGGAAGCGCGCGCGGATCAGGCGGATGCCCTCCAGCGTCCACGCCCCCAGCTTGCGGTCGTCCTCGACGCCGGTGCCGATGGTGAAGGTCAGCGGGTCGATCATCAGGTCGGACTGCGGCAGGCCGTGGCGGTCGCAGGCGAATTCGACCAGCCTTGTCGCGATCCGCAGCTTGTCCTCGGCCGTCTTGGCCATGCCGACCTCGTCGATCGTCAGCGCCACCACGGCGGCCCCGAACTTGCGGGCCAGGATCATGCGGTCGGTGGCGTGGCCCTCGCCGTCCTCGAAATTGATCGAGTTGATGATGGCCTTGCCGCCATACAGCTTCAGCGCGGCCTCGATCACCGGCGTTTCGGTCGAATCGATGACCAGCGGCGCGTTGACCGAGGCGGTGAAACGGGTGACGACCTCGTTCATCTCGCGCATTTCGTCCCGCCCGACGAAGGCGGTGCAGATGTCCAGCGCGTTCGACCCTTCGCCCACCTGCTCGCGCCCCACGGCCACGCAGCCGTCCCAGTCGCCTTCTTCCTGCAGGCTGCGCCATTTCTTCGACCCGTTGGCGTTGCAGCGCTCGCCGATCGAGAAATAGCTGTTCTCCTGCCGCAGCGGCACCTGCGTGTACAGGCTGGACACCGACGGCACCCAGACCGGGCGGCGCACGACGGGGGCCGGGCGGTGGCGGCCCGTGCCCTCGGCGCGGCGGCGCAGCATGGCGTCCAGGGCTGCGATGTGCGGGGTCGAGGTGCCGCAGCACCCGCCCACCAGGTTCAGCCCGTCCTCGGCCACGAAGCGGTCCACCCAAGTGGCCATGTCGGCCGGCGACAGCGGGTAATGGGTCTGCCCGTCCACCAGTTCCGGCAGGCCGGCATTGGGCTGGATCGAAATCAGGCCTGGCCAGTTTTCCGCCAGCCAGCGCACATGTTCGGCCATTTCCTGCGGGCCGGTGGCGCAGTTCAGCCCCATCAGCGGCACGTCCAGCGCATGGATCGCCGTGGCGGCGGCGGCGATGTCGGGGCCGACCAGCAGCGTGCCGGTGGTTTCCACCGTCACCTGTACGAAGATCGGCGTGTCGGCGCCCAGTTCGGCCCGGGCGATCTTTGCCCCGTTCACGGCGGCCTTGATCTGCAGCGTGTCCTGGCAGGTTTCGATCAGCAGGGCGTCCACCCCGCCTTCGATCAGCCCCCGGCACTGCTCGGCCAGGCCGGCTTCCAGCGTGTCGTAGTCGATGTTGCCCAGCGACGGCAGCTTGGTCCCCGGCCCCACCGATCCGATGACGTAGCGGTGCCGGCCGTCGGAAAAGCTCTCGGCGGCCTCGCGCGCCAGATGGGCGGCGGTGCGGTTGATCTCGCGCGCGCGGTCGCTCAGGCCGAATTCGCCCAGGGTGATCGGCGACCCGCCGAAACTGTTGGTTTCCACCATGTCCGCCCCGGCCTCGAAATAGCCGCGATGGATCTCGCGCACCAGTTCGGGGCGCGACAGGTTCAGGATCTCGGTGCAGTTCTCCTGCCCCCAGTAATCCCGCTCGACATCGAGGTCCAGCACCTGCACGCGCGACCCCATGCCGCCGTCACACAGCAGGACCTGGTCGCGAAGGGCGTCGAGAAGATGGGGTCGGGTGGTCATGATGTTCCTGGTTTTCCACGGAAGGGGCGCGGTCGTTATTCCCGCAAGGCGCGGCCGCTGTCCAGCATGGCCGCCCGCGGGCGCGCATTTGGGTATAATGTGCAACCCCTCGCGAGGCGAGGGGGAAGGAAGGTCGGGCTCCGGCCGAACCCGGCAAGGGCCTCGGCCCTTGCATCCCATTCGTTTATGAAGTCCTGGGTTTTCAAAGGGCGGTAAAGGGGGACGGATGGCAGGCAATGGCGATAGCGGGGACGACGACGGGCGGATCGTGCTGGACCTGGTGGACGCCGCCGCGTTCGCCGGCATGGCGGGCGATGCCGGCGCGCTGGTTCTGACCGGCCAGGGGGTGCTGGATGACGCCGCCGCCCCGGCGCGCGCGGGGTGGCAGGACGTGATCGCGCTGCGCGCCACGCTCTCGCCGTTCGGCCATGGCGTGGCCTGCGTGTGCTGCGTGCCGTCCGGCGGGTTCACCTCGGCGCTGTCGGACCTGTTCCGCGCCCGCGTGACCGGCCAGCGCCCATGGTTCGACCGCGTGGTGATCGTCATGCCCGCCGAGCAGCTTGACGAGGTGCGGCGCGAGGTGACGGGCCACCGCGTGGTGGCGGCGCGCTACCGCCCCGGCCCGGGGGCATAAAGTCCGGGGTTGCCAAAGGGCAGCGTCCTTGCCTTCGCCACCTCGCCGATGCGCCGCATTAACCCTCCCTTCGTCTTTCGGGGGCCAAGCTGGCCCGGACCCAGCGAAGGATGAGCCGTGGCGCAGTCAGACCCCCCGCCAGGTGCCGCCGATCCGGCCGCCCCGCCCGAGCGGCCGGCCCCCACGACGATCCGCCTGCATGCCGCGGCGGCGGCGGCGCGCTATCACGGCGTCGATGTGGATATCCGCGATTTCGTGGCCGAACCGGGCGAGGTCGCGCCGTCGCCGGCCGCCCTGGCGCGCTGGCTGAACGACCAGGGGGCGGTGGCCCGGGGCATGCGCCTGAAATGGCGCTACCTGGTGCGGATGCACAACACGCCGCCGGTCGTGCTGATGTTCCGCGACGGGTCGGCGGGGCTGATGGTCGCCGCCGACGCCGAACGCGGCGTCGTCTGGCTGCGCGACCCGCTGGGCGACGCGGGATCGACGCCCGTGGCGGTGGACGAACTGCGGCTGTCGCAGGTCTGGACCGGCGATGTGCTGCTGGTGAAGCGCCGCCGCGACCTGGCCGAGGCCGACGCGCCGATCGACTTCGCGTGGCTGGCGCGGATGGTCCTGCGCGAACGCCGCGCCCTGCGCGACATCGTGCTGGCGTCGATGGTGCTGAGCGTGCTGGCGATCTTCCCGCCGCTGATCGTCATGCAGGTGGTCGACCGGGTGGTGAATTTCCGGTCGATGGCGACGCTGGTGTCCATCACCGCCATCGTCTGCGTGCTCAGCTTCTATGAAATCCTGCTGACCTACGCGCGGCGGGAACTGACCCTGGTGCTGACCACCCGGCTGGACACGCGGATTTCGCTGCATGTCTTCAACCGGCTGCTGGCGCTGCCGCTGGAATTCTTCGAACGCCAGCAGGCGGGGCACGTCATCGGGCGCGTGTCGGCGATCTACAAGGTCAAGGATTTCATGACCGGGAAGCTGCTGAACACCTTCCTGGACCTGTTCACCCTGGTCGTCGTCCTGCCTTTCCTGTTCTACCTCAGCGCCACGCTGGCGTGGATGACCGTCGCGGCGGCGGGGGCGATCGGGCTGGTGGTCGTCGTCTTCATGGGGCCGGTGGGCGCGCTGATCGGCCGGAAGGTCCATGCCGACATGGCGCGCGGGTCGGTGATGTACGAAACCGTCGCCGGCATCCGCACCATCAAGACGCTGGCGCTGGAACGCCCCCGCCGGCAGTTGTGGGACGAACGGTCGGCCGAATCGGCGCTGTGGTCGCTGGCGGTCGGGCGCATGACCAACGTGGCCTCGACCGTGGTGATGCCGTTCGAACTGTTCATCAATCGCGGCATCATCCTGGTGGGGGCGTACCTGATCCTGACCGGCGGGGGCCAGATGGGCGGCGGCGCGCTGATGGCGTTCATGATGCTGGGCGGCCGCGTGGCCGCGCCGCTGATCGGCCTGGCGCGCCTGCTGGACGACCTGAACGAGGTCCGGACCGCCCTGGGCGAAGCGGGGCTGGTGCTGAACCAGCCCACCGAAAGCCGCGCGCTGACCAGCGGCCTGCGGCCCGACATCCGGGGCGCGCTGTCATTCACCGACGTGAACTTCACCTACCCCGGCGCCGCCACGCGCGCGCTGGACAACGTGAATTTCGACATCCCGGCCGGCACCATGCTGGGGCTGGTCGGGCGCAGCGGGTCGGGCAAATCCACCATCACCCGCCTGCTGCAAGGCGTCAGCCGGTCATACAGCGGGTATCTGAAGCTGGACGGCGTGGACCTGCGCGAGATCAACCTGACGCATCTGCGCCGGTCGTTCGGCGTGGTGCTGCAGGACAATTTCCTGTTTCGCGGGACGGTGCGCGACAACATCACCGCCGGCCGCCCCGGCCTGACGCTGGACGACGTGGTGCGCGCCGCCCGCCTGGCCGGCGCCGAGGAATTCATCGAACGCATGCCCGCCGGCTACGAAACCTGGATCGAGGAAGGCTCGACCAACATCTCGGGCGGCCAGCGGCAGCGCCTGGCCATCGCCCGCGCGCTGATCTGCGACCCGAGGCTGATGATCCTGGACGAGGCGACCTCGGCCCTGGACCCCGAGAGCGAGGCGCTGGTGAATGCCAATCTGCAACGCATCGGCCGGGGCCGCACCATGGTCATCGTGTCGCACCGGCTGTCGTCGCTGGTCGAGTGCGACCAGATCTGCGTGATGGACCAGGGCAGGGTGGTGGATCTCGCCCCGCATGAGGTGCTGCTGGAACGCTGCGCCATCTATCGCACCCTGTGGTTGCAGCAGAACCGCCACCAGGCCGCGCCCTCGGGGCGCGCCGGCCCCGCCGCGATGCTGGCCGAAGGGGGGATCGAGCCATGAGCGACCGCAGGATGGTCCCGGCCGGCGACGACGCGATGGACGGCTACGTGCTGCCCGATACCGACGATGCCGCCGCCCCCGCCGACATGCCGGCCGCCCTGCTGGAATTCCATTCGCCCAGCGCGGCATTGATCAACCTGCCGCCCACGGCGTCGGCCCGGTACATCACCTGGCTGATTTCCGGCCTGATGATCGCAAGCCTGGTGGTGATGTCGGTCTTTCCGCTGGACCAGGTCGTGACGTCCGAGGGGCGCATGGCCTCGACCGACGCCACCCTGGTGGTCCAGCCGCTGGAAACCTCGATCATCCGGTCGATCGACGTGCATGAAGGCGATTTCGTCCACAAGGGCCAGGTGCTGGCGCATCTGGACCCCACCGTCACCGACGCCGACGTGGAAAACATGCGCGTGCAGGTGCTGGCCTATGGCGCCGAGGTCGATCGCCTGACGGCCGAGGCCGACGGCCGCGACTACACCCCCGACCCCACGGTCCCCGCTGCGGTGCAGGAGGCGGCGGCCTTCCTGCGGCGGCGCGCCGAATTCACCGCCAAACTCGAGAATTACGACAAGCAGATGGCCGGCGCGCGGGCCGAGATGCAGGGTAGTCTGGCCGATGCGGCCATGTATGCGGCCCGCGCGCGCGTGGCGTCCGACGTCCACGCCATGCGCCTGCGCCTGCAACGCGACCAGGTGGGCAGCCGCCTGTCCACCCTGTCGGCGCAGAACGACCTGATGGAGGTCGAACGCGCCCAGATCGCCGCCCAGCAGGCCGCCGGCAGCGCCCGCGCCCGGCTGGAGGCCACGACGGCCGAACGCGACGGCTTCATCCAGAACTGGAAGGCCACGGTCTACCAGGACCTCAGCACCGCCCAGCACCGCCTGGCCGACGCGCAGGACGACTACCGCAAGGCGCGGCTGCGGCGCAGCCTGGTGGTCATGCGCGCCGACCGCGACGCGGTGGTGCTGAGCATCGCCGGCCTGTCGGTGGGCTCGGTGATGCAGTCGGGCAACCAGTTGATGACGCTGGTGCCGGTCGACAGCGGGCTGGAGGTCGATACGGCGGTGCGCGGCTCCGACGTCGGCTTCATCCGGCCCGGCGACCATGTGCTGCTGAAATTCGCGACCTTCCCCTACACCCAGTATGGCGGGGCCGAGGGCACGGTGCGCGTCATCAGCGCCGACTCCTTCGCCCCCGGCGATGGCGCGCAGACCGGCGCCGGGGCCGGGGCGCAGGGGGTGCATGCCAATGCGGGCGGGATGGATGCGTTCTATCGCGTGCGGGTGCGGGTCGATCGCTACACGCTGCATGACGTGCCGTCCTTCTTCCACCCCCAGCCCGGCATGCCGGTCGAGGCCGACATCCATGTCGGGCGGCGGACCATGATGCAGTACCTGCTCAACCGCCTCGTGCCCACGCTGACCGACGGCATGCGCGAACCTTGAAAGGTTGGGCGGGACGCCACTCGGGCTTTGCCCGAACCCACCAGGGCCTGAGGCCCTGGACCCCGATCATGAATAAACGACTGGGTTTCCAAAGGGCGCTGCCCTTTGGCGGGTTTCAGGGCAGAGCCCTGAGGACCCCCAGCCCATGAAGCGCGTCCTCTCCCGCGTCGGGGCGCGGTTTTCGCAGCGGGCGCGGCTGGCCCATGCGCTGGCCCTGCTGGCCGAGGGCGAGGCGGTCGAGGGGTTCGGCCATCTGAGCGTACTGGCCGGGGCCGGCATGCCCGAGGCGCAGTTTCGCGTCGGCCGCGCCTATCTGGACGGGACCGGCGTGCCGCCCAGCCTGGTCGAGGGCGCGCGCTGGATGCGCCGCGCGGCCGAGGCCGGGTGGGTCGAGGCGCGGCTGGTGCTGGGCACCTTGTACCTGTTCGGCCTGCCGCAGGAGGCCGGCGCGGCGCAGGGCCTGCGCCTGGCGGCCGAGACACCCGGCGACATCGTGCCCGACCCCGCCGCCGCCGCGCATTGGGCGCGGCTGGCGGCCGAAGCCGGGTCGCCCGACGCCCAGGCCCTGTACGGCTACATCCTGGCCAACGGCCCAGACGACCTGCGCGACGCGGCGGCGGCCGAGGGCTGGTTTGCCCGCGCGGCGGCGGCGGGCTGTGCGCAGGGGCATCTGGGGCTGGGGCTGGCGTGGCTGCGCGCCGCGGCCGACGAGGCCGGGCGCGCGGGGGCCGCCGCCCCCCACCGCCGAGGCCCCGCAGGCCGGCCGGGGGCGGGGCGCCACCAGCATGGCCCAAAACCACAAAAG
>NZ_JABEQF010000029.1 GCF_014174355.1 Gluconacetobacter azotocaptans
TGGGGGGGTGGCGGGCCGGGCCCCAGGTGGCGGGGGGGGCGCGGGCCGCCGCCGCCCTGCGCCTTGCCGCCGATGCCGGGCTGGGGTCGGCGCTGCACCTGCTGGCCACCCTGACCGAACAGGGTGCCGGCGTCCCGCGCGATCCGGTCGCCGCCACGCGCCTGTATGGCCAGGCGGCGGAACGCGGCGTCCGCGCCGCGCAGGCCCGGTACGGGCTGGCGCTGCTGGAAGGGCGCGGCGGCCCGCGCGACGCCGTGCGCGGCGAGACCTGGCTGCGCAAGGCCGCACTGGCCGGCGACCGCGAGGCCGCCGCCCTGCTGGGCGACGTGTATGCGCGCGGCGGCGACCTGCCGCCGAATTTCCTCGAGGCCGCGTTGTGGTACCGCCGCGCGGCGCAGGCCGGGCACGGCGGGGCGTGCCGGGCGGTGGGACTGCTGTACCTGACGGGCGCCGGCCTGCCCCGCGACGTGACCGAGGCCGCGCGCTGGTTCCGGCAGGCGGCGGCGCTGGGCGATGCACAGGCCGGGGCCGACCTGGGCAACCTGCTGCTGGCGGGCACGGTGTCGGACGACGACCGCCGGGAACTGGGGCGGTATTTCGCGCGGGCGGCCGAGGGCGGCGATCCGCTGGCGGCCTATAATTTCGGCGTCTGCCTGGCCGAAGGGCTGGGCATGGAACGCGACGAACGCGCGGCGGTGGCCTGGATGCTGAAGGCGGCCGACGGCGTGGTCAACGCGCAATACTGGTACGGGCGCATGCTGCTGGACGGGCGGGGCTGCGCGCCCGACCCGGTCGCCGGCCGGGCCTGGATCGCACGCGCCGCCACCGCCGGCATGGCCGACGCGCAGGTGGCGCTGGCCCAGTTGCTGCTGACCGGGCGGGGCGGCGTGCGCGACCACGCCGGGGCGGCGGCGCTCTATCGCCAGGCGGCGGCGCAGGGGCAGGTGGACGCCATGTTCTCGCTCGGCGCGCTGTACGGCGGCGGGCACGACATCCCGCCGGACCGGGTGGCGGCCGAACACTGGTTCCGCATGGCGGCGGAACGTGGCAACGCGCTGGGACAGTTGATGCTGGGGCGCTACCTGCTGCGGGGGCTGGGCGGCACCACCGACGCCGCGCAGGCGCGGCTGTGGCTGGACCGGGCCAGCGCCCAGGGCGTGCCCGACGCGGCGGCGGAACTGGCGCGCATGGGGCCGGCGCCGGACGCGGGCGATGCGGCCGCCGCCGGGTCGGGCTGACGCATGGCGGACGGCGTGACGGCCGCCGACCGGGCGGCATGGCAGGCATGGGCCGACGCGCGGGCGCAGGCGGCTTTCCGCCATGCCCGACGGCTTGAGGCGGCGGACGACCCTGACGGCGCGCTGCGCTGGTACGAACGCGCGCACCGCCTGGCCCCCGACAGTCCGAACGTCATGTTCCCGCTGGCCATGGCGCGCCTGCGCGGGGGCGACGCGGCGGGCGCGGTCCGGCTGCTGCATGCGCTGACGCGCCGGTTCGATTTCCGCGAGGGCTGGCTGGCGCTGTCCGGCGCGCTGCTGGCGGCGGGCGAGGGGGCGCAGGCCGTCGCGACGGCGCAGCGCGCCCTGTCCCGTCACGCCCCGCCCGACGACATGGACGCACTGTTCGACCGGTTGGCCGCCCTGGCGGGGCGCCCGGGCTGGTGCGGCCTGTCGGCGGCCGGCCGCCTGCGCGTGCGCGGGCTGGCGGGCACACGTGCCGAGGTCGCGTACGACGGCCGGATAGCGGCCGGGCAATGGCGCGACGGCGTGCTGGCCCTGCCCGCCGGCTGGCGGCATGCGGCGCGGATCGACGTGACGGTGGCGGGGGCACCGCTGCTGGGCAGTCCGCTGGAGCCCGCCGCCCTGCTGCGGGTGGAAGGCGTAGTGGACTGCGATGCGGGCGGGCTGACGGGCTGGGCCTGGCACCCGGCCGATCCCGACCACCCGCCCCGCCTGCGCGTGCTGTCGCGGGACGGGCGGGTGGTGCTGCCGGTCACGGCCTCGGCCCGCGCCACCGATGTCGACAGCACCGTCCCGCTGGCGCGGCCGCGTCGCTTTGCCGTGGCGGGTGCCCGCCTGCCGGCCGGGCCGCTGCGGGTCGTCGGGCCGGACGGGCGCGACCTGACCGGCAGCCCGGTCGATCCGGCCGTTCTCGCCCTGCCGCCCGCCAGGCCCGCGCCCGATACAGGCCCGCTGGTGTCGGGCCGGCGCGCGCCCGTCGCCATCGTCGTGCCGGTGCATGGCGCGCGCGCGGCCACGCTGGCCTGCCTGGCCTCGGTCCGCGACAGCGTGGGGCCGGAGGTGCCGGTCTGGGTGGTCGATGACGCGACGCCGGATGGCGCGCTGGCGGCGGCGCTGGACGGGCTGGCGGCGGCGGGGAGTATCCGCCTGATCCGCCACGCGCGCACGCTGGGCTTTCCGGCCTCGGCCAACGACGGGATGTGCGCGGCGGCGGGGCACGATATGGTGCTGCTGAACAGCGACACGCTGGTGGCCGGCGGATGGCTGGCCGAACTGGCGGCCGTCGCCTATGGCGCGCCCGATATCGGCACGGTCACGCCGCTGTCCAACGACGCCACCATCTTTTCCTGGCCCGGCCCGGACCGGCCGGAGCAGCCCGCACCCGTGCCCGACTTGGCGCGGGTGCGCCATCTGATGGCGGCGGCGCGGGCGGCCAATGGCGGGCAGGCGGTGCCGGTGCCCACCGGGCACGGGTTCTGCCTGTTCCTCCGTCACGATTGCCTGGCGCAGGCGGGGCCGTTCCGCGCGGATCTGTTCGCCCAGGGCTATGGCGAGGAGAACGAGTTCTGCCGGCGCGCGGCGGCGCTGGGCTGGCGGCATGTCGCGGCGCCGGGGGCCTTTGTCGGTCATGTCGGCTCGGCGTCGTTCGGGGCGGCGCGGCCGGCGCTGCTGCGGCGGAACCTTGCGATCGTGAACCGGCTGCACCCCGGCTACGACGCGCTGGTGGCGGCGCATGTCGCCGCCGACCCGCTGTTCGCGGCGCGGCGGCGGCTGGACCTGACGTGCTGGCGGCGGGCCGGGGCGCGGTGGGGGCGCGCGGTGCTGCTGGTCACCCACGCGCAGGGCGGCGGGGTGGAGCAGGTGGTGCAGGCCTGCGCCCGGGCCTGGCGGCGGGCGGGGGTGCGCGCCATCGTGCTGCGCCCCGACGGCGCCGGCTGCCGGCTGGAAGACGGCGGAACCGGGGAGGACGCCGTGGATGGCGCCGGGCCCGGCCCGCGCTTCCGCCTGCCGGCCGAGCGCGACATGCTGCTGGCCGTACTGCGCGCCTCGGGGGTGGAGGCGGTCGAATGGCACCACCGCCTCGGCCACCGCATCGCGGCCGATGCGCTGGCCGCCGACCTGGCGGTGCCGTACGACGTGCATGTCCATGACTACATCTGGTTCTGCCCGCGCATCGCCCTGGTGGGGCCGGGCGGACGCTATTGCGGCGAACCCGGCCCCGAAGGCTGCGCGGCCTGCGTCGCGCGGATGGGCAGCCTGCTGGACGATGGGGCCGCGATCCCCGCCCTGCTGGCGCGGTCGCGGGCGGCGCTGCGGGGGGCGCGCGCGGTTGTGGCGCCGTCGGACGACGCGGCACGGCGGATGCAACGGCATTTCCCCGGCCTGACGGTGCATGTGACGCCGCTTGAGGACGACCGGCCGGACCTGTCGCTGGCCGCCTTCGCCCGGCTGGAGGGCGCGCCCGCGCCGCATCCCCCGCCCGGGGGCCGGGTGCGCGTCGCCGTCGTCGGCGCCATCGGCGTGGAAAAGGGCTACGACATCCTGCTGGCCGCCGCCCGCGACGCCGCCGCGCGCGGGCTGGAGCTGGAATTCGTCGTCGTCGGCCACACGCCGGACGACGACGCGCTGATGCAGACGGGCCGGGTATTCGTCACCGGCGCGTATCGCGCGGCGGAGGCGGTGTCCCTGCTGCGCGCCCAGCACGCCGACATCGCGCTGCTGCCCTCGGTCTGGCCCGAGACCTGGTGCTTTACCCTGGCGCTGGCCTGGCGGGCCGGGCTGCGGGTGGTGGCGTACGATTTCGGGGCGGTGGCCCAGCGCATCCGCCGAACCGGGCGGGGATTGGTGGTGCCGCCCGGCCTGTCCATTCACCAATTGAACATGATTTTGCTGTCCTGTGGACGTCCTGGGACGACCACGGCGCGCGCCGTCGGAACAAAAAGGAGATCTGGGCCTTGATTCCAATGCGGGACCGTCTTTTTTCGCCGACCGAAATCCGCCGGCACACCATGGGGGGCCACGTCTGATGCCCGACGCCGGCCGGGTGACCGACCTGAAGGTCGCGGGGCACCTGATGACCCTCGATGCGGGTCTGTACTGCATCTTCCACGCGGGGCAGGACATGCCCGGCCCCGGCGGCCTGCCCGGGGTGCGGATTTCCCCGCCCCCCGGCCCGGCCGGCGGGATGGCCAGCATCGCCACCTTCGACGCCGACGGGTGGCTGGGGGGCGAGCGCAACGCGGCGCTGGTGCGCGTCCCCGCCGGCCCGGCGCAGGTGCTGATCACCATCTACCAGGATCCGGCGGCCGTGCAGGGGGCGCCCAAACTGCAGGTGGTGCGCCTGGCCGAGGACGCGCGCCCGGCCGCCTCCGCCCCGAACCCCGCCGGCGGGGCCGCGCCGGGGCCGGTACCCCGTCAGGGCGTTCCCCAGCCGGTTTCCCCCGCGATCGTCCCGTCGGCCGGCACGCCGCCCGCCGGGCCGCCGGGGGCGGAACTGACCGCCCACATCCAGCGCCGGGGCGACGTGGCGGCGGCGCTGGGCGACTGGATGGGCAAGCCGGGCAGCCAGGCCTGGATCGAGGGCTTCACGATTTCCCCCGCCGAACATATCGCCGCCGGGGATATCGAATACCAGGCCGTGCTGGGCCGGGGCTGGCTGTCCCCCTGGTCGTCCGGCGGGCAGTTCTGCGGCAGCCGGGGCATGGCGCTGCCGGTGCTGGGCCTGCGCGTGCGCCTGAAGGGGTCGGCCGTGCAGCGGTTCGCCTGCACCGTCACCGCCACCTTCACCGACGGAACGGCGGTCGGCCCGGTCGGCGCGGGCGGCGTGGTCGAAGCCGAAAGCCTCGCCCCGCTGGAGGCGTTCCGGATCGACATCGCGCCGGTCGATCAGGCCGAAACCCCCGACGCGCTGGAAGCCGAACTTCTGGCGGCGGTATCCGCCCCGGTTGCCGATGCCCCGCCGGCCCCCCGGGCGCCGCGCCCGAAGGCCCGGGCGGGGAAAGGCGGCGCGAAGAAGGCCGTCGCGGCGAAGGCCATGGCCACGGACAGGGGGCCGGCGAAGACCGCGCCGCCGGTCGATCCCGTCCGCCCCGGGCGCGGCCGCAAGGCGCCCGGATCGCGGCTGGAGCTTCTGAAGGCGCGCCGGCGCCTGGCGTCCCGCCGCCCCTGAGCCACCGAACCCGTCCCTGGCCCGCGACGCAGGGAGATCCCTTGAAGTATCTCATCATTCACCAGAACTTCCCGGGGCAGTTCCTGCATCTGCTGAACCATCTGCGGGCCGAGGCCGGCAACGAGATCGTGTTCATCAGCGAACCGAACGACAGCCATCTGCCGGGCGTCCGGCGGGCGGTCTATCGCCCGCCGCGCGGCGCGGCCGAGGGCATCCATCCGGCGGCGCGGGAGTTTGAACTGGCGATGCTGCGGGCCGGGGCGGTCGCCCGCGCCGCCGTCACCCTGCGCGACCTGGGGTACCGGCCCGACATCATCATCGGCCACCACGGCTGGGGGGAACTGCTGGAACTGGGCGACGTGTTCCCCGGCGTGCCCGTGCTGGGCTATTTCGAATTCTTCTATCATCTCGACGGGCTGGATGTCGGGTTCGATCCGGAATTCCCGTCGCCCGCCTGCTTCCGGCCGGTGATCCGCGCCAAGAACGCGGTGAACCTCCAGGCGCTGACCGGCGGCGGCTGGGGCCAGACGCCCACCCTGTTCCAGTGGAACACCTACCCCGCCTGGGCGCGCGAGCGCATCACGGTGGTGCGCGAGGGCGTGGATCTGGCGGCGTGCGCGCCCGACCCCACGGCCTTTCGCCGCCGCCTGCGGATCGGCGATGTGATCATCGCGCCGCGCGACCGGCTGGTGACCTATATCGCCCGCGACCTGGAGCCCTATCGCGGCTTTCACGTCTTCATGCGCGCCCTGCCGCGCATCCTGCGGGCCAGACCCGACGCACGGGTGGTGCTGGTGGGCGGCGACGGCGTCAGCTACGGCGCGCGCCTGCCCTCGGGCTCGTGGCGCGACAGGATGCAGGCCGAACTGGCCGGGCAGATCGACCCCGACCGCGTTCATTTCGTCGGCAGAGTGAAATACGATATGTTCCGCGCCCTGTTGCGCCGGTCCGACGCGCATGTCTACCTGACCTACCCCTTCGTCGCGTCCTGGTCGCTGCGCGAGGCCATGGCCACGGGCTGCGCAATCGTCGGCAGCGATACCGCGCCGGTGCGCGAATTTCTGTCCGATGGGCGGACGGGGCGCCTCGTGCCGTTCCTCGACCCCGCGCGCATCGCCGACGGAGTGCTGGAGCTGCTGGACGACCGGGGACTGGCCGCACGCCTGCGCCGCGCCGTCCGGCGCGAGGCCGAGCGGACATTGGACATGGAGCACTGCATGACACGGTACCGAACCCTGATCGACAGCCTGGTGCGGCAGGGCGCCGCCCCCGCGCCCCGCCGCCGGTCAGCCTGAGCGTGCGGGCGCTGCTGGCGCCGTTCGCGGTCTATGCCGCGGCGGCCCTGTGCGAAATCGGGGGATGCTACGCCTGGTGGTGCTGGCGGCGCGAGGGCGGCGCGGCGTGGCTGCTGCTGCCCGGCATGGCCAGCCTGGCGCTGTTCGGCTGGCTGCTGACCCTGGTGGACAGCGAGACGGCGGGCCGCACCTTCGCGGCCTATGGCGGCATCTATATCGTCGGCGCCATCGTCTGGCTGCGCGTGGTCGAGGACCGGCCGGTCACCCTGCGTGACCTGGCGGGCGTGGCGCTGTGCCTGGCCGGCGCCGCCGTGATCCTGTCGGCGGGGCGCAGCCGGTAGGACAGGACGTGCCGGGTCAGAGCCCCAGGAAACGGCGCGTGTCGGGATCGATCGGAATCCCGTCCCTGGCCCGGTGGCGGGCCGTCTCCCACTCGCGGTCGCCTGGCGCCATGACGGGGCGGCTGTCGCCGGTGGACGGGACCTGGCGCAGCAGGCCCAGATAATCGGCCATCGCGGCCTCGTAGGCCGCCCGGCCGACGAAGCGCGCGGGGTCGATGGCCAGGCAGAACTGCCCGACATTTCGCGCCGTGCTCCGATCGTCGGTCTCGGTCATGGGGATCATGTGCGGGTCGGTGGTCGCCCCGGTCAGGACGGCCGACAGGATCGTCACCATCCCGGCCAGGCCCGCCCCCTTGAACCCGTAGTCCGGGCCGCCCAGCGGCAGCAGCATCTCGGCCGCGTGCGCGTCCGTCGTCGGGCGGCCCTGCGCATCGGCCGCCACCCCGGCGGGCAGCGGGCGGTTCAACGACCGGTAGAGCCGGACGCGGTTGAAGGGAATGGACGAGGTCGCCAGGTCCAGCAGCCAGGGCTGCTGCCCGGCGACGGGGGCCGCCATGGCGATGGGGTTGGTGCCATGGAACGGAACGGCGCCCTCGAAGGGTGCGACATTCGCATCGGAATTGCTTGTGACGATGCCGATCATCCCGGCCTCGGCGGCTTTCAGGGCATAGGCGCCGGCCGCCCCGCAATGCGACGACCGAACGATGCCCACCGCGCCCAGCCCGCTTTCCGCCGCGATGCCGACGGCCAGCTCCATCGCCCGGTAGCACGCGAAATGGCCCAGCCCGTCATCGGCGTCCAGGACGGCGGTGGCCGCCGCCGTGCGCCGCGTGGTCAGGACGGGGATGGGGTTCAGCCGGCCTTGCCGCAGCATTGCGGCATAGTGCGCCGCCAGCCTGACCCCGTGGCTGTCGACCCCGATCCGCGAGGCGTACATCAGCGCCTCGGTCGTGGCGGCGGCGGACTCGGCCGAGGCCCCGGCCGCGCGCAATGCCGCCGTCACGCGGGCGGCGAGAACGCCGGCGTCGACCGTCATCGTTTCCGTCATGACCTGCCCAGTACCTCCGCCGCCCGCTTTCGGTCCAGCCGCCCTTCCCATGCGCCGATCACCACCGGCGCCACGCAGTTCCCCGCCAGGTTGCCGACCGCACGCGCGATCCCGATGAACCAGTCCACCGCCAGCAGCATCACCAGGCTGGCCGGCGGGATCGAGGGAATGGCGGCAAGCGTCGCGGCCAGCACCACGATGGCGATGCCTGGCACGCCATGCGCGCCCTTCGAGGTCAGCAACGCGGTCGCCAGCATGATGACGATCTGCCAGACGGTCAGGTGCGTGCCCGTCGCCTGCGCCAGGAAGATGACGGCCAGGCCCAGATAGATCGACAGGGCGTCCAGGTTGAAGGAATAGCCCGCCGGCACCACCAGCCCCACCACCTGGCGGTCCACCCCCATGTGCTCCAGCTTGGCCATGACGCTGGGCAGCACGGAATCGGACGCGGTGGTCGCGAACGTGATCGCCAGTTCCTCGCGGAAATAGCGCAGGAACCCCACCGGGCTGACGCCCGACAGGCGCAGGCAGGTGCCCAGCCCGCCGACGACGAACAGGGCGATGACCAGGAAGTACAGGGCGACGAAGGCGGCCAGGTGCCCGATCGCATCCAGGCCGTACCGCGCGGTGGTCATGGCCATGGCGCCGAAAACGCCAAGCGGCGCCAGCATGATGATGAAGCGCATCATGCGCGAGAACAGCGCGGACAGCGCCTCCGTCAGGCGGACCAGCGGCGCGCCGGCCTCGCCCATCTGGCTGACGCAGCAGCCGAACAGGATCGCGAAGAACAGGATCTGCAGCACATTGCCCTGCGCGAAGGCGTCGACGGGCGAACGGGGAACCAGCGACAGAAGAAAGGCCGTGACGCCCCCCTCATGCAGCAGATGGCCGTTGCGGGCATAGGACGAGACCATGTGGGCGTCGTCGGCCGTCGGCATGAACACGATGCCCCGCCCCGGCTGGACGGCCAGCGCGATCCCGACCGAGATGACCAGCACCAGTGTGGTCATCACCTCGAAATAGAGCAGCGCCTTGGCCCCCAGCCGCCCCACGGTGCGCAGCGACCCGGCGCCGACGATGCCCATCACGACGATACAGAACAGCAGCGGCCCGACCGCCATCACGATCAGGCGCAGGAAAAGGTCGGTGGTCCATCGTGTTTCCAGGGCAAGGCCCGGCGCGAAAACGCCCAGCGCCAGGCCCAGCACGCTGGCGACCACGACCTGAAGAAACAGGCCCGGGCGTCCCGGCCGGCGGACAGGTGCCGCGGAAATGGTCGTCTCGCTCATCCGGTACGGGTCCTTGCAGATATCGGGCGGATATCGGGGCCGGGGATGGGGGCCATCCCCGGCTCGTCCCCGCTCAGTAGGTGAAGTTCATGCGCGCGCCGACGAAGCGCGGCAGGCCGGGAATCACGCCGTAGAATGTGGCCTGCGTTCCCGCCGACAGCCAGTAGCGACGGTCGGCCAGGTTCTGGCCATAGACGGTGACCGACCAATGCTGCCGGGGCGCCGCGAAGGTCAGGAAGGAATTGACCAGGAAATAGGCCGGCGAGCGATAGATGCCCGTCTGGCCGATATACTGGGGCTGCGTCTGGCGGCCACGATAAGAGTAATCCACGTCGAAGGTCATCCGGTAGTCGCGGAAGACATTCCACGTATAGGTGGCCGCCCCCGCCAGCGTCAGGTTCGCAAGGCCCATGTTCACGCCGTTATAATTCGTGTTGACGGCCTGCCAGGTACCCGTCGCTGCGAAATTCGCCGTCGTGGCCGAGCGGTTGAGGCTCTGGAACTGCGAGTAGACGCCGTTCTGGTACCCGAAGTTCTGCGTCAGGACCATGCCGTGGAACGGATGGGCCTCGGCATCGAATTCCGCGCCGTAGATATACGAACGCGGCGCGTTCACATAGCCGCCCAGCACGCCGTAGGGCGGAACGAGGACGGTGCCCAGAATCTGCTGGTCGCGATAGTCATAGTAGAACCCGGCGGCGTTGAGGCGCAGGCGGCGGTCGAACAGCATGGTCTTGAAGCCGCCCTCGTACGTCAGGATCTGTTCCGGCTTGAACGGGCGCAGCTGCACGGCCTGCTGGGTGATGTTCGCCGAGAAGCCGCCCGGCTTGAAGCCGCGGCTGAACATCACGTAGCCCATGACGTTGTGCGTGAACTGGTACTGCGCCCCGACGCGTCCGCCGAACTGGTTGGTCAGCGCGCCGCTGTTGCCGAAGTTCGTCGGCGTGCCGATGACGGCGCCCGTGTTCAGGTTATAGTTCGCGCTGGTGACGTTCAGCATCTGGCGGTCGTCGGATTCATGTTCGATCGCGCCGATGATGCGCAGCTTTGGCAGGATCCGGTAGGAAAGCTGCACGTACTGGTTGAAATCCTGCTGGTTCTGGCGGTAGCGCGTCTGGTTCAGCGGGGTCGTGCCGGGGCGGTCGGAGGAATCGTACCAGAAATTCTGCGCCATGCGCGAACGGCTGTAGTACATGCCGGCCTCCCAGTGGAAGCGCGCGTTGGGATCGACGGATTCCAGCTTCACTTCCTGCGAGAACACGTTCGTCTGGTTGTTGCGGAACATGTTGCCATAGGACAGGATGGAGTCCGTCTGGTTCGTCAGTTCGTGCTCATCGGCCATTTCATAGGCGCTGATGGTCGACAGCCGCCCCCATGAGAAATTCTTCGTATAGCGCACGTTCGCGCCCCAGAAGAGGTTGTCCTCGCGCGGTTTGGTGTTGTTGCCATCAATGCCGATGATCTTCGCGAAACGCGGGTCCAGGCCCCATTCGGTCTCGTAGATGTCCTGCGTCACCGGGACATGGTAGGAATTGTAGAGATTGTGGCCGGACGCGTATTCGGACTGGTCCGTCGTCCAGTGGCCGCCGATGATCAGGTTCGACGTGTCGTCGATATCCCATTTCAGCTTGGCGCGCAGCGCGCCGAGATTGGCGTTGCCGAAGCCCTGTCCGGCCGCATTATGCTGATAGCCGCCGCCGGTCATGGATTGCCCGGCGATGCGGAACGACACCGACTGGGACAGCGGGGTCGAGATATAGCCTTCGACGCGGTTGCGGCCGTAGCTGGCGATGTCCTCGGTCAGGCCCGCGTGGAACTGACGCGTTGGGTCGGCGGTATGGAAGTCGATTTCGCCGCCCGTTGTCGCCTGGCCGTGCGTGTAGCCCGACGGTCCGGGGGCGATGGAAATATCGTCGAGGTCGAACATCATGCCGGTCGTCATGATCGACACCGGCAGCGCCACGCCGTCCAGATAGGGCATGGTCGAGGGGGTGTTGTTCTGCGTGAAATCCATCAGCCCCACGCCGCGCAGGGTAAAGTTCAGCGCGCCCGAGCCGAACGAGGGCTGGATGGTCAGGTTGGGGGCGACACGCTGGATGTCGGTCATAGTGCGGATGTTGCGGTTGACCAGATCCTGGCGGGTAATCACCGTTTCCGAATGGGCGTTGTGCTGGCCTGCGCCGGTCGCGCCGCGCCGCGCCGAAACCATGACGGATTCGCCCTGCGACGACCGTGCCGCCGCATGGGGCGCCACATGTGCGGCGGGGCGCGACGCCGCGCTGCCCTGTCCCGATTGCAACGACGTCCCTTCGGCGGCGGCCAGGGCAGGTAACGGCAAAAGAACGCTTGCCAGGATACTGGTCATGACAGCCTGCTGCCGGAAGGAAGGCCCGGGGCGCCGTGGACGGAACATGTCTGATTTCCTCGTCTATTTCACGATATAACAAATGACGCCCTTGAGGCGTCGTATCCTGGGGGTGTCGCAGCAGCGCCCGGCAGGCCCGGCGAATGTCTCTCCGCCCCGGAGTCAGTGATGGTTCAGAATGGTCTACAAATCTGCCGCGATATGCGGCGTCTTGTTGCATACAAGATATAAAACAAGACCGATCGAATCGCTCTCGAAAAGTGCAACCTTCCGGAAAGATTACGAAAAATTTATAATCATATCATAATATATTGATAAATAGACATTAAATGCAGGTCGGCATGCCCGGTACGGGCCGCATCCGCCAAGGTAAAGCCCAATGTGTGGGCACAGAATTGTGCAGACGAACAAAAAACGATCTTTCGGGGGGAAGGGGGCGATGTGTCCCCGGAAGGGGTGGTCATTGCCGAACGACCCCTGCGTGCCCATAGTCCTTGTATGCGAGACCCCGATGGCAATGATGCACACAAGAATCCTCATCTGATCGAGGACCGCATCATCCATGCGGCGCTCTCGGGGCGCATCGCGCCGGGCGAACGCCTGGGCGAAAAGGAACTGGCGGAGATCTTCGGGGTGTCCCGCACCCTGGTGCGCGAGGCGATGATGCGTCTTCAGGCGCGCGGCATCGTGGAAGTCTCCGCGCGTCGCGGCTGGTTCGTGGTGGAACCCTCGGTCGAGGAGGCGCGCCACACGATCGACGCCCGCCGCGCGCTGGAAGTCGGCATGCTGGTCACGATCAGCCAGCCGGACACGGGAATGATCCGTGCATTGCGCGAGCATGTGCGGGCGGAACAGAAGGCCATCGCCGGCGGCGACCGGGGCGAGCGCAGCTATCTTCTGGGCCATTTTCACGTGTGCCTTGCAGAAACGCTGGGCAACCCGGTTCTGGCGTCCCTGTTGCAGGACCTTACGACGCGCACGGTATTGATTGCGGCGCTGTATCAATCCTCGCACGATGCGCACGAATCCTGCGGCGAGCATGGCGGGATCATCGATGCGCTGGAAAAAGGGGACACGACCGAGGCCGCGCGCCTGATGGACGTCCATCTGCGGCATGTCGAAAAGGCCCTGAACTATCGCAGCGCCTCCAACCGGCTGGACCATCTGAAGGCAGCCCTGCAGGGATCGTCGGGCTGATACGCCGCCCTGGGGCGCGAGTTGTGGTTGCTTCCTTTCCTATCTTGTATACAAGATGACGCGGAATACCGATTTTGAGGAGTCGATGTCGTCGTGAGACGTTCTTCGGACCATCCGGAACATGGGACGGCCGGGGGCGCATCCGGCGCGCGCGCGGTTGCGCGGTGCGACGAACTGGGCGCGTCCCCCTATTCGGACGAGCCGGGGCTGCTGTTCCGGCCGTATCTGGGCGGGGGCCACGGCGCGACCCTGGACCGGCTGGCCACCTGGATGCGCGAGGCCGGGATGTCGGCGCGGATCGACGCGGCGGGCAATCTGCTCGGCCGCTATGAAGGGCTGGCCGCCGATGCG
>NZ_JABEQF010000030.1 GCF_014174355.1 Gluconacetobacter azotocaptans
ATTATCTATTGACGTTGACCAAGCTTAGGGCGCAGGCGGGTTGATCGGGCGTCCAGAGCTTGCTGCGGGTGGTAGTCCCGGCCGCGACGGTCCAGAGTTCCTTGCCGCCGGCTTCCAGCCAAAAGAGGTCTCCGCCGTCGGTGATCGCAAGCAGCGAATTGATCGAGGGCCTGCACCTTCGCCTACATTGACACCTGACGTGGTCGTCCCCCTGCATCCAGGGCAACAAAAACGAAGCAGCCCTGTGTGACCTTCTGGATCTCGGCCGTATGCCGGACCCGCCGCCAAGCTTGGACGTCAATCGTCATGGACGTCCGCCCGACCTTCAGCAGACGGGTATAAATGCTGACCTCGTCACCCACGGCGACCGGACGGTGAAACACCACCCCATCTATCGCCACCGTGGCGCACCGCCCCCGCGCCTTCAGCGCGGCGGTCGTACTGGCGGCAAGGTCCATCTGGGACATCAGCCAGCCGCCGAAAATGTCACCCGCGGGATTGGTGTCGTTGGGCATCGCCACGACCCGGATCGTCAGGTCCCCGCCATCCGCCGCCATTTCATTATTCATGTCCACCTCTGTCACACGAACCGCCCGCCAGGGCGTGGGCCGGGTCTCGAACCATCAGGCACGCATCGAGCCGGTGTCGATGAAGCGCTGGTGCCAGGCCAGGGACTCCCGCAGCAGATGCGGTGTCTCGCCGCCGAATACGCCGTTCTCGGCACGGTTCAGGTAATCCTTCAGCATCGGCCGATATTCGGGATGGGCACAGCGGTCGCTAATCAGCCGCGCGCGCTCGCGCGCCGACAATCCCCGCAGATCGGCCAGCCCCTGCTCGGTCACCAGCACCTGCACGTCCTGATTGACGTGATCGACATGGGCCATCATCGGCACGATGGCGGAAATGCTACCGCCTTTTGCCGTCGACGGCGCCATGAAGATCGAAAGATGAGCGCTGCGGGCGAAATCCCCCGACCCGCCGATACCATTCTGCACGCGCGACCCCATGACACGGGTGGAATTCACATTGCCATAGATATCAGCCTCGATCATCGTGTTCATGGCGATGCAGCCCAGGCGCCGGACAATTTCGGGATTGTTGCTGACCTCCTGCTGGCGCAGCACGATCTTCTTGCGGAAGGATGCCATCTCGCGGTTCAGCAGGGCGGATGCCCCGGCGCTGACCGAAAAGGCGGCGCCCGAGGCCACCCGCATCTTGCCCGAATGAAGCATGGCCAGCATGCCGTCCTGAATCACCTCGGTAAAGGCGACAAGGTCGTCAAACGGCCCATCGGCCAACCCGGCCATGACCGCGTTGGCGACATTGCCGACCCCGGACTGGATCGGCGGCAGCGAAGGCGGCAGACGCCCGCGCGCGACCTCATGACGGAAGAATTCCATCAGGTGACCCGAAATCGCGCGCGCCGTGTCGTCCGTGCCGCGAAAGGAGGCGTTCAGGTCGGGTTCGTTCGTCAGGACGATTGCCGCGACCTTGTCCGGATCGACATGCAGCACGGTGTCGCCGATGCGGTCGTCGGGACGGCGCAATGGCAGTTCACGACGGTCGGACGGCAGGGTATCGCCTGCCCAGACGTCGTGCAGCCCCTCGATGGCGGGGTTATGCCACTCATTGACCTCGATGATGACCTTGTCGGCCAGATCGAGCCATGTCTTGTTGTTGCCGATCGACAGAGTCGGAATAATCGCGCCATCCTGCCGGATCCCCGCCGCCTCGACGACCGCCACGTCGATCTTGCCGAAGAAACCCGCCCGCACCCATGGCGCCAGGCGGCTCAGATGGATGTCGACATAGGCCGTGTCCCCCGCATTGATCCGTCCACGCATGTCGGGGTCGCCATTATAGGGGATGCGGAAGCTGACGCCGTTCGCCCGCGCCAGCCCGCCATCGAGTTCCGGGCTGGTCGAGGCGCCGGTGAACAGGCGCACGGCAAAGGGCATGCCGTCCCCCCGCGCCTCCTCCATCCGCCGGGCCAGGGCCCTGGGGACGGCCTTCGGCGTACCGGACGGCGTGAAGCCGCCCGTGGCCAGCGTCATGCCGTGATGGATATGACCCGCGGCGTCCCCGGCGCTGCAGATCTTGCGCCGCATGCCGGCATGTCGAACACGATCCTCGCCCATATCGGTCGCTCTTTCTGTTCTTCTTGTTTCCGGATGGCCGATCAGGCCGTGACCTCCACGGCGATCGCGGTGGCCTCTCCTCCCCCGATGCACAACGCCGCGACGCCGCGCCGGACGCCACGCGCGCGCAAGGCATGGAGAAGGGTGACGATGATGCGCGCGCCCGTCGCACCGATCGGATGACCCAGCGCGCAGGCCCCGCCATGTACGTTCAACCGGTCGGCCGGAATGCCCAGGTCGCGTTGCGCCGACATGGCGACGACGGCGAATGCCTCGTTGATCTCGAACAGATCGACGTCGCCGACCGACCAGCCGGCCCGATCCAGAACCTTGCGGATGGCCGGAATGGGCGCGGTGGTGAACCAGGCCGGTTCCTGCGCGTGGGTCGCGCAGGCCCGGATTTCGGCCAGGATCGGAAGGCCCGCGCGCAGGGCGTGCGACCGGCGCGCAAGCACCATCGCCGCCGCACCATCGGCGATCGCCGACGCACTGGCCGCCGTGATCGTGCCGTCCCTGCGAAAGGCCGCCTTAAGGGCTGGAATCTTCTCGGGCGAGACTTTCGGCGGATTCTCGTCAGTGGTGACGCGCACCTCCCCCTTGCGGGTCGCCAGCGTCACGGGTTCGATCTCCTGCGCGAACGCGCCGCCCTCCATGGCCGCTTGCGCGCGCGTCAGGGTGCGCCCGGCATAGGCGTCCTGGTCCGCACGGCTGAACCCGTACGCCGCGGCCGTGGCCTCGCCGAAATCGCCCATGGACCGGCCGCCTTCATAGGCGTCCTCCAGACCATCGCGCAGCATATGGTCCACAACCGTTTCGTGTCCCATGCGATAGCCCGTGCGCGCCCGCGGCAGCAGATAGGGCGCGTTCGACATGGATTCCATCCCGCCGGCCACGGCAATCGTCGCCGACCCGGCCAGCAGGGCATCGCGCGCCATGAACACCGACATCATGCCCGAACCGCAGACCTTGTTGACTGTCACGGCCCCCGTACCCTGGGGCAGGCCGGCGCCCAGCGCCGCCTGCCGGGCCGGGTTCTGCCCGACCCCGGCCCCCAGGACGCAGCCCATCGCCACCATATCGACCATATCGGGCGCCAGGCCGGCGCGGGCCAGCGCCCCGCGCATGGCGGTCGCCCCCAGCACGGGCGCCGTGGCGCCGGACAGATCGCCCAGGAACCGCCCCAGCGGCGTGCGCGCGGCCGCGACGATGACGGCCGGATCTTCATGTATCATGATGTCTTTTCCTTGTCGGGCGGCGCGCGCCGGTCAGCCAAGCGCCTTTTCCAGTTCGGGAACGATCTCGAACAGATCGCCGACGATCCCGTAATCGGCGACCTGGAAGATCGGCGCATCCTCATCCTTGTTGATCGCAACGATGATTTTCGAGTCCTTCATGCCGGCCAGATGCTGGATGGCTCCTGAAATGCCGAGCGCGATATAGAGATCGGGCGCCACGACCTTGCCGGTCTGGCCCACCTGCAGGTCGTTGGGGGCGTACCCCGCGTCGACCGCCGCGCGCGACGCGCCGATGGCGGCGTGCAGCCGTTCGGCAAGCGGCCCCAGGACATCCTGGAATTTCTCGGCCGACCCCAGCGCCCGGCCGCCGGAGACGACGACCCGGGCCGACGCCAGGTCCGGCCGGTCGCGGCTGCTCAGCGTCTCGCCCTCGAAACGGGCAAGCCAGACACCATGGGGCGCCCTCACCTCCTCGATCGGCACGGCGGCGTCGATCGTCCCGGCGGCGGCGAAGGCGGACGTCCGGATCGTCAGCAGCTTCTTTTCATCCGTGCTCTGGACCACCGCGACCGCATTGCCGGCATAGATCGGCCGCTCGAACGTGTCCGGCGAGACGATCCGCACCACATCCGAGACCTGCATGACGTCGAGCAGCGCCGCCACGCGGGGCAGGACATCCTTGCCGCCAGAGGTCGCCGGTGCGGCGATCGCCCGATAATCCCCGGCCAGAGACACGACGAGGGCGGCGAGCGGCTCGGCCAGCCCGTGCGCGAACGCCGCGTCGTCGGCCAGGATGATCCGCCCCGCGCCACAGAGTCTTGCGGCCGATTCGGCTACCGGCCCGGCGCGATGACCGGCGACCAGGATATGCACCGCGTCGTCCATCGCGCACAGCGCGGTCAGCGCGCGGCCCGTGGCGTCGGATAGCACGCGGTTATCGTGGTCCGCGATAAGAAGTATCGTCATGCTGGTCTCCGGAATGTCGCTGTTTCAAAAAAGACGTGTCAGACGAGGCCCGCCGCGCGCAGGTCTCCGACCAGTTCGGACGCGGTGGCGACCTTGATGCCCGGCTTGCGCCCGGACGGAGGCCGCACCGCCAGGACCTTCAGCCGCCGCCTGACATCGACGCCGTAATCGGCGGGCATGCGGATCGTCAGCGGCTTCTTGCGGGCCTTCATGATATTGGGCAGCGCGCAATGCCGGGGCTCGTTCAGGCGCAGGTCCGTGGTGACGATGGCCGGCAACGGCAGCGACAGCGTTTGCAGGCCGGCGTCGATTTCGCGCGTGACCAGCAGGCGTCCCTCCTCGGCCCTGATGGCGGAGGCGAACGTCGCCTGGGGCCAGCCCAGCAGCGCCGCCAGCATCTGGCCGGTCTGGTTGCAATCGTCGTCGATCGCCTGCTTGCCCAGGATGACGAGGTCCGGCGGCTCGTCCATGACGACCGCGTGCAGCAACTTGGCCACCGCCAGGGGTTCGACCGTCTCGTCGGTCTGGATCAGCAGGGCCCGGTCGGCGCCCATCGCCAGGGCCTGGCGCAGCGTGTCCTGCGCCTTGGCCGGCCCGATGGAGACGATGACCACCTCCTCGGCCTGCCCGGCCTCTTTCAGGCGCAGGGCTTCCTCCACCGCGATCTCGCAGAACGGGTTGATCGACATCCGCATGCCGGACAGGTCGATGCCGGTTTCATCCGCCCGAACGCGGGGCCTGGCATTGGCGTCGAGAACCATCTTTACAGGCACAAGTATTTTCTTCACGATTTCTGCTCCTTCCGAGGAATGTATCCGGGGCCGCGCGTCAGAAATTCTCGGTGGCCAGGGCCATGATGGGCGCGCCCCCCGCGCCGATCTGCCGCGCCAGCGCGCCCGCCTGCGGCAGGATGCGGTCGGCGAAGAACCGGCCGACCGCGATCTTGCGCCGCGCATGCGCGTTGGCGTTCGCCCCCATGTTCAACACGGTCAGGGTCATGCGCAGCCACAGCCAGCCGAAGGTGACCAGCGCGAACAGGCGCAGGTAATCGGTGGCCGCCGCGTTGCGCTCGTCCGATGCGACAAGGTCGCCATCGATCAGGCGCGCCGTGACCTGATCCAGATGCGCCAGCGCCTCGCGCACGGCCACGCACTGGGATGCGGCTTCCGCGATGCCGTCCGCCTGTTCCAGTGTGTCCCGGATCAACCCGAGGAACATCCGAACAGGACGGCCACCGTCGAGGGGCAATTTCCGCAGCACCAGATCCTGCGCCTGGATGCCGTTCGTCCCTTCGTAGATCATGGCGATCCGGGCATCGCGAACGAACTGTTCCTGACCCCATTCGCGGATATAGCCGTGACCACCCAGCACCTGCTGGCCCAGCACGGCGGCCTCGAACCCGAAATCGGTCAGGGCGGCCTTGATGACCGGCGTCAGCAGGGCCACCAACCCGCCGGATGCGCGCCGGATTTCCGGATCGGGATGGCATTTTTCCTTGTCCATCTCCAGCGCCGTGAACAGGCTCAGCGCACGTCCGGCCTCGATGAAGGACAGCATCGACAGCAGCATCCGCCGGACGTCCGGATGAGCGATGATCGGCGCGGTGCCGGCGACACCCGTCGCCCGCCCCTGCAACCGTTCGCGCGCATAGGTCGCGGCGGTCTGGTAGGAGGCATCGGCTACGCCCAGCCCCTGCACGCCGACGAACAGGCGCTCGGCATTCATCATTGTGAACATCGCCGCCAGACCGCGATGCGCCTCCCCCACCAGCCAGCCCCGGCAGCCGTCATAATTCATGACGCAGGTGGGCTGCGCATGAATGCCCATCTTGTGTTCCAGCGCGCCGACCGAAATGGCGTTGCGCGCCCCCGGCGTCCCGTCACGATCGACCAGATATTTCGGACACAGGAACAGGCTGATGCCCTTCGTGCCCGCCGGCGCATCCGGCAGCCGCGCCAGCACGAGATGTATGACGTTTTCCGCCATGTCGTGATCGCCGGAGGAGATGAAGATCTTCGACCCGGTGACCGTGTACGACCCGTCGCCGCGCGGCACCGCCGTTGCCTTCAGCATGCCCAGGTCGGACCCGGCGCCTGCTTCGGTCAACGCCATAGCGCCGGTCCAGGTCCCGGCAATCATCTTCGGCAGGTAAAGCGCCTTCAGCGCCTCGTCGCCATGGGCCTCGATCGCTTCATACGCGCCCCGCGTCAGGCCGGGAAACAGGCCGAAGGACAGGTTCGAGGCCGAGAGCATCTCGTCCACCAGGATCTGCAGGGTGCGCGGCAGCCCCTGCCCGCCATGATCCGGCGAAGCCGACAACCCGCCCCACCCGGCATCGGAAAAGGCCGCATAGGCCTGCGCGAAGCCCTTCGGGGTCCTGACGACGCCGTTTTCCAGACGGCAGCCCTCGGCATCGCCGCTCATGTTCAGGGGCTGGAGGATTTCCGAACAAAAACGTCCGGCTTCCTCCAGCACGTTCTCGACCACGTCGGTGTCGATGTCCGCATAGGCCGGGATTGCGGAAAAGACCTGTCCGGCGCCGAGGACATCCTTCAGCACGAACATCATGTCCTCGACCGGAGCCTTGTAGGATGGCATGTCCTGTTCTTCCTTCTTGTACGGCGTGACGCGCGTCAGTTCCGCAGGGGTTTGCCGGTGGCGATCATCTGGCGCATGCGCGCCCGGGTCGGTTCGGTCAGCGCGAGGTCCAGAAAGCATCCCGTCACGCGCGCGGTCAGCTCCGCCATGCTGACGGGCCGTCCGTCACCCGACAGGACGTCGGCCAGCGCGCCGGCGATCACGCGGTCATGGGGGGCGAGAGACGGCGCCAGGTCATCGACCACCCGGTCCAGCACGGCACGGGACGGCAGGTTCAGATCGGGGACCGTCGGCGGACGGAAACCGGGCCGCAACGCCAGGGTGGCGGCGCGGGCATCGCCGATCAGTCGGTCGGCATTCATCACGATGCGGTCGTCCGGCCGCAGCAAATGGGCGGCCTGCGCGGAAAAGGCGCCCGGCCATGTCGCCCCCTGCACCACGGCCCGGAGCGTCGCGGACGCCGCCGCGCCCGCGTCCAGTCCGGCGGCCTGATGACGCGCCAGCCATGCCGCGACGCCGCCCCATCCCGGTAGCAGGCCGACCTGCGCCTCGACCAGCCCGATCCGCGCCTCGGCATGGGCGACGATCCGATGGGCATGCAGCAGGAATTCGCATCCGCCACCGACGGCCAGCGCGCCGACCGCGCCGACGACGGGAAATGGCGCGCCGGCCAGGGCCTCGAACGCGCGCAGCCCGGCCTGCAGGAACGCCTCCAGCCCCGCGCGGTCGTTGCGTTCCGACAGGGCCAGCATGGCCTTGAGGTCCGCGCCGGCACTGAAGACCGGCCCGTCGTTGCCCACGACCAGCGCGTCGAAATGACGCGGCACTTCGGCGACGACCCGGTGCACGGCGTCGATCAGCGGCATGGTGAAGACGTTCAGCTTGGTGTGGAAGGCGAACAGCCCGACGCCGTCGTCCAGATCCCACAGGGACGCGGCCTCGTTCGACCAGACCGGGCGGCGGGCCAGGCGGAGTGCCGGCAGCGCGATCACGCCTTCGGCCGGGCCCAGGCGCGCATGGACCGCGCCCCGTTTCCCTGGGAGCAGGACCTCGCGTGCGCCACCCGCGACGCGATAGACCCCCCCGGTGGACGCGGCCCGCAGGAGGGAGGGGACGGCCTGCCCATCCTCGGCCAGACGGCCGGACAGCCATTCCGCCCCGATGCGGTCGATCAGTTCGAACGGCCCATGCGTCCAGCCATAACCGAGGCGCATGGCCTCATCCACCTGATCGGGCCGATCCGCGATTTCGGGCACCAGTGCGGCCGCATAGGCCAATGTCCGCGACATGACCGCCCAGGCATAGCGCCCTTCGAGATCGGTCCCGGCCATGAGCCGGCGCGGCTCGGCGTCCGGTACCGGTGCGGGACGCGGGTCGCGGTACGCCCCGCTGGACAGATCCAGCACGTCCCGCGTCCCGCGCCCGGCGCCCATCCGGTAGAATCCGCCGTCCCCCTTGCGCCCCGTCAGGCCCCGCTCCAGCATCGACGTGACAAGCGCGGGTTCCGCGTCATAGGCCTGGATGGCGTCATCGGCCGGCAGATTGGCCTGGAGCGAGCGGATCAGCCCCGGCATCAGGTCGATGCCGATCAGGTCGTACAGCCCGAACACGCCCGTGCGCGGCAGGCCGAACGGCCTGCCCATCACCGCATCGGCGGTCTCCACGTCGATGCCCAGCCGCAGAGCCTCGCCCAGCCCCGCCGCCAGCCAGAAACAGCCGATGCGATTGGCGATGAAGCCCGGTGTATCGTTGCACACCACGATGCTCTTGCCGAGAGCCACATCGATGAAGCGGCGCAACCGCGCCACCGTTCGCCGGTCGGTGCGTGGGCCGCTGACCAGTTCCAGCAGGCGCATCTGGCGAGGCGGATTGAAGAAATGGGCAATCAGCACGTCACCGGCCAGCACCGGGTCCATGCCCTCGACCAGATCGCGCAGCGGGATCGTGGACGTGTTGGACGACAGGACGCAGCCCGGTTTCCTGAACCGCGCGATCTCCGCGAACAGGGCGCGCTTGATCTCCAGACGTTCGGCCACTGCCTCGACAATCCAGTCCGCATCGGCGAGCAACGCCATGTCGGCGCGCGTGCTGCCGGTTCGCACCCGCTCGGCGAAGCCGGGCAGCATGAAGCCGCCCGCCTTGACCTGTCGCTCCACCGCACGGGCCGCGACTTCGCCATCGAGGTCCAGCAGCACGACATCCGCCCCGGCATTGGCCATGTGTGCCGCGATCCCGGCCCCCATGGTGCCGGCGCCGATGACCGCGCATTTACGGAATTCCATTTCTGCTTCCACATGTTTCATGTATCGGCCTCACATATTGGCGCAATTCGGACCGCCGCCGCCCTCGGGCGGGGTCCAGGTGATGTTCTGGGCCGGATCCTTGATGTCGCAGGTCTTGCAATGCACGCAGTTCTGCGCGTTGATGACGAAGGAGGGCGTCCCGTCCTTCGCGACGGCGACCTCATAGACACCGGCCGGACAATAAAGCCGGGCAGGCTCGCCATAACGCGGCAGGTTCTCGCGGATCGGGAGCGTTGGATCGGCCAGGCGCAGATGGCAGGGCTGATTTTCCCCGTGATTCGCACCCGACAGATACACCGAGGACAATCGGTCGAAGGTCAGGACGCCGTCCGGCTTCGGATAGGCCATCGGCGTGATATCCGCGAGAGGCAGCAGGCTGGCATGGTCGGGCCTGCGATGGCGCAGCGTTCCGAAGACCGACACCCCCGCAAGCGCATGGGTCCATATGTCCAGCCCACCAAGGGCGAGGCCTGCCAGGCCGAAACGCGACCAGAGCGGCTTGACGTTACGGACGGGATAAAGATCGCGGCCGATCGGCGACGTGCGCCACCCGCTTTCATAGGATCGCGGTGCGATCGTATCGGAGGCCGCGGCGATCGCGTCGGCCGCCTGCATGCCGGACAGGATGGCGTTATGCGATCCCTTGATCCGCGCGACATTCATGAAGCCTGCCGCGCAGCCGATCAGCGCCCCGCCCGGAAAGGCCACACGCGGCACCGCCTGCCAGCCGCCCTCGGTCAGGGCGCGCGCGCCGTAGGCGACCCGGCGTGCGCCCGCCAGCAACCCGCGCATGGACGGATGCGTCTTGAAACGCTGGAACTCGTCGAACGGCGACAAGGTCGGGTTGGCATAATCCAAATGGACGACGAACCCCACCGTCACCAGATTGTCCGCGCCGTGATAGACGAAGGAACCGCCGCCGGTATGCCGGTCCAGCGGCCAGCCGACACTGTGCCGGATCAGGCCGGGATGGCACTTCCCCGGCACGACCTCCCACACTTCCTTGATCCCTGTGCCATATTTCTGGAATCCGGACTCTCGGTCCAGCCCATAGCGGGCGATGACCTGCCTGCTCAACGACCCGCGCGCGCCTTCGGCAAACACGGTGTAGCGGGCGCGAAGTTCCATGCCCGGCGTGAAGGCGGCGGTGGGCTGACCATCCTTGCCGATCCCCATGTCGCCGGTGGCAATGCCATCGACGCGACCGGTGTCGTCATAGAGGATCTCGGTCGCCGGGAAACCGGTATAGATCTCGACCCCGAGTCCTTCCGCCCGGGCCGCCAGATAGCGCGTCACCGCGCCCAGCGATCCGACGAAACACCCCTTGTTGCTCATGCGCGCGGGAAACAGCATGTCCGGCAGCGAAAAGGCATGATCGCGCGTCAGGAAGGCCAGTCGGTCCTCCGACACCTCCAGCCGAAGCGGGCGGTCGTCCTCGTCCCGCCAGGCCGGCAGCAGGCCATCCAACCCGACAGGATCCATGACCACGCCGGAGAGGATATGGGCGCCGGTTTCAGCGCCCTTCTCCACCACGATGACCTGGAGTTCGGGTGCCCGTTGCTTGAGGCGGATCGCCGCGGCCAGGCCCGCCGGGCCCGCGCCGACGATCACGACGTCGCATGTCACTGCCTCTCGATCCTCACGATGCCCTGGCACCTGCATCCCCTCGACGTATGTGGTCCGATCAGGACGAACCGGAGAAAACCGTGTGCCCGGATACCCGGACGACAGGGCCGGATCACCGGCCTTCACACGATGCTCGACAAATCTACCAAACACTTGTTAGGTGCCATCTAGATACCGGCTCCGCCCATTGTCGAGGTGCAAAATGGGCAAGGAGGATCACAGATGCATGAGTGGTGCGGAAGACGAGCGGCAGGGCGTCATTCACGCTGGGGAGACCCGTTCCCGCTCTAGGCATAGGCATGAATGGCAAGTAGGCTGAGGTTCAGGATGACGACACGACGGAACCAGATGACGACAGCCAGGGGCGCCCAGCGTCGGCGCGCAGAGGCCGAAGACGCAGAACGCGCAATAGCGCCTCCTCACCGTCAGGCGGCGGCCGAGGTGGACCTGTCCGCAGCCGAAAGACGACGCGAAATCCTGGAAGTTGCGGCGCAACTTTTCGCGGAACGCGGGTTCAAGGCGACATCAATCCGCGATATCGCGGAGCACGTCGGCATGTTGGCCGGATCGCTGTACTATCACATCAAATCGAAGGAGGCCTTGTTCGTGGAAATCCACGACAAGGCCCTCGACGCGGCCGCGACCCGCGTTCAGGCCGCGATGCAAGCCTGTGATCAGCCGTGGGATCGATTGCAGGCTGCATGTGCCGAGATGCTGGAAATTCAGCTCAATCCTGAATCTCTGACGCTGCCGATCATGAACAATTTCCGGTCGGTGCCCGACGACATGAGGGCGCCTCTTGTCCGAAAGCGCGACGAATTCGAAATGATCTTTCGTAAACTCGTCGACGAATTGCCGTTATCCGCCAATATCGACCGCACCATTTACCGTATCCTGCTGCTGCGCCTACTGAACACGGCGGACGACTGGTATCGGGACGGACGCCTATCACGACGACAGATTGCAGAACAGATTGTCACGATCTTCCGTCACGGTGTCGACATGCCGGTCCGTCTCACCACTGCGTGTCACGGTAAAGAGGCGCCTATGGTTGACAACCAATCGACCGGGTAAGCGGCGTTATCCTTTTTCTCCGATCGCCCACTTTTCGGTCGCATGATGCGGGCAGAATATTACGCACTCGCAGAGCATAGGAATGACAACAATGCCTGACAAGCAGACGACAGATCCAGTGTGAAGATTCATGGCTAGTCGCTACGCCTTGGCCGGTATTCTCCCTGCTGTGATTATTTTCGGTGTTCCGCTGGCTTGGAGTTACGGACAGTCTATTGCAGACGCCCTGTTTTCGATGTTCTTCA
>NZ_JABEQF010000031.1 GCF_014174355.1 Gluconacetobacter azotocaptans
ACGCAGCTTCCCGATGATCTCCTCGGGCTTGTGCTTCTTCAATGGCATCTGTCGTCCCTTCAGCAGTGAATTCCATCATACTCAATGGACCACCCGGAAGGGGGCACCTCACTCCCCATCCCTGACTGACTGGACGGGTGGGGGCGAGAGCTATGAAATAGTTGCTGATCCACCCTGCAACCTCGCTTTGCAGTCAATAATGTCTCTTCGACAGCAGAAGAATACGGAGGAGATGAAATTTGGGAAAAGCGCGCCACCCGAAGATTTTCTTCAAGACACACCTCTCAAGCACAGCGCTTACCAGACCCTGTCAATGGTGGATATTGAACTTTGGCAAGAGGCTGGTTGGGAAGGTGTAGGAGTCGCTCTTCGGCCTTACGTAGTACCGATCGCACCACCCTTCTTGGGGCTTCTATTCAGAAACGGCGACGCTGGAAGGCGAATCTTTGAGAACTGGATTTCTGACGTTGGGCGGGCAGATGTAAATGAAAAAATTCGCATTGTAATATTAACCGGAGTCGAAAATTCGAACCCCAACGCCTACACGTTGGCAGTGAGTTCAAATATCGGCAAAGCTCAATTCAAAGAGTTCGATCGCATCTTTGTGACTTCAAAAATGAAGACCATGGAAAATCCTGATCCACGAAACTTAGAGAATTTTGGTAGAGCATTCGCTGCATCTCAAAGTTATGCCTTGGTGCCAGTGACCCTATCCGACGATGGAAGGCCACCTGAATTTCACTTTGATCTATCGATCCTAAAGCGCGAAGTTGTGATCAGGGAAGCCTGGACCATCGGACTCAATGATCCTGATTGCATGGCAGTTTCCCCAAGCATAAATCCAATCATCCCAGAAGGTCATGAGAACGCGCCAATTTTGGAGTTGATGGAGTGGCAGAAGAAACGAGGTCGGTGACGACCAGACCTTGAGGAGAAATCAATTGGAAGGCTGAAGAACGGCGCCCTCATGTGAACAAATGTCGGCTGCGGGCCGGTTGCACCAAGATGCCCGGACGGAGAACACGCGAATGGTATGTCCGCTATCGGGATGAAGACGGAAGCCCCCTATGTCTAGAATGGTAGGCGGAAGCCGACGAACAGCCGGAGCGGCGCTCACGCGCCGCCCCCGAACCGCAGAACCGGGATGCCGCGCTTCCTGGCCTTGTCGGCCAGGTTCTCCTGGATGCCGGTACCGGGAAAGACGATGACGCCGACCGGCATGGCGTCCAGCATGGCGTCGTTGCGACGGAAGGGGGCGGCCTTGCGGTGCTTCGTCCAGTCCGGCTTGAAGGCGATCTGCACGATCTCCCGGTGATCGGCCCAGCGCGAAGCGATGAACTCGGCACCCTTCGGCGAGCCGCCGTGCAGCAGCACCATGTCGGGATGCTTGGCCCGGACCTTGTCGAGCCGGTCCCAGATCAGCGTATGATCGTCGAAGTCCAGGCCGCCGGTGACGATTACCTTGGGTCCGGGCGGGATCAGCAACTCGCTCTCGGCGCGGCGCCGAGCGTTGAGGAAGTCGCGGCTATCGATCATGGAGGCCGTCATGGTCCGGCGCGAGATCAGCGAGCCGACCTTCGGACGCCACGCGCTCAGGGTCAGGCGCTCGAACTGCTCCTGGGCGGTGTCCCGGAAGATCTCGTAGGCATTGCGGCGCTCCAACAGGGTCAGCCCCTGCGCGATCAGCCGTTCCAGTTCCACCGAGCGGATCTCGCTGCCGTCCTGCTCCTGCTGCCCGCGCTTCTGCGCCACCTCGTTGCGGTCCAGTTCGCGTTCGACCTGTCCGACCATGCGGTGGAAGATATTCACAGCGGACCAGAGCAGCTCCTCAAGATCGGGCTCCAGCCGGGTCTCGGTGAAGGTCGCGGCGATGGCGTCGAAGATGTCGACCACCGCGCCGGCGATGCGCTCCTTCTCGGGCAACGGCCTTGGGTCCGGCTCGTCCGCGAAAGGACGGTAGCCATACATCTGGAGTTCCGCCAGCACATGGGCGGTCGGGGATACAGCATGGTCGGGTTCGAAATCGTCGGTCGCACGGGTCATGGGACTGTCCTCCGGAACACGGGCCACGCCCATCGCGGCCTTTCCGGGGGCGGACAGCGGCAGACCAGGGCCGGGCCGGAACCGCGCGCTCGCGCGCGCGGCCGAAGCGCAGCGCAGGATGGCAGGGCGGCGGCTATTTTGCCTCGCGATGCAAAGCGCGCCCCTTGGGCGCGCGGCGGAAAATAGCCGCCGCCCGCCATTGAAGGGCCAGCCCGGCTGACGCCCGCTCCCCTCCTGAAAGGCCGTGGACGCGAACACTCCGCCGGGACGAAGACCCAGAGCCAGCCCGACAGACACGAAACTCGCCCGCCCCTTCCCGGCCCGCTTCAGACGTGTGCCGTCTCCAGGAACCGCGCGACGTCCTGCGGGGCAAGCTGGGGATGCAGGATCGCCCGCAGCGCGGCGGGACCGAGATGGCGGAGATCATCGTTGAAATCCGCCAGCCGTGGCGACAGGGCAATCAGGTCGATCCCGGCGTCGCGGGCGCGCCCGGAGAGCGTCTCCAACGCATGGTCGCCGGCCGGATCGTCGTCCCGCACGACATAGAGACGGCGCAGCAACGGCGGAAAGACCATGGTGGCGAGATGGCCTGCGGAGAGACAGGCGGCCAAGGGTAGATCGGGCAGCACCTGCCGGAGCGAGAGGACCGTCTCGATCCCTTCCCCGGCGGCCAGCACGTCGGATGCGACACCGAAGCGGACGGCATGGCCGAGCAGGTCGCCCAGCGCCCGGCGCGGGACATCGACCGGGGCCTTGCCGTGCCCGTCCGCCGCCAGCCAGGTGCGATGCACGCCGGTCAGGGTGCCGTCGAGATCGGTCACGGCGGCGATCAGTGCCGGCCAGACCTCCGTGGGACCATCATCGTCCGGTCGATAATAGCAGGTCGGATGGAAACGCAGCGCCGAGACGCCGGGGAACCGTTTCAGGTCGCGATGCCGCAGATAGGTCGCCGCGAGGGTACCGGCCAGCGGATAGGTCATCGACCACAGGCGCCGCACAGCCTCCGCATAACCGGCCGAACCGCGCCCGTTCGCCGGATGATCAGCATGCGATACAGGCCTGGGTTCCGGACGTGACAGGCTAAGGAACGCCCGTGCCTCGTCGGCGACATCGCGGAAATCGAGCAGGCCGCAGCTTTCGCGGATGACATCCAGCAGGTCGCCATATTCACCCGAGGCTGCATCAGCCCAGCGGCCGGCCGCGCCGCGCCCCTCTGAGGGACCGTGCAGGCGCACATACATCGACCGGCCCGGCGTATTGCGCACATCGCCGACCAGCCAGTACTTGCCGTGACGGCGCCCGGCCGAAAGATAATAGCGACAGACCGCCTCGGCCTGCTCCGCCAGACGGCGGGCCAGATCGCCGGCGTCCGCTCTGTCATGTCCGGTCATTTTGCCCTCCCGGCAGGCTTGATGCCGCCATAATCTGCCGCTAACGGCGGTGCGGATGGGCTAAGGCCCGCAACGGAAAGGAACCGTAGATGAAGATTACCGAACTGGTCGATCATATCGCCAACGCCGCCGACCTCTCCAAAACGGACGCGCGCAAAGCCGTCGACGCCCTGGTCGCCGCCGTGACCCACGCCGCGAAAGCCGGCGACGAGGTGACCCTTCCCGATCTCGGCAAGTTCAGGGTCAAGGACGTTCCCGCCCGCGAAGGCCGCAATCCCGCCACCGGCGCCACGATCACCATCGCCGCGTCGCGCAAGCTGACCTTCACCCCCGCCAAGGCGCTCAGGGACAGCCTGAACGGCTGAATGCCGGACAGACAAAAGGCGGCGGACTTGCGCCGCCGCCCCCTGACAGACCGACCTTACTCTTGTCGCCCTGCCGCTCATCCGACCGCCTCCATCAGCTTGCGGGCCTTGCCTTCGAGATCGAGCCGAACGTCCTGATTGGCCTTGGTGCGGGCCAGCGCGGTGATACCCTGCACGAAATCATAGATCGTCTCGGGTTTCCTCTGCTCCTCGCGCAGCACCGTCTCGATGATCGTCGCCGTCTCCGGCTTGGAGAAGCCGCGTCGGCGCAAGAAACTCTCGCGATCATCGTCATCGCGTGCGACGATCGCCTTGCGCGCCGCCTGGATGCCGGAAACAAAAGAAGCCGGACTGGCATTGGCGAAATTGCGCAACGCCGGTGCGGCCTGATGCACGAAGCGAGAGGGCGCGAATTTGCTATGCCGGATCGTGATCTGTTCGAAATTTTGTTGGCCCCACAGCATACGATTCTGGCACACGCCGCGCAGATAAAACGACGCGATCCCCAGGCTCTTGCTGCCGACCTCCGAGTTCCACGCGTAAAAGCCGCGAAAGTAAAGATCGGGCTCCCCGTTCGGCAACCGGCCGGCCTCGATCGGGTGCGTATCGTCAACGAGAAATACGAAGACATCCCTGTCCGAAGCATAAAGCGTCGTCGTCTCTTTGGTGACATCGACATAAGGATTATGGGTTAGGGTCGACCAGTCGATGACGCCGGGCACCTTCCAATTGGTGTCGCCCGTGCCATCGCCCGCGATCTTGCGGACGGCGCCGACCAGTTCATGGTCGAATACGCGGCCATAATCGGGACCGGTCACCGCGCGCAGTTCGATGCGTCCGTCGTCGGTTTCCAGCGTTTTCACCAATTCGGCCCGGTGCGACAGCAGGCCGTGCTGGAGATTGATCGCCGCCAGCGGCGCCGGCAGATTGCGCAGATAGGAAGACGGCGCGCCGACCAGGCTGGACAACTGACCGAAGGACCAGTGCGTCGGCGCGACGGGTTCGTCTTGCCCCGGCACCGCCAGAGTCAGGCGCTCGGCATTGTCGCGGCTGGCCTCGACGCGGATGGCACGGCTTTCCACCGTGCGGGCGGTGGCGCGCTCCGCGCGGGCCAGCGTGGCCGCGTGCAGATCGGCCAGCGATAAATAGCGTTCATCGTCGGGGCGGGAAAACCATTCCGAGGACACGCGGACGTCACGCCGCCCCCGCGACGGGTCGATGCGGAATCCCGCAGGTCGGGCGGACGGCAGGATGGTGGTAGCGGACATGGAGACTCTCCTCTTGCGCCGGATATTCGGCACAAAAGGCGAAGCCGCCCTCTCCCTCCTTCACGGCCGTGCCGGACGTAAGAAAAGCGGCTTCCGGGGCACCGGAAGCCGCTGGTAAGATCTTGTCCGTCTATTCCGCCGCGATCGCGCTGGGCGAATCTGACGCTGGCGCGCTGGCGTGCTCGTCCGCTACAGGATCGACCGGGGCTGGAACGCCGGCGCGCAGGGCTTCTGGGAGCCAGCCGGAGCCTTCCAGCAGCCGTTCGGCCTCGCGGGCCATATCGGGCTTCTTGAGATGGGCGATCATCTGCGCGGCCTGTTCACCCCGAGCCTCGCGTACCGCTTGCAGAATGCGCGCCTTGGTGACGCGGCCGAGGTAATTGTCGATTGTCGGCGTCCAGCCCGCCTCCACGGGGTCGAAACGCAGCGCCATCGCCAGCCGGTCAGCCCGGGCGATCCGCCGCTCGATCGTCTGCGGCGAGACGGCGCCGTAGGGATGGACCTTCTCATAGAGCGCATTGACCCCCTGGGAGAGGCAGTGCGCCAGCAGGGCGAGACGGCTGTCGTTGTCCAGACGATCGAGCCAGATCCAGAGCACGTCTTTGCCGGTGGGCAAATCGGCTTTCCAGGCCTCGTCGCGTGCCTGCACCTGATGTGCCGGAATGCTGCCGGCGAGGTCCGGTCCCTGGACGGGGAACGACACCGCACGGACACTAACCTGAAGGCAGGCGCCGTCATACATATCGTGGAACAGCACCAGGCAGAGCGTGTGCAGGAACTCGGTGAGCGCAACATGCGGGTTGCTGGCGAAGGCGTCACGCAGCGCTAGCGTCCGCCAGGCCGTCAATTCGGTGACGAGCCGGTCGGGCAGCGGCTTCAATCCATCCTCGTCCTCGGGCTCGTCCTCCTCCGTGACCACCTGGCTGGATACGGCACCCGCGCCGGAAGCCTCGGAGTCGGCATCGTCATCCGTCTCCCCCGCCCCAACGTCGGCCGACGCCTCGTCGTCGTCCGGGTCGGTCGGTATGTCTTCGGGACGCACGAAGCCGCGCGCGACCAGCAGCGTGCCGTCGTTGTCGAGGCTGACGAAGGCCCCGGCGCGCGCCATCTCGGCCGGATCATAGGTGACGGGGCGCGTTTCCAGGGCTTCGATGGCCTGCTCGATCTCGCCCAGCCGAGCATCGACCGCGTCGGGCAGTTCGTCGGCCTGAGCGTAATCCGCCTCGATTGCCTCCTGCTCCACGCGCAGGGCCTCAAGGCGAGCCAGTTCGTCCTCGGTGATGGCGACCGGCCGGCCTTCGATCGCGTTGAACGTCCGCGTATGCCCCCAAGGGAAGGACAGGGCGGTTTCGACCCACTTCCAGCCTTCGGCGCGGATTTCGGCGGTCGCCGTTTCCAGCCTATCCATGACCAGCCGGTCGAGCAGGGCGGGGTCGTTCAGCCAGCCGCCATCGTCGGCCTCGAACAGGTCGCGCATGACATGGCCGCCGGCGGCGACATAGGCATCGAGCCCGACAAAGCGGACGCGGACATCGGACGCGCGCACCGTCTTCTCGGTCAGCATCCGGCGGATCAGATAGGGCTCGCGGTTGTGGCTGCCCGACAGAATCTCCCAGATTTGCTCCTGACGCGCAGGGTCGTCGCTGATCGAAAACGCGATCACCTGGTCGAGCCGCATGCCGTCTTCCCCGTAGACGGCGAGCAACTTTTCCGAGACGGTCATCAGGCGCAGGCGCTGCCTGACGACGGTGACCGGGACGAAGAACGCGGCGGCGATTTCCTCCTCCGACAGGCCCTTTTCCAACAGGGTCCGGAAGGCGCGGAACTGGTCCAGCGGATGCAGGGAGACCCGCTGCACGTTCTCGGCCAGGGAATCGTCCTCGGCGAGGATCGGCGATCCGGCCTCGCGCACGACACAGGGGATCGGCGCCGTCTTGTTCAGCTTCTTCTGCTTGACCAGCAGTTCCAGGGCGCGGAAACGACGCCCGCCTGCCGGCACCTCGAACGTGCCGGTTTCCGCACCGTCCGCATCGAGAACCGGCCGCACATTGAGGCTCTGCAACAGCCCGCGCCGCGCGATGTCGGCGGCCAGTTCGTCGATCGACTGCCCGGCCTTCAGCCGGCGGACATTGGACTGTGACAGCACCAACCTGTTGAAGGGAATGTCACGGGACGAACTGAAGGTGATTTTCTGGATGGCGCTTGCCATGGCGGGAAACTCCGCGACGGACGGCCGGAAGACCCTCTCCCAGCCTCGAAATCCGTCGCGAAACCTCCCCTGCCCTCTCCCTCTACCCCGGCCTCACACTCCACACATCCCGTCACACTTGTCGAAGAACAAATCCGCCTGCCCGGTCTTATCGCGGTCGTGCAAGGCTCTTGTTCATTCGTAAACATTCGTTTCACACACATACTTCAGGCCGCGGTAACATCAGCTTTCGCCCTCATGCTGAACATTCAGGCCACGGCGTCGCTTCCGCATAGCGGATATGGTTAAATTCATAACAATGTGACCGACTTTAACCGATAACAGACTAATCATTGCTGCCTCATGGTCCCGCATAGCAGTCCCTCGTTCACGGCCATCATATTGGGCACTTTTTTTGGATTGATGTAACGACGCACGCAAGCTCGTAATGTTGCTCCGAAGTCGACGCGATTTGTTGCGCGCAGCGACCGTCAAAACTGCATCAAGCCCGCTCATTTGTTCAGTGCATTGGTCCACCTACCGCGCCGGCTGCCGTTGGCACAGCTTTGACCTGACCCAGTGTTCCCACTGTGTCTTTTGCATTCGGCACCCCGACGCCTCCAACCTTGGCAGGGCCGCCCGATACGAGTGTCCCTAATGGCGCCACGGTGCCACCGACTCCGGCTGCGAGCGACTTTCGATTGCTGCCAAGAGGAGTAACTTTCAGGGTCGTAACTTTGCTAGGGTCCGTAGCACGGGCTGCGACGCTGGAGGCATTGGCAGCGGTGCCACTGTTGTTCGTGCCCTGAGCTAGCCGGACGGGGACGACTGCCAGGGCAATCAGCGCGCTAATAGTGAGTATATAGGCCGCAATCGCAGCATTGCGAGTGTTCTTGTAGATATTCTCAGCTTCAGTCAGGGGCTCAGCCGCTAGCAACTTGAAGTCTTCTGGATCGACGAAGCCATAAAGCTTAGTCTGCCATTTGCTTTGCATCTTGCGAAACAGCGCCATGAACTGCGCATTGGCAAAAATTACCATACCGAGGCTGAAGGCCAAATAGATTGCCAAGCCATAGAGTAGCGCATCGGCAAGCCCAGCCTCGTCTTTCCCTGGGGTAGCGAGGAGGGTAAAGCGCCCGAGTACGGCGGCGGCTACAACGAGCAGGTCACGCCACAAATTGCCTGTTAGTTCACGGGTCTGGCCGACTACGCGGGTTACGTCATCGGCCAGGGTCTTGCGCAGCTCCTGCAAGGATTTGAGCGTCTCCTTGCTGGCATCACGCACATGCATGCGAAACGCCGCCTTAGCGGCTTCGAGTGCACCGGGAGCACGATCGGCGAAGCTGTTAGAAAACGGCTCATCGCCAGGCCATTCTCGCGCGAGTTCGTAGACGAACAGCGTATGGCGTGTCTCGGCATCGCGGCCCGAATTAAACACCCAGTCGGCGACCTCCGTGACGAGCTTAAAGTCTCGGTTCGGATTGATCATCTCAAGCGCAGCGCGGAGCTTACGCTTGCGTGGACCCGTCAGGGTAACGCGGATTTCGTCGTCTTGTTTCCAGACCTCATCCACAAGGCAGAGGAGAAGTTGCGGCAGCGCAGCCGCACGCCATGCTTTGAAGACCGCGCTGCCCTGCATTTCGGTGCCTCCCCGCGGAGCCGCAGCGGCTACCGCAGCACCGCCGGTCGCATCGTCCTGCTCGGTCGGGTCTTGCTCGTTGCTGGCCCGTCGACATTCGGTATTTCCGGCTGGCTGTGGTGGCACGGTTAGTAGCAGCGGGCCGATCGAGAAGGGCACAATCGCGAGCTGGTCACGCACGATCCGCCGCGGCACTGGCCAGTTGAACTCGTCGTCGGCCAGTGCGTCGGCGACCATCTCGGTCCAAGGCTCGAAGCTGCATTGAACAGCACGAAAAGATGTGAACTCTTCGGCGACAAGAACGCGCCGCGCGAGTGCGGCCTTGTCGCAGTCGTCGAGCAAGACTGCAAGTCCACGCGCAGTAAGGAAATAGTAGGTTGAAGCGGTCGGTGCCTTGATGAAGCTTACACGCAATTCTCCATCACTCGCGGCTAGGGCCGGGATCGTGACAACTTCGCCGAGCACATCGATTGTTTTGAAGGCGCCGAAACCACCGTCGCACCAGGCGGCGGCAACCGCCGCCAGCTCGGCGCGCAATGCCTCATCTGGCGTACCACGCACATCCAAGCGGTCGATGCGTTCGCTCAGCGACCCACCGCAAGTGGCAAGGGCGTCAGCGCAGACGCGAACGCGCTTCGGTATAGTCATCCTCGACCCTTATCCCGCCGGTCTCGATCACGATACGCTCGCCGCCGCCTGCAAGGGCTTCGCGCCGGACGCGGTCTTCGAACTGCCGATCGTAAATGACCTCAATCCCCTCGTCGGTCACCATATGCTTGCGCCGCGGCCGAGGCACCGCGTTGCGATCGAAATCGAACACTTCATTCTCAATTCGTGCGTTGCGCAGCTCCTTATCAAAGGTGGTGCGCACGGGTGAGTCCTCGGGCAATGGTCCGAACACTGCGGCCAGGAATGGCTCGCGATTACTGGGATCAAAGCCCGGCTGCATTTGGACAGCATCGTAGACGCGGCGGTTGAGCTGACTCATCACAGCGGTACCAAGGGTGTCTGCATGTTTACGCGCGGTCTTCTTGGCGATGTCGGAAAGAGTGGAGGTAAGCTGATCGGCTTGGAACCTCCGCCGCGCGCCCAAGAAGCCCAAGAAATACCGGGTGATCTTGCTCGGCGCAACGCGGTCGCGGACTGACAGTTCGCCGCCCGCCTCGGTCAGACGAATAATCGCAGCCTTCTGCAGCGCCTCCGGCGAGCGCACGAAGGTGCTAGTCAGCGCGGCGATAAGCGCGCGACGGATATCATCCTCCTCCTCGATCGTGTAGGAAAGCACTTCCTCATGATCATATTTGATGATCGCGTAAAGGCGCTCACCCGCGACATTAAGCACGAACATGAGGAACACGCCGACGCTCGCGGCACCCGAATGCATAGTATTGAACAGGGTCGCGAGATTTTTGGTCTCGGACACAAAGCAAGCCGCATCCTCCTCGATCTTTAGCAGCGAGGCGAGGACCGGCGAAGCCGCAACGAAGTCAAGCATTATGCCTTTGGACGCGGTCCGGATGCGATCGACAAAGAAATCAAGATGAGCGCCGGGTTCGATTTCTTCGAGAAGCACGAGGTTGCTATCGTCAGGCCCGACCACATGGAAAATCATGCGTTCGATCACGATATCATTGGAATGATTAGGCTGAATCATGCGGTCACTCTCCGACTTTAAAGCCAGACGTAAGCCAAATTGCGGAGCCAGCCAATCTAGATGATTGATGTTCTCTATATGTTCCAATCTGACTTATCAAGAAAAATGCGCCTAAGCCACTCCTGGTAATCGTCGGGGAAGAGCCTGAAACCGGAATGCCTCAAGAGAGACGCGTAGCCGTCCCAGACGTCATTCATGCGGATTTCATATTCCCGATAATTTCATCTGAAACCCGACCTAAGGAATGGAGCCGATCGACGCGCCCGTCGGTAATGCCGGTATCGACATGATCGGTATGGTCGATGAAACCAGTTCACCGAAGTGCATGCGCTGTTCAGGGCAGATTGGCCCGAAGCAGTCATACATTCCTATCGCTTCAGGAAGGCGTAAGAAGGGCAACTCACGCAGACGTGAAACTCGACAATTTTACGCCTGAATACCTTTTCGTTTGTTTCCTATGTGTTTCCTGCGTGGGCTTTCGGGCAACAAAAAACCCGCCGGTGAGGGCGGGTTTTAATGTGTGATATCAATCACTTGAACCATGGTTGCGGGGGCAGGATTTGAACCTGCGGCCTTCAGGTTATGAGCCTGACGAGCTACCGGGCTGCTCCACCCCGCGGTGGTGTAAGGTGGACTGGAAGACCTGGC
>NZ_JABEQF010000032.1 GCF_014174355.1 Gluconacetobacter azotocaptans
CGCGTAGGTCAGGCAGTCCACATTGACCACCTGATGTCCCGTGAACCCGATCAGCCGGCGCACCACCGCCGATCCGATGAACCCGCACCCGCCCGTTACGATAATCCGCATTGTTCGTTCACCGCCTCGGCTCGATAATCAATAAGGCAATTCCATGCGTTCTATGCTGTGGATTACTGCAAAAGTGCCTTCCTGAATTCGGCGGCGTTGGTCTTCGATTTCGGCAGCCGGTCGTTGATGCTTGGAAGGATCTTGTGATCAGGTCCCTACAATCGTCCCATAAGGACCAGGATCAGCACGATCACCAGGACCAGGCCCAGCCCGCCCGAGGGGTAATAGCCCCATCCCGAGCTGTACGGCCATGACGGCAGCGCCCCGATCAGCAGCAGCACGATGACGATCAGCAGGATGGTGCTCATGATGGCGTCCCTTGTTCTGGCCCGGCACGTTCGGCCCCGGGAGTCGGTCAATGAACGCGCGCGCCACCGGTTCGTTGCGTATTGTCACAACATGGCGGGTGTGCCGTTCGTGCGCCGGTCCGGGGACGGGGCTGCCGGGGCAGGGGGGGCAGAGCGTGGGGTGCCTCGCGTTCGGGCCTTCGGCCTGAACGCGAGGCGGTGCGCCTTAGAACGGCGCGTCGATATCGACGACGTCGATCAGCTTGTGGTTGACGAACTCCTTGATGCCCAGGCCGATCAGTTCGCGCCCGAAGCCCGAACGCGAGATGCCGCCGAACGGCAGGTCGGCCTTGACCATGGTGGGATGGTTGACGAACACCATGCCGGTGTCGATCCGTTTCGCCACCTCGACACCGCGCTTTGTGTCGGTGGTGAAGACCGAACCGCCCAGCCCGTACGGGGTATCGTTGGCGATACGGATCGCGTCTTCCTCATCCTTCGCGCGGAAGATCATCGAGACCGGGCCGAAGAACTCCCAGTACCGGGCGGGGTTGTCCCCGGTCAGGCCGGTCAGGATGGTCGGCTGCAGGAAGGCGCCGGTTTCCGGCACGCGGGGCCCGACCTCGGTCGCGGTCGCGCCATGCTCGACCGCCTTGGCGATATTCCCGCGCAGTTCCTCGACAGCGCCGGCCGAGGACAAGGGGGCCAGCGTCGTCTCGGCCGCGAACGGATCACCCGCGCGCAGCGCCGCGACACCGGCGGTATAGAGTTCCAGGAACCGGTCGTAGATGGCGTCCACGACGATCATCCGCTTGGATGACACGCAGACCTGTCCACCGTTCCAGTGGCGTCCGAACACCGCCCATTTCACGGTCTTTTCCAGGTCGGCGTCTTCCAGGACGACGAAGGCGTCGGCGCCGCCCAGTTCCATCGTCGCCTTCTTCAGCGCGCGGCCCGCCTGTGCCGCGACCACGGCGCCCGCGCCCTCGGACCCCGTCAGCGCCACGCCATGCACGCGCGGATCGTTCAGGATCAGTTCGACCTGCCCGCGGGTGGCATACAGGTTGCGGAACGCGCCGTCCGGCAGGCCGGCCCGTTTCATCAGCGCGTCGAAGGCGGCGGCGCTCTGCGGCACATTGGACGCATGCTTCAGCAGTACCGTATTGCCCGCCGAAAGCTGTGGCGCGATGATCCGCGCGATCTGGTAATAGGGGAAGTTCCACGGCTCGATCGCCAGCAGCACGCCCAGCGGCTGATGCACCAGCATCGCGTCGCCCGAGCGCGGATCGGACACCGGCAGCTTTTCCGGGGCCAGCAGGGCTTCGGCATGTTCGGCGTAATAGTCGAAGATCTGGGCCGACAGCTCGACTTCGGCCTTCGCCTCGGCGAACAGCTTGCCCATTTCCAGCGTCAGCAGGCGGGCGAAAGGCTCGACCTCTTCGCGCAGGATCGCGGCGGCCTTGCGCATGACGTCGGCGCGCTGGGGAAAGCCGGTCTCGCGCCAGGCGAGGAATGCGGTATGCGCATTCGTCAGGGCGGCCTTCACCTCGTCATCCGTCGCCGAGGGAAAATTGGCCAGAACCTCATTCGTATAAGGGTTTCTGGAGGTATAACCCATTGTAATTGCCTTTATGCCGTCAAAGTGACACCGAACGGGACCGTCCATGGGGCGGAACCGATCGGCTCCGCCGCGTCGCCCGCACCGCGTATTAGTGCAGGGCCGTCCTGTTTTCCATGGATGGCGCGCGGGTGTCGGTTCCAGGGGACGCCGCTCCATAAGTACCGAATTATGTGGCAAAAGGAAGGTCGGGGGCCCCCGCGCCCCAGTTACAGGACGTCGCGATGATCCTGCAGGTCGCGGTTGATCGGGTCCGGGATGAACCAGGTCGCGGCCACGGTGATCGCCGACAGCACAAAGACATAGGCGCCCAGCCACACCCAGGCCGGATGGCCCGGATGGGACAGCCCCGCATTGTGCGTCGCCACCGTGGTGATGATCAGCGACCCCACCAGCGGCGCGATGCCGCCCGCGAATACGGCCGAGATCTCGCGCGTGGCCGCCACGCCGCCGTAACGGTGGCCCATGCCGAACATTTCCGGCAGCAGCGCCGCCTGGGCGCCGTACATGCCGTTGTTGCCGATACCCCAGCCGATGCTCATGGCGATCACGCACGCAATGAAATTGCCCTGCCCCAGAATGTACCAGACCGGGAAGGCCGACACGCCCTGGATGATCGCGGCCGCCCGATAGACCCGCACCCGGCCGAACCGGTCGGCCAGCGTGCCGCCCAGCATGATGCCCAGGCCGCCGACGATGGTGGCGCTCATCAGCACCGCGGTGGCGGTGCGCCCCTCGACGCCCACCGCCGTGACCAGATAGCTGACCGACAGGGCCTGATAGATCGAGGCCCCGCCGTTTTCCGCCATCCGCAGCCCCATGCCGAAGAAGATGGTCCGGCCGGAATTGCGGAAGAACTGCCGCAGGGTCAGCCGTTCCAGCGCGTGGTGGCTCGCCATCTCGGTAAAGGCGGGGGATTCCTTCAGGTGCATCCGCATATAGACCGCGACGGCCAGGATCAGGACGCTCAGCAGGAACGGCACCCGCCACCCCCAGCCCTGCACGATGTCGGGATGGGCGGCGATGGCGAAATAATACACGCAGGCGGCCACGAACGATCCGCTCTGGATGCCCAGAAGCGGGATGGCGGCATAGAAGCCGCGTTGGCCGCGGGGCGCGAATTCAGTCATCATCACCGACGCGCCCGCCTGTTCCGCCCCGGCCCCCAGCCCCTGCATGATCCGCAGCAGTACCAGCAGCAGCGGTGCCCACATGCCGATGGTGGCATAGGTGGGGATCAGCCCGATGCAGGCGCTGGCCACGCCCATCAGCGTTACCGTCAGCAGCAGCACGAACTTGCGCCCGTACCGGTCGCCCAGCGCCCCGAACAGCAGGCCGCCGAACGGCCGCACCGCAAAGCCGACGAAATAGGTGCCGAAGCTGGCGATCAGCCCCACCGCCGCCCCGTGATGGGGAAAGAACAGCGGCCCCAGCACCAGAGCCGAGGCCAGGCTGTAGAGCGCGAAATCGTAATATTCCATCGCGCTGCCCAGCGCGCAGGTCCAGGCGGCGCGGCGCAGGTCGGTGATCGGGACATGATGGTCCGCAAGGGCATGGGCTGCGCGGGCCGCAAGGGCGGAAGGGGCCGTCTGTGCGGTTGTGCCGGTCATGGCCGTGCCCCCGGATACACGGGGGACGCGGCGCCGATGGCGGGGGATGGGGGGTGCTGCAAATGGACCTCTGCGGGGGTTTGGCCCCTCGTCTTGATGTTGGAACGCCGCGAGCGGTCGCTGCTGTCTGCAACATGGCAGGCAGGCTGGGGTTGCCTGCCACCCCCGCGCGATGGCCTGGACGCACGTAAAAATGGGCGGCGTTCCGAGGAACGCCGCCGAGGCAGGGCCCGGAAATTATTGTTCAAAATAGAGAGGCATGAAATCAGTCAGCCGGCGCGCAAGGAACGCCCCCGCCGACGTGGCGTTCGCATCGCGATCATCACGAAAATGAAATACGGCGTTCAGCAGTTCTGGCAGACATTGCTGGACGGGCCGATGGTTTTTATTACATAACGAATAAGTAACAAATAGCGTGATGCACACATCGCATGAAACACTTCGTTTCCTATTCGTGTCATTCGCACGTATTCTGTAACAATTTACGTTAGCGTGGATGCGTCCCGCAATCATTGTGTTAGGTCAAGTCTGGAAAATACTTTGCGAATGGCTGATATGTGCGGATTTGAGACTGAATTTAGTCATCTTAAGATTGAAAATGAAAAAAAGTATGTCATGATGGTTGTTCTCTTTCAAACAGTCGGATAGAATTTCAGATGGCTTCAATGCTGCGCTCCATGCGGGGAACGCCCTTGGAAACGCAGCGCGCCATGATGGTTGGGCCGCATTCGGGGCAGGAGATGGCGATGTCCGACACACCGTCGTTCGATCGACCATCGCCGGCGGTGTCGGTGCTGCATGCCATGGCGGGGGGCGTCATCGTCGTCGATACGGCGGGAACTATCGTCTTCGTCAATGACACGGCGGCACGCCTGGCGGGCTGGGGGCCCAAGGACTGGCCCGACCGGGCCATCCAGAGCCTGCTGCCCGGCGTGGACATGACCCCCGACGGCAGGGCGCGCGAGGTCCGTCTGGCGCGGCGCAGCGGCGGCGATCTGTGGCTGGAACTGATCGTGACCCAGGTCGCGGACATGGTCATGGGCGCCGCTCTGGTCGTGACCCTGCGGGACATGACCGGCGATGTCCGGGGGCGCGAACGCACGCGGCGCCTGGCCAACATCGTCCGGCGCACCGATCGCGGGGTGATGATCCTGGACGGCATGGACCGCATCACCTATGTCAATCCGGCCTTTACCCGTATTCTGGGTTACGACCGGCACGAGGTGGCCAATCGCGACATCTCCATGATCCTGTCGGGGCGCGAAGTCGACATGGCCGCCCTGCGCGAATTCCGCGACAATCTGCGGGGTCGCCGCGGGTTCGACTGCGACCTGCACGCGGTCTCGCGCTCGGGGAAGGAGATCTGGCTGTGCACGTCGGTCACGCCGGTGTCGGAGGACGAGGCCGGCGACATGGGCGCGGGCGAGACCATCGTCATCATGTCGGACGAAACGCCGGCGATGGAGCTGCGCACCTTGCGTCACGACGTGATGGCGGCGCTGACGGGCGCACTGGAATTCACCGACGTCATGGAGTTGATCTGCCAGCGGATCGAGGCGATCGCGCCCGATGTCGCGGCGTCGATCATCCTGGCGCATGACGACGGGACGGCCTGGATGGCGGGCCGGGCCTCATTGCCCAAGGCGATGGCCGACGCCGTCGATGGGCTCCCTCTTGGGCCGATGACCGGTTCGTGTGGCGCCACGATCCATAGCGGACTGGAAATCCTGACCACGGATATCGATGCCGATCCCCGCTGGACGCCGGCCCTGCGTGCCCTGGTGCGGCCCAGCGGGCTGATGGCATGCTGGGCGGTGCCGATCCGGCTGCGCGACGGGACGGTGGCCGGCAGTCTGGAGCTGTATTTCCGGGCGAAGCGCGAGCCTGCGCTGTGGCATCGGCGGGTGGTCGATGCCTGCCTGCAACTCTGTTCGCTGGCGGTGGAGCAGGAGCGCGCGCGCGTCCGGATCGCGCAGCTTGCGCATTACGACGCGGTGACGGGCCTGCCGAACCGCGTCTGGCTGCGCGAACATCTGCAGACGCGCGCGGTGCGGCCGGGCTGGTGCGGCCTGACCCTGATGTCCGTCGATATCGATCGTTTCCGCACCATCGGTGACGCGCTGGGCCAGGCCGCGGCGGACGAGATCGTGATCGGCATGGCCCAGAGGCTGAAATCCGTCCTGGGGCCGGGCGACCTGCTGACACGGGCCGGGCAGGACGAGTTCATCATTGTCACCGGCTGCGGACTGACGCCGGGAAACCGTGACTGCTGCATCGAGGGCGAGGGATACCTGGCGGTCGATCGCGCCTCGGTGCTGGCGGGTGCCCTGCTGCGGGTGACGTCAACCCCCTTCGTCATCCGTGACATGCCCATCACCTCCACCGCCAGCATCGGGATCTGCGCCGGTCGGGACAAGGGCCATACGGTGGACCTGGTGCTCCGGCACGTCCAGCTCGCGGTGTCGCAGGCGCGCGACGCCGGGGGCAATTGCTATCGCTTCTTCTCTGCCGAGATGAATCGCCAGGCGCAGGACCGCGTGATCCTGTCCTCCGCCTTGGGCGACGCCCTGGCGGCCGGCCGTCTGACCCTGGCCTACCAGCCCCAGGTCGAACCCCGAACCGGCAGGCTGCACGGGGTGGAGGCGCTGGCCCGCTGGCACGATCCCGTTCGGGGCGACATCTCGCCGGCGCGCTTCATTCCGCTGGCCGAGGAAAGCGGCCTGATCGATACGCTGGGCGAATGGGCGCTGCGCACCGCGTGCCACCAGATGGCGGCATGGATGGACGCGGGGGTGGATATCCCGACCGTGTCGGTCAATCTGTCGGCCCAGCATTTCCGTGATCCGGGCCTGCCCGACGTGATCGCGGGCATCCTGGCCGAAAGCGCCGTTCCGGCCCACCGCCTGACGGTGGAAATAACCGAAAGCATGATGATCGAGGATCAGGAGCGGACCATGGCCGCCGCCCGCGCGATCCGCGCGCTGGGCGTCGGCCTGTCGATGGATGATTTCGGCACCGGCTTTTCCAACCTGGCGAACCTGGCCAGCCTGCCCCTGAGCGAAGTGAAGATCGATCGCAGCTTCCTGATCGGGCTGAAACGGACGGGCGACGTCCATTCGGTCCTGGCGGCGGTGGTCCGCATCGGCCGCAGTCTGGGCCTGACCGTGGTGGCCGAAGGGGTGGAAACGAAACGGCAGCTCGAATTGCTGGACGACCTCGACTGCCCGGTGGTCCAGGGCTTCCTGATGTCCCGCCCGCTGCCGGCCGAGCTCGTGTCGTCCTGGCTGCAGGACTGGCAGCAGTCCCACCGCGCCCCCGCCGTGAATGACTCTTCGGCGGTCCCCCTCAGGGCCATGCCCTGAAACCGGCCAAAGGGCCGAACCCTTTGGAAATCAAGGCCTCCTGAAACGAATGGGATGCAAGGGCCAAGGCCCTTGCCGGGTTCGGGCAGAGCCCGACCTTCCTTTTCCCATATGACTTGATGCCAGGGGCCTCAGCTCCGGCCGGTCGGGCCCTTGGCCTGGACGCCGCCGCCGCGCAGGGCGTCGAACACCAGCGCCTTGAACCGGGTGGCGTCGGCGTCGGCGCACATCGTGACGTTGGGTGGCCGGCCGCTGGTGTCCAGCTCGTCCACCACCATCATGCCGCGCGTCAGGTCGCCCTGGGTTTCGATATCCGCCGCGCGGGGCAGCATCACCGTGCCGATGGTCGGATCGACGGCGACCGCCACCGTCAGCCCGTCGGGTTCGTTGGGGCCGGCCATCTTCTGGTGCTCCTTGCAGAAGGCGCGGCGCATGCGGCTGATGCGCAGGAAAAAACGGCTCAGGTCCGTCTGCATGGCGGCGATGCGCGCGAAATCGCCGTCATCGAGAACCGAGGCCCGGACGCTGGCGTCGAATCCCACCGATGTCAGCCGCGCGCCCGACCGCAGGACGATCCGGGCGGCCTCGGGGTCGACCCATAGATTATAGGTCGCAGCGGGGGTGACGTTGCCGTGGAAATCGTGGAAGCCGCCCATGAACACGACGTCGCGCACCAGATGGGGCAGCTCGGGGTCGCGCAGGAAGGCCATGGCCACATTGGTCAGCGCGCCCAGCGCAATGATGGTGATCTCGCCGGGATAGCGGCGGACCAGGCGGATCATGGCGTCGACCCCGCCTTCGGTTTCGGGCTTCTGCACGGGCGGGGGGAAGTTGCTGTCGCTCATCCCGTCATGGCCGTGGATCCAGGTCGCGGTCCGGTGTGTCTCGCGCAGCAGGGGGCGGGCGGTGCCGGGATGGACGGGAAAGCGCCCGCCGGCGCCCGCGACCTGCAGCGTATACAGGGCGTTGCGGATTTCCTGATCGAATTCGACATTGCCGACGACGATGGTGATCGCCTCGATCGTCAGGCTGGGCGCGTTCAGCGCCAGCAGCAGCGCCAGCGCGTCGTCGGTTGCGGTGTCGGTATCGATGATGACCCGCCGGGGCGCCGGCATGGAATGGGCGGGGCGCGCGGGGCGGATGCCGGCCGCAAGGCCGCCGCCCGCCGCCAGGGCCAGAAGGGATCGCCGGGGAAGGGGCATGGTGTGGTGGGGCCTTTTCTGCTTGCGCGGGCGGGGCGGGGCCGTTCCCGCCGCGTGGCCTTTCCGTTTGGCATGGACGGTCGTGAATGGACAGGGTGGCCTGTCCGCGGCGGCGGGCGGCGGCCGTCCGGGCCCTGGCATGTCATAAAAACTTAATTGCGCCGTCCGCCTTGTCCGATTGAAGCCTGTGGGGGGCGACGCTATGGGTGGCAGAAGTACGAGGAATGGACATATGCAACGGATGCCGCGGCCCTCGGGCCGGGACAGTGGTCTCGCCGGGCGAAATGCCGCCAGGATGGACGGGGACGCGGTATTTTCGGGCGTAGTGCGGCTGTCGGGGTGGCTGATCCTTGTCCTGATGGGCGGGTTGATCGGGGTTCTGGCCTGGGGCGGGGCGCAGGCGTGGGCGGC
>NZ_JABEQF010000033.1 GCF_014174355.1 Gluconacetobacter azotocaptans
ACCGCCAAGGCCGGTCTCCAGTTCCGCTTCGCTCCACCTCCGACCGACCTTGGCGACGGAGGTGCTTATGCACTAACAGTCACAGCGGACTACCCGGTGGGGGCTGCTCACATCCGGTTGAACATGCCCTTGTGCGTCCCGGCCGCCACTTCGACGAGATCGAGCCCCGAGTTGAGATACGTGCCGAGGTAGTCGAGCTCGTCGCCGAATACGGGCGCGACCCTCTGGATGCGCGCGCGGCCGATCAGGTAGTGCAGGAAGAACAGGGGACGATCAAGGATGTCGCTGCAGGTGCCCAGATCGGCGAGCGTCATCGTCGCTGGCTGCACCAGCGTGTCCGGGAGCCAGCCAGCACGCTTCAGCTCAACCTGGGCGGAGGCGAGTGTCGCGAAGTCGTCGAGCGTGACGGACAACCGGATGGTTTGCTCGATGTCGGCGGCGTCGATCCCCAAGCCGAGTGACGCCACGACTGCCATCGCCTCGACCTCGCCCTCGCCGGCGGCCCGCAGGATATCCTGGAGGCGTGCCGACTGGATCGCGGGTTCGACGAGCAGGTCCTTCACGTGCTTGCGCGCTGAGTTCACCGCGCCGCGGAGCGCAGCGTCAGTCAGGACCGCCGACTTGGCTTCGGCGATCACCACCACCTTGTCGACGGCGGCGATCACGTCCGTCTCGTAACGCACGCCCTTCCATGACCACTTCACACTGGGCAGCACGCGCGCGGTGGGCAGCGCGACGGAGATGAGACGCGCCGTCTCTTCCTCCAGATATCGCGCGCGCCGTCGCTCGAGCCGCCTCCCCAGCCCCGCCTCGGCAGCGAGTTCCCTAAGTAGGCCAGGCAGGAACCCGACGATGGTTTGGGGAAGGAAAAGCAGGAACTCTGCGCCGTCCCTTATAGCCGGCCGCTTCCATACGGGGTTGTCGAGAAACAGGTGCTCCGGCTCCTTCGAGCGGAGCACGCCAGGGACCAGGCCTATCGCGGCGAACACGCTCTCGACCACCTGTGTCGATATGCCGATCCGCGCGGCGAGATCGCCGGGATCGACCACAAACTCCAACATCAGCCCGGTCGATGCGTGCTCGTGCAGCATCATCCGCAACTGCCGAAGCGTCGTCTTGGGCGACAGCGAGGCCAGGAACTCCTCCGGGACGCCATCGACCCCGTCGTATCGCTCGAAGTAGGCGTGGACGATCGCCTTACGGGTACGGCCTCGCATGATGCCGTCGAGCAGGGTCAGCCGATCAGAGAGGCGTTGCTGGATCATGTTGACAAGACCGCTCGCGACATCGACGAGTTCGGTCGCCCCGAAGCCGTGGTGCGATCGGAACCCGTCGTCCAGCGGGGCGTGCAAGTCGCGCACGATGCGGACCATCTCGTCGTAAGAGCCCCAGTTGCGGATCATCTGCGTCTGGTCGCGTAGCCGTTCCTGGATGAGCGCCACCGCGAGACGCTCGGGATCGGAGCTGACCTTGTCGACCTCCAGCGCGCGACGGCGCTGGAACGCGGATGCCAGGGCCTTCAACTCGCCCATCATCTCTCCGATCTGCTGATACGACGCGCGTTCGACGCCCCATTCCCAGCGATCCATCCGCAGCAGGATCGCCTGGAGCAGCTCTACGTGGTGCTGCTCCAGGCCGGCGATGACCCCGTCGACGGCGACGCCATCAGGACCGGCCTTGTGGGTCATGCTCCAGCTCGAAATCGTCGCCAGGACGTGCGGCGGGAAGCAGGCACGCAGGATTTCCAGAATCCGCTCGAGGTGGCGCGGAAATGCCTCGATGGCGGCGTGCGCCTCGGCGATCGAGGCGGTCCGCAAGGCCTCGCGGTCGATGTCCCCGGCCTTGACCTCGCGGCCAGTCATCCCGGGCCTGCGGAAATGGATTTCGCCGAGTTCATCGATCTTAATATTCATCGCAGCCGCCTGCCGAACGAAGAAAGGGCCCTTCTGAAATCACCTTAAACTCATTTCCCACGTCATCGTCGAAGGTGAGCAGTGCGTTGCGGAACCGGTCCTCCAGCACCATCGGTAGCCGCGCGGCCGAGGGCGCCTGGGGAGAGATCGAACGGTTCAAGTTTACACTGCACGACCGAAGCTCATCCGTCGCGGCGTCGCGCAATCATCTCGAGCGCCACGTTCTCGATGTCGTGCTCGGCCACATCGGCCGCATCGACGACGTTGATGTCGCGCTTAAGGATCACGAGGTCGGTCAGGATGTCCGGCTGCCCCGCCGACAGGACGGCGGGGGCGAGCATGAAGCAGCCGGCGGCGCGGCGCTTGGAGAGGAACGTCTCGAGGTTCGTGTTGTCCGCCGGCTCCATGACGTGGACGCGGTTCACGGTCTGGTAGAGGACACCGCGCTCCCACGAACCATCGTCCGGTCGGCGGCTCGTGATCTGGACCGCGTAATGCGAGGCGGGGTAGCCGGGCAGGTTGCGGATGATCGACATGTTTATGTCGTGGTTCACGTCCTTCGTCCCGAACCGCTCCCGCCAACGCTCGAAGATCCGGCGGGCGCCCGCGGCGTTGGTGAACGTCAGCGCGAAGATCGGTGGCACATCGTCGCCGTAGCTCGCATACAGGATGCCCTTCCACCGCGCCTCGTCCCAGCTGTGGACATCGATCACCGACTGCACCTTCATGCCGCGGTGACGGCCAACGGTCGGACGCCCGTCGCCGGATTTCGGCCCAGCGAGAACGTCCTCATCATCGCCACCGCCCGCCGGCCGCTCCATGTCGGCCACTGCCGGACGGTCGCGCATCGGATAGTCCTTCACGGCTTGATCGAGGCGGACGACTGGCCGACCGACGATCCGGTGAAGCGCGCTCAGGGAGGCAAGGATGCTCGACACGCGATCGTGCGCGCTGCCTTTCGCGACGAGGCGCTCCATCGTGTCCTTGAGCTCGGGCAGGACGAAGGTCACCGCCATCGCCTCACCGACCACCCGCATCAGGAACGCCCCGACATCCGGCTGGCGTGCGAAATCCGAGACCGGGAGCGAGCGCGGCCACGCGACGAGCGAGCGCATCGCCTTGGGATCAGTCCGGACACTCGGCTCCTCCTCGTCGGTCTCGACGATGTCGACGCGGAACCGCTCGGTGTGCGCCCCGACACCGTCCTCGATCATCGTCGCCAGCATCGCCTCGAACGCCGCCACAACGGCCTGGGCGGTGACGGTCCCCGCATCGTCCCCGGGCGCAGCGACCTCGACGGTCAGGCCGCAGATGCAGGTCTCGATGACCTGTCCGGTGGGCGCGTTCAGGATCAGACGGCCGAAGAGCTGCCCGGAAACGGGCTGCGCCTTCATCAGCGCGAAGAACTCCCCAGCACGCCGCTCGGCCATCTCGTCCGGTATGCTCCCGTCCTCGCGAAGCGTGTCCTCATAGCCGAGGGCGTAAAGCAGGGCGATCCGCGACATCGGCAGCCCCGCCGCACTCAGCTCATCCGGAAGGGCGGAAAGCGAGCGGAGCTCACCGTCGTCCATGTTGAGGATGTTGCTACCGAAGGCGAGGTCGATCTCCTGCAGGCCCTCCGCGACGCGGTCCTTGGAGTCTTCGTCCAACGGCAATGTGCCCGACGACATCCTGAGTAGGCGGACCGCCAACAGCAGTTCGGGCACGAGGCGGAGCTGCAGGGCGATCCACGCCCAGATCTTGACCGTGGGGATGAAGCCGACCGGGAGATCGCTCGATTCCTCCCCCTCGGCCGCCAGCCCGGCGGCCGCCATCAGGATGGACGAGCGGGCCGCCCACAAGAGGTCGGCGCCGCGGTAGGCGATGGCGAGGTGCTGGTGCGCCTCGATGAGCTGCTCGGCATGCTCCCGCTTGGCGAGATGGACCGCCGCGCGGCCGAAGAGGCGGATGCGCTCGGACTTCTCGTCGTCATCGAGGTTGAGCGCCTGGCGGAGCAGGATAAGAGCGCCCTGTGCGTCCGACGTCCGCTTGGCGACGAAGTCGGCAAGGCGCTCACCGACGGCGCGGTAGGTCGGGTCGCGCCCCGCCGGCATGGCCACGACCTCGATCAGCCGTACCAGCCGGTCGGCGTCGAACTCCGCGAGCCCCGACGCCTCGTCCAGGATCGAGCCCAACTCCGACCAGACGCCCGGCAGTTCGTCCATCCGGCCCTCGGCGAAGTAGCGTCCGAGCCTGACGACTGCCAGCGATGTCCGCGCCTCCAGCTGATGGTTGGGCCGGTGCTCGTCGCGCGTCATGGCCACGAGGGCGGCCTCGAGTCGGTCCGAACGGGCCGACAGGTCCGCCTCCTTCGCCGCCTGCATGCGGTAGAGTACGGCGTTGACGAGCAGCTGGTGCAGCTGGACCAGGAACTCGATGTTGCGGGCATGGTCCGCGCCCAGCGCCTCGGCCTCGATGGTCCCATATCCGTCGGACACCGCCGCCGCGTCGTCGAACCACCAGAAGGCGGTCCAAAGCGCGTCGTGGCGGGCCTCCAGCTGCTGGCGCGCCGACCCGTGCTTGACCGCGAGGCGGATCGCCCGCGCGTGCCGGCCCTCGGTCTCGTGGCGCGGCAGCTCCAGGTTGCGCGACAGCTGGGCGGCAACTATCGCCTCGGTCACCAGTTGCCGCTCTATGCCTGCAAACGTCGACGGATTGGCAAGGCCGCGCTCGATGTCGTCGAGGCGGCGGCGCCTCGAATAGTCTTCCGGTCCCATGCGCATCGGGTCGGACACCATCCGCCCAACACCGAGGTAGTCGTGCGCGATGTCCTTGCGCTCGTGGTCGATCACCTCCTCGACGATCCAAGCGCGGTCGAGGATTTTCACCGGGATGCCGTGCGCCTGCTTGAGCTCAGCCTCGATGCGGGCGCGGTCGGCCGCGCGCGCCGGCTGGCTCGTGACGAAGTAGATGCGCTCTAGCTTACGGCCCGTGCCGGCGATCCCCTCGACGTCCTTCACGACCTTCCGCTTCCAGTCCTTCATGGCGCTAAATGCGAAGCCCCAGTCATCTCGACCAGGTCCGGGGCTGCCGATGTAAGTGAGGTCGGCGATCGCCTCCGCAACCGGGAACGTGTCGGCGTCCGTCTTGCCGTCGCCACCGCCCTCAGGCCCGCTCTGCGGGCGGATGTTGGGACAGATCACCCGCTGGCAGAGCTTGCGGCAGAATATCTCGAAACGCTGGTGCTCGTTGCGCGAGGTCATCGTCTCGAGCTGGAACTCGAGCATGGACCGGTCGAGGATGTAGAGCGGCCGGTTCACCGTGTCGGAATACAGCTCCGGCCGCAGCTTGCGCATGAACCCCGTAGGCGTCGGGCGTCCGGCCGCGGGCTCACCCGCGCCGTCTTTGATCCGGTCGTCGCTCATGCGAACGAATCTAGAACATACTGCGGTCTGAAACCAGTCCTGACAACGGACGCCGCCGCTGGCTGCAGCCTAAAACACGCCGACGTCCCGGGCGGCGCTGCGCCGGCATGCCCCGACCGATCCTGCACAAATCACTTCGCGACCAGATTGAGGTTCAGCGCCCCGCACTGGCACCGGACGCCGCCCTTGGGACCGCGCTCGGGCGTGACCGAATACATCTGCTCGCAAGTCGGGCACTCGAAGGAGGAGACGAGTGCGCGGAAGGCCGTGACGACCGGAGCAAAGTCGCCTTTCCCGAGGTCCGCCCAAGCGTTGTAGTGCACGCCGGTGTTCACCTGCCACTGATCGACGTTCGTCGCCTGCTTGGCCGCCGTGAAATCTGCCTCGCGCGCAACAATGGCCGCGACGACGTCGCTTTGCCCCCACGAGTTTGCGACGTCCTTCGCCTTCCTGAGCAGCTTCCCGAACTCACCGATCGCCGCGGGCATCGTGTCGCCGAGCATGAACTGGGCGTCCCCCCTGAACTCCACCGGCGCGCGCAGCCGATGGCAGGTCTCCGCCGCGTAGTATTCCAGGAAACGCCGCAGCATACCGGCGGCCTTGCTGACCTCGTTCAGGGCGAGATGGGCGTCGATCTCCTCCCACACCGACGCGTTCGTCCATTCCGTTGGTCCGGTCTCGACCGTCCAGGTCCGGAAGTGAGCTAGCCCCTTCGACTTGATGATGCCCTCGGCCCGCATGTGCCGCAGCCACACGTCGTCGTGCGTCGTGAAGATGAACTGCGTATCCGGAAACCGGTCTTTGAGCAGCGTGCAGACCTCGCGGCGGTGGCCCTTGTCGACCGACATGAGCACGTCGTCGAGCACCGCGAACGTGAAACCGGTGCCCAGCAGATGCTTCATCAACGAGAGGTACAGACACAGCCCCATCCCGTCCTGGTGACCCTCGCTGTGATAGGCGCCGGGCGGGAACTTGCCGCGGCCGTAGAAGTCGACGTCGAACGCCAGCTTGCCGATCGACGGGAGCAAGGCAGCGGTGAAGCCGGACTCGTCGTCACTGTTGATGACGCGGTAGCAGTCGGCGAACTCGTCCTGGACTTCCTCGTAGGTCCTCTCCAGCGCCTTCGTCGTCGTGTCGCCGAATATCTCGAAGGCCTTGGCGGAGCGCTCGGCCCTCGCCCTGCCGACGGCGAGCGCCTGACCGGCCCTGCGGAACTGGTCGAGCCGCTCCTGCCCGACCGTCAGGAAGTCGCGGGCCGCGTCCTGCACGCTGGGTTCCGGCAGGGCCGCCACCGCCGCGGACACCGTCCCGATCGCCGCATCCAGATCAGGCACGCTGTTGGCGACGCCCAGCACCGCCACCGTGTCTTTGATCGGGAGGAACGCCTCCAGCTGCCGGTAGCGACCCAGAAGCACCTGCTTGAAGTCGCCCAAGGCCTTCACCTCCAATGGCGGCGTGAACCCCTGCGAGTCCGTGATTGTGGCGGCGATCGCCGTCCCGGCCTCCCGGATCAGGTCCAGAACGGGCGCCACGCACTCCTGGATCGCGCGCTTCCGCGCGGAGATGTCCGCGAGGTGAGACAGCTTGCCCCGAAGATGGGCGACGAAGCCCTCCTCGTCGAACGCCTTGTCGCACACCGGGCAGTGCTCGCCATCGTAGAGGTCGAGCGCCGTCGTGAGCAGACCCTCTTCCTTCACGCCGCTCATCGACGACGGGTCGGTGGCCAACTCCGTCAGCGATGCCGCGATCGCCGCGCACTCTGCGGACACCGTCGAGGCGGTCAGGGCCGCGAGCGCCTCCTGTAGCGCAGCGATGTTCTCGACGGCCTGGACTTTGATGACGCGCGACCGGGCGCCACCTGTCCCGGTGGTCGCGAGTCCGTCGACGAGCGACGTGGTGGCAAGGAGGTCGTCGAGCGGACCAAGCCCCAGTATCGCCCGCCTTGGGTTGACCGCATCAAGTATCGCGGCTTTGCCGACCTGGGTCAGCCCGAGCGCGGTCCTGAGAAGCTGGGTTGCCTCGGCCTCGGACCGTTCGAGCGGCTTCAGCTCCCTCGCGTAGGCGTTCGCAATTTTCTGCAGCACCACCCGCAGCTTCTCAACGTCGCCGAGCTGGAGAAGGGCTTGGACCTCCTTGGCTCGGTCGCCTGGCTCGGACAGCACGAACCGTATGAGCTCGCGTCTCGACAGCACGAACTCGGGATGCGCCTTCACCTGCTCGAAGACCGCGAGGACGTCGGGATCGGCCGGCGTGATCGTCGGGGCGTTGAGACCCTTCACCGACCGGCGGATCGACGCCTTCTTGCCATTGAGCGAAGGGATGGTGACGTCGATCGTGACCGTCGCGAGATCGGGCTTGTTCTGCGAGTCCACGTGCGGACCGTGCTGTTTGACCGAAAGGGTGCCGGTGCCTCGACCCGACAGGCGCGAGATGTTCCCGGTGAGTCCAAACTCGATCGCGTCGACGATCCCGCTCTTGCCTGTCCCGTTCGGCCCGCAGGCGGCGAAGTTCTCGCCGTTAAGCATCAGCGTCAGGTCGCGGATGCCGCGGAACTCGCGGATCGAGATCTGCTGGATGCGGATCATTGCGAGTCCGGGAAGAGGGCGTTTCGTACAGCCAGCTCGGCGAACACGCCGTCGACCAGCACGAGCTTTCTGAGCTGCTCCGCACACTCGCCGAAGTCGTCGACCCGCGCGAGTTCGTCGAAGAAGGAAGACAAGACCGCGCCGGCGACGGTCGTCACGCGAATCTGCTCGCCCCCAGGTTCAAGCTGATCAGAAAGCTCCACGCTGTCTCAATCCACCCATCGCCGCCCCGCTGGAGTAGTCCACAAGATCAGCCTCCAAAGAATGTAACTTCGAAATACCTGATCAGCCAAGCGAGCACGGATTCAATCTTACCAAGAATGTGAACTTAGTCTGGGCCCTGATGACCCTGCCCCCAACATGCCCTCAGTTCTGAGTTAGGGTCTGTGGGTTGCTGTATGCCTTGTTGGCGTGTTGGGCGAAAGTCTCTGGCGTCATGCCATTGAGGCTGGTGTGGGGCCTGATGGCGTTGTAGTCGGCCCGCCAGGCGTCGATGACTGAGCAGCCCCCACCGGGTAGTCCGCTGTGACTGTTAGTGCATAAGCACCTCCGTCGCCAAGGTCGGTCGGAGGTGGAGCGAAGCGGAACTGGAGACCGGCCTTGGCGGTG
>NZ_JABEQF010000034.1 GCF_014174355.1 Gluconacetobacter azotocaptans
AACGGACGTGGGCATCTTCAATGCCCACGCATCACCAGGCCCAAAAGTAAAGGAGCGGCAGCCCTGAAAATCCACCTCCCGCAGGCAATCCACTACCCGCGCACAGGTCTCATGCGAGGCGAAGCTTCGGTCGTCTGATTGTCAGGCATTAGTCCCTCCTTTTCTGGAATCATTCGCCCCGACCCCACCATTCCATTCGGTTGACCTCAAGCTGTAGCTCCGCATAATTGGCGCGATATTTCGCGCCAATTTCGTGGATCGACGAAAGAGATATGGGCGTAAGGTTCGGTTCACATTGAAAATTCAGCGTACGCTCGGCCTCTGAAAAAGAGACTGCCTGCTCTCGCGTGAATCGTCTGGCCTCGGCTGCTCCGTTGTCAGGCATCGGCCTCTCCTTAAACGGACCGGGCAATGGTGCGTTCGGGCTTGACCTTGGCCGCCATCCGCTTACGACCGCGCTTGCGCTCCGGCAGGATGGTAATTGGCGGTTCATTGGTTGCTCCAGGCGGGCTTATATCAGCATCGGCAGGGGGCCTTTTCCCGAGGCCGATGGCACGGGCCAGGGCGGAGCGGTGAGCGGCATAGTTCGGCGCGACGATCGGATAATCCGTCGGCAGCTTCCACTTGGCGCGATAATCCTCCGGAGTCATGCCATAGGCGGTCCACAGATGGCGCTTGAGCGATTTGAACTGCCGACCGTCCTCCAGGCACACGATATAGTCGGGGAACACCGAGCGACGAATCGGAACCGCAGGTTCCGGCGCAACGGGTGTGGTTGGAATGGGTCCATCGAGGTTAGCGAGGGCCTGGTAAACGCTCGCGATCAGAGCGGGCAATGTGTCGGCGCCAATCGCACTGGCCGAGACATAGGCAGCCACGATATTGGCGGTTTTGCGCGTCAATGCGGCGTGGGTTTCAGTCATTGTCCTCTCCTTTGCTGGACTCGCTACGCAGTGGCGAGCCAGTTTTCGACCTTCAGGCCGCATACACGCTCGAACTCACCAGTGTTGGCGGTGACGAGTACCGCGCCAACGGCACAAGCATGTGCGGCAATTAAAAGATCGTTCGGGCCGATCGGCGTTCCGGCCGCCTCGAGATCCGCCCGGATGCGGCCGTATTCAGCGTCGGCAGGGAGATCAAGGGCGAGCACGGTGGTGCCCTCCAGGATTGCCTCGATCTGCGCCGTCAGTTTCGGCGAGCCCTTCTTCACGCAGCCATAACGAAGTTCGGCGGCGGTGATGACGCTGACGCATATCGCGTCGTCACCGACAGACACGATATGCCGAGCGGCCCTGCCCTGAGGATTCCGGGCCAGATCAGAGATGATGTTGGTGTCCAACATGAAGAGCGCGGTCACAGGTCGATGTCCCGCGCCGGCAGAAGTGTGCTGTCGATATCGGGAAAAGCGTCTTCGGGTGGTAGCGGCTCCAGTTCGGCAAGGACGGCGGACAAACGCTTTCCAGGCACAGGTTCGATGATCAGCCGAGAACCCTCCCGGTGGATCAGCACCCGCTCACCGGGAAGCTCGAAGTCGGCCGGAATGCGAACCGCCTGGCTCTTGTTGTTCCGAAAGAGTTTGGCCTCACGCGGGGGCGAGGCATCCAACTGGCGACGGTAGGGCATGTGATGCTCCGTGTATATCCATTGCATATACACGGAGCAATGGCGGCCTTCAAGCGGCGTCTTCACGGCTGCTTTGGGGGCAAGCGGAATGTCGGCTTTTGGATGGTAAGACTAGGAAAGCAGTCATTCGTGCTATCGACGTTCACGACACAAATGGGCTTCTTATGAAGGTCAACTAGATTGATCTACCTCGTCGCCCACTTCGACAGCCGGGAGCGGACCCGAACCAGCTTGGGGGGCTTTCACGCCAGCTTCAGGCGTGTCCTCCGGGACTCTCGCGAATGATGCCAGAAGTAGGTGCACACGCCAGTCGATGGCCACCTCAGGGTCAAAGTCTGTAGCGAGCACCGCCAGTGACCCTACATGCAAGATATTGACGGCCGCGAAGTCCAGCAGAGCCTTAGCTTGACGGATATCTCCACCACCCCGATAGCGCTCGGCAAGGCTTAACACCATGGCCGCCTCGAACAGTTCTGGCACGCGAAGGCCGGATTTTTGGTTCCTCGTCTCGAAGTAGCTATCCAACACCTCTCGTTGCGAAGCGATCGGCCACGTCGGCGTGATGCTGAACAGCAAATGAAGGCACAGCGCCTCGATCGATGGATCGGATAGGATCTTTCGACATCTTTCATAAACCTCAGCGAACCGCGCCGATCGCTCGTCCGGCTGCACAAATTGGTTAAACAGAATGTAAATAGCCGCGCTAGCGCGGCGGTCCTCTCCCCGCAACCTTGGTAAAATTTCCTCGATCTTGGCGCAGATCTCGCGCATGTTGGTGACAGGCTGCTTGGTTAGCATGCACGCCGCGACTTGCCCGAGCTGCGCAGAAAAGTACTTCCGACACGCCCCTTTGACGAACCCCGTCTGCTGCCAGATCCAGTACTGCGGCGCCATTTCGGCCGACATGATCCCAAAGCGTTCGAGACGGTAGTCGTAATCCTCCGTTTGGCACTTCGGTTGCTGAGTGACGAACTCGAGGATCACATGTCGTGCAACGCGCGCGAGGCCTTCCAAGGTGAGAAACGTCGCGTGGCCGCTACGAATAGTCTCGCGATAGGATAAGTCTGTGTCGAGCATTTGCGGCAGATTCTGCAGCCGATGCACATACTTGGACCTAAGATCGTAGGCCTCCTTCAGGGCATCGCGCAAGTCGAGGCGACCGGGTGCGCCTACAGGACCGCTCTCCAAAAAATAAGAGTCGGGGAGATGGGCGAGGACGAATTCGCGAAATCGTCGTTTCAGGGCAACATGCTCACCCTTCAGAATGGCATCGCGCACTCGACCGGCTGTCACCTCGTCCGCATCCTTTAGTGCTTTGTCGATCCTCTGACGCCGACCCTGTTCGTAGTCGCTCCATTGCGCAGTGTGGCCATCGAAATCCTGAGCCAAGGACTCCAGGGAGGCCACCATCAAGGTGTAGGCGAGTTCCAGATCGTCGGCTACACGATGTAGTCCGGTGACGTAGGTGCGAATGGCCCGCATCACAGCGAGAAAACTTTTCCGCCTTAGTCCAATTAGATCGTCGATAAAACCGTTAAGCAATTTGTCGTCGTTCTCGTTGAGTAGGATCTCCTTATCGAACACCTTACGCACGAGCTTGGCGGGGGGCGTCATTACGCCCAAACTCCTCTTGTCACTCAGCAACCTGGTGCAGAGATCGGGGTCGGGCGTACAGGTCACACGTAAGACAAAGGAAACAACCGCTGCGAAATCCTGCAGGTAAGGTTGGACGCCATGCGAGATCAGAACGCCCACTCTAGGCTCGTCATCGAACTGTTCGCTAACCTCGTAGACGATTGGTCGAGGAAGGTTGGCTGCCTCTGCCTGGAGCAAGCGGCCAGCCTGAGTGACAATCGCGTTATCCTCCATCCGCATCAGCAAGAGATTGGAATAGAGCACGCCCCGGAGTTCGTTCGTGCGGCGCACACCGTTCGGATATAGCTTGCCCGAGTTAATTTGGAGCATATGAACGAATTTCCTTTATCCCCTCGGGAAATTCGCGCCATCGAAGTTTATACAACCGAAGGTTTGCGCGTTTAACGTTGGGGAATAGGGGTCTACGAATTTCGCAAAACCCAGATTCAGTTATCTATTAATTTATTTCGAACAAATCGTCATTCACCAAGAAGTCGCTGACGACAAAACTGCCTTTTTCTTCATAGGATAATCATTTTCAACAATTTTCGTAAATTCTATTATTTGGTTATTGTTCCCATGAAGTATCAAGTTCAAATTTGATATTATGCAGAAATAAATCCACATCAGCATATGGCCTTTCTTACATATACTACTTTTTGGTTCAAATATACAGTATTCATCACCCGATCTGTAATCATAGAAACTCAAATGATCCATTGTGAAAAATTGAGATTGCGCTGCTATTATAAGAGATCTATCGAGTAATATAATATAATCAGGTTTGATATCATTATTTGAATACCATTCCTGTATATCACGTAATTTGCCATTTTCCGTATCTCCTAAAAATAAAAAACTGAGTGGTTTATGGTATAAATTCGATCCTGGCTCAAAATACTTCTCCACATACTTTTTTCTCATACCGATTATGGCGCGAGAAATATTACCTATCTGGTCAAGATATGATTTAATTCCAGATGAAGAGTTTTTTATTTCAAATATCATATGCGCACAAGTATATGGTACGTATACAGAATCCTCGGATGTGACTTTTAACGCATGTGTTAATTCATTGTTTGTGATAAATGCATCAATCTGCGGAGTGCAACTCATGGATGCATCAAATAAATAACCACTTTTAACACCATACAAATTCGGAATTCTATCACTTAGGAACTGACGAAACTCTGTCTCAAGCTCGCTGCCAGATTCACGAATATTTCCTGTAGCATGGCTTTGACGTCCTTCCTTTATAGATAATAACATTTTTTCAGCTGCCACGTCAAAGATAGCGGGCAGATCAATGCTTGGGGTCATTTTATGTCCTCCTTTTTGCGAAAAATCTAATCTATATTACTTTGTAAATTATAATACTCTTTCCTTCCTTTAAAAAATCAAAACCACCCGATAATAATATCATAGATTATGAAATCTTACCTCCATTGATTATCTGCTATCGGGAAAATATCTTGCACATCTGAATGACCGGCATGAAGGCGGAAGCGGCCGTAGGTTTGCCCTACCGTGCGGACCTCGGCCACTTCTGGCTCCTTATGTGGACGGGCGGCACGCCGCCGCCCACGCCTACTGGACGGCGATCGGCAGCACCACATGGTCACATGCGATCAGCGGCCCGGTGTCGATCTCATAGCTCAGCCTGTCGCATCGCAACTAGGTGCCCCAGTCGCCAGCTTCGGCGCGCAGCATCCCGCCGCCATTTAGATCGGGGCAGCGCCAGGACATCAGGCGCCCGCATTCAACGTAGGAACGATAGAAGGCGGCACAGCGGTCGCCTTGTAGTCAGGCTCCGTTGCAATATCCGGTTTCGATCGCACCGAACTACGCTGCGCGAGACTGATGGCCTCACAGACCTCTCTCAAGGGATCTTCGATGCCGTCCAGGTCCAGCCGCGCGTGAAGAGCGGCAAATCTTCGCTGCACCTCCAAAGGTACTTGATGCGGGAGTGGGATGATCCAGTCTTCCTCGCGCCTGTCCCCCCATGACGTCTGGTAATCCAGCGCGCAGATCCCCTCGGGCCACACGTCGCGCATGGCGCGATACGAACTGACGATCTCCGGTGAGCGGCTCACGTGGACGACCCGCCAGTCGGTCAGCACCTTCCGCAGAGCGTCCTTGTTGAGCTCAAGCGGGTGGATAAGCGCGTGAATGCGCTCCGGCTTATAGTTTCGGGCCGACAGGCGGCGCCAAAGAGAAAACCGCCTCGAGGCTCCGGTATTGCCGGCAATACGTTTCCCGCTCCATGTCACATCGGTGATACTGAACAGGCCCGTCTTGCTCCCCGTGCCAGGGGAAAACTCGTCAAACACCGCCTGACGCAGTTTCTCCATGCCGTCCTGATCAAAAGGCCCGTAATTTTCCTCATAAGGGTCGCTAAAACGCATTGTTTCGGGTAGAGCATCCAGATTGCCCACGAAGTTATTATGAGTAGCGCTCACACCTGTCACCGAGAGAATATCGATCACGGCGCGATAGGCTGGGGGCTTATGAATAAGGCGGCACAGGTCACCCAAAGCAGGATGTCCTGCGTGCTCATCACAAGTTTCTGCGTTTCCGACCACGCGTTCCAGGTCGTAATGGGCATGTTTTTTTCGAGGATCCCGCAAGGTCGCAACCTTGAACGGATGCTGCTCGAGATGGTCCAGAAAGGCGCTTATGGCCTGCACGCGCTTGCGCTCGGCACGTTTCTTCCGGGAGGCGAACAGGAGGGCGAAAGCCGAGGTCATTGCTTAATTTCCATTCCCTCGATGATCGCTCTAGTCATCTTGTCAGGTAGCTCCTTCTGAAAACGGTCCCGCTCGCCCATAACCGTCTGTGCTGGTGCTGCTCCACCAATCAACGGCGGCTGATAACTGCGAACCCTGCCATCTGGATAGGATGATGCGTTCAAGGCGATGCTCACTTTGTCGGGCGTCCCGGTGAATGATACAGCCCCACGAAGTCGGTCTTTAGTCCCGACCGGATTCAGATATACCGACTTTGCCATTCCGGGTGTCATCTCGACACATCCAGTGTGCGGCTGCGTCGTGGGGCAAGAATCAGTGCCCGTGATCGCGTATATATCGCCTCCGAATACCAGCAGCGTCCCGCGAGGAAGAACAACGGGCCGTGTGATTTTAGCATTGGCAGGCAGGGTGCTTTCGACAGTCCGACCCATTGCGCGAAGAACATCAGTCTGAGCATGGGCAACTGATGACGCCATAGCGATACCCGCCACTATCACGCATTGGACCAGGCGTACGGTCGTTTGGTTGTCAGCCATGTTCGGCTCCTTTGCTGGACTGGACTATAGTAGCCGGGCTTTCTCGCCTTGCTTCTTCAGCAGCGAGACGGCCTTCTTATCGAACGACACGAACGTCTCGCCACCCAGCCAGGCGCCTTCGTGAGCCATGATGCCATCGGCAAAATCGCCGCCGGCTTCCAAAAGGGCGAGACCGGCTTCGACAGCCGGTCGGTTCATGACCACGTTGCTTGTATCGAGTAACGCGCGGATCGCCGTGGCCACGTCGTCCTTCTGCAACTTGGCCCCCTGGCGCAGTATCCACACCAGTTCGCACAGGGAAGGCAAGGACACCGCAATCAGGGACGCGTCCATCAGTATCTTTCGCGCGGTTCGACACTGAGCGGCATCGTCCTGAAGGATTGCACGCGCGAGTACATTCGTATCGGCGATAATTTTCACTTGTCGGCCAGTTCGCCAGCCCAGCCGGCGCCAGCGATGCTATTCATCTCGTCGATAGTAAGCGGCGTCTTCAGCTTCACCTTGCCATCGAGCGCATGCAGGAAATTGTCGATCGTACCAGCGGGTCGCGCGGCGCGCACACGCACCTCACCGCCGGGCATTTTTTCGAAATCGACCCGCCCCCCTGGCTGGATGCCGAGATGCTCGAGCAGCTCCCGCTTGAGCGTGACTTGCCCCTTTGCGGTGACGGTTAAGGATGCCATGGGACCCCCTTTCAATGCGCTCGCATAGTAAGGCATATATACCTTACTATCAAGGCAATTCGCTCCTTAATTGGACTTGTGTCGTCGGGCGAAGATGCCCGAGACAAGCCCCATGTTCATGCCGTAATCGCCAGCGGCAGCATAAGTCAGCACGGCAGACAGCTTCGCCCATAGAGGCAGTGCCCAAAAGGTGTCTGGCCAGCTGACGGCCCAAGATAGTGCGCCGAGGACACCAAATAGAGCGATCTTCCTGCCGGCGCTCACCGACTTTACTGGACGGCGGCATCGCGCCTCTGGTTAACCGGCCCTGCCCGCACTGCCAGATCATCGCCTGGGCCCTTGCAGTGCAGGACGGCGGGACTTTTCCCACCAATGTCTCCCCCGAGACCATGCGAGCGATCAAACTCTGGGTCGGGGTGCTGGCAAGCCAGGACCTCGAAGCGCAATACGCCAAGCTGTGGCGGAAGCTGCATGACATCTATGAGGGGCAACTGGTCGAGGCGCTCGCCAACATCAGGAAGAGGTTCGAACACGAAGCCCGGCGCCAGATCAACCCGGCCGCCGCCCCGGTGGCCACGCCGAGCGGCGGATCGTTTAAGCTGTGAGAGTTCGAGCTGTGCGGCGGTGGCTGACCATGCGTTCGGCGGAACCGGGCGTGGCTGCCGGAGATCGCGCCGGTGCTGCGTCGCAGCCACGCGGCGCTGCTGGTCGACGTCGGCGGGCCGATCGCCCTGCTTCGCCGGGACGGGTTAACCGTGACCCCGGTGAGTCTGCCGGCGTTTCGTCCCGGGCAACCGGCGCGTTTCGCGGACATCCCCTGAGGTGACCGGATCGGCAGAATCCCCCGCGCCCTGTCCAGCCAACTACGCCATCGGCTGGGCGGCTTTCGCCGCCTGGTGCGCGGCGCGGGCGCTGCCGCCGCTGCCGGTCGACCAGGCGGCGGCGGCCTGGCTGAACGCCCGGGCGCGGGAGGGCCGGGCGCGCAGCAGCC
>NZ_JABEQF010000035.1 GCF_014174355.1 Gluconacetobacter azotocaptans
ACGCAGCTTCCCGATGATCTCCTCGGGCTTGTGCTTCTTCAATGGCATCTGTCGTCCCTTCAGCAGTGAATTCCATCATACTCAATGGACCACCCGGAAGGGGGCACCTCAAGGCCTGAACGGCATTAAGATAACGATTAGGGAAGTGATAACGGAGCTTGATGTCGTCATCATAGATAGTGCCCGCACGCGTATCAAAAATTCCATTCATCGATAACAATCAACCATATTGCAAACAATTTCCCTAAGTTTAGTGAGCGTAAATGGCTCTGCCGTCGGATATGAAGAAAAAAACTACTAATTTAATAAGGATACCAGACCTTGATATATCTGGCTATTGCGGGCCCTCTCCTTTTAGCGGGAGGGGGGTAAATTAAAGGTCTGACCCTGGAGAGAATTAAAAAATAGCCATTAATGCATGAAAAACTCGCGGCAGTCAAGTTCTAAATAGAAATGTTCTAATAATATATAATTATAATTCGCACTTTCTGGAGCTAAGGACCTGAAAAACGTTTGGGGTAGAAAATTCCCTCCCCAAGACGATGGACAACATGTGATAGCGATTTGATGCAAGGCAGGTTATCTAAGGTAATGGCTCGCATACGAAACCCAATCTTATTTTCTGCTTACTTTGGCGTGCTGCCGGAGACAATTGCGGCTGCGGGACTGATTGACCCGTTCCTTGACGTCGATATGCCGCTCTTTATCGACCCGGTGCTACTCGAAAAATCCAGCAATACTGTGATCGCTACATCGGCCGTCGACCGCTTTCGCCACCATTTCGAGATATTAGTTCGAATGCTGACGATCTCGAACGCGGAGAATGATGCCGCATGGAAGGGTGCCCGTCGCCAACTTGATCTAAGCGAACCGCCTGAGAATGGCCTGGGTTATGGAGGAAGCGGACGTTCGGGCAGCTCCCGACCAAAGGATATTCGTGAAGCGATTTTACGGACAAGTAAGGAGATCATCACGCTTGGCGCGAGAGACCCCGAGATGATTTCATTAATGGGTTTTTTCGAGGAAGATGTCGGGCCAGACACGATCAGTGACCTTACCACAACCGTCATCGTGGAAGATCTTGCCGCGATTACGGAAGCGTTCTGCTTGACAAACGGGGTGCCATTGCTAGAAACCGGCGTCGTTACGAACCATAAACTACCTCAGTTCAAGACAACATCCGGCCACATGGTCCCAATCATCCTCGTGCCAGAAGACATTGTACGCGCACTGCCTATTGCCAATGATTGGTCGGATATCGAGCGTGCCGCGATGGAGAACGCGCGCATTCGCGATCGGGTCAATCAGTTACTTGGCGGCATCATCCGGCCAACAGTGGTCGACCGCAAACATGCGCTGCGCGGCGCGGCGCTCGAATCGCCGGAGGAATTCAACTTTTTTCTCGCTGCTGTAAAGGCAAACGTCAGCAATTATGATCCCAACCTGGATGCTCTTGGCTACTATAGACTGAAAGGCATCATCGCGGATGGTTTCCCAGGCCTGAAGCAGACTTCACCATATGACCTTAAGCTCGGGCCGAATGAAATTATGCGCGTCGTCAGGGATACGGTCGAGCAATTCAAACGGCATGTAGAGGCCGGCAATTTGTGGGAGGAGCTATGGCTAGGCGACAAGCCGAAGAAAGAACGTGCCTCGCAACTCATCTATTATGCAATCGCTGACGCTTTTTGTAAGGCGAACGATCTCGATATTTCGCCCGAGGCAAACATGGGGGGGGGACCGATCGACTTCAAATTCTCAAGCGGCTATTCGGCTCGTGTGCTTGTCGAGATGAAGCGATCCGGAGGGACGGTCGTACATGGATATGAAAAGCAACTCGAGTTTTACAAGGACGCATCACAGACTGAATTCGCCCTATTCGTTATCATGGACTATGGCGATCTTGGCATGAAGTTGAACGAAATCCGACGCATTCAGAAAGCACGTTGGGAGGCAGGCGAGCGGGCGTCTGAGATCATTGTTATCGATGCTAGACGAAAGGAATCAGCAAGCAAGAGGCAATGAATTTCCTAAATTTCAGAGGATACAGACTGTTTAGACTGGGATTCGTGCCCGTCAGCATCTGGCCTGAAGACAGGTTAAGAGCCTGCTTAAGAATACCTGCTAGCGGCATGTCCCCTGGGTGCTTCTTATGCTTCGCGACGGGCGACCATCAAGGTCGCTGCGTTCCGATACTCGGAAACTTACGCCGAGCGCGCCTTTGGGGAAGGCTCTCGTACGCCAGCCGATATTTCCAAACAGGTTCTTAGTGAAAAATCATGGGTAATTTCATCGTGGCACACGTGTGGATGAATAGCTGTGCAACAGAATGGTTGTCGACATTAATATTTCACATCATTGATAATTATTCGTTTTAATATTCCAGTTTTTGTTGTCACTTTTATTCCAGAAAACGAGATGTCTGATAATATAAGATGGTCTTTCTGTTTTTGAGCATTGACATAAAGGCTTCCAGCTATCTTTTCAATTGTGAACGTATTTTTTGCATGATCTGCTATTTCGAAAGGAACAATACGATGTAAACTAGGAATATATATTCTTCCACGGAATGTATTTGAATTATACCCCGTGACATTACCAGAAAAATCGTAAGTTTTTTTTCCAAACTCCTCTTCGCCTAAATGCTCAAAAGTTTTTATATTTAATTCCGGTCCTGCTGCTTTAACCTTTCCTCCTAAATCGAATGAAATATTTGCGCTTTTTGCTGTTTCGGATATAATGATAGGCCTATGCATATCTTGTATAGCGACATGACATTTTTCAATCAAACTATCAAAACGGTCTGCGGTAATATTTTTTGCTTTAGGATGAGATCTTTTGTATTCTTCATACTGTTGTCCGAGTGTTTTACTATAATCTACGTGGAAACCCAATGACTCACTGACCACATAATCGTAAGCTGAACTGATAATATTCCCTATAGGGGTATCTTTCGATACTGTTCCCATAGTCCATACCCCTCCCAAAATTAGCCAAGCTACTGCTTTCCAGCTTCCTTCCTCGGGAGGAGCTAATAATATTTGAGCCCCTTTTAGAGATGGTGCTTGTGTAATAATCTCATCGTTCAATATGAGATGAGTTGTTAATGCTAACGTTCTTTGGAATCCCAATAAAGCTTTAGAAATATCGTAGAAATCAATGGCGTGCTTATCGGATAAAGCGCCATTGTATGATAGCGTTACCTCTAGTGACGTCATTTTATGTCCCTAAAACACATATATAAAAACTTATTAAAGCATTGAGCTTATACCAGGATTACACGTTGAATGCAAAATAAGCCCCGCTGAGTGACTTTCTGTGTGTCCTTCTATTCCCACTTGCTAATCTTTTTCCCTTCCCGTCTTGCTACCCCCTGTCCGAACCGGGGAGCAGACGCTGTTGAGACCCTTAGAGTATCCGTTGTAATCAAGCGGCTTTTGCGCCCCGGTGCGATCATCACGCAGGAGTGCGTTGGCGAGGAAGGCGAGCTTGCGCATGACGGCAGTGATGGCGACTTTGGCGTGCTTTCCGTTGCCGACCAGCCGGTCATAGAGTTGCCTCCCTCATGGAGGGTTTAATAGATCCGGTTAATCGTTATTGGTTAGAAATGGACCTTCTTGAACTGGGACCTTACCTCCTCTGGCGGTTAAATTATATCCACCCCTCTATAAACGGCAACGGTCGAACTGCCCGTGCTGCATGTGAATACGTAACGGGCTTAAAGGATGAGAATTTACTCAAAGGCACAAAGACTCCTTCTGAATCCTTAAAAGACAACCGCAATGGATATATTGACGGGCTAATTAGTGCTGATACGACCTTTCGGTAGGCAGGATGTACAAATCCAGAAAAAGTTGACCTAACAATGCTCTGCACGTTGTTTGACAAATTGATAACAGAAATACTTGCGAAAATTACATAATTTCATTTTCTATTTTATACTTCATTTGCTTCGAGTTTTGCAAAATAAAAACAAACCATTAAATGTCCGAGAAGAGGCGACAGCGGAAGTTCCGCGTTCTTCACGCCCTGCTGACCAGTTCGTCCAGTGCCCTGATGATCATATCCTGGTCGCGCTCGGGCAGGATGCCGACGGCGGCTCCAAGCCGCGCGGCGGGGACAGTCGCCAGGTCGAACGGGTTGGCGAAGACGTTCTCTCCCTCGATTTCGAGGTGCGGCGTCAGTGGGTGATCCGGTGGCGAGGTGCCCGATCGTCTGACGAGCGGCATGACGACGCGGCCCACGCTGCGCTCTAGGCGACTGCTCTGGATCTGCATGACGAACGGGATGTTCCGGTTTTGGCCGGGATTCCGGTAGATCGCGAATTGCGGCATCGGATCAGAGCGTCGAGAATTCGTCGCTCAGGAAGCCGTGCCGCGCGTGCAATTCGTTTACAGCGTCGATCACACCATCGAGCTTGCGCTGTTCGTCCTCGCGCTGTTGCCGCGCGGACTGCAGGTAGTCGCCCAGCAGAGTCTCGACCGTCGCCGAGAGATTAGGCGTTACTTCCCGCACCTGCGCCAGCAGATCGGTGTTGAGCGACAGGTTGACCGGGCGGCGGGGGGCGCTCCGGTCATAGGAAACTCCGAGGTTGGTCCGGCTGGGCATGATCCGACTCCTTATGCGCATGTCGTGCGCATGAGATGAGGATGCCGACGCTAGACCGCAACGCGCAAGTATTTTTTCGCTCCTGCCCGCTCCGGTACGACGGCCACCGGATCATGCTTGCGCCTCGGAAAAGGCCGGTTCTTCGCTGTCTCCTGTGAGCAAGGGAGGACACGATGGAGCAGCCGGGAACACGCATCCAGTGGGGACAGGCGCTGCTGGTCCTGTCCATTATCGTGTTGTCCTGGTGGACGGCGACACAATGGACGGCCTGGGAGCTGGCGTTCCAGCTGGAACTCGGCCGGCCATGGTTCACGGTCCTGCATCGCTGGCCAGTCTATGCGCCACCGTTGTTCTTCTGGTGGTGGTATGAATTCGACGCCTACGCGCCGGCGATATTCGCTCGTGGCGCCTGGATCGCGGGCTCGGGTGGGGTGCTGGCTTTTGCCGCAGCCGTGGCGCTATCCGTCCATCGTGCCCGCGAGGCCAAGTGGGCTGCGACCTATGGCTCGGCCCGCTGGGCTGAGGACGCGGAAATCCGCGCGGCGGGGCTGCTGGGCGAGGATGGCGTCGTGCTGGGGAAATACCGCCGGGCTTATCTCCGGCATGACGGTCCCGAACACGTTCTGACCTTCGCACCGACGCGTACGGGCAAGGGGGTGGGCATGGTGATCCCCACGCTCCTGACTTGGCCGGGTTCGGCCATCATCCATGACATCAAGGGCGAGAACTGGCAGATCACCGCCGGTTTCCGTTCCCGTTTCGGGCGGGTGCTGCTGTTCGATCCCACCAATCCGGCATCCTCGGCTTACAATCCGCTGCTGGAGGTCCGACGTGGAGCGTCGGAGGTCCGCGACGTACAGAACATTGCCGACATCCTGGTCGATCCCGAGGGCTCGCTGGAGCGGCGTAATCATTGGGAGAAAACCTCCCATGCCCTGCTGGTCGGTGCGATCCTGCATGTGCTCTATGCCGAGGACGACAAGACCCTCGCCGGGGTGGCGAAATTCCTCTCCGACCCGAAGCGGTCGATCGAGGCGACCCTGTCCGCCATGATGCGGACGAACCATCTGGACGGGAAGGGGCCACATCCCGTCGTGGCGTCGGCCGCGCGGGAACTGCTGAACAAGTCCGACAATGAGCGTTCCGGCGTGCTGTCTACCGCCATGTCGTTTCTCGGCCTGTATCGCGATCCTGTGGTGGCGACGGTGACCAGCCGGTGTGAATGGCGGATCAGTGATCTGCTGGAGGGCGAACAGCCTGTCTCGCTGTATTTCGTCATCCCGCCCTCGGATATCAGCCGCACCAAGCCGCTGATCCGCCTGATCCTCAACCAGATCGGACGGCGGCTGACCGAAGATCTGTCCGGTCGGGAGGGGCGGCACCGCCTGCTGCTGATGCTCGACGAGTTTCCCGCTCTCGGCCGGCTTGATTTCTTCGAAAGCGCACTGGCTTTCATGGCGGGTTACGGGATCAAGGCGTTCCTGATCGCGCAGTCATTGAACCAGATCGACAAGGCATACGGCCAGAACAACAGCATCCTGGACAACTGTCATGTCCGGGTCAGCTTTGCCACCAACGATGAACGCACTGCGAAGCGCGTGTCCGACGGTCTGGGTGTGGCCACCGAGATCCGCTCGCAGAAGAACTATGCCGGACACCGGCTGTCGCCCTGGCTCGGGCATCTCATGGTTTCGCGTCAGGAAAGTGCGCGGCCCCTGATGACGGTGGGCGAGGTCCAGCAGCTCCCGGCACGGGAGGAGGTCGTCATGGTGGCGGGCTGCCCGCCGATCCGCGCGCGGAAGGCGCGGTATTTCCGGGATCGCCGTTTTGTCGAGCGCATCTTGCCGCCACCCGATCCCACGCAACTGCCGCGACCGGTCCGGCCCGATGACTGGAGTGGCCGCCCGCTTCCTGCCACCCCGCCACCGGAGGAGACGGCACCGTCAGCAGCGCCTGACGAGCCCGACACCGCCGATAGTGATGAGTCCCTCGGCACGGGACGAAAATGGTCGCGCGAGCACGACCCGGCGGATATCGGCAAGCACAGGAAGCGCACTGCACCTGACCTCTTTGGCGAGGAGCCACCACCGGATCCAGAAGCCCGGGATCGCGCCGACCTGACGCGGATCGCCCGTCAGGCTGGCCTCGACCGTGGCAATGATCTCGGGCTGTGAGGGCGTGATGAGAACATCCCCAAAGAAGGCGCGGCTGTCGGTCTATCTGGAACCGAAACTGCTGGATGCCCTGACCGCGCATGCGGCGCGGCGCGATCTGTCCCTCTCCCTGGTGGCGGAAGCCGCCATCGCATCCTTCTTGTCGCCTGATGCCGGTGAGCGGCGGGAAGCGGCGATGAGCCGCAGGCTGGACCGTCTCGACCGGCAGGTCGCCCGCATGGAGCGCGATCTCGGGATCAGCCTTGAGACGCTAGCGCTGTTCATCCGCTACTGGATGACGGTCAGCCCGCCCTTGCCGGAACCGGCCGCAGCAGCTGCGGCGCGGGCGCAGGGGGCGGAACGCTACGAGGCGTTCGTAGCTGCCCTTGGCCGACGACTCAGCCGGGGGCCGTTCTTCCGGCAGGAAATACCAGACGATCTGCCGGCCGAATCCGGGTAGCACTACAGCCGCAGACTACGTTGTTCTCTAATCGTTCATGAATTTGATGATTTCTTGAAGGTTCGAATTTCCGATTGTCTACTTCGGAACTAATTCAGAATTCCTCGTTTTTCTGCCTGAAAAATGAACTGCAACAGTAGTGTTGGGGCATTTACAGGTCGTTGTGCGGTGACGCTCCCGTGAGCATGACGATTTCATTACCCTCCGAAGCGGTTACGGTAGTCGCCCGGTGTTGTCGACAGGCAACGAAGAAAACCACGCCGAAGGGTCTCCTCTGAACCAAATCCGCACCGTTCGGCGATACGTTTGATGGGGAGGGCCGTTTCGGCAAGCAGGCGACAGGCAGCCTCCACACGCAGTTCCTCGACAGTTCGCGATGGTGTCCGCCCCGTGGCCCGGACATAGTGCCGGCTGAAACTGCGCTCGCTCATGCCCGCCTGTTCAGCCAGGCGCGGTAATGTTAGGTCGCTGGCAAGATTCGTCGCCATCCAGCTATGCAGAGTATCGAATTTGCCTCCGTCCATCTGCAGGGCGAGCATCCTGCTGAACTGGGCTTGGCCACCAGGGCGTTTGAGAAACACGACCAGATCCCGTGCCACCGCGAGCGCAATATCGCGTCCTAGAGCATAATCTGATCTAATTGAGTCGTTTTTGGATTCCCATATTGGTCAAAATCTGATTCATCCTGATTGCCGGGATGGGGGCCGGCGATCATGACCCGAGCACTATC
>NZ_JABEQF010000036.1 GCF_014174355.1 Gluconacetobacter azotocaptans
GCGGCTTTCCAGTCGTCGATGCGGGGTTCACCGATGCGCCGTCGATGATCCGGGCCCTGGACCTGACCGCCGATGTGCTGGGCGATGCCCGGGCGCACGACATGGCGCGGCCTCGCTCTCGGTCGCGTGCTTATCGATAATATAAATTATTTCTTCCGACTTATGTGGTCAACGTTGGAATATAAAAACAGAAAATAAATATAGGTCTCTTCTTCAGATTAATTGAACACAGTGCAAAATTACTTTATTCTTCACGAGAATATCGGAGGACGCCATGCTCGTCTCTTTTCGCCTTACCGATGACGATCGTAATGCCATCCGCAACGGCGTATCCTGCGCGCTCCTCCTTGAACGCGCGGGCTATGCGCTGGACAAGTCCGAGAGCACACGGCGCGACCTCAAATACCGTCGCGGCAAGGGCGAAGTCATCATCGTCAACCATGAGGGTAAAGGGTGGTGGGACACTGGCTCCGAGCGGAAAGGCACGGTGTTCGACCTGCTGAAGTTCCTGGAGCCTGGGCTGACCTGGAGGGCAACCTGTCGCGAACTCGGTGCGCTGATCGGCGTCGAGCCCGCGGGCCTCAAATACGTGCGCACGCTGAAGCCATCTGATGGTCGCTCGGTCGCCGAGTGCTGGCGAACGACGCGTCAGGTCCGCCCGGGCTCCCGCGCGTGGAATTATCTGGCGAACGAAAGGTGTCTACCCGAGGCAGTCATCCGCTGTGCGGCTGCACAGGGCATATTACGAGAGGGGCCGAGAGGAGCAGCCTGGTTCGCTCATCACGACAGCGCCGGGATCGTTTGCGGCGCCGAGCTGCGGGCGCCGGGAGTGCATATGTGCAAGGCCAACACAACCAAGACGCTGTTCCGCTACGTGCCGGCGGCCGGGCTCCGCATCAACCGCATGGTGGTCTGTGAGGCCGCCATTGATGCGCTCTCATGCTCGCTCCTCGATCTGAAGCTCGAGGAGCGTCGCTCCGTCTACGTCTCCACCGCCGGCGGCATGGGGCCACATACCGTCGCCGCCATTCAACAATGGCTTGGCGAAGTTTCTCAGGATCCGCAGGCTGAGCTCGTCTTGGCCGTCGACGACGACGAAGCAGGTGACAAATACGCCAGCCGCCTCGCTGTGCTCGCCGACCAGGACGACGTTCGTTGTTATCGCATTGTGCCAGGAGGGAATGCCAAGGACTGGAACCAGGCGGTCCAGACCATCGTGACCCGGCATTTGCAGGCCAGCTGACATTCAACGACGCGTTCTGGGCTGCTCTCTGGACCTCTCCACGTTTCACTCGCCGTGAAGAGGAGAGTTCAGCCATGTGCGACAGAGATCAGCATATCCCATGGGTGAAACGTGCAGGCGCACTGGGCGCACGTTTTGCGCACTGACGTTTTCGCTCGGCTCACCCCGGAGCAACTCGTGGCGGCCCGTCTGGAGGGTGCTGTTGTCGTGTTGGCGGGTGCCGGCACGGGAAAGACCGCAACATTGGTCGCCGGCGTCTGTGATCGCATCGAGCGACGCAAGATGCGCGCTGACCGCATCCTGGCGGTCACATTCACCAACAAGGCGGCGCGCGAAATGCGCGAGCGCATTGCCTCAGCGCTTGGTTATGATCGGACCCCGGCCTGGGTCGGGACGTTCCATGCACACGGCTGTCGGCAATTGCGACGGGATCCGGGCATAGCGGGGCTGAGGTCCGGCTTTGAAATCCTGTCTGCCGAAGACGCGGTACGCCTCGTTCGGCGGATCCTGAAGGGCGAGGGAGGGGTGTCTGACGCGGCCCTCGAGGATGACGGGAACAGTGAACTGTTCCGCAAACGGGTGAAGCGGATCGCTCACTATATCGGCGACTTCAAGGAACGGCTCATTCCTCCTGACGAGGCTTGGACGGCAGCCGGGGAGCAGGTCGGCCGCGAGCAGACCGACGAGGCATATTTGGTCCGCGAAGCGGCGCGGATCTATCCGCTCTACCAGGCCGCGCTCCGGGAAGCGAATGCCGCGGATTACGGAGACCTGCTGCTATTCCCCACGCGGACCATGGCAGGAAGCGAAGAGTATCGCAGAGAATGGGCCGGCCGGTTCGACGCCGTCATGGTCGACGAGTTCCAGGACGTGAACCTGACGCAATATCGCTGGCTGCGTCTGCTTGCTCGCGATCACGGTGAATTCTTCGCCGTGGGTGATGATGCGCAGAGTATCTATGGATGGCGCGGAGCGAATATCGGCTATATCCGAAATTTCCTGAAGGAATTCCCGCATGGCCGCATGGTGGCGCTCGAACGGAATTTCCGGTCAACCGGCCATATACTCGATGCGGCGAACGCCATCATTGCCCTCGACCCGCACCGCCTGCCGAAGACGCTCTATACGGAAGAGGGTGCCGGTGAGCCGATCAAGGTCGTGGCATATCGGGACGGCAACCAGGAAGCGCGCGGAATCGCCGGCGAGATCGGGAGGAGGGCTGCAACAGGTATACCCTACCACCATATCGCCGTCCTCTATCGCTATAACTACCTCAGCCGCGTGATCGAGGAGCAACTCCTCCACCAGCAGATCCCCTATGTCCTCGTCGGGGACACGGGCTTCTGGCAACGCGGCGCGGTGAAGGACGCGCTGTCGTTGTTCCGCCTTTCTGTCAGTCCGTACGACCGCCAGTCCGACGAGGCGTTTCGCCGTGTGGTCAATGTGCCCAGGCGCGGCGTCGGGGGGAAGACGCTCGCCCAGCTCGAACTCGCGGCCCGGGAGCAGAGCCTCTCGTTGTTCGCCGCGGCCGAGCGCGCGCCGGGGTTCGGTGTCGTGGCCGGAAAGCTGCAGGCGTTCCTCGCGACGATCCATGACGTGGCCGCAGAGACAGATCTGACGATCGCCGAGCGGATTGAGCGATTGCTTTGGCGGGTGGGATATTTCGAGATGCTTCGCGCCCAGGGCGAGGAGGGCAAAGATCCACTCGAAAATCTGAACGAACTGCTGGGCATTGCGGAGAATTTTTCATCCGTCGAGAATCTCTTCGATCACGCGGCGCTTGGTGCCGGCGCGCCCGGAGACGGATTGGACGGGCGCGTACGCCTGATGACGATCCATGGGGCCAAGGGGCTGGAGTTCCCTGAGATCTTCCTGCCTGGCTGGGAAAGCACGCTGTTTCCGCAGACTGGAGACAATGTCGACCAGGACGAAGAACGGCGGCTTGCCTATGTCGCGCTCACCCGCCCGATGAAGCGCGCGACGATCAGCTGGTGCGCGATGCGGGGCAACCGGCCTGCCGAGCCATCACGCTTTATTGAGGAGCTCCCGCCGGCGTGCGCGAAAACGGCATCGACGCCGCAGAACCAGTCCACGCCGCCCAGACCAGCCGTACCAATGCGGCGTTAATCGACCCCGGCCGGTAGCCACAGAATCAAATGCGCTGCACTCTGGACGTCGGTTGGGCCCAATGAGCGCATGACTGGTCATACGCAAAAGGCCCTCCGCGTGCGCTTTCCGCCCGCCTCTCAAACGGAGGCGCGGGCATGAGGCACAGAGCAGTCCACGCCTCTCGGCGTCTGCGGGCGCCGCGTCGGGCACGGCAGTTCGATCGCCCGACGCGCCACGAATATGTCCTCGGCGTGCTGATGCAGCTGGTTGAGCTCGAATCTAATCCGATGCGCTTCGCGTCGGTATCAGATTACCGGGCGCACATAGCACAGCACGCCTCCCTGGATCGCGCCCTGATAGGCGCCCTCCGGGCATACGGCACGGATCTGATCGCTGGAATACAAGATAGGCGGGCGCTCCCGCTCCTGCGCCAGGAGGCGCGTGTGATCACCAGATCCCGTCCGTTTATCGGGAGCCCTGTCGCGCAGGGGGTCGTTCAGGCGGCTCTGGACCAGGCGTGGGATGGCGTGGGGGGATGGCGCCGATGATGCCGGCTCAGCTCCCCTCTAGCCGCCACCAGCTTCGGTATCAGCAGATTTGGCAGCGCTCATGGCCCATCGTGCAATGGACGGCTACGTATCGGGGACCGGCCACTGGCGTCGATCGACGGTCGATGACGCAACCGGCGCCGGCGCGGCGGCGGAGCCGATGGTCTGCGTGGGCTGGGCTTGTTGTCGGGTTGGCGTGCGCCGGAACCGACGGCTTCCTGACAGCAGATCAGCTAGGGCCCGTCTGGGGATGGTTGGGCAAGCTTCTTCCGGCGTGTCGGGACACTGGGCCGCTCCATCTGCTGATCGCGACCTGGCCCCAGCCCCGTCTGCATTGGGGCCCATTAATCTGGATCGTGGTCGGCCTGGGCGTGGTCCTTCTTGGCAAGATCGCCCTTGTTCCTGTTGCCGCGCTCGTGCGGCGTCGGGGGCGCCGCGCGATCGGGATGCTTCGATGTGGCATCGCCGTTGCGAGCACGGCAGGCGCCGCGCTTCTCCTGACGCGATAAGGGGGCAGGTTCATGCTCGGTGATCGTCTGGCGGGACGAGCGATCTCAGGAGCCCCCTATCGCCAACATCGCCTGGCTGACGCCTTTGCCCTCATCGGCTGGGGTGTTTGCCAGGCCGAACGGCGCTCGGGGATCGCACGTGGCCGGATCACCCGTTGGCTCAAAGGTGACCCCGCGGACAGGGCATTCCTCGATTGGATCGGTCAGCTGGCGGCATTGCACGGTCGTCTCGCAAGCCCGCTCTCACCCGCCGTGACGACCGATAGCAATCGGCCTCCGCTCGGGCCGTACGAGATCACGTTGGCCCGGCTCACCATCGGCTGGTCGGAGCGGCAACTCGCCGAGCGGTCCGGCGAGCATCGTACGACCCTGCGCCGTCTGGCTGCCGGGGGGATGACCGGCGACCGGAAGATCGGCCGCTGGCTCGAACTGCTGGCGGATGGCCACCGCACATGGCCCAGGCCGCATCCCGATCAATTGGAGGATTATCCCGTTGCTACAGATCAGCCCAACCGCTGCCTCTGATGCGGACCATGCGCCCGCTGCCGGTGGCATCGCAGCAGATCGTCTGCGCTCTGTCATCGAGCGCGTTGAGCGTTTGGAAGAAGAACGAAAGGCGCTGAGCGCCGACATCAAGGACATCTTCGCCGAGGCGAAATCAGCCGGCTTCGACGTCAAGATCATTCGGCAAATCATTCGCCTTCGAAAGCAGGAGCCTGCCGAAGTCGAAGAGCAGGAGACCCTGCTCGATATTTATCGCCGCGCGCTCGGCATGTAGGCGAGGCGCCAATGTTGCGTTCAACATCAGCGTTCAGCCGCCCTGCAGAGGGTGACGAAGGGCGGCTTCGGGTTCTGGAGACGGCCGCGGACGACATCGACCCTGGGCACGGCCGGCGGGTCGGCGCAATGGCCTGCTTCCTCGCGAAACTCGCGCGCGCAGAGCTGGCCCCTCGAACAATCCTTCTCACAGGCCGTCTGCACGATATCGGGAAGGTGGCCCTTCCATCCTCGATATGGACCGCGCGGCGAGCGCTCGATCAGGCCGAACGCGCGCTCGTGAGGCAACATCCTGCTCTGGGTGTCGAGCTCCTTCGGTCATTGAGGATCCGATTCTCACCCGAGATCTACGATGCGGTCCTCTGCCATCATGAGCATTTCAACGGACTGGGCTATCCGGCTGGCCTCGCCGGATCTCGGATCCCCCTTATCGCGCGCCTGATGTCCATTTCGGATGTCGTGGACGCGCTGCTCTCGCCGCGCTCCTACAAGCCGGGCTGGCCGCCACTCAGAGTCCGAACCTATCTCGTGAACGAGGCCGGCATCATGTTCGATGGTCACCTGGCGCGTCTGGCAATTCAGAATTTCGAGCGGGTGCAGCAGATAAGGACGTCGGTGCTTAATATGGGCGTCCGCTGAAAGCTCCCATCCGGGAGGATGTTCGTCCCCGACCTCCGGCCATCCTCCACTCCGGCCCCGATGGGGCGTTCCCCTGCGCTTTGCTCCGGGTCGCGTGACCCGGGCTTCGCCCCGAGCCCCCTGCGGGGTCTCGGCCATGCGGCGGGTCCCGCTAACGCGCTGTGTGGGCGCGGCCAGGTGCTGGGCGGGGAGGGGGAGTAATCTGGGGGCGCGGGGAGCGTGACGGCTCCTCGACCCCCCTGACACGCCTGCGGCGCGTCAGGGGGGCACGCTCCGGGGATTACGCACCGCATCCAGCTACAGTGTGACAACAGCCCGGGTGGTCTATCAACAGGGGAGCGACCCTCGCCGCGCCTGGGCCACCCCGCGCTCATCGCAGGCCCTGCGGTCCCGCGCTGCCCGCAGGGCGACCGGCTTGCTCAGGCCGCTCCCCTGTTGACAGACCACCCGGGCCGTCGTCTTGCCGAAGGCAGGATGTGGCTCAGAAAAGCGCTCCATCCCCTGCGCTCTCGTCACCGTCGCGGGCGCTCGCCGCCCCGCACCCCGGCAGGATATGGTCTAGTAAAGCATTCGTTTGCGGACAGTATTGCAAGCAGGAAAGGCGGCACATCCCCAAATAAATATCGCATTATTCGGCGGTTTTCTGCCGTTCTTGCTTGCCAGTATTTGGGATTCTGTACTATTCTTTTCTTGTCGAGAGGGAATGGCCCTCAAGACAAACGCCCCGGCCGGGAACTTCCCCTTCCCGACCGGGACTTCGCCAGATTGAAAGGCTAATTTTCATGTCCGACGCTGCTGCCACCATTGCCGACTCTTTGACCGACGCGCAAGCCGCAAAACTGCTGGCCGCCGCCACCGGAAAGGGTCCCCGCGCGAAGGCGGCGGCCAAGGCCAAGGAGGCCCCCCCAGCAGAGGCGAAATCCGCCCCGGTTCGACGCTTCGAGGAAGCCCGGACCGCGCCGCAAATCACGGTCGAGGCCGCTGCCCGCCTTGCGCCGACCATCGGGCAGGTTGCGAAAATGGTCGAATTCTTCGCTCTCAAAGATCTTCACGCGCCGACTATTCGCGAGGCGACGGTGAACGCCATTACTTCTGCTGCCCGCGCGCTGCAGGAATGCATGAATGCACTCGGCCTCAAGATCTACCTGCACCGCGTCGTCGATGGTTACGTCCGCGCCGCCTATGGTGCCGCCCAGCACTACGACCAGAAAGCCAACGAGGCGCGCGACCTCTCATCACCGTTCGCCAACCAGCATCGTGACGAGGACCGCATGGGAATCGACGGGCAGGAAAACGAAGCAGGGAAAGCGCGCGCAACCGCCGCCCAGGCCGGAGTTAATGCGTTTGCCGCTCTTGTCGCCGCTCAAGGTGCCGTTACCGCGTACGTTTTCATGACCGGCGACGAGTGGCGTCCTTACAGCCGTTCCGTCGCTCCCGGGCGTTCCGTCGCTCGCCGCGCGGCGGCGGAAGAGCTATCCTGCTTCGATCGCAACTGATCCGGAGGGCCGGGCGATCCGCCCGGCCCTTAACCACAACACGGGCCGGATCGCGCGAGGCGCCATTTTGGACACATGGTCCAGCCCCAGCCCCCCGGCACTGCAGACAGCCGCGCCAGACGCGGCTGAACCATGTCGCGGCCAGGGCTCGCGCCCTGGCAAAAAAACGGCCGCGCCTTCGGCGCAACCATTTTTCTTCGTCTCGAGCCGGTGGGTGGTCCTTCACTGGCCGGCCGGCCAAAAGGGGCACCCGGGGGGGCCGGTCGGTCGGCCAGGGCACGGTAAACGAGGCACTACGGCCGCCGCTCGTCCTAGAGCATAATCCGATCAATCTGGTTCATATCCGGCGGCAGCAAAGCAGGCGGCGGCTTGACTGTGACCGACGTCGTCGATTGCGCTGCATACCGCGTCTTGGAGGGCA
>NZ_JABEQF010000037.1 GCF_014174355.1 Gluconacetobacter azotocaptans
CCGTGACGTTCAGCGCGCCGCTGTCCGTCACCGTGCCGCCGACCGCGCCGCCGTCCAGCGTCAGCGTGCCGTTGTCAGCCACATTTCCGGCGACCGAGCCGGACAGGTTCAACCCCGCGCCGGAAGCAATGGTCGTGCCGCCGGTATAGCTGTTGATGCCGCTCAGCGTCTCACTGCCGCCTGCGATGGTCAGCCCACCGGTGCCGCTGGCAACGCCGCTGAAACTATCGGCGGCATTGGTCAGGGTTAGCGTGCCGGCGAGGCTGGCAGTGCCGTTGCCTGCCAGCGAGCCGGCCGAACCGCCGTTGCCCGTGACGGTCAGCGCGCCGCTGTCCGTCACCGTGCCGCCGACCGCGCCGCCGTCCAGCGTCAGCGTCCCGGCGTCCGCAACCGCACCGGCGACCGAACCCGACAGGTTCAGCCCCGCGCCGGCCGCGATGGTTGTGCCGCCGGTGTAGCTGTTGGCGCCGGTCAGCGTCTCACTGCCGCCCGCGATGGTCAGGCCACCGGTGCCGGTCAGCGCACCCGCGTAGGTGTCGGCCGCGTTGGTCAGCGTCAGGGTGCCGTTAAGCGTACCGGCACCCGTCCCGGCCAGCGAGCCGACCGTGCCGCCGTTGGCGGTGACGGTCAGCGCGCCGTTGTCCGTCACCGTGCCGCCGACGGCGCCGCCATCCAGCGTCAGCGTCCCGGTGTTCGCGACCGCACCGGCCACCGAACCGGACAGGTTCAGCCCCGCGCCGGTCGCGATGGTCGTGCCGCCGGTGTAGCTGCTGGCGCCGGTCAGCGTCTCGCTGCCGCCGGTGACGGCGAGTCCACCGGTGCCGGTCAGCGCACCCGCGTAGGTGTCGGCCGCGTTGGTCAGCGTCAGCGTACCGTTGAGGCTGGCAGTGCCGTTGCCCGCCAGCGAGCCTGCCGAGCCGCCGTTGCCCGTGACGCTCAGCGCGCCGCTGTCCGTCACCGTGCCGCCAACCGCGCCACCATCCAGCGTCAGCGTGCCGGCGTTCGCGACCGCACCGGCGACCGAGCCGGACAGGTTCAGCCCCGCGCCGGAGACAACGGTCGTGCCGCCGGTGTAACTGTTGGCGCCGGTCAGCGTCTCGGTGCCGCCTGCGATGGTCAGGCCGCCGGCGCCGCTCAGCGCACCCGCGTAGGTATCGGCCGCATTGGTCAGCGTCAGCGTGCCGGCGAGGCTGGCAGTGCCGTTGCCCGCCAGCGACCCGACGGTGCCGCCGTTGCCCGTGACGGTCAGCGCGTCGCTGTCCGTCACCGTGCCGCCAACCGCGCCGCCGTCCAGCGTCAGCGTGCCGGCGTTCGCGACCGCACCGGTCACCGAGCCGGACAGGTTCAACCCCGCGCCGGAAGCAATGGTCGTGCCGCCGGTGTAGCTGTTGGCGCCGGTCAGCGTCTCGCTGCCGCCCGCCAGTGTCAGGCTGCCACCACCGGTCATGACGCATGTCGAGGAACCGGAGGCGCTTTGACAGGCCGAGGATGACGCCGCAGCCTGGCTGACGAGGCTGTCGTCGGTAATGGTGCCCGAGAAGATGCCGGACGCACCGGTCAGGGTCAGGTTCTGGTTGCCCAGCGACACGATGCCGTCACCCGACAACGAGGTGACGCTGGTCGTCGCGGCCCCGAATGTTACCGTGCTTTGACCCCCGGAGAACGTTATTCCGCCGTTTGCCGAAATATCGAAGATACCGTGATCCACCACGCCCGACGAACTGGGGAAGCTGGTCGGAGTCCCGCCCGAGGTCGGGCCCACGACCAGAGCCGTGCCGCTGCCGATGGTGGTCAATCCGGTATAGGTCCCGGTGGTGGAGAGGAGGGTCGCCACGGTGCCGGTGGCGCTGCCTGACGCGAGCGTCAGTCCGCCCCCTGTCCCGCCGGCGATCCCGCCATCGGTGATGACACCCATGGCCAGCCGATTTTGCGCGGCAGCCGTCACGCCACCCGCCAGTGTCGCAGCAGGGCCGGAAGAGCCTGCCGTCCCCGTCAGTGTCAGCGTCTTGCCGCCCAGCGCAATCGTGCCGAAAGTTGTCAGATCGGACACCGATGCGCCATTCGTCGTGCCGGAAATATCAAAGGTACCGGTTGGAGCAACCGACACGCTGGTCGATGCCGCGATACTGCCCGAGCCCGACAGCGCCAGGGTCCCACCGTTGATTGCAGTCGGGCCTGTATAGGTATTTGTGCCGGCCAGCGTCTCGGTGCCGCCCGACAGCATCAGGCCGCCGGTACCGGCCAGCGCACCCGCGTAGGTGTCGGCCGCGTTGGTCAGCGTCAGGGTGCCGTTAAGCGTGCCGGCACCGGATCCGGCCAGGGAGCCAGCCGAGCCGCCATTGCCCGTGACGGTCAGCGCGCCGTTGTCCGTCACCGTGCCGCCGACCGCGCCGCCATCAAGAGTCAGGGCGCCGTTGTCGGCCACATTTCCCGCGACCGATCCGGACAGGTTGAGGCCCGCGCCGGAAGCGATGGTCGTGCCGCCGGTGTAGCTGTTGGCACCGGTCAGCGTCTCGCTGCCGCCGGTGATGGCGAGTCCGCCATTACCCGCCAGCGTGCCCGAGAAGGTATCGGCCGCATTGGTCAGGGTCAGCGTGCCGCCGAGCGTGCCGACACCCGACCCAGCCAGCGACCCGACTGTGCCGCCGTTGCCCGTGACGGTCAGCGCGCCGCTGTCCGTCACCGCGCCGCCGACCGTGCCGCCGTCCAGCGTCAGCGTGCCGTTGTCAGCCACATTTCCGGCGACCGAACCCGACAGGTTCAACCCCGCGCCGGAAGCTATGGTCGTCCCGCCGGTGTAGCTGTTGGCGCCGGTCAGCGTCTCGCTGCCGCCCGCGATGGTCAGCCCGCCCGTGCCGCTCGCAACGCCGCTGAAACTATCGGCGGCATTGGTCAGCGTCAGCGTGCCGGCGAGGCTGGCAGTACCGTTGCCCGCCAGCGAGCCGGCCGAGCCGCCGTTGGCGGTGACGCTCAGCGCGCCGCTGTCCGTTACCGTGCCGCCGACGGCGCCGCCGTCCAGCGTCAGCGTGCCGGCATCCGCAACCGCACCGGCCACCGAGCCGGACAGGTTCAGCCCCGCGCCGACATTGATGGTCGTGACGCCGGTGTAGCTGTTGGCGCCCGAGAATATGACGCTGCCGCCCGTGCCGCTGTTGGCGATGGTCAGGCTTCCCGCCACCCCCGGGGTCGCATCGGAAATGACGCCGCTGAACGTGGATGAGAGACCGGCCTGGTCGATCGTGTTCGTGGCTGAGTTGTCGAGCGTGAAATTCTGGCTGTAGCCGGCATTCGCCTGATCGAGGGTGAGTGTGCCGCCCTGAAAAGCCGGCCTGACGCTGCTGCCGACCGTGCTGGCAAGATAGGACGCCTGAGCCGTATCAATACTGCTCATTTGGGGGGCGAATTCTGTCAGAAGCAGTGGATTGCCAGCCCCCCCGTTGGTCGACAATATAAAAGGCGAGGTTCCCCAAGGGGAGGACGGCGTCGAAAAGAACAGGTTGAAGTCGCCGCTTGACCCGCTTGGCGTCCCCCAGGCGCCACCGCTGGTGAGCTGCCCTACCAGTTCGGTGCTCAGATCGAGCGGACTCGCCGTCCACCAGTAGACCATCTGAAGGTCGGCCAGTGTCCAGGTGCCGTTTCCGGAACTCGCGCCGGTCACCGTGACGTCCAGGCTCTGGATTGAGCTTGTGATATCCGGACTCTGATCGAACGACGTGAGATCCAGGGTGATCGTCCCTGTCGCCGACGCATCATTTCCGAGCGTCGCACCCGACCACGCCAGATCGTAGGTCCGATAGACATCCGCCCGGGCGTCACGGTACGTGGGCAGCAGGGAAGCCACGCTGCACAGCAGGGCCACCCGCAGCGACGGCGCGCGGCTTGCACGGTGGATATTTGACGTTTTTATGTAAAATGAATTTTCTTTTGCCTGGGAAACATGAGGCTTGTCTTTTTTGATTTTCATTTTAACCAGACGTATAAGTTTTATTGAGAAATCTTATATCCGATAACACCCCCAAGGATTAAGTCAATACCATCTTGTAATGTTTCGGGCCTTTGTGCCGGCCCGATTCAGGGGGCGACAGCAGGCCGCCCCAGCCCGTTCAGCCGCCGCCGGGCCGGCGCGGCGGCAGGGACAGCGGCAACTCATGCCGCGCCGGGCGGACGCTTTCGTAGACCTGCATCTTGTGCCCGTCGCGCATGAAGCTGTCGCACGGCGTCATGCCGATGCCGCCCAGGATGGTGCGCGAGGCGATGTTGGTGTCGCGCGTGACCGCTACCACCCGCCGCTGCCCGGCATCGTGCGCGAAATTCAGCACTACCGACGCGGCCTCGCGCGCCAGGCCGCGACCCGCCGCCCAGGGCCATAGCGCGAAGCGCAGGCCCATGCCTCGCCCGTCGGGCCGTTGATGCAGGCCGGTCATGCCGATGAACCGGCCGTCTTCGCGAATGGCGAAGATGCCCACCCCGCAGCGCGCCCAGCAGGCCAGGTCCTCGGCCATCTCGATCTCGGCCTGCTGGCGCGAGCGCACGCCGCCCAGCATCATGGCGAACGCGCCGGCGTCGGCCTTCAGGCGGGCCATGTCCTCCATGTCCCGCCACGAGACCGGTTCCAGCACCAGCCGCGGGGTGCGGATCTGCCCGCCCGCGATCATCGAGCGACCTTCCCGCCCCGCCATCCATACCGGCCAGCCCCACGGCCCGCGATTGGGGTGCCGGTCGTGGACGCGCCCGGCGGGCGGGGCAGAGTCTGCCTCAGCGTGCGAGGGGTCGGTACTTGATCCGTCCGGGTTCGGTCGCATCGGGGCCGAGTCGGCGTCGCTTGTCCTCTTCGTAGGCCTGGAAGTTCCCCTCGAACCATTCGACATGGCTGTCGCCCTCGAAGGCCAGGATATGCGTGGCCAGACGGTCCAGGAACCAGCGGTCATGGCTGATGATGACCGCGCAGCCCGCGAATTCGGCCAGCGCGTCTTCCAGCGCGCGCAGCGTATCGACGTCCAGGTCGTTCGTCGGTTCGTCGAGCAGGATGACGTTGCTTTCCTGGCGCAGCATCTTGGCCAGATGCACGCGGTTGCGCTCGCCGCCCGACAGGATGCCGACCTTCTTCTGCTGGTCCGCGCCCTTGAAGTTGAAGGCGCCGACATAGGCGCGCGACGGCACCGCGCGCTTGCCCAGATAGATCACGTCGGTCCCGCCCGAGATTTCCTCCCAGACCGACCTGTCGTCGTCCAGGCTGTCGCGGGACTGGTCGACATAGCCCAGCTTCACGGTCTCGCCGACCTTCAGCGTGCCGGAATCGGGCTGCTCCTGCCCCACGATCATGCGGAACAGGGTGGATTTGCCGGCACCGTTCGGCCCGATGACGCCGACGATGCCGCCCGGCGGCAGCCGGAAGCTGAGGTCGTCGATCAGCAGCCGGTTGCCGAAGGCCTTGCGCAGGTCCTCGGCCTCGATGACCGTGCCGCCCAGGCGGGGGCCGGGCGGGATGACGATGTCGGCGACGCCGCCGGCGCGCTCGGCGTTCTGGGCCAGCATCTCCTCGTAGCGGGCGATGCGCGACTTGCTCTTGGCCTGCCGGGCCTTGGGGCTGGAGCCGATCCATTCCTGTTCGGCGGCCAGGGCGCGCTGGCGCGCACTTTCCTCTTTTTCCTCCTGGGCCAGGCGCTTGCGCTTCTGCACCAGCCACGAGGAATAATTGCCCTGGAACGGAAAGCCCCGGCCGCGCTCCAGCTCCAGGATCCAGTTGGTGACGTTGTCGAGGAAGTAGCGGTCATGGGTGATGACCATCACTGTGCCCTCGTAGTCGCGCAGGGTCCGCTCCAGCCACGCCACGCTTTCGGCGTCCAGATGGTTGGTCGGTTCGTCCAGCAGCAGCAGGTCGGGCTTTTCCAGCAGCAGGCGGCACAGCGCCACGCGCCGGCGCTCGCCGCCCGACAGGCGGGTCACGGGGCTGTCGGCCGGCGGGCAGCGCAGGGCGTCCAGCGCGATGTCGATCTTGCGGTCCAGTTCCCAGCCGTCGCCGGCCTCGATCTTTTCCTGCAGTTCGGCCTGCTCGGCCAGCAGGGCGTTCATCTCGTCGTCCGACATGGGCTCGGCGAACTTCATCGAGATTTCGTTGAAGCGATCGACGGCGATCTTCAGGTCGCCGAAGCCCAGCGCCACGTTCTCGCCCACCGTCAGGGACTCGTCCAGCTTGGGCTCCTGCTCCAGGTAGCCGATGCGCGCGCCCTCGGCGGCCCAGGCCTCGCCGCCGTATTCCTTCTCGATCCCCGCCATGATCTTCAGCAGGGTGGATTTGCCGGCGCCGTTGACGCCCAGCACGCCGATCTTGACCCCCGGCAGGAAGGACAGGGTGATGCCCTTGAAGACCTCGCGCCCGCCCGGATACGCCTTGGTCAGGTCCTTCATCACATAGACATATTGCGTGGCGGCCATGACGAAGGCTCCCGGATCAGAGAAAAAGAAGAATGTCGCCGGCCCGCGTTCCCCCAAGGGCGCACGCGAACTGTGCGGCGGCCTGCGCCCGGCAGGACTTGAACCCGCAACCAAGCCGTTATGAGCGGCCCGCTCTGACCAATTGAGCTACGGGCGCGCAGGCCGCCCCTGACTTCGCGCATGTGCGACGATTTGGCAAGGTCCCGCGCGCGTCGCCGCCGGCATTTCTACGCCCGGCGCGGGCGGGTGGCGGGTGCTTGGCAAGGCGGGCGCGCGTCGATAGGTTCGCAGCATCTTTCATGTTCCGTGAAGTGTGGAGCCCCGCCATGGATGTCTCGAAGCTTTCGCCCGGCAAGGACGTGCCGTTCGATATCAATGTCGTCATCGAGATCCCGCAGGGGTCGTCGGTGAAGTATGAAATCGACAAGGACAGCGGCGCCGTCGTCGTCGACCGCGTGCTGTTCACGCCGATGGCCTATCCGGCCGCCTACGGCTTCATCCCCGGCACGCTGGCCGCCGACGGCGACCCGGCCGACGCGCTGGTGCTGATCCCCGCCCCGGTCGTGCCCGGCGCCGTGATCCGCGCCCGGCCGATCGGCATGCTGCGCATGGAGGACGAGAGTGGCCAGGACGAGAAGATCGTCTGCGTCCCGCACGACAAGGTGAATCCGTACTATTCCAAGGTCGAGAAGATCGCGGACCTGCCGGAGATCCTGATCCAGCAGATCGAGCATTTCTTCACCCGCTACAAGGACCTGGAAAAGGGCAAGTGGGTGAAGGTGGCCGGCTGGGCCGGGCGCGAGGAAGCGGGCGAAGTCATCCGCGAATCGCTGGCCGCCGCGCAGAAGTAACACCCGCCCCGGGCATGGTCCGCCGGACCTTGCCCGGGCGCACGACCACCCCTACCGCACGGGGGTCACAAATCCTCGTACGCAGCGCGTGCGGCATCGACGGCGGCGCCGGAGGCCAGGGCGTGGCCTTCCTGGCGCAGCACGGCCTCCAGCGCGCCCAAGGTCAGCAGCACCTTGTGCTTCATGGCGTTGTAGCCCATGGCGCCGATGCGCCAGATCCGCCCGGCCAGCGGCCCGAAGGCGGTGCCGAT
>NZ_JABEQF010000038.1 GCF_014174355.1 Gluconacetobacter azotocaptans
GATAGTGCTCGGGTCATGATCGCCGGCCCCCATCCCGGCAATCAGGATGAATCAGATTTTGACCAATATGGGAATCCAAAAACGACTCAATTAGATCAGATTATGCTCTAGTTGACACTAAGCCTAATGTGCCAGCGATCGAATGCCGGAATATTGGATATCGTTACGGAAAAGAAGATACGTGGGTCTTTCGGAACGTAAATCTGCAAGTACCGATCGGTGAAAGCTTAGCTATTACGGGGCCATCCGGGTGTGGGAAGTCCACATTATTGGCAATCATGATGGGTTTGATTCAGCCTGAAGAAGGGGAAGTGTTATGGAATGGTTCCGCGCTTGGCCCCGAGAATCGGGATGAATATCGTTTACAGATAGCTGGCGTTCTACAGGACGATGTTTTGCTATCAGGAAGTATTTTTGAAAACATTTCTGGATTTGATGAGGACGCTGATAGAGAATTTGTCTTTGAGTGCGCAAAAAATGCGCAAATATTTGATGACATTCAACGCATGCCAATGAAGTTTGAGACGTTGTCAAGTGAAATGGGGCATACCCTTTCAGGGGGACAACGGCAGCGTGTTGTCTTAGCTAGAGCCTTCTATCGACGTCCAAGTATTTTCTTTCTTGATGAAGCAACAAGTAACCTAGACGATGATAGGTCCGAAAAAATAAATGAATATATTGATGGTATTAATGCAACAAAAATTATAATTTCACATCGAAATCTAAAAAAAACGTGGTCGAATTTTTCTTTTCATTGAGATGTTTCTGCCAAAATGCGCTCATCGAACTGAGAAACTGTGTTTCTATAAAGAAACAATATGATATAATGTTTTTGCAACGTTGTGTTGCAGCATTGGGAATGAACGTCTGATTGTATCCTGATGTGTATATTCAAAGGGGAGAAGTTCTATGGACATTTTGCTTGAAAACGAGATCGATTTTGTTTCCGGAGGAGGTGACTCAAATGAAAGCTTCTCTCCTGGAAATGACGATATTGTCGTGTTTGGACATCATTTTACATCCGGTGCGATCCGAGATATCGGAATGGGCGCGTTATATATCGGTGCCGGTGTCGCGGCAACGGAGTTGGCTCCAGTAGTCGGCGTTGCAGCAGCCGGAGCAGAGATGGCACCGGTAGCCGCAAAACTAGTTGAGGCTGGAATAAAGCTCTCAGCGAGAACTTTCCAGGCGGGAGGTGGTTTTATGGTTTCGAATGGTTTGAGAATCATGCGTAAATAGAATAGGGACAAACTACATAAATAGATAGATAACTTTATGGTGCCACGGAATCTATCTCCGTGGCACTTAGGGAAATCGAAATGAATTCGCAAACGGCTCTTTTTATAGGAGCAAGCTTAACCATAGTAATAGTGAATTTTATATCAAAAAAAACTGGAATTAGGGAATGTTTCGGCCCTTGGATTAGAATTGCAATTCTAATACCCATCTCTATGTTGTTTTATTTATTTGTTATTTATGTCGTATATTTTGTAATGAGAGATGATCTTGGGTTGTTAAATTAAAATTCTTATAATAATAAAAATTACATAATTTTAAACAAAGTGTATTTGATATTTGAATCGCACTATAGAAATTATATGGCCATCTTGGTGAATGGTATTTATGGGAATGTCTGTATGCATTTTATTTATTTTTAACACATTTATTATTTTGGAATAATAGGCGGGTGAGGGTTCGATATTTATTGTAATGGCTTTTCCTCTAGCGTCGATTGTAGCTATGATTTTCTCGACATAATAGGAATAATCTGCAAGATCTAGAGCAGATCCACTGAACTCCGATTCGATGACGTGACAGCACGAGCGTCCTGTGATTCGCGAGCGCATCGTGCTCGACCCTGGCGAGAGTTGTCCCGCCTGCGGCGGTCCCCTGCGCCTCGTAGGCGAGGATGTCGCCGAAATCCTCGAATTTATCGCGGCGAAGCTGACAGTCATCGAGACCACGCGGCTGAAGAAATCCTGCCGGCATTGCGGGACGATGGTGCAACCGGAAGCGCCAGCCCGCCCCGTGCCGCGTGGCATGGCCGGTCCCGGCCTGCTGGCCCACATCCTGGTCTCGAAATTCGATGATCACTTGCCGCTCTACCGGCAAAGCGAGATCTTTGCCCGTCAGGGTGTCGACATTCCCCGCTCGACCCTGATCGACTGGTGCGGCCAGGCGGTCGCCGTGCTCCGCCCGCTGGCCACGCTGATCCGCCAGACGGTGACGGCGTCCGATCATCTCCATGCTGATGACATCCCGATCCAGGTTCTGGATCCTCGCCTGCGTCAGGCCGGCAAGCCGCGCGGCGTCAAGGAGGGCCGGATCTGGACCTATCTGCGCGACCCGCGCGCCTGGGGCGGTGACGATCCGCCGGCGGTTGCCTACTGGTTCTCTCCCGACCGCAAGGGGATCAATCCTCAGACCCATCTGGCGAATTTCTCGGGTATTCTCCAGGCGGACGCCTATGCCGGGTTCAAGGAACTTTACAAACCCGATGCGACCGGCGCCACGCGCGTGCGCGAGGCCGCGTGCTGGGCCCATCTGCGCCGGGATTTTCATGACGTCTGGAAAGGCAGCGGCTCGACGATCGCAAAGGAGAGAGGTCCCCGATGACGTGGAAACTGAAGCGAGTACGTCAGTGCGCGAAATGCCCCTGGAAGGTCTCTACTGATCCGCATGAAATCCCGCATGGCTACTGTGAGACCAAGCATCGCGAACTTGTCGGCACAATCGCTAACGAAGTGGGTAATCTGTCCACGGTGTACGGTCGGATCCCGCTGCGAGTGATGGCGTGCCATGAACATCATCCTGATGGCCAGGAAGCACATTGTGTCGGCTGGCTCATGAACCAGCTCGGCCGCGGCAATAACATCGCGCTGCGCCTGGCCGTCCTCGACTGCGTGAACGTCGGAAATGTGGTCCTGGAAGGCGCTCAACATGAGCGGTTCGAAGACACCCTTCCAAAGTCCACCTAACCCCGGAGAACCGCAGCGATGACGCTGACCGAGAATCAGAAGAAGGCGCTTGCTGCCATCCAACAGGGAACCGTCACGATGAGGAACACGGGGTATGCCTCGTGGCGCATCATGGGTCCGATCCACCCGAGCGTTGTGGGCCGCGTGATCGCCCTGGGCTTGGCCGCCTGGACCACAAATGAGAACGGAAAGAATGCGGCGCTGACCGCTGCCGGCAGCGCGGCCCTGGTCGCGTCCACCTAACCCCGGAGAACGACTATGACCCGCTTCGAGCATCGCGAGAACCGTCGGGCCTCTCGCCTCATGATGGACAGCAAGCCAGTGCTGGTTGAGGCACTTCGCAATATGCAGTCCATCTGTCCGCCGCGCGTGTCCAAGCAGCGCAAGGCGGACCTGGAGCGCATCGTTCGCAACGCCCTGTGGCGCGATGACAACGATCCGACCCGGCTGGCCATGCAGGCGGCTCTGCGGGATGCCCGGAAACAGGCGAGCGGTTCGCACGCCTGACAACCTAACGCCGCCCCCGAAGGAAAGAACCATCATGCACGCATACTGCTATCGCTCCGGCGAAATCGACTTCGGCGATCGCGCTCCGCAACTTGGCCTACTCGTCGCTCGATTACCATGACTACCTGAATCTTGGCCTCAACTCGATCGATATCACGCTGTCACCCATCAACGACTTCGGGCCCAGCCGATACGGCCTGCGCGCTCTATCGATCGAGGCGAGCTGACCAGAGCGGTAGGGTCAGCCGGAAAGGTGAAGCATCGCCGCGTCAAAGGCGAACGCCGCGCACCGCGGGACCACCAGCACGGCTGCTTGATGCACGGTTCCGCCGGACGGCTGCTTGATGCACGGTTCCGCCGGCCAGACCGAACGCGCGCTGCGCGCCCGTGGCCTAGTTGTGAGAAGCTACGGCGATCTGACTCTGACCGGCGCCGGCGGCGAATACGCCGCGTCCCTGTCATCCCCCCCGACGCCTGACCTGACAACCTCCCCCCCCCAGGAGACCGACCGTGGGACTCACGAAAGCACCGCCGCCGGCGCGCACTTCCAGACGGCCTTTCAGTCCTGCGGCGGGTGGTCTATCCCCTCGCCGGCGACCGAAGCCGGCAGGACCGGCAGAATGACGGACGAACGGTGAGTGGCGTCATGCCAGATCGTCTGGTTGGCGATCACCGCCGTCCGGGCGGTGGCCAGCGACTCCCCCGTATTGGGGTTGGGCGCGAATTGCGGGTAGTCGCTGGACGAGATTTCCAGCCGGATCCGGTGCCCCGGCTTGAACAGGTTGGAGGTCGGCCAGACCTTGATGTGATATTCGTAGACCTGCCCGGGAACGATCGGGGTCGGATGGCTCAGCGACTCCCGATAGGCGGCGCGGATGATGCCGTTGTTCAAATTGATCGCGCGCCCGTCGGGCCCGACATCAAGCAGCTTGGCGGTGAAATCGGTGTCCTTGGCATCCGTCGTCGCGAATAGATCGACCGTGATCGGGCCCGTGACGTTCAGCGCGTCCTTCAAGGGCGCGCTAGTATAGACCAGGATGTCCGGCCGCTGCTCGATGGCGGACTGGTCGAACTGCCCCTGCGGCCCCGACGTCCAGGAGCAGCAGGAATGGCCGCCCAGGCTGGGAACCGGGTTCGCGGGATTATAGACGAAATGATCGGCCGCCGCGCCCCGGGTTTTTCCGGTCATCAGGCCGCCGTCGCCCATGGACGAATTCGCCCGCCCCTCGCTGCCCAGGTACCAGGTGACATAGTGCGTGCCCGCGATGGGGAACGACGCGGCGGTATGCCACCGATTCTCGCCCATCGTGAAATAATCGACGCGCGGGCCGTCGGCGAAGCCGTTCGCCTGCCCCTTCAGCACATGGTCCAGGAACCGGATGGTCAGTTCGTTGACCGGACTGTTGGCGACCGAACCGATGTCCTTCAGCCGGGGGCTGACGACCGCATCGGGACGTCCCCAGCCGATATGCTCCCACGGCCCGATCACCAGGCGCTGCCGGGCACGTGCCTCCCCGCTGCCGCCGGACGTGCGCATGCCGTTGAAATTGTTGACCGCACCGTTGAGGAACGAATCATACCACCCGTCGAACGCCAGCACCGGCACCTTGACGCGGTCGTAATGGGTGCGGATCTGGAATACCTCCCAGAAACTGTCGCGCGTCGGATGCGCGACAGTGTCGTAGAAATAGGGCGCGACCTCCGGCTTGTCCGGGCGAAGCGGCGGAAAGGCGCCATAGGGCGTGAAGGCCAGCCAGGTCGACGGGTTCTTGCCGTCGGCGAACAGGGCCTTCGCCAGCGCCTTGTCGCCCCGGTTGGCGGCGGCGCTAGACGCGATGGTCTCCAGCATCCAGGGCTCGATGAAGGCCAGGCGGAAGGCCCCGTCCTCGTAACTCCAGCCGTCGTAATAATCGTCGCCGGTATTGGACGGAATGATAGCCTTCAGCGCGGGCGGCGTCGCGGTGGCCGCCAGCCATTGCGTCGCCCCGACATAGGACGAGCCATACATCGCCACCTGTCCGTCCGCGCCGGGCAGGGCCGCCGCCCACTGCACGGTGTCGTAACCGTCGTCGCGGTCATAGCGATATTCATAGAATGTACCGCCGGACCTCCCCTGCCCTCTGATGTCTTGGACCACGACAATATAGCAATGCGACGCGAACCAGGCGGGCGATTGAAAGCGTGAGGGCTGCACCTGCGCCACGTCCTTTCCGTACTGGGTGCGCATCAGCAGCACCGGCACCTTGCCGGGGGTGCGCGGGGTATAGACGTCGGCGCGCAGGACCGTGCCGTCGCGCATCGTGGCCGGCACGTCCGCCGCCTCGGTGACCGGACAGGACCCACTGCCCTCGCTGCTGGGCCAGGCGACCGGCGCGGCCACGGCGGAGGGTGCGAGCGCGAGGGTGGCCAGCGCGGTGGACGCCATGATGGCGGACAGGCGTGGAACGGAACGTGAAATCGTCATGCGTCTCATATCCTGGAAATACTCTCAGAAACCGGTGCTCAGGGATGCGACGACGGCCAGGCCGCCGGCGCTGAGATAGAGGGGCGACGAACCCGCGATGGTGCTGCCATTGACACCGCGCGTGGGCTTGGCGTTGGTCGAAATACTCTGCACGCCGGACAGGTAGTTCTTGGCACCGATATTGACGATGTTCAGCTGGAATTGAGGATGTTCCGCGAACCATAGCTTACGCATGCGATAGCCCAGCGTGATGTTGGCGGTCTCGTAGGCAGGGACTTTCTCGTCGTCCATGATCGCGGAATACTGCGATCCGACATAGTTGAAATTGAAGTTTCCGAAGATCGATCCGTCATCATAAGCGATTCCGACGGCAGCCGCGAATTCTGGGCTCTGCACCGCGATCTTGCCCCGCGTGGGCAGGAAATCGCTGCCCTTCTGGATGTTGTTGTCGGTCGTGGCGTGCAGGTACTGGGCCGACACGTACGGGCTCCAATGGTGCCAAGGGCGCAGGCCGATCTCCCCCTGCGCGCCGCGCGACGTCTTGCCGCCCGCCTCGATCGGCGATGGCAGGGGAATGCCATTGATATATTGCGACGAGGTGATCTGGTTGTTGGTGATGTTGTAGTTGAACAGCGAGACGGCGACGTTGACGGTGGAATAGTGGCGATAACCGATTTCCTCGCCGATCGCATATTCGCCCTTCAGCGACGATTGCTTCGACGCCGTGAGGTGCCCCCTTCCGGGTGGTCCATTGAGTATGATGGAATTCACTGCTGAAGGGACGACAGATGCCATTGAAGAAGCACAAGCCCGAGGAGATCATCGGGAAGCTGCG
>NZ_JABEQF010000039.1:0-2500 GCF_014174355.1 Gluconacetobacter azotocaptans
CCTTCAGGTTATGAGCCTGACGAGCTACCGGGCTGCTCCACCCCGCGGTGGTGTAAGGTGGACTGGAAGACCTGGCGGCGACCGACTTTCCCGCGTCTTGAGACGCAGTATCATAGGCGCTGGGGCGTTTCACGGCCGAGTTCGAGATGGGATCGGGTGGATCAATCCCCGCCATGGCCACCAGGTCGTCCAGTCCACCCTTGTTGTGGGGTGTGATGGGCGTGAGAGGTTGGTGCGTTGTGAGAGTGGGAGAATGGAGTGTGGATGATTGCTGTGCATGTGTGTTGCCCTGGCTTTATGGGCCTGGGCGGTGTGAGTGAGCCTATTGGGCGATTAGGACCAGTTAGCTGCACGCATTACTGCGCTTCCACACCTGGCCTATCGACGTGATGGTCTATCACGGCCCTTGGGGAGACCTGGTTTTGAGGTGGGTTTCTCGCTTAGATGCTTTCAGCGATTATCCCGTCCAGACTTAGCTACCCGGCTGTGCCGCTGGCGCGACAACCGGTGCACCAGAGGTCTGTTCATCCCGGTCCTCTCGTACTAGGGACAAATCCTCTCAAGTCTCCAACACCCACGGCAGATAGGGACCGAACTGTCTCACGACGTTCTAAACCCAGCTCACGTACCACTTTAATCGGCGAACAGCCGAACCCTTGGGACCTGCTCCAGCCCCAGGATGTGATGAGCCGACATCGAGGTGCCAAACCTCCCCGTCGATGTGGACTCTTGGGGGAGATCAGCCTGTTATCCCTAGAGTACCTTTTATCCGTTGAGCGATGGCCCTTCCACGCGGGACCACCGGATCACTATGGCCGACTTTCGTCTCTGATCGAGCTGTCACTCTCACAGTCAGGCGGGCTTATGCCATTGCACTCAACAGTCGATGTCCGACCGACCTGAGCCCACCATCGCGCGCCTCCGTTACACTTTGGGAGGCGACCGCCCCAGTCAAACTGCCCACCATGCAGGGTCCCGGACCAGGCTTACTGGTCTCGGTTAGACATCAGAAACAGTCAGGGTGGTATTTCAAGGATGGCTCCACCGGAACTGGCGCCCCGGTTTCAAAGCCTCCCACCTATCCTACACAGAATGTCTCTGATGCCACTGCAAAGCTGCAGTAAAGGTTCATAGGGTCTTTCCGTCTGACCGCGGGTACCCCGCATCTTCACGGGGAATTCAATTTCGCTGAGCCGATGCTGGAGACAGCGGGGAAGTCGTTACGCCATTCGTGCAGGTCGGAACTTACCCGACAAGGAATTTCGCTACCTTAGGACCGTTATAGTTACGGCCGCCGTTTACCGGGGCTTCAATTCAGTGCTTGCACACCTCCTCTTAACCTTCCGGCACCGGGCAGGCGTCAGGCCGTATACGTCGTCTCTCGACTTCGCACAGCCCTGTGTTTTTACTAAACAGTCGCTACCCCCTGGTCTGTGCCACCTGCCAATGGTTGCCCACTGACAGGTCTTGCTTATCCCGAAGTTACGCAAGTAATTTGCCTAGTTCCTTCAGCATCGTTCTCTCAAGCGCCTTGGTATTCTCTACCAGTCCACCTGTGTCGGTTTCGGGTACGGTCTATATGCCAGAGCTATTTCCTGGAATGCGCCAAAAGCCGGATCAATCCGTTAAGACCCGACAACATATTGCATTCGTCACTTCTGGCAGGCCCGGGAATATTCACCCGGTTTCCATCGACTACGGCTTTCGCCCTCGCCTTAGGGGCCGGCTCACCCTGCGCGGATTAACCTTGCGCAGGAACCCTTGGACTTTCGGCGACAGTGTTTCTCGCACTGTTTGTCGCTACTCATGTCAGCATTCGCACTTCCGATATCTCCAGAGAGGGTCACCCCGTCTCCTTCACAGACCTACGGAACGCTCCGCTACCGCGCACACAATGTGTGCACCCACAGCTTCGGCACGTGGCTTGAGCCCCGTTACATTTTCGGCGCAGGGTTTCTATTAGACCAGTGAGCTATTACGCTTTCTTTAAAGGATGGCTGCTTCTAAGCCAACCTCCTGGTTGTTTTGGAATCCCCACATCCTTTCCCACTTAGCCACGATTTGGGGGCCTTAGCTGGTGGTCTGGGCTGTTTCCCTCTCGACGATGGACCTTAGCACCCACCGTCTGTCTGCCAGGCTAAACTTCCGGGTATTCGGAGTTTGGTTAGGTTTGGTAAGGCTTTGGGCCCCCCTAGCCCATCCAGTGCTCTACCCCCCGGGGTCAACACCTGACGATCTACCTCAATAGATTTCGCGGAGAACCAGCTATCTCCGAGTTTGATTGGCCTTTCACCCCTAGCCACAGCTCATCCCCGACTTTTTCAACAGGCGTGGGTTCGGCCCTCCAGTGCGTGTTACCGCACCTTCAGCCTGGCCATGGCTAGATCACTCGGTTTCGGGTCTTCTGCCAGCAACTCGTCGCCCTATTCAGACTCGCTTTCGCTTCGCCTACACCTACCGGCTTAAGCTCGCTGCAAACAGAAACTCGCTGACCCATTAT
>NZ_JABEQF010000040.1 GCF_014174355.1 Gluconacetobacter azotocaptans
GCCCGTCCGGCCGGGCCGGCGGGGCGGGGCGCCCCGGCCGGCCGGAACCGCGCCCCGTTCCCGTGACGCGCGGGATCAGGACGGGCTCCTCGGCATGGCGATACCGGGAGGAAGGGCTGAGTGTCGCCGTCATGAAAGGCCGGGGGTCTCCGCGTGATCGCCTGCGGCGTGTTCCGTTCGGGGCCGGTGCGTCGTCCGGCTCCGGCCGCATGTTGCCACCGACAGGATTGTCTTGCCAGCATAACTCTGATGGCATGGCGGGATGTCAATCGCCGACCTGCCCCCCGATCTCGACCGGGCCATCCGAGCGGCCCTGTCCGCCGCCGATCCCGACCTGGCGGCGCTGGTCGCGCGCACGGGCCCGTGCCGCCTGCGTGTCGACACGGCGCAGGAGCCGTACGAGGCGCTGGTGAACGCCATCGCGCACCAGCAGCTTCACGGCCGGGCGGCCGTGGCCATCCTGGGCCGCTTCATGACTCTGGCCGGCGGGGTGTTCCCCGACCCCGACGCGCTGCTGGCCATGCCGGTGGACGCCCTGCGCGGCTGCGGCTTCTCGGCCAGCAAGATCCTGGCCATGCAGGGCGTGGCCACGGCCCGCCTGGCCGGGATCGTCCCCTCCCGGCACGAGGCGATGTCCCTGTCGGATGACGAACTGATCGCCCGCCTGACGACCCTGCGCGGCATCGGGCGCTGGACGGTGGAGATGCTGCTGATCTTCGCGCTGGGCCGGCTGGACGTGATGCCGGTGGACGATTTCGGGGTGCGGGACGGCTGGCGCGTGCTCAAGGGCCTGGACGCGGCACCCCGGCCGAAGGCCCTGGCCGACATTGCCCGGGCCTGGAGCCCCTATCGTTCGGCCGCCGCATGGTATCTGTGGCGTGCGTCAGACGAGGCGAAGCCGCCCGCGCGGGCGAATCCGATGACGGCTTGAGAGGCCGCGCCCGCGGGTCAGTACGTCGCGGTGAAATCTTCCAGCAGGGCGGCGAAGCGGGTCGGGTTTTCGACATGCAGCCAGTGCCCGGCCTTCTCGATCAGTTCCAGCCGGTAGTTGGGAAACAGGCGCCGCATGACGCCGTAATGTTCCTGCCGGATGTAGGGCGAATTGGCGCCGGCCAGGAACAGGGTCGGCCCCGGATAGGAATAGCCTTCGGGGATATAGGGCCAGCTTTCGATGTTGGTCATCGAATCGACGATCTCGCGCAGGCCGATGACCCATCCGGGGTTTTCCCCCAGCCGGATGTTCTGCAGCATCAGCGCGCGCACGTCGGCGTTGGGGATGTCGGGTTTCAGCAGGGCGTCGGCCTCGGCCCGGTTCAGATAGGGCGGGAAGACGATCCGCAGCATGTGCTCGCCCAGCGAGAACTGCCCGTGGCCGGTCCGGGCGGGCGGAATGTCCGCGACCAGCAGGCTGTGCACCATGCCCGGCCGGGTCAGCGCCAGGGTCATCGCCACCTTGCCGCCCATCGAATGCCCGACCAGCGTCGCGGGCAGCGCGTCATGGTGGGCCAGGGTCTCCAGCAGGTCGCCGGCCATGGTGTTGTAGTCCATCGGGCCGTGCGGGCTGTCGCCGTGGTTGCGCAGATCGACGGCCAGGGTCCGGCGCGTGCGGGCCAGCCGGCGCTGGAAGAAACCCAGATTGCGCGCCCGCCCGAACAGGCCATGGAGCAGGACGATCGGCGGCCGCGCCGCGGCGGTGCTTTCCGCCTCGTCCGGTCCACGCGCGATGACATTCAGCAGCACGGTCGCATGGTCCTCACCTTAGCCGGCCTGCATGTCCAGGACGATTTTCCCGGAATGGACGCCCGATTCCATAAGCTTATGGGCTTCCACCACCTGCGCAAAGGGGAAGGTGGCATGGATCAGCGGGGCGATGGTCCTTTTTGCCAGCAACGGCCAGATCGTCTCGCGCAGGCCCTGGGCGATCCGCGCCTTGTACGCGCCATCGCGCGGGCGCAGCGTCGTGCCCGTCACCGTCAGGCGGCGGGTCATGATCCGCGCCAGCCCGACCTCCTGCGCGCGGGCGCCGCCCTGCAGGGCGATGATGACCAGCCGCCCGTCCGGCGCCAGGCAGCGCAGGTTGCGCTCCAGGTACGGGCCGCCGATCACGTCCAGGATGACATCCACCCCGCGCTTGTCCGTCAGGGCGGCGATGCGGTCGACGAAATCCTCGTGCCGGTAGTCGATCGCGGCCTCGGCGCCCAGTTCGACGCACTGCGCGCATTTGTCCGCCGACCCGGCGGTGGCGTAGGGCACTGCCCCCAGCGCGCGGGCCACCTGGATGGCGGCGGTGCCGATCCCGCCGCTGCCGCCGTGGATCAGCACGCGCTCGCCCGCGGCTAGGTGCGCGGTCATGACCAGGTTCGACCAGACGGTAAAGAAGGTCTCGGGCAGGGCGGCCGCGCGGATCGCGTCATATCCGTCGGGCCAGGGCAGGCATTGCCCGGCGGGCACGGCGCAATATTCGGCATACCCCCCGCCGTTGGCCAGCGCACACACCCGTGTCCCGATGGCCGGGGCCGTTTTGCCGGGCATGCCGGGGCCGGTCGCCACGATTTCGCCCGCGATTTCCAGCCCCAGGATCGGGCTGGCCCCCGGCGGCGGGGGGTAGAGGCCCTGGCGCTGCATCAGGTCGGGCCGGTTGAGCCCGGCCGCCAGGACGCGGACCAGCACCTCGCCCGGGCCGGGTTCGGGCAGGGGCAGGTCGGTCAGGGCCATGACCTCCGGCCCGCCGGGTTCGCCGATCGTGACGGCGCGCATATGTCGGGGCAGCGATGGGGGCAAGGGTTCGTTCTCCGGCAGGGGCGGGGGCAAGGTGGCAACGAAATGGGGCGGGGAGGTATCCGTCCGGCGGGACGATGGTATGGCGTAATTTGAGTTGATCGAACCGGCACATGACTTCAAATAGTCGGCAAGGGCGCCCCGCCGCAGGGGCGCTGCGCGAAAGTGATCCGCCGTGCCGTCCTCCGCTTCCGGACTGCTGAACCATCTGCGTCGTCATCGCGGCCCGTCTGTGCGGCATGAGGGATGGGCCGGCCTGAATGGCGGCGTCCGTGCGTCGCATGCGCCCCGGGTGCTGCGGGCGCTGGTCCGCGCGGACGAGATCTGGCTGGTGGTGCTGGCGGCCTGCGTGGGCGCCGCCGCCGGCGTTCTGGTCAGCGCCATGACCCATACGACATTGCTGGCCCATCGGGTCCTGTTCCTGGTCGCGGGCGACGGGCGCATTTCGGGGCTGGCGCATATCGACCCCTGGCGGGCGGTGCTGGTGCCCGCGCTGGGGGGGCTGGTCCTGGGGGCATTGGGGCTGTGCGTGGCGCGCTATGCACCCGGACGGCCGGTCGACCCCATCGAGGCGAACGCCCTGCATGGCGGGCGGATGTCGATGCTGGACAGCATCATCGTCACCGTCCAGACCGTTCTGTCCAACAGCGTCGGCGCGTCGGTCGGGCTGGAAGCCGGGTTTTCGCAGATCGGCGCGGCCATGGGGTCGCGCATCGGGTACCTGTTCCGCGTCCGGCGCGAGGATCTGCGCCTGCTGGTCGGCTGTGGGGCCGCCGGCGCGATCGGGGCGGCGTTCGACGCGCCGCTGGCCGGAGCGTTCTATGCGTTCGAACTGGTGATCGGCACCTATTCGCTGGCCAATCTGGCGCCCGTGGCGCTGGCTTCGGTCTGTGCGATCGGGGTGACGCGCCTGCTGCACAGCGCGGCGCCGGGCGTCGTCGTCGCCTTGCCGGCGGGCCTGAGGATGGCCGATTACCTGCCGATCGCGACCCTGGGCATCATCGCGGCCCTGCTGGGGGTGGCGCTGATGTACAGCGTTACCCTGACCGAGGCCCTGTTCCGCCGTTCGGGCATGCCGGCATGGATGCGCCCTGCCGTGGGCGGCGTGGTGGTCGGGGGGATGGCCCTGGTCTCGCCCTCGGTGATGTCCTCGGGCCACTGGGCGATGCGCGTGGCGCTGGAGCAGGGGCATCCGGCGCGCTGGACGCTGATCCTGCTGCTGATGAAGGCGGTCGCGTCGTCGGTGTCGATCGGCGCCGGGTTTCGCGGCGGCCTGTTCTTCGCATCGCTCTATCTGGGTGTGCTGACGGGGGCGGCGTTCGGCGGCGGGCTGGCGCTGGTCTCGGCCACCCCCCTCTCGGGCGAGATCTGCGCCCTGGTGGGCATGAGCGCCATGGCCGTCGCGGTTGTCGGCGCACCGATGACGATGGTCTTCCTGGCGCTGGAAATGACCGGCAGCCTGCCGCTGACGGGGGCGGTGCTGGTGGCGTCGGTCATCTCGTCGCTGACCGTGCGGCGCACCTTCGGCTATTCGTTCGCGACGTGGCGCTTTCACCTGCGGGGCGAATCGATCCGTTCGGCGGTGGATATCGGCTGGATCCGGACCCTGACGGTCGGGCGGATGATGCGGCGCGACGTCAAGACGATCTGCCAGACCGCGACGGTCCAGGCCGCCCGGCATCACTACCCGCTGGGCTCGGCACAGCGGTGCGTGCTGGTGGACGAGGCGGGGCGGTATGCCGGCATGGTGCAGGTGCCCGACCTGTATGCCGAAACGGTCCGCGAAAGCGACGATCTGGCACGCTTCGCCCATTACGGCGATGTGATGCTGGTGCCGCAGATGAACGTCCGCGAGGCCATCGCCCGCTTCGAACAGTCCGAAAGCGACGCGCTGGTGGTGGTCGAGGACGTGGAAACCCGCATCGTGCTGGGCCTGCTGACCGAACAGCACGCCCTGCGGCGCTACAGCGAGGAACTGGACCGCACCCGGCGCGAACTGGCCGGCGAGGGCCGCCTGCACGCGCGGGTGTGATCAGGGGTCCAGGGCCTCAGGCCCTGGTGGGGCATGGGGCAAAACCCCATGAAAAAGGGCGCCGGCCCTGATGGTTCCGGCGCCCCGATCGGTGATCCGCGGGGGGATCAGACCG
>NZ_JABEQF010000041.1 GCF_014174355.1 Gluconacetobacter azotocaptans
GGCCGCTCTAGGGCGTGGGGGTGTCGGCCACGAGGGCCGAGACGGTGCGGGCGAGGCTGTCGCGCCAATAGGGCAGGCGAATGCCGAAGGTCCGGTAGAGCCGGTCGCAGTTCAGGCGGGAATCCCGGGGCCGGGGGGCGGGGGTCGGCCAGTCGGCGGTGGCGATGGGGAGGATGTCCGGCATCGGCTGTCCCCGGCGTGCCGGGTCCTCCAGCGCGGCGGTGGCCAGGCCGTGCCAGGTGGTGGCGCCGGCGCCGGCGGCATGGAAGACCCCGGCATAATCGTCGCGCCATCCGGTGGCGCCGATCGCGGCCACGATGTCCAGGATCGCCCGGGCCAGATCGTCCGCGCTGGTCGGGTTGCCGTGCTGGTCGTCCACCACCCGCAGGGTCGGGTGCTTCGCCCCGGCGTCCAGCATGGTGCGCACGAAATTCCGCCCGTACGGCGAATAGACCCAGGCCGTGCGCAGCACGATCGCGCGGTCATGGGCGGCCAGCACCGCCCGTTCGCCTTCGGCCTTGCTGCGGCCGTAGACGGTGTGCGGCGCGATCGGGTCGTCCTCGCGGTAGGGGGCGCCCTTGGCGCCGTCGAACACGTAGTCGGTCGAGACATGGATCAGCGGGATGCCGCGCGCGGCGCATAGCCGGGCCAGCAGGGCCGGGCCGTCGCGGTTCGCGCGCTCGGCCCCGGCCACGTCGTCCTCGGCCGCGTCCACCGCCGTCCAGGCGGCGGCGTTGACCACGATCGCGGGCGCCCCCTCCATCGTGATGTCCAGCGTCTCCGGCCGGTCGAAATCGAGGTCCGGCCGTCCGACACAGCGCAGGCCGGGATGGCCGGACCGCGCCAGCGCGGTGGCGAGCTGGCCGGACCGGCCGATCACCAGGATCGGGGTCATGGCCATCAGAACCAGCCCCGCACGGCGGCGAAGGGCGCGGCGGCGGCGTCCTTGTCCGACAGGACGGCATCGGCGGGCGCCACCGGCCAGGCGATGCCCAGCGCCGGGTCGTCCCAGCGGACCGACCGTTCGCAGTCGCGGTTCCAGACGTCGGTACATTTATACTGCACCTCGGCGTCGTCGGTCAGGGTGCAGAACCCGTGCAGGAAGCCCGCCGGGATCCACAGCTGCGACCCGTTGTCCTCGGTCAGTTCGGCGGCGACCCATTGCCCGAAGCTGGGCGATCCCTGCCGGGCATCGACCGCCACGTCCCAGATCGCGCCGCGCGTGCAGCGCACCAGCTTGCCCTGCGGGTGGGGCGGCACCTGGCAATGCAGGCCGCGCACCACGCCGCGCCGGCGCGACAGGCTGTGATTGTCCTGCACGAAGACGGCGGTCATCCCCGCCGCCGCCATGCGCGCGGCGTTGTAGGTTTCCGAGAAGAACCCCCGTTCGTCCCCGAAGCGCTGCGGGGTGAGCAGGACGATATCGGGAATGGCCAGCCGTTCGGTCTTCATCGGACGACCTCGCCGTCCGCCAGGTCCCGCAGCAGGCGGCCCAGTTCGGTCTTGCCCATGGTCGCGGCAATGACGCGCAGCTGGGCGGCGTCGATATAGCCCATGCGGAAGGCGACCTCGCCGGGCGAGCCGACCAGCATGCCCTGGCGGGACTGGATGGTCTGCACGAACAGCCCGGCCTGCATCAGGCTGTCGGGCATGCCGGCGTCCAGCCAGGCGCAGCCCCGGCCCAGCCGTTCGACATGCAGCGAGCCCTCTTCCAGATAGATCCGGTTGAGGTCGGTGATCTCCAGCTCGCCGCGGGGCGAGGGCCGGATCCGGCGGGCCAGGTCGCCGACGCGGGCATCGTAGAAATACAGGCCGGTGACCGCCCAGTGCGAGGGCGGCTGGTCGGGTTTCTCGACCAGGTCGCAGGCCCGCCCGTCCTCGTCGAAGGCGACCACGCCATAGCGTTCGGGGTCGCGGACCTGGTAGGCGAACACCGTCGCCCCCTCGGTCCGCCGCGCCGCCGCGCGCAGCAGCACCCCCAGATGGTCGGCGAAGATCAGGTTGTCGCCCAGCGCCAGCGCGCAGGGTGCGCCGTCCAGCCAGTCGCCGGCGATCAGGAAAGCCTGGGCGATGCCGTCGGGCGTGGGCTGCACGCGATAGGTGAAGCGCACGCCGTAATGCGACCCGTCGCCCAGCAGGCGCTCGAACTGCGGCAGGTCGGCGGGGGTCGAGATGATCATGATGTCGCGGATGCCCGCCAGCATCAGCGTCGACAGCGGGTAGAAGATCATCGGCTTGTCGTAGACGGGCAGCAACTGCTTGCTGGCCGCCAGCGTCATCGGATGCAGGCGCGTGCCCGACCCGCCGGCCAGCAGGATGCCCTTCATCGGAGGCTCGATTGCCGTGCCGTTTCCGGCGCCATTCACGGGCGCGCTCACGCCGCCACCCCTGCGGGGGCGACGCCCAGCCGCCGGTCGCTGTCATGGCGGTCCTGCAGGGCGGTCCACCAGTCGCGATGTTCCAGATACCAGCGCACCGTGCGGCGGATGCCGGTTTCGAAATCGTGGCGCGCGGTCCAGCCCAGCGCGGCCTCGGCCCGCGACGGGTCGATCTCGTAGCGGAAATCGTGCCCGGGCCGGTCGGGGACATGGTGGATCAGGCGCGCGCGGGGGCCGGCCGGGTCGGGCAGCAGATCGTCCAGTTCGCGGCAGATGGCGCGGACCACGTCCAGGTTGGTGCGGGGCTGGCGGGCGCCGATGGCGTAGGTCTCCCCCGGCCGGCCGCGTTCCAGAGCCAGGACCAGGGCCTCGGCATGGTCGTCGACGAACAGCCAGTCGCGCAGGTTGGCGCCGTCGCCATAGACCGGCAGGGGCCGGCCGGCGATGGCGTTGAGGATCACCAGCGGGATCAGCTTTTCCGGGAAGTGCCAGAAGCCGTAATTGTTGGTGGTGTTGGTGACGAAGGCCGGCAGGCCGTAGGTATGCTGCCAGGCCCGCACCAGATGGTCCGACGCCGCCTTGGTGGCGGAATAGGGGCTGCGCGGATCATAGGGCATGGCCTCGGTGAAGGGGGCGTCGCCGGGGCCGAGCGTGCCGAACACCTCGTCGGTCGAGACATGGTGGAAGCGGAAGGCCGCGCGCCGCGCCGCATCCAGGCCCGACCAGTATTCCCGCACGGCCTCCAGCAGCGTGCAGGTGCCCACGACGTTGGTCCGCACGAAGGCGCCGGGCCCGTCGATCGACCGGTCGACATGGCTTTCCGCCGCCAGATGCATCACCGCATCGGGACGATGCGCCGCCAGGATCGCGCGCAGCGCCGCCCCGTCGCAGATGTCGGCCCGCACATGGCGGTAGCGCGGGTCCGACGCCACCCCCGCCGTCGAGGCCGCCGACGCCGCGTAGGTCAGGCAGTCCACATTGACCACCTGATGTCCCGTGAACCCGATCAGCCGGCGCACCACCGCCGATCCGATGAACCCGCACCCGCCCGTTACGATAATCCGCAT
>NZ_JABEQF010000042.1 GCF_014174355.1 Gluconacetobacter azotocaptans
TGGGTGCGGCGTTCGCGCGGGGCGGTGAACATCCGGTCCGCGCTGTCGACCTCGACCAGTTCGCCCAGGTAGAAGAACGCCACCCGGTCGGCGCAGCGCGCCGCCTGCTGCAGATTGTGCGTCACGATGGCGATGGTGAACTCGCTTTTCAGCTCGTCCAGCAGCTCCTCGATCCGCGCCGTCGAAATCGGGTCCAGCGCGCTGGTCGGCTCGTCCAGCAGGATCACCTCGGGCCGGGTCGCGATCGTCCGCGCGATGCACAGCCGCTGCTGCTGCCCGCCCGACAGCGCCGATGCCGACGCCCCCAGCCGGTCCTTCACCTCGCCCCACAGCGCCACCCGCCGCAGCACGTCCTCGACCCGCGCGTCCATCTCGGCGCGCGCCAGCCGTTCGTGCAGCCGCACCCCGAACGCGATGTTCTCGTAGATCGACATCGGGAACGGCGTCGGCTTCTGGAACACCATCCCCACCCGCGCCCGCAGCACGTTGAGGTCGACGTCCGACGACAGGATGTTCCGGCCGTCGAACATCACCTCGCCCGTCGCCCGCTGGCCGGGATACAGGTCGTACATCCGGTTCAGCACCCGCAGCAGCGTCGACTTCCCGCAGCCCGACGGCCCGATCATCCCCGTCACCCGGCGCGCGGGGAAATCCACCGTGATGTCCTTCAGCGCCCGGTTCGACCCATACCAGAAATCCAGCCCCCGCACCGCAAGCGCCGGCGCCACGGCCTCGGCCGCCGCTGCCTCATGCATCGCCGTATCCATCATGTCCCGCATTCCTATCCCCCGGCGCCCGTCCGGTGGCTCCATATCCGCACCAGCACGTTCAGCAGCAGCACCCCCGTGGTGATCAGCAGCGCCCCCGTCCATGCCAGCTGCGTCCAGTCGTCATACGCCGAACCGGCATACTGGTAGATCGCCACCGGCAGGCTGGCCATCGGCGCCCCCAGGTCCAGCGACCAGTTCATGTTGCCCAGCGAGGTGAACAGCAGCGGCGCCGTTTCCCCCGACACCCGCGCCACCGCCAGCAGGATGCCCGTCAGCACGCCGCTGCGCGCCGCCCGCAGGCACACCTGCAAGACCACACGCCATTTCGGCGCCCCCAGCGCATAGGCCGCCTCGCGCATGGTCAGCGGCACCAGCCGCAGCATGTCCTCGGTCGTGCGCACTACCACCGGCACGAACAGGATGGCCAGCGCGACCGAACCCGACAGGCCGGAAAAATGCCCCACCGGCGCCACCAGCGCCATATACACGAACAACCCGACCAGGATCGACGGCGCCGACAGCATCATGTCCGACACGAAGCGCACCACATCCACCACCCGGCCGTCCTGCGCGTATTCCGACAGGTAGACCCCGGTCAGCAGCCCCACCGGCGTGCCGATCGCCGCCGCCAGCCCCGTCTGCATCAGGCTGCCCACGATGGCGTTGGCCAGCCCCCCGCCCGACCCCGGCGGCATCGTCGGCCGCAGGAAAAGCGACGCCGACAGCCCCGGCAGCCCCCGCACCAGCAGGGTCAGCAGGATCGAGGCCAGCGCCACCAGCACCACCGCCGTCGCCGCCACGCTCAGCCCGGTGGCCACGCGGTCCGCCAGCCGCCGCCGCGCCGCCAGCCGCCCGCCGCGCCGCCAGCCCGCACCGGGCGCCTCCCCGACCGTTCCCCCGCTCATCGGCACGTCCCTCATCCCACGCCCCCCCGCCGCAGCAGCAGGCGCGAGCACGCCAGCGTCACGAACGAGATCACCATCAGGATGAACCCCAGCGCCAGCAGCGACGACAGCTTCAGGCTGCCCGCCGGGCTTTCGGGAAATTCCAGCGCGATCAGCGACGCAATGGTGTTCCCCGGCGCGAACAGCGACCAGCCGATGCGGTTGGCGTTGCCGATCACGAACGTCACCGCCATCGTCTCGCCCAGCGCCCGGCCCATCCCCAGCATGATCCCGCCCACCAGCGCCGGACGCGACCACGGCAGGATGACGCTGCGCATCACCTCCCACCGCGTCGCCCCCAGCCCGAACGCGCTCTCGCGGATCTGCGGCGGCATCGCCACGAACACGTCGCGCATCACCGCGCAGACGAACGGCGTCACCATCACCGCCAGCACCAGCCCGCCCGTCAGCAGACCCGTCCCATACGGCGCGCCGTGGAACAGCCCCCCCAGCACCGGCACATGCCCCAGCGTATGGTTGGCCCACGGCTGCACGTGCCGCGCCATCAGCGGCACGATCACGAAAAAACCCCACATGCCGAAAATGATCGACGGCACCGCCGCCAGCAGCTGCACCGCCATCCCGATCGGGCCCGCCACCGCCGCCGGCGCCATCTCGACCAGCCAGAAGGCGATGCCGAACGCCAGCGGCACCGCGAACAGCAGCGCCAGCACCGTCGTCGCCAGCGAGCCGAACACCGGCGCCGCCGCCCCGAAATGCCCGCTGACCGGGTTCCATACCGCGGTCCACGCAAAGCCGGGGCCAAACGCCGCCCACGCCTGCGCCCCGCCCCAGGCCAGAACCCCGATCAACCCGCCCATCAGGACAAGGATCAGCCACCCCGACAGCCGCACTACGCCCGAAAATACCGCGTCCCCG
>NZ_JABEQF010000043.1 GCF_014174355.1 Gluconacetobacter azotocaptans
CGCAGCTTCCCGATGATCTCCTCGGGCTTGTGCTTCTTCAATGGCATCTGTCGTCCCTTCAGCAGTGAATTCCATCATACTCAATGGACCACCCGGAAGGGGGCACCTCAATCAATGTGTCGAACTCGCGCTCAACGCGCTGGAGCTCTGCCTTGGCGGCGCTGATGCCGGCCGAGGCCTCGATCCGCTGCTCGTTCATCCGACGGGTGAACTCGCCGCAGAACACCGCGAATAGCTCCGGATCCATCAGATGGGTCTTGAGCGCGGTCAGCACGCGGGATTCCAGGGCGTCGCGGCGGATGTTCATGCGGTTGGCGCAGGTACCCTTGTTGCGGGCAGTAGAGCAGCCAACCAGGGTGCCAGACACCATTGAATAGCCGCCGCCACAGCAGCCGCACCTGGTCAGGCCGGTAAACAGGTATTTGCCGCGCTGGCGCTCGTGCAGGCGGTTGGTGTCGCCGGTGTCGCGATTGATCTTGATCGCCTTCTGCTTGGCCTTGACCTTGTCCCACAGCACCTGGTCGATGATCCGCAATTCCGGCACCTCTTGGATAACCCAAGCGTCCGTTGGGTTGGGCCGGGAGACCCGCTTGCCGGTTTCGGGATCCTTGAGATAGCGCAGTCGGTTCCAGACCAGGCGGCCGATATACATCTCGTTGTTGAGAATGCCGGTGCCGCGCTGGCGGTTGCCGTTGATGGTGGTGAAGCCCCAGGCGCCGCCCGTGGGGGCGGAGATGCCGTCATCGTTGAGGCCGACGGCGATCCGTTTGGGCGAGCGGCCATTGGCGAACTCGCGGAAGATGCGTCGGACGACGGTGGCCTCGGCGTCGTTGATGCTGCGATTGCCGCGGATGGGATCGCCGCGATCGTCGATCTGGCGGACGACGTCATAGCCGTAGGAGTTGCCGCCACCCGACTTGCCGTCCTCGATCCGGCCGCGCAGGCCACGGCGGACCTTGTCGGCCAGGTCCTTGAGGAACAAGGCGTTCATGGTGCCCTTGAGGCCTACATGCAGGTGGGTGACGTCGCCTTCGGATAGGGTGACGATCCGCACCCCGGCAAACGCCATGCGCTTGTGCAGGCCAGCGATATCCTCCTGGTCGCGGGACAGCCGGTCCATGGCCTCGGCCAGCACGATGGTGAAGCGGCCGCGCTGCGCGTCTTGCACCAGTTCCTGGATGCCGGGTCGCAGCAGCAGGGAGGCCCCCGAGATCGCCCGGTCGGTGTAGCTGTCGACGATCGTCCAGCCCTGTTTCCCAGCGTGCTCCCGGCAGAGCCGCAACTGGTCTTCGATCGAGGCGTCGCGCTGGTGGTCGGAGGAATACCGGGCATACAGGGCGACGCGGGTCATGGGCGGCTCCTTACTTTGTCGGGCCGGTCTTCCTGCGGTTGCGCGTGGCGTTGACATAGTCGTCGGCGGCCTGACGGGCGAGAAGACGGACCAAGGCAACCAGACGGGGATCGCGCGTGCGGAGCGTCAGAGTGAGACGGTCGGAGGCCGTGTCGTTCTCCCGCGCGGACGCAATCTTGCTGGCGTCGGTCATCGTACCATGTCCCCGATCCAAGGTGCATCTCAAAAATGCTGGCAGGGTCTTGATAGATCAGACGGGACGTCGAATGGAACAGCTCAGGGCGGGTGTTCGTGGACGTAAGCGGCAGTGGCGGGAGATACTGACTGATGGCGGTTGGTCATGACGCCCGGCGACGGGATCGGTGCCTTGGCGGTGCATGGCGCGCCCATGCCCTATGGGGCTGATCTCAGACGGGCTGCTCGCGCCTCATCATAGACGTCGATTATGATCGCCGAATTTCTTGAAAGCGGACGAAGGTCATAAGCTTTCATGACCTTCATCTGGAGCCCGACTTTCTGTCACATGCTGGCGGTACAGATCCGCCGCCAACGCATCGGCCTGATGCTCTTTCAGTATCCTGATAATATGCTTCTAGTTGAAACGTAATCTCTTCATCGTTTACCTCTGATTGGTAAGACCTTAATCAAATCGGGGGCATCCAAGGGGCGAAGTCAAGGATCACCATCTGGAAACAAAAAAACCTATTCTCATCATGATCTCAGTTAATATAGCATCAAGCTTCAACCGAAATGGAAGCTTCGTTCTTCCAATTCTGCGAAATAGTCGTCACCAATAATCCGGCAATTTTGACGCTCTGCTATAAGAATTCCATCTAATGTCTCCGCAAATTTTTCTCCTAGGGTGCTATCTAGCGCCTCCCATTCCTGAGGATAGTATTGCTTTGCGATCAGCATCGTAAAAGCACTTGCGGTTATCACCCTCCGAACCGGCCACCTGTTTTCTGAATGAAATCCTATGTGGAGATGCGAGCAAGGGTGTGAGGTGCCCCCTTCCGGGTGGTCCATTGAGTATGATGGAATTCACTGCTGAAGGGACGACAGATGCCATTGAAGAAGCACAAGCCCGAGGAGATCATCGGGAAGCTGCG
>NZ_JABEQF010000044.1 GCF_014174355.1 Gluconacetobacter azotocaptans
CGATCCCCAGGGCATGGAATGCGGTATGCGCGATGGCGGCGGCATCGAGTCCGGCCTCGTGATACTGGACGTCCTGGGTGTTGTGGTCGATGAAGCGGTCGGGCAGGGTCATGGGGCGGAAGCGGATGGTGTCCAGCAGGCCGGTGCGGGCCAGATGGTGCATGACGTAGGCGCCGAAGCCGCCCTCGGCGCCGTCCTCGACGGTCAGCAGGACGGCGTGGTTGCGGGCCAGCTGCTCGATCAGCGCGGTGTCCAGCGGCTTGGCGAAGCGGGCGTCGGCCACGGTGGGGGGCAGGCCCCCTGCGGCCAGCATGTCGGCGGCCTTCAGCACCTCGGCCAGGCGGGCGCCCAGCGACAGGATGGCGATGCCGCCTTTCTCGCGCCCGGCCTGGCGGCCCATTTCGCGCACGATGCGGCCGCGCCCGATTTCCAGCACCGACCCTTTCTCGGGCAGGGCCAGGCCCAGCCCGTTGCCGCGCGGATAGCGCAGCGCGATCGGCCCGCCATCGAACGCGCAGGCCGTGGCCGTCATGTGCAGCAGTTCCAGTTCGTCGCTGGGGGCCATGATGGTCATGCCCGGCAGGCAGCCCAGGTAGTTGATGTCGAACGCCCCGGCATGGGTGGCGCCGTCGGCGCCGACCAGCCCGGCGCGGTCGATGGCGAAGCGCACCGGCAGGTTCTGCAGCACCACGTCATGCATCACCTGGTCGTAGGCGCGCTGCAGGAAGGTGGAATAGATGGCGCAGAACGGCCGCAGCCCCTCGGTGGCCATGCCGGCGGCGAAGGTCACGGCATGCTGTTCGGCGATGCCGACATCGAAGAAGCGGTCGGGGCAGGCGCGGGCGAAGGCGTCCAGCCCGGTGCCCGAGGGCATGGCCGCGGTGACGGCGACGATGGTGTCGTCCAGCTTCGCCCGGCGCACCAGTTCGCGGCTGAAGACCGAGGTGTAGCTCGGCGGGCCCGGGGGGGCCTTCTTCTGCTCGCCGGTGACGACGTTGAATTTGGCGACGGCGTGATACTTGTCCCCCGCCGATTCGGCCGGGCGGTAGCCGCGTCCCTTCTCGGTGATGACATGCAGCAGGATCGGGCCCTTGTCGTCGGCGTCGCGCAGGTTGCGCAGGATCGGCACCAGCTGGTTCATGTCGTGCCCGTCGACGGGGCCGACGTAGTAGAAGCCCAGCTCCTCGAACAGGGTGCCGCCGGTGATCATGCCGCGGGCATATTCCTCGGCCTTCTTGGCGGTGCGCTCCAGCCGTTCGGGCAGGCGGCGGGCGACCTTGCCGGCCAGGTCGCGCAGGCCGAGGAACTGGCGCGAGGACATCAGCCGCGACAGGTAGTTCGACATCGCCCCGACCGGGGGGGCGATCGACATCTCGTTGTCGTTGAGCACCACGATCAGGCGCGAGGCGCCGGGGCCGGCGACCGAGGCATTGTTCATCGCCTCATAGGCCATGCCGGCCGAGATCGAGCCGTCGCCGATGACGGCGACGACGTTGCGCTCGCGGTACGAGGGGTCGTGTTCGGCGCGCAGATGGTGGGCGACGGCCATGCCCAGACCGGCCGAGATCGAGGTCGAGGAGTGGGCGGCGCCGAACGGGTCGTATTCGCTCTCGCTGCGGCGGGTGAAGCCCGACAGGCCGCCGGGCTGGCGCAGGGTGCGGATGCGGTCGCGCCGGCCGGTCAGGATCTTGTGCGGGTAGGCCTGGTGGCCGACGTCCCAGATCACCCGGTCGGCCGGGGTGTCGAACACCGCGTGCAGCGCCACCGTCAGCTCCACCACGCCCAGCGACGCGCCGAGATGGCCGCCCGTGGTCGACACCGCGTCCACCGTCTCGGCCCGCAGTTCCTCGGCCAGCTGCTTCAGCTGCTCCACCGACAGGTTCCGCAGGTCCGCCGGGCACGATACCCGGTCCAGCAGCGGAAAACGACCGTGCGTCGGAACCGTTCCCGCCTGCTGCTGCCCCTCTGACTTCTGCTCGGT
>NZ_JABEQF010000045.1 GCF_014174355.1 Gluconacetobacter azotocaptans
CAGCTACACCGGCGGCACAACCATCGCGGCCGGCGCGGGGCTGAACCTGTCGGGTTCGGTCGCCGGTGCGGTTGCGGACGCCGGGACGCTGACGCTGGACGGCGGCGCGGTTGGCGGCACGGTGACGGACAGCGGCGCGCTGAACGTCACGGGCAATGGCGGCACGGTCGGCTCGCTGGTCGGGACGGGTGCCGGCACGCTCAACGGCACGCTGACGCTGACCAATGCGGCCGATACCTTCTCGGGCACGCTGACTGGAAATGGTGGACTCGCCGTCACCGGCGGCACCGAGACGCTGACCGGCATCAACACCTATACCGGCGGCACGACCATTGATGCTGGCGCCGCGCTCCGGCTCGGAGACGGCACCACCAACGGATCACTCTTGGGCGCTATTACCGATAACGGCCTTCTCATCTTCAATACGGTCGGGACAAATACTGTTTCCAACAACATTTCAGGGACAGGATCCCTACTGATGGAAGGCAGCGGAACCCTCATCCTGACAGGGACAAATACCTATTCAGGCGGAATACAGACCGGCGGTGGAACAAGCCTTCAGCTTGGAGACGACACGACCAGCGGATCATTCGCGGGCACCCTCACCGATAACGGAACTCTGACTGTCGCTGCCACCGGTGGGGCGACCGCGTCGCTCGCGGGCACAGGAAACGCCGTCCTTTCCGGCATGCTGACGCTGACCAATGCGGCCGATAGTTTCAGCGGCGTCGCCAGCGGCAGCGGCGGGCTGACCATCGCAGGCGGCAGCGAAACGCTGAGCGGCATCAACAGCTACACTGGCGGCACGACCATTGCTTCCAGCGCGGGGTTGAACCTGTCGGGTTCGATCGCCGGAAATGTGGCTGACGACGGCACGCTGACGCTGGACGGCGGCGCGGTCGGCGGCACGGTGACGGACAGCGGCGCGCTGAACGTCACGGGCAACGGTGGCTCGGCTGGGTCTCTGGCTGGGGCGGGCGGTGGCACGCTTAACGGCACGCTGACGTTGACCAACGCCGCCGATACCTACGCAGGTGCGCTGAGCGGGACCGGTAGGTTGACCATCGCAGGCGGCAGTGAGACGCTGATTGGCGCCAACAGCTACACCGGCGGCACGATCATTGCTTCCGGCGCGGGGTTGAACTTGTCGGGCTCGGTGGCCGGTACGGTCGCGAACGTCGGGACGCTGACGCTGGATGGCGGTACCGTTGGCGGCACGGTGACGGACAGCGGCGCGCTGACCGTCACGAGCAACGGCGGCACAGTCGGGTCGCTGGCCGGGACGGGTGCCGGCACGCTCAACGGCACGCTGACGCTGACCAATGCGGCCGATAGTTTCAGCGGCGTTGCCAGCGGCACGGGCGGGCTGACCATCGCAGGCGGCAGCGAAACGCTGACCGGCGCCAACAGCTACACCGGCGGCACGACCATCAATGTCGGCGCGGGGCTGAACCTGTCCGGCTCGGTGACCGGTGCGGTCGCGAACGCCGGGACGCTGACGCTGGACGGCGGCGCGGTCGGCGGCACGGTGACGGACAGCGGCGCGCTGACCGTCACGGGCAACGGCGGCACAGTCGGGTCGCTGGCCGGGACGGGTGCCGGCACGCTCAACGGCACGCTGACGCTGACCAATGCGGCCGACACCTACGCGGGTGCGCTGACCGGCACCGGTGGCCTGACCATCGCGGGCGGCAGTGAGACGCTGACCGGCGCCAACAGCTACACCGGCGGCACGACCATTGCCTCCGGCGCAGCGCTGAACCTGTCGGGTTCGGTCGCCGGAAATGTGGCTGACAACGGCACGCTGACGCTGGACGGCGGCGCGGT
>NZ_JABEQF010000046.1 GCF_014174355.1 Gluconacetobacter azotocaptans
TCGTCTGGTGCGCCCTCGCCACCTTCGTCCTGCTCAAGATCGTCGACCTGACCATCGGCCTGCGCGTCACCCAGGACCAGGAGGTCGAAGGCCTCGACATGGTCCTGCACGACGAACGCATCAGCTGACCGATCGTCCAGTCACGTCCAATCCAGCATATTCCGCGGGGGCGGGTCGCGCCGTCCCCCAAGACGGAGGAAACGAAGCGTGCCGGTCCACAACATCAACAACATCATATGTAAAAACGCAGGCTGTCTTTCTCTCTTTCTGGTTGCTGGCTGTTTTCTGCTTCCATCCGAAGGTCTTGCCCAGGTCGCGGTGTTCGGCAGTTCGGCCGGCAAGTCCGGCTTCGCAGAATGGCTCAGCGGCGTGACCCTGGTGGGACAGATCGAAGGCGGCATCATGGCCAACCCCGCCCGCCCCGACAACGGCATCAATTTCGGCAACTTCCTGGCCGACCATGCGAACCAGGTCCAGCTCAACCAGCTGGAATTCACGCTTGCCAAGGCCATCGACCCCAGCAAGAGCGAATACCAGATCGGATTCACGCTGGAAGGGCTCTACGGGTCCGATGCGCGGTACTACCATCTGCTCGGCATTTCCGACCGTGCCATCTCGGACCGCTACCAGGTCATTCCCGCGCAGGCACATATCGACTTGCATCTGCCCTGGCTGACCAGTGGCGGCCTGGACATGCAGGCCGGCATCCTGCAGGCCCCGATGGGCGTCGAAACCCTCGATCCGACGACGCGGCCGTTCTATACGCTGGCCTACACGTCCGAATATTCCGTGCCCTTCCAGCATGTCGGCGCGATGTTCAAATGGCATGTCAACACGACCGTCGACGTCACGTTCGGGGTCGATACCGGCAACCAGACGACTTTCGGAAAAAGCGATAACAATCACGAAGCCGCGGGCTACTTCGGCTTCAACCTGAACGGCCTGGCGGGCGGCAAGCTCAACATCATCGAACTCAGCCGGGTCGGTCCGGAAAATGCCATCGCGGTGCTTGGGTCGCGGGCTGACGGCCAGATGCGGTACTGGAACGACATCAATGCCGCCTACCAGATCAGCGACAAGCTGTCGGTGACGGGCGAATTCAACTACCTGCATGATGACGGACTTCGGGCCGACACCTACAGCTTCGTCAGCTTTCTCAGCTACAAGGTCACGCCGTCGCTGACCTTCAACTACCGGGGTGAGATCTACCGCGACAACACCGGGCAGTTCGTCGTCAGCTTCCTCAACAACACCGCCTATATGGGCGCCATCGCCGGGGCCACCGTTCCCGCGGAATTCGCCCCGCCCACCACCTATGGCGCGTTGACCCTGGGCGTGACGTACAAACCCGACCTGGGCCACGGCGTCCGGGTGTTCGAAATCCGCCCCGAAATCCGGTTCGACCGTTCGCTCAACGGCACCACCCCCTTCAATGACGGACGCAATACCGGCATGTTCACCTTCGGCATGGACGGCGTCCTGGGATTCTGATCCGCGCGGGGCGGGAGGCCGCCCCCGCACCGCCGATTCGGCCAGGATCGGGAGAGTGGGGAAGGGGGCGGCCGACGTCGTCGCTGCGTCCGACGCCTCGACAACGGGGCGAGAGTTTCGTAACCGTTTTCCGGCCGCATCGTACGGCTTCACAATAGGCAGGCATCCGAGAATGGCGAAAAAAGCCCCGACCCCGGCCCCAGCGGCCCCCCCTTCCCCCGACGCGGCGTCTGTCGCGAAGGTGTTCAGCCTGATCCAGGAACACTCGGTGGAACTGGTGGAC
>NZ_JABEQF010000047.1 GCF_014174355.1 Gluconacetobacter azotocaptans
ATGGCGAAAAAAGCCCCGACCCCGGCCCCAGCGGCCCCCCCTTCCCCCGACGCGGCGTCTGTCGCGAAGGTGTTCAGCCTGATCCAGGAACACTCGGTGGAACTGGTGGACCTGCGCTTCACCGATCCGCGGGGCAAGTGGCACCACACGACGCAGCACGTTTCGACGATCGAGCAGGACACGTTCCGCGACGGCTTCATGTTCGACGGGTCGTCGATCGCGGGATGGAAGGCGATCAACGAGAGCGACATGGTGCTGCTGCCGGACCCGGCGACGGCGGTGATGGACCCGTTCTCGGCCAAGCCGCAGCTGATCCTGATCTGCGACATCATCGAACCCTCGACGGGCCAGTTCTACAACCGCGACCCGCGGGCGACGGCCAAGCTGGCCGAGGCCTACCTGAAGTCGACCGGGCTGGGCGACACGGCGTTCTTCGGGCCGGAAGCCGAGTTCTTCATCTTCGACAGCGTCCGCTTCGGGACGGGTCCGAACTACGGCACCTACCAGCTGGACAGCATCGAAGGCCCCGGCGCCTCGCTGAAGGACTATCCGGAAGGCAACATGGGCCACCGCCCGGGCGTCAAGGGCGGCTATTTCCCCGTGGCCCCGGTGGACAGCGAGGGCGACCTGCGCGCCGAGATGCTGACGACGATGGGCGAGATGGGCCTGCCGATCGAAAAGCACCATCACGAGGTGGCGCAGTCCCAGCATGAGCTGGGCACCAAGTTCGCCACCCTGGTGCAGTCGGCCGACTTCATGCAGATCTACAAATACTGCGTGCACAACGTCGCCCATTCCTACGGCAAGACGGCGACCTTCATGCCCAAGCCGATCTATGGCGACAACGGGTCGGGCATGCATGTCCATCAGTCGATCTGGAAGGCCGGCAAGCCGGTGTTCGCGGGCAACGGCTATGCCGACCTGTCCGACCAGGCGCTGTATTACATCGGCGGCATCATCAAGCACGCCAAGGCGCTGAACGCGTTCACCAACCCGTCGACCAACTCCTACAAGCGGCTGATCCCGGGCTTCGAGGCGCCGGTGCTGCTGGCCTATTCGGCGCGCAACCGCTCGGCCTCGTGCCGCATCCCGTATGCGACCAGCCCGAAGGCCAAGCGCGTCGAGGTCCGCTTCCCCGACCCCACGGCCAACCCCTACCTGGCGTTCGCCGCCATGCTGATGGCCGGGCTGGACGGGATCCGCAACAAGATCCACCCCGGCGACGCCATGGACAAGGATCTGTACGACCTGCCGCCCGAGGAGCTGAAGCAGATCCCGACGGTGTGCGGCTCGCTGCGCGAGGCGCTGGAGGCCCTGGCCGCCGACCACGAGTTCCTGCTGGCCGGCAACGTCTTCACCAAGGACCAGATCGAAAGCTACTGCGCCGTCAAGTGGCAGGACGTCTACAAGTTCGAACACACGCCCCATCCGGCGGAATTCGAGATGTATTACTCGGTCTGATCCCCCCGCGGATCACCGATCGGGGCGCCGGAACCATCAGGGCCGGCGCCCTTTTTCATGGGGTTTTGCCCCATGCCCCACCAGGGCCTGAGGCCCTGGACCC
>NZ_JABEQF010000048.1 GCF_014174355.1 Gluconacetobacter azotocaptans
CTGCAGCAGGACCTGCCGGCGACGCCCTGCGATGCCGGGCTGACGGCGCTGATGGGGCAGGCGGTGCGCACGGCCACCGGCGAGGACGCGCCCCGGGTGCTGGTCAGCGGGGCGGGGCACGACGCCATGGTGATGGCCCGGCTGGCGCCGATGTCCATGCTGTTCCTCCGCTGCGCCGGCGGGATCAGCCACCACCCGGCCGAGGCGGTGCGGGACGCGGATGTCGAGCTGGCCCTGCGGGCGATGACCGATTTTATCGAGCGTTACGAAAGACGGGGACCATGAACGGGGCCATGCCACAGGATTTCTTCGGCCAGATCGATCCGCCCCAGCGGCTGCTGATGGGGCCGGGGCCGGTGAACGCGCACCCGCGCGTGCTGCGCGCCATGGCGGCGGACATGCTGGGCCAGTTCGACCCGGAAATGACCGCCTGCATGAACCAGACGATGGCGCTGTACCGCCGGGTGTTCATGACCGAAAACCGCTGGACCTTCCTGATCGACGGCACGGCGCGGGCGGGGATCGAGGCGGCGCTGGTGTCGCTGGTCGAACCGGGGGCGCGGCTGCTGATCGTGCGCGCCGGGCGGTTCGGCCTGCTGCTGTCGGAAATCGCGCAGCGCATCGGGGCGGACATCCGCACCATCGACATCGCGTGGGGCGAGGTCGCCACCCCGGCGCAGATCGAGGCCGCGATCGTCGCGCACCAGCCGCAGGTCTTCGCCTGCATCCATGGCGATACCTCGACCACCATGGCCCAGCCGCTGGACGGCGTGGGCGAGATCTGCCGGCGGCACGGCGTGCTGTCCTATGTCGATGCCACCGCGACCCTGGGCGGCATGGCGGTGGCGACCGACGCCTGGGGCGTGGACGTGGTCACCGGCGGTCTGCAGAAATGCATGGGCGGCCCGCCGGGCTCGTCGCCGATCACCATCTCGGACCGCGCGGCGGCCCATATCATGGCGCGCCGGCATGTCGAGGCCGGGATCCGCGGCGACGACAGCGAAGACGGCGGCCGGGCGCGCATCGGCTCGAACTATTTCGACCTGGCGATGATCATGGAATACTGGTCGGACAAGCGCCTGAACCACCATACCGAGGCCACCACCATGCTGTACGGCGCGCGCGAGGCGGCGCGGATCGTGCTGGAGGAAGGGCTGGAGGCCCGCTTCGCCCGGCACCGCGCGGCCAGCCGGGCGATGGTGGCGGGCCTGCGGGCGATGGGGCTGAGCGTCTACGGGCAGGACGCCTGCCGGATGGCCAACGTCACCGGCGTGCATATTCCCGACGGCGTGGATGGCGAGCGCGTGCGGGCGCGGATGCGCGCGGATTTCGAGATCGAGATCGGCACCGCCTTCGGGCCGCTGGCCGGGCGGATCTGGCGCATCGGCGCCATGGGCTACAACGCCATGAAGCACAAGGTGCTGCTGACCTTGGGCGCGCTGGAGGCCGTG
>NZ_JABEQF010000049.1 GCF_014174355.1 Gluconacetobacter azotocaptans
CGTGCAGGACCATGTCGAGGCCTTCGACCTCCTGGTCCTGGGTGACGCGCAGGCCGATGGTCAGGTCGACGATCTTGAGCAGGACGAAGGTGGCGAGGGCGCACCAGACGATGGTGATGCCGACGGCCTCGGCCTGGATGACGAGCTGCGCGAACGAGCCCACGACGCCGGACGGGTTGGCGTCGGTGGCCGAAAGCGGGCCATAGGCCAGCACGCCGGTCAGCAGCGCGCCGACGATGCCCCCGATGCCGTGCACGCCGAAGGCGTCGAGGCTGTCGTCATAGCCCAGCAGGTGCTTGAGCGAGGTGGCGGCCCAGTAGCACACGACGCCGGCGATCAGGCCCAGGATCAGCGCGCCGCCGGGCAGCACGAATCCTGCCGCCGGGGTGATGGCGACCAGGCCGGCGACGGCGCCCGAGATGATGCCCAGCACCGTGGGCTTGCCCGTGCGGATCCATTCCGCGACCATCCAGCCCAGCCCCGCGGCGGCGGTGGCGATCTGCGTGGTGGCCATGGCCATGCCGGCGCGGCCGTTGGCCCCCACCGCAGAGCCCGCGTTGAAGCCGAACCAGCCCACCCACAGCAGCGAGGCGCCGGCGACGGCATAGGTCAGGTTGAACGGCGACAGATCGTCCTGGCCGTAGCCGCGACGCTTGCCCATGACCAGCGCGCAGACCAGGCCGGCGATGCCGGCGTTGATATGCACCACCGTGCCGCCGGCGAAATCGACCGCGCCCAGGCCGGCGACCCAGCCCAGCGGGCTCCAGACCCAGTGGGCGATCGGGGCATAGACCACCAGCGACCACAGGACGGTGAACACGCACAGCGCGCTGAATTTCATGCGTTCGGCGAAGGCGCCGGCGATCAGCGCCGGGGTGATGATCGCGAACGTCATCTGGAACATCATGAAGACGCTCTCGGGGATCGTCATCACGGTGGCGTTGGCCGACCCGGCCCCCAGGGTGAAGCCGATATCGGCGCCTTTCGAGATATGCGCGCCGATGCCCGACAGCATCGCCTTCGACAAATCGCCCAGATAGGGCGAGCCCGTCGAGAACGCCAGGCTGTAGCCCGCCACCATCCACACCACGGTGATGATGCAGCAGATGGCGAACGACTGCATGACCGTGGCCAGCACGTTCTTCTTGCGCACCATGCCGGCATAGAACAGCGCCAGGCCCGGAATGGTCATCATCAGCACCAGCGCCGTGCTGACCAGCATCCACGCCGTGTCGCCCGTGTCGATCGCGGGGTCCGCCGCCAGCGCCGGGGT
>NZ_JABEQF010000050.1 GCF_014174355.1 Gluconacetobacter azotocaptans
TGAGGTGCCCCCTTCCGGGTGGTCCATTGAGTATGATGGAATTCACTGCTGAAGGGACGACAGATGCCATTGAAGAAGCACAAGCCCGAGGAGATCATCGGGAAGCTGCGTGAGGTCGAGATTGTTCTGGGCCAGGGCGGGACGGCTGCGGAAGCCTGCCGGCGGATTGGGGTCAGCGAGCAGACCTATTATCGCTGGCGCAAAGAGTATGGCGGCCTGAAAACCGATCAGGCTCGCCGGATGAAGGAACTGGAGAAGGAGAATGCGTGGCTTCGTCGGGCGGTCTCGGACCTGACGCTGGACAAGCTCATCCTGCAGGAAGCGGCGAAGGGAAACTTCTGAGCCCCGCGCGGCGACGGCGCTGCATCGACCATGTTCGCAGCGTGATGGCGGTGTCCGAGCGGCGAGTGTGCCGCGTTCTGGGACAGCACCGGTCGACGCAGCGCAAGATGCCGTGCGGGGCGGATGACGAAGAGGCACTGACTGAGGATATCATCGCCCTGGCCAGTCAATATGGGCGCTATGGCTACCGCCGGATTACGGCATTGCTGCATGCGGCCGGCTGGGCGGTGAACCATAAGCGGGTCGAACGAATCTGGCGACGCGAAGGGCTCAAGGTGCCTCAGCGACAACGTAAGCGCGGCCGGCTCTGGCTTAATGACGGCTCCTGCATTCGGCTGCGGCCGGAATATCCCGGCCACGTCTGGGCGTATGACTTCGTCGAAGGACGCACCCATGATGGTCGGAAATTCCGGATCCTTACCGTCATCGACGAATTCAGCCGAGAATGCCTGGCACTTATCGTTGCCCGCAAACTCAACCACGAGGACGTGCTGGCCGCCTTGGCCGAATTGTTCATCTGGCGGGGACCGCCTGCTCATATTCGGTCCGATAACGGCAGCGAGTTCGTCGCCGGCGCGGTCCGGAAATGGCTCGGGCGGATCGGCGTGAAGACCCTCTACATCACACCGGGCTCACCTTGGGAGAATGGCTACAACGAGAGTTTCAACGGCTCCTTGCGCGACGAGCTGTTGAACGGCGAGATCTTCTACAGTCTGGCCGAAGCCAGGATCCTGATCGAGGTTTGGCGGCGCCATTACAACACCGTCCGTCCGCACAGTCGTCTCGGCTACCGTCCACCGGCACCGGAAACGGCGGCACCGCCAAGGCCGGTCTCCAGTTCCGCTTCGCTCCACCTCCGACCGACCTTGGCGACGGAGGTGCTTATGCACTAACAGTCACAGCGGACTACCCGGTGGGGGCTGCTCA
>NZ_JABEQF010000051.1 GCF_014174355.1 Gluconacetobacter azotocaptans
GCGGAACTCGTCGGCGCCGAAGCCGCGCGCGGTGGCCGCCGGGCTGCCCAGGCGGATGCCCGAGGTGATCGCCGGCTTTTCCGGGTCGAAGGGCACCGCGTTCTTGTTCGCGGTGATGCCCGCGCGCTCCAGGCTGCGTTCCGCCGCCCGGCCGGTCACCTTCTTGGGGCGCAGGTCGACCAGCAGCAGGTGGCTGTCGGTGCCGCCGGTCACGATGTCGAAGCCCCGTACCAGCAGCGTGTCCGCCAGGGTGCGGGCATTCGCCGCCACCGCTTCCTGATAGGCGCGGAATTCCGGCTGCAGGGCCTCGCCGAACGCCACCGCCTTGGCTGCGATCACATGCATCAGCGGCCCGCCCTGCAGGCCGGGGAACACCGCCGAATTGATCTTCTTCGCCAGCGCCTCGTCATTGGTCAGGATCAGCCCGCCGCGCGGTCCGCGCAGCGTCTTGTGCGTGGTGCTGGTCACGATGTGGGCGTGGGGCAGCGGCGACGGATACAGCCCCGCCGCCACCAGCCCGGCGAAATGGGCCATGTCCACCATCAGATACGCCCCGACCTCGTCGGCGATGGCGCGGAAGCGCGCGAAGTCGATCACCCGCGGGTAGGCCGAGCCCCCCGCCACGATCAGCTTGGGCTTCTCGGCCCGCGCCAGGCATTCCATTTCCTCGTAATCCAGCAGCCCGTCCTCGTGCCGCACCCCGTACTGCACCGCGCGGAACCATTTGCCCGAATAGTTCGGCGCCGCCCCGTGCGTCAGATGCCCGCCCGCCGCCAGGCTCATGCCCAGGATGGTGTCGCCAGGGCTGACCAGCGCCATGAAGGCTTCCTGGTTGGCGTTCGCCCCGGAATGCGGCTGCACGTTGGCGAAACCCGCGCCGAACAGCGCCTTCGCCCGCTCGATCGCCAGGGTCTCCACCTTGTCCACCTCGGCGCAGCCGCCGTAATAGCGGCGCCCCGGATAGCCCTCGGCATATTTGTTGGTCAGCACGCTGCCCTGCGCCTCGAGCACCGCCTGCGACACCATGTTCTCGCTCGCGATCAGCTCGATCCCGTCGCGCTGGCGCTCAAGCTCGCCCCCGATCATCGCCGCCACATCGGGATCGCGCTCGGCAAGCGTCGATCGAAAAAAGGCGTGCAGCCCGCTCTGGCTCATCTGGTCCGGCATCGT
>NZ_JABEQF010000052.1 GCF_014174355.1 Gluconacetobacter azotocaptans
GAGACCTGTGCGCGGGTAGTGGACGGCGGGTGCGATTGATGATTCGCTGGCGTTCGATTTTGGACGTTGGAGACTGTGATGGCGCATCGGTCGATCGGTCAGGATTGTCTTGGGTTCTCTCGCGCGGATCGGCCTACGTCATCGCTGGACGAGATCGCAGCCCTGATCGACTGGAAGCCGATCACCGAGATGCTGGCGCCGCTGTATCCTGCAACGAAGGGCGAACCCGCATGGCCGCCCCTTTCGATGTTTCGGGCGATGCTCCTGGCGGTCTGATATGACCTGTCCGACGTCAAGCTGGCCGAGGCCCGGGACGATCGAGCGTCCTTTCGCCGGTTCTGCGGCTTTTCTCCTCACGAACCGACACCGGAACGCACGGCGTTCGTGCGGTTCCGGCGCCTGTTGGTGTGTCGGTCTCTCGACCACTCCTTGTTCGAAGCCATCACGGCCCAGTTGAAAACCCGGGCGATCCGGATCAAGATCGGCACGATCGTCGATGCGACCATCATCGCGTCGCACACGGAACAGGACAGCGAAGCGCGCTGGATCAAACACAAGGGTAAAAAGGCCGTTCATGGCTTCAAAGCCCATGTGGGTGCCGACGCAACGACCGCGCTGGTGGAGAAGATCTCCATCACGCCGGCAAACATCAATGATGGTCGAGCGGGTCCCGATGCCTTGCCGGACAATAGGGCGAGGTGTTTGCCGATAGCGCCTATCGGGGACCGCATTTCCGTCAAGCCGTGCGCGCCAGGGGCAGCAGCATCCGCGTGGCGGCGACGGGGATGTGGGGACGCGACGAAAAGGAGACGCTTGCACGCCTGAATGCATGGAACCACGGGGTCCATCGTGCCCGCGGACGGATCGAAAAGATTTTTGGCACGTGGAAACGAAGCTATGGCCTGCGCCGCATGCGATGGCGCGGCCTCGCCAAGGCCGCCGTCCAGATTCACCTCACGGCCATCGCCTACAATTTCAGACGCACACTCAATATCGTCGCCGGGTAGTCGGGGAATAAAACGGACGTGGGCATCTTCAATGCCCACGCATCACCAGGCCCAAAAGTAAAGGAGCGGCAGCCCTGAAAATCCACCTCCCGCAGGCAATCCACTACCCGCGCACAGGTCTC
>NZ_JABEQF010000053.1 GCF_014174355.1 Gluconacetobacter azotocaptans
ATAGTGCTCGGGTCATGATCGCCGGCCCCCATCCCGGCAATCAGGATGAATCAGATTTTGACCAATATGGGAATCCAAAAACGACTCAATTAGATCAGATTATGCTCTAGTGGTTGCTCGACAGCCCAGCCTTGCCCCGGTCCCCTTGCCGGACGTCGTGCCAGTTCAGTTGGCACCACAACGCGTCGTCCTTCGTGTCCGCGATCATCCGCGTCAGACAGTAACGGCCTATTCGCTCCGGGTAGCGCATCACCTCATACGTGATGCCGGCCCCGATTCCCATAACCGCCAGGATCACCAGCAGCCCGATGACGATCCAGCGAAACCGGAACTCGAAGAGCAGATCCTGCACCGTCGCCGGAAGCTCCTGCCTCCACATCGCATAAACGGCTTCACGCAGGCTCTCCAGCGTCTCCCTCACAACCGCGCCGGTCATCACGGTGGCCTGGTTGCGACCATATTCTTCAACCTGAACCTTCACCGTAGCTGCCAGCTGACGAGCTGATGCGGTCTGTTCCCGCAAGATTCTCATCTCGGCGTCAGCTTCCCTACGGACTTCCGGCAACAACGCTTCCAGCCTGTTGGCGTTCGCGGCCGTTCGTTCGAGCAGGGAGTCGATCGCGGCCGATTGCGCAACCTGGTCGTCGACCATGGTAAGCAACAGGAAGCCGAGGGGTTCGTGGGGGAAGACCCCCGCCGCGCTCATCGCTTCCAGAACGCGTACACGCCGCTCCTTTTGAAGCGCCTGGTAAGTGGAAGGCGGCCCCTCGGCCGCCCCTTCCGTCACAGGAACAGATCCGGCTGACCGCTCCGCTCGATATTCGTCATGATACTCTCATGCCACCGGCGCGTCATGGCCTTCCAGAAAATGCTCTGCGCGGTGCCGGAGGAAGGACGCTTGCCTTCCAGAGCTTCGAATACTGTCACATTCGCCTTCTCCATCTGCGCGAGGCACGGCAGATAGGGAATCGTCACAGATACCGCGCCTCGCTTCCGCATTGAGCAGCCCCCACCGGGTAGTCCGCTGTGACTGTTAGTGCATAAGCACCTCCGTCGCCAAGGTCGGTCGGAGGTGGAGCGAAGCGGAACTGGAGACCGGCCTTGGCGG
>NZ_JABEQF010000054.1 GCF_014174355.1 Gluconacetobacter azotocaptans
TAGAGCATAATCCGATCAATCTGGTTCATATCCGGCGGCAGCAAAGCAGGCGGCGGCTTGACTGTGACCGACGTCGTCGATTGCGCTGCATACCGCGTCTTGGAGGGCATCAAGGGTTCGGGGCGCCACTCGTCTGATCCAGGCCTTCATCTTGGCGAAGATGTTCTCGATCGGGTTGAAGTCGGGACTATAGGGCGGCAGGAACAGCAGTCGGGCGCCGACTGCCTCCACGGCCTCCCGCGCTTCGGCACCCTTATGTGCCGGAAGATTATCCAGGATGACGACGTCTCCCGGCGACAGTGTTGGAGCGAGCACCTTGCGAGCATAGGCGGCGAACCATTCCCCAGTCATTGGGCCGTCCAGCATCATCGGCGCTGTCATGCCGGACAGGCGCAATCCGCCGATGAACGTCGTGGTTTTCCAGTGCCCATGCGGCACAGGCATGCGACAACGCGTGCCGCGACGTGACCGTCCCCGCAGACGGGCCATCTTTGTCGAGACGGCGGTTTCGTCGATGAAGACCAGCCGGGCCGGATCGAGGTCAGGCTGGCTGTCGAACCAGGCCTCGCGCTTTGCTGCGACGTCGGGCCGTGTCTGCTCGCTGGCGTGCGCCGTTTTTTTTGACGGTCATGTCGTGACGGTCGAGGCAGCGCCAGATCGTGCTCGGTGCGAAGCGGACCCCGTGTTCCGCAGCGAGTTTCTCCGCCAGTTCGATGAGGGAAATGTCGGCCCTGGCTTCAATCGCAGCCAGCAGAACGCCCGACCACACTTCGATCCGATGGGAACGACGATCGCCACCCTGCCGCAGCGCGTGCTCCCGGCCGCTCGCACGCCATTCCGCTACCCACCGGATCACGCTGGAGGCGGAAACACCAAAGCGCTCGGCAGCCGCCCGGCGGGTCATACCAGAGGAAACCGCAGCAATGGCTCGGCGCCGCAGATCAGACGATAGTGCTCGGGTCATGATCGCCGGCCCCCATCCCGGCAATCAGGATGAATCAGATTTTGACCAATATGGGAATCCAAAAACGACTCAATTAGATCAGATTATGCTCTAG
>NZ_JABEQF010000055.1 GCF_014174355.1 Gluconacetobacter azotocaptans
GAAACTATCGGCGGCATTGGTCAGGGTCAGCGTGCCGGCGAGGCTGGCAGTGCCGTTGCCCGCCAGCGAGCCGGCCGAGCCGCCGTTGCCCGTGACGGTCAGCGCGCCGCTATCTGTCACCGTGCCGCCGACCGCGCCGCCGTCCAGCGTCAGCGTCCCGGCGTCCGCAACCGCACCGGCGACCGAACCCGACAGGTTCAGCCCCGCGCCGGAAGCGATGGTCGTGCCGCCGGTGTAGCTGTTGGCGCCGGTCAGCGTTTCGCTGCCGCCTGCGATGGTCAAGCCACCGGTGCCGGTCAGCGCCCCCGCGTAGGTATCGGCGGCGTTGGTCAGCGTCAGCGTGCCGTTGAGACTGGCAGTGCCGTTGCCCGCCAGGGACCCAGCCGAGCCGCCGTTGCCCGTGACGTTCAGCGCGCCGCTGTTCGTCAACGTGCCGCCAACGGCGCCGCCATCAAGGATCAGGCCGCCGTTGCCAGCCACATTTCCAGCGACCGAACCGGACAGGTTCAGCCCCGCGCCGGAGGCAACGGTCGTGCCGCCGGTGTAGCTGTTGGCGCCGGTCAGCGTCTCGCTGCCGCCTGCGATGGTCAGCCCACCGATCCCGCTCAGCGCCCCCGCGTAGGTGTCGGCGGCGTTGGTCAGCGTCAGCGTGCCGTTGAGCGTGCCGGCACCCGTCCCGGCCAGCGAGCCTGCCGAGCCGCCGTTGCCCGTGACGTTCAGCGCGCCGCCGTCCGTCACCGTGCCGCCGACCGCGCCGCCGTCCAGCGTCAGCGTGCCGTTGTCAGCCACATTTCCGGCGACCGAACCCGACAGGTTCAGCGCTGCGCCGGAGGCAATGGTCGTGCCGCCGGTGTAGCTG
>NZ_JABEQF010000056.1 GCF_014174355.1 Gluconacetobacter azotocaptans
GGCGCGACCCTGGACCGGCTGGCCACCTGGATGCGCGAGGCCGGGATGTCGGCGCGGATCGACGCGGCGGGCAATCTGCTCGGCCGCTATGAAGGGCTGGCCGCCGATGCGCCGGCGCTGCTGATCGGCTCGCATGTCGACAGCGTGCGCGACGGCGGGCGCTATGACGGCATGCTGGGGGTGATGCTGGGGATCGAGGCGGTGGCGGGCTTCGCCGCGCGCGGCCGGCGCTTTCCCTTCGCGCTGGAGGTGATCGGCTTCGGCGACGAGGAGGGCTCGCGCTTTCCGGTCTCGATGCTGGCCACCCGCGCCGTCGCCGGCGCGCTGGACGGGCAGGACCTCGATCTGCGCGACAGCGCGGGGACGACGCTGGCCGAGGCCCTGGCGTCCTTCGGGCTGGACATCGCGCAACTGCTCGCCGCCGCCCGGCGGCGGGACGGGATCGTGGCCTATGTCGAGGCCCATATCGAACAGGGCCCGGTGCTGGAGGCCGAGGACCGCGCGCTGGGCGTGGTCAGCGCCATCGCCGCGCAATACCGCTTCCGCGCCGTAGTGGGCGGGGTGGCCGGCCACGCCGGGACGATGGCGATGCA
>NZ_JABEQF010000057.1 GCF_014174355.1 Gluconacetobacter azotocaptans
GCCGTTCCGTGTCTCGCGGATGCGCGCCAGCACCCGCGCCGCCCGGTCGGGATAATGGCGGACGATCCAGTCCTCGAACAGCGGGGCGACCTCTTGCGGCAGGCGCAGCAGCACATAGGCCGCACCGCGCGCCCCGGCCTGGGCCGAGGCGGCCAGGATGGCCTCCATCTCGCTGTCGTTCAGCGCCGGGATCATCGGGGCGGCCATGACGGTCGTGGGCACGCCCGCCGCCGACAGGGTCCGGATGGCCTCCAGCCTGCGGGCGGGCGTGGCGGCGCGCGGTTCCATCCGGCGGGCCAGTTCGGGGTCCAGCGTCGTGACCGACAGGCTGACGCGCACCAGGTTGCGGGCGGCGAGGGCGGTCAGGATATCGAGGTCGCGCAGAACCCCCGCCGATTTGGTGACGATGGTCACCGGGTGGGAAAACCGCTCCAGCACATCCAGGATCGCGCGCGTCAGGCCCTGCGTCCGTTCGACCGGCTGGTACGGGTCGGTATTGGTCCCCAGCGCGATGGGGCGGGGCTGGTAGGACGGACGCCGCAATTCCT